>NZ_CAKSNX010000004.1 GCF_934476685.1 uncultured Ruminococcus sp.
GGTTATCTCTCTCCTGTTCAATTCAAAGCTTCCCATTCGGCTAAATAATTTCTGTACTATTTGGGGGTGACAATACAATTTCAAAGAAGATCCGTTCCATGGTACGCCAAAAAGGCAACAGCGGTCAGCATATCACATCAAAACTGCCTTATGGGTATTACAACACTCATGAGAACAAACAGGATTGGCAGGTGGATGAGGAAGCTGCAGAAGTTGTCCGAGAAATATTTGAACTGTATGTACATCATGCAATGGGAACAAAGCAGATCGCATTGCAGTTGCAGGCTGAAAAACGTATTGGAGTGGAATACCACAAGAAAATACGAAAAGGGATTGCGGTTACTGCTGAGAACATTTATTTGTGGAACAGCGGAACGATTGCTGCTATTCTCAAGCGTCAGGAATACATCGGTGATACGGTCAATTTTCGCACACAGATTGCTTCTTACAAGAATAAGACTGTGATCTACAACGAAAGTGACAAGATCAAGATTTTTCCCGACACACACCCTGCAATTATCAGTCGTGAACTGTTTCAGATGGCACAGGACAGACGTGAAAAAACAATACGTCATCCATCAAGACCGCATAAGTATCTTTTTGGTGATTACCTGTATTGTATGGACTGTCATGCAAGAATGCACGGCAGAAGATGTGGGACAAAAAGCGAAAACGCTCTTTATTGCTATGAGTGTACAACTTACAGGAAAAGCAAAGGGTGTTACTTCCACGGTGTTCCTGAGAAATATCTTGAAGCTGAGGTCTTACAAGCGATTCAGAGCGTGATCTATAAGGCAAATGCCAATCCTGATGAATTCTACAAGACCATTCAGAAACGTGTTGAGAAGAAGTCTGACGACTGTAAAGCGGTTATTTTGGCGGAGCTTGAAAAATCCCAGCTTCGTATTACGGAAATTGATAAGTACATTCAAGGCTTGTTTGAGGCAAAGGTCAGAGGTGAAATAGATGGCTCACTGTTTGCAAGCTTGAAAAGGACTTACGATGAAGAAAAAGAACAGCTTAACGCATTGGTTGCAGAACTCATAGGAAAACTTCATGAGAAAAATGAGTCTGTCAACAAGGTCAAGCTGTTTATGCAGGCAATCAAAAAGTATGATGCCGTTACAGAACTCACTCCGCAGGTATTGGCTGACTTTATTGAACATATTGAAGTCGGCAAATGTCAAAACACAAGTAAAAAGCTGCCTTTTTCCAAAAGAAATAACGCAGTTTCGGTGTTTTTCTGGGGTGTCGGCATCTTTTAATTGGGAAATGGTGAGTTCCCTAAGCGTATTACGACCAGTATTATGTGGATGGCAACCACGAGGCAATCATCAGCCCTGCGGTGTTCGACATGGTGCAGGCGGAGCTTGCCAAGCGCACGAAGGGCGGTTCACGGTACAGCGGAGTGAGCATCTTCTCCAACAAGATAAAATGCGCCGACTGCGGCGGCTGGTACGGCTCGAAGGTCTGGCATTCCACGGACAGGTACCGCAGGGTCATCTACCGCTGCAACCGGAAGTATAGCGGAGATGATAAATGTTAGACTCCCCACGTCACGGAGGAAGAGGTCAAGGCGGCTTTCGTGTCGGCGTACAACCAACTGGTCACGGAGAAAAAGGAGATCATCGCCAAGGCGGAGATCATCCGCAGGACGCTGTGCATCACCGATGCCCTGCAGGAAGAGAAAGGCAAGCTGGAGGAAGAGATGGCGGTGCTTGTGGAAATGACGCAGAACATCGTGGCGGAGAACGCCCGCGTTGCGCAAGACCAGGACGAGTACCAAAAACGCTACAACGGGCTGGTCAGGCGGTATGATGAAGCCAAGGCTCGGTACGATGAAGTGCTTGCAGCCATCTCCGCAAAGGAAGCGCAGAGCGAACGGCTGGTGAACTTCATCAAGACACTGAAAGCGCAGGACGGCACCATCAGCGACTTTGACGGCAGCCTTTGGGGCGGTATGGTCGAGTTCGTCACGGTGGGCAGGAACAAGGAAATCACGGTCACCTTCCGGGACGGCACGTAGATACAGGCATAACTGAATACGAGCATTCAAGGCACTCGGCTACGGTCGGGTGTTTTTTGTTGAAAAAAAGAAATATTGAAATATGCATAATGTGTAAATAATACACATAATGTATTGGCAGAACCCTTTTTGTGTGATACAATCCTATTATTATAGATGGAATTTTGGGGAGGTGAAAGATACGTGAATGAAGAAAAAAGGAATGAGTTGATTGTAAATATGACCGATAACCTTCCTACTCTTAGAAAGAAAATGGGAATTACCCAAGAGGGTTTGGCAGAGAAAATCGGTGTAAGCCGCAGTACAATCGCAACGATAGAAAGAAAAAAGAAAACAATGACCTGGAATATGTTTCTATCGCTTGTATTGATTTTTACTAAAAATAGTGAAACGGATAAACTGCTCTCTGTTATGGGAATTTATACAGATGAGCTGAATGAATTTATAAAGAATGATGGACCGGCAACTATATAGGATAGGAGAATGTATATGAAACAGGAGAAGATTATTATTGATGTGAATGCTCACATCACAAACATTGCATGTACGATAGGGGCTGATGGAGATGCTTCAAAGGCTTTGATATCGTTTGATAATCTTGGCTATGGGGTAATTACTGCCGTAAAGTTCAATGCAAGGGGCTTTAACTCTTTTGGTGATGTTGTTCAGATTGGAGAAAAGGATAGGTTCTTTCTTATAATCCAAGACATCAGCATTGAGAAAAATTCAACAGCTAAAGATCTAAAGGCAAAATTACCGAATGGTGATATTCGCCGTCTTGAACTGGAGGAATGTCAGATTTGCTATGCCGATGGCTCTGTGACAAGTTATGTCGGTAAAGATGACAGAGAGTTTGATGTTGATGTATTTGATGAATACGGTACTGATAAAGAATCTGTTGCGGCTATAAGAGACATCGTATCTGCTGATGCTAAATACGTACCGCAGGATTTTGAGGATGGATGGTTATGTAGTTGCGGGAGGTGGAACACGGCTGAACGCAGCGATTGTTCAAGGTGCGAGGTAAAGAAGCATACAATATTTCAAATTACGGATGCTGATTTCATCACCGATTTGATTGCCAAGCACCATAAGAATGAAGAAGACCGACAAGAGAAGGCACGTCAGGAAGCAAAAGAAAAAGAAAAAGCCACAAAAAGCAGAAATATTAAAATCGGAATCGGTGTAATTGTTGGGATTCTTTTGGCGATTCTTGTCGGACATGCGGCTATTATGTCGAGTAGATCAACATATCAATCTGAATCTGCTATGAAAGCTGCGTTGCAGGGAACCTATACACTGTATGATGGCTACAAGGCAAAATACCAAATCCATATTGATGGAGACACCGTTTATAAAAGATGGTGTAACCTTGGGAGCGACGATGATTTAGATTACAAAGTGACTTCTTGGAATTATAAGAATGGTACTGTGGATACATCTTACAAATCCATTATTGTCACCAGTTCCGGCGATATCAAGTACGATGGAGATATCTACGAAAAAGGTGGTTCGTGGTCATCCACCGCTGCAGGATCCTCTTATTCTTCAAGTTATTCTTCGAGTTACAATTATGAAAGCGGTTATTCTGTTTTGAAAATTACCGTGGACAGTGTTACAAGTAACTCCGGATATACGATTTGCACAGGCAGTGTAAAAAATAATGGAACGAAAACATATAAATATATTGAGGTGAAGGGAGCATTTAAGGATTCCAGCGGCAATGTGGTGGATACTGATTGGACATATGCAGCTGGCTCAGAAGGATTGGCTCCGGGAGAATCTACGACTTTTAGATTGTCTGTTACCAAAAAATCAAAGATAACTTCTTGCTCAGTGAGCTTGTTGGATTATGATTGATGGAGGTGGATTGTATGTTTTGCTTAAAATGCGGAGAAGCAATACCGGATGGAAGTTCTGTTTGCCCTCACTGTGGTGCTAATTTGATTGAAGAAGAAAAAGAGCAGGCGATTGTTTATGCATCGCAGAAAGAATCAGAAGAAGTAAGCGAACAGACGAAGACGCATAAAAAGATTCCCAAGGGTGTATTAGTGGGTATTGCGGCAATTGTGTGCGTTATTGTCATCGTCTTTATTGTAAATGGCATCAATCAGGCGAATCTAAAGAAGGCGTTAGTTAAGGAGTGGTATGATGTTGACGGCTCTATAATCAAGGTGCTTGATATAGATGAGGATGAAATGGAATATCGCCTTGAAACAGGTTATCGATGGATGGACACTTCACTCGGTACTTATGACTGGAAACCGGTTAGCGGAAATAAGATAAAAATAAAACGGTTTGGGGACAAGTATGAAACCTTTACTGTAGAGTTTAATGACGATAAGGATGTGTTGAAGATTTCGCCTGCAATCACAAGCACAGATTCAAGCGAAACCTGGTATCACTTAGACTAATGGGAAGAGATGAAGATAATATGTTCTGTTTGAAATGTGGAGAGGCGATACCAGACGGAAGTGAAAAATGTCCTTTGTGTGGTGCTGAATTGAAATCAGAAAACAGCGAACAGGCTGTGGTTTATGCCTCTCAAAAAGAACCACCGGAGTCTTCTGTTGTCAATGAAGCAGAGAACAATTTAAAGAAGTCGTTTATTGGAGTTATGATTGCAGCCGTTTGCTCGTTCATATTCTTGTCTATAAATTACATGAGTGTAAGCATAAAACTCCTGTATTATGGTTCCTCAGATACAAACTATACAGGATACTATCTGACAAAGTGCTTGGGTGGAACTGCAAGATTATCAGGTTTGATGGTCATACTTCTCATTATTGTCAATATAGCGACCATTATTACAGCGATCATCGGTATTAAAGGCTCGATGATGAATAAGGACAATTTGAGAAAAATAATACTCATAGAGGACATTCTTTACATAATATCAACTGTGGTTCCTTTGTTTCATATGATGAATCTTTTGAAAGAGTTTGATTCGTCTCTTTCATCAACAGGAATTGGCATTGGCTGTTATTTGAATATTGTGGTTGCTGTGTTTATGATTATTATGTACATTTCAATTTTTTCTAAAAAATTGCATGCTTGAGTGCGATATGCCGAGGCTGACCACCTCGGCATATTAATAATTTCGGTTGGAAAGCTTACTATCTATGGCTATAACATACGAGCAATATATGAAAACAAGACCACATATAGTGCTGTTAGGAGCTGGCGCAAGCTGTGCCGCTATACCAAACGGGGATCGAAATGGCAAAAAATATCGGCGATGAATTGGTTCATTCAAAAGCTCAATTTGACAGATGTCCTATCCGGTCTCTCTTTGAACACAACTTCTGACAACTTAGAAGATATCTACATGGAAATTGCTGAAAAAGCGGTTCATGAAAATGATTATGACAAAGTAAAGGATGAACTGGAAAAACGGATTTACCAATATATGTCTGATTATGTTATTCCCGATTCACCAACAGTATACGATTTCCTTCTTTTAAGTCTGACTTCCAAGGATTTAGCCGCTACTTTTAACTGGGATCCGCTTTTGGTGCAGTCCTATACAAGAGTCATGGGATATACGAATAATTTACCTGAATTAGCGTTTTTACATGGTAATGTGGCTGTTGGATACTGTAAAGATGATAACGTTATGGGAAATATTGCAAAACCGTGCAAGTGTGGAAAACCGTTGACTGGAGTAAAACTTTTATATCCCATAAAGAAAAAGAACTACCAAAGCGAAGTTGCAATATCGAAATCATGGAAAACATTGCAGAATGCTCTTTCAGTTGCATATATGGTGACTATCTTCGGCTATAGTGCGCCTAAAAGCGATGTTGAAGCCGTGGCTATGCTAAAAACAGCATGGGGGTCTATTGATGACAGAAAGTTGGAAGAAATTGAGATTATAGATTTACGCCCGGAAGATGAAGTGCTTGATTCCTGGAGCGAATTTATACATACGCACCACTACTCCTACCATAAAGATTTCTTTGACACAACTCTTGGAAGATGTCCACGAAGAAGCTGTGAGGCTACATTCGACAGGTTAATGAATTGCCGCTTTTTGGATGGCAGCAAAGGATTTAAGAGTAATATGGATTTCGCAACGATAGAAGCGTTTGTAACTCCGCTGATTGACGAGGAAAGAGAAAAGAAACTGAGTAAAGAAATGCTCTCAAATCCATATATCTAACAGTATTTATTCGCTTTGATTGTGTGAGGAGTGCAATATGTACGCACAAACAGCCCGAAAACCGAATCCCTTACTCCGTAACGGTGCAACGGCATCGTTACGAGGGGTGTGCAAAAATGCACACGGGGGTGTTCATCGTTAAGGGGTAGAAATAGGCTGCCGTTATGTTGTATCAAATTAGACATGGCAACAGATCCCGCAACAGGTACGGGAACATTCCTGCGGCAGACCATTCTGCAAATATATGATAATTTCAGAGCCAAGCACAAGGGCGAGAGCGAGGAGCAGATCAAGAAGGCATGGAACGAGTATGTCCCGAAACACCTGCTGCCCCATCTGAATGGCTTTGAGCTGATGATGGCTCCCTATGCCGTTGCGCACATGAAACTGGCTATGGTGCTGAAAGATACAGGCTATGATTTCGGCGGCGATCACCGTCTGAATGTGTTCCTGACAAATTCGCTGGAAGAAGCCAATGGAATGGTAGAAGTGTTTGATGATGGAAGTGTAATGATTTCCATGTTTGATGATCCGCTTGCATTTGAATCGGCAGAAGCGAATCAAGCCAAAAAGAATAATGGCATCAATGTAATCATTGGTAATCCGCCATATTCTGGAATCTCATCAAATAACAATGCTTTTATTGCTAAACTAATAGAAGATTATAAATATATTGATGGTAAACATTTCAATGAACGTAAGCATTGGTTAAATGATGATTATGTCAAATTTATTAGGTATACTCAATCACTAATCGAAAGAACAGGAAGCGGAATTCTTGCTTATATTTGTCCTCATGGATTTTTAGATAATCCAACATTCAGGGCTATGCGTTGGAATTTGTTGCAAACCTTTGATAAAATATACGTATTAAATCTTCACGGCAACATCAACAGGGGAGAAAAATGCCCTGACGGTAGCAAGGATGAAAATGTATTTGATATTGAGCAAGGCGTGTCTATAAATATTTTTATTAAAAATCAAAAAAACACGTCTAAATCAAAAATAAATCATACTGATTTGTATGGTATCAGAGAGTTAAAATATAAATATTTACAATCAAAAGTCATATCTGATATTGCATGGAAAAAGGTTGATGCGAATAGTCCATACTACCTATTTGCTCCAAATTCAATCAGCGAAACCAACGATTATTGGGAATGGATAAACATTGATGAACTATTCATAAAGAATACTACGGGAATTGTCACTATGGGTGATGAGTTCATTGTTGCTGATACAGCAAAGTGTATCGAAGCAAGAATCAAGGATTTTATTGAAACTGAATATACGACAACAGCGTTTAAAGAAAAATATCATCTTGGAAAGAATTATCCCGATTTCGCCTTAAGTAACAAAAAACATATTGAATATAGTAATGATAAAATAATCAGACTTTGTTATAGACCGTTTGACAACAAATATACATATTATGATAGAATGCTAATTTGGAGAGCAAGAGATGACGTATCCCCATTATTTTCAATAGGTGACAATATAGGACTAATAACTGCAAGAAGTAATAAAGCTAAAGATTGTAGCCATTTTTTTATAGCAGATTGTATGTCTGAAGCCAAATGCGGAGAACGAACCACTCAATCAGCTATTTTTCCACTTTACTCATTTACTCACGATTTTACTACGAACAGATTAACAAGGACACCAAACTTAAATTCAAAGATAGTATCCTCTGTATCTAAATCATTAGGGTTGCCATACAAACCTAACTCTGATGGAAACGAATTTGATAGTTTTGCACCGATTAACCTACTTGACTATATTTATTCTATTGTCTACTCTGCCAAATATCGTGAGAAATACAAGGAATTCCTGAAAATAGACTTTCCCCGTGTGCCGTACCCTACAGATCAGGAAACATTTTGGAAACTGGTCGAGATTGGCGGCAAGCTGAGAGAATGCCACCTGATGCATACCGAGTTCGATACCGCAGCTTACAGCTTTGTCGGTGACGGTACAAACGAGGTCGTCAAGCTCGAATACAAGAACGGCAGGGGGTACATCAGCAAGACGCAGTATTTCGACACTGTACCGCAGGCACAGTGGGAGCAGTACATAGGCGGTTATCAGCCGTTGCAGAAGTGGCTCAAAGACCGCAAGAAGACTATGCTCTCCACTGAGGACATTGAGCATTACAAGAAAATCATCGCAGCTCTCAGGCTCACCGAGGAGCTTATGGCAGAGATAGATAAGGTTGTGGAATTCTGATATGATGTAAAAAGGACAGATGCTTCTCTTGTGGAAGTATCTGTCCTTCTTTGTTATAGCCTGCTGTAAAGGTCTTGCTTATAGTAGTTGTGATAAAACTTCTATATGGGTGCAATCCTTTTGGATTTCGCTTTTTTATATAAACTTATTTTGTTATTTTCCATTCGGATAAACAAGATTTGTATGATTCTTTTCAAAAGCCTGCGTTGCTTCCTGAGTAAGTCCGTATTCATACCAGCTGTGGTCTTCTTGTGACTGCATCCATACCATTACGCCCTGCCAGCCATTTTCGTAGGCTATCTCATATTTCTCTGTAAGACTGTAACCACATTCAGCAGAGTCGTCATTTGAAGTTTCGCCAACAAGACATGGTTTTGTATTGTCCAGACCAAACTCTTCAGGAGTTGTGTTAAATGGAAAACCAAAATATTGCTTCTGCCACATATAGTAATGTGTACTGTAAAAATCTACATATGCATTTTCGTTGGCTGTTAATTCTTTGAGGTAATTATCTGATATCTTATTTCCGTCATAATTGTCGGAATTATATTTTATTATACCCATTCCGACCGTAACAAGAGTGTCTGAATTTTCGTGAATAGTTGCGGCGCATTTACCGAAAAAGTATGAAAGATCGTCCCATGGAAGCTGTCCGCATTCTTCATTTTCATAAACCCAGTCAGGCTCATTCATAATATCTATGGAAAACAGATATTCATTTTTACTGTATCTGCTGCAAAATTCTTTTACATATTTTTCAGCAAAATCATCTACGGCAGCTTTGCTTTGCAGCATAGTGCGCCATCTTTCAGGGCTTCCTGTATCACCTTTGCAGTGGTCAAAAGAAGTGAGGGTAGCCATAACATATACCTTGTGTTTTTCAGCTATCTCAAATAGTTTGTCAAGGTCAGACCAATGTCCCTTGTTTATATTTTTGATTTCTCCGGTCGATTTTAATCTGACAATGTTTTCGCCAGTGCAGTTGACCCATATTCTGGTGCAGTTTATGCCGTCCTCTGCAAGTTGAGAAAAGGTTTTATCCCATGCGTCATAATCCATACTGCCAGTAAAGTCATTCCAGTTATACCATGGTGTGTTTACGCCATTGATCCAAAGCTGTTTTCCGTTGACCATAAATTTAGTACCATCAACAGTCACTCTTGCAGATACTGTATTTTCAGGCTTGTCTGCTGAACCTGATGAGCTGCTGTCAGATGATTTGCCGCAGCTTACTATACTTAATCCCATTGATAAGCATATGAGAAGAGCAGCCGCTTTTCTGATAATGTGTTTAAATTTCATATATGTACCTCAGTCAATTTTATAAATCTATGAAATATTATAAGTGCTTGACATTAAGATGTAAATGATATATAATCAGATTAATTTAACATATTATCAGATAGGAGCAGTATAATGTTTGAGATCTTTAAAATGGGCTGTGATTCATTTCAAGGGCAGGAATTTAAGGTCGATCGTCCGAACGGTTTCGGAGCAGGGTGCTACCTTTTGCTTTATATAAAAACTGAAGCATATGTTATTACTGATGACGGAGAATATCATAATACAGAACCGGGAACTTTTATCCTGTACAATAAAATGTCGCATCAGCGCTACGGAATAAGCAGCGATGGATATATCAATGACTGGATGCAGTTTGATGCAGGAAAAGCTATAATGGACAGCCTTAACTTTCCTTACGATATTCCTATTTATATAGGCAGAAATCTGCCCATTGCAGAACTGTTTCGTATGATAGGGGAGAATTATTTCGGCAGCGGTGATTTGGGTATGCAAACCTGCTCGTTACTTTTGAACGCTATGCTTAATATGGTGGCTGATTATCAGCATCAAGGTTTAACATATAATCATTATTACTCAGAACTTCTGAATTTGCGAAGAGAGATATATGACCACCCTGAATATAAATGGCAGATCAATGAGATCGCAGAGAAAATGCATTTGAGTTCGGGATATTTTCAGCAGATCTATAAGGATACATTCGGCAGCAGTTGTGGTACTGACATTATAAATAGCCGCATTGAAACGGCAAAATATCTCTTGAAATGCTCATCGCTTGCTATATATGAGATAGCTGTAAGCTGCGGTTACAGCAGTGATGTTCATTTTTCACGTCAGTTTAAACAAATAACCGGCTATCCGCCGTCAAAATACAGACAGATCAACGTAAACTCTTAAGTGATTTTTAGCAGATATCAGGTGAATTATGCTATTTATTGTGCAAAATGCTTAATAAAAGCCTGTATAAAAAGGCAGTTATAATACTAAACGTAAAATATCAGAAAAAGGCGAAATTTACTCTTGTAAATCCTGAAGAAAAATAGTATAATATTATATGTGTAATTATGATAAAATCTCAGCAACTAATCATGCATTTTATCAATAAAAATTATTTGAAATGGAGGAAACTGTATGTCTGAAAATATCAACACTCTGGCAGAACTTTCAGCTGCATCACTGGCTTCAAGTCCTGCGAGAACAAGACTGACATATCTGTTTGACGACGGAAAATTCACTGAGCTTGACGCTTATGTCAAGGACGGCTCGGAGCTTACCGGAGTTATTACTGCGTTTGGTTATGTGGAGGGCAATCCTGCATATGCTTTTTCGCAGAATATTGACGTAAAGAACGGCGCTGTTACTGAAGCGGCAACTAATAAAATTGCTAAGGTATATGACCTTGCAGCTAAGACAGGTGTTCCTGTTGTAGGTATTTACGATTCATTCGGAGCTGACGTAAGCGACGGAGCAAAGGCTCTTAAGGCATACGGTGAGCTTCTTATGTGGTCTTCAAACCTTTCTGGTGTTGTACCTCAGATCGCAGTTGTAGCAGGTGTATGTGCAGGCTGTGCAGCAATGCTGGCTGAGTCTGCTGATTTTACAGTTATGACTAAGGACGCTCAGCTTTATGTTGCTCCTAACTCAGACATAAAGGATTCTGCTGAAAATGCAGCTAAGAATGGTACAGCTTCTCTCGTTTGTGCTGATGATAAGGAGGCTGTTGAGGCAGCAAAGAATATTCTTCTCAAACTTCCTCAGAATAACCTTTCACCTGTACCTATGTATGAGTTTGCTGATCCGACAGGTATCCCTGCTGGCGACGCTGAGTCAGTTGCTGCTGCAATATGCGACGGCGACAGTGTGCTTGAACTGAATGCTGATTACGGTAAGGCTGCTTATACTGCTCTCGCTTCTATCGGCGGTGCAACTGTTGGTATTACAGCTACAAATAAAACAAATGACGCTCTTACTTCAGATGATTGCTCAAAGATCGCAAGATTTGTAAGAATCTGCGACAGCTATGCTATTCCTGTTATCACTCTTGTAGATACAGAAGGATTTGCTGCAAATGACGCTACTGAAGTTCAGGGTGCTGTTAAGAATATGGCTAAGCTTGCTCATGCTTATGCTGAGGCAACTACAATAAAGATCTCAGTAGTAATCGGCAAGGCTTATGGTCCTGCTTACATAGCTCTCGCAGGAAAGGGTGCTAACGCAGACATTTCATATGCAGTGCCTTCAGCGGTTATCTCACCTCTCAATCCTGTTACTGCTGTTGAGTTTATGGAACATGATGAACTCAAGGGTGCATCTGATCTTACAGCTGAGAGAAAGGCTCTTGCAGATAAGTATGCTGATACAAAGGCAAGCGCTTCATATGCTGCAGTTTCAGGCTGTGTAGACGGAATTGTTGAACCTGCTCAGATAAGAGAGACTCTTATCAATTCTATCGAGATCATGGCAGGCAAGAGAATCTCAAGACTTCCTAAGAAGCACAGCAATATTCAGCTTTAATTAAAATCTAAGAATAGGTGGTATTAATTATGAAAAGATATAATATTACAGTAAACGGTAAGGCTTATGACGTTGCAGTAGAAGAACTCGGCGCAGATGCATCAGCAGCTCCTGTTGCAGCAGCACCGGTAGCCGCAGCTCCAGCTCCGGCAGCTGCACCAGCAGCACCTGTTGCTGACGGCACAAAAGTTACAGCTCCAATGCCTGGAACTATCCTTGACATCAAGGTAGCAGTAGGCGATACAGTTAAGTCTGGTCAGGCTATTTGTGTACTTGAAGCTATGAAGATGGAGAATGATGTAAATGCTCCTTGCGACGGTAAGATCCTCAGCATCAATACTACAAAGGGCTCTGCTGTTGAGACCGGTGCAGTTCTCGCTGTTATCGGCTAATACAACTCCTGAATAATTTCGTAAGAAAGGATCGATTAATAAATGGCAAAGCTTAAAATTACAGAAACCGTCCTCCGTGACGCTCATCAGTCTCTGCTTGCTACAAGAATGTCAATGGACGATATGCGTCCGATTCTCTCAACAATGGATAAGATCGGATTTTATTCAGCTGAATGTTGGGGTGGAGCAACATTTGACTCATGTATAAGATTCCTTAACGAAGATCCATGGGAAAGACTTCGTATCCTCAGAAAAGAAATGCCTAATACAAAGCTGCAGATGCTTTTCAGAGGTCAGAATATGCTCGGCTATCGTCACTACGCTGATGACCTTGTTGAATATTTTGTACAGAAGTCTATTGCAAATGGTATCGACATCATCAGAATTTTTGACGCACTTAATGATATAAGAAACCTTGAAACAGCTATCAAGGCTGCAAATAAGGAAAAGGGACACGCTCAGGTAGCTATTTCATATACTCTTGGTGAGGTATTCACACATGAGTATTATATGAACTATGCTAAGCAGATCGAAGAGGCTGGTGCTGATTCTATCTGTATCAAGGATATGGCAGCTCTGCTTACACCTTATGAGGCTGAAACACTTGTAAAGGATATCAAGTCAGCTGTAAAGATCCCTGTTCAGCTCCACACTCACTATACTTCAGGTCTTGCTTCTATGTGTATCCTTAAGGCAGTTGAGGCTGGTGTTGACGCTGTTGATACAGCAATGTCACCTCTTGCACTTGGTACATCTCACGCTCCGACTGAGTCTATCGTAGCTACTTTCCAGGGTACTGAGTATGATACAGGTCTTGACCTTGTAAAGCTTAATGAAGTAAGAGATTACTTTATGGGCCTTAGAAAGAAGTATATTGATAACGGCCTTCTTGACCCTTCAATGCTTGCTACAAATACAAATGCTCTTCTCTATCAGGTACCAGGCGGAATGCTTTCAAATTTGCTTTCACAGCTCAAGCAGGCTGGCAAGGCAGATCAGCTTGAAGATGTTCTTAAGGAAGTTCCAAAGGTTCGTAAGGATGCAGGTTTCCCACCACTGGTTACTCCAACTTCACAGATCGTTGGTACACAGGCTGTGTTCAATGTAATTATGGGTGAGAGATATAAGACAGTTACTAAGGAGTTCAAGGGACTTGTTAAGGGCGAATACGGAAAGACACCTGTTGCTATCGACCCTGAGTTCCAGAAGAAGATTCTTGGCGACGATAAGCCTATTGCTTGCCGTCCAGCTGACCTTCTTGAACCTGAGTTTGAAACTATGAAGAAAGAAGCTGCTGAGTGGACTGAGCAGGAAGAAGATATTCTTACATATGCTATGTTCCCGAAGGTTGCTCCTAAGTTCTTTAAGGACAGACGTGATAAGAAGTATGGCGTAGACGGAAAGAATTCCAACGCTGAAAACAAGGTTCATCCTGTATAATTGCTTGAATTTTTAGCGCCTTGCATATTTTGCAGGGCGCTTTTTGTAATTACATATTTCTTTAATTCGGAGGTTATAATGAACAAGAAAGAAATTGCAGAAATAAAAAAGAACTTTAGTGACGACTGTGGATTTTTTACAGTAAATCACGTTGTTACAGCTTTTGTGGACGCAGAGAAGAATATCAAATGCAAAACAAATCAGCTCTACAACATTATTCCGCAGGACGAATCAGAGCTGATAATGATAAATCTGAAAAAGGTACTAAGCGGCAGGATAGGTGCAAACCTTCTTGAATACGGATTTCCGAAGGACGCTTATCTGGACGGCGGCGCACAGCATTTTCTATACGATACACTGACAAGCAAACTTGTCGATGATGAAGCTGTGGATAAATTCCTTAATGCAATAGTTGAAAAGGTGGAATATATATCAACATATACCATTTTTGCTGCGCATTGTACGTATTCGGTTTTAAGCAAGAACAAGGCAGGTGACCTTGATGAAGAAGCTGACACAGATTATAACTTCATCATAACGGCTATTTGCCCTGTAAATCTGCGTATAGATGGTTTGATCTACAACGAAGAAAACAATTCTATCGCGAAGAAAGAATCCAGTGACAGGATAGTAGAGCTGCCAAGCGACGGATTCGTATACCCACTTTTTAATGACAGGTCGGCTGATGTGAACGGAGTGCTTTATTACACGAAGAACGCAAAGAAACCTAACGTTTCTATGATAGAAGATCTTCTCGGCTGTGAGTTTGTTATGACAGGGCAGAATGAAAAGGAAACCTTTCATTCGATCCTGAACAACGTGGTAGGCGATGAACTGGACTATGATCTCATTACTACTGTAAACGAGAAGATCCAGACATATATAGATCAGAACGCTCATGAAACTGAGGTCACAACTATTGACGATCATAAGCTTTCATCAATTCTGTGGGAAGCAGGCGTAAGTCAGGAAAAGCTTGAAAATCTGCCGAAGGTGTATGAATCGGCAGTAGGAGATAAGTCTTTGACGGCTGTAAACATTGTGGATAAGAAAACAGTTCTGACTGTTCCAAGTATTACTGTTAATATCGGTAAAGATGCAGTTGATAAAGTAAAAACACAGATAATTGACGGCAGAAAGTGTCTGATAATAGCACTTGATGATCCTGAGATATCTGTAAATGGTTTGGAAACTAAAGTTGAATAACGCACAAAGGCAGGAGAAACGATGATATTTCTCCTGCCTTTGTTTTTTATTTGATTGGTAGAAAACTCAATTAAAGGTCGATAATTACCTTACCGCTGCCCATTGAAGGATTAACCTCAACTACCTTATCAGTGTTAGCAATGCTTATCTTGAATGAAGCACTTGTTTCTGTGTACTCACACTCGATCTTGCTGCCGTTTCTTGTGGCTTTAAGCTCAAATATCTTGTTTGCTTCTGTATCGTAGATAGGAGCAACAGCTGTCTTTCCGTCTTCAAGCTCATAAATTGTGAAGTTTGTGCCGCTGAGATAATCATACTCAATATCTCTTACAAAGTTACCATATGCAATAATGCTGTTTGGCTTAGCAAGAGCAGGGATCTCAAAGTATGAACACTCGTGTGTATACCACTTGCCGCCTTCAAAGACCTTGCCTGTGATGATATCTGTCCACTTACCCTCTGGTACATAGTACTGAGCAATACCCTGATCGTTGAGGATAGGGGCAACAAGTATGTTGTCGCCGAACATATACTGTCTGTCAAGTGTAAGGCAAGCAGGATCATCTGCATAATCAATAACCATTGCTCTCATTACAGGTACGCCGACTTCATGAGTCTTTATTGCCTGTGCCCAGAGATATGGCATAAGCTTGCCCTTGAGCTTTACAAAGAATCTGAGTACATCGCATGATTCTTCATCGAAGAGCCATGGCACTCTGTAAGACTGGTTTCCGTGAAGTCTTGAATGTGAGGAGAACATACCGAATGCAGCCCATCTCTTATAGATATCAGGAGTTGCAGTAGCCTCAAATCCAGCCATATCGTGTGATGTATAACCAAATCCTGAAATGCAAAGTGAAAGGCATCCTCTTACAACCTCAGCCATTGAGTTGTAGTTACCAGAGCAATCGCCGCCCCAGTGAACAGGGAACTTCTGACCGCCTGCTGTTGCAGAACGTGCAAACAGACAAGCCTTATTCTCACCAAAATATTCCTTCAGAACATTAAATACACACTCGTTGTAAAGATATGTATAGAAGTTGTGCATCTTGATCGGATCTGAACCGTCATAATATACAACGTCCTTTGTAGGGATTCTCTCACCAAAGTCTGTCTTGAATGTGTCAACGCCCATTTCGCAAAGCTTTTTGAGATATCCTGAATACCACTTGCAAGCCTCAGGGTTCGTAAAGTCTACGATAGCCATACCAGGCTGCCATTCATCACACTGGAATACTGAACCGTCAGTTTTTTTGATGAAGTAACCGCCCTTAACACCCTCGTCAAAAAGACGTGAACGCTGTCCTACATATGGGTTGATCCATACGCATGAGTGAAGTCCCTTATCCTTGTGAAGTCTTTCAAGCATACCGACTGGGTCAGGGAACTGCTCTTTATCCCATTCAAAGTTACACCACTCAAAACCCTTCATCCAGAAGCAGTCATAGTGGAATACCTGAAGAGGAATATCTCTTTCAGCCATACCGTCAATAAATGAAGAAGTTGTTTCCTCGTCATAGTTTGTTGTAAATGAAGTAGTGAGCCAAAGACCAAATGAGAATGCAGGAGGAAGTGCTGGCTTTCCTGTAAGGTCTGTATAGCCTTTAAGTACATCAGTAAGGTTATCACCGCCGAATACAAAGTATTCAAGTGATTCACCCGGAACTGTCATTGATACCTTAGAAACTGTATCAGAGCATACCTCATATGATACCTTATCTGTGCTGTTTACAAATACACCATAACCCTTTGATGATACATAAAAAGGAATTGATTTGTAAGACTGATCTGAGCAAGTACCGCCGTCAGCATTCCAGATCTCAACGTTAGAACCGTTCTTTGTGAATGTAGTGAACTTTTCGCCGAAACCGTAGAAATATTCGCCTACCTGTGTATCGAACTGTTCTCTGATATATGTTCTGTGTGGATCAGCAGGGTAGCTCCAGAATGTATCATCAAGCTGTGTCTGAAGTCTTGCCTGCTGCTTGTAAGCGCTTTCAAAAATAACGCCAGCAGATCTCCAACCGCCGCTTGTAAGTTTCTTATCCTTGTAGTAGTATGTAACGCTCCATGCTTCCTTAGAAACAACGACCTTTGTGTCACCTGTTACAAGAACAGCTTCCTTATCATTGATAGTTACCTGTGGCTTGTAGTTACCCTCGTTAAGCACAAAGTGAGGACCATTATCTACATAACCCTTGTGGTGTGTAATGTTTACCTTTACGCAGTTTTCCTGAGTTGAAGTGTATGCGATCTCAAGATTTGCACTTCCGAGCATCATTGCTCTGTTGTATACAACAAAAGGTGTTGCAACAACAAGAAAACCGTTTTCAATTTCTTCGATCTCGAAAGCCTGATTAGCATAGTTTACTTCATAGCCTCTCTGATTGAGCCAGAAACCATCAGCAAATTTCATAAGTATAAACCTCCCATAAATTTTAATCCATATAAAAATATTAAATAATGAAACCGAAATGACAATTCATTCTATTTGGTTTCGCTACATATATTTTATAGCATTTTTGCTAAAATTGCAATAGTAAAAAAATAAATTGTACGATTTTTTTATCTTTTTATAGCATTTTTTGCTGAACTTTTTGTAAATTGATTAGTTTATTATATGAGATTATTAATATCAATGTAAACCTTTTCACGTTATCAAAGGCTATCATATTTTATATTGTGATTATAGATAAATACGGCTGTGCATTTTTGTATGATACTACAAAAAAGACACGCTTGAAAATTAAGCGTGTCTTTGAGCTTGACATGGAGTCAACTCCATGTGTTAATATGTTTTTGTAATAGTATTATTCAATAAAAAGTATTATTCAATAAAAAGTATTATTCAATACAAAGTATTATTCAATACTTAGAAATTCATCAGGAATGTATGACAGGCATTGTTCAACAGTTTCTCTGGTAAAGCCGTATACATAATTCCGTGCAAACAGATCATCTGTGTATTCAGCATAAGGATATACCGCACAGTTATACCAGTCACCGTCATAGGAATCTGCTTCAAAATGTGAAATTATCGGGATAGCTTTTACATTCTCAAAGCTTATTGTGCCTGTATTAGGATCTTTGATAACATTCATTTTTCCGATTATACCGACAAGGGATTTTACATCATACATAGTAGAAATGAAATTTCCTAGTCCGTAATACACAAAAGCCTTTGAACCGTCAGGCTTGTCTATGTATTCGCAGGTACTTATCGTGTGTGCCTGTGTACCTATGATAAGGTCTGCACCCCACTCAACAAGCTTTGGAGTCAGTTCGATCTGCTGTTCATTAAGCTCATTCATTATCTCTGTTCCATAATGACAGGAAACAACTACAACGTCTGCGATCTTGTCAGCCTCTTCGATCTGCTCCTTGATCTTATCCTCTTCTTCAAGATATATGACCTTACCTTCATCACCGTCAAGTGTTATGTAGTTCGTATGCTCCATATAGCCGAGAAAAGCAAATGTTATGCCGTTTACCTCCATTGTGCGTATATCGTCAGCATCTTCTTCGGAGCGGTATGCACCATAGTGGATAACGTCCTTTGTGTCCCAGTAGTCAAGGGAACTTATAAGACCTTCTGCACCTTTATCAAGCACATGGTTATTTGACATTGATATTACGTTAAATCCCATATCAACAGCTTTATCACCAACTGCCGTCGGACTTACGAAATATGGGTAGCTCTGCGGTTCATAGGCGTCTGTTACAAGAGTTTCCTGATTTATGATAGCAACGTCTGTGCCTTGAATATATTTTGTAACGTGTTCATATGCCTGTGTAAAATCGTATGTTGAACCGCCGCCCAGCTTCAGCGCTTCATTATAAATATTGTCATGAATGAGGTTATCACCAACACAAACCAGTGAAACCGAATAGGAAGGTTCTTCTTCCTTATCCTTTTTCTTTTCAGGTTTGGAAGTATCATCTTTAGGTTTTATTTCTTCTGGTGCAGCGGTTGTAACAGCTTTTACAGTTTCCTTTCCTCCGTCAAGCTTAGCAAGATCCTGTGTTCCTATTTGACTGCATCCGACGCTGGATACACAGAACACAGCGGAGAGCAAAAGTGCTGCTGCCCTTATTTTGCGTGATTTGATTTCCATATGCTTCATGGATAAGACCTCCGAGTTTTATATGTACATATTATTTTGCATTTATTATTTATAAGTGTATCACATTTTACTGCTTTTTTCAATAGCTTTCAGCATTTATTTTAACAGCTTGTCCGCTATTTTTATTGACACTAACTTTTTTTAATGTTATACTTAAATAGTAATTAAAATAACAATAAAAACAGAAAAAGGAAAATATCATGAGTAAACATATTAAAGTAAGCAATTCAACAGGAGAACGTTTTTGCAGTGTATTTAAGCGTTGCGGAGGATGTCAGCTTGATAAGACATATACCGAGCAGCTGGAATGGAAACAGGCAAAAGCAGACAGAATGCTTTCAAAATTCTGCAAAGTAGATCCTATTATAGGTATGGAATGTCCATACAACTACCGAAATAAGATTCAGACCGTGTATAAACTTAATTCGTCCGGTCAGATAATTTCGGGAGTTTTTCAGTCATCTACAAAGGGCCTTACTGCTATTGAAGATTGTATGCTGGAAGATATAAGAGCACATAAGATAGTGAAAACGCTTAAAAGCCTTATGAAGGATTTCAAAATACTTCCTTATGATCTGTCAAGCGGCAGGGGACTTTTAAAGCATACTCTGATTAGGACTTCGGATAAAACAGGTCAGGTCATGCTTGTTCTTGTTACAGCAGGTCCTGTGTTTCCCGCAAAGCATAATTTTGTAAATGCTCTTCTTGCCCGTCACCCTGAGATAACTACCATTGTTCAGAATATTTGTACCAATACTACTCCGCTGACATTGGGTACGAGAAACATTGTGATGTATGGAAAAGGCTATATTGAAGATGAACTTTGCGGCTGTAAATTCAGAATTTCTCCTGCATCATTTTATCAGGTGAACCCAAGTCAAACAGAAAAATTGTATACAATAGCTGTTGATTCAGCAGGTATCAAGGAAGGAACAAGAGTAATTGATGCATACTGCGGCACTGGTACTATCGGCATGATCTGTGCTGCCAATGGTGCAGAAGTTGTTGGTGTTGAATTAAACAAGGCGGCTTGCAGAGATGCAGCGGATAATGCCAAAAGAAACGGTATTGATAATATAAGATTTTTCAATGCTGATGCTGCGGAGTTTATGAAAGAAATAGCCAATGACGGTATGAGCTGTGATGTTCTTGTAATGGATCCGCCAAGAGCAGGCGCAACACAGGATTTCATAAATGCAGCAGGGAAGCTTGCCCCTGAGAAAATCATCTATGTTTCCTGTAAAATAGAAACATTGGAGCGTGACTTGAAAATGTTCCGCAGACAGGGTTACCGCATAGATAAAATCCAGCCAGTGGATATGTTCCCGCATACCACAGGAATAGAAAATGTAACTTTACTGACAAAGAAATAGATAAAAACTTAATGAGGGGGACTTTAAATGAATGAACAAATCAAACAGTTAGCTGATAATATTGAGCAGGTCATTGTCGGAAAAAGAGAAGCAGTAATAAAAATAATAACTGCTATGCTGTGCGGAGGTCATGTCCTTATCGAGGACGTTCCTGGCGTAGGAAAAACGCAGCTGGTATCAGCACTTGCAAGATCTGTTGACGGAAAGTTTAACAGAATACAGCTTACTCCTGATGTAATGCCTTCAGATATCGTAGGATTTTCTATGGTCAATCAGCAGACAAAAGAACTTGAATATAAGGAAGGCGCAGCAATGTGCAACTTTCTTCTTGCCGATGAGATCAACAGAGCGTCGCCTAAATCACAGTCCAGCCTGCTTGAGGTCATGGAAGAGCATCAGATATCTATCGACGGTAAAACACATACCTTGCCAGTACCTTTCATGACACTTGCAACGCAAAATCCCGTTGAAACATACGGAACTTATCATCTGCCTGAGGCTCAGATGGACAGATTTATAATGAAGATATCAATGGGATATCCTGCGTATGAAGATGAACTTCAGATAATGGAAAATGGCGAATCTATGAAATCAGCAAAAGATCTTGACGCTGTTATGAGTACGGAGGAGATCGAAAAGCTTATAAAACAGGCTGCTGAAGTAAATGCTGCGCCAAGCATAAGAAAATATATTCTTGACATTGTAACTGCTACAAGAAATTCAGATTATCTCAGATTAGGTGTATCTCCAAGAGGCAGTATCGCACTTTTGAGAGCGTCAAAGGCTTATGCTTTTGTTATGGGCAGAAACTATGTTACCCCAGATGATGTAAAGGCTGTTATGACAGATGTACTAGCTCATAGGCTGATGCTTTCACCGAAAGGCAAGTCTGCTTTTGAATCCGACAAAGATGCTTTGCAGGCAATAGCAATGCAAGTAAATTCACCTGTATCAGCGGAGTGATCGCATGATGAGATCAATAAAAAGTTTTTTAGGATATCTTTTTTGTCTTGCAGTTGCAGCCTTGCTTGCATATGAAATAAGCGGCAGCGGAGGAATATTTATAATCGTCCTGCTTGTAATAGCCTTGGTCATTTCTGCTGTATCGCTGCTTGTGACAGTTAAAAAGATAATAGTTGATCTGCAGCTGTCTACGGATATCGTTTCAAAAGGCGACTCTTTTGACGCTCAGATAAAGCTTGATAAGGGCTCATTTCTTCCGTCATGCTTTATTGAGGTGACAGTTGGCTTTACAGGCAATATAGCATCCGCTGAATATAACGGTCAAACGGACGAGTATGCAAGCAGCGTTAAAATAAAAACTGTATGCGCCGTTCGTGGTGACACGATAGTAGAAATACCGCTTAGAGCAGAGTACAGCGGCTGCGGTGAGGTTTTTATACAGTCAGTTGTTCTGACTGATTATCTTGGCATATTCAGTAAAACGCTGAAAAATGAATATAGATCCCTGCCTATTAAGGTCATACCGAATATACCCGATACTGGATCTCAGACAGAGGTGCTGAGATCCACGTCAGAAAATATTTCATATGACGACAGTGATGAAGAGTCGAATGAAACAGCACAGGGCATAACAGGTGTGGCAGGATATGAACATCGTCAGTATGTCCCAGGTGACCCTATAAAACGTATAAACTGGAAACTTTCATCCAAAAGAGACATATTGATGATAAGGCTTGATGAAAAGGTAACTTCATCAAGTCAGGTATTTGTGCTTGATTACCCGCAAAAAGAAAATGCTGACCGTGACTATATAAAAAATGCAGATCTTATTATAGAAGCGTCACTTGCTATGCTGTCTATGCTGCTCAGAAATGGTTTTGAAAGCGATTTCAGCTTTTGCTTGGATCAATGGGAAACGGTACAGGTCAACGATGAAAAAGCCTTGCAGTATGTTCAGGAACGTCTTGCGGGAGTAAAACCATATTCTCCTCAAAAGCGTTTCCCGGATCAGAATATAAATAAAAAAGGCAAGTCAATGATATGTTTTACTTCCTGCACTGGAGATATGACAAAAGAATTATCAGTGCTGCTTGAAACTTTTAACGGTTCGCTTGTAGTTACAAAGAACAGCGGTGTTGGAAAAATCACGTCCGATATGTGGGCGGTAAATGATGAGTTTGAATTTAACAAACTTAAATAAAGGGGGATAATAATTGACTGTATCCAATAAATATAAATTATCATGGCAGAAAATTATGAATGCCCTTAGTAAATACTTTTTGCCTTTAATGCTGGGTGCTGTGGTAATGCACATTATATTTACCACATATATGAAATTTTATATAACTGCTACAACAGTTCTTTACGTAATATATGAAGCATTGCTGTTTGCAATTTTTGAATGGCTGAGGAAAAAGAAGATACTTAGAGGGTTTGTATATATCGGAATATCTTTTGCTATACTGTTTATCAGCAGGCAGCTAGTTTATTCCGGTGCATATTCAACGGGAATTTCTTTTATAGATTGGTTTTATGTAAACAGTCAGGAAGTCGGTGATGTTGCACAGTATCAATATTTTGTATTCATAGGAATAGGATTTTTTATTACTTCTATCTTATATTATTTCACAGTATACAGATACCGTGTCTTTGGTACTATGCTTGTTATACTTTTTCCTTTTGTGATATATGGAAAAAGAGCGGACAATATGACCACGTTTTGGCTGACCTTAATGCTTACAGTTTTTCTTGCACTTATGGTGCATCAGCGTATCATTACTTCTGACAACAAGAATAATACTAAGATAAATGTGCATTACACAGTAACTATCCTGCTTTTTGTCACGCTTACAGGTGCATTGGCAATGCTTGTTCCAAAGCCTGAGTATAAGTCAAGACTGGAACTTGATTCAAGCTTTTTTGATATGGATGTAACATCTTCAGAAACTGCGTATGATGATCTTAATGATTATTCATCACCACGTTATGGAGCCAACCCGACTGGTGAAGTGCTTTTCAGAATGAGAACTTCTGAAAACGAGGACGTAGTGTATCTGCGCAGACAATCTTTTGATGTATTTCAGGATAACAGGTGGGTAAATAATGATAATTTTTATGATTATGACATTTCAGAGCCTGATCTGGATAACGAAGTAAATTCTCCTGATTATGTGTACAGACTTATGAAAGGGCTTGCACAGACGGGTAAGTATGAGGAATATGGATTGACTTCCGATCTTTTTCATAATGACGCTGAATATTCGGTTTCTTCTTGGGTGAGTCTTTCAAGTTCGTCATACAGTCCATCATATATACCTGCTCCGCTGATGATACACACCGAACCTCTGACATTTGCCGAGAGAGATGTTCATGGTGAGGTATATTATAATTTTGACGTCCAAAATTATCGTGGTCTGGGTGCAAGCTATTCATATATTGTTGAGGGACAGAACGAAATAAATTATCTGTCGTCCCTTTCAATGGATTGGGATAAGTTTCTTTCTCTCTTGTCTGTCGCTGCTGGTAATGGTGATATAACTTATTCTCAGTATCTGAACATTATGGAGGTTTATACTAACTATACATCTGTAAGTGATTATTCTGATGAGATGAAAGATCTTGCTTTGCAGATAGTTGAGGGAAAGGATACCGAATATAGCAAAGCACAGGCATTTGTAGATTATTTTGAAAACAATGGCTTTGTTTATGATCTTGAATATGAGCCTGATGATGACTCTATTGACTATTTCCTGTTTAACAGCAAGACAGGCAGTTGTACAAGCTATGCTACCGCAATGACACTTATGGCAAGAATAGCAGGTCTGCCAGCAAGATATGTTGAAGGCTTTGCTGCATATGAAAAGGACGATGAAGGTGTATTCATAATTCGTGACAGCCATGCTCACGCTTTTGTAGAAGTGTATATTGCAGGGGCAGGCTGGGTCACATTCGATCCGACAGTTCCCGGATATATGCAGGATTACTCACAGAATGATAACAATACAGGTGCATTCATAACCGCATTTGTAGATTATTTCAGCAAAATAGTATTGTTCCTCGGAGCAATATTTGTTCTAGTTTTCATTATACTTCTGGATAGAATAGCAGAGTTTATTTTTAGAATTTCACTCGTTTTCAGACGTACAAATGATGATAAAATAATTGCTGTATACAAGAGGATAATACATTTGCTTGAGCTTAAATCAAATGAAAAGCTTAAAGGAATGACACCACATGAGCTTTGCAGTTATGCAGCTGAAAAGTATAATGCAGATATAAGCGGCTGTATTGAACTCTTTGAAAGCGTTTGCTTTGGCGGATATAAGGCTGATGATGCTGAATTTAAGCAGATGTATCAGCAATACAAGACAGTATGGAAGCAATTATCACGCAAGAATAAGAAAAAAGCTGAAAAGCAGCAAATTGCTGCAAAATAATAAGAACAACGCACACTAGTCATACCAGACCAGTGTGCGTTGTTTTTATATATGCTGTGATGTGTACAGGTGGTAGTAGTCACCCTTTTTAGCCATAAGTTCATCGTGGGAACCACATTCTGTAATGCCTTTATTGTTGATATACATTATTCTGTCGCAGTTCTTTATAGTTGAAAGACGATGAGCTATGATAAATGATGTTCTGCCCTCAAGCAATCTCTGAAGTCCCTGCTGCAGCAGACGTTCAGTTCGTGCGTCAATGGAAGATGTTGCTTCGTCAAGCACTAATATTTTAGGGTCACAAAGCAGCGTTCTTGCAAAAGCAATGAGCTGTTTTTGTCCGCCCGACAGCTTTGAGCCACGTTCATTTACCTCGGTTTTATAACCATATGGCATTTCACTGATAAACTCATCTGCACATACAGTTTTGCAGGCTTGTACAATTTCATCTTCCGTAGCGTCAAGACGTCCGTATCTAACATTGTCATAGATCGTTCCGCTGAAAATAAAGCTGTCCTGTAACATTATACCCATTTGCGAGCGCAGTGAATGTAAAGTGACTTCGCTTATGTCCTGTCCGTCAATAGTTATCTTTCCTTTTTGAACATTATAAAATCTCGATATAAGAGAAACTATTGTAGATTTTCCGGCACCGGTAGGTCCGACAAGTGCTATACTTTCACCAGCCTTAACATCAAACGAAAGATTTTCAAGAACATTTTTACCTTCTTCATAAGCAAAAGTAACATTATCAAATTTAATATTTCCGACGATCTCCTTGATATCTGATGCGCCGTCTTTATCATCAACAGTTACAGGTTCATCAAGAGTTTCAAAAATTCTTTCAAGATATGCAATATTATTTATAAAGTTATTGAAAAGGTTTGAAAGATTAAGTATTGGCTGCCAGAAACTAGATGCATAGCTGGTCATTGCGGCAATAGTACCTAAAGATATACTGGCAGGTGACATTACCAAAAGACCTATTGCAAAAAGTGCCGCTCTTACAAGTGTCGATATATTGTCTACGCTCGGCCATACAAGGTTTGAATAGGTCACAGCTTTCATCCAGCTTTTTCTGTGACGGTCGGAAAGCCTTTCAAATATTTCCTGATTTTCTTCTTCTCTAGTAAAAGCCTGAGTTATTCTTGCACCGGTGATGTTTTCCTGAAGATAAGCATTCAGGTTGGAACTCTTATTTGAAACATCCTGCCATGATTTACGCTGTTTTTTCTTTATAAGCATAATTACAGCAGCAAACAGCGGTACACCTGATAATACAACTAGAGTAAGCTTTACATTTACAAAGAGCATAAATATCAGTATGAAAAGCATATTCAAAGATTCAAGTATAACGTTAATGACGCCATTTGAAAGCATATCAGAAACTGAGTTGACGTAGTTTACGACCCTTATAAGTATCTTTCCGTGCGGACGGTCATCATAATACTGAAAAGGCAGTTTTTGCAAATGTGCAAACAGATCAGTTCTGATGTCAAAAATAATATCCTGTCCAACTACGGTCATTATTCTTGAGCGTATGTTGGAGAACGCAATAGATATCGCAAGCGTAGCTGCCAGCAGCAATGATAGCAATACAAGCTGACCAATATTTTTCTGAGGTATTGTATGGTCGAGAGCATATTGTGTTATCAGCGGACCTAAAAGACCTGAGATTGCAGCAAATACGCTGAGTACAAGTGCAAGTATCATTTTATCCTTGTACTTTTTCATATATTTAAAAGAACGTTTTAAATGACGAAAGTCAAAAGGCGTTTCAAGCACTTCGTCAACATCATATCTGTTTCTTGCCATTTAAACCGCCCCCTTTTCAAATCCTTCGTTCTGGAGCATATAAACTTCGTAATAGTAGCCCTTTTGTGCCAGAAGTTCGTCATGCGTACCCATTTCTTTTATCTTTCCGTTTTCAAGAATTATTATCTTATCAGCATTCTTTGCAGATGAAATTCTTTGAGCAATTATAATTTTAGTGCAACTGAAATCTAGATTTTCAAGGCTTTTTTGGATATGTGCTTCGGTTTCCATATCTACTGCGGAAGTTGTATCATCAAGTATAAGTACGGACGGCTTTATTGCTAATGCTCGTGCAAGTGATATACGCTGTTTCTGTCCGCCTGAAAGTCCAACACCACGTTCGCCGATGAGGGTTTCGTATCCATCAGGCATCTTTGTTATAAAACTGTCAGCCGCCGCAAGCTCCGCATATTTCTTTACATCTTCTTCAGACATATCTGAATCGCCGTATGCAATATTTCCGTCAATGGTATCTGAGTACAGTAAAACATCCTGCGCCGCCATTCCGATATTGCTACGAAGTTGTTTAAGTTTATAAAGATGTACATTTGTGCCGTCAACAAGTACCTCACCAGAACTGCAGTCATAAAATCTTGGAATAAGATTTATAAGCGTAGTTTTTCCTGAGCCTGTTTCACCCATGATAGCAACCGTTTCTCCTGCGTTTACCTTGAAAGAGATATCATCAAGCACTTTTTTAGAATTGTATGCAAATGAAACGTTTTTAAATTCTATTTCACCTTTTAATCTTTCTGAGTGCTGTACAGCGTCAGATCTGTCTACGATCTTTGGTTTAGCATAATAGATTTCAATTATTTTCATTGCCGATGCCATAAAACGCTGCAAGTCATTAACATAAATACCAAGGTTTCTTACAGGCTGAGCTATTGCCCATATAAGTCCTGAAATAGCAATATATTGTCCCATTGTAAGAGAACCTATGATAAGAAAAATTCCGCCGCCGAGAAGCATTATAACAGAAAGTACGTTTGCAAAGCTTTCCATATAAGGTGAGAATTTAAGCCAGAGCAGGGAAGCCTTTTTGTTTGCCTCTGAAAAGTCTTCGCTTGATTTTAAGAATTTTTCCTTTTCATATTCTTCTCTTGCAAAGGCTTTTACAACTCTGTTGCCTGAAATATTCTCCTGTGCGTCTGTGTTCATTTTTGCAAGCTTTTCACGCTGCGTCACATATACAGGACCCGAAACCCTTTTAAAAACAACTGTGACCGCAAAAATAAAAGGTGTGACTGCGAAGAGCAGCAAAGCCATCTTCCAGTTTATGATGAAGAAGTAAACCATTGATGCAGTGAAAAGGGAAAAAGATTCTACAATACCTTTAAATACCCATGAAACGGCATGGCGAACCATATCAAGATCACCCGTTAGACGTGTCATAAGATCGCCTGTTCGGTTTTTATCATAGAAATCCATATCCTGTGTCTGAACCCGCTTAAACAAATGATTTCTTATCTTTACTATCATTCCCTGAGAAGATATCTCGTAGGTCATATTACAGCCATACTGACAGACAGTACGGATCAATGTAAAAACGATCATTCCTATCAGCAGCATTATAAAACCATGTCTGTCATTTGCAAGGTTTTCTGCTGCATTTTCACCGGTTATGTAACGATCAACTATCTGCGAACTGAAATAAGGCGTAGTAAGATACAGAACATTACAAGCCAGTGAAAGTATAAGCGCAGCTATGTATACTTTCCTGTAACCCTTCAGATTATGCCACAGCCATTTTATCTGAAACATATAAACAACCTCCTTTTAACTTCATAACTTCTAAAATTACAATAATTGATAATGATGCCGTTAACTAATTTTTGAATTGCAATATAAAAATATGAAAGCAACATCATTTTTGATCTTAGGTAATTATATACTCATAAATCATCATTGTCAATAGATTTTCTGAATTTTTTATAGGTGAAAATAACGAAATATAACCTTGATGTATGTGCATTTTTCATCTTATACTACAAAATGTTATTATATATAAATAAGACAAAAATAAAATACAATGTTAATCGTTTACGATAGATATATGATTAAATTAATATTATATATATAAAACTATTAACACTATAATATAAAAAGCACAGCTTTCTACTCACTGAAATAGAAAGCTGTGCTTAAGCTATTATGCTTTAAATTTTATTTGTAAAACTGTCGTATCTGTCAAGAAATTCATGACGCTCGCCGTTTTGCGAATATGCGATTATGGTGCGAAGATTTACATTATATACGCTCTTAAAAATATTGTTCTCAATATTAGAGTTAGTGTGACGGAAACGTGTCATAAGCTCCTTGGTGTTTTTCTTCCTTTCAAGATAATGCTTTATCTGCCGGTTGTCAGAAAAAACTGTATCACAGAAAATGCCCTGAGTAAGTTCAAGTGAGTTATATCTTACAAAGTCATCAAGAAATTCTTCTTTGACCATATACATAGGTCTTATTACCTTGACATTTTTATTTTCATCAAAGGTGATTTTCGGCATTGGAGTTTCCACTTTGGCATCATATACCATACTTGAAAAATTGTATTCTATAACATCATCAAAATTATCAGCCAAAGCAAGCTTATTACAGCCAAGTTCCTGCGCCTGATCTAACAGCACGGTTAGTCTAAGTTTTTCATATTCGCTGATTACATTTTCCGCAGTCAGAGCTTTTTCCACTATATTTTTTGAAAATGTTTTTACAGGGATATCAAGTTTAGCAAATGTGTTAAGTATCTTACTTTTTTCTTCCTCTGAATATCCCGTATCAGCAAAAATATACTCAATGTCAAACTTTACTGCGGAGTAATGCTGCAAATGTTTCATGCAGATCGCCATGACCAATGAACTTTTTCCGCCTGACAATGCCAAAGCTATCTTGTCGTTTTCTTCAATAAGACTATAATCTTTAAGACCCATAACAAACTTGTTCCAAAGATCTTTTCGGTATTTTTTTATTACACTGCGTTCAGCAAGCTGAGCGTATGATAAATTTCTTGCCATAAATACATATCCTTTCAAATCAATAATATTATTATACAACATAAATCCTGTTACGTCAATAAGCCATTAACATAAAAAGTCGCTCCGAATATATCAGAGCGACCATTGTATCATTCATATTTATCTTCTTTTTTGCAGTTATTGCTGTCTGCTTTAACAGAGTCATATTTTCTTTCGTAGTATACATTCATAATTGAAGTTATGATAGCAAGTATGCAAAAAATCAGTAAGAGCTTGTTAGAAGCTTTTCTATTAATAAAATTCATAACAGGATTAAGTATGTCAAGTATCCAGAATACGATAAACATTCCTGCAAGAATAATCGTTATATGAGGAAGTATCCTGTTTATACGTTTCATAATTACCCTCCAATGTAAATAATATCGCTTATGTCACGTCCGCCGCCGTCAGGCTGGTTGATAATTTCGCCGTCAAAATACATCATTGCTGATTTTCCGCCATCAAGGTTATATGCATATTTGCAGCCTTCGTCAGACATTATGGCGGCCAGTTCGCTCAAAGTTGCTCCTTTGGAGTATCCTTCATTTCTTCCGTCTACTGTGACGAAAATATAATGACCAGGTTCACAGTATCCTATTGCAGAACGTGGATTACTGCTGTTAAGATAAGTCGTTGTATTAAAAGATGATAGTACATTTCCGTTTCCGTCTAAAAGCTGCGGTCCAAAGCACCAAGCCTGCCATGCGCCTAGTGCTATAACGGTATCTGCGTTGAATTCGTCAGCAGAATAGGTCTTTACTGTTCCGTCAGTGAACAATACGCATACATCGGCATCATTAAGGTTATCTCTGTATTTTACACCGTTGCGTATAACGATACCTTCTTCGGTATTTCCATAGAAATCTCCGTTTATTGCCCATATTGCATCATGCGTCCGAGCCATTTGACTAACATTTGACTTGATATTTTTTCCGTAAGTATCATTAGCAAACGCTGTCTTTATAACTCCGGCATTTGTAACATAAACGTCTGCAACGTAATATGTTATCTTTTCGCTGCCTTCACCGACTGATTTTTTATAAATGGTTATCTCAGCATCATCTCCCGTATAGCTGTCTATTTGTTCAGAGGTGACACTTGCGTTTGTAATACTGCTTATTGCATTCTGATCGGATTCATACTGGTCTGTGCCTGTGTTATCATACCAGTTAGCAGTAGTCCTTTTCGGCTTTTTTTCTGTCTGAGGTGCAGTAGTTGTTACTGTCGGCTGAGATGTTGCAACTGAACTGCTATCCTGAGATGATGTTTCAGAATCATCAGAACTGCTGTCCGTATCAGAATTTTTGCTTGCTGACGGAAGTTCAAAAGTATTTTCCGTCTGACTGTCAACCTGTGCAACAACTGTTCCGTTTGTGTTGCCCGAATGCGGCATAACATAATCAAAAAGCATAAATACTCCAACAGCCGCCGCCATAAGTATCGTGTCTGTGATTATCATTGCCCATACTGGCATTCTTCTGCTTTTGCTTGCGTTTTTCATTTTGCAGATTCAATTCCTTTCTCTTCTTTTGCAAAAACGAAAGATCTTTGAATTACCCAGTTAAAGAAAAACAGGATAATTTCTATTATGATTTTGGCTATAAACTTGTTCTTTATCAGATATGATGTACAAAGCTTCAGCAGTACAGTGTTAAGTGTCAATATTCCGGCCGCAACAAGAAAATATTTGCCCGCAGTTTTTACAACACTGCCTTTGTTTTTAAATACAAATTTTTTATTCAGTGTGAAATTAAAGCATGAACTTATTATTCTTGCACCGATATTTGACTTTGTAACACTGTTTGTTAAAATAATAAAACCACTGTAAAAAGTATAGTCCACAAGGAAACTAAGGAGGGACGAGCATGAGAATTTCAGTATGTCTTTATATATCCTGAATGAATCTTTTATAGGATTGAAATGTGATGTTTCGTTTTTGCCTATGTAAACAGTTTCTATCGGGACTTCGAAAAATTCTATATGTTCTCTTGCACACTCTAAAAGCATATTCATTTCAAATTCATATCGTTCACCCTTTATACCAAGCATAAAAGGAATAAATTTATCTGTGAATCCTCTGAGTCCTGTCTGCGTGTCACTTACCTTTACACCTGCTGCCAGAGCGAATACAAGCTTAGTAACATTATTTCCGAATTTACTCCTTGCAGGTATCTTGCCTGTGAATTTACGGCAGCCCATAATAAGCTTGTCCGGATTTTCCGTTAACGCTGCGGCAATGCGTTTTATATCATGTATTTTGTGCTGTCCGTCAGCGTCAACTATAATTATCCCAATATTATCATCATTGCTATCAGCGATAAATTTCAGAGCTGTTTTAATACCTGCGCCTTTTCCTCTGTTTACTTCATGTTTAAGAATAGTAGCTTTTTCAGAGGCTTTTTCAAATAATTCATCTTTATCCTTTCCGCTGCCATCGTTTATAACGACAATTTTATAATCGGTCTGAGATGATATATCATCTATTATTCCAAGCATTTTTTCATCAGGTTCATATGCTGGTATAATAATATAAAATTTCTGAGGCGACATATTTTCCCTCTTTTCATACAAATTTATACTGTACTCTACAGCTTTACACATTATTATAGCACAGATACTTAAAAAATACAATAATTTCGTTTGATTTTGCATGAAAAAAAGCGGCATTTTACAGCCGCTTTGGTCAGCATATCTTTTCAAGATTGCTTCGTATAGATTTTATTATTCTTTTTTCAAGTCTAGAAATATATGATTGTGAAATACCTACTGTATCAGCTACTTGCTTTTGTGTCATTTCCTTGCCGTTTACAAGACCAAAACGCATTTGCATTATCTGTTTTTCTCGTTCGTCAAGCTTGTCTATCTCTTTTTTCAGCAGCTGTCTTTCCACCTCATTTTCTATACCTCTGTTTACCGTGTCATCATCTGTGCCGAGAATATCTGAAAGCAGAAGTTCATTTCCGTCCCAGTCGATGTTAAGCGGTTCGTCAATAGATATTTCATTTCTGTGCTGAGAAGATTTTCGGAGAAACATAAGTATCTCGTTTTCAATGCACCTTGACGCATATGTAGCAAGCTTTATATTTTTTTCGGGACAAAATGTCTTTACCGCTTTTATAAGACCGATAGAACCTATAGAAATAAGATCTTCCATACCTATCCCTGTTGATTCAAATTTCTTAGCAATGTATACCACCAATCTGAGATTGTGTACTATTAAAAGTTCTCTTGCTTTTTTTTCGTCAGTTTTTAAAAGTTCAAAAGTTTCTGCCTCTTCATCTTTTGTCAGCGGGGGAGGGAGTGAGTCAGCACCATTGATGTAATCTACACAGTCCTGAACATTTGATCCTGTAATTTTTGTGATTAAAGATGTGATCTCTCTTTTGATCTGTTTTAATATACCCATTTCTGCTCTCCTTTGGTTTTATTTTAAAAGTGTCGGGTCAAAGATGGCTCGTGATCTTGTATCATCTGATCTTAATATCCCCACACAGCATTTTATGTCAGTTTCATTTCCCATGTCATCTATAATAGTAACTTTTCCTTTTGATGTAACAGCCGCAAGTCCGCTGCCGTTCAGAGTGTTGTAAGGAACAAATCTGAAACCCACATTCTGGTACAAGCTGATATCATCTAGGTTATAATAGTCATACATTTCATTGCAGCAAAACAATACAACAGGTTCACCTGTAAAACTGTCGCATAGTCTGTTTCCTGTATCTGCCACAGCGGACAAACATACTGTATAATCTCCGTTTTGATATACTGCTTTATAGCATACAGATCTGTTATGAAATCTTCTTACAATATATTCGTATAACGTAAGAAGCAGATATGCGGATATAACGGCAGCTATAAGCTTGAAAAGTGAGATATCAAAATATGTAGTGTAATTTTTTACATATATGATTTTGCTGTCTGATATCTGCCAGTATATAAAGATCATACCTGTGTATGCGATCCTTATTGCTAAGTAAATGAACAATGTTCTGAAAAATTCAGTCGCCTTGTTAAAGCGTACAGCCGTCAAAAGAGTTAAAATAATCCCGATCCATTTTATGATCGTTATTATCACAGCAGAAATATATGTTGAACCGTCCATAATTATAACAAGCGAAAACAGACCGCCGATCAATGATGATACTGTAAATCCTGCGTTTGAAATACTTCTGTGGGTGATACGCTGTAAAGTTCTGAGGTAAACCAATGTCATAATGCAGTTTGAGATTATTAATATATCAATATATATCTTCATCAGTCCACCTCCTATGTTTCTATTATATCTGTTGGCAAGAAAAAATAATGTCGCAGTCTGGGACTTGTATCTTTTAAAATAAAAAAAATCCTGCTGTACAGAATTAACTGCACAGCAGGAAAGTGGTTTGTATTAAATTTAGTCTGCAAAGAATACAGAGAAAGCCTTATATGCCATATAGGTGTCAAGTTTAGAAGTTACTTCAAAAGGAGCGTGCATTGAAAGCACAGGTACGCCAACATCTATTACGTCGAAATTGAGGTTAGCGATATACTGAGCGACAGTTCCGCCACCGCCGCCGTCAACCTTTCCGAGTTCGCCTGTCTGCCATATAACATCGTGAGCGTCAAAAAGATTTCTTATTCTGCCAACAAATTCAGCAGATGCGTCAGATGTTCCGGATTTACCTCTTGAACCTGTAAACTTTGTTGCAACAACACCATAGTTGATCTGAGAAGCATTTCTAATCTCGAATGGTTCAATGAAAGTAGGGTCAACAGCGGCATTTACATCAGCAGAAAGACACTCAGAAGCTGAGATAACTGTTCTACCGTCAATACCATACGGCTTAGCAAGGTCAGCAATAAAGTATGGCAGATAAGAGCTGTTAAGACCGGTATTTCCGTCACTGCCTGTTTCTTCTTTATCTGTAAGAACCGTCATGCAGGTGTAATCAGGATCATTGCAATCAAGAATAGCCTGTAATGCTGTATAAGCGCAAACTCTGTCGTCCTGACCATATGCGCCTACCATACTTCTGTCAAAACCAACATCACTTGCTTTAAATGCAGGAACAGCTTCAAGTTCAGCAGAAACAAAATCATCTTCAACAATGCCGTACTTGTCAAAGAGCAGCGACATGATATTAAGCTTGACCTTGTTTGATACCTTATCGTCTTTAAAAGGTCTTGAACCAATAAGCAGATTAAGCTCTTCACCCTTTATGATCTGCGGAGCAGGTCTTTTCATCTGAGAATCTGCAAGGTGAGGAAGTATATCTGTAACGCAGAAAACAGGATCGCCCTGATCTTCACCAATTCTTACTGTAACTTTTTCGCCGTTGCCTTTTACAACAACTCCATGAAGTGACATAGGAACAGTTGTCCACTGATACTTCTTTATACCGCCGTAGTAATGTGTTTTGAACAGGCAAAGTTCCTTGTCTTCATAAAGCGGATTTTGTTTAAGGTCAAGTCTTGGAGAGTCAATGTGTGCTGCTGCCAGTCTTACACCATCTTCAAGTGATCTTTTACCCATAACAGTAAGTATAACTGCCTTTTCACGATTTACAAAATAGATCTTTTCGCCTGCGGCATATTTTTTGCCAGCCTCATATGGCTTAAAGCCCGCTTTTTCAGCAAGGATTACTGTCTGTGCGGCAGCCTCACGCTCTGTCTTGGCGTTATCAAGAAATGTCTTGTAGCCTTCGCAGAAAGCGTCAGCCTTATCAAGCTCATTATCGGAAATGCGGAGAATACCGTTTTTCTTATTGGAGAGCAGCTTGTCAGCTAAAAGCTCTCCGGCTGTTTTCTCATTGTTTTTATCCATTTTATGTTCCTCCTGTCAGAATAAAATATATAAGCAGACGATTTGCTGTTAAAGCAGATCGCTGCTAAAAATCAATTATTATCGTTATACAGATCTGAACTGTTTCTGCTGCTCAGAACATCTTTATATCCCGAATATGCTTTCTTGATTTTATTTACATAGTGTGCAGTCTGGTCATTTTCGTCAGGAATATCATTAACGTCAAAATTTTCAGCACTTATCGTGCCGTCTTCAAGCCAACCGTCAACAAGTCCCATTCCGCAATGGTATGCAGCGGCTGTAAGTTCTATTGAGCCGTCATATTTATCCATAAGATAGCTTAAATAATAAGTTCCATACTCTATATTAAGTTCCGGATCATACATATCATCATAGCTATGGTCACGCTCATCATTAAGTCGGAATTTTATCCAATCATAAGCGTCGCTCATAAGCTGCATAAGCCCTCTTGCTCCTACTGATGATTCTGCGTTAGGGTCAAAATTGCTTTCAACTTTTATCACAGAAAAAACCAGCGTAGGGTCAACGTCGTATTCATTGCTGTATTTTACAACATACTCTTCGTATTCAGTAGGGTATGTAAAACCATTAGGCGTATAGTCATCGACTTTATTTTTAAGTTCATCAAGACCGTTGAGAAGATTTTTTTTGAATACAGAACCGGCTACAAATATCAGAAGAATAAGAACTAAAGCAGCCAGAAATACAGCGCCTGCGTTAAGCTTCTTTTTCTTTTTTCGTTTAGTTGGTTTTCTTGCGTTGGAATTAGCCATTTAATTTTCCTTTATGATCTTAATTATCCTTTCCGTTTCAAGCAAAGCAGCTTCTGCGGAAGAATTATTGTAAATAACATAGTCACAGTGTTCTTTAAAGTATTCACAGCTGTGCTGAGAATTAAACCTGTTTTTTATCTGCTCTTCAGATATTCCGTCACGTTTGAGTATGCGTTGAAGACGAATATTTTCATCAGCTGCCACAGCAACTATAACATTACACAGCTTATCAGCACCTGCTTCAAATAAAGTAGGTGCGTCAAGTAAAATATATTGACACTCTTTTGACAGTTTATTTATCTGAAAAAAGATCTCATCTGTGATGTATGGGTAAATGATATTGTTAAGCGTTTCAAGCTTATGCTTGTCGGAAAATACGGACCTTGCAAGCTTTTGCCTGTCAAGCTTAAAAGCTTTATCAAAACATTCAGGAAAAATTTCCGCAAGTGCATGATTACATTCGCTTCCGTCCTGCTGGACTTTCCTCGTAACTTCATCGCAGTTTATAACAGCAAATCCGTTGCTTTGAAATGCTTGTGATACCATAGTTTTTCCTGCACCGCTTTGACCTGTAAGACCTACTACTATACTCATAATCTTATCACTCTGAATGCAGCTGCACGAATAAGTCTGTTGTATACCGCAAGACCGACTCCGTTTTTGGAAGGACATCTTGCGAAAACCTTTACTGCATTGAGTCTGTCAAGTTCTCTGAGTGAGCCAAAAAGATTTCTTGCCTGCTCTTCATCTGTGCTGCCATAAACAACATACGGTAAACCAAGACCGTCAGCATCATTTTTATCAAACACCAGCAGGGTAGTGTCATTATCACTGTTTTCTTTTACATATTCACGATATGCATCAAGTGTTCCTTCGAGAATGGTAATTTCCGCTTTTGGTGCATAGTGCTTGTATTTCATTCCAGGTGAGGCAACTTTTGCATCTGCTGCAACTATCTCAGTTACACCCTTATCGATAATAACATTTTCCGTTATTTCCTTTAAATCATCTACTGAAATAAATCCGGGACGAAGCAGACGTATGCTGTCCCTGCCCTCAAAGCATATAACTGTTGATTCTACGCCAATGCCGCAATGTCCTGCGTCTACGATAGCAGGTATTCTGTTTTGCATATCGTTGTAAACGTGCTGTGCAGATGTTGGCGATGGGCTGCCCGAAAGATTAGCCGACGGCGCAGCAATAGGAAATCCACAGGCTGAAATTATCTTTCTCGCAGTTTCATTGGAAGGCATTCTTATACCCACCGTGTCAAGTCCGCCGCTGGTTATCATTGGCACTCTGTCGGACTTTGGCATTATCATAGTCAGCGGTCCAGGCCAGAATTTCTCAGCACAGTTTATTGCAAGTCTTGGTATCTCTGTTACAAGTTCTTCAATCTGTGAAAACTCAGAGATATGAACTATAAGCGGATTATCCGCAGGTCTGCCCTTTGCTTCAAATATCTTTTTTACAGCGTCCTCATTCGAAGCATCAGCACCAAGTCCATATACCGTTTCAGTAGGTATGCCGACCACTTCACCGCTTTTCAGCAATTCTGCTGCAAGTTCAATAGAACGGTCGCTGTTATCCAGTATTTTTGTATCAAACATTACTATTCTTCTTCCTGTTTAGCAAGCTTTGCAGCCTGATCTGCTGTTGCGAGTGCATCTATCACTTCGTCAAGGTTTCCGTTAAGCACCTGTTCAAGTCTGTATATTGTAAGACCGATCCTGTGATCTGATATTCTTCCTTCCGGATAGTTATAAGTTCTTATTCTTTCAGAACGATCTCCTGTACCTACCTGTGAACGTCTGTTAGCAGCGATCTCATCATTCTGTGCCTGCTGCTTCTGGTCAAGAAGTCTTGAGCGCAGTACCTTTAAAGCCTTGTCTTTGTTTTTAAACTGCGAACGTTCGTCCTGACATTCTACGACCATTCCCGTAGGGATATGTGTTATTCTTATTGCAGAAGATGTTTTATTGATATGCTGTCCGCCGGCACCTGACGAACGAAAAACATCTATTTTAAGATCCTTTTCTTCGTTCAGATCAAGTTCAACTTCGTCAGCCTCAGGCAGCACAGCTACTGTAACAGTAGAAGTATGCACTCTGCCCTGTGATTCTGTTTCAGGAACTCTCTGTACTCTGTGAACACCGCTTTCATATTTGAAACGTGAATATGCGCCCTCACCTGAAACGCTGAAAGTTATTTCCTTGTAACCTCCAAGCTCAGTTTCATTAGCATTCATTACTTCAATACTCCACTTTTTCTGTGCAGCATACATTGAATACATTCTGAACAGTGAATTTGCGAATAAAGCAGCTTCTTCTCCGCCTGCACCGCCTCTTATCTCGATAATAACGTTTCTGTCGTCATTAGGATCTTTAGGCAGAAGCAGCAATTTAAGCTCTTCTTCAAGTTTTGCCATATCTTCTTTAGACTCTTCGTACTGAGCCTGTACCATTTCCTTGAAATCCTTGTCAAGTCCGCCTGCCTCAGTAAGCTCTACCGCTTCATCAAAAGCATCTTTTGCCTTTTTGTATTCACCAAGCTTTTCAACTATCGGTTCAAGAGTTTTGTATTCTTTCATAAGCTCGGTATATTGTTTATTATCGTTTACGACCTCAGGCTGCATAAGTCTTTCATTGATCTCGTTAAATTTATCTTCAAGTGTTTTCAGCTTTTCAAACATAGTTATTTACTCCTTGATATTATTAATGTCTAGTTTATTTTAAGATGTCTTGAAGTGCAGCTATGTTTCAGCTTCTCTGATAACACTTTTTACATTCTTTTCGGCTTTGCTGCGGGGAATCATAAATTCACGTCCGCATACGGTACAGTGCAGTTTGAAATCCATGCCGGATCTCAGCACAAGCATCTTAGTGCCGCCGCAGGGGTGCTTTTTCTTCATTACAAGTATATCGCCCTTAATGATATCCACAACTTTCACCAATCCTTTCATTAAAGATTATTTTACAGCATACAAAGCTGCTGTATCCATATATTCTTACTTATTATATCACATTTTTTTATAAATAGCAATAGGCTGTATGATAAATGGCGTTGATTGAAAATTCAGCTTTAAAATTTGCGGCCGCATATAGTGATTTTTTAGCAAATCTATTGACAATACTAAAAGCGTGTGATACAATGTAATTGTACTGATTTGGTATATTTAATGGTATATCATGTTTATATTTGTGGAGGTATGATTATGGCAGATGTTAAAATTTCAGACAGCATTATTTATATTGGTGTAGATGATAAAGATATAGATCTTTTTGAGAGTCAGTATGTAGTTCCTAATGGAATATCATACAATTCGTATGTTATCATTGATGAAAAAGTATGCGTTATGGATACTGTCGACAATCGAGCTACTGATAAGTGGTTTGCTAATCTTGAAGCAGCACTTAACGGCAGAACAGTTGATTATCTCGTAGTTCAGCATATGGAACCTGACCATGCTGGAAATATTGCAAGACTTGCAGAGAAGTATCCGGATATGAAAATTGTTGGAAATGTCAAGACATTTAATATTATGAAACAGTTTTTTACCATTGACGGACTTGATGAAAAGGCAGTTACAGTAAAGGAAGGAGATACTCTTTCACTGGGCAGCCATACACTCACTTTCGTTATGGCACCAATGGTACACTGGCCTGAAGTTATGGTAACTTATGAGCAGAGTGAAAAGGTTCTCTTCTCAGCAGACGGATTTGGTAAATTCGGCACTCTTGATACAGATGAAGACTGGGCTTGCGAGGCAAGAAGATATTACTTTAATATCGTTGGAAAATATGGCGCACAGGTTCAGGCTCTCCTGAAAAAGGCGGCAGCTCTTGATATTGATATGATACTGCCACTTCACGGACCTATCCTTAAAGAAAACCTCGGATACTATATCGGACTTTACAACACATGGTCAAGCTATGAGCCTGAATGTAAGGGCATATTCGTTGCATATGCGTCTATCCATGGAAATACCGCAAAGGCAGCTGAAAAGCTTGTGGATATGCTTAAAAAGAATGGTGCGGAAAAGGTTTCATCGGCAGATCTTTCAAGATCAGATATGGCAGAATGTATCGAGGATGCTTTTAAGTATGATAGAATGATACTTATGGCACCATCATATGATGCAGGTGTTTTCCCTGTAATGGAAGATTTCCTTATGCACCTTAAAATGAAAAATTATCAGAACAGAAAGATCGGTATAGTTGAAAATGGCTCATGGGCGCCTACTGCTGCAAGAGTTATGAAAACATATGTCGAGGGATACAAGAATATTACTCTTGCAGAACCGATAGTAACTATAAAATCATCACTTAATGAACAGTCAGAAAAGGCTCTTGAAGAGCTTGCTTCTGAAATGACAAAGTAATCTGAATAAACGAACAGCCTGCCGCTTGAAACGACAGGCTGTTATTATGTTATCAATAACCGATAGATTTTCTTATGCTTTTGAATTTCTCAAATTCCTCAGTCAGATCTTTATGACAGTTTTCAAGTCCCTCAGGTGAAAAATCCTCATGAAATTCAGCAATGAGTTTCTCGACTTTATCTATGCATTTTGTACCATACCATACAGATACATAAAGCTCGCTTTTCTTCTCATCGTCAGCTTTTCGCTTTATCGGCACTATCCTGTAATTGAAATTTGTATATAAACTTCCGCTCCACACGTTCTTTTCATCAAAAAATGTAAACGTAGGCACATCAAAATAGCCATGCAGCATCAAAATCAACTCCTCAATGACAGTATATCATAAAACAAATAAATTTTCAAGAGAAACAGCCGTTATTGTAAAATATGAATTTGTTTTTACAATGCAATGTTGCCAAAAAATATTTAGTAAATTTGTTTGTTATACATATTGGACAAAAGTAAATAATGTGATATAATTAATAATAAATATGTGATAATATTATAATATTGACTTTGCACAAGAGAGGAAATATCAGAATATGAGTACAACGATCAAGGATGTCGCAAGAGAAGCAGGGGTATCTGTTGCAACCGTTTCAAGAGTGCTTAACGGCAGCTGCAATGTTTCTGAGGACTCTGCAAAGAAAGTTAATGAAACTATCGAAAGACTTAATTATTCACCTAATTTTCTGGGACGTAACCTGAGAAAGTGTGAAACAAATGTAATATTGTGTATTATGCCAACGTCTGAGCATTCGCTGTATTCCAAAATAGTTATGGGTATGCAGTCATATGCAAGTAAAGTCGGATATGATATAATAACAGCGGTTTCTTACGGAACTTCCGCTGCTGAGATCAGACAGATGAATATGCTGTTCAACAAGACCGTAGACGGAGTAGTCTTGTTAGGTACGCAGTTTGATGCAGAGGCTCTCAACAATCTTTCAAAGAACTATAATGTTGCTCTTTGCTGTGAAGGTGTTGTGGGAGCAGATGTTCTTACTGTTGCGGTAAATGATGAATGTGCGGCTTATGACGCTGTAAATGCTCTTATCAAGAAAGGACATAAGGATATCGCTTTCATAGGTACTAATTCTGAGGGTGTTTCGTCTGTTGCAAGAGAAAATGGATATAAGCGTGCGCTTGCAGATGCAGGTATTGAATACAGAGAAGATTTTGTCTATAAGGAAACCTATGATTACGACTGCGGTGCAAGGGCTTTTGAAAGCTTTTATAAACTTGACAAGAAACCTACCGCAATATTTGCTGTTTCTGACCTGCTTGCAATTTCAGCAATACATAAAGCTTCTGAAATGGGTGTAAAAGCAGGTAAGGATATTGCGATAATGGGCTTTGATAACATTTCGATGTGTGAAATGATGATACCTACTGTTTCAACTGTTGAGCAGCCTTGTGCGAAAATGGGAGAACTGGTCATTGCAAAGCTTATAGAAAATATGAATTCATCTGTTAAGGATAATAAGTATTATACTGTCGAACATAAGATAATATTAAGACAGTCTACCGGAGATTGAGTTTGCTGGTGCAATAAAAACCATTTAAGCTGCACAATTCCTTAAATATTGTGCAGCTTTTTATTTTAATAAAAATAACGAAAGGATATTGAAAGGAATGGATAAATTCACACAAATACTAAAAACTATCGATAATGCTGTGTGGGGAATACCGCTGATCGTGCTTATAATGGCTGTTGGCATATACCTTACCATCAGACTTGGATTTCTCCAGATAGTGCATCTTCCGAAAGCACTCAAATTTATGTTTAAAAATGAGGGCGGAAGAAGCAAGGGCGAGATATCAAGCTTTGCGGCATTGTGTACAGCCTTGTCTGCTACTATCGGAACGGGTAATATCGTAGGAGTAGCAACAGCTATCGGAATTCTCGCCGGAGGCCCTGGAGCATTGTTCTGGATGTGGGCAGCTGCCTTGTTCGGAATGGCTACTAAGTATGCAGAAGGTTTTCTTGCCATAAAGTTTCGTAAGATCGACAGCGACGGTCACGTTCTTGGCGGACCATTTTACTATATCGAATATGGTATGGGCAAAAAGTGGAAATGGCTGGCTAAAGTTTTTGCATTCTTCGGTGCTTGCGTCGGAATTTTTGGTATAGGTACTTTTTCGCAGATAAATGGTATCTCATCAGCAGTGCAGACTTTCTTCGATCCTAACCTTGAAAATACCGTTCAGATCTTCGGCAGAGATTACAGCTGGGCTATTGTTATTTCTGGAATAATTGTAACGATATTTGCTGCCCTTGTAATTATCGGCGGAATAAAAAGAATTTCAGGTGTATCACAGATAATCGTTCCTTTTATGGCTGTTATCTACATAGTTGCGTGTCTTACCCTTATAATCATCAATGTTGAAAAGCTTCCTGCTGCATTGGAGTGCATATTCAAAGATGCTTTTAGCTTTAAGGCTGTAACAGGCGGAACACTTCCTATGCTGTTTGTCGCAATGAGGAACGGTGTTGCAAGAGGTATATTCTCAAATGAGGCAGGACTTGGTTCTGCACCTATCGCAGCAGCTGCTGCGCAGACAAAAGAGCCTGTTCGCCAGGGACTTGTTTCAATGTGCGGAACATTTATTGACACGATCATCGTATGTACAATGACAGGGCTTTCCATTGTAATGATGGGCAGCTATCAGGCTATAAACCCTGCAACAGATAAGTATTATGAGGGTGTAGATGTTACTATCCATGCCTTCCAGAACGGTTTCAGCTTCCTGCCTGACTCTGTTCCGTCATTTGTTTTGATGGTATGCCTTGTTTTCTTTGCATTCACTACTATCCTTGGCTGGAATTATTATGGCGAAAGATGTCTTGAATATCTTTCTAACGGAAATATGAAAGCCGTTAAAACTTATCGTTATCTGTATATTCTTGCAGTTTTCATCGGACCTTACCTTACAGTTGAGGCGGTTTGGACAATAGCAGATATCTTCAATGGTATGATGGCACTTCCTAACCTTGTGGCTATATTGGCTCTGAGTGGAATAATCGTAAAGGATACAAAACGATACAGTTTGAAGTATTCAAGAGCAAAAAGAATAAGCAAGCTTTGATCTTTGCGTATTTATAATTTTTATACAGCTCCCTTTTGATATCTCAATTGGGAGCTGTTATTGTCTAAATCAATAAATTTGAAATTGCGTTTTTGACTAATCTTACAAATATAATGTTAAATAATTTTTAGTGGGTTATTTGTTATTGACAACGATTACATGAAATGATATAATCAAAATTAAAGAAATATTTTTTCATTTTTTATATTGGAGGAAAATACAGATGAAAAATTGGAAACGCATATTTTCTGGAGCTGTTGCTTTAGTTTCTGTTTTAGGCATTGCATCCTGCGGAAACTCAGGCTCTGACAGCAAGAATGAATCTAGTTCGTATGTTGATAAGGTAAATGTTGCAGATACAGATGATATTAGCGGTATTGTTCAGAATATCGAGCCGATACCTGACGGTGCTGACGGAGAGCTCAAGTGGCTTTCTTATTTTGATATCAATCCTACGAGAAAAGCTCCTGAGAAGAGAACAGACCTTACACTTTTTGAAGGCAAGGGCGGTTCTATCAAGTATGAGCAGGTATCTTCCGTAGAGAAGTATGAACAGCTTGCAGCAAGACTTATGGCTAATGATCCACCTGATATGTTCTGGTATGAGCAGAAGATGACTTTCCCTGCTAACTGCATAAAGGAAATGTTCCAGCCTATTGATGATATCATTGATTTTGATACACCACTCTGGAGCGGTGTAAAGAATACCGCTGACCAGTTCACTCTTAACGGCAATCACTATGTTGCACCTGTAAAGTTCGTATCAAATTCAGTTCTTACATACGATAAGGATATGATAAGCGCAGCAGGTCTTGAGGATCCATATGATCTCTATATGGACGGCGACTGGGATTGGGATACATGGTATGATATGATGGACGAGTACTGTAAGGGTGCATCTGCAGACGAGGAGAGATACGGCGTAAACGGTTGGTTTGCACCATTCATATTCCAGTCTACCGGAAAAACTCTTATTCAGTATGACGCTGAAAAGGATGAATATGTATCAAACCTTAATGATGCAGATTTTACCCGTGCAGCAGATCTTCTTTATAACATCAAAAAGAACAATATGTATTACCCTGATTGGGTCGGTCAGTCAAGAGATGCTTTTAAGAAGAATATTCTTTTCTACGCTATGGGACCATGGGCTTCTATCGAATCACATACTCCTAAGGAGGGTGATAACTGGGGCGTAGTTCCTATTCCAAAGGATCCTAACGCAGACGGTCTTTATACAACTGTTGAGATAAACGCATATATGTGGGTAAAGGGTTCTGAAAAGAAAGACGCTATGAGATGCTGGTCTGAATGTGCGAGAATAGTTAATGTTCAGGATGAGTATATACAGACAGAAAAGGATAAGTTCTTTGAGAATAACCCTTATTGGACAGAAGAAATGTATGATATGGCTTATAATGAAGTAACTTCTGACAAGTATACTCAGCTTATCGACCCTGGTTATGGTATCTCTACAACACTTTCCGATGATGACGCTGCAACAAATGATACCAAGGAAGCAGTTATACCTTACCTCTATACTTCAGTAATGAAGGAAGATGAAAACGGCGCTCAGTATACATGGACTCAGCTCCGTGAAGCATATTCAACAACTGTTGAATCAGAGCTTAAGACATTTAACGAAGCATATCATAAGTTTATCGGTAAATAATCTGAATTTTAAATATGGCAGGTGTACTCATCTGCCATATTTTTGTATGGAGGATATATATGAATATAAAGAAATATACAGCGCTTACTGCGGCTTTGGTTCTGGCTTTTTCGGCAGTCAGCTGTGGAAAATCAAATGATTCATCTGCACAGACCAGTTCATATTCAGAGAAGATAGAAGTAATAGACAGCAGTGCAGATAGTGATAAAAACTCTGCATATAATTCGGTAGAAGAACTGAACGGTGAAGAGGGCGAACTTGAATGGTTCTCATATTATGACCTAAATCCTACCAGAAGTCAGCCTGAAAGAAGTACGAGCCTTGCACTTTTTGAAAACAAGGGCGGCAAAATCATTTATGCACAGACCAGCTCAATGAAGAAATATGATGACCTTGCAGCAAGACTTATGGCTGACGATCCGCCTGATATGTTTGCTTATGAGCAGAAAATGACTTTCCCTGCTAACTGTGTAAAAGAAATGTTCCAGCCTATTGAAGATGCGATCGACCTTGATGATCCGCTGTGGGCAGATGTTAAAGCAACAGCAGATGATTTTACTCTCGGCGGAAAGCATTATGTACTGCCGATAGCATATGGCGCCTTATCTGTAATGACATATAATAAAACTGTTATTGAGGCAGAAGGTTTTGATGATCCGTATGATCTCTATATGGCAGGGGAGTGGGATTGGAATTCATGGTATGACCTTATGGAAGAATACTGTGAAGGCGCACCTGCTGATGAAGAAAGGTATGGAATAAATGGTTGGTTTGCTCCATTCATTTTCCAGTCCACAGGTAAAACTCTTATAAACTATGACGCTGAGAATGATGAGTATACAGCTAATTTGTTTGATCCTGACCTTGAGCGTGCAGCGAACCTGCTGTACGATATACAGAAAAAGGGTTATTACTATTCAGACTGGGTAGGTTCAGCCACCGAAGCATTTAAAAAGAAAATACTTTTCTATGCTATGGGTGATTGGGCAGTAACACCAAAGGAAGGTGATAACTGGGGTATTGTACCTATGCCGAAAGATCCTAATGTAGATGAGCAGTATACTACCGTTTCTATAAATGCATATATGTGGGTTCGTGGTTCTGAAAAAGCCAAGGCATATAGAGTTTGGAATGAATGCTCAAAGCTTGCACAGGACGATCCTGAGTACAAGGAGATAGGAAAGAAAAAATTTTTTGAGAATAAGCCGTACTTTACAGATGAAATGTATCAGATAGTATATGAAGAGGTTATCTCAGATCATTTTATTAAATTGAATGATCCTGGCTACGGAATTTCTACTGCTCTTTCTGACGATGACGCTGCGACAAATCCTTCAAAAGAAGCTATAATCCCATTCATGTACTCTTCCGTTATGAAGTCTGATGACAGCGGTAAGCAGTATACCTGGTCGAAACTCAGAGAAACTTATAAATCTACCATTGATTCTGAGCTTGCTCAGTTCAATGAGTCATATCACAAATTTATTGCTGAATAAATAATATTAAGCTCTGTCACATTAGCTGACGGAGCTTTTTTACTGTTGAAGAAACCTTGTAAATTTATTTGCAATGTGTTATAATGTGTAGTATTAAGAAATTCTTAAGGATTTTGTTGCCCTGTTTTTAAGCAATTTATTATATTATTTTATTGTAGACGAAAGGATCGTGCCTTATGGAAAATTTAAGTCCTACTATTCTGGTTGTAGATGATGACAAGGATATAGTCAGAGCTATTGCAAAGCTTCTTGAAATGGAGGGTTATAACGTCGTTAAAGCTTATGACGGTATTGACGCTTTGGAAAAACTAAGCGAAAACAGCATACAGCTTATTCTTATCGACGTGATGATGCCTCGTCTTGATGGGCTTTCAGCTATGATGAAGATAAGAGAGAAAAAGAATATACCAATACTTGTTTTATCAGCAAAATCAGAAGATACAGATAAAGTGCTGGGACTTTCTATGGGTGCGGACGATTACATAACAAAGCCATATAATCCGATGGAGCTTGCTGCCCGTGTAAAAAGCAATCTCCGCCGATATATGCAGCTTGGAGCAATAGACACAAAAAACAAAACGGATACCTTAAAAATAGGCGGTCTGGAGCTTGACTGTGGTGCAAAAACGCTTACTGTTGACGGCGAACCTGTCAAGCTCACCGCTACGGAATTAAAGATCCTTGAACTGCTTATGCAAAACGCAGGAAGGATATTTTCAGCAGAAGAGATCTACCGAAAGGTCTGGAACGAAGATGCATACGCAGTGGAAAATACTGTAATGGTGCATATCAGACATATAAGGGAAAAGATCGAGATAAATCCGAAAGTGCCAAAGTATCTTAAGGTGGTGTGGGGTATTGGCTATAAAATTGAAAAGATCTGATACGAATGATATAAATAAAGAGAATAAGCTGTTATCCCTGCCTCTAAGGATAATAGCTGTTATTCTCGCCTGCCTTTTTGCCGGAACAGCTTTGACGGCAAAAAGTTATTCAATGCAGCTCGGAATAGAGAATTTTGAACCGGAATATTTAAAATCAGACGAATATCATACCGATGTAATGAGTATGTATGAACAGCTTTGCATAATTTCCGCCTGCTATCTGAGCAACGTTGATTCTGAATGGAATTTTCAAGGCGCAAAAACGCTTTTATCGGATCTGCAATATTATATGGATTATAATGGATACAAGTATAAGAAAACCGATAAAGGCATACAGCCTGAGTCCAGTATGTTCAACTACTATGTTTCTTTTCAGAAAGAGGACGGCAGTTTTGTTTATATGACAAATGTTGATGATCCTTTTTCTGAACTTGATATCATGTCTGAGGACGAAACTATTGATTGGTTAAAATCGAAAAACTCTAATTACATATTAAGACGAAACGGATTTGTTACAAGCGACAATGTTTCGTCAGGTGATATACTAACTTATATATTTCCAAATGCAACCAGCGGTTATTATCAGAATGAGTATATTGATTTTTCTGATTCTTATGATATAGAATCTTATCCGAGTAATTTTGTACCGGTAGGCGGCTGGTACTATGACAACTTCGGAAGATATTTCTATAATTTTGGAAATGACGATCCGATCAGATTTTATTCTTATGCTAAAAATACCACTGACGGTCAGATCGCTCGTGAAGGTATCGCAACGGAGATCTACGATTCTAAGGAAGATAAGTATTATTATTCAACTAATGATGACTATTATTATGACGAATATTACGATAGTGATGAGTGTTATGATGTTGATGAAGAAACCTATGCCAATTATGGTTTGTATTTAGAAGACACTGATAAATATAAAGCATATGGCGGCGATGATAATGCCATAACTGTTTTTATCAGCCCTAAATCAGATGTTATAAAAACAGCGGCAGCTAACTATACAAATGTTATTCGACAATACAGAAATTCACAGATATGTTTTGGCTTGTCTGTTTTTGCTTTTGTACTGCTTGCGGTATACATAATTGCAGTGTGTGGATTTGATACAGATGCTGACTCCGTATTGAAATGGAAAAAGCTGAAGTTTTTTGGAGAATGCCCTGTTGAGTTATATATAATTATCTTTATAGGTTTTCTGAGTGTTTTGGATATACTCACGGATAATTATATGTCTGTTATAATATGGTTCAGCACAATGCTGAGCATGAAAAAAAGCGGAATTGTAATTTTCGGATCTATCATAGCAGCAGTAATGTTCCCAATGATATTCTCTGTAATGCAGATAGCCGAAAAATTCAAAACTCATACGATCAAAAAGAATATTTTTATTCTAAATCTGTTAAATAAAATAAGATCAAAGTATGAAAACAGTGCTTATTATGCAAGATATCAGAAAAAGTCCATGGGACAAAAGTTTGCAAAACGATCTATAATAGTTCTTGTCGTTATTGCATTCTTTATCGTGATGCTTTCTGAATTTAACACAGAAAGCGATGTTTTTATTATTTCATGTTTTATTTCCTTAATAGTTGTGTGCGTATGTGAGTTCAGAAATCTGAAACAATATAAAGACCTTTCTAAAATCAGCGAACAGATCAGAGCTATCGGTTCTGATGAAGATAAAAATATTGAAATTTCAAAGAACTCTGTTGTGTATAATGATTCTGTTATGCTGACGCAAATTTCAGATAAGGTAAAGACTTCAGTTGAAAATCAGATCAAATCTGAAAGAATGAAGATCGAACTTGTGGCGAATGTATCACACGATCTGAAAACCCCGCTCACGTCAATAATCAGCTATATAGATCTTCTTAAGAAAATGGATCTTGATGATGAAGCGGCTGCTTACGTTCAGGTCCTTGACAAGAAATCTCAGAAACTTAAAAGTATCGTGGCAGATGTATTCAGTCTTGCAAAAGCCACCAGCGGAATCGACGTAAATCTTACTAAACTTGATTTTGTTATGCTCTTTAATCAGGCTCTTGCTGATGAATATGACAAGATACAGCAAAGCGGAAGAACAATAAAAACTGATATCAGCCAGACTAAGGCTTACGTTATGGCAGATGGTGATAAGCTTTACAGAGTGTTCCAGAACTTAATGGATAATGCGCTCAATTATTCCCTTGATGGTTCAAGAATTTTCTTTGAAATCAAAAATGAGAACGATAATATTATGTTTATATCCAAGAATATCTCTTCCTACCCCATAGAGTTCACAGCGGAGGAGATAGCAGAACGTTTTGTAAGAGGAGATAAATCCAGAACGGACGGCGGAAGCGGTCTTGGACTTTCCATTGCGAAAAGCTTTACAGAAGCCTGCGGCGGCGAGTTTAAAATCGAGCTTGACGGCGATATGTTTAAGACAGTTGTGTCTATGCCGATATATAATGACGAACCTGATGATATATTAGCTTTGCCGGAAAACAGTGAAGACCGACCTGAAGAACTCAGCAGTTTATGATTTTAGCTCTTGCATAAAAGTACAAAATATGATATAATATCTTTAGTTTAATTGTTCGGAGGTATAAGCATATGACTTACAAAGAAGAGTTTATAAAATTTATGGTTGACAGCGGTGTTCTCACTTTTGGTGATTTTACACTTAAAAGCGGAAGAAAAGCACCATATTTCATTAACTGCGGAAATTATAAGACAGGTGAGCAGCTTGCTAAGCTTGGCGGCTTTTATGCTGACTGCATAGCTGATAATAAGATACCTGTTGAAACACTTTTCGGGCCTGCATATAAGGGTATCCCTCTTGCAGTATCTGCTGTTATTGCACTCGCAACAAAGTATAATATTGATGTTTCTTACTGTTTCGACAGAAAGGAAGCAAAGGATCACGGCGAAGGCGGAATGTTCGTTGGTAAGAAGCTTACTGACGGCGAAAAAGTAATCATCATCGATGATGTTATGACTTCCGGTAAGGCACTCAGGGAATCAATGCCTAAGCTTAAATCAGCTGCTGACGTTAATGTAACTGCAATGGTGATTACTGTTGACAGAATGGAGAAAGCCCTTGATACAGAACTTTCAGCAGTTCAGCAGGCATATAAAGATTTCGGTGTAAAGGTTTATTCTATCGTTAATATCAATGATATTATTAAGGCTATTGAAGACGGCGTAGTCGAGGGTAAGGAATACCTGCCTCAGATGATCGAATACAGAAGCAAATACGGCGTCGAATAAGGCAATTCCCAATAGTTACATTTTGAAATCATTTGTAACAGTGTTGTAGCAATATGTAACACCTCTGTTCTTGAATAATTTATGAAACAGGATTATAATATTACTTGTAGAACAGAGAAAGAAAAAAAGAATGTAAACACTAAGATTATTACTCTTAGCTCGTTTCATCCTCTCCAAAATTTTTACACAAGCAAAAGGCAGTCATATGGCTGCCTTTTTGTTTTATAAATATAAAATAAAAATCTGCATAAGGTTCGTTCAAAGCCTTATGCAGATCAGTCGTTACTGGATTCCACATTCCTCGTAATCTTTCCATTTTTCATAATGTTCTTTCTCTTCTAAATATTTGTATACAAAAAGAGCAGTAGAAGCTATAACAAGTATAAGCGTACCCATAAGCGCCCAAAACGATTTTTTCTGTGAACTCTTTGACATAGTAAAACGTCCTTTCATAATTTATTGTAATTATTATACTACATTCTGTTAACAAAGTCAATGACTTCACTATCTTTTCATTATAGTTTTTACTTTATCTCATAAGATATTTGTCAGAATAGAAATGCAGAAATTCTTCAAGACATAACCCGCTTGAAGATATTATTTTAGCAGCTTCTCTGCCTACATAGCGATAGTGCCATGGTTCAAAGTCGATACCTGTGATCTGTTCTTTCATTCGCGGGTATCTTAAAATAAAGCCGAATTTTTCTGCGTTGAGTGATAACCAGCGCCCTTGTGCGCTCCTGTGAAAATTATCTTCTACGTCATCTGCTGATTCTGTACCAAGATCAACAGCAAGCCCTGTATTATGTTCACTTGATCCTGGGTATGCCAGTGTTCGGCTGATTTTTTTTATTGCTTCATCATAGCTTGCACCGCTCCACATCTCCAGTGAAATGCTTCTCTCCCAAAGCATTTGCTGATAATCGGGAGATCTGTATCCTGAAATAACCTTGATCTTTATATTTTCTGAGTCTGCCGCTGTGAGCATTCTTTCAAGCTGCTTCCCTGCCTGTTCCTCAAACAGTTTACCTTGCACTTCATAAAACTTTAATGTGTCGGCGTATTCAACAGGTACATTATTAAATTTATCTACAAGTATCAGATAGTTCATATATACCTCCCCATATAGCATTTTATTTATATATAATATGCAGTCAGATCAATTTTGTTTCGGAATATAAAAGCCTGTCCCGAATATAATTAATCAAGAGGTGTTTGATATGGAACTGAAAAAAATATTGCTGAGATCACTTTGTGTCTTTACGGCGGTGTTTCTTATACCTTTGGGTATATTTTATGTGGGTAGGAATGCACAGAAAATATCATCGTTTGCGGAGATCTCTGCGGCTCTGATAATGGGAAAAGAGAGCAATTATAACAACAAAATATCTTCGGGCAATTATAGCAATTTTCCCAGAGGTACTGAGCTTTCTGCGTCAACGTGCTGGGATATTGATATGGCAAGAGAAGAAACTGAGCCTCCAGCCAAAACTTCAGAGATACCAAGCCCGCTGCCTGCGGAAGATGTATCCGATGCAATACCATATCCGACTGATCTCAACGATCATGACGGTGTAATAGAGAATTTTACATATTCATATTACAGCGGTACACAGTATTTTGACCTAGATAACGGCGGACAGGTTCGTAACTGTACAAATATACCAAATTCAGACCTCTATGAACTAAGCAAAGACGCTTTGCCTTTTGAGATAGATAAAAATTCCGATGAACCGCAGATACTTATTTACCACACTCATGCAACTGAAAGCTTTGAACCTTATGCACGGGATTGGTATGATAAATCATTTAGCTGTAAAACTACTGAATGTGATAAAAATATCATTTCTGTGGGGGATAAGATTTGTGAGCAGCTGGATGCAGCAGGCATACCATATATTCATGATACACTTGTTCATGATTATCCCAGCTATGACGGTTCATATCAATCCAGCAGGCTTGCTGTAAGCGAAATTCTTAAAGAATACCCCTCAATAAAAATATGTCTTGATATACACCGTGACGGTATCGAACGTGAGGACGGAACAAGGATAGCGCCTGTGACCAACATAGACGGCAGGGAAGCCGCTCAGATAATGATAATATCCTGTGCAGATGACGGAAGCGGAAATATTCCCGATTATGATAAAAATTTCAGATTTGCCTGCGCTTTGCAGTCAGCGCTTGAAAGTGATTGGAACGGTCTGACAAGGCCTGTGCTTTTTGATACAAGATTTTATAATCAAGATCTGACAACAGGAAGTCTGCTGATAGAAGTCGGAAGTCACGGTAATTCTCTGGATCAGTCACAGTATTCAGGAGAACTGATAGGAAAAACTCTTGTGAAATTTTTGCAATAATTTACTCAAAAAATCAAGCAAAACTTATTTGTTTCTGTTATAATATAACCATAGTAACGTTACTGAACAAAATGGAGTGGATAATATGAAAATAGAAAATAACCGACGCAATGGTAATTTTACGATTTTTACAACGGCTCTTGAATATGTCGAAGAAAATCTTGGCGAAGAATTTTCTCAGGAGGATATTGCAAGAGAGTGCTGTTGTTCATTATCCACGCTGCAAAAGCTGTGGAGATACTGTACCCATATGAGTATAAAGGAATATATCACAAAGCGAAGAATGACCTGTGCAGGAAGAGATCTGCTCAACACAGATATAAACGTGCTTGATATCGCAGTGAAATATGGCTATAACTCTCATGAGGTGTTCACAAGAGCATTTTCAAAGGTATGGGGTATGTCGCCTACGGCTTTTAAAAACAACTGGAAAGGATACTGTGGGTTGTGTCCGAAGATCAATCCAAGTTTTATTGAGGGAGATGAATATATCAATATGAAAAAATTCGATATTTCTGAGCTTTTTGATTATGTTAATGACAGAGTTGAAACATATGTGCTGTGTTTTGATATTACAGGACTTCATGCTGTTAATACGGATATCAGCAGGGAAGCAGGCGACAAGATGATACTTGAAACCCTGAAGAGAATTGCCGAGGTCTGCACAGACGATATGATCGCACTTAGGATCGGCGGAGATGAATTTGTGATACTCAGTGGTCTTGATAGTAAAGAAGAAGTTGAGGCGCTGGGAAAGAAGGTACTTTCTAAAAACGGAGAAATAGTAAAATACTCAAAAGGTGAAGTACCGTTATCTCTTCGTGCAGGTGCGTTCAAAATCAAAAAGCCGCTTAAATATTCCGGCGTATGTCATGATTTTGAGATAGTTATGGATAAAGCCCGCAGCAGCGGAGAGATTGAATTTGCATAAAAATAAGGGTGAACAACAAAAGCTGTTCACCCTTATTTTTTAGTAAGATTATTATTTTATTCTTCGCAGCCCTTTATGTACTCTACAAACTGCTTAGCAACTCGTGGTGAACGTCCGCCTCTTGCAAGTGCGTAAGCCTCAGCCTTAGTCGCCAAAGTATCTCGGTCTGTTGTAAGCTGATACTGATCTGCAAGCTTATTTACAACGTCAAGATAGATCTTCTTGTCAGGCTTCTGATAAGTGATAGTAAGACCAAATCTGTCTGACAATGATAAAAGCTCCTGCATTGTATCTTTGAAGTGGATCTCATCTCCCTCTCTTGATGAGAATGTTTCACGAACAAGATGACGTCTGTTAGATGTTGCATATATAACAAGATTAGACGCAGTAGAAGATACGCTGCCCTCAAGTATTGCTTTAAGTGCTGCAAAATCATCATCATCTTCGGTAAATGAGAGGTCATCAATAAAGATTATGAATTTAAGTGGATTTTTGCTGATAGTTTCAACTATTGCAGGAATTTCGTGAAGCTGCTTTTTCTTAAGTTCAATAAGACGAAGTCCCTTGCAGGCGTAATCATTGGCGATAGCTTTTACCGTTGAGGACTTACCTGTTCCGCAGTCACCATAAAGAAGTACATTATTAGCAGGCTTGCCTGCAAGCAGAGCTTCTGTATTAGCAATAACCTGACTGCGTTCATTTTCGTAATTATGAAGATTTTCGATCTTGATGTCATCTGGAAATTCAACAGGTGTGATAACTCCGTTCTTGATAACGAAAACATGATACTGTGAGTAAATGCCGTATCCATACTCATTGATCGCATGGATCCTGTCAGCGTAAATTTTTGAGAAATCAGTTTCTGATGTAAGATAATGAGGAAGAAATCCGTCATAATCTATGTTGTCTGTGAGTTCTTTGCAAGGGATAGTTGCGATCTCTTCGATCAGCGCAAGCTCGTTTGCCAGACATTCTTCAAGCAGAGTTCCTGTCGGCTTGCCCTCGCCCTTTCTCAGCATAAATAGATTTTCATTTTCAAGAACAAGTTTGAGAATATATTCTGTAAGATTTTCTGTGTGAGCAAAAAGTTCTGCGGTAAAATCAGCATAAGCTTCTATTGCATCTTCTGTGGAAGAATTAACGCAGGCATCAATAGCATTAAGAAATTTGCTGAACACAGGCTGTTCACGCAGGCTTTTAAAAATTACAAGTGTTTTTGTCTGAATAAGCAGATCTTTTAAATCGTGCATAATATCATACCTTTCGATTTGTTTTGTTACTTATAAATTATATAACTTTAAAGCTTGTTAGTCAACATTAATTTTGCACGATTTGAAAGGTAATGGAAACAATTTAATTGGCATACCTTTCAACTTTTTATCTATTTCATTCATAAACTGAAAATATAATTATGTATTTACAAGAATATAAGTTTGTGTTATAATATATAGCAGAAAGTAAAATTAACAGGAGTGGAATTTATGCTTGATAAGAATAATGCTATTGCAGAACTTGGAAATATCGGATATATGGCAGAAGTGTTTAGAAAAATAGAAACTGAAAACTCATTAAATATAGTTTATATCGGAGGTTCTATAACTCAGGGCTGTAATGCTGATCCTGAAGAAAACCGTTATGTAAATTTATCTGCTAAATGGTGGAATGAAAAGTTTCCTAAGGCAGATGTAACTTTTTTTAACGCAGGTATCGGTGCGACAACTTCGCAGTTTGGCGCAGCAAGAGCTGAATCTCATGTGCTGTCCTTAGAACCTGATGTTGTGTTTGTAGAGTTTTCTGTAAATGACAGTGATAATCTGTTCTTTATGGAAACCTATGAGAGCCTTGTACGCAAGCTGCTTATGCACGATTCTGTCAAAGCTGTAATACTTATCAATACACTTTTTTATGATACAGGAAAAAATACGCAGGGAATACATAATGCAGTGGGAATGCATTATGAGCTGCCGATAGTAAGCGTGAGAGATTATATTTATCCTGACATAGCGTTAGGCAACATTAAAAAGGAAGATTATACGCAGGATATGCTGCACCCTAACAACAAAGGTCATAAGATGATGGCAGATCTGATAGTTAATCTTCTTGATAATGAATATGAAACTTATAAAGCAATCGGCAAAAATGCAGTAAAACCCGAACTTCCGGAACAGCTTACAGCCTGTCGCTTTATTGATGCGGAGATATATCAGAATACAAACAGCAAGCCTGAACTTAATGGTTTCACAGCTGATACACATAGATCAGATTATTTTTCTGACCCTTTCAAAAATGGTTGGACTGCCGGAAAAGCAGGATCGTCAATTAAATTTGAGGTCAGCGGAAATATTATTATGCTGCAATGGAAGCGTACAATTAAGCATCCTGCGCCTATTGCGGCGGCAATAATTGACGGCAATGAAAAATATGTTCTTGACGCTAATTTTGAAGAAACATGGGGCGATCTTTGCGCTTTAACAACACTGACAGAAACTGCGGGAGCAGGGAAGCATACTATTGAAATAGTTGTTGAGGAAGAAGGCTGTGAGGACAACGAATTTATGCTTATATCAGTTATAACAGCTGACAGGTAAAATCAAACTGCCGCTCTTTCGGCAGTGATTTCAGCAGTGTGTTCATTAAATATTTTGTGCCTTATAAAATTATCGGTAATAACGCCTAATACAGACAGCACAAACCAGATTATAGTAAAAGGCAGACATACCTGACCGTCAATATTAAGCGGCATATCACTGTAACTCCAGATATTCATGCCTAATATATGATTTAAAAGCTCTCCAGTAAAAAATTCGGCAGAGGTTATAAAAAGTGCGGATATTATCAAAAGTGTTATCATTCTTATATTGCCATTTCTGTAATCACCATTCAAAATGTGTATTACCAGAAACGATAACCCACCAAGTATTCCCATTGAAATATGTGTAAAGCCTCTGTTTATTATCTCCATAGAGCCGTAGCAGAGAGCGCCGACAGCGAATATTGTTATGATCTTAAGTGCTTTTTCCGACATTTATTTCACCGCTTTCTTAAATGTGTGATCCGTAGATTTCCTAATATTAAAATGCACATTTTTTCGGCTTTTAAAACTCAGACGCACTAAGATTTTTCAGGAAAAGTATAGAAAAATGATTATTTGATTTTTGTGCAGTTGGTACTTGACAAAATATTGACGCTGTGATATAATGTGTTGTAATATGTTAAATGCTGTGACGGGAACAAGTAGCTTCTTCAAAACGTTTAAGAGAGCTTCCGGTCGGTGTGAGAAAGTACGTTGTGTTGAATGTGAATACATCTCTGAGCTGATTTTGCGAAATCAAGTAGTGAAATACGGGTGCGCCCGTTAAAGCGCAGCGGCTTCGCAGTTCTCTGCCGAGTCTTAAAGGTCGGGATTCCCGATAAACTGAGGTGGTACCACGATAATTCGTCCTCTGATAAGCTTTTGCTTGTCAGAGGATTTTTTATTATAAGTACATTATATTTATTTATGGAGGAATAAAAATGACATTATTTGAAGAACTTCAAAGAAGAGGACTTCTTGCTCAGCTTACTGACGAGGAGGAAATCAAGGAACTTATCAATGCCGGAAAGGCAACTTTCTATATCGGATTTGACCCGACAGCAGATTCTCTGCACGTTGGTCACTTTATGGCACTTTGCCTTATGAAAAGACTTCAGATGGCAGGAAATAAGCCTATCGCTCTGCTCGGCGGCGGAACAGGAATGATCGGTGACCCATCAGGCAAGACTGATATGAGAAAAATGCTCACAAAGGAAACTATCAATCATAATGTAGAATGCTTTAAAAAGCAGATGAGCAGATTTATTGATTTTTCTGACGGTAAGGCTCTTGTTGTAAATAATGCAGACTGGCTGCTTGATCTTAATTATGTTGACGTACTTCGTGAAGTCGGCGCTTGCTTCTCGGTAAACAAAATGCTGACATTTGAGTGCTATAAGCAGAGAATGGAAAGAGGACTTACTTTCCTTGAGTTCAACTATATGATAATGCAGTCATATGACTTCTACAAACTGTTCACAGACTACGGCTGTAATATGCAGTTTGGCGGCGACGATCAGTGGGCAAATATGCTTGGCGGTACAGAACTTATCAGAAAGAAGCTCGGTAAGGACGCTTATGCTATGACCATAACACTTCTTCTTAACTCTGAGGGCAAGAAGATGGGTAAAACTGAAAAGGGTGCTGTATGGCTTGATCCTGAAAAGACATCACCTTATGATTTCTACCAGTACTGGAGAAACGTTGCTGACGCTGACGTTATCAAGTGCCTTAAAATGCTGACATTCGTTCCTATTGAAGAGATAGAAGAAATGGAAAAGCATATGGAAGGTGCAGAGTACAACAAGGCTAAGGAACTTCTTGCTTATGAGCTTACAAAGCTTGTACACGGTGAGGAGGAAGCTAACAAAGCTGACGCTGCAGCAAAGGCAATATTTGCAGGCGGCGGTGACAGTGCTGATATGCCTTCAACAACTCTTACAGCAGATGATGTTGATGCTGACAACAAGATCGGTATTCTTACACTGCTTGTAAAGTGCGGACTCTGTCCTTCAAATGGTGAGGCAAGAAGACTTGTAACTCAGAACGGTATTGCAGTAAACGGCGAAAAGTTTACTGATCCAAAGGGACTTGTAGATCTTTCAGAACCTGTTACTATTAAGAAGGGTAAAAAGATTTTCCATAAGGTACTTCTCGGCTGATCTATAAACATAACTAAGAACGGGTAATTTGAAACTATCAAATTACCCGTTTAATATTATATCCTTTGTTCTATCAAAATTGCCGAAAGATTGAACCGACAGTATATATCCTCTTCAAGAGGTCTTTTTATATCATTTATAAGATCATCATAAGTGTATTTATAAGTTTGAATACTATAATAGTCATTTGCATTTTCATTAGCTGAAACATTAGATGAAAGAGTATTTTGAAGTATTTCTTTATATTTTTCATCAAGCAGGACTGATTCCGCATCAGCAGACATATCTTTCATTACTCTTATGTCATATGATGTTAGTGTATCAGAAAGATGATCCATATTGTATCGTGTAATAAGAGCGTCGGGACGAGAAAAGCATAATAAAGCGAACATTATGGTAAAAGCAGCTGCACCAAAGGTCATGCATTTAAAATCTTTTTTGAACTGCTTTATGATAACAAAAATAAACATTATTGCAGTCAGCACCATAAACCATGTTGTGTAAACTCTGAGCTGTGTAAGACCATAATTGTTGATGTACATTATCATCTTGCTTATGGCTGTGCTTGTTATCAGAAGAGTAAATACTGAGATAGTAACTGTATAGAATTTCAAAGCCTTTGGCTTTTCTCTGCCGCAGTTTTTTGAGAAAAAGCTTATAAAGAATATTACAGCTGCATTGATAAGTTCAATAGCAAAAAGCTCAAAGAAACCTTTTCTTGCATACTCAGCATAGCTGTAATTTTCGGGAAGAGTACCCATGAAAGCTGAGAGAAAGTAGTTAGCTTGTGAAATGAAGAAAATAATATACAGCAGGCATATAGGTGTGATTGCAGTATAGATCATTGTATTATTTATTTTCCGAGCGTCAGCACACAGCCTTTCACACTTTTCCTCATCCATAGGAGTTACCTCATCTGGGTGAGTATTAGCATAGAGCATTCCGTAGATATATCCGCCTATCGGAATAGAAACACATACTTCCAATAACAAAGTCCACATATTCTGAGCATGAACAAAGTTCATAACATTGATAAGTATTCGTTCCACACCTCTATCTGCCGACATCAGCAATGCGCCTACGACACAGGTTAGCGGTACAGCGAAAATAAGACCTATGATAATCAGTTTTGCACTGCTGCCGAATTTTGAATTTTTTACTGTTGAGTTTATCGCCTTGTATTCTTTTGAGAAATGCATAAAAGGATATTGCAGCGCACTTTTTATCAGTTCGATAGGAAAGAATCTTCCGAAAGCTTTGCTGCCCGTGCCGACAGAGAAAGCAAAATATGTTATTCCTGCCGTCATGAAAATAACATCTAGTGATTTTATAAATTCATTCGCTGTTATGGCAAAAACAAAACTGAATAAGTATAAAACAGCAGCGCATAGTTTGTTAAAAGCGCAAAATGTTTTGCCGCTCTTGCACATAAACAATATTATTGCTGTTATGATTGTAATGTACAAAATTGTAGTGAAAATTCCTGTAACATTCCACAATACGAGGTGAGTAAAAAAGAAAGCGAGCAAAGCCACTGCAAATGCCATTATCTTTTGGAGCTTTGTAAATGATGGTTCGTTTACTACTGTTTGCTGAGCATAATCATATGAAAGAGTCATTCCAATATTTGTTTCATTGGAAAAGTTATCATTGATGTTCATAGTTACATCTCCTTTTATTATACACATTTTCAAATCTGAGATAGACATATATAATAGCCATTCCTGCAAGGTAAGCGAAAATATCAGGAATATTGCCATTTGTACCTATAATAACGGCAAGCAAACTGTCTTTAGGAATACCTAACAAACCGCATATATCTATGTACTGTAATAACTCGACAAAGCAGGCGAAAATAAAAATCATAAGCGGCAGAGTGTAATGGCACTTATCTGTAAATATACAAATAAAAAAGTAGATCACACAAACAACAAGCACATCACCAAGGTTGTTTCTTATAAAACCTGTCGCAAAAGCACCTATGATGATCTCTGTTATCAGCAGTACAAAGAAAACAGCTGCGTAAAAACTTCTTTTCATTTTTTGCTCCATTTAAACGTGTTCAAGTATATCGCCGGGCTGACATTCAAGCACTTCACAGATCTTATCCAGCGTTGAGAACCTTACCGCTTTTGCTTTTCCTGTTTTGAGTATAGAAAGATTTGCAGGAGTTATGCCGACTTTTTCTGCAAGTTCACCCGATGACATTTTACGTTTTGCCATCATAACGTCAAGATTTACTATAATAGCCATTTTGCACCTCGCTAGATCGTAAAGTCATTTTCGGACTTTATTTCTACTGCCTTTTCAAAAACATTTTTCAGCACACGCATTACAAGTCCAAGAAACAATGCGAAAAATCCTGCAAAGAAGAATGAAAATCTCCATATGCCAAATATACAGAATGTAATTCCCGCAAATACGCAGCACCAAGAAATAATTCTTAAACACTTTGTGTTCTGTTCGATAAAAACATCTTCGTTATTAATGTTTCTCAGCAAGATCCTCAAAGCGTTTGCTGCACATAGAGCAAATACATCACAGATGTAGAGCATTACACATACCGGTACAAAAGCACTGCCTTTAATTAAACCGACCTCAGCCGAAATGCTGTCATACCATTTTGATATTGCAGGTACACAGACAACAGCCGATATCAGCAGGAACAGCAAAGCATACACCAGAATTCTTGAAAGCATCAGAGATCTTGTTTTAGACCAACTTGTTATCATAGGAAAAATTCCCCTCTCATTTTTATTGATGTCATTATATCATATGGATTTCTATTTGTCAATATAAAATTATCGAAAAACAATATATTAATCTTGATATTCGATTAAAGATCATATGCATATATTATTGATTTTGCGTCGCTTTCTAATATTTTCAGCTTAATTGATCAATCTTGCTATCCAGCAATATAGTGCTAATATATCAATATTGTACAAATGATTGGCTGCTATTTCTCTTTTTTGTCAAATGCTTTTTTTGAAAATGTGTGGTATAATGAATTTGCATTATGGTAATCGTTATCATACATATTTCAGGAGGTAATAATTATGGCAGAAAACAGATTTGTAGAAGAATATCCTGTAATAGGAATACGTCCAACCATCGACGGCAGAAGGGGAGCGTTGAACGTCAGAGGTTCGCTGGAAGAGCAGACAATGAATATGGCTAAGTCTGCGGCAAAGCTTTTTGAGGAAAACTTAAAATATTCAAACGGAGAGCCTGTAAAGGTAATAATCGCTGATACAACTATCGGAAGAGTTGCCGAAGCTGCGGCTTGTGCTGATAAGTTTAAAAGAGCAGGCGTTGACATTACTCTGACAGTTACACCTTGCTGGTGCTATGGTGCAGAAACTATGGATATGGACAGAAATACGATAAAAGCAGTATGGGGCTTTAACGGAACTGAACGTCCGGGAGCAGTTTATCTTGCTTCAGTTTTAGCAACCCATGCGCAGAAAGGACTTCCTGCATTCGGAATTTACGGTCATGATGTATGTGAAGCAGACGATATGGAGATACCGGCAGATGTAAAAGAAAAACTTCTCAGATTTGGACGTGCGGCGGTAGCTGCTGCTACGATGAGAGGTAAATCTTATCTTCAGATAGGTTCTATATGCATGGGAATAGGCGGATCCATAATTGACCCTGCATTTATAGAGGACTATCTCGGCATGAGAGTTGAATCTGTTGATGAAGTTGAAATAATAAGACGTATGACAGAAGAGATCTATGATAAAGCCGAGTATGAAAAAGCACTTGCTTGGACAAAAGCCAACTGTATCGAAGGCTTTGACAAAAACCCTGATGAACTGAAAAAATCTCCTGAGGAAAAAGAAAAGGATTGGGAATTTGTCGTAAAAATGATGTGCATAATCAAGGATCTTATGAACGGCAATAAAAATCTGCCAGTCGGTAGAGAAGAGGAAATGGTAGGTCATAATGCCATTGCAGCAGGTTTCCAGGGTCAAAGACAGTGGACAGATTTCTATCCTAACTGCGATTTCCCTGAGGCAATGCTCAATACAACTTTTGACTGGAATGGCGCAAGAGAGCCATATGTACTCGCAACAGAGAATGATGTTCTTAATGGTCTTGGAATGATGTTTATGAAACTGCTGACTAATAGAGCGCAGATCTTTGCCGACGTAAGAACATACTGGTCACCTGAGGCTGTAATGAGATCAACGGGCTATGAACTTGAGGGCAAGGCAAAAGAAGCGGGCGGTTTCATACATCTTATCAATTCCGGTGCTGCCTGCCTTGACGCTAACGGACAGGCTAAGGATGAAAATGGCAATGCTATTATGAAAGAATGGTTCAATATCACAGAAGAGGATCAGAAAAACATTATGGCTGCAACAACATGGAACTATGCTGACTGCGGATATTTCAGAGGCGGCGGATTTTCCTCACGTTTTGTTACAGATGCTGAAATGCCTGTTACAATGATCCGTCTTAATCTTGTAAAGGGACTCGGACCAATGCTCCAGATAGCAGAGGGCTGGACGGTTAAACTGCCTGAAAAAGTCAATGATATCCTTTGGAAGAGAACAGACTATACATGGCCTTGCACATGGTTCGCACCAAGAGTTACAGGTAAGGGTGCATTCAAGACAGCTTATGATGTAATGAATAACTGGGGTGCAAATCACGGTGCAATAAGTTATGGTCATATAGGAGCAGACCTTATTACGCTGGCATCGATACTCAGAATACCTGTTGCTATGCATAATGTGCCGGAAGATGATATTTTCCGTCCTGCTGCATGGAATGCTTTTGGTATGGATAAAGAGGGTGCTGATTTCAGAGCTTGTGCAAATTATGGCCCACTGTATAAAAAATAACTCTCTGAAAAGGAGCAGATAAAATGAAAAAAGTTCTCGCCATAGATTTTGGTGCGTCAAGCGGACGTGCTATGATCGGTAATTTTGACGGCAGCAGGATCACGCTGGAGGAGATACATCGCTTTTCAAATGACCCTGTTATAGTTGGCGACACAATGTATTGGGACGTATTGCGGCTTTTTCATGAAATAAAGCAGAGCCTTATAAAATCCAAATCATATGGAAAGATCGAAAGTCTTGGAATAGACACATGGGGCGTTGATTTCGGCTTGCTTGACAAGAACGGAAGATTGCTCGAAAATCCTGTGCATTACAGAGATGCACGAACAAAAGGATTAGCTGAAAAAAGCTTTGAAACCATTCCTAAAGAAGAATTTTATAAGGTAACTGGTAATCAGTTCATGGATATAAACACAGCTTTTCAGCTTATGTCCATTGTTAAAGAACGTCCTGAGTTGATCGAACGGGCAGATAAAATGCTTATGATGCCTAATTTATTCACCTATTTTCTTACCGGCGAAAAGGTAACAGAGCGTTCTATTGCCTCAACTTCTCAGCTTTACGATCAAACCACTAAAAACTGGGCGTTTGATATTGCGCAAAAGCTTGGGATAAAATCAAGCCTGTTTACAAATATCGTGCCGTCAGGCAGCGTCATAGGAACGCTGAGTAAGCAAATAAGAGAAGAACTTGATATCGGTGATATGAAAGTTATTGCAGTATGCGGACACGATACACAAGCTGCTATGGCTGCTGTCCCTGCAAATCAGAAAGATTTTGCTTTTCTTTCATGCGGCACTTGGAGTTTGCTTGGTACAGAGCTTGATGAACCTGTGTTGGACGAAAGCTCACTCAGGCTTAATGTGACAAATGAGGTCGGATACGGCGGAAAAACTTCTTTCTTGAAAAATATAATCGGTCTGTGGCTGATACAGGAAAGCCGCCGTCAATGGCAGCGTGAGGGTAAAGATTATTCATTTGCGCAGCTTGAGGATATGGCTAGAAAGGCTGAACCGTTTAAGTGCTTTATAGATCCTGATGACGAACTTTTTATCCCGTCAGGCAATATTCCTAAACGTGTGAGAGAATATTGCCAAAGAACTGAGCAGTATGTTCCTGTTACAGACGGCGAAGTAATGCGCTGCATATATGAAAGCTTGGCGATGAAATATCGTTCGGCTATTGAAGAACTTGAAATATGCACTAAAAAGAAGTATAATATCCTGTATATGATCGGCGGAGGAACAAAGGATAAATTTCTTTCACAGCTTACTGCGTCCGCCTGTGGAATAAGAGTTTCAAGCGGCCCTGTTGAGGCTACCGCACTGGGTAATATTATTGTTCAGCTGCTTTCATCTAGAGATATCCCTGACATAGAAAGCGCAAGAAAAATAATTGCAAACTCTGAGCAGATATTTACCTTTGAGCCTGAAAATGCCGATGAATGGGAAAATCAGTTTATGAGATTTTATAATATAATTACTAAGAGGTGATATAAAAATGCTTAAAAATATACCGCCTATACTTTCACCCGAACTGCTTAAAGTTCTGTGTGAAATGGGGCATTCTGACAGAATAATAATTGCTGACGGAAATTTTCCTGCTGAAAGTATGGGCAAAAATGCCAAGGTAATACGATGTGACGGTCATGGTGTACCTGAACTTCTCGACGCTATCTTACAGCTGTTTCCGCTGGATACATATGTAGAAAAACCTGTGAACTTAATGCAGGTCATGGCAGGAGATACTGCAAAAACTCCGATATGGGACGAGTATAAGAAGATCATTTCAAGATATGACACTAGAGGTTCGTCTGCGGTAGGAGAGATCGAAAGGTTTGCGTTTTATGAACAGGCTAAAACTGCTTATGCTATAATTGCAACGGGTGAAAAAGCCGTTTATGCAAACATTATGCTGCAAAAAGGCGTAGTCTGATACAAATGAAAGGAATGAATAATATGTACGAAGATATAAAACAGGCAATGGTTGAGGTATGTCATAAAATGTGGCAGAAAGGCTGGGTAGCTGCAAATGATGGCAATGTAACAGTTAAGGTTGCCGAAGGCAGATATCTTGCAACTCAGACTGGTGTATCCAAAGCCGATATCACACCTGACAAAATCGGTCTTATTGATGATGAATTTAACATAATCGAGGCTGTTGAAGGCTGGAAACCGTCATCAGAGGTAAAAATGCACCTTAAATGCTATCACGACAGACCTGATGTTGGTGCAGTAGTTCACGCACATCCTCCTGTTTCAACAGGATTTGCGTGTGCACATCTTCCTATTGACGATTACTGTATGATAGAAACTGTAATTGCAGTGGGTTCAGTTCCGCTTACACCTTACGGAACTCCGTCTACATATGAAGTGCCTGAGGCTATTGAACCTTATCTTCAGGAGCATGATGTAATGCTGCTTGAAAATCATGGTGCTTTGACAGTTGGCGCAGATCTTACAACGGCATATTACCGCATGGAAACTCTTGAACTTCAGGCGCAGATCTCACTTGTAGCAAGACTTCTCGGCGGTGTTAAGGATATTTCAAGAGAAAATATCGACAGACTTATAGGAATGCGTCCTAAGTACGGTGTAACAGGAAAGCACCCTGGATATAAGAAGTATCCTCAGAATGATGAATAAAGGCTGAATTTAAGGAGCAGATATTCTGCTCCTTTTAAATTGTAAATTAATTCTTATTTTTTGACCAAATCATACTTTACTACTTGAAAACTGTGCATTAGTGTGGTAAAATGAATTGAATATATTTTTTAGGAGATTAAGTATGGATTTAGATGAACTTCGCAGTAATATAAATGATATAGACAATCAGATACAGGAACTTTTTTTTAAACGAATGAATCTTTGCTGTGATGTTGCGCAGTATAAGATAGATAATGATCTTCCTGTTTTTCAGGGCGCAAGGGAACAGCATATACTTGATAAAGTGGCTCAGAAATCGTCTGACGATATGAAGGGCGGATCAAAGGTGCTGTTTCAGACAATAATGGACATTTCAAAGTGCTATCAGTATCAGCGCTTTTTCGCTCAAACTAACAAGATCGAATACAAAAAGCTTGATCTGAGCGGACATCATAAGGTCGCTGTTCCGGGTACAAATGGTTCTTATTCTCATATTGCCTGCTCAAATCTGTTTGATGATTATGAGCCGATATTCTTTGAAGACTTCGATGAGGTTTTTACAGCCGTTGAAAACGGAGAAGCTGAGTTTGGTATTCTACCAATTACAAATACAACGGCAGGTGCAGTTGAGCGTACATATGAGCTTATGAAAAAGCATGATTTTAAGATCTGTGCGTCTACAAAAGTCAAGGTGTCGCATTGTCTGGCTGTGCGCAAAGGAATAAAATTTGAGGAGATACGTTCTGTTTATTCTCATGAACAGGGACTTCATCAGTGTTCTGATTTTGTTGAAGAGAATGGCTTTAAAACTCACAAGTACGCAAATACAGCATTGGCAGCTTGTTATATCAAAGACAGCGATCAGCCATATGGTGCGATCTGCTCTGAACAGTGCGCAAATGATCTTGGACTTGACATATTAAAACGTGATATAGCAAATGCAGCATATAATTTTACTAAATTCATACTTATATCAAAAGAAACACTAAAATCAGAAAATGCAGATACTATATCAGTGTGCCTCGTGCTGCCGCACCAGTCATCAGCTCTTTATCGTTTGCTTACAAAGTTTTCTGTTGCAGGTCTTAATCTTTCGATGATCGAAAGTATGCCTGTTGCTAATACAGATTTTGATGTAGTATTCTATCTTGATTTTCAGGGTGCTATCGACACTCCTGAGGTCGCAAAGCTGCTGAGCGAACTTGATTCCGAACTATCGTATTTCAAGTTTTTAGGCAACTATGAGGAAATGTAATAAAGGAGTTATTATGAGAATTGGTCACGGATATGACGTTCATCGTCTTAAAGAGGGAAGAAAGCTTATAATCGGCGGAGTTGATATTCCTCACGACAAAGGTCTTGACGGTCACTCCGACGCAGATGTTCTTGTTCACGCAATTATGGATTCAATGTTGGGTGCGTTGGCTCTTGGCGATATAGGCAAGCTTTTTCCTGATACAGATGAAAAGTATAAAGGTGCAGACAGTATGAAGCTTTTATCAGAGGTTTCCTCAGTTATCGCAGAACATGGTTATAAGCTTGTAAATCTTGATTCTACGATATGTGCTCAGAAACCAAAGCTTGCACCGCATATTTTGTCCATGAGAAATAATATTGCAGAAGTTTTAAAATGTGATATTTCACAGGTGTCCGTTAAAGCCACTACGGAAGAGAAACTGGGCTTTACAGGCGAAGAACTTGGAATATCAGCAACGGCTGTTTGCCTGCTTGAAGAAGTTTAAAACTTGTAAGTTTTCCGAATGTAATATTATTTGGTGTAATGGTAAAACTACTTAAAAAGGAGGTTTTACTATATGCCGAATAATGAAAAAGATACTCTTGCAGAGTATCTCAGCAAGGATTCCGAAGGACGTGCGTTTTTTGCTGAACTCTCACCAAAACTGAGAGCTGTGCTGCTGAAAAAGGATATATCTGCTTTTGAGCATTTAAGATCATGTTCAGAAAACTATGGCAGCAACAGCAAGGAATTTGATGAGGAATGTTATAACTATTATAACCCTGCCTGTTCTGCTAATGACTGCACAGGTCTTATACCAACAGGTTCTGACAAAACAGCGGGGGATTTTGATGAGTTTAAAGAGTTATATCCATTCTCAGTTCCACCGCAATCTTAATAAAACAAAAAACGAAAGATAGGGAAGTTCCTTATCTTTCGTTTTTTTATTTGTGATACTTGGTATGATTTGAGATCTGAAATCCTCTGTAAATTTGCTCTAAAAGCATTATTCTTGCAAGCTGATGCGGAAAAGTCATTTTTGACATCGAAAGCTTAAAATCACATTTTTGCTTGACAGACTGTGCTATCCCGAACGAAGAGCCGATTATAAAGTTGATCGTTGAAAATCCGTTTGTGCCGCAGTCTTCTATCTTTGCTGAAAGCTCTTCACTGGATATTATTTTACCTTCAATGCACATCGCAATATTGTATGTATTGCTGCCGTCAATGTATTTAGCCATTGATTCAGCCTCGTTATCGAGCGCAGCAAGCTTTTCTTTTTCAGAAGGGTTATCAGACAGCCTGCTTTCGTTGAGTTCTACAATATCAAGTTTACAGAACGCAGACAGCCTTTTAGCATATTCAGCAGCTGCATCACGCCAGTATTTCTCTTTAAGCTTTCCAACGGTAATAAGATTTATTTTTATCAAAATGTCACCACCATTCCATTTCCCTCAGGTTTTGCTACCTCCAAAATATAATCACGGTTACGATCAAATTTGGTCAGTGAGTTTACAGCCGATCTTTCAGCCATGTCAGGTGTATTGTTTTCACGGCTGAGGTGTCCGAGAATAAATTTTGACACTCCGGACTTTACAAGTTCTGAAAGCTGATTTCCGCAGTCATCGTTAGACAAATGCCCATTGTTCGATGCTATGCGCTGCTTTAAAACGTAAGGATAGCTTCCGTTAAGAAGCATTTTTTTATCATAATTTGATTCAAGCAGCACAAGCTCACACTTCTTTAATTCAGAATCTATTTCATTAGTAACATACCCAAGATCGGTGCATACAGCACATTTCTTCCACGAAGGAGTTATTATACTGTAACCACAGCTTGCAGGCGTGTCGTGCGGTGTAGAAAATGCATAGACTGAATATCCGCCCACTTCATATTCCATATTATCTATTTCTATAAGCTCGCTGTTAGCGGAAACCTTATCTTCTTGAGCAAGTATTTCAAGATTTATTCTCTGAGCATATACAGGAATTCCGTATTTTTTTGTAAGCACTTTAAGTCCCTGAATATGGTCGCTGTGAGTGTGAGTAATAAAAATGCCCTGAACAGCTTTTGGCGATATGCCATTATTGTTCAGCGAATCGCATATTTTTTTGCAGGATACACCTGCGTCTATAAGTATCCCGCAGTGTTCGTCACCTATATATGTACAATTACCGCTGCTTGATGAAAAAAGCGGATATATTCTAGCCATTAAAAATTTCCTCCAGATATTTAACTACTCCATTTTCCGTGTTGGCGGCAATTACTTTGTCACATTTATCAAGCACCGCCTGATTTGCATTTTTTACAGCGATCCTCACATCTGATGCTCTGAACATTGGCAGATCGTTTGTGTTGTCACCGAATACCGTGATTTTGTCGTATCCATATTTACTGCGCAGATATTTTATTCCATTCTCTTTTGAAGCGTTTGACGAGAATACTTCAAGATACCACATTTCATCACTGTAAATATCATTGTAATATGTGAGTTCAAGACCATTGATCTCTTTTAGTGCCTCACACATAGGCGCAAGCTTTTCTTTTGAATCTATAAAAGTGAAATAAATAACGTCATCAGATATTCCCATAAAATCATCTGTATTTTCAAATGCTTTATAATACTTGAATTTTCTTTGCTGATAAAAGCTTTCCATAGCTTTATTAGTTAGCTTTTCGTAGTATGTAAGCATCTCATTCTCGGCTATCGTATACATAAAAGCCGACAGTTCAAGTTCACGCATTTTTGAAATAACAGTATTCTTTAAATCAGATGACAGCTTGTTTATCAAGTCATATTTGTGATGCACAGGATCATATATGAGAACACCGTTCATAAGTATCATCGGTATGCTCAATTCAATTCCGCCGATAATTTTTCTGACGGTTGCTATGGTCCTTGCTGTTGCGATAGTGAAATTTAATCCATTTTTTATCAGAGCATTGAGAGAATTTGCAGTATACTCTGAGATCTCAGCATTTTCATTCAGTAAAGTTCCATCAAGGTCAGATACAAAAAGCTCCATTTTTCCTCCTTAATATGAAATGGCTCAAAAAAGCAGTAATCGTTCAACGGTTACTGCTTGATCGTTCGTTATTTATAATATATCAGCCGCTGAGCTTTACTGCTTCAACATCTGGCTTGATAACTCTCTTGATGTCTGCTCCCAATCCTCTGAGCTTTTCATCAATGTTTTCATATCCTCTTTCAATATAGAAAATATTATCTATCTCGGTCGTACCCTGAGCAGCAAGACCTGCGATTACCATTGCAGCACCTGCTCTAAGGTCTGTTGCGGAAACAGGCGCTCCCTTGAGCTGACCTACTCCCTGAATAACTGCTACCTTGCCGTCAACAGAAATATCTGCTCCCATTCTGCGAAGTTCAGCAACATATCTGAAACGATTATCAAAAATATCATCTGTAACAATACTTGTTCCCTCTGCCATGGTCAGTAAAGTAGAAAACTGTGGCTGCATATCAGTAGGGAAGCCTGGGTGCGGCATAGTTTTGAGAGATGTTTTCATCAAAGGACCGTCAACCCATACATGAACGCTTTCATCGTTTTCCTCAACATGAACACCGCACTTGCGAAGTTTAACGGTGATAGATTCAAGATGCTTTGGTATAACATTAGCGATAGTTACATCACCTTTTGTGGCTGCGGCAGCTACCATATAAGTTCCTGCTTCGATCTGATCCGGAATAGTAGCATAAGTTACACCCTTAAGGTATTCAACACCTCTGATCTTGATAACGTCAGTACCTGCGCCTCTGATATCAGCGCCCATAGAGTTAAGAAAATTAGCAAGATCAACAATATGAGGCTCTTTTGCTGCATTTTCAATAACAGTCATACCTTTTGCCTTTACAGCGGCAAAGATAGCGTTCATCGTAGCACCAACAGTAACAAAATCAAAGTAGATCTGATTTCCGATAAGAGAATCAGCCCATACATGATTTGAACCATTGATTATCTCGTCCTTTGCACCAAGCGCATTGAAAGCTTTCAAATGCTGGTCGATAGGTCTGTCACCTAAGTTGCATCCGCCTGGCATAGGAACATAAGCCTCATGGAAACGACCAAGAAGAGTGCCGAGAAAGTAGCTTGACGCACGCATTGTTCTCGCAAGTTCTTCCGGAACTTTTGGCTCGGTAATGCTTCTTGTATCAAAATAAACCGTGTTTCTGTCTTTTAACTGAATGTCTGCACCCATATCTCTGAGTATTTTCAGACATTTTGTGATATCGCTTATTTCAGGGACATTTTCAAGAATACAAGGTTCATCACAAAGAATAGTTGCTGCAACAAGTGCAACTGCGGCATTTTTAGCGCCGCTTATATTTACCGTACCACGGAGCGGAATACCTCCGTTGATGACGAATTTCTCCAAAATCAACACTCCTTAATGCACATCGGTATACAAATCTCTCTTTATTATCTTATTTACTTTTTCACCGTAAGTGCAATTTAATGATTATATATAGGCAGAGGATAGCGCACAAAAAACTCGTTATCCTACATCAAAGTCTTAACATTAATACTTATTTATTGTATCATAATCTAAGAAAAAAATCAATAGTTAAAGCTTCATTTTTAGAAAAAAAGGGATTTTTTTTGTATCTTTGTGCTTACATATTACAATTATGTTACAAATCATTCGTATGTATGTTCGTTTTTAAGTAATATCGCAGTTTCTGGTATTGGATTTTTTTTATGAGTACAAATATCTTCTCTTATGTATATACAAAAAAAAGCAGGAATACATTGTGCATTCCCGCTGTGATGTTTAATACTGATCGTATATATTTTCGCCAAGATATCTTATGTTTGCATTGAAGTCAATTCCGAGAACAGCCATTCCTCTGATAGTAAGATTCCACCATGTGTTGTCAGCAGGAACTCTGCACTGTACTCTGTCATATCCGAGATATGTTGGTGAGTCAAGTATCATAGAGAACAATTCGTCTTTCTGAAGATTTGTTGTGAGGTTAGGAAGGATCTCATCAAGCAGATCTCCAAGTTCAGTTATGCTGAGATCACTTGTATTTTCAATGATCTTTTCAAGTACTGTTCTCTGTCTTTCAGTTCTGCCGAAGTCAGTGCCAACGTATCTTATTCTTGAATATGCCAATGCCTGAGCGCCGTTAAGCTTATAATCTCCGCCTGATGACAGCTTGTATTTGTCACCGTTCTTTACTTTATTAAGGTACATATTGAGATATTCGACTTCATCATCATTTACATGGATATCAACGCCGCCTACAAGGTCAACGACTTTTGTGAATGAGCTGAAGTTTACCTGAACGTACTTGTCGATCGGTATTTTGAAGTTTGACTCAATAGTGTCTATCAGCAGATCAGGTCCGCCGTATGCATAAGCGTGATTAAGTCTTGTATATTCAACGCCCGGAATGCTTACATATGTATCTCTCAAGAAAGAGGTCATGATGATCTTTTTAGTCGAATCATTGATCGAAACAAGTATCATGCTGTCCGATCTTCCACGGCTGTTCACATCTCTTGCGTCTGTTCCGATAAGAAGAATATTAGTTACGTTTTCATCATTAAAGTCGTAGTTATAAACTTCTTCGGTAGTTGATACTGTTGTGTTTTCAGTAACATTTGAACTCTTGCTGCTGTCTGACTTCTTTGAGCTGTCAGATTTGCTTTCTGTGTTTTTCTTGATCTGCTCTTCAAGTGAATCAATATCCTCCTGCGGAGAGTCAGGTTCAGAAGTAATATCATCGTCAGGCTCTATCGAAGATAAAATCTCGTAACTGCTGTTATCATCAACGATATTGACCTTGTTGATATAGTGATAAATAACACCGACTCCTATGCCGACCACAGCACCGGCAAGAACCAAGATAATAAGTAAAACTATCAGCAGAACTCTTAGCTTGCTGCTCTTTTTCTTAGGCTTTTTTTTGCTTTTGCTGCTTTTATCCGAACTTTTTTCGTCCTCTTTAAGCTTTCCGTCAGGATCGTTGATATCATAAAGCATTCTGCTTTCAGAATCAGATTCATCTATCAGAGCAGCTTTACTGTTTTGCTTTTTCTCATCTGACATAATTAGCCTCCTTTAACTTTCAAAACTTTTGCATATTTCTTATTATAACGTATAACCTTCGATAAATCAAGGATTTGTAAATAAATTTGTGCTATTTATTTGTTATTTTAGTTGTATCTTTAATGCAATATGTCAAAATATACAATATTAGTAGGATAAATTCAAAAAAAACGGAATACTCTTGACTATTTATACGAAAAATGTTACAATAAACTATATATTAAAAGTATAAATTTAAGTCAAAGGAAGATTTAAAATGAAAAAACCATTTATTACAAAGGAACAGGCGGAGGAAATCATTGCAAAGTATCCAACGCCTTTTCATATTTATGATGAAAAGGGAATAAGAGAAAATGCAAGAAATCTTAATAAGGCTTTTAGTTGGAATAAAGGCTATAAAGAGTATTTTGCAGTAAAGGCTACGCCTAATCCATATATACTGAAAATTTTACAGGAAGAAGGCTGCGGAGTTGACTGCTCATCTCTTACTGAACTTATGATGAGCGAATGCTGCGGTTTTAAGGGCAGCGATATAATGTTTTCATCAAACGTTACACCAAAGGCTGACTTCCTTAAGGCAAGAGAACTTGGCGCATATATAAATCTTGACGATTTTACTCATATCGAATATCTTGATGAACTTTGCGGTATTCCTGAAACTATCTGCTGCCGTTACAATCCGGGCGGACATTTTTCTATTGAAAATCAGATAATGGACAATCCCGGTGAGGCAAAGTACGGCTTTACCCACGATCAGATAATCGAAGGCTTTAAGATCCTTAAAGAAAAGGGTGCAAAGCATTTCGGAATCCATGCTTTTCTTGCATCAAATACAGTTTCAAATGCATATTATCCTAAGCTTGCAAGAATTCTTTTTGAGCTTGCTGTTGAACTTAAAGAAAAAACAGGCGCTGACATCAAGTTCATCAATCTTTCTGGCGGTGTAGGAATTGCCTATGAACCTGACAAGCCTCAGAATGACATTTTTGAGATCGGTGAAGGTGTGCACAAGGCATTTGATGAGATACTCGTTCCTGCAGGTCTTGGTGATGTTGCTATCTTTACAGAGCTTGGCAGATATATGCTCGCTCCGTATGGTCACCTTATTACTACCTGCACTCATCATAAGCATACATATAAAGAGTATGTTGGCGTTGACGCTTGTGCCTGCAACCTTATGCGTCCTGCTATGTATGGTGCATATCATCATATAACCGTACTTGGAAAGGAAAATGCTCCTTGTGACCACAAGTACGATGTAACAGGTGGACTTTGCGAAAATAATGATAAATTTGCAGTTGACAGAATGCTACCTGAGATAGATACAGGTGATATCCTTTGCATTCACGATACAGGCGCTCATGGTTTCTCAATGGGTTATAACTATAATGGTAAGCTCCGTTCAGCTGAGATACTGCTCAAGGAGGACGGAACAACACAGCTTATCAGACGTGCTGAAACACCTGCTGATTACTTTGCAACATTTGATTTTTCACACATACTTGATAAGTATTCAAAGGATAATAATGATTAAGTAAAGATGCTTAGATCCACAGATACGCTGCTGTATCTGTGGATTTCTATTATTTTATTTAATAAAATCTGAATTTGAGTAAAAAATGCTTGCAATCATGGCGAAAGTGTTGTATAATATTATATTGAGTTGGTATGTAATTTCGTACCGCAGCTTACAAAGAAAGGTAAGGGGTTCTTATGGATACAAATTTGGTTAAATATCTTGCCGAGCTTGGTAAATTGGAATTTTCTGATGAAGAGCTTGAAAAGGTTTCCGGTGAAATGACCGGCATTATCGATCTTATGGATACCATTAAAGAAATTGACGTTACTTATGATGATACTAAGGATAATCATAATGTTTATCTGAATGACATCAGAAAAGATGAAGTTGCAGCGTCAATGCCGACCGAAAAGGTTCTTCAGAATGCAGTAAATCAGAATAACTGCTTTGTAGTACCAAAGGTAGTAGAATAATATATAGAAGGGTAGTGTTAATGTTGGATATTTCTTCAATGAATCTTCGTGAGATGCGTAAAGCTCTCGACGAAAGATCCGTTTCATCGCAGGAGCTTACTAAAGAATATCTTGATAATATAAAGAAATATGACGATAAGCTTGAATGTTATATCACAGTTACCGAAGATATAGCTATGGCTCAGGCTGAAAAAGCTCAGGCTGTTATTGATAAGGGCGAGGCTAAAGCGCTTACAGGTATCCCTATGGCTATAAAGGATAATATCTGTACTGAGGGAGTAAGAACAACTTGTTCATCAAAGATACTTGAAAACTTTATTCCTCCTTATAATGCAACAGCTATGGAAAAGCTTGATTCTCAGAATATTGTTATGCTCGGAAAAACTTCACTTGACGAGTTTGCAATGGGCGGTTCTACACAGACTTCCGCTTTTAAGAAAACTAAGAATCCTTATAATACAAACTGCGTTCCTGGTGGTTCTTCAGGCGGATCTGCTGCAGCAGTAGCCGCAGGACTTGCTCCGGCAGCACTTGGTACAGATACAGGCGGATCTATCAGACAGCCTTCTGCTTTCTGCGGCGTAACAGGTATCAAGCCAACATACAGCCGTGTTTCACGTTACGGTCTTGTTGCATTTGCATCATCACTTGACCAGATCGGACCTATCGCAAAGAACTCTGCTGACTGTGCAGTGATACTCAATCAGATCTGCGGATTTGATCCACATGACGGTACAAGCTCTAAAAATGCTGTTCCTGATTTTTCTGCTAAGATCGGTCAGTCACTTAAAGGTATGAAGATCGCTCTGCCTAAGGAATTTTATGCAGACGGTATTGAAGATGAGGTAAGAAATGCAGTTCTTAAGGCTGCGGATGAATATAAAGCAATGGGTACAGAGCTTGTTGAATGCTCGATGCCTTCACTTAAATATGCTGTTCCTTGCTATTATCTTCTTGCCTGTGCAGAGGCTGCGTCAAACCTTTCAAGATATGATGGTATCAAGTATGGTCACAGAACTGCAAAGGCTGACAGCTATGAAGAGCTTATTATAAAGTCACGTTCAGAAGGCTTTGGCGAAGAGGTCAAGAGAAGAATCCTTCTCGGTAACTACTGTCTTTCAAGCGGATATTATGACGCTTATTACAGAAAGGCTCTGGGACTCAGACAGCTTATCAGAAAAGAATATGATGATATTTTTGATAAGTGTGATGTTATCCTTACACCTACCACACCTGCTGTTGCATACAGCCCTGAAAAGACAGCTGACCCAGTACAGATGTATCAGGCTGATATTTGCACTGTAACAGTTAATATCGCAGGACTTCCTGCTGTATCTACTCCATGCGGATACAATGCAGAGGGTATGCCTATCGGACTTTCAATAATCGGTAAGAAATTTGACGAGCAGACAGTTCTTCAGGTTTCAGACGCATATGAACAGGGCTTTATACCTGTTGCACCAAAGCTTTAAAAGGAGGAAAAGACAATGGAAAAATGGAAAACCGTCATAGGTCTTGAAATCCACGCTGAGCTTCTTACGAAAACAAAGATTTTCTGCACCTGTTCGGCTGAATTCGGAGGCGAACAGAATACAAGATGCTGCCCTGTATGTACAGGTATGCCGGGTACTCTCCCTATCTTAAATCAGACAGCAGTCGAGTATGCAGTAAAAGCAGGTTATGCTCTTAACTGTGAAATAAATAAGTTCTCTGTATTCGACAGAAAGAACTACTTCTATCCTGACCTTCCAAAGGCATATCAGATATCTCAGCTTTACAGACCTATCGTTGGTCCTGGATATGTGCCTATTGAAGTAAATGGTGTAAAGAAGAATATAAGAATTAACCATATACATCTTGAAGAGGACGCAGGTAAGCTTGTCCATGACGATTTCAATGGAATTTCAATGGCTGACTATAACCGCTGCGGCATTCCACTTATCGAGATAGTAACTGAACCTGATATTTCTTCTGCTGAAGAGGCAATGGCTTTTGTTGAGCAGATATCGCTCCTTCTCCAGTATGCAGGCGTTTGCGACTGTAAAATGGAACAGGGTTCACTCAGATGTGACGTAAATATTTCTCTTATGCGTCCTGACGCTAAGGAGTTCGGTACTCGTGCCGAGATCAAGAACATCAACTCTATAAAGTCAGTTGGACGTGCTATCAAGTATGAAGAGAAAAGACAGGCTCTTCTCTTAGAGGCTGGCAAAAAGGTCGTTCAGGAAACAAGAAGATATAATGCCAACAGAGATAAGACTACATCAATGCGTTCTAAAGAAAACGCAAATGACTATCGTTATTTCCCAGAGCCTGATATTCTTCAGGTAAACCTCACAGATGAGCAGCTTGAAGAGATCAGAGCTAAGCTCCCTGAACTTCCAAATCAGAGAATCAAAAAGTATATCGAGCAGTATGGGCTTTCAGAAGTTGATGCAAATATCCTTATTCAGTCAAAGGTTATTTCCGACTTCTTTGAAAGCGCAGTAAAAGCTTATAATAATCCAAAGAGCGTTGCCGCTTTCGTACTTGGCGAATTTATGAGAAGAATCAACCTTGGTGAGATAGATGTAAACAACATCAGTTTCACAGCAGAGGATTTTGCACAGCTTGTTGAAATGGCAGATACGGAAAAGGTATCTAAGAATGACGCTAAGACAATTTTCAGAGAAATGGTTGAAAACGGCGGCAAGCCAATGGATATCGCCAAGGCTAAGGGAATGATAATTACAGTTGATACCGCTAAGGTAGAGGCTGGCATCAATGATATCCTTTCTGCTAACTCAGCTCAGGTAGAGCAGTACAAAAATGGTGAAACAAAAGTATTCGGCTTTATTATGGGTCAGTGTACAAAGGCGCTCAAAGGCGTTGCAACACCTAAGATAATCAAGGAAATACTTGAAAATAAGCTTAAAGAACTCTCAGCCGGCTCTGCTGAAAAAACTGAGGAAGCTGAAACAGAAAACAATGTTATTGACGCTTCAAAGCTTACAAAGTATGAAAACAGCAATAAGTATGTTCCAAATTCAAACGGAAATATGCTTATGATCGGTATTGATGACCTTAAGAAAGAGTTCACTCTTGAAGATGCAGTTTCTAATATGGGCAAGACTGTTGAATTTACAGGCTGTGTTCATAAGATAAAGAAAATGGGCAGCATTTCATTTATTCTTGTAAGAACTTCAAGAAATGTATTCCAGACAGTATATTCTGCTGATAAGTGTTCAGATTCTATCGAAGGTCTGAGAGAAGGTTTCTTCGTTGATGTCAAGGGTACAGTAAACAAGAATGAAAGAGAATTTACTGGCGTTGAGATCGTTCTTGAATCTATCAAGCTTATTTCAACTCCTGCAGCTGAGATCCCGCTCAAAATATCACAGGGTAAACTCAACTGTACTATTGAAGTAAATCTCGATAACAGAGCTGTTTCTCTCAGAAACCCATATGAAAGAGCTATTTTCAAACTTCAGGAAGGTCTTGTGCAGGGTATGCACAAATTCATGAGAGAAAATGACTTTACGGAGATACATTCACCTAAGATAGTTGCACAGGGCGCTGAGGGCGGTGCAAATATTTTTGCACTTGACTATTTTGGCAAGCACGCATTCCTTAACCAGTCACCTCAGTTCTATAAGCAGACAGCAGTTGCATTCTTTAACAGAGTATATGAGATCGCACCTGTATACAGAGCTGAAAAGCACGCAACATCACGTCATATCAACGAATATATCGGTCTTGACTTTGAAATGGGTTATATCGACAGTATGTATGATGTAATGAAAATGGAAATAGCAATGCTTAAGTCTATGTTTGAGTACTGCAAGGAAAATTATCAGAATGAGATCAAAATTCTCGATGCTGATATTCCTGAAATAGGCGAAGTTCCGTCTATTAAGTTTGCAGATGCTATTGAACTTCTCAGAGGCGGAGAAGGTTCTGGTAAAAAGTTTGACCTTGACCCAGAAGATGAAGTTAATCTTGGTAAGTATGCTAAGGAAAAGTACAATTCTGACTTTATTTTCGTAACTCACTTCCCATCATCAAAACCTCCGTTCTATGCTATGAATTCAAGAGAAGATCCAAGAGAGGCATACAAGTTTGACCTTCTGTTCAGAGGTCTTGAGATCACATCAGGCGGTCAGAGAATACACGATTATGATGAACAGGTAGCTAAGATGAAGGCACAGGGACTTGACCCTGAAGATTTCAAGAACTACCTTGAAGCACATAAATACGGACTTCCACCTCATGGCGGACTCGGTATCGGTCTTGAAAGACTTCTTATGAAGCTTCTTAACAAGAACAATATCCGTGAAACATCTATGTTCCCAAGAGATATCAACAGACTTATTCCGTAATATACCAAAAGAAAAATCCTTTGCTGAAATTTATCAGCAAAGGATTTTTTATGTTTATTTGTTGCTTATCTGCCAGTTGATAGGCTCCATTCCGTTTGTTAAAAGAAAATGATTGACTGCCGAAAAGTGTCTGCATCCGAAAAATCCATTATAAGCAGAAAGGGGAGAAGGATGCGCTGCTTTAAATATACCATGAATAGGGTTGGTTATCAGCGGTTCTTTGGTCTTTGCATTTCCGCCCCAAAGTATAAAAGCTATCGGTTTATCACGCTCATTTAGCTTTCGTATGATCTCATCAGTCAATTGTTCCCAACCCTTACCTCTGTGTGAATTAGCCTGTCCTTCACGAACAGTAAGAACTGTGTTTAGCATAAGAACACCCTGTTTCGCCCAATCGGTAAGTTCTCCGTTATTAGGCGGAGCGATACCAAGGTCATTCTGCATTTCCTTAAAAATATTCTGCAGTGACGGAGGAGGCTTAACTCCCGCTTTTACAGAAAAGCAAAGACCATGCGCCTGACCAGGACCATGATATGGGTCCTGACCGATAATCACAGCTTTAACATTTTCATAAGGTGTGTATTTCAGAGAATTGAAAATATCATACATATTCGGATAAACATTATAATGAGAATATTCGTATTTCAGAAATTCTCTCAGTTTCAAATAGTAATCCTTCTTGAATTCATCTGCAAGTATATCATCCCAGCTGTTGCCAATGTGTACCATCAGAAAAGCACCGCCCCAACTACTATTCCCAGTATCATTACAGCAACGATAGCAAGGACTAAAATTCTGAGTATCATAGGCTTTGAACTATCCTCAGGAGCGGAAGCATATGCTTTGGCTCTTGGCTGTTCGGTTGGTGCAGCTGCCTGCATTTTTGCCTCCTGAGCTGCAATGTTTTTTGCAGGATTACCATATCTGTTTTTCTTTTTCTTTGCCATTTTAAACGATCCTTTCCTAATTAATATAAACAGTAAACGTATTTAGCTGATATCATATCGAACTGCGACAGATTTGTTTTTACAACTTCATCGGCTATAAATTTAAGTATCTTTTCAGCATTCTCAGCATCTTCTTCTGATACGCCAGCAGCACTCATCTGTGCCTTTACTGCAATGGAGCAAATTGTCTTTAATTGCTCGTCCAGCTCATTGATATGCTTTGTATGACATATCTCCAGCAGTACATCACAAAGCTGCATATCAGATAAATTCTTGTCTGACTTTACTCCAAGCAAAGCAAGATATTTTAGTGTGTATCTGAAAATTTCAATAACACGCTTGTTCAGATCAGCTTGCGTACATTTTTGCTCCATGATATGAAGCTTGTGTTTTCTGTTAGCCGCAATAACTCCCACCGCAAATGCAAGGCCAACTATTATAAGTAATATTGATTTTGCAGCCGCAGATGCTTGCTCATTCTCAGAGCTGTTTATGCTGCTGACAGCTCCGACCTTTTTTGTTGTAGCCGCTGTGCTTGATGAGTCATCAGAAGTATACGACGTACCTGTACCGTTGTTTCCGTTTGAGGAATTTTTTTCGCTAGTGTTATTGGACGGCGCAGGAGCAGTTGTCTGTGTACCGTCATTCTGACTGTCGGGTACGGAACTTGTATCAGTATTTATAACTGCTGTTGTTGTCACGGTAGTAGTCTGAGTTTGAATTTTTTTCTCATTTTCACTGAGGTTAGGATTATCGTCATCATATCCCGGAGTAAATTCTGCTGGGACCCAACCGACATTTTCAATAAACACTTCAGCCCATGCATGAGCACATTGGTCGGGGACAATGGTTGTATATCGTCCGCTTGAATCAGGTGATTCGTTCTGCTGTGACGGAAGTATCATATAGCCTTCAACATATCTTGACGGATACCCGAACATACGCATCAGCTCAACTCCCACTGTTGCAAAATATGTACAATATCCCTCTTTCTGAACAGTAAGGAAGTAGTCGATAAAATCTTCTCCCTTCGGTGTACTTCCAGGCTGGAGATTATATTTATAGCCTGCCTCATCGAAATAATACTTTATCACCTGATATATTTCGGAAAATGAATGACCATCAGCATTTCCGTCAAAATAATTATTCACAATATCATTGTAAACATTTTTCAATGATTCAATATCAGCAGTTCCCATGTACGTCTGTTTTACATAATTGCTGTACGCTTTCATTGCACTAGATGTTTTATCATCATATTCAAAAAACTGGCTGTTTGAATCCAAAAATTCTGCTTTCATCGGCCATTCTGATTGACCGCCTATAACGTCGGTTGTATAGTATTTTAACGTGTATTCTTTTTTGCTGCTTTTGATTTTTATGTACGAATCATTGAAATGGTACATCTCATCTCCATAAGCCTTACCTGCCTCGGAATATTCCGTAGCGTACGGAGCATACACAAATTTCGGAGATGCACTTCGTACAGTTACATCTATTGAGGCAATAGATGTCGCCTCACTTTTTACAGTATCAAGTACCTTGTAAGTGTAATCCTGCGGCCATATTCCAAGCTTATCGAATTTATCGGTAAAATCATCGGAGCTTTTGTCTGACGGATATGCTGTCCACGAATTGTTTTCATATTTTCCAGCAACATATCCCTTAAGATACATTGTGCTGTACAGCTTTGGTGTTTTGATTTTCAGCGCAGTAGAACCGTTAAAGCTTATTCCATTGCTTACACCAAGATTGCCGCCGTTTGTACCGCCTACTGTCGTTACGCCATATAATACCGAACCGCCGTCAAGATCTGAAAAGAAATCATCAAGATTTGAAACGTCGAAATTTGTCAGAGCGTTGTGCATATTGTATCTGAGGCTGTCAAATGATTCAGGTCGCTTGTACCCAAACAGCATTGAAACCAATATAATTATTATAAATACAACAGCTGTGATAAGGCTGACAAAAGTCATAAATACAGGGTAAAAAGCCGCCTTTGCATTGTGTGATGTAAAGAAAAAAGTTTTAGAACGTTCATGTACGGCAAATGTATTTTTTCGTCCCGCCTTATTAGTAGTATGGTTAATTATGTGCATTGCCAGAAGCGTTATCCAGCTGACAATAAGACCTACTACTGCAAGAGTGCCGCATTTCATTCCCTGATACATTCCGACCTCGAAAATCGGGAATGTAAAAATAAACATAAGAGGGAAGTCGATTCGATAAACGCAGGCAATAGTCAGTCCTAAAGCTATTACAAGAGTAAGAGCCATAAAGAAAAAGAACATACAGTCAGGCTCAGCTCTCATACCGTTTTCAATATTTGAATCCCATGAGCCCGGCGAAATATTTGCCAGCCGCATATAGTTGCTGACAGCTATAAAGAAACCATTTTTTACATATCTGCGTCCTATAAATAATATTCCGACATATATTCCCGTCATTATAAGTGAGCAGCATTTCAGTATTGAATATTTAGATTTAAAAAGGCTTACTGCAACTACTGAAACCATGCTATGAAACAATATGACCGTAGCTAAAACGTTTCCGCCTGTAAAACTGTCAGCCATAGACATAGTGCTTAACACACATACAAAAGCCAGCAATATCCGCAGTATCAGATAACTTTTTGTTGTATGTTCATGTTCACATTGTAGCAGTATATCGCCGTCTATACAAATACCGCTGCTGTTTACAAGACCAACGTCCTTGTTGTTTTTATTTCCCATTTTGTCACCTTTACATTAAAAACAAATATCTTCAAGCGATTGTGCGATCATATTTTCCTTTATAGGAACGATCTGTGCAAATTCATCATAGCCGTCATCGATATTTGTATCTGTTATAAGCATATATGAATACTTGAATGCAAGATCATTTTCTTTCATTATCATGGAAATATTCTCGTTATAATCGGTCGAAAAATACATAAGATGTCCGCATTTATATCTTTCAGTTTTATCTATATAACTTAAAAGCGGAAGATTTTTTTCTTTGCATATAGATGCTTTAAGGAGCATACTGACGAATAATCTGTGTGTGTCATCATCAACAATATTCATGCTGACAAGCTCTAAATGTTCGCTGTCATACCACATCACCTTATGGGGAGTGTTATTCTCCGATAAATAACATGATACAGCTACTGCCGATTCTATAATAGTATCGTACTTTTCAAAGCTCATTTTCTTGCTTTCAGGCATAAACAGATCTATCATCAATATTATTGAATTAGCTATCGGCAAAGAGTAGTCCTTTACCATAGTTTTGTCCTGCTTTGCAGAAAGCTTCCAATGTATCCTGTTTATCTTGTCACCGTCAACATATTCATGAATATCGAAAATCTCCGACGGATCGTCACCTTTTGAAGTTTTGGAGAACTCATCGGTTTCGAGTCCCATTTCAGAATAATTGTTTATAGGATTATCAATAGGGATATGATCCGGAACTATTGTAAAACTGCATTCACTGTGGATATCTTTATACTTTTTGTATTTAAGCTTGAATTTAAACAGCTTGAGCATATCCACCACTCTGCAACGTTTTATTCTCACAAAGATATTTCCGTAATGCATTGCCGAAATATGCATTGTAAGATACTGCGTTTCCTCAGGAAAAACAGGAGTGTTTACCTTTACGATATTTTTGTTTCCGTCAAGTGAATTTTTGTATTCAAGCTCTATTATGAGATTTGCAACAGGTAGCTTTGTTTCGTTAGTTACTTTAAGCACAAGCGGTATCTTTGAAGACTTACCTGCGCTGCTGTGAACTGTGACAAATTCGACCTTTATCCGCTTTGACATATATTTTCCGATTATAAAAAGTATTATCGGAATTGCGGACAGAAACACTAACAGATAAAATGAAAAATCAGGTTCATACAATATGTAGAAAAATACTGATACGATCACCAGTACCAAATAAATAATAAGCATTGGCAGATATATCCTCCGCTATTTATTGATCCTTGGGACCTGAACAGTTGATGTAATGTCTTTAAGTACCTGTTCATCAGAAATTCCGTTTATTTTTGCTTTTGAATTAAAAATAAGTCTGTGAAGCACAACGTCCTTGAAAGAGTAAATAACATCGTCAGGCACAACATAGTTTCTGCCCTTTAGCAATGCTGTTGCCTTTGTCATTCTGAGCAGGGCGATAGTTCCTCTTGGCGAAAGTCCTAGCTTAATGTACTGATGATTTCTTGTTGCCTCAGCAAGTCTTGCTATGTACTCAAAGATCTGATCTGCAACGTATATCTGCTCGACCTGACTTCTTGCGTGTATTATATCCTCAGCAGTTACAACAGGCTGTACACTATCTATCGGAACAAGATTTTGTTTTGATTTAAGCATTATGACTTCGCTTTCAAGATTAGGATAACCCATAGTAAGTCTTACGATAAATCTGTCCATCTGTGATTCAGGCAGCATTTGCGTACCGATCGAGCCAATAGGGTTCTGCGTGGCAATAACGATATATGGATCTGGAGCTTTATATGTCACTCCGTCAACAGTTACCTTTCCCTCTTCCATTATTTCCAGCAGCGCTGACTGAGTTTTTGAAGATGTTCTGTTTATCTCGTCCGCAAGAAAAAGATTTGTCAGAGCAGCACCCTGTTTGTATTCAAACTTCTGAGTCTGCTTATTAAGAATAGTAAATCCTGTTACGTCAGTCGGAAGAACGTCAGGTGTAAACTGAAGTCTTTTGTAATCAAGTGACAAAGCCTTTGACAAAGCAAGCGCAAGCGTTGTTTTTCCAACGCCTGGTATATCTTCGATAAGTACATGACCACCGGCAAGAATAGATAAAAGAACTTTTATAATAATATCGTCTTTACCTATTATTACTTTTTTGACTTCATTGAATACGTCCTGCGTCATATTCAACGCTTTGATCTGTTCCTGTGTTAAATTTGATTTCATAATAAGTTCTCCTTGTTTTGTTCATACATATACATAAATTATAACATATTTTGTACTGTAATTCAAGGTTTAAAGTCAGTATATTTGCACAATTTTACTTTCGCATATATGTATTAATTAACAAATCACAAGTAATAATCCTTCTAAGACAAGCATATTATTAGACATAACCACAAAGGAGAGATAATATGAACGGAAGTAAATTAGATTCAGCTGTAAAAATCCTGCCGCAGAGTTTGCGCTCAGCAATATCTCAGATCACACCTAGCAGCAAACAGCAGATAAACGAGATAAGGCTTCGCCTTTACAAGCCGTTGACAATTTCCACTTTTAGCGGAGAGTACGCTTTAAGCTCAGCAGGGGATCTTGTTGACACAATGTCCAAAGATGCGGTAATGGTATATGAATATGATATAGAAACAGTGATTACAAGGGTATTTAAAAACTCTCTGTACAGCTATAAAAACGAACTTACAGCGGGATATATGACTTATGATGGCGGCTGTCGTATCGGGTTTTGCGGAACGGCAGTGGTAAATACAGATAACAGGTGCAGCATTGAAAATATAAAAAATATATCGTCGGTAAATATAAGGATACCCCGTGAGATCGTAGGCTGTGCTGATGAAATTTACACTTCGATGTTTTCAGACGGACTTAAAGGGCTTCTCATCTGCGGCGCACCGGCAAGCGGAAAGACAACGCTGCTTAGAGATCTTACTCGTCTGATAGGGAATAGATATAAGGTTTCGCTTATTGACGAACGAGGTGAAATAGCTGCATCTGTAAAGGGCAAAGCACAAAACGATATAGGTGTTCTTACAGATGTATTTAATTCTTACAGCCGATACTATGGGATAATGACTGCTGTGCGTGTGATGTCGCCTAAAGCTATCGTTTGTGACGAAATAGGTTCGGACGATGATCTTATAGCTTTAAAATATGCAGTTAATTCAGGAGTTAAGATCATAGCCTCCTGTCATACAGACAGTGTTGACGATATAAAGAGCAAACCGATAATTTCAGAGTTGATCAAATACGATGTATTTGATTACTGCGTTTTTCTTGGCAGAAACGGTAAAGTCGAAAAAATAACAGATATGAGGAATAAAAAATGTTTAAGCTTGCAGGCTGTCTGATGCTCATAACTGCAGGTGCTTATGGCGGATTTGCAGCGTCAAATGACCTTAAAAACCGCTGTGAATACATAAGACAAGCACTAAAACTTACAGAAAGTATTGAGATATACCTTAACTCTGACTATTTAACAGCTGAGGAAATGATCGAAAAACTAAAGGGCGACAACTCTCTCAATCAGCTTGATTTGAAAAATTACTACTTTCATGATAATATTACGGCAGAATTAGCTGAACATATCAGACAGAATAAATCATGCGGCTGTTATGACGCAGCTCTAAAACTGGCAGACTTCTTTGAAGATTTCGGCAAGACAGATCTAAATGGTCAGAACTCAAAAACACAGGTATTAAAAAATGAGCTTACACAGCTTTATAAAGAAAATACAGATAAGTATGAAAAAAATCACAAACTGTATCAGGTGCTTGGCATATCTGTCGGAGTGTTGACGGCACTTGTGCTGATATAACAAAGGATCATAAAACTGGAGGCGCAGCAAAGCTATGGATATTGATTTTATATTTAAAATTGCAGCAATAGGCATAATCGTTGCCGTGCTTAATCAGCTTCTGAAACGTGCCGAGCGTGACGAACAGGCAATGATGACAACTCTTGCAGGTCTTGTTGTTGTACTTATGATGATAGTTAATCAGATAGGTGATCTTTTCGATACTATTAAAAAGATATTCGGATTGTACTGATGGACATTGTTATTGTTATAGGGTTTTGTATAGCTGCAGTCTGTGCCTGTAAAATAATCGAAAAAACAGGTTCAGAAATAAAAATATTTATGGTCTTTGCAGCAATGGCTGTTATATTTTTAAAGACATCATCGTCGCTCGGTTCAATATTTGCGCAAATTAAATATCTGTTTTCACAAGGCAGTATAGATGAACAGTACATAAAGATTCTGTTTAAAGGTCTTGGAATTTGCTATATAACAAAATTCGCCTGTGACTACTGCCGTGACTGCGGAGAAAATGCTATCGCAGGACAAGCTGAACTTGCTGGTAAGATAGCATTGCTTATGATATCGCTTCCGCTTTTTAACGCTCTGATAAATATAGTAAGTTCACTGTTGTTTTAAAATAGAGGATATAAAAATGAAAAAGCTTATATTAACGCTTATCCTTTGCGTTATATTTACCATAATATGCCCTGGTGCGTATGCACAAAGTGAAGATGATGATTTTGCAGAAATAAAAGATCAGATAAGTCAAGAGCTTAAAGCCGCATCAGATGACGATACAGCTGATATACTAAAAAAAGAGGATATATCAGTGGAAAACCCTGACAGCATAAGCGATTTCAGTATAAGCTCGGTCTTTTCTGAACTTTTCGATATGTTTAAAAGCAGTCTGCGCACACCGATAGTTATGCTAGGCAAAATAATGGCGATCTCCCTTGTTTATGCTGCGCTTAAATGTATGTACCTTGATAGTTCACCGACAGACAAAGCTTTCGGAACTATCTGTGTTCTGGTAATGATAATAGTGATGTCGGATTCTGTATCATCATCAATAGGATCTTTGAAGAGCAGTATTGAAAACATAAATAATTTTATGATATCATACATACCCATATTTACAGCTGTTACTGCGGCAGGCGGACATACTGTAACAGCTGGCAGTTACAGTGCTGCTACATTGCTTGTATGCGAAGCTGCGGCATTTGTTGTATCTAAAATAATGATGCCTGTTGTTTCTGCCGTACTTGCTTTAACTATCATTTCTGCAATAAATCCGCAGCTAAAGTTTGCAGGCATAGCTGAGTCATTCAAAAAACTTACGGTATGGCTGCTCGCCACGGTTATGATGATCTTTTTAGGACTTATGTCTATTCAGGGCATCACCGGAGCATCGGCAGATAATCTTGCAGCTAAGACTATACGTCTTGCCGCCTCCAGCATTATTCCGGTAATAGGAGGTTCAGTTTCGGAGGCTTATACTGCTGTAAAAGGCAGTATGGGTGTTATTCGTTCGGCAACAGGTAGTATAGGGATACTTATAATTTTTTTCATGGCTATAAAACCCTTTATTGCTGTTCTCACGATAAAAGCTGCTGTGTGGACTGGAAAAGTAGTAAATGAACTTCTTGGATTGAGTGACACAGCTGAATTCTTAAAAAGCATAAATTATATCCTGTCCATTGGGATAAGTATACTGATAGCATTTTCAACGGCTTTTATTATATCTACTGCCGCAGTTATGTCGGCAGCTGCGGGAGGTATATAAAATGGATCTGATAAAATCAGCTGTTTTTATTGCCTGCATAATGGGTGTAATAAGCACATTCCTTGATATTGCAGCGCCTGAGTGCAGTCAGAAAAAACAGCTTTTGACAATAGCGGGCATTATCACACTTCTGGCAGTATGTTCAGTTTTTACGGGTAAAGGATTTAAGCTTAGCCTTGACAGCTATTCTTTTGATAATGAAGATACTTATTATTCGGATCAGATAAATTATAATACTCAAAATGCTGTACTTTCAGCGGCTCAGAAAAAATATGAGGAATATTTTCTGGATAAGCTTAATAGTAATAGTATCAGGACAGAGAAAATAGATGTTAAACTAAGTTTAAACGAACAAGATGAGGTGTATGCAGAGTATGTGTATATTACATTACATAATGAATCTGACAGTGAGCGGGCATCTGAGCTTGTAAAACAGGATCTTCCTGATACAGAAATACTCTTTAAAACGGAGAATGACAATGAAATTCAAGATCAATAAGGAAAATTTCAAAAATCTTTTAAAAAAAGAAAACAGGTTAAAGCTTATTGCCGCACTTGGAATGATCGGCGTTCTGCTCATTATGCTTTCAGAGTTTATCCCTTCAAACAGTAAGGAGTCATCTTCTGATAAGCAGGAAAAAGCAGAATACAATATTTCAGCAGATGAAACAGAAGCATATAAAACTCAGATACAGAATGAACTTAAAGAACTGCTGGAGCAGATAGACGGGGTAGGAGAGTGCAGCGTTATGCTTACAGTAGAAGGTACTACCGAGTATGTATACGCAGAAAATGTAAGCAAATATACTGATACAGATTCAAACCGAACAAGCGATAAATATGAAAATGACATAGTTTTTATAGAAAAGGACGGTGAAAAGCAGGCTTTGGTAAAAAAAATCGTAAAGCCGAAAATAAATGGCGTACTGATAGTCTGTAAAGGAGGTGGAAATGCAAAAATAAATGAAAAAGTTATTAATGCTGCGGCTACGGCGCTTAATATATCCGCCGGTAAAATATGTGTAGAAGCCAAAATATAACATCACAGAAAGAGGTATGAAAAAATGAAAAAGCCAAGTTTTATAATCGGTAAAAAGCAGATCGTTCTCGCTGGTATGACGCTTATGCTGGGAATAGCGATCTATGTAAACTATGCGGTATCGTCATCGGGTCACGAAATCAAGACAACAGGAAAAATGGAAAACCAAAGCGTGAATTACGGTGACGCAGAGCTTGTCAGCGCAGACGAGGCAGGAGATGATTATTTTGCACAGGCAAGGATCGACAGAATGACTGCCCGTGACAAGGCAGAAGAAACTCTGAAAAATATAATCAGCGGCGGTGATACCACTGATGAAGAGAAAACTGTTGCTGAAGAAGAGGCTGAGGCAATGAGTGGGTTGATAGAATCGGAATCAAAGATAGAAGCACTGATAAAAGCAGCGGGCTTTTCGGATTGCGTATGTTACCTTGACGGTGAAAACGCCAATATAGTGGTAAAAGCAGGCAGCGACGGACTTGTTGCCAGTGAAGCAGCACAGATAAAGGATATACTGCTCAGTGAAGTATCTGTGCCTGCCGAAAACATAAGAATTTTTGACGTTGCATAAAAAATCTCCCTTTAAAAAGTAGGTATTGTCAATGTAAAGAACTATCACAGGTCATAAAGAACTTCTGTAAAAAAAAATCCTGCAAAAATACTTGTAACATCAAGTGAAATATGTTATAATATATGTAATTATACAAAGCACTATTCAGTATTTTTTATTGGAGGGTTTATAAATGACAGAAGGTTCAAAGAAAGTTGAAAAAAGTCTTCACATCAGCCAGGACGTGATCGCTCAGATAATCACAAACTCAGTTGAGGAGATCGACGGCGTTTATGGCATTGCTCCGGTTATGAAAACCCCACGTCAGCTTTGGTTCAGGCAGGAAAATTTCGGGAACATAAGGATAGGTCTTGTAGATGATGTTCTTTCGGTTTCTATCGGAATTATACTTGATAATGGGTCAAAGGCTGTTGCTTCTGCCGAGCAGGTGCAGGAGAAGATAAAAAGTTCCGTTCAGACAATGCTTGGTCTTACTGTTGCAAAAGTTAATGTAACGGTATGTGGCGTACATTTTGAATAATAAAGGCTGATCGTTTCGTAATTTCGGAACGGTCGGCTTTGTGCTGTAAAAATGATCCGATAAACGGATAAATAAATATAAAGGAAGTGTTTATGTGGCTAAAAGAAGAGAAGTAAGACATGCCGCTTTTCTGCTGTCATTTGAAAAAATGTTTTTAGATGATCCTCTGGAGAGCATTTTTGAAACAGCTGAAGAAATAGATGAGATATTAGTAAACGATGAAGTGAAAAATCTGGTTGAAAATATTTTCGCAAAACAGGAAGAACTTGATGAGATAATTGCAAAGTTTTCAGATAAAAGAGCTGTAAGCAGAATACCTAAGATCAATCTTGCAATACTCAGACTTGCTATATATGAGGCTCTTTATGATGAGAAAGTACCTGTGAATGTTGCGATCAGTGAAGCTGTAACATTGGCGCAGGCATATGCTCTTGAACCAGATATTGCATTTGTAAACGGTGTGTTGGGCTCATTTTCAAAGAGTCTTCCTAAGGAAGAAGATAACAAGTAATGGGAATTTATCTAGGCATAGATACAAGCAATTATACAACATCATGCGCACTTCTTGATACAGACAAACGACAAATTTTGTCTATGAAAAAGCTTTTGCCTGTAAAAAAAGGTGAGCGTGGATTAAGGCAGTCCGATGCAGTTTTTCATCATACAGTACAGTTGCCTGCGCTTATGAGAGATCTTTTTGATAATCAAGAGTTCAGAAATATAAGACCTGAAGCCGTTTGCTATTCAAGATCTCCACGACTTACAGAAGGCTCATATATGCCATGCTTTCTTGTGGGAAAATGCGTTGGTGAATCTGTTGCAGCGGCAAATGGGATAGAAGTGTATTCTACATCTCACCAGATCGGACATATTCTTGCGGCATTATATTCCTGCGGACGGCTGGATCTTATAAAAAAAGGTGAACCTTTTCTTGCTTTTCATGTCAGTGGTGGTACTACTGATTTACTGCTATGTAAGTATGATTCTGAAAATATACTTGATATTACAGAGGTTGGTACGTCACTTGATCTGAAAGCAGGACAGTGCATTGATCGTCTTGGCGTTAAGCTTGGACTTGATTTTCCATGCGGTGCAGAACTTGAAAAGCTTGCATCAAAAAGCAGCAGGAAATTCAAAATCAAGCCAACTATAAAAGATTGCAGCTGTTGCTTATCAGGACTTGAAAATAAATTTACAGATATGCTTAAAAGCGGCGAAAGCTCCGAAGATACAGCTAAATTCTGTCTTGATTTCATATATGAAAATATAAGTGCAATGACAAAAAATGCTCTAGAAAAATACGGTGATATGCCGGTAATTTTTGCAGGCGGTGTTATGTCAGACAAACTTATCAAAGATAGACTTATGGCGGAGTTCAGATGTTTTTTTGCTGAACCTCAGCTGTCATGTGATAACGCCGTTGGTGTTGCAGTTTACGCAGCTTTAAAGAGAGGAATGATCTGATGAGTTCTGTTTTAACTGTATCACAGCTTAACAGATATGTGTCATTTAAAATTAAATCTGATCTTAAGCTCAAAGGCATAGCCGTTAAAGGTGAAATATCGAATTTCAATCTTAATTATAGATCAGGACACGCTTACTTTACAGTTAAAGATAAGGAAAGTGCTGTAAAAGCAGTTATGTTTTCTTCTAATGCATCAAAACTGAAATTCATTCCCGAAAACGGAATGAGTGTACTTGTGGTAGGCAACCTTGAAGTTTATGAGCGTGACGGAGTATATCAGATCGTTGTAACTGAACTTATGCTGTTGGGTGCGGGTGCAGTTCACGACCAGCTCCAGGCTTTAAAAGAAAAGCTTAAAAAAATGGGTGTGTTTGATATCAGTGCAAAACGCACTATTACAGCTAAACCTAAGAAAATAGCCGTTGTTACTTCACAAAATGGTGCTGCTTTGCAGGATATAATTAATATTATCCAAAGACGGTATCCTGTTTGTGAATTAAATGTTTTTCCTGCGTTGGTGCAGGGGGCGGCAGCGCCAAAATCCATTGCGGATGCTCTTTTAAAAGCAGATAACAGCGGAGCTGATACTCTTATTTTAGCGAGGGGCGGTGGATCTGATGAAGATCTTATGGCGTTTAATACAGAAAGCGTAGCAATGGCTGTATTTAACTGCAAAACTCCTGTTATTTCGGCTGTCGGTCATGAAACAGATACAACGCTTGCGGACTATGCAGCGGATATGCGTGCGCCTACACCATCGGCAGCAGCAGAACTTGCTGTGCCTGATATGCAAGGATTGATAAATAATATTGAACATTTAAAGCGCAGATTATCTGTAAATTATGAAAATCTGTTAAGAGCAAAGGAAAATGAGCTGAATAATCTGACTATAAAAATCAAATCATTTTCGCCTGCAAACATTATAAAAACTGATGAAAACAGACTTGACTTTGCTTGTGAAAGGCTTAATGAGCTTATAAGCAGGCGAATTGAGCTGCTGACTATAAAAATTGACAGCTATGTACTAAGACTTAACGCACTTAGTCCTTTTAATGTTCTTAGCCGTGGATATGCTATCGTGGAGAAAAACGGAGAACCTGTTATGGGGATAGACAGTCTGAAAAGCAGTGATACAGTTACTCTGCGATTAGATGACGGTGAAGCTGCGGCTGTTATTACAGATGTAAAACAATTACCGAAAGGCGGATATAAATGAATTTTGAAGAATCAATGGCCAGACTTAACGAATTGGTAGGACTGCTTGAAAATGATAAGCTGCCTTTGGATAAAGCTCTTGACTATTATAAAGAAGGAATGGATCTGTCTGTCGAATGCAGAAAAACGCTTGAAAATGCTAAGCTGACAGTTAAAACTATGAACGGAGCAGATGAAAATGACTGAAAATAATAAGCTTTTAATGCAGGCTTATATTGAAAAAATTGAAGATAAACTAGCTGAGTTTACGCAGGACAAGCCGGAGATACAGGGCATAGTTTCAGAGGCTATGGAGTATTCTCTGAGTGCAGGCGGAAAACGGCTTCGTCCTATTCTTATGCTTGAATTTTATCGTATGTGCGGTGGAAATGATCTTGATTCAATTCTTGAGATTGCCTGTTCAGTAGAACTTATCCACACATATTCGCTTATACATGATGATCTTCCTTGCATGGACGACGATGATTTCAGAAGAGGAAAGCCTTCATGTCATAAAGCTTTTCCTGAGGATATCGCCCTTCTTGCAGGTGACGCTCTGAATACCCTTGCTTTTGAGGTCATTTCCGAAGCTGCTATCGCAGGCAAGATACCTGCTGAAAAGGCCGTTATGCTGATTTCTGTACTGTCAAAAGCGGCAGGCAAGGACGGAATGGTAGGCGGTCAGGTCATTGATCTGCAAACTGAAAATGAGGAGATCGATATTCAGACTCTTAATCTTTTGCAGAGCAAAAAAACCGGTGCGCTTATTGAAGCGGCTTGTGTTATGGGAGTTATACTTTCAGGTAAATTTGAATTTATACCTGCTGCTGCCGATTATGCACAGGCTGTCGGAAGAGCATTTCAGATAGTTGACGATATACTCGATGTTACAGGTACATTTGAAGAGCTTGGAAAGCCTATCGGAAGCGATGAGGATCAGCATAAGAATACTTATGTTACACTTTTGGGTCTTGAAAGATCTCAGCAGATCGCAAAACAGCTTACTGTACAGGCACTCAGCAGTCTTAGTCAGTTTTCTAACAATGAATTTTTATATGAACTTACTAATGATCTGCTTGAAAGAAGATCTTAAAAGTATCATAGTAAATTTTCGTGATTGGAGATTAGTATAAAATGTCGGAAATTAAAAATCCCGATCTATATAAAATGAATTTACCGTACGATCTGAAAAAGCTCACTGTGGAGCAGTGTAATGATCTGTGCGGTGATATAAGAAAATTGCTTATAACCACAGTTTCTGAAAATGGCGGACATCTTGCGTCAAATCTTGGAACAGTGGAGCTTACAGTAGCTTTACACAGAGTATTTGATTCACCTGCTGACAAGATCGTATGGGACGTTGGTCATCAGGCTTATACACACAAGATACTAACAGGAAGAGCAGAGCAGTTTTCTACTCTCAGAAAAAAAGACGGAATTTCGGGCTTTTGCCGTCCTGATGAATCTGAGCATGACGCTTTTGTAAGCGGTCACAGCTCGACTTCGATTTCAGCCGCACTTGGCATAGCTACTGCCATGAAGCTTAATGGTGACAGAACTCATCATGCGATAGCTGTAATGGGTGACGGAGCTTTTACGGGCGGAATGATTTATGAAGGGCTGAATAATGCAGGAAAAAGTGACACGAATATTATAGTTATACTTAATTATAATGAGATGTCAATTTCAAAAAACGTTGGCGGAATGGCTAAATATCTGTCGCAAATGCGAACTAAAGAACGCTACAAGAAAACCAAAAGTGCTGTTGAACGTGTTCTTGATGTTACACCAGTTATTGGAAAGCCGATAAAAAAAGCTGTCCGTGAATCAAAAAATGCTTTCAAAAACATAATACTGCACAGCACTATGTTTGAAGAGCTTGGGTTTACCTATATTGGTCCTGTGGACGGGCATAATATAGAAGAATTAGAGAACGCACTTGAAGCTGCAAAAGCTTTGAAAAGACCTGTTTTCATTCATGTGAACACAGTAAAGGGCAAAGGCTATGCTCCAGCAGAAGAAAATCCCGGAGAATATCATGGCGTAGGTTCTTTTGAAATATCAACAGGAAATCCTGATGTCGTTCTCGCTGACAGCTTTTCATCAGTAATGGGAAAAGAACTGTGTGAGCTTGGAAGAAAGAATAAAAAAATATGCGCAGTTACAGCTGCAATGAAATACGGAACAGGCTTGCAGTACTTTGCTAAAAACTTTCCTGACAGATTTTTTGATGTGGGAATAGCAGAGGAACACGCTGTAACATTTTGCGGCGGACTTTCTGAAATGGGATACATACCAGTTTTCGCCGTGTACTCAACATTTCTACAGCGTTCATATGACCAGTTAATACATGATCTGGCAATAATGAGAACTCATGCCGTTATCTGTGTAGACAGAGCAGGTATAGTCGGCAGCGACGGAGAAACACATCAGGGAATTTTTGATGTATCTTTTCTTACAACGATTCCGGATACAGTAATATACTCTCCATCTAATTATGATGAACTCAAACTATGCCTCAATAAGGCTATAAACGATGAAAAAGGCATAGCAGTTGTAAGGTATCCGAGAGGGAATGACAACTCCGTTTATGATAAGAATAAAACAGTCACTTCGTATGTTCACAATAAATTTGGCGGAAGAAATCTGATAGTGACATATGGACGTTTATATAATAATGTATATGCGGCAACTGAAATATTGAGAAACTCTGATATATGCTGTGATACGTTAAAACTTATAAACATTTTTCCGCTTAAACAGGAAGTTGCTGACATAATATCATCTTATGATAATGTATTTTTCTTTGAAGAGGCATATTGCTACGGTTCTATATCAGAAAAATATTCAGCGATTTGCGGCAATATTTATTCTTATGCAATAGATGATTTTATTACTCATGGTGAATGCAGCGAGCTTTTTGAAGATCTTGGATTTACACCGGCTAAAATTGCAAAATCAGTAAAGGACATCATTGAAAATGCGACTTGATATATACTTGACAGAACACAATTTGGCTCAGAGCAGAGAACGTGCAAAGAAGCTTATCAAAGATAACCGTGTAAAGGTGAATAGCTTGATATGTGCAAAACCGTCAAGAGAAATACTTGACAATGATATTGTAGAATGTGATGATAGTAAAAGTGATTATGTCGGAAGAGGACTTATCAAGTTAGAAACTGCTTTTGAAAATTTCAATATAGATATTACTGGCAAGATATGTGCTGATATAGGTGCATCAACAGGCGGTTTTACGCAGTTTATGCTTAGAAACGGCGCTAAACAAGTTTATGCCATAGACGTTGGACATGGACAGCTTGATATATCTTTAGTAAATGATCCGAGAGTAGTGAATTGTGAAGGCGTAAACGCAAGGTACTTGACACATGATTTCTTTGAAAAGAAGCCTGAATTTATAAGTGTAGATATTTCTTTCATATCACTAACTTTGGTTTTGCCTGCTTTAGTTAATTGTCTGACTGATAATGGTGATATGGTCGTACTTATAAAACCACAGTTTGAGGCAGGAAAAGCTGCTTTAAATAAAAAAGGAATAGTGAGAGATAAAAAAGATCATATCAGAGTTATTGAAAATTTACTTATGCAGTTTTCTGGTCTTGGACTTTCGGTTGGCGGTATTGTTTCTTCCGCAATCCAAGGCGGCGACGGAAACATTGAATATCTTGCTTATCTTAGAAAGACACATTGCCAAAGTTCAAAAATCGACACTAAACAGCTTGTAGACAATGCTTTTAATCTTTTTGCAAACAAAAAGGACTGACAAATTATGAAAATATATCTGTTTCCTAATCTTAGTAAGACTAATTGTACCAAATATACTGTTAGCACCTGCGAAATACTTCATAAATATGGTATAGAACTGTACATCAGTGATGCATACAGAAGTGATTTTTCGGGCATAAGTTTTCTTAACTTTGATGATGAAGATAAGTGTATCGCAGAATGTGACATTATAATTGCAATCGGTGGTGACGGAACTATACTCAAATGTGCGGTAAAAGCTTCTGAGTTTAAAAAGCCTATTTTGGGTATTAACTGTGGAAGACTCGGCTTTATGGCATCACTTGAACATTCGCAGCTTCAACTTCTTGAAAAGCTTTCAAAAGGTGATTACACGGTAAGCAAACGTATGATGATAGATGTTGCAGTAAAAAATGACAGCGACAGTGAAATACTGAATTTTTCTGCGCTTAATGATGTTGTTGTGGATCGTGCTGACGATTGTAAGATAGCTGATTTTGAAGTTTCTAAGGAAGGACAGCTTGTTTCTTCCCTTCGTGCTGACGGTGTTATATTTTCCACACCTACGGGGGCAACTGCATATTCAATGTCAGCGGGAGGTCCTATAATTGAGCCTGATATGGAATGTATTGAATTCACTCAGATATGCGCACATTCACTTTTTGCAAGATCTATGATTTTTTCTGCTGACAGCTGTATTCAGGTCAAATGTCATACTTCTTCTGATGCTCATGTAAATCTTGACGTTGACGGCAGCAAAGTGTACAGACTTACAAGCGGTGATTCAGTAGTCATAAGAAAATCATCAAAAAACGTAATGATAATCGACATAAACGGCGGCAGCTTCTTTTCTTCGGTGAATAGTAAACTTATGCGGCCACTCAAAGACGTATCAGAGGAGTTGTTCAGATGAAATCTCAGCGTCACGAACTTATCCTTCGACTTGTTCAGGAAGAGGTAATAGATACTCAGGAAACTTTGCAGAAAGTTCTTGAATCACACGGATTAAAAGTTACTCAGGCAACGCTTTCAAGGGATATAAAAGAGCTTGCACTTATAAAAGTGCCTTATGAAAAAGGCAGCAGATATTCTGTGCCTAAGCTCAATACCGATAAGCTGAAAAAAGACGGAAATTCTTTTTATTCACTTGTTTCCGATGCTGTCGTTTCAGTAGATTATGCACTTAATACTGCTGTGATCCGCTGTCATACAGGAATGGCTCAGGCTGTGTGTGCTAAACTGGACAGTGCTGCACTTGAAAATGTTGTCGGAACGATCGCAGGTGATGATACGATTTTTATTTTAATGCGTACTGAAAAGGATGCAGATGTGCTTGTTCGTGAACTTAGATCAATAATATCACAATAGCAGGGGCGAAGTTAATGTTAAAGGAACTTTATATAGAAAATCTGGCTGTTATTGAAAAAGCCTCAATAGATCTTACTGAAAATTTCAATGCATTTACCGGTGAAACGGGAGCAGGTAAGTCCATTCTTATCAACGGAATAAATGCCATTTTAGGTCAGCGCATAACTAAGGATATAGTGCGTTCGGGTACAGATAAGGCGATCATTTCTGCTCTTTTCACTGATCTTGGAAAGAATGTTACAGATAAGCTTGAAGAACTTGGATTTGATGCCGAGGACGGTCAGCTGTTTTTGACAAGAGAAATACGTTCTGACGGCGGCAGTGTTGCCAGAGTCAATCAACGTGCAGTAAATGTATCAGTTTTAAAAGAAATAGGAGCGCTGCTGGTCAATATCCACGGACAGCATGATAATCAGATACTTATGGCGCCAGAAAGGCATATTCAGATACTTGATGACTATGCTGAATCTCAGCCGTTGATAGACGACTATAAGAAATCTTTCAGAGAACTTCAGCTTATTGCCAAAAAGATTAATAAGCTTAGGATAGAATCAGAAAAACGTGAATCAAAGCTGGCTGAACTCAATGAATTTATTGAAGAAATAACTGCTTTAAAAATAACAGATGCTGATGAAGAAAAGCAAATCGCAGCAGAGCTTGAACTCTCTAAAAATGCAGTAGCCATATCTGAGGCTCTGTATGCGGCAAATATGATATTAACTGGTGATGATGATAATTCCGGTGTAACGGAACTTGTCAGTGATTCTGTTTCAAGGATCGAAAACTACACGGATATTATGAGCGAGCTTGCACCGCTTACAGAAAGATTAAATTCGGCAGCTATCGAGCTTGAAGATATCGCTGAAGAGCTTTCTTCGCTGCTTGAAAGTTTAGATGTCGATCCAAGAAGGTTTGACTGGCTTAATCAGCGTTCTGACGAACTGCGCCGTGTTTGTAAAAAATATGGTCCTGAACTTTCTGATGTGCTTGATAAATTTGAAAAGGCACAGACAGAGCTGTCTGAACTTTCGGACAGTGAGCAAAGTATCGAAGCACTGATAAATGAAAAAAATCATCTTCTTGCTGAAACTTCTAAAAAAGCAAAAGCATTGTCTGAATACAGAAGAAATGCTGCTGAGCGTTTCGTAAAACAAGTTACTGAAGAACTTGAGTTTCTTAATATGCCTAACGTCAAACTCGTTGTAGATCAGACAGCAGGGAAGCTGACTGTCAACGGAATGGATAATATAGAGTTTCTTATTTCAGCCAACCTTGGTGAAGATCCTAAACCTATTGCTAAAATAGCATCGGGCGGTGAGCTTTCAAGAATAATGCTTGCTCTCAAAAATGTAATTGCTGAAAAGGATTCTATTGCTACGCTGATATTTGACGAGATCGACACAGGCGTCAGCGGAAGAGCGGCACAGAAAATTGGTCTTAAATTAAGACAGATATCAAGGATCAGACAGGTGCTATGCGTGACCCACCTTGCACAGATAGCTGTAATGGCTGACAATCATTTGCTTATAGAGAAAAATGTGGCTGACGGAAGAACATCTACATCTGTACGCAAACTTGATTTTGAAGGCAGAAAACGTGAGATTGCAAGAATTATGGGCGGAGATAATACCTCTGAACTTATGCTAAAAAATGCAGAGGTACTTCTAAATTCAGTTAAATAGTCAAAAGGCAGTGAAATATCTGCCTTTTTTCTTGTTAATGACTGAAAAATATAATTTTTAGTTGACTAAAAAGATAAATAATGATATAATGTATTATAAGTGTTAGTATACTTTTTAATGGCTTAACTGCGAAAGGATCTGAAAAAATGAAAGTAACGCTTATATCTCATACACCTGAACCTGAAAAAGTAATTGCAACTGCTGCAAAGTTATGCTATTCCAGCAGTGATATCGGTTCTCTCCGTGATGGTCTTACTGACGAAAAAACAGCTGATTTTATTAATATGCTGGCATCTATAGGGCATGAAAGTCCTATGGAACACGTTTCTTTTACGTTTGGTATCGAGGGTGTTTCCCGTGCGTGTACTCATCAGTTAGTCAGACATAGAATCGCATCGTATTCGCAGAAAAGCCAGAGATATGTAAATGAAAGCGGCTTTGATTTTATCATGCCGCCCGAAATAGAAAAAGTACCTGAGGCTAAAGCTGAATTTGAAAAGCAAATGAACAGCTTAGTCGAAAGCTACAATAAAATAGCTGAGATCCTTACTGATAAACATACTCAGACATTCTTGGAGCAGGGTCTTGACGAAAAACAGGCTGTTCAGAAAGCTAAGAAAAAAGCTTTTGAAGATGCAAGATTTGTTCTGCCTAATGCCTGCGAAACAAAGATAGTAGTTACAATGAACGTAAGAAGCCTGTTTAACTTCTTTAAACACCGCTGCTGCAACAGAGCGCAGTGGGAAATAAAAGCGGTGGCAGACGAAATGCTCAGGCTTTGCTGTCAGGTAGCTCCGAATGTGTTCAAAAAAGCAGGTCCTTCCTGTGTTATGACAGGAAAATGTCCTGAGGGGAAAATGAGTTGCGGAAAAATGAAAGATGTGGTTCGTCAGTACGAGGAAATGAAAAAATGAAAAAGTCAAAGTTGATAGTTCTTGAAGGTCTTGACGGCAGTGGTAAAACTACTCAGTTTGATAAACTTACTGAATATTTTACCGAAAAAGGAGAAAAAATAAAAGCGATCAGTTTTCCCGACTATAATAATCCGTCATCAGCACTTGTAAAAATGTATCTTAATGGTGAAATCGCAGATAAAGCGGAAGATATAAATGCTTACGCTGCGTCAAGTTTTTATGCTGTGGACAGATATGCAAGCTATAAACAATTCTGGGAAAATGACTATAAAAATGGTTCGTTTATTCTTGCTGCAAGATATGTTACATCAAACTGCATTTATCAAATGACAAAGCTGCCTGCTGAACAGTGGGACAGCTATATAGAATGGCTTGAAGACTATGAATATGAAAAGCTGGGACTTCCTGAGCCTGATGCTGTGATATTCCTTGATATGCCGATAGAAATATCACAAAAGCTTATGTCTGAAAGATATAATGGTGACGAAAGCCGCAAAGATATTCATGAATCCAATATTGCCTATCTTAATAAATGCAGAGAAGCTGCGCTTTTCACTGCTAAAAAGCAGAACTGGAAGATCATCGAATGCAGTGTAAATGGTGAACCCAGAACTATTGACGAGATATTCAGGGACATAATTGGGGATATTGAAAATTTGTAAAGCAGTGTGATTTATGTTCGATTTTAGAAAAATACAGCTTAGTGATAAAGAAGCAGTAAATGAAAAGCTTGCTGTTTCCGATTTCAGAGGCTGTGAATACTCATTCGCAAATAATATGGCATGGCAGCGTCTTAATGATACGCTGATATGTTTTTATAAAGATTTATATATATGCTGTTCGTTTGAAGACGGACAGCCGTATATCACATTTCCTGCGGGAGTCAAAAGTGACGATTCAGGAAAAGAAAAATATATCCAGCTTTTTTCTGAGCTAAAAAAATATATGGAACAGCAGGGAAGACCTCTGATCGTTTCATCTGTAAATACAGAAAATCTTGAATGGATAAAAGAATACTACGGTGACAAGATCACTTGGGAATATAACCGTGACGGTTCTGATTATATTTATAATTCTTCAGACCTCATAAATTTAAGCGGTAAGAAATATCACGGAAAACGAAATCATATAAAGCGTTTTATGGAAAACGCTTGGAAATTTGAACCGATAACAAGTGATAATCTTGATGACTGCATTTTATTTTCTACGCAGTTTTATAATAACAATGAAAATGACTACTCAGCAATAATTGAACAATATGCAATAGATCTTTTCTTTATGAACATGGACTACCTTAATTTAAAAGGGGGAGTTCTTAAAGCGGATAACCGAATAGTTGGCATCACCATAGGTGAACAGCTTAATTCTGATACGTTCGTTGTTCATATTGAAAAAGCCTTAGCTGATGTTCAGGGAGCATATCCTATGATATGCAATCAGTTTGCAAAAGCAAATGCGGCTGAGCTGAAATATATAAACAGGGAAGAGGATCTCGGACTTGAAGGTCTGAGGAAATCAAAGCTATCCTATAAACCTGCTTTTATGGTAGATAAGTATACAGTATATTTCAAATGATCCGAAGGGAGTTTTTTTGATGGTTTATATTTTTCTTGCTGATGGTTTTGAAGAAATGGAAGCACTTGCACCAGTCGATATATTAAGACGTGCTGGGGTAAAGGCATTTACAGTAGGTGTTGGCTCTGAGTATATAACCGGCGCACATGGCATTACTGTAAAAACAGATCTTACTGTTGACAGTATAGTTTTAAATGACGAGTTGGAAATGATAGTTTTGCCGGGAGGTATGCCGGGAACAACTAATCTGGAAGCAAATCCTGATGTGCTTGCAGCGGTAGATTTCTGTGCTGACAATAACAGATATATTGCGGCAATATGCGCAGCACCAAGCATTTTAGGTCATAAAGGATTACTTAGTGGTAGATATGCAGCTTGTTTCCCAGGATATGAAAAAGAGCTTAATGGTGCATTGCTTTCAGCAAGATATGTTGCTGTTGACGGCAAGTATATCACAGCTAAGGGTGCAGGATGCAGCCTTGAATTCGGACTTAAGCTTGTAGAACTGCTTTGCTCACGAGATAAAGCTGAAAAACTCGAATCAAGTCTTCAGTGCAAGAAATAACAAGAAATAAAATGATGAATAAAAGTGATCTTAGAAAACATTATAAAGCATTAAGAAATAGTCTGACTCCTGCTCAAAAATCTTTGCTTGACAACAACATTGCAAAAAGATTTTTAGGTTTGTCGGAATATCTTGAATGCAGTGATCTGCTTGTATATGTTTCAGAACAGATAGAGGTAGATACAAAGCAGATCATATCTGAGTCCTTAAAAAATAAGCGTTTGCTTTGTCCGAGATGTGTGATCGGTACAAACCTTATGCATTTTTACGTTATAGACAGTTTTGATGATCTGGAAAAAGGCGCATATGGAATATTAGAACCTATGCAGAAATGTACTCGTGTTGATGAATTCAGCAATGCTGTTTGTATCGTACCAGGTCTGTCATTTGACAGCAATGGATTCAGGCTTGGCTTTGGAAAAGGATATTATGACCGATTTCTTTCAAATTTTAACGGAACAAAGATCGGTCTTTGCTATGAGTGTTGCTTAAATAAAGAAATTCCATGTGATGAATTTGATCTACCTGTCGATATATTAGTTACAGAGGACAGGGTAGTGTATTATAACAACAAACGAAAGGATGATAAGTTAAATGGGTAAGGGTTTAAACCTTGATGAAATTCTTGGCGAATATAGCGGTAAGGCGAAAAAATCCTCAAAGATAGATTTAGACGATCTTGATATTTCATTTAAAAGTGATGATATATTGCCAAAAACTGAAAAAAGTACTGATTCTGATGAAAAGGTAAATAAACTGCTTGGTTTTACTGATGATGTTTCAAGTGCATCAGATGAAGAAATTCAAGAAAACGATAAGGATCAGCAAACAGTTGAGAATATACATACTTCAAATGAAAGTAAAGCTGAAAATACTAATTCAGATGATCTAAAGCTTCATTTTGGCAGAACAGGTGAGATGCTTGTCAGTGATCCAGAAGATAAAAACACTGACAAGGTCGATGAACCTAAGCTTCGTTCAACAAACAAGAATAGTAAAACAGATAAGTCTTCAAAAGCACCAGCTAAAAAGAAGAAAAATAAGAAAAAGAAAAAATCACGCTTTAACGGCAGTATTTTTGGCGGTATTATAATCGTAACTATTATACTCACTGTTTCAATGGTGCTTGCTGTCGGCGGTATAACCATTGGTATGGAATACTATGGCATAGGAAAAACTGATAATGACATATCCTTTAATATTCCTGAGGGGTCTACTAATGATGAGATAGCAGATCTTATGGTGGAAAATGGTGTAATTAAGAATAAAAAGCTTTTCCTGCTTGCTATAAAGATACAGAAGCCTGCTACAATATATCCCGGTGATATCACACTTCAGCCTTCGCTCGGATATTCTGCTATAATCAGCAGACTTTCAGTAATGAGAGAATCTTATGATTCCGTAACTATCACATTCACTGAAGGCGAAAATCTTCTTGACATAGCAAATAAGCTGGAAGAGAACGGCGTTTGTGCTGCTGACGACTTTATTTTTGAGTTCAATAAAAATCAGGGATTTGATTTTGAAAGCAATATAACTGAAAAAGAACGTGAAAATTCATTCTATGCTATGGAAGGATATTTCTTCCCAGATACATATGATTTCTACGTTGGTGATACAGCCAGCAACGTTACCCGTGTAGTCAGAGAGCATTTTGAAAGCAAGCTTACAGATAAGATGTTTACAAGAATGGACAAACTGGGTCTTGACCTTAATCAGACAATGACATTGGCATCTATTGTACAGCTTGAGGCTGAAAATACAGATGAAATGCCTAAGGTAGCTTCTGTATTCCTTAACAGACTTAATGATCCTGATACATTCCCTATGCTCCAGTCAGATACAACTACAAAGTATATAGAAAATGTAATTTCAAAGCAGTCTGATAACCAGTCTACCATTGAACACTATACTGATTACTATGATACATATCACTGCAAGGGATTGCCAGCAGGTCCTATATGCAACCCAGGACTTGACGCTATAATGGCTGTACTTTATCCTGAAGAAACAGATTACTACTACTTCTGTAATAACCTTGAAACAGGAGAAACATTCTACGCTAAGACTCTTGAAGAGCATGAAGAAAATCTTGTTAAGGCAGGATTGGCAGAAGAAAAGGATTGATAAGATTTATGTCTGATATTTTAGAAATTTTATCTCCAGTCGGAGATATGGAGTGCCTGCACGCTGCGCTTGATTATGGCGCAGATGCAGTTTACCTTGGCGGTACCGCTTTCGGAATGAGAGCGGCATCAGCCAAATTTGACCCGCAAACACTCAAAACAGCTTGTGATTTAGCTCATGAAAAAGGCAAAAAGGTATATCTTACTTGCAATACACTACCTAGAAACAATGAGATCATACACTTTGAGGGCTTTGTAAAAGATGCAGAGGCAGCTGGAGTTGACGCTTTGATAGCTAATGATATAGGTGTTTTCTCATTAATAAAGAAGTACACGCCTGATATGGAGATACATATTTCTACGCAGGCTGGAATTGTAAATTTTGTCACAGCCAATGAATTTTATAATATGGGAGCAAAGCGAGTAGTGCTTGCAAGAGAGCTTTCGCTTGAAGAAATAGCAGAGATCAGAGCTAAAACTCCGAAAGATCTTGAGATCGAGTGCTTTGTTCATGGAGCTATGTGTGTAAGTTTTTCTGGAAGATGTATGCTTTCGCAGTATCTGGTAAATCGTGACGCTAACAGAGGAGAATGTGCGCAGCCATGCAGATGGGGATATCATCTTATGGAAGAAAAACGTACAAATGAGTTTTATCCTATTTTTGAGGATGAAAAGGGAACATACATTCTGAATGCAAAAGATATGTGTATGATAAATCACATTGATAAGCTTGCAGAAGCTGGCGTCGATAGCTTTAAAATTGAGGGCCGTGCAAAATCTTCGTATTATGTTTCTGTAATAACTAATGCATATAGAAAAGCAATGGATATCTATAATGCAGATCCTAAAAACTTTGAATTGCCGCAGTGGCTCAAAGATGAAGTGTTCAAGGTAAGCCATAGAGCATACTGCACAGGATTTTTCTTTGGTCATCCAAAGGAAAGCCAGTATTACGAAAACAGCGGATATATCAGAGAGTATGACGTTGTAGCGATCGTTGATTATTGTTCAAATGGAATGATATACTGTACACAGAAAAACAAGTTTAATAAAGGCGATGAGGTCGAAATACTTTCACCGATCGGTGAACCTGAAACCATCACAGTTGATGAAATGTTTGATGAGTACGGAAATGAGATCGAAACAGCAAATCATGCAGCTATGAAGATGTTCATAAAGTCATCAAAAGTTTTTCCAAAGAACTCAATTATAAGAATTAAACGATAATTTGATTTTATCAGGCAGAATAAAATTGTTCTGCCTGATTTTTTATTGACTTTTGAGCAGGTAAGTGGTATAATAGGTATAGAATAAAAATGGCACTAAATCAAAATTTAGTGCCATTTAGAGTGGGGCTAAAAGGTGTGAAACCGTACCGTGTGCGCCGCCCATACTGTGGGGGCTGAGTGTTTGAAAAATCAGAAAGGTATGTGAATATCAATGAAAAAAGAATATAAAAATGATTGTCCAAAATATTTAAGTGATTTCCTTACGCATTTAAGTGTTATCGAAAACCGTGCTGAACGAACCGTTGAAGCATATTATATTGACCTTCGTGTGTTTTTGCGATTTCTCAAAATAAACAATAACATCGTAGATCCTGAAAAAATAGAATTTGAAAATATAACAATAGCTGACGTTCCATTTGAACTTATAAAAAAATTCACTCTTATGGACGCCTACTCGTATTTAAGCTGGCTCTCTGAAGAACGTGATAATCAAGCACTTGCTCGTTCAAGAAAAGTTTCGGCTCTAAAACACTTTTATGATTATCTGCACAATAAAGTTATGCTGCTGGAAAGCAATCCTATTGAAACTCTTGAACAGCCGCACAAAGGTAAAAGTTTGCCTAAGTATCTTTCTCTGAGTGATGCTCAGAAACTACTTATGTCTGTTGAAACCAAACATAGTGAACGTGATTACTGCATAATTACCCTTTTCCTTAACTGCGGTATGCGTCTTTCCGAGTTATGCGGACTTAACATAACCGATATTAACCTTGATAATAAAACTATCAGATTATTCGGAAAAGGCAGAAAAGAACGTATCGTTGCTTTAAATGATGCCTGCATAGCGGCACTCAAAGAATATTTACCTTATCGTGACACGACAGGAACAACTTGTAATGCTTTGTTTTTTTCAGCTAAGAAAAACAGGCTGTCTAAGCGCAGGATTCAGGCTATTGTTGAGGAATGTATCAATAAGGCTGGTTTATCCAACACAGGTGTAACTACTCATAAACTCAGACATACAGCTGCGACATTAATGTATCAGAATGGCGTAGATACGTTAGTCTTGAAAGAAGTTTTAGGTCATGAAAGCCTTGCTACAACGGAAATATACACACACTTAAACAATGAAAATATACACCAGGCTATTGAATCTAATCCCCTTGCAGAGATAAAACCACCTCACAAAAAGTAATTTAAACTAATAAAAAGAGGTTTATTAGTTTTTTATTTTGTTATCATTGCATAAAATTTAAAGATATTTTTGTTTTAAATGATAAAGTAAATTGTCTTGACAAATACCTTTTAACATAGTATAATTAAATTGTTCAAGTTAATTAATATATTTATAATGGCTAATTTAATTGGGGTATAATTAGTTAAATATTTCTTAATTAACTATGATCAAAAAAATTATATTGGGAGGTTTTTTCGATGCAGAAAAAAATCATGGCAGGCATACTTGCTCTCACTATGGCAGCTTCATCTTTTGCAGCCGTTGGAACTGGTGTTATGACTGCCGCAGCAACAACTTTGTCAAGCCAGGAACTTGGCGAATCTACGTTCAACAGCGGAAAGGGATTACCTTGGCACGTTTGTGAGAACGCAACAGGCAAAATGAAGTTCGATATCAGTGGTGGAACATATAACATCACCATTGTAAATCAGGGCGGTACTTCTCAGGCTGGTGTAGACAGATGGGATTGTCAGTTCCGTCACAGAGGACTTACTATCGAAGCAGGTCACAAATACCGTATCACTTACAGCCTTAAAGCCAGCAACTCCGGTCATATTTATGCTAAGATCGGTAACATGGTAAATGATAATCAGGAGCTTTGGCACGGTAACGGAACAGTTCTCAATATGCCTACTCTCGGCACAAATGCTACTCAGGAGCAGGTTGAACAGGCTCTGAAAAACGCAAGTTCAACATACACAACTATTGACTATGGTCAGGGTTGGGATTATTGGAAGAACGTTCAGATCCCTGCTAATCAGTGGGTAACATACGCATATGAATTTACTGCAGATCAGACTGTTAAGGGTACTGCTGAATATACCTTCCATTTCGGCGGTCAGGGCACTTACACCCCATGGGACTGCTTCCCTGCCGGTACTGTTCTTCAGTTTGATAACATGGCTCTTATCGACCTTACAGATAACAGCTCAAACTACGAGATCGAAGATGAGTATGTAAGAAATAAGATCCTTGTAAACCAGCTTGGTTACATCAAGGGCATGAATAAAAAGGCTACTCTTGTTGTTAACGCAAATGACAATACAGCTAAGACTTTCAAGGTTATCAGCGCAAAGACCGGTAAAACTGTTTACACAGGTAAGAGCACTCCAAAGGGTTACGATAATGACTCAGGAGATTATGTTCATATTCTTGATTTCAGCAGCTTTGATACAGAGGACGGCGATTATCAGGCTGGTCAGTCTGATAATGGTGCATACTACATTGAGTGCAATGGCGAAAAGAGCTATAAGTTCAATATTGGTTCAGCATCTGAAAATAAGTCAAACTGGCTATATGACGGACTTCTTGATGACGCACTCAACTACTTCTATCAGAACCGTTCAGGTATAGATATTGAGTCACAGTACATCACTTCCGGTGACAAGAATACACTGGCTCATTCAAAGGGACACAGCCCTGACATAGCTTATGTTCAGAGCAAGTGGGTAAAGAGCTACGCTAATGAAGGTGAGATCGAAAAGGGTACTTCTCTCGATGTTACCGGCGGTTGGTATGATGCAGGTGACCATGGTAAATACGTTGTAAACGGCGGTATTTCAGTTTGGACACTTCAGAATATGTACGAAAGAGCTAAGCTCACAAACAAGGATACTTCAAAGCTTGATGACGGTACACTTTCAATTCCTGAAAACAGCAACGGAGTTCCTGATATTCTTGATGAAACAAAGTACGAGATGGACTTCCTCCTCAAGATGCAGAGAGCTGACGGAATGGTTTACCACAAGATCCATGACTACAAGTGGACAGGCCTTGCAGTTGCTCCTTATGAGGACACACTTACAAGAATCGTTAAGCCTGTAACAACTTGTGCAACTCTTAACCTTGCAGCAACAGGTGCTCAGTCATATCGTCTGTGGAAGGATATCGACAGCTCTTATGCAAACAAGTGCCTTGAGGCAGCTAAGAAGGCATACAGCGCTGCTAAGCAGAATCCTAATATGTTCGCTCCTCTCGATCAGGCTATCGGCGGCGGTGCATATGGTGATACATACGCAGAGGACGATTTCTACTGGGCAGCTTGCGAACTTTATACTGCAACAGGTGACAAGACATACTACAATGATCTTAAGCAGTATAAGAACACAAACGCAGGTGCTTCAGCAGATGACAAGGCATTCAGCATTACCACTTCCCTCGTAGGCGGTGAGAACTCAAAGTCTAAGTCATCATTCAACTGGGGCAGCACAGCTGGTCTTGGAACTCTTACACTTTCACTTTACAGCGATATGCTTTCAAGCACAGAGGCTGCAACAGTAAAGAGCTCTATCACAAAGACTGCTGACGAATACATCAAGATCGAAAATGAACAGGGTTATGGTATCCCATATGAGCCAACAACATTCAAGGACGAGATAAACTGCGGCGATGAAGAGTTTGAAGGTTATGAGTGGGGTTCAAACTCAATGGTAGTAAACAACGCTATCGTTATGGCTTATGCAGCTGACCTGAACAAGGATAATTCAGATAAGTATGCAAACGGCGTCGTTTCAGCACTTGACTACATTTTCGGTAGAAATGCCGGTGAGTATTCATATGTTACTGGATACGGCGATCACGCTACGCAGTATCCACACCACCGTTACTGGTCATGGCTCCTCGACAAGACATTCCCTAAGGCTCCATCAGGCGTACTTTCAGGCGGACCAAACTCTGCTATGCCTGACCCATGGATCAAGGGCGCAGGTTATAAGCCGGGAACACTTGCTCCACAGCTTTGCTACCTCGATCATATCGAATCATGGGGCACAAACGAGTGTACTATCAACTGGAACGCACCTCTTGCATGGGTAGTTAACTACATGGAAGACTATACAAGCGCAGGAAATGACAGCGGAGATGAGCAGACAAAGAACATTTCTGACTGCACTATCACACTCGGTCAGACTTCAGCAGTTTATAACGGAAACGCTATCAAGCCTTCTGTAACTGTTAAGTCCGGTTCTACAACACTTAAGAACGGTACTGATTATACAGTTGCATACAGCAACAATATCAAGAAGGGTACAGCTGTTGTTACTATCACAGGTAAGGGCAACTACACAGGTACTGTTACAAAGAACTTTACTATCACACAGAGATCAACTAAGAACTGCGATATCACTCTCAGTTCAGATGAAGCATACTTCAGAGCAGTAAGAGTCAAGCCTGTCGTTAAGCTTTCTATCAACGGCAAGCAGGTTGACAGCTCTAACTACACAGTTGTATATCTGGATAACCTTTCAGTAGGTACTGCTACTGTTAAGATCACAGGTAAGAACAACCTCAAGGGTACAGTTACAAAGACATTCAAGATCGTACCACGTTCTATCGCTAACTGCACGATCAAGCTTGATAAGTCAGTAAGCGCAACAAAGCCTGCTGTAAGCGTATATATCGGAGAAAACAAGGTTTACTCAGGAAACTATACAGTTGCATACAAGACTGTAAATGGCAAGAAGTGTGTTGTTCTCACAGGTAAGAACAACCTTAAGGGTACAGTAACTAAGGTTATCTGATGATCTTATAATTTAATAGTACTTTATAAACCGTCGCATTTGCGGCGGTTTATTTTTGTCAAGTTTAATGGTTTAATATAGTTATATAGTTTATTAATCTTACAAATAATAATTAATTTATTTGTCTATTTATACGAATTTATTTTGCTAAAACGTTTTCCTGAAAGTTTTATGTTGACTTTATGATACACTTATGATAAACTTAATTATAGTTAATAAAATTAAATTAATTTATCTGACTACTATTAACAAAAAAACAGAATTGTGGAGGTTATTTTATGAAAAAAGCATTTAACAAATCAGCGGCGATCGTTTCTGCTGCTGCAATAATGCTGACAATGGCGCCATATGCTGAGTTTATTGGCAGTATGTCAGCAAGTGCAGCAACTGTACCGGAGGGCTTTGTTTACACAGAGGGAACAAAGTTTATGTGTGATGACGCACCTTATTATTACGGCGGCACGAACTGCTACTACCTCACATTTAAGTCAAAATATGCGGTAGACAGCGTTCTCAACGATTGCGAAAACAATGGTCTTAATGTAATCAGAATCTGGGGTAACATTGATGCTGGTACAAGAGTTAGCGAAGCAAGCAACGGCGAATACGCAAAGTTTGTAAACAGCGCTGATGGTTCTGGAGAAAAAGACGGTGTTTACTTCCAGTATTTTGACAAGGAATTAAACCGCCCTGTAATAAACGAAGGCGCTGACGGTTTAAGACATCTTGACTATGTTATCCAGCAGGCAGAAAAGAAAAATCTTAAACTCATTATTACTTTTACAAACTACTGGGAAGCTTTCGGCGGAATGGATCAGTACATAAAGTGGTGCAATGAAGCCGGTCTTGGAAATAACCTCAATCGTGATGATTTCTATACAAATGAAACCTGTAAGAAGTGGTACAAGGATTATATCAATGGTCTGCTTAACCACACAAACTACTACACAGGTGAAAAGCTTAAGGATTCCGAAGCAGTATTTGCTTGGGAACTTGCAAATGAGCCTAGATGTGAAAAGAATGACGCATACTGCAAAAATGATATCCTTTACAACTGGGCAAAGGAAATGTCAGCATACGTTAAGAGCGTTGACCCATACCACATGGTAGCTGTTGGTGATGAAGGTTTCTACAACTTCGACAGACAGTCTGAGCCATACAAATCCACAGTAGATTCAGACTACGCATTCTCAGGAAATCCTGGTGTTGACTTTGACAAGCTTATAAGCATTGATACTATTGACTTCGGTACACCTCACTTCTACTGCGATTCATGGAGCCTTAAGATCGACGGTGTAGGCAAAAACGGCGGCGACGATGATATGGACTGGCTCAAGCTTCATGCTCAGTCTGCTCAGAAAGCAAACAAGCCTGTAATTCTTGAAGAGTTCGGACTTAAGGACAGAGCTACCCGTGATTCAAAGTATCAGAGCTGGATGGATCTTATCACTGACAATGAAGAATACGAGTTCCAGGGATTCAACTATTGGATGATAGCTTCATGGATAGATGATGCGAAACAGGCATCATTCGGCGATGGCAAATATTATTATACAGATTACGACCAGTATACAGTTTATGGACCAGCTGAACTTGAAGCTGCAGTAGGTACGCCTGAGGCAAGAAATATTCTTCTTAAGGCAGCAGCAAAGATGGCAGCAAAGAATAAGACAAACTACTTCTCCCCTTCAACAGCTGATTATGATATTGCAAAGGGCGGAAATCTGAAACTCAATCTCTATGTTCAGAAGGGTTCTTTCAATTCCCTTACACTTGGAGGAAAAACACTTTCAAGCTCCAGCGATTATACATATACAAGCAAGGGAACAAACAGCAACGGTGTTGAAACAATAGAGATCACTATTAAGGAATCCGTTCTCAAAAATCTTGATCCAAGCAACTACACACTTAAAGCAAGTATGTCAGCTGGTGCAAGCCCTCAGTGTACAATTTCAGTAGATAATTCATCAATAAAATCAGCTGTTGTAACACTGAACACTACTGAGGTCGATAAGAACAGCAAGTATCCTACTTCCCTTTCAGCTCAGATGACACTTAACGGCAATACACTTAAAGGAATTCTTCTTAACGGCACACAGCTTGTATCCGGAACTGATTATACTGTTTCAGGCAGCACAGTAAAATTCACTACATCATTTATCAAGAAGCTTTCTGACGATTCAGCTACTCTTACATTTGATTTCTCACCATGCAAGGACGTAGATGTAGAGCTTTCTGTTAAGGATACAACAGGCAACGATGTGATAGATGATTTTGAGTCATATGAATCATCTGACGATCTTTGGAGCAGCTATTCAAGAAATCAGGGCGGTAACGATGTATCACTCAGCACAGTTACAAAGAACGGTTCTAAGGCTCTTGCATTCGGTTATAAGATCGATGATCCTAACTACTGCGGTATCATGAAGAGCATCGGTACAAAGGATATGTCAGCATACGAAGGCATTTCACTTTGGGTTCAGGGTGATAATTCAAACAATAACATTACAGTTCAGTTCAAGGACGCTAACGGCAACTTTTGGGAAAGCTATGTAACACTTGATTCTTCATCAGGAAAAACTGTAAATCTTCCATTCTCACAGTTTGTACAGCCTTCATGGCAGTCAGCCGGAGTAGCTATGGATACTTCCAAGCTCACAGAATTTGCGATCTATGCAGGCGGCAGCACAAGTGTTAAGTCTGGAACAGTATATCTTGACGACATATGCGGATATGTTTCAACTCCAGATGTTCCAGATGTCATAGATATTGCAAGCTGCGACATTACAGTGTCAACACCAAATGTATTCTTCAGAGGAACCAGAATCAAGCCAGTTGTAACAATAATGAAAAATGGTGACGTTGTTCCATCAAGCGAATATACACTCAGCTATACAAATAACCTTTCAGTAGGCACTGGTAAAATTACGATCAAGGGCAGAAACAACTTCACAGGCACTACTGTAAAGACATTCAATATCACTCAGCGTTCTGTTAAGAATTGTGATATCAGCATTGATTCAGCTGTATTCACAGGTTCAAGAGTTAAGCCAGAAGTAACAGTAAACTGCAACGGCACAAAGCTTTACAGCGGTAACTATACAGTTGCATACAGCAACAATCTCAGCGCAGGCACAGCTACTGTAACAATTACAGGTAAGAATAATCTTAAGGACAAGGTAACTAAGACATTCAAGATCAGCGCAAGAGATATAAACAGCTGTAATGTAGTGATCTCAAAGAATGCTTCTAACAGCAGCAAGCCAAATGTAAAAGTAATGTATAATGGCTCTGAGATCTATAAGGGCAACTACACAGTTTCTTATTCAACAGTTTCAAATGGCAAGGTAAAGGTGACAGTTAAGGGAAAAAACAATCTCAGCGGCACTTTCACCAAGGATTATACGATCTAAGCAAAACAAAACCAAAAAGCAAAGGCTGTACAAATTAGTACAGCCTTTGTTTTATTTCCATATAATAACCTCTGATCGGCAGGGCTTTCTGAATAGCTTATGAAGTTTGCGAACTTTATCCATAAGCTTTATCGTATCATCAAAACTTCCTGCGTCAGCATTTTTACCTTTTGTATTTATCATCCAGTTTAATGCCTTGCCAGAAAAATGTATGCCATCTTTACTGCCAAGCTGCAGCTTTCTTACAAGCTTCATGAGCTTTCCATTTGCCTCGCAAAAAACAGTACCGAAGTTTCCTCCTGAATTATCCTGTTTTACCTTACAAAGATCAAGACGTTCCTGTTTACGCTTAGCCGATTCATCTTTCGACATTTCAGGAAACTTGAATTTTGCTGAAAGAATAAGATACTCATTGTTATGAAATATAGAACTTCTGTATTTGAATTCACATTCTTCTTTGGTCAGTTCAATTATAGAGCCTCTTTCACCATACTTAGTATCAGTAAGGCACAATGCTTCTACGGAAACTATGTGATCGGCAATAGTGCAGTTATACGCTTTTCCACGACCTGCGTTCATATAAATAGCACCGCCGACAAGTCCAGGCACAGAAAAAAGATACTCAATACCACCCATACCATTATCGTTTATGAAGTTTATAAGCTTTTGAAGTCTTACTCCGGCAGATACAACCACCATATCGTTATCTATCATGATCTCATTTGAAAACTCTCTTAGCAATACGATATTGTCAAAATCATGACTATCATTGATAAGAAGATTAGATCCTCCGCCAATAAACTTAACATCTCTCTTCTCAAGAACAATTTGAACAAGTTCTCCCCTGTTTTCAGGGACATATAAATTTTTGCAATTTCCGCCTAAACCGAATGTTGTATATTTATTCAGTGGTTCGTTTTTCAGAACTTTCATTTTTTTATCTCCGTCTATTTCTTTAATTTTTTGAGTATGATATTTTTAGCATTAAAAATAATATTCTTGTTTATTACAAAAGCAAGAGTACAGCCAATAACAAAGTTGACTATATTTATCCACAGAACATTAAAACTGCACAATACGCACATTACTATCAAAACGGCAAGTATAAGCAATATTTTAGGATAGTTGTACTTTATTTTCACAAACTTATTTACATCATACATTCTGTATATAGTAAGAGCAAGATAGCTTATAAGTGTAGAGATAGAACCCGCAGTTATGCCGATAACCTTTACTAAAAGCAGATCTATAAGCAGATTTATCACAGCGGCAATAACAGTTGTAATGCCAACTTCTTTGGTTCGCATATATGCAACATATATGCCCCCTTGGAAAGCTGATAAACAGCAGAACATCATTCCCAAAAACAGCAGCGGCATCTGTACATAAGCGTCATCATAATCGCCTCGTATAAGCAGGAAAAATAAAATCGGTGTTGCCGCTATCAGAAGAGCCGTAAATCCCGAAATAATGCCGTACATATTGTCATACATACTCTCATAGTAGCTGGAAGCATCGTCATCCTGTGATGCGATAGTTGCATTTTCCTGCCATGCCATGGTAAAAGTGCTTTGTACCATGGATAAAAGATTAGGGATCTTACAAGCTACCGCATAAACGGCATTAGCTGTAATTCCCAGAAAAGCTGTAATAACCAACCTGTCTGAAAGTCTTAAAACCCATGATGACAGATTATTGAATACCATTGGCCAAGAGTAAGCAAGCATACGTTTGATCTCTTTAAAAGAAAAAAGACTTGGCTTGAACGTCCATTTATCTCTTATCTTATATGCTAAGAATATACAGCCGAAAGCATATGAAACCGCCATAGCGATCAGAACGCCGTTAAGACCGTTGCTTAACTTCCATACAAGCAAAACCGTCAGTATAAGGTTTGTGCTTGATAGAATAATGGCACTTATCGAGTAGGTAAGATTGTATGACAATCCCCTCGTTACCTGCTGTAATGCGACATAGATAATATCAAAGAAGTAATATATACATATCAATACCCTGCCGACAGCTGATACTCCAGGCATAAACAGATACAATATTATAAGCGCCGCAACTGATATCGGTGCGGTGAACATAAGTATATTGGTTACTATTGAGTCAACAGCTTCCCTATCGTCCCTTTTTTCAATAAGAAAACGGAATGCCGCCGATTGTATCTGTAATGTTATTATTGGCAGAAAAAGTGAAACCATAGTGGTGATAAGGTCATATGAACCAAACTCACTTTTAGATAGATACCCTGTCAAAATAGGAAGTGTCACAACGCTGACGAGTTTAGGGAAGAAAGTTCCGATAGATAGAATTATAGTATTTTTAAGTAAATTGCCTTCTCTGCTCATTATACTTTTTAATTCTCCTTTTTATCAAGAACCGTTTTGACTGCATTGTCCAGATATTTAAGTGATTTTTCCACTTTTTCAGCTTGCTTTATATCTGCAACAGAATAGTCTGTTTTTTTGTCAATAATGCTTTCAATTTCAGTAACATTACTTATAACGCAATTATTTAAACCAAAATCAGAAAGCATATTTTTGATCTTCTGTGCAGGATTTACTTCAACAAAGTTTTTCCTATATAAAATAGAAAAAACCGTACCATGAAATGTGTCGGTAATTACACATTCTGCATTATTCACATATCCTAAAAATTCAGACGGATCAGCAGCAACAGACAAATCGCACCATTTAAAGTATTTACCTACCGAAATGACCTTATATCCACGTTTATGACAAGCGGATATAACAGCATTGACCTGCTCGTCATTCTTAAACATTCTTGTGTAAGTATATATCATAACATACTTGTCTTTTATTTGCGGTAAGGTCTGCATTTTTTTGAAGTTGTCGATACCGAAAATAAAAGTCGGATCTGTAACAACTGTAATATCATTATCTATCAAATCTGACAGTACGTTTTTTGAGTGATCGTCACGCACCGAAATAAAATCGAACTTGCTTATTCCGTCTAAAAGCTGAGTATGCGTTTTCATATCTTCTTTTTTTACAGTATTTATAGTCGGAGCATATGCGATCTTATAGCCGCTTTTCAGACCAATTCCAAAAAACTCAGGAGAGTTCAGGAATTTGCTTCTGTTGACATTCCAAATCTCATCGCTGCCAAAAACATAGATGCTGTCAGACTCAGCATTTTTCATATCCACAATAGGCATTTTTTTCTTTAAAGCATTAAAAGTTTTATACTTTTTTATTTCAAAGCTAATGCCTTCAAACCTGCGTCTATAAATATGACCACAGATCTTAACCAATGATTGTTTTAAAACAGACTGGTGATGTATGTCAAGAAATGCTACTTTATCATACTTTTCTAATATGGTCTTTAAAGACAAAGCCTGAAGGTAGCTGCCATAATTAGGACTGTCATAAACAGTAAGTATATATATCATATCATATCCTCACTAAGATTAAACTGTTCATTCGACTTCTCATTTACTGCTTCACTGCTGCTTTCTTTATTTGCACAAAGAGCTAATGATATCAGCTGGTAAATAAGGAAATAGTGTGTACGGTAATATGAAACCTGACCATAGTCAAGCATAATTACAACAAACATAAAGACTGTGGCAAACATAAAGAAGGATTTTTCAGTTTTATTATAAAGAAAAACTGACTTTACAAGCATATAAATTAAAAATCCATAATAGCTTAAAAATCCGACCAAGCCTGTATTACAAAGTAATTCTGTATAATTACAGTGTGAATACAAAAACTTTCCCGTCTTTAATACGTACAGACCTCTGAATGCAGATACTCCATTGCCAAAAACAGGCTTGTCAGTAAACCACTGCATTGCAAAATTACGCATCATATAACGTTCAGAATATGACTGTGAATCCTCGCCGTTATTTAAAACAGAATTTATAAATGACTGCATTCTATATCCGATCGTTCTATACAAAACACTGTTATTCATAATGATAAGGTAAGCAATATAAACTGCTGCAAGGATTATGATTCCTATAAAAATAAGCTTAAAAGCACGTTTTCTATATTTGATAAAAAAGTAAACAGGTATAGAAACAACTACCGCTATTATAGTCTTTTTAGTTCCTGAAAGAGCTGCGGCAAGCAAAAGTATAACAAGTATAGGGATAAAAATAAATCTGTGCTTTTCAAACAGCGAATAGAAAGTCCAAAGTAAAGCAATTATTATGCTGTAAGAAAGCAGCATAAAGGTGCCATAATTTTCAAACAAGGCTTTTCCAAGACGCCAGTAGCTGCTCATTATGTACGAACGCTCATAGAACATTGTGTATACAGAAATAATAACTGTACCGATAACAAAAAAATCCATGACCTTTGATATACCGTCTTCAACAACGGTATTGCTGAAGAAAACATACTGAACTATTGTAAAAGTATACAAAAGCATTTTCAGCATTACCTGCACAGTATCAGAGCCGTTAGCATTGAACGGAGTATAAGAAAGGGAAATAATTGAGTATAAAATAAACAGCATCATAAAAATAGTTGCAGATGTAAAATATACCTTCTTATTTTTCAAAATAGTCCATACCAACAGACCTGCCATTGCTGCATAGCTAATCAGATCACTAATGATAGGCTCAGCAGGTATAGCAATTATCATAATAAATAAAAGCAGATCTCCGATTATATTCGTTTTTTTATCATACTTTTCAAGTTTTTGTGAATTAACCATTTTTATAGTCAAATCCTCTCAAATGTGGGGTTATATAAAAACAATCACCAATCAATAGGTTTAAGCTCTTTTATACAATAATACGAGCTATCAGAATCAGCCGTTGCAGAAACGCTTTCGTTCCAGAAATCAATACTTCCCTTTTCCATCATTGATACATACTGAACATATTCTTTACTGCCTGCGGAAAAGTTACCATCCTTTACACGCTGTCTGTATTTTTCGAGATCAGTAGGCAGAAATTTATAATGACGCAGCACCATGATATTGTCTGATTTAAAATTTTTATAAAACGGATATGACATATGCGACTGATACTGAATATCGCCACGCTGAATATAGATCAGAGGGAATTTAGTGAGCCATGGTTTTTTATCGTCATCATTCTGAGTAAAAATACGAACTCTGACTCCACCCTGTAAACCGTCAATAAGCAGTTCATCTTTACCCGCTATCTTTGTATATCCGCTCTTATCAAAGTATTTATATGTATTAAGAAAGTCTGTTTTCTCTCCATTAAAAACAATGCTCTTTGGATACATATCAAGCATAAGTGCTTTCGCACGTTTGATATTATTTTTTTTACAATGCTCAATAAGATCGTAGATCGACTTATTTTCAGAGTCATTGTAGTCCAAAAACTCATCTGAATCTACAACAAGATACCACTTATCAAAGCCGTAATGAGCCATTACCCTGTTTATCCAAACCTGTCGTCTAAGACTAGTATATTTTTCACTTGCAAGATAAACATTAACATCATTAAAGCTTGAGAAATACTCAGCAGTGCCATCATCTGACATATTATCTATAAAGGCAAATGACTTTACGCCTAACTTTTTGTAATGCTCATATATTAATTTTAGGTTATCAAGTTCATTTTTTGCAGGACATATCAAAACAAGATCCTGTTTATCTGGCAAGTGATTTTCCTTGACAATCTTAATTGGATCTGAATAAAACTCTTTAGCTAATTCAAGGCCTCTTTTATTTGTCACCATTGAAAGCCTTATCAAAGCTTTCTTCCAATACTGCACATCAGCTTCGGAAGCATAAAAGCTTTTATCATCAGACTCTGCCAACTTTGTGATCTCGTTCTTTATATCTTTACTATTTGATTTAATACGTCCACGAATCAGCAGAAGCTGTTCACGAATATATGGTGGAATATACTTTAATACATCTGCCAATTTTATACCTCGATCATACGTTATTTTTTACTATCCATTCAGATAAACTTTTCATTACCCTTTCAGGCTGATACTCTTTGCTTTTTTCAAGACAATTCTTGCGCATTTCGATGATTTTATCCTGATTATTTATAGAGTCGATTATCTTCTCTGCAAGCTTATCTGTATCATGTGCAGGCACAAGATAGCCTGTTTCGTTATCAGCAACAAGTTCATTATTAAAGCGCCAGTCAGATGCAATAACAGGCAGTCCTGACATAAAACTTTCACATACCGTTGTCGGAAATCCTTCGCCAGGATAATATGTAGGGAACAACAGCATATAATATTCTGACAGTGTCGCCAAACTATCATCACCACTTAGAATACCTTTATAAGATACAAAAGCTTTGCTTTTATCAAATAGTACCTTGTAATGTTCCGTATAATTTGGATCTATCGGGCCATAAACGTCAAGCTTACACACTTGACACTGCATTTTTTCATTTACTGCTTGTATGGCTTTTATAGCGTCATCTATTCCCTTTTCAGGTGTAACTCTTGAAAAAGTACAGAACTTTATAGGCTCAGAAAATTCCGACTTTATTGATTTTTCATCAACAGGAGTTCTGGTAGAAAAGATCGGCATAACCTCAATAGGGCAATCTGCAAACTCTTTCAGCTCGTTCATAAGTGCCTTGGTTTCAGGAAGAATATAGTCAACCTTCTTTATTCCCTTTGCAAGATAATTATGCTTTTTCAGTAAACCAGTAAGCCAGCCGCCCACAACCGGATAAGCAATTTTGTACCCGCACAATCCTTTCAAAGAACTGAAGAATGGCAAAACAAACTTTATTCCGTTTTTGTTCGGCATAATTATAACAGGCTTACACTTAAACGCTACTTTAAGACACTGCATAACAAGCTTGAACTTTTCTTCTTTCCAGTTAGAGGTGTCAACAACAATTACAGAATCTTCACCGAACTGCTTTTTCAGCTGGTCATAAATTCCTCTTGTTTTGCTCATCTGACCACCAATAATAGGATTTTCTACGGCATAGCCGAGATAACCTACCAAACCGATCTTATGCTTTGGCATCTTCTATTTCCTTTCTGAAATCTGCAAAGCAATCAAGCGCTCTTCTGATAACATCATCCATATCGTAATATTTATATTCTGCAAGTCTTCCAAGGAAAATAACATTCTTCTCCTGAGCAGCTTTTTCTCTGTATTTTTCAGCAAGAGCTTTCCACTCAGCCGTAGGATATGGATAATACGGTTCACCGCCAAAGCAAGGAAACTCTTTAAGGATCGTGGTCTTTTCATGCTTCTGACCTGTCATCTTCTTGAACTCTGTTATTCTTGTATAATCATAATCCATAGGATAACGTGAAGAAGCAGTTGGCTGATATGACTCCTTGTCATAGGTTTCAAATTTGAATTTTATACTTCTGTAAAGCAGTTTGCCAAATTCATAGTCGTAGAAGTAATCTATCGGACCTGTATAGATAAGCTTTTCATACTCAATGTCATCAATAACATCTTTATAGTCAGTATTGAGCATTATCATAATATTTTTATTTTCAAGCATTTTTTCGCACATTCTTGTGTAACCATGCTTAGGATTTCCCTGATAGAGATCAGTAAAATATCTTGTATCACGATTTTTTCTGAATGGTATTCTTGAAATTACTGTTTTATCAAGTTCAGCAGGTGAAACTCCCCACTGCTTTATAGTAAAATACTTGAAGAATTTTTCATAAATATCTCTGCCGCCCTGACTAAGAACAACATCTTCACTTGTTTTTATCTCATCAATTTTTTCTTTACGGCTGTTTATGAAATCTTCCATTTCATCTTCCGAAAGATTCATATTATAAAGCTGATTAATAGTTTCAAGCGAAATAGGCATAGGAACAAAATTGCCGTTTACATATGATAAAACTCTGTGCTGATAATCGTTCCATTCAGTAAATTTAAGCACATAATCAAAAACTTCTTTATCATTTGTATGGAAAGTATGAGGGCCATAGTTATGGATAAGTATACCATCATCATTATAACTGTCATATACATTTCCTGCTATATGCGCTCTTTTTTCAATAACAAGAACTTTTTCATTCATTTCGTTGGCAATTCTTTCAGCCATTGTCAGACCGGCAAGGCCTGCTCCGACTACAACATACTTTACTTTCATATATCTTACAAACCTCTTTCAGTTAGTTTTTCAGAGAATTATCTTCAAGAAACTTGACCATCTGTGCATATACCTTTTCTGCACAGAACTTCTCCTCATAAAGATTTCGTGCATTATTCTTCATACGTTCAGTTGTTTCTCTGTCATCAGCAAGTTTCAATATCTGTTCAGCAAGCTCATTTTCGTTTGAATAATGAACACCGCAGTCATATTTATTTGCGAAATCAAGCATCATACCCTCAGGCTGTATCAGCAGCGCAAGTCTGAGTGCAAGATATTCACAGAATTTGTTCGGCATTGAATTTTCATAGTTCTTACCAGGTCTGTATGACAGCAATCCTGCGCTTGAGATCTTACCAAGTGAACATATCTGTACTCTGTCTACCCAGCCAGGGAAGATAACATTATTTGCGTCCTTTACGATCTCTTTATAAGTTTTGAGCTTTTCGCCAACTCCACAGATAACAAATTTCACCTTTGGATTTTTCTTTGCAGTGATAACAGCAGCTTTCATTACAGTTTCTAGATCAACCGTAAAACCAAACTGACCAAAGAAACAGCATACAAAATCATCTGCTTCGATCCCCTTATCACGCCAGAACCTTATATCGTCATTATTAAGCTCTACATTGTTATCAGGATATGATACATAGAAAGCCTTGTCCATAGGAGTTGAAGACCGCTTTGCGTAATTCAGTCCCCAGTCAAGGAACTTTTCACTTGTTGCGATAATGCCTGTACATCTCTTAAGTCCTTTGGAAAGCATTATCTTATAAGGGATAATGCCGACTTTCATAAACGGACGCAGTTTAGGGCTGCAAAAGTCAACATACATATCAGGGAAAGTATCTCTTATATCTGCAAACACAGGCACATTATGCTTTTTCGCATACTTTGAAACAAAATACGCAAGTTCGGGTGTTGGCATAGAACAAAGAATAACATCTGGCTTTTCTTCTTTTTCAGCCAGTTCCATAAAATGCTTGCCTTCATAATACTGATGATACAAGCGCTTTACAGACATATTTTTTGAATATCCAGGACCATGTATAAGATAAAGCCTGTAATTATCTGCGACTTCTATAACGCCGTCTTTTTCCTGTCTGAATTCTTTCTTGAAATGGTTAAGTGTTGAACACCACCACGTTACTTCATTATCAGGATTAGATGCGCAGATCTGTGCAATAAGACCCATTCTGAAAAGTCTTGGAGAATTTTCATCTATCGGAAGTATTTCTCCCGTTCTGATAAGCCAGATTTTTCTCTTTTTCATTATTATTTAATTCACCTTTCGCAAATACATTAATCTCTGCAGAAAATATCTCTTGTGTATACTTTATCCCTAACATCATCAAGACATTCATCATATCTGTTAGCAATAATAGCACTGCACATTGACTTGAATTTTTCAAGGTCATTTACCACAAGACTTCCAAAGAATGTTTCTCCGTCCTCAAGTGTCGGTTCAAAGACAACGACCTGAACACCCTTTGCTTTGATCCTCTTCATAATGCCCTGAATTGAACTCTGTCTGAAATTATCAGAATTAGACTTCATAGTAAGTCTGTAAACACCGACTACTCCGCCATGCTCTTTTTCTGCATTATATTTGCTGTTCGACTCATATCCTCCAGCAATCGCAAGCACTCTGTCTGCAATAAAATCTTTTCTCGTTCTATTTGATTCAACAATAGCCTCAATAAGATTTTCCGGTACATCAGCATAATTTGCAAGCAGCTGCTTAGTATCCTTGGGCAGGCAGTAACCGCCATAACCAAAGCTTGGATTATTATAATGTGTACCTATTCTTGGATCAAGGCACACACCATTAATTATCTGCTGTGTGTTAAGACCTTTCATTTCAGCGTAAGTATCAAGCTCATTGAAATAACTTACTCTAAGTGCAAGATATGTATTGGCAAAAAGCTTTACAGCCTCAGCCTCAGTAAATCCCATAAACAGGGTATCTATATTTTCCTTGATAGCACCATTTTGAAGAAGTCCCGCAAAAGCGTGTGCTGCCTCTGTAAGTTCTTCGTCATTAAGATCTGTACCAACAATAATTCTGCTTGGGTAAAGATTATCATAAAGTGCTTTACTTTCACGAAGAAATTCGGGACTGAAAATAATTTTATTATTGTTGTATTTTTTTCTGACTGATTCTGTATAGCCAACTGGAACAGTTGATTTTATTACCATTACAGCGTCAGGATTACATTTCATGACCAGTTCAATAACTGCCTCGACAGCAGAAGTGTCAAAGAAATTTCTCTTGCTGTCATAATTGGTAGGAGCAGCTATTACGACAAAATCAGCTGCGCTGTATGCCATTTCTCCGTCAAGTGTTGCTGTCAAGTCAAGATCCTTTTCAGCAAGATATTTTTCTATGTATTCGTCCTGAATAGGTGATTTTCTCTGATTGATAAGTTCTACTTTTTCAGGTATTATGTCAACCGCATAAACCTTATTATTCTGTGCAAGCAATGTTGCAACAGAAAGACCAACATACCCCGTTCCTGCTACTGCTATTACAGGATTTTCGATATTCATATTCATTACTCCCATACTTATTTTATATAAAATTCCTTATACCACTGAGCAAATGCTCTTAAACCATCTCTGAGTGAGGTTGACGGTTTGAAGTTAAAATCTCTTACAAGTTCATCAACATCTGCATATGTCATCTCAACATCACCAGGCTGCATAGGCACAAGCTGTTTATGCGCTTCAAAATCATAATCCTCAGGAAGCACACCTGCTCTGACAAGTTCCTGCTGAAGAATATCAACAAAGTCAAGAAGATTTTCCGGTTGATTGTTGCCGATATTATAAACTTTATATTTTACACCGTAAGCATTTGCATCAGGCGCTTTCTGCATAACATTAACAACACCTGTAACAATATCATCTATATAAGTAAAGTCACGCTTACAGTTGCCATAGTTGAATATCTGTATCGTATCCCCTGCTAAAAGCTTGTTTGTAAAGCCAAAATAAGCCATATCAGGACGACCAGCAGGACCATAAACAGTAAAGAATCTAAGTCCTGTTGACGGTATATCATAGAGTTTGGAATAAGCATGAGCCATAAGCTCATTGGATTTTTTAGTAGCTGCATAAAGTGACACAGGGTTGTCTACTTTATCTTCTGTGGAATATGGTATCTTTTTATTGCTGCCATATACAGATGAACTGGAGGCATAAACCAGATGCTCAACCGGGTGATTTCTGCACGCTTCAAGTATGTTGAAAAATCCCACAAGATTTGATTCTATGTAAGCATCAGGGTTTGTAATGGAATATCTTACACCAGCCTGTGCAGCAAGGTTCACAACTACCTGCGGCTTATATTTTTCAAATACACTTTCTACAAGAGTTTTATCAGCAATATTGCCTTTAATAAAAGTAAAATTATCAAAATTATCAAGCTGCTTTATTCTTGCCTCTTTAAGACTTACATCGTAATAATCATTTACGCTGTCCAAACCAATAACTTTTATGCCATTTACAGTTTCAAGCAGTCTTTTTGAAAGATTTGCACCGATAAAACCAACCGCTCCTGTTACAAGAACCGTCTTATTACTCAAGGTGACATTAAAATTAACCATTTGCCCCACTCCTATAAATCAAATATTAACTAGGCTTAACCCAAAAGGGCGTAATTGACCCATTTCAACAATTAATTATATCACATTTTTCATAATATGTCAACGAAAATAGCCCTATTATGCGCTATTTCCATATTTTTTGTATATTATGATGATTTTGCCGAAAAATTATCTTTCATTTTGTAAGGACATAATACAAAAAGGAGCTGTGCAACAGCCACAGCTCCTAACTCACTTTATTTCTTTTCGCTTGTCATAACTTCTTTCAGACCTGTTGCAAGGCCTGCAAGTCCCTGAATCTCACTAGGAATAATGATCTTTGTAGCCTTTCCGTCAGCGGCTTTACCGAATGCCTCAAGGCTCTTGAGCTGGATAACAGCCTCATTTGGATTAGCAGCGTTAAGCTTTATGATACTGTCAGCGATAGCCTTCTGAACCATGTCAATAGCCTGAGATTCACCCTCAGCTTCAAGTATCTTCTGCTCTTTTACAGCGTCAGCTCTGAGTATCATAGACTGCTTTTCAGCTTCAGCAGCGAGTATCTGAGATTCCTTATCAGCCTGCGCTCTAAGGATCTTAGACTCCTTCTCACCTTCAGCAACAAGTATCTGAGATTTCTTTTCAGCTTCAGCCTGGATTACCTTTTCTCTTCTTTCACGGTCAGCTTTCATCTGACGCTCCATAGCGTCCTGAATCTCTCTTGGAGGCAGGATATTTTTAAGCTCAACTCTCTGTACCTTAATACCCCATCTGTCAGTAGCTTCATCGAGTATGGCAGTGATTCTTGTATTGATTATATCTCTGGAAGTAAGAGTAGCTTCGAGGTCTAGATCGCCGACAATGTTACGGAGTGTCGTAGCTGTAAGATTTTCAATAGCTGAAATAGGACGCTCAACACCGTATGTGAACTGCATAGCATCTGTTATCTGGAAAAATACTACTGTGTCGATCTGCATAGTTACGTTATCTTTGGTGATAACTGACTGCGGCTTAAAGTCAACGACCTGCTCTTTTATAGATACACGCTTTGCGATCCTATCTATAAAAGGAACTTTTACATGAAGACCTGTTCCCCATGCAGCGTGAAATGCTCCAAGACGTTCAACTACATAAACATATGCCTGCGGAACGATCTTAATATTTGAGATAATAACTATAATTATAAAAACTATAATTGCCAGAAGTATGTAAATACCATCCATGATTAATCCTCCATAAAATTATTTTTTCTTTTCAACTATCAGCTTTGCGCTGTCCACTTTTACAACAGTGACCGGTACGCCCTTTTCTATTTCGCTTCCGTCAGCGGAACGTGCCGCCCAGTTAGTGCCATCAAGCTTTACACGACCTTTGCTCATGGTGTTATCGATAGGTTCAGTTACGATAGCTGTTTTTCCAACATCAAGCTCATAGTTCGTCGGAACAGTCTTGTTGGCTACCTTCTTTACCAATGGTCTTGTCAGTATCAGCAGAATGATAGAACCCACTACAAAAACTATACACTGAACTATGAAAGAGAGTTTAGCTATTGCGCAGAACATAGAGATCAAAGCTGCAAGTGCAAACCATACAGAAATTAGAGCCGCACCATTAGCTACCTCACATATAACAAAGAAGACAAATGCTAAAGCCCAGATAATAATTGGTACTGTTTCGGGCATAATGTCACCTCCAATTTATAATATAAATTCATTATAACATACTTTTTTTCCGTTTACAAGTATAAATAATAATTTTTTTAATATTTACTTGAATTTACATAAATTACACAACTACATATTCAAGCTGTATTAATTAAGAAAAAAATAGCTTGTATATGCATAGTTTCTATGGTATACTTATTTTACGGAGGAGATATTCATGACTATAAAAGCTATACTTTTAGCATTAGAAACATTTTTACTTATTCTTTTTCTCACGCCTTTACCTATAATATGTTCTGGAAACATAGCAGGGATAATTTTTTGTTTTGCATTGCTTGTAATTACAGCAAATTTTAATATATTTTCGTCATTGCTTTCAAAGATGTGGACGCATATTGCAGGCAAAATAACTTTAATATTTCTTTCTCTAATTATTCTTGCAGGAATTATATATGCGGCTGTACTTTCCGTGCTGATGTATAAAGCTATGGAGAATGAGCCTGATGATCCCGATGTAATCGTGGTTTTAGGCTGTAAAGTCAATGGGAACAAGCCTTCAAGAATGCTCAGACGCAGACTTGATACAGCTGTTGAATCTTTAACAGAATATCCAGATGCCATATGCATAGTTTCAGGCGGACAAGGCTCAAATGAATCAGTTTCAGAAGCATCTGCCATGAAGAATTACATGGTTGAAAAAGGTATTGACGAATCAAGAATAATTATGGAAGACAAATCGACCTCAACATATGAAAATATCAAATTTACTATGAAAATACTTGATGATCTTGACAAACCATATGATATGACTTTGGTCACAGACGGTTTTCATCAATACAGGGCAAGTCTTATTGCCAAAGATCTAGGTGTTGGTAAAATAACTGCTTTCTCAGCACATACAGAAGCTCGATACGTTGTTACCTACTGGGTAAGAGAATGGCTGGGTATAACTCATTTTTATGTTTTCGGAAACTGACTAAACTAAAAAATCCGCAGATGCACGATATCTGCGGATTTTTTCTATTTGACTTTTATGTTATTTAACAATGTGGTTTATTGCGGAAAGCAGAGCATTTATAGATGCAACAATAATATCTGTGTTTCTGCCTGCACCCCATACTGTCTTATCATTTACTGAAATACCAACATAGGCAACAGCTTCTGATGAAGAATGTCTTTCTATTGCATGTTCCTGATAAACTTCAATGGTGAAGTCCAGCGGAATAGCTTTCTTTAAAGCTGTCGCAACAGCGTCAAGTCTGCCGTTACCCTCTGCTTTGTATACAGCAGTACCCTTTCCAGGTATAACAGCAGTTATCTCTGTGGAGATCCTGCCTTCGCCCTCCTGCTTGAAATGTGCCTCTGTAACATCAATAGGCTTACGGACGTTAAGATAATTCTCCTTGAATATATCATAAACTTCATTAGGCTTGAGTTCTTTATGGAGGTGATCTGAGATATCCTTAACAGCATAACCGAAATTCTCTCTCATCTTCTTTGGAAGGTCATAGCCGTACTGCTGCTGAAGAATAAATCCTATGCCGCCCTTACCTGACTGAGAATTGATTCTGATAACATCTCCCTCATACTCTCTGCCAACATCATGCGGGTCGATCGGAAGATATGGAACAGTCCACTTATCACAGTTCTTCTCTTCTCTCCACTTCATACCCTTTGCAATAGCGTCCTGATGTGAACCAGAGAATGCGGCAAATACGAGCGCACCGGAATAAGGAGTTCTTTCATAAACCTTCATTCTTGTAACTCTTTCATAGAGTTCGACCAGACTTGGCAGATCAGAGAAATCAAGTTCAGGATCAACGCCATGTGTGAACATATTCATAGCCAGTGTAACGATATCAACGTTACCTGTTCTTTCACCGTTACCGAAGCAAGTTCCCTCGATTCTGTCAGCACCAGCAAGCAATCCCAGTTCACTGTCTGCTACGCCGCAGCCTCTGTCGTTATGTGGGTGAAGAGAAACGATAACATTTTCTCTGTTGTGAAGTGTATCGCACATATATTCTACCTGCTGTGCATAAACGTGTGGCATTGACATTTCAACTGTTACAGGCAGATTGATTATCACCTTATTATCAGCTGTCGGCTCCCATATATCAATTACAGCATTGCATATATCTCTTGCAAACTCTGGCTCGGTACCTGTAAAGCTTTCAGGTGAATACTCAAAAGTGATATGACCGTTTGCTTTTTTCTTATACTCATTGCAGAGCTTTGCACCGGTAGTTGCGATCTCGATGATCTCTTCCTTAGATTTTCTGAATACCTGCTCTCTCTGTGCAACAGAGGTAGAATTATAGAGATGAACAACTGCGTGCTTTGCACCGTCGATAGCTTCAAAAGTTTTCTTGATGATATGCTCTCTTGACTGAGTAAGTACCTGAATGGTTACATCATCAGGGATCATATTTTTTTCTATAAGAGTACGGCAGAATTCATATTCTGTTTCAGATGCCGCAGGAAATCCTATTTCGATCTCTTTAAAGCCTATCTCAACAAGCTTTGTAAAGAATTCGAGCTTTTCTTCAAGGCTCATAGGGATTATCAATGCCTGATTTCCATCTCTAAGGTCAACTGAACACCACATAGGAGCGTGATCGATATATTCCTTTTCTGCCCACTTCATACATTTTACAGGCGGCATAAAATAGCCTCTTGAATATTTTTCTGAATTTTTCATTGTATTATCCTCCTTATAAACTATACTGTATACTTAAAGCTTTTATATTTTATCAGATCATGTTGCATAGTCGGTCGAACAGCCATTTTTCGCTTATCTTATACACTTTAAAAACATAGGAAAATTTCATAAGCTGCCACCGACCTTTCATAATTATTTTAGCATAAAAAAAACGCCGCTCCTAAATTAAGGAGAGACGAGCTGACCCGTGTTACCACTCTCATTCGTATATGACTTACATCAATATACCTCTGCCGCATCAAACAATGCGTAACTCTGTAACGGGAGTACCCGTGCACGGCTACTGAATTTCACTATGCAGGCTCAAGGACGAGTTATTACGAAACTGAAATACTGACTCGCACCTACCGCCAGCTCTCTGAAAATTCTGAAATTTCGCTTTGTTTCCTCTCAAAGCCTTTCAATTATTTATTACATTATATTCTTTTTCTTTTCATTTGTCAAGAGTTATGCTTTTGTTTTAATAAAATATTAATATTCACGACTTTGTTTTCAAATCTGTTGACTTTATTTTGTGATTGTAATATAATTGATTTATAGTAATTTGAATTGAAATGAGGACATTATTATGATTAACGACAGTATAACAAAGCTGGTGTCTTATGCTCTTGAAAATGGTCTTATCGAACCTTATGACAGAGTTTACAGTATCAACAGACTGCTTGAGGCACTGCATATTGATGAATACGAAGAGCCGAATGAAAAATATTCAAATATTGATCTTGAAACTGTTCTAAATGAGATACTTGAATATGCTTGTGAAAAAGGACTATGTGAAAATTCTGTTGTATACAGAGATCTGTTTGACACAAAACTTATGGGGCTGCTCACTCCACGTCCATCAGAAGTTGACAGCAAGTTTGCACAAAAGTATAAAAACTCACCTAAAGAAGCAACAGATTATTTTTATGATCTATCCCAAAATACGAACTACATAAGACGTTATCGTATAAAGAAAGATGTCAGGTGGATGACCTCAACTGAATATGGCGATCTCGACATCACTATAAATCTTTCAAAACCTGAAAAAGATCCTAAGGCTATTGCGGCTGCAAAAAATGCAAAGCAGTCAGGATATCCGAAATGTCTTTTGTGTTATGAAAATGTTGGATATGCAGGTCGTGTAAACTCCCCTGCCAGACAAAATCACAGGGTTATATTACTTAAAATCGACGGTCAGGATTGGGGATTACAGTATTCACCGTATGTTTACTATAATGAACACTGCATACTGTTTAACAAGCAGCACACACCGATGAAAATTGACAAAGCTGCATTCAGCAAACTCTTCTCTTTTGTTGAACAATTTCCTCATTACTTTATAGGTTCAAATGCAGATCTGCCCATAGTTGGCGGTTCAATACTTGCACATGAGCATTTTCAGGGAGGCAACTATGAGTTTCCTATGGCGAAAGCGACTATTGATAAACCTCTTACTTTTAAAGGATATGAAAATATCAATGCAGGAATAGTACGCTGGCCAATGTCAGTAATACGTCTTAACGGCAACAGCAAAAATGATATAATTGATCTTGCAGATAAGATACTAAATGCATGGAGAAACTATACTGACGAAGCAGCATTTATTTTCGCAGAAACTGACGGTGAACCACACAATACCATAACACCTATTGCAAGAATGAGAAACGGCAATTACGAACTTGATCTTGTACTGAGAAATAATATTACAACCGAAGAACATCCACTTGGCGTTTATCACCCACACGCAGAACTTCATCACATAAAGAAAGAAAATATCGGACTTATCGAAGTAATGGGACTTGCCGTTCTTCCGTCAAGACTTAAACACGAAATGGAAATGCTGAAAGACGCAATACTTGCAAAAAAAGATCTCCGAGCTATTGACGAACTTGAAAAGCACGCCGACTGGGCTGAAAAATTCATCTCAGAAAACAACATTACCGAAAGCAACATTGATGATATAATCCGTCATGAGATCGGAATTGTATTCTCAAAGGTTCTTGAACACGCCGGTGTTTACAAAAGAGATGAAAATGGACAGAAAGCTTTTATGCGTTTTGTTGATTCTCTCAATAATTATTAACTAAGTGTAAAATCTACATAAAAAGTGCGACAAACTAAAAATTTGTCGCACTTTTTTACAACTAAAAAATATTGTCTATTCAAAATGTAGTAATTTTAATATATAATTATAATAATGTTTACAACTAATATTAACTATTATTTATAGATTTTCTACAAATCCCTTACCGATAGCAACGTTTTCAAGGGCAAGTTCCTTCATTTGTAACATTACCGTATGCGGTGGATCTTTCATTCCGCTTTTAGCCCAATCAATTATCATACCGCAGAAACCATGTGAATAGAAATCAGCAAAGAATTTTGCTTTGTCACTTCTCTTTCTTGTATTGGCAACTGCGTGGTAAAAGAACCGCAGAAAAAGCTGATGCATACTTTTAAACAGATATTTTTCAAATGTCTGTTCGTTGCTTTTCAAGGTGTTGGAGTAAAACTTTTTATCCTTTTGCATATTTTCAAGAAAGCCTTCAAGACGTTCATACCAGTTGTCATAGTTTACGCCTCTGGTTATATTTTTAAAAAGCTCGTTGTAGTAAATATACGCAAGGAGTTCATATTTATCTTGAAAATGATAGTAAAACGATTGTCTGTTAAGACCGCATTCGCTGGTGATATCAGATATCGAGATCTTTTCAAAAGGTTTCTGATCGCATAAAGCTTTCAGTGCGTCGCAAAGGGCGCTTTTTGTTATTGCAGAACTGGACATTAATTCAATTCCTTTCAGTTCATTTGATATAATTCAATTATATCACATTCATAAAAAAATTCAAGTTATTTTTATAAATTTTAAAAAGGAAGTGTAAACTTATGGCGAAAAAAGATTTTCTTCAAGGACAAAGCTGCACTGCTTATGATGATTTTGGCGCAAAAATAGATAAAAATGGAGTTACTTTTACCACATACGCTCCTCACGCAGCTAATGTAAAATTGTTATATAATGACGCTGAATATCAGATGACTAAGGACAGCAATGGCGCTTGGGAAGTTTATGTTGAGGGTGCTTGTGAAGGCGGCATATACCAGTACGCTATCACAAATCACACATTTCAGACTTATGTAAGATCTGACCCGTTCGCTTTTTATAGTCAGGTACGCCCTCAGACTGCGTCAGTAGTATATAACATAGACGATTACAGCTGGAAGGATTCAGAATGGATCGAAAGCCGTGACAAATGCTATGAAAAGCCTATGAATATCTATGAAGTACATTTCGGTTCATGGCGCACGAAATTTGACAGTGAAGAAGATGACAGACTTTATTCCTATGACGAAATGATCGATCTGCTTATCCCATATGTCAAAGATATGGGATACACACATATCGAACTTATGCCAATAATGGAATATCCTTTTGACGGTTCATGGGGATATCAAGTCACAGGATATTTTTCGGCTACCAGCAGATATGGTGAGCCAAGAGGGCTGATGCGTTTTATTGATGCCTGTCACAACGCTGGAATAGGCGTTATTCTTGACTTTGTTCCTGTACATTTCGTTACAGATTTTTATGCTCTGCATATGTATGACGGTGGATTTCTTTTTGAAAGCGATTATGAAGATCAGCGTTATTCTGAATGGGGTACGGCACTTTTTGATTACACAAAACCTCATGTGCTGAGTTTTATAAAATCATCTATCAACTTCTGGATAGAAAAATATCATGCTGACGGCATACGATATGATGCAGTCGCTTATCTTATCTACAAGTATGGCAGAAAAGAAAATCCTATCAACGATTCGGGTATATGGTTCCTTAAAAACACAAACTACGCTATCCAGAAAATGCACCCAGATGTAATGCTGTTTGCTGAAGATTCCACCGATTACGAAAAGGTCACAGCTCCTGTGGAATTCGGCGGACTTGGATTTGACTATAAATGGGATCTCGGATATATGAACGATACTATTAATTATGTCAAAACACCGCCTTTCGAGCGTGGAAAGCACCATAACAAAATGACATTTTCAATGAGTTATTTTTATAATAATCTTTATATACTCCCCTATTCTCATGACGAAGTTGTTCATGGAAAACAGACCATGCTCGATAAATGTTTTGGAACACATGAAGAAAAAATAGCAACTATAAAAGCTTTATACACTTTCCAGTTTACACATCCGGGCAAAAAACTTAATTTCATGGGCAATGAACTGGGTGAATATATGGAATGGCGCTATTATAAAGAACTTGGCTGGAATCTCCTTGCTTATCCGAGCCATGATTCACTGCATGAATATCTGAAAAAACTTCACCATATATATCTTAATGAACCATCACTTTTCAAATATGATTATAACTCATCATCATTCCGTTGGATAGATGCAAATAATAACAGACAGTCAATTTTTGCATTCCAGCGAAACGATCTTAACGGAAATAAGCTGTACATGGTATTTAATTTCTCAGGAGCTAAGCAAAGATATGATCTTCACGTTGATGAAAACTGTCACTATGAAGAGATACTCAATTCTGACCGTGATATATATGCAGGTTCAAACTGTCTGAATAATAATCTTAATTCTTTCAATTATACTCTTCCTTTAAATCTTGCAGCGTGCAGCTGTACAATAATAAAAAAAGCATAACATAAAAACGCAGCAGAAATCTATTGAACTCTGCTGCGTTTTTGGGGTTTTATTGAAAAACTCCATAAAATACTATGCCAAGAATAGCCGATATCACTATTATCATTATCGGTGACAGTTTTTTATTTTTCGATCGGCTGACAATCAAATTTATAACCGCTAATATAATTAGTATAACTATTGCCCATATATCAGCAGAAAAGCTTGATTGGGCATTGATCACACCAAACAATGAACTTAAAGCCATGGTCACTGCGGCAGATAAGATCATAGCTACCACACAAGGTCTTATTCCTGAAAGAACAGCCTTTACACCTGCATATTTTAAAAGACTTTCAAAAGCCGCAGCTATTATCAGAATTATAATGAACGCAGGCAAAACAACACCAAGCGTTGCAATAAATGAGCCGAGCATACCACATTGAGATGCGCCGATAAATGTTGCCATATTTACTGCCATTGGTCCCGGTGTGGACTCAGATACGGCTATAAAATTTAAAAATTCACTTTCAGACATCCAGCCATTAGACAGAACAGCTTCTCGAATAAGCGATACCATTCCATAACCGCCGCCAAATGAAACTGCTCCTATCTCAAAGAATATAAGAAACAGTTTAAGGTATATCATCATTTTTCTCTTTTACCTTTCGTACAGTCTGGCCTTTTCTTATCTTTGTGATATAATAGAGCATCAAGCCGATCACACCGCATATTAAAATATAAAATACAGATGAAAAATTCACAGCAAGTAATGAAAAAGCGGTCATAATCGTTATTACAGAAATGATTATTATACTGTTAAACAAGTTCTTTTCCAAACTTTTGAGCATTCTGATGCCTGCTGAAAAGATCAGATATATTACGCCTACCTGAATTCCTTTAAATGCAAAGCCGACATATTTCAAGCTCAGGAACTTATCAAAAAATAATGAAATGATATAAATTATTAAAAATGACGGTATACACACGCCAATAGTTGCAGCAAACGCTCCCAAAAATCCACCTATTTTGTATCCGATAAAAGTTGCGCTGTTTATCGCAGTAGGACCTGGAGTAGACTCGGATATGGCAGTCATATCAATAAACTCTTCTTTAGTGAGCCAGTTCTTTTTCTCTGAAAATTCATTTTCCAGTAAAGCAATCATCGCATATCCTCCGCCGAAAGTAAATGCACCTATCTTAAAAAAAGTAAGAAAAAGCGTTAATATTTTTCTGTCCTCAGTTTTTTTCTTCATTCACATCGCCTCACGGATAATTATACCGCACTTTACATTACAAGTCAACAATACATAAGAAAAACGACACTATAAACAGTATCGTTTTTTTGAATCATTATAAATACATATCAGCAAATTTGTTCTCGTCGCCATTGAACAAAACCATTTCAAGATAATCTCCGCTTTCATAATATGAAAACTTAACTCTGTTTGAATAGCCCCAGAAATCCCAGCGTATATCATCATCTATCTTTGAATACTGACTCTCATACCAAACAGGACAATTATCAAAACGCTCATCAGAAACGATATTTTTATATGTTCGGCTGCTGCATTTTATAATTGGTTCTGATCCATAGTAAGATTTTATCTCTTCTACAAAGTCATACAGTCTATCCGAAACTTTATCATAGTCTGCGGGAAATAAATTCATAAATCCTGTTATCTTGACTTCAACAGCAGGTTTGAGCCAGCCATTCATATTACCGCACACATCAATAAAATGCTTTGCCTGCTCTTTGCCGTCCATATTAAAATCAAATATATGAAGCGCTCCGACAGGAAGATCTGTTTCTGTAACACCGCTTTTATTTGTCTGAAAATTTTCATCTTCATAAGCTGTACTTTTAGTGGCTCTTATGAATACCAACTGTATATTCTGCTGAGCAAAACTGTTCCAACTGATCTTCCCCTCTTTTTCGGTTATAACAGGACCACGAACGGGATAATCACGCTTTCTTGGTTCATTGAACCAAAGCTGTCCTGTGTAAAGCATAATAACTAGATTTATCAAAAGAACTGCTGTACATAATAATATTGATCTGATTATAAGCTTTCTTAAAAAAGGATGCTTTTTTCTTTCTGCGGCAGGTTCTTCTATGTCATAGGACTCAACATCTGAGAATTCCATTTCTATACGCTGCTGAGCATCTTTATCCAGCTTGAACTTCTTTTTATCGGATCTTTGCATTTTTCTCCGACTCATCGGCATTTTCCTCTCTGCCAAGACACTCAGCACCGTCTGCTGTGAGGTCGGCAAAATTGTACTGTTCAAGCTTATCACGCACAGCTAATGTTATATCACAAAAAGCCTTCTGATATGCACATTTTCCTGACATATCCCTGTTGCATATTCCGTCAGGCGCAAGACATCTTGAAAAACAGTATGTACCTTCTATTGCCTCGACGACCATTCTGAGAGTGATATTGTGGGAATCAATATTTATCTGATATCCGCCCTGAGTACCTTTGAATGACTTGACAATACCTGCTGCAACAAGTTTTCTTAAAATTTTAAGCGCAAAACGCAGAGTAACACTTGCCCTGTCAGATATCGTCTTTGCATCAAGCTTGACCTTTGCACGGCAAAGCTCAGCTACTATTCGGACAGCGTAATCTGTTTCCAGCGTTATAAACATCTATACATTTCCTCTCAATGAATTAGAAAATTAATCAAGATAATCTCTTACCTTATTGCTTCTGTTAGGATGACGAAGCTTTCTGAGAGCCTTAGCCTCGATCTGACGTATTCTTTCTCTTGTAACCTTAAATTCCTGACCAACTTCTTCAAGTGTTCTGGAACGTCCGTCCTCAAGACCAAAACGCAGTCTGAGTACCTTCTCCTCACGTTCTGTAAGGGTAGAAAGAACCTGATTGATCTGTTCTTTAAGAAGTACCAAAGACGCTGCCTCTGCCGGTGCTGGCGCATCATCATCAGGGATAAAATCACCCAGATGTGAATCTTCCTCTTCACCGATAGGAGTTTCCAGTGAAACAGGATCTTGAGCTATTCTCATGATCTCTCTTACTCTTTCTACGCTCATATCAAGTTCCTGAGCTATCTCCTCTGGTGAAGGATCATGACCGTTCTTATGGAGCAGCTGTGATGAAACCTTCTTGACCTTAGTTATGGTTTCTACCATATGAACAGGGATCCTTATAGTTCTTGCCTGATCGGCAATAGCTCTTGTGATAGCCTGTCTGATCCACCATGTGGCATATGTGGAGAACTTAAAGCCCTTCTTATAATCAAACTTTTCAACTGCCTTGATAAGTCCCATATTACCTTCCTGAATAAGATCGAGAAAACTCATACCTCTTCCAACATATCTTTTGGCAATAGAAACAACAAGACGAAGGTTAGCCTCAGCAAGTCTTTTTCTAGCCTTAGAAGCTTCCTTTTCATTATCGCCTGACATCTTTTCAGCAAGCTGTATCTCCTCTTCAGAAGTCAGCAGCGGAACTCTGCCTATCTCTTTCAGATAGATCTTAACAGGGTCGTCAATGGCAATGCCGTCTGTTGAAAGAGAAATATCCACTCCGTCAGGTTCAAGTTCGTCCTCAGGATTTACAAAATCAAGAGTATCATCAACAACAACGTCATCAATGATCTCAATATTAAGACTTGCGCAGGTGTCATAGAAATTATCCATCTGCTCTACATCATAATCAAGCTTTTCCAGTGCATCTGTTATTTCCTTTGTTGTCAGTTTACCTGTCTGCTTGCCATGCTCCATAAGGTTATCCATAATGGCTTTTTTGTTCTCTGTCATAATTAACTCTCCTTTATTTTTACAAAATTCATTTACTCGTAATTGTATAATATATATGTAAAAAAACGATCAGTTCTTCTGACTTCTCATTTTTTCTATCATTTTAAGAAAATCATCATCTGATTGTTCGGTCTTTTCATTTTTACTGCCGTTATAGTTAAGCAGTACATTTATATAATCACCGACAACATTATGATCTACGGAAAGCTTATCAAACTTGTCGATAATACCTGTTATCCTGCCGACTTCATCAGGCGAAAATTCGTCATTAAAAGAAGAAACAGAACAGTCCTCCAGATTATTTATTTTTCTCACAAGGCTTTCATATATTCTGCGGTTAAAGTCAGTAACAAATTTTTCCGCAGGCAGTCGGCTTGAAATATCACCGCAAGCGTCAGGATTGTTAAGCAGATAATAAATTATCCCGCTTTCAGCCTGAGCTTCTTTAGGATGTGCATTAGCCTCAGGATTTATCTCATCTCTCGGACGATTTGTAAAGGTTATCGTGCGATGCCACTCTTTTTTATTTTGAGCAGCGATTTCTTTTTTGATTATTGACTTTACTTCCTGTTCAACCGCCATTTTAGAAATCCCCTGCTCCTGAGATATTTTTGATATATAAATATCTTTTTCCACAGGTGATTTTATAGCGGCAATAATACGGCAGGCTTTTCTCAGATAATCATTTTTGCCTACCTCTGTATCAGTATCAACACCGTCACGGCATTTGTTCAGTTCAAAATTTATAGCTCCGTCAGAGTTATTCAGCAGATATCTGAAATGCTCTGCACCGAATTTCTTTATGTACTCATCAGGGTCTTTAGCACCATTCATCTTTATAACAGATGTTTTCAGTCCTGCGTCGCTCAGTATACCTATTGCTCTCGATGTCGCTTTTTGTCCTGCCTCATCAGAATCATAGCATATAACTGCCTGCTCGGCATAATTAGAAATTATTTTTGCTTGTTCAGGAGTAAGAGCCGTACCGCATGATGCGACAGCGTTTTCAAAGCCTGCCTGATTTAATGATATAACATCAAGATTTCCTTCACATAGTAATATCTGCTTATCCTTTACAGCCTGATTTTTAGCAAAATTCATCGAAAAAAGGAATCTGTTTTTTGAATAGCACAAAGTATCCTTTGAGTTGAGATACTTCCTTTTATCGTCATCAGATAACGCACGTCCGCCAAAGCCCACAATATGACCTGCAAGATCAATAAACGGGAACATAGCTCGGTTTACAAAGAAATCAAACGTCTTATCTCTGTACTTCTGCGAGCGTGATATAAGCGAACCTGCTTCAAGTTCAGCTTCAGTATATCCCTCACCCATCATATAGGTTTTAAGAGCGCTCCAACTATTCGGTGCATAACCCATACCATATTTCTTTATGGTATCCAGAGAAAGTTTACGTTTATTTATCAGATAATCAAGGCACTCTCTGCCCTGCGGAGTTTTAAGCTGATGATAAAAAAATCTTGCAGCAGTTTTATTCATTTCGTACATTCTCTTCCGTTGATCTGTACGCTGGCTATTATAGCCATTGTCCTCAGGAAGAGGTATACCTGCACGTTCTGCAAGTATCTTGACAGCTTCCCAGTAGTCAAGATTATTATATTTCATTGTAAATGTTATCACATCTCCGCCTGCACCGCAGCCAAAGCAATGAAAATATTCCTTATCGGGGTGAATATGGCATGACGGAGTTTTTTCATTATGAAAAGGACAAAGGCATATGTAATCACGTCCTGTACGTTTCAGCGTAACATAGCTGCTCATTACCTCTGCAATAGGGTTTGCAGCTTTTAACCGTTCAAGAAAATCAACAGGCAGCGCCATATTTACACCTCCCGACAATGCCAAAAATTATACTAATATATGTTCCAACCCTCAGGGATAAAGAGATGCTTGAAAGTCTGTATAGCAAAGCTGTCAGTCATGCCAGAAATGTAATCACATACTGCTTTATCAATACCATAATGATATGCCAGATTTATATACATGGCAGGCAGTTTTTCAAGATGATTTACATAGTAATCATAAAGCCTTGCTATCATCTCCTGCGCCTTGCTCTCCTCAGATTTACATTTTGGATTAGTATAAACGCTGTCAAACATAAATCTGTGCAGCGCTTTATAAGCTTTATCCACTTCGTCGGACATCTTCACCGTATACTTATGTGTATCAGTGATCTCGTCTTCCTCATTTTGCTCAACAGGAACTATTCCGTTCTCCACAAGTGAGGATACCAACGCAGTTATTCTTTCAGATTTCGAGTGTCCCAGAACTTTTGTTATCCACGACGGAATATCCTCTTCGGAAATTATTCCTGCTCGGATAGAATCGTCGATATCGTGATTTATGTAAGCAATAACGTCTGCAAACCGTACTATATAGCCTTCAAGGGTATCTGCTACCTGGTTTGTGTGCTTTAATATCCCATCACGAACCTCAGCGGTAAGATTAAGACCTTTGCCGTCATTTTCAAGAATATCAACTACTCTCAGGCTTTGCTCATAGTGATGAAACCCGTCAGGTGAAAGCTGATTAAGCGCACGTTCACCTGCATGACCAAAAGGCGTATGCCCAAGATCATGTCCCATTGCTATCGCTTCTGCAAGATCCTCGTTAAGACGCATTGCTCGTGTTATGGTCCTTGCGATCTGACTTACCTCAAGTGTGTGGGTAAGTCTTGTTCTGTAATGATCTCCCGCAGGCGAAAGAAAAACCTGTGTCTTATGTTTTAACCTTCTGAACGAATTACAGTGTATTATCCTATCTCGATCACGCTGGAAATCCGTTCTCATGCTGCATTTTTCTTTAGGATATAGTCTGCCTTTTGAATTTGATGAAAGGCAGGCATATTCACAAAGCATCTGTTTTTCAAAAAGTTCATACTGTTCTCTTGGCAGCATATATATCATCTCCCTAAAAATGCTTTACTGTTATACTTTAACAAGCATATTTCAAGTTCTAATAATATATACCCTTAAAGGCCTTAAAAAGCCTTTATTTTTCAGATAAAGGCTTTTGTTTTGGAATATCAAACAAATTATACACAAGTCTTAATATATCCGATTATGCACTTTTACGTTCATTCATACCCTGCAAAATCAGCCATAAGATCCTTTTCTTCATCGATCGCAAGCTGACCGTTTGAAATATCCGTAAGCTTTTTTAAAAGCGGAGATACAAACTCATTTTTCACGAGTACAGATATATTTACAGTATCAGCAAAATCTTCTTTTTCTGTAATGACTTTAAATTCAGGCAGTGCATAAGACACTTTTCCATACATAGTGTAATCACAAGAAAATGATATCCTTGAACATTCACACATAACCAGTTTTCTTGCAGCGTTCACCGCCATAGAACAAGCCTGAGAATATGCTCTAACAAGTCCGCTCGCTCCAAGCAGTATGCCGCCGAAATATCTTGTCACCACAACGCACACATCTGTCAAGCCTGCTTTATTTATTACATCAAGGACAGGGATCCCCCCTGTTCCCTGCGGTTCTCCGTCATCTGAATAACGTGATGCATTGCCCTCACGCACAACATATGCATACACATTATGTCTTGCCTTACGGTTTTCTGACTTTATCTTATTTATAAATTCTATCGCTTCATCTGCTGTTTTCACAGGGCATATATGCCCGATAAATTCAGACTTTTTTTCTATAAAGCTTTCACTTGCATATTCATAAACAGTTGTATAGCTCATCACTTTCACCGTCCTGTTTTTATCAAGAAAAAAGAGCGGACAAAAAATCCGCTCTTAAAAATCTTAGTCAAGCTTGAATCTCTTCTTGAATCTGTCAACACGTCCGCCGCTGTCTACAAGCTTCTGCTTTCCTGTGTAGAATGGGTGGCACTTAGAACAGATTTCAACCTTGATATCCTTCTTTGTAGAACGAGTCTTGATCACGTTGCCGCAAGCACATGTGATCGTAGTCTCTTCATAATTAGGGTGAATACCTTCTCTCATCAGAAAAACCTCCTTCCAAACTAAAAATTATGACTCATAGAAGCCCATCATCCTTAGTTCAGACAGTAGTTCTATGTAGCGTTCTTAAAAGATGTCACTTAACTGACTAAAACATTATACCACTTACAATTTGATTTGTCAAGTTTTTAATATTTTTTTTACAATTAAAATCTTCTTCCGCCGCCCATATCTCCCATTCCGCCGCCGAAGCCTGAACCTGTGGAGTTAGATGTTATGATATCTGAAATAGTTATCTCATCACTCATGTCTCCAGCAGTAACTGTATAAGTTTCTCCCTCTTTAAGATCAGGAGATGAGAAAACAACACCCTGCCATGTCTTATCATTTGTATATGAAAGTATTACATTTCCGCTGCTGTCCTTGACTGTAAATTCAGTACCTGCTGATAAAGTCTGTGAAAAATCGTGAAGAACTGCATACTGTGTAGAATTCTCTCCGAAACATTCTTCCATTCCCACTGCACCGCTCGCTATGATAGTTCCGCCCTTTATTGTTGCTTCACCGTTGTAATCAAGCGCTCCATTTCCGCCATTAGTCGGGCCGCTTATATAAACTGTACCGCCCTCCATATAGAAATCACCGTTTGAGTCAAGTCCGTCACCGCCTGCATCGACATTGAGCGTACCGCCTGTTATGCTCAGATATACTCCTTCCTGTGCAGCGAACTGGTCACGGCCCATTCTGTCGTCAGAGCTTGTATCACTGCCGCCTGCACAGTTTACACCATCATCAGATGATGTAACGTCTATATTTCCGCCGCTTATAGTTACTGTAAGACCTTCAATGCCCTCGTAACTTTTGCTTATTGTAATTTCTCCGTCGCTGATAGAAAGATTATTGTCGCTGTGCATACCGTCGTCACCAGATGCAGCATTAAGTGTTCCTCCGCTGATTATCATATCTCCGCCACAGTGGAAGCTGTCATCAGCTGAATCTATATTGAAAGTTCCTGCTGTTATTTCAAGATTTCCTTCTGCCTTTAATCCCTTTGCAGATGTTGACTCACTATCTGTATCTGAAGTCTGATCCTGTGATGAAGCACTCAGCGTTTCTACATTAAGTTCAGTTGTATTATCTGTCTGCTGCATATCAGGCGCACCACCATTTGTGCCATCTGGCGGTGTAGGAGGATCTCCGCCCATATCTCCTCTTGGACCTCCGCCTCCGTTGCCCATATCATTCTGCCAGTCACCATTAGGAGTGCCGTCAGACTTCATAGATGCGTTTGCACTTCCGCCGCCTGTTGTAATATTAAATTCTCCGCCGTCAACAGAAAGTACAGTTTCAGCTTCTATTCCGTCACCATTAGCAGTAATGTTAAATGTTCCGCCTGAGATGCTGATAAATCCCTTTTCAGTATCTTCAGTATTTGTAGACCTTATACCATTAGTACCTGCTGAGATGTTGAATGTTCCTCCGGAAATTTTAACGCTGTCCTTGCCCTCGATAGCCGTTGATACTGACGTAACAGTAATATTTTCTCCTGTTATAACAAGATCGTCCTTTGAAACGATACCATGCTTGTAATTAGCATTTACCGTCAGACTTCCCTCCCCATTGATAGTAAGATCCGCCTTAGAGAAAATAGCAGCGTCTGTATTTTCATCTTCAGACAATTCATACTCTCCGCTGTCGGATATTACATTTTCCGTATTATCCTCCATGGTTATGTACACCTTATCAGCTTTTGTTACAAGTATCGGTGCATTATCTTTGCAGGTAAGATCAAGTCCATTGAACACAAGTCTGACTTCAGCCTTTTTGTCTGCGTCTACTATGATCCTGCCATCTGAACAGCTGCCTGATAAAATATAAGTTCCTGCACTTGTTATAGTAATATCCGTTCCGTTAGCCTCAACACCGCTTCCACTCAACTGAACATCAGTATCAGAGAATGTGATCGTTGCGGCTTCTGATTCATCGTAGCCAACGTCCATATCTTCTGCTGATATCTTATTGTCTATATTGCTTGCTGTAACAGAAGACGAGGCTGAGCTGCTGTCCGTACTGCTGCTTTTAGAACAGCTTGTCATAGCTAATAAAGCGATAGCTGCTGCAAAAGCGGCAATTCTTTTAAATTCTGTCTTAGAGGAAACTTTCTTAATGTTTTTCATAATGCGTCACTCCTTTTACTAATATGTTTATATTTTAAAATTTTTAATATTATTTTTTGCTTTTTATATACCCGACAAATCTTCGGCAGTTTTCTGTCGGGTATATACAGTTTATTTTCACGGATATTAAAGTTTCTCCTGCTCGCTTATAACCTGAGCGCAGGTAATCTCAAGATTACCATTTCTGCATCTGATCTCATCGATCATTTCTTTTTCGCTTACGTCTGATTTTATTACGATATTATAAGTAAGTTTAAAAAGGCTGCCCATATGCGTTGTCTTTACAGATACCAGCTTTGCGCTCTTAGTATACTTATCAAAAATGTCATTGAATACGTCTGTATAGTCAAGGCTTTCAGGAATAATAACAGACAACATTTTTTCATTGCTTCCTGTTTCACCAAATGGTGAGAGCGTATAGATAATGCCTATCACACATACGACCGCAGTAAATATTACTGCAAGGAGCAGATGATTTGTACCTGTTGCAAGTCCTACCGCCATAGACAGGAAGATAGCACATATGTCACGGGCATTTCCTGGGATAGAACGGAACCTTACAAGACTGAAAGCACCCATTACAGCTACGCCTGTGCCAAGATTTCCGTTTACAAGCATTATAACGACCTGTACGATAAGAGGAAGAAGAGCAAGGGTAAGAGTAAAGCTCTTTGAAGTTTTCTGCTTTATGCTGAATGAAAATGCTATCACCGCTCCAAGTACAAGCGATACAATGGTACAAAGGATAAATGTTCCGGTAGTCATTACCGTTGATGTCGATGTAAGATCGATAGTTTCAGTTAGAGTTGTTATATTAAGCACAATAGATCACCTTTCCGTCTTTGATTTTTTTACTGCATTCCTTTTTGAACGCTTCTCCATATTTGGAGAATGAAGCAGGATATATTTTCAGCTCATCGAGTATCTCAGAAAGCCACATCGGCATTGATCCCGGTATTTTGATCTCCATTATTTTAAGATCAGGCGGGAGAAGTTCGTTTCCCCATATTCCCTTATCAAGCTCCAGTGCCTCTTCACGATACAAAATGTGATTATCAAATGTTACCCTGAGTGCAGGATCTTCTATGCCATAAAGTGCGATCCTGTCATAGCTAAGATACATCGCCGGAGATATTTCCTTGTAGTATTTCAGAAAATATGATATCTCATTTTCGATCTGCTTATTTTTTTCGGGAGATATTCCTTCAAAAATAAACTTATTCGATTGATCCAGAGTCATATCTATTCTTCTTTTATAAACTACGCCTTTGTATTTTTTCTTGAGTTCAACAAAAACGAGTGAATTTTTATCAGGTGTTCCATAGCTTCTGACTCTCAGTTTTTCCTTATATACAGGCTTTTCCATAGAGGTCCTTATAAGCTGATGCGACGGAGTATCATAATAGATGTTGCATATGGTAGTTTTACCATACTGATCGATCTTCATTTTACCATCGAATCGTTCCATAAGTGCCCGATAGTCCTTTTCGTCTATCAGATACTTTTTTTCCACTCTTTCAAAAATTTTCTGAACAGAGTTCAATGCATTCATTCCTTTCGTGTTTTTCTCTATGTCTATAAGTATACAGGCTTTACTTTAAATCAAGCTTAATCTAATGTGTAATTAAAATGAAAATTAATTGTACATTAATTTCACATTACATTTTCAGCACTGCAGTGAAAACGATCTCACCTTTTTCGGCTTTACAGGTTATCTTGCCCTTATGCGCCTCGCAAACGGCTTTTGCAATAGAAAGTCCTATTCCGTTGCCTGTCTTTGTATCATCTTCACTTCTACTGCGTGACATATCGGCACGATAAAATCTGTCAAACAGTCTGTTAAGATCCCCTTTAGGCGGAACTTTACAGGTATCAGATACTCTTATCTTCACATTTTTTCCATTAGCCGTTCTGTAAAGCTCTGCTTTTATCAAGCCGTTGTCATCAGAATATTTTACAGCATTCTCTATAAGGATAGATATAAGCTGCCTTACAGCACCCTCATCACCATTGAACCTTATGCCCTCTTCAGTAATGATCTTTAATGTTTTTCCCTTTGTCTGAGCAAGGGTTTCAAATGGTGCAGCCGAATCATCAAAGGCTTCTGACAGGTCAAATTCATTAAAAGTCAATTTGATATCATTTTCTTCCATTTTAGAAAGCCTTAACAGATCAGCCACCAAAATATTCAGACGTTGTATCTGATTTTTTATACTATCCGTCCATTCACTTGGCTCAGAAGTCATTTCAATAACTTCTGTATTTGCCATAATTATAGCTATGGGCGTTTTTATTTCATGACCTGCATCGGTAATGAATTGTTTCTGCTTTTCATAGTTTTCTATAAACGGTTTTACAGCACGTTTTGACAAAATCAATATCATTGCGCAAACAAGCACATATCCAGCCGCAGCTATACCAAGTGAAATGGCTATGAACTGTGATTTGGTTTCATTATCCTTACGGCAGTCAAGGAAAATATACAGTTTTCCGCTATCATCACAATCACTAACAAGATACTTGTAATTTCCGATATACCCGCTTGTGTTATCACTTTTTCTGACCTCATCAGCATATTCTACTGCCTCATTAGATGTTACAGCAGCTATATGTCCTGTATCGACCTTATCAAGACTGTTGCTGCCGTTATACCACACAGTAAAATACCTCGTCTGATATTTTGTTTCTTCGTTAAAGAACTTCTTTTTTATATCAGGCGAAGGCTTATGATCTTCATTATCATCTGACATACTGCTTGTATCTGTTTCATCAGTGCTGTCAGGCGGTGTTTTCTGATCGTGAGGTTTATTGAATTCAGGAAATCTGCCGTCATTGTCAGCTATAAGCTCAAGCAGCTGATCTTCCTCATTATTTATGCGATAAACGTTTACTATATTTATTGAACCGATTATAAGCGTTTCAACTATCAGCAGACTTATTGCTGCAATAAGCACGAATCTCCGCCTGAGCCGTTTTATCATTTTGCAGCCTCTTTCTCCTCTATGGTGTATCCCACTCCTCGTGAGGCTTTTATCTCAATATCTGCTTTAATAAGATTAAGTTTTTTTCTGAGATATGAAATATATACCCAGACAACGTTTATCTCAGCATCTGAGTCATAACCCCATATCTTCTCCATAAGCCGCTCAGTGGAGATAAGCATATTATGATTAAGCATAAGCATTTCAATGACCTGAAATTCCTTATTTCCAAGCTTCTGCGTACCTTCGGCAGTGGAAATGGTAAAGTTCTCTCTGTTGAGCGTAACATTTCCCATTTTCAGAAGATTGGGGGCAAATTCACTTTTTCGTCTTGTCATCGCCCTTATTCTGGCAAGCAGTTCTCCCATTGCAAAAGGTTTTGTAAGGTAATCATCAGCACCGCTGTCAAGTCCTTGTATCTTATCATCAAGCTCGGACTTTGCAGTGAGCAGCAGTACAGGCGTTTCAATTCCAGTTTCTCTAAGACATTTTAAAACATCTATGCCGTTCATACCAGGCATCATGATGTCAAGAATGATACCGTCATATGTTTCACTTAAAGCATAGGCTCTGGCATCAAGTCCATTATAGACCTGATCCACATAATAGTTATTGTGTTTTAATATTGCTGTCAGAGCATTAGAAAGTTCTTTTTCATCTTCTGCAAGAAGCAATCTCATAATAAACACTTCCCTTTTTAGTATAATTTTATATTATGATTATACTTTGTCTGCCTTAAATTTACCTAAAAAAATTATAGCACAAATATTCGGATATAGCAAGTACAATTTTACTTGTTGTTTACAAAAAAGACAGCCGAACCTTCAAAGTACGGCTGTTTTATCATAAAGTGAATCAATATTTTTTACTGAACGTAAGATACGAAACAAAGCTTAACGTTTCCTTACTGTTATTTATATACTTATGCTCTTTGTCACATTCAAAGCACATGGCATCACCCTCAGGTATTTCATAGAACTCTCCGTCTATTTTTAATGTAAGCGTACCTTTGGTCACAATAACATATTCACAGGAATGCTCTCCGTGTGAGTCGCTTTGATACATTCCGTCAGCTTGTATGACTGCGCCATACACTTCAAATTCTCCTGTCTTTTCAAAAGGAAAATACTTATAGACTGCATACTGACCTTCTTCATTTTTTATGGGGGTAAGGTCATCTCTGCATATCTGGCAGGCTTCACTTACAGGCGCTTGGATAAGATCGTCAACGGTTATACGCATTCCGCCTATTATCTTTGCTATCGTGCTTATAGTAGGATTTGAATCCCCTCTTTCTATCTGCCCCAGCATACTCTTGCTCACACCCGTGATCGCAGCTGCATCGTCAAGCGAGAGTTTTCTGCTTAGTCTGATACGTTTTAAATTTAAAGATATGTTTTTTGAAAGATAGTCCATTCTACTCCCTTCCCTCCGAAAAAATAAAAAATGACGCTTTTAAACCCTCAGATCTAAAAGCGTCATTGCTCAAAACAATATTATAATATAATAAAGTATAACTTATTTTATTGATTTTGTCAAGCATAAGTTTACCTTAAAAATTAGGAATTGATCTTACCAACCGGGTGGACCTCATTCTGTATTCTTGTATCAAATCTGAAAAACTCCTTATCCCCTGCCACTATTGCACGGTTTATAGATGTATAACCATATTTTTCTCGTATCTTATCCACAGCTGTATTTATACGGTCACGCTTATCGAGCATCAACGGATTTGTAAAAAAATCCAACTGCATAGCCGATCTTTCATCACACAGATCATACACCCCTACTGATATAGATCTTACCGCTGTATCCTTATCCCAGTTGTATGAATCCTGAAAAAGCTTCATTGCGTATTCAGAAACAGTAACGCCGTCGCTGGTAGGTATTCGCAGCTTGCACTGCCTTGTATATGTTCTCAATTTACTGTCCCTCACATTTATAGAAACTCCCATTGCTTTTGAACCTATCCTGCGTAGTCTTGCAGCCACGCTTTCAGAGAGTGCTGCTGTAAGTATATGCACATCGTCATTGTTCATAAGATCACGATAGGCTGTTGTACCATTGGAAAGAGTTTTTACAGGAGGTTTATTCCAATAAAAATCTATGGGCGTTTTATCCAGTCCGTTTGCATATATCCAAAGATCTCTTCCACGACAGCCTAGCCAGCCTTCAAGCGAGTCAACAGGTGTTTTTGCAATATCTCCAATAGTTTCTATGCCATGCACTTCAAGCTTTCTGGTGCAGTTTTTACCAACAAAAAGAAGATCGGCGGCAGGAAGTTTCCATATTTTATCCCTGAAATTATCTTCCGTTATCAGCGTTACTGCGTCAGGCTTTTTCATATCAGAACCAAGCTTTGCAAAAATTTTATTAAAGCTTGCGCCTATTGAAACTGTAATGCCCAATTCATGTTTTATAGTATGACGTATCTCTTCGGATATATCTTCAAGTTTTCGTCTTGCGCAGGTAACATCAAGCCAGCACTCATCTATACCAAACGACTCTATTCTGTCGGTATAACGTTCATAAATACGTTTAGCACGTTTTGAATAGTCAAGATAAATGCTGTAATGCGGAGGGACTGTAATAAGTGAGGGACATTTTTTCTTTGCCTCCCTTATCGTTTCACCTGTTTTTACGCCGCATGATTTTGCAGCCTCATTTTTCGCAAGTATTATTCCATGCCTTTCCTCGACACGTCCCGAAACAGCCACACACTTTCCTCTCAGAGATGGATTTAAAAGACATTCTATTGACGCATAGCAATTATTTATATCAACGTGCAAGATCTGCCTGCTCATAGTATTACCCCCAGCAATATAATAAACGTACGAACATTAGTTCTTATATTTATTATATACCAGAACATTTGTTTTGTCAAGAACAAATGTTTACGTTTGTTGTAAAGGCAGAAAAAAAGCGCCCGCCGTAAGACGAACGCTTTTATGTACTAAAAAATTACTCAGCCTGAGGAGCGCCAACAGGACATACACCTGCACAAGCACCACAATCAAGACATGTATCAGCATCGATAACGTACTTGCCGTCACCCTCTGAAATTGCGCCAGCAGGACATTCTGCTGCACAAGCGCCACAGCTGATGCAATCATCGCTAATCTTATAAGCCATATTATTGACCTCCTTTAATAATACTATCAGAACCTCAAAACGGTATCTCCGCTTTGCTTGGTTCTATAATAATATAATACCACATTTACAAAAAAAATCAAGACTTTTTTGTTATTTTACGAAAATTTCATAATTAGTTATGCAAAACTAACCAATTAAATATAACTGCCGTCAGAGCTATTTATCCGACGGCAGATGTAAAAAATTATCAAATGTTTTTCATTTCTGACTCAGAAAGAAGCTTAAAGTTTTTCTCAGTCAAAGCTGTTACAGCCTTTTCATTGCTGTCAACACGGAGTATCAGACAAGCTGTATTTTCTGATGTGTTAAGGAATGCAGCGTACATATATTCCACGCTGATATTATCCTTATAAAGTGTTTCCATAACTTTAGCCATACCGCATGGCTCATCATCTATCACAACTGCGATAACATTTGATTTCGTAACAATACAGCCATGTTCTTTAAGGACTTTTTCAGCACTTTCCGTATTGCTTACGATAATTCTCATTATACCGAAATCCTTTGTATCAGCAATGGAAATAGCTCTGATATTTATACCTGCTGCACCGAGAACGCCTGTTATCTCGGATAATCTTCCGGGTCTGTTTTCTACAAAAACCGACAACTGTTTTACTGTCATAAAACAACCTCCCTTATAATTGGTATGCCGAATCCTATACTAACTTTCTCTTATCTATTACTCTTACGGCTTTACCCTCAGAACGTGGTATGCTCTTTGGCTCTACAAGGCTGATCTTTGCCTTTATGCCGAGAATAGAATGTATATCAGAACCGATCTTTCTTTCAAGCTCTTCAATAGATTTTATAGTATCGGAGAACATATCATCTGAAAGCTCAACTCTGATCTCAAATGTATCAACGTTATTTACTCTGTCAACAACTATCTGATAGTTAGGTGTAGCATTTGACATCTTAAGAAGAACAGATTCGATCTGTGACGGGAATACGTTTACACCCTTGATGATCATCATATCATCGCTTCTGCCCATAGGCTTGCACATCTTAACAAGAGTTCTGCCGCATGAACATTTTTCTCTTGTAAGAACGCAGATGTCTCTTGTTCTGTATCTGAGAAGCGGGAATGCTTCCTTTGTGATACTTGTAAATACAAGCTCACCCTTAGAACCCTCAGGAAGAACCTCACCTGTGTCAGGGTCGATGATCTCAGCAATAAAGTTATCCTCATTGATGTGCATTCCTGTCTGTTCTTCACACTCAAAAGCAACACCAGGACCGCTTGTTTCGGTAAGTCCGTAGATATCATATGCCTTGATGCCGAGAAGTTTCTCGATCTCTTTTCTCATTTCCTCTGTCCAAGGTTCAGCACCGAAAATACCGGCCTTGAGTTTGAGTTCATCAGGCTTTATTCCCATTTCCTTTACAGTTTCGCCTATGTATGCTGCATAAGATGGTGTACAGCAAAGGATCGTAGAACCGAGATCCTGCATAAACTGTATCTGTCTTTCAGTATTACCTGATGACATTGGCAGTGTAAGGCAGCCGACTTTATGAGAACCGCCGTTAAGACCTGCACCGCCTGTGAAAAGTCCATAGCCGTATGCTACATGACAAACGTCATTCTCATCTCCGCCTGCAGCTACGATAGCTCTTGCACAGCAATCGTCCCACATATCAATATCATTCTGTGTGTAGAACGCTACGACTCTCTTACCTGTTGTACCGCTTGTAGAATGAATTCTGACGCACTCAGAAAGCGGCTTTGCAAGAAGTCCATAAGGATATGCCTCACGCAGGTCTGCCTTAGAAAGAAACGGCAGCTTGTGAAGATCCTCGATGCCATGGATATCATCAGGTGTTACTCCCTTTTCTTCCATTAGCTTTTTATAGTAAGGCACATTATCCCAGACGTGCTTTACCTGTGCTACGAGTCTTTCGCTCTGGAGCTTTTTCATCTTCTCACGGGGCATACACTCGATTTTTTCGTTCCAATACTTTGCCATTGGAACACACCTCCTATTACTTTATTATTCAAGACCGAACATATCGTTCAGCATTTTTGTTCCTGTATTGGTTATGAAAATTTTATCACGGAAGTTTATAATGCTCTCTTTTGAAAGGTTATCCTCAAAAGCATTGACCATAAAATCAGCTTCAAGCAATATCTGCCAGTCGTCACCATCAACACCTGTATATGTATGATGATGAGCTATCAGAAAACAAACTCTGTCTATGACACCCTCGTCATATCCAAGTTCGGTAAGCATTTTTCTGGCTGGCTCAGGACCAAGCTCTTCCTGAAGTTTGCCGCCGCAGTGTCCTGCACCATATTTCTCCTCAGCAGGCTTTATACCGATATCATGCACAACAGCTGCAGTATCAAGGCAATACATACTGTTTATATCAAGCTGTTCAGCTCTTCCTATAACACGAGCAAAAGTATATACCTTGATAAAGTGCTGGATACGCTTAGGATCATTATTAAAGAACTCAGTCATTTTTATAATAAGACTGCTGATCTCATCCATTTATTTTACCTCTCTGCCGAGTGCGAAAGCTTTCTTGTTAAGCTCTAAGAATTTAGCAGGAACGCACTGTTCAAGAGCCTGCTGCCAAACGCTTTCTTCAAAATTCATCTTAGTAGATACCACACCCATGAGAACTACATTGGAAGCCTTTGATGTTCCAGCCTGTTCAGCAAGAGTAAGAGCGTCGCAGGCAATAACGTCTATGCCCTGTGCCTTAAGCTTGTCGATAATATTCTCAGGATATTTTGCTGCACCTGTGATAACAGGCATAGGATCTATCTGCTGAGTTGAAGTTATGATATGACCGCCTTTTTTAAGATACGAAACATATCTTGCGGCCTCCAGCTGTTCAAAGCTGATAATGATATCAGCCTCACCCTTTTCTACAACAGGTGAATATACCTTATCACCATATTTTACATATGTAACAACAGAACCGCCGCGCTGGCTCATTCCGTGTACTTCACTGACCTTTACATCATATCCCTGTGAAAGGAGAACATTTCCTATAATTCTTGATGCAAGCAATGAGCCTTGTCCGCCCACGCCTACTATCATAATTGATTTTGTTTCCATTTTTACACCTCATCATTAATTATGTCTGTGTGTTTATACAGCGCATATTACAGTCTTTTCTTAATAAAACCGAAGCCGGCAGCAAATGTCATAACATATCCCAAACCGAGATCAAGGTAAAATCTTGCTTTTGAATCAGCAAACTCTACCCACCGCATGATATCGCTGAAGCATTCCCATAAACTTCTGTCACGTCCAAGTCCTGTACTAAAAGCTTTTTGTAATGATATTGCCCAGTTAAGTCTGGTCGCAATATATACAGACAGGATCATAAGCACGATCGAAAAGATAACGCCGAATTTGCTTACTTCTTTTCCGAGAAGTATATATCCGCCAAAAGTGAAAACGCTTATTGCAAATCCGCCTATCCATGATATGTATCCCAGCTTTCCGATCAGACACCATACTATAATTCCAAGAACTGCACCAACTGCTGCGCCTACTGCTCCTAAAACCTTATTTGTGTTACTCATATTCTATTACCCCATATATTATTTACCCTATATTTATTCTCCGATAGCGTTGAGCTTGCACATTTCCTTACATATTCCGCAGCCTACGCACTGTGTATGATCTATTACGCACTTGCCGTTATGTATTGAGATAGCCGGACAGCCGATCTTAAGACACTGCTTACAGCCTACGCACTTATCGCTGTTTACCTTAAGCGGTGGGTTATGCTTAACATATTTAAGAAGTGCACAAGGACGTCTTGAAATAATTACGCTAGGCTCTTCCTTTGCAAGTTCTTCCTTTATTACTGCCTCTGTTTCTGCCATATGGTACGGATCAACGACTCTTACGCTGTTTATTCCGATAGCATGGCAAAGGTTTTCAAGGTTTACTGCCGCAGCAGGATCTCCCTTAAGGTTTTTACCTGTTGTCGGATTCTGCTGATGACCTGTCATACCTGTAATAGAGTTATCGAGGATTATAACAGTAGAATTTGTGGAGTTATATGCAATATTTACAAGACCTGTCATACCGCTGTGCATGAAAGTAGAGTCACCGATAACAGCAACAGATCTCTTTTCAGCCTCAGCTCCCCTAGCCTTGTTAAAGCCGTGAAGTGCAGAGATCGACGCACCCATACAAATAGTAGAATCCATTGCGCAAAGAGGTGCTGTTGCGCCAAGTGTATAACATCCGATATCGCCTGAAACTGTTACCTTAAGCTTTGAAAGGCAATAGAACAGACCTCTGTGAGGACATCCTGCGCACATTACTGGTGGTCTTACCGGAACGGTATCTTCAAAAGTATCAAATTCGTATGTTTCGCCAAGTACCTTCTCTCTTATCTGTTTCTGAGATATTTCTCCCAGCCAGCCAAAGATCTCCTTGCCGACAACATCTACACCGTTTTTCTTACAATGTGTTTCTATTACATCGTCAAGCTCTTCAATAACGTATACCTTTTTGCACTTAGCTGCAAAATCCTTTATTATCTTAACAGGCATAGGATTAACGATTCCAAGTTTCAGGTAGTTCACCTTGTCGCCCAAAGCTTCCTTTGCATACTGATAGCAAATACCTGCTGTTATTACACCAATTTCAGAATCATTCATTTCAACTGTATTGAGTGGGCAATCTTCGCCATATTCAGCGATAGCAGCCATTCTGTCCTCAACGATAGGGTGACGGCGAATAGCGTTGCCGGGCATCATTACATACTTCTGTGGATTTTTTTCATATGGAATAAGATCTCTTTTTACTCTGTCGCAGAGTTCTACTGCTGACTGTGAATGAGAAACTCTTGTTGACATTCTGACAATAACAGGAACATCAAATTTTTCAGACAGATCAAAAGCCATCTTTGCGTATTCCTTACATTCTGCAGAATCAGAAGGTTCGATCATCATTGTCTTTGATGCAATAGCGTGATGACGTGAATCCTGCTCGTTCTGTGAAGAATGCATTCCAGGGTCATCGGCAACACATATGACCATACCGCCTGTAACACCGGTGTATCCAGCTGTATAGAGCGGGTCAGCAGCCACGTTAAGTCCAACGTGCTTCATTCCGCAGAAGCTTCTCGCACCTGCTATTGACGCACCAAGTGCAACTTCCATAGCGACCTTTTCATTTGGCGCCCATTCAGCATAGATCTCCTCGTACTTTGCAGCCTCTTCAGTTACCTCTGTTGAAGGTGTTCCAGGGTAAGAAGAAACCACTTCGCAGCCCGCCTCGTATAATCCTCTGGCAAAGGCTTCATTTCCAAGCATAAGCTTTTTCATAAAATTTCTTTCCTTTCATATAGTTGTTTGGTAGTTTAAACAATATTCAATACAAATATAAATAATTATATCACAAATTTAGCTAAAATGCAACATTTTTCAGATATTTTTTCATAAATTATATCTTTAATGTTGAAGGCAAGAAAGTATCATCAAAAAAGCGTTTTATTATCAGTCGCAATCAAAATTAAACAGGTTGTAAAAAATGCTCATAATTATGCTTTACAAGGCTGAATACTTCTTTAACTTTGACGTTGCATAAAAAGGAAAAAAGTTATATAATGATTATGTATCATCAAATCAGAGATTATATTATACAATTCAAGGGGAATTTTTATGACGGATCTTACAATAGGAAAACCATGGACAGTGTTATGGAAACTTTCACTGCCTATGTTCATAAGCGTTATCTTCCAGCAGATGTATTCTATTTTTGACAGTGCTATCGCAGGAAAATTTGCAGGTGAGGACGCACTTGCAGCAGTTGGTGCATCTTATCCAATAACAATGATATTTATGGCAGTAGCGATAGGCTGTAACGTTGGCTGCTGTGTTGTAATATCACAATATTTCGGAGCGAAAGAATATGAAAAAGTCAAAACTGCTATTTCAACCACTATTATAGCAGGATTTATATTATCATCATTGCTTACAATACTTGGCCTTGTCTTTTCAAAACCGCTTATGATAATGATAAATACACCTGACAATGTTATGTCTGACGGAACACTTTATCTGAAAATTTATATCGCAGGTCTTATATTCCTGTTCTTATATAATGTATCAACAGGAATTTTCACATCACTTGGCGACACAAAAACACCGCTGTATTTTCTCATAGGCTCATCTATCGTCAATATAATACTCGACTACATATTTGTAGCGATTTTTAAATACGGCGTAGCAGGCGTTGCATGGGCAACTTTTATCGCACAAGGAGGAGCGTGTATTCTTGCACTTATAACATTAACACGCAAGATATCATCGATAAAAACTGAATATCCTGCACCCAAATTTTCACTTCCTATGCTAAAGCGCATAACACTATATTCCATACCAAGTATTCTACAACAGTCATTTGTATCTATCGGAAATATTTTCGTACAGTATCTTGTAAACGGATTTGGCTCATCTTGCATAGCAGGATATTCTGCTGCAATAAAACTGAACACATTCGCTATCACAAGCTTTTCTACCCTTTCAAATGGCTTATCAAGTTATGTTGCACAGAACTACGGTGCAGGAAAATCATTGCGCATAAAGCAGGGTTACAAAGCGGGACTTATACTTTCTTCGATAGTTGCTGTTCCTTTCATTATATGTTTTTTTGTTATCCCACATAATTTCGTCGGATTTTTCCTTGATGACGGCGGTGCAAAGGCTATGAAAATAGGCATTGAATTTTTAAAAATAGTATCACCATTCTACATCTTTGTGGGAATTAAGATAATGTCTGACGGAACGCTCAGAGGAAAAGGTGATATGCCTTATTTTATGATAACAACATTTGCCGACCTGATACTTCGTGTTGTTCTCGCATTCATTCTTGCAAAGCCTTACGGTTCAAGAGGAATATGGCTTTCATGGCCAGTTGGCTGGCTTACATCGACAGTTCTTTCAGTTGTATTCGTTCTTATCAAACTCAAAAAACTTCCCGATGAGAAAAACATAGAACAATAAACAAATTATCCCCCGATCACAATTTTCAAAGTGATCGGGGGATATTATTTTACAATATTACATCATTTCTTCCGTCTGATACGGAAGCTCAACATTAAAGCATACGCCGCCTTCAAACAGGTTTTCTACCCAAACTTTACCGCCGCAGAGATCAACTATTCGCTTTACAAGAGCCAGTCCCAGACCATTTCCCTCAGTCGCACGGGATTTATCTCCTTGATAAAACTTCTCAAATATCTTATCCTTTTTATCATTTGGTATGCTGGGTCCGTTATCAGAGATCTTTGCTATAATTCCTGTTTCACTTCGGAAAAGTTTTATCTTCATTTTGCCGTTCATAGGTGTAAATTTGATCGCATTATTAATGATGTTCTGCCAAACCTGTCCCATAAGATCTTCATTTCCTATGTAGAAAATATCCTCCAGATCAATGTCAAGGTCGATCTGTTTTTTGGACCACTCAGGTTCAAGCATAAGTACGATCTTTCTTATCTGCTCATCAATAGAAAATCGTGATTTTTTACCTATGGTCGTCTGATTTTCAAGTTTAGTGAGATTAAGAATATTTGATGAAAGCTTTGACAGTCTTGATGTTTCATCAATGATTATCTGCGTATATTCTTTTCTGTCTTCCTTACTCAGTGTTTCATCCTGAAGCAGTTTTGCAAAGCCTTGAATTGACGCAAGGGGCGTTTTGAATTCATGAGAAACATTCGATATAAAATCTCCTCTTAACGTTTCTATTCCCGAAAGTTCCTGCGCCATTTTATTAAAATTCCTTGCCAGTGTACCATACTCATTATCATTAGGCTCTTTTACTCTTACTGAAAAGTTGCCTCGTGCGACTTGTGAAGTAGCCTTACTGAGATCATGTATAGGCTGGAGAATGGTTCTGCCGACAAATCCTGTGATGATCGTACCTATAATAATGCAGACAATAAAAGCCACGATTATTACAAAGTTGATTATCCAATAAAGATTTTCACTTGTAAAACTATTTACAGAAACATATTTGCCGCATATCGAAGTAACAAGGGTCACATTTGGTATTATTCCGTTTTCCGTTGTGTAATAGCCTTTCTCTTCGATCTCCTTTTTATGTTCCTTTATCTTAGGAGAATTATTATCAAGGCTGTCGATGGAATAGGAATTAGTGTTTATTATTGACACTATATCTTCATAGCTGTAACCGTCTTGTTCAAGCATTTTTATAGATGCGGCAAAATTGCTCATCTGCCGCTCCGAATTATCTCTCATTATAGGACTGAACACAAGCAGCAATATGCTTATCGAAATTGATGCAGAAATGACCATTACCATAAAAAACATCAAGGCAAGTTTGAATTGCAAGCTTGTTCTTGGGAATTTATGATCTTTACTTTTATTAGCGGATATCACGACTTGACCGCCTTATAGCCTAATCCACGGACAGTTACGATCTGAAACTCGCCGCACTCACCGTAACGTTCACGCAGTCTTTTAATGTGTACGTCCACAGTTCGTTCATCAACATCCTTATCCATACCCCAAAGCTCATCGAGGAGCTGTCTTCTTGTGAATATTTTATTTGGATACGATAAAAGCTTAAAAAGCAGTTTGAATTCCATTTGAGGTATAGTTTCACCTGGCTGACCGTCAAACGAAACTGACTGTGCATCATAGTCAAGGACGCACTTCCCTACCGTCAATGAATGTTCAGAAGCCATTTTTGCACGCCTGAGCAAAGCACCGACACGCAGTATCATTTCATTTATATCAATAGGCTTGACCATATAGTCATCTGTACCTGCCAGAAAACCTTCCTGCTTATCTTCAAAGGTTTCCTTAGCCGTTACCATAAGTATAGGCAGCTGATATTCGGCTTTTCTCAGCTGTCTTGTCAATTCATAGCCGTCCATATTAGGCATCATAACATCTGAAATAATCAGATCTATATTAGTTTTTTCAAGCATATCCAAGGCTTCTATACCATCATTTGCAGTAAAAGACTGATAACCATGCTGTTTTAGAGCCGCCGACATAAGCCTTCTGAGGCTGGCATCGTCCTCAACTACAAGTATCTGAAACATTTATTTATCCTCCTTACCAGATCATGGGCAGTATTTCAAACAAAATACTACTATATATTATATATTAAAATTATGAACTTGTAATTAAATTTATTTCATCTCTTCAAATCGAGTAAATGAATAAAAATTCTTCCTAAAATTCATACTCGGTTCACACAGGAATGATATTATTATAACATCAACAAAAGAGTTGGATAAAAGGTAAAGCCTATTGTGCAGCGATTCTTATGTTCTTTCCCTCAGCGATTCCCCAAGTCGCCGTTTATGTCACTGTTCATTAGGTTTTACCATTTATCCAAATCCCTTTCATAATTCTAAAAATTAATGCTCGTTTCAGCCGATAGAAATGAGTGTTAATTTTTTTATTATCTTACAACAAAAACTTTGCTGTAATTATTTGAAAAGTGCTGAAAATACTCCCAAGAATTCATACTCGGTTCACATTGGAATGGTATTATATATACAGTAAAGAAAATGCTTGTAATATAGCAAAGTTAACAGTAAATGTTCCTGTTGATTTTGCCATATTACAAATCCCTTTCATAATTCTATAAAAATTAATGCTCATTTCAGCCGATAGAAGTGAGTATTAATTTTTTATGCAATAATTTTAATCTGCTGCAAGTAATTCATACTTACAGCAGATTTTTTATTTGTTATTGACCATTCTTAGAAAGAAGTTCATTTTTAACGTTCCAAAGCTTTTGCGAGAGATCCACATAATAGGTATGAGGATTTTCAAAACGAGTAATCTCGTCCCAAAGCGTATTTATCTCTTTCTGACAATAATCAGCTATCTCAGCAAAAGTCGGCTTTTTATATACACACCTTCCGTCTTTGAAGATTGGAACAAGCAGATCACGGACTTCAAAGTCAGTAAGCGTTTTCTTTTTCCATGTATACTGAGGGTCAAAGATAACTAATTCCTTACTGCTGTCGATTACTTCATCGTGAAGGGTCAGCAGATCTGCGATAGCTTTATGATTTTCTTTATCATAAAGTCTATACACTTTTTTGAAATGCGGATTGGTTATCTTTATGACATTTTCTGAGATCTTGATTTTAGGGATTATCGTACCGTCGTCATTTTCAGCTGCAACAAGCTTATAAACACCGCCGAAAACAGGCTCGCTTTTCGCAGTAATTAGTCTTTCGCCTACTCCGAAACTGTCAACCTTTGCTCCCTGAAAGATCATATCTCTTATTATATATTCATCAAGAGAATTAGAAGCTATTATCTTACAGTCAGAATACCCTGCCTCATCAAGCATTTTTCTCGCCTTTTTAGAAAGATAAGTTATATCTCCCGAATCAATGCGCACACCAAGAGGTCTTTTGCCAAGAGGCTTTAAAACCTCATTAAAAGCCTTTATGGCATTTGGTATTCCGCTTTTAATAACATTATATGTGTCAACAAGCAGCACCGCACTATCGGAATAGCACTCACAATAGGTTTTGAAAGCTTCATACTCACTGTCAAACATCTGCACCCATGAATGTGCCATAGTACCTGTTGCATTAAAGCCAAACTTCTGGTCGGTTATTGTGCAGGCTGTACCGCTGCATCCGCCTATGCCGGCTGCTCTTGCGCCAAATATAGCGGCATCACCGCCATGGGCACGTCTTGAACCGAATTCAGACACCGCTCTGCCCTGAGCGGCACGAACGATACGGTTAGCTTTAGTAGCGATAAGGGTCTGATGGTTTATACACAAAAGTAAATATGTTTCAACCAGCTGAACTTCAATAGCTGGGGCACGAACGGTTATTATAGGCTCATTCGGGAAAATAACCGTTCCCTCAGGTACTGCCCAGATATCACCTGTAAAATGAAAATCCTTTAAAAATTCAAGAAAGTTCTCATCAAATATCTTTTTGCTGCGTAAAAACTCAATATCTTCTTCATAAAAATGAAGCTCACTGATATAATCAATTATCTGTTCAAGTCCACAGGCAATAGCAAAACCGCCGTTATCCGGTATCTTTCTGAAAAACAGATCAAAGTAGGATATCTTGTCTTTCATACCGCTGACAAAATATCCGTTGCCCATTGTCAGCTCATAAAAGTCACACAGCATTGTATAATTAAAACTATTCATTTTGCTCTCCTTTTATAATAAGGTATCAGCCCTCAACAGCAGCAATAGAATACTTATCAGAATATTCCTTTATCTTATTTTCATAATAATCAGGACCATTTCTATGGAGATTATCAAGATACTCATGCTTTTTAAGAGATGTATACTTCTTCTGATTTGCTATCAGATAAATAGCGATATTTGAGCAATGATCTGAAATACGCTCTACATTTGTAAGAATATCGAGGAAGTTGATACCGGTTTCAATATTGCACAGACCATTTTTTGATCTGTCAATATGTATAGCCTTAAGCTCCTCAACAAGTCTGTCAACAACTTCTTCAAGAGGTTCGATCTCAGTAAGGACTTCCATATCGTTGCTCTGTGTTGCCTTTATAGCAAGATCAATTATTTCCGTTATAGCACTGCACATTACTTTAAGCTCACGCTGTGCGGTTTCAGAGAACTTCATCTCACGCTCATACATAAGGTCAGCTGTTTCATAAATATTGATAGTATAATCACCTATGCGCTCATACTCTGAGATCAAGTGGAACAATGTTGTTACCATTCTTGATTCGTCCTCATTCAGACCGCAGTCATTAAGCTTTATAAGATACTGACCAACTCTGTCTTCAAGGCGATCGAGAAGTTCTTCCCTTTCCTTGATCTTATCGATCAGCTTAAGATCATACTTATCAAAAAGTGATGTAACAGACTGGAAGTTCTTATATGCAAGATAACCCATCTGTACAACAGCCTCATTAGCCTGAGTTATAGCAACGTTTGGAGTAACAAGGAATCTGTCATCAAGAAGATCTTCCTTAGTGACAGTTTCATCTTCCTCAGCGTTTTTCTTATCTCTGATAGTGATGACAGCAAGTTTTTCAAGTACAGTATAGAATGGGAGGAAAAGGATAGTAACGACCACATTGAATATTGTATGGAAATTAGCTATACTTCCTGTTGTGAAATTACTGTTCCAGAATGGCAGTCCTACTGTATACTGCATAGCATATACAGCAATAAGGAACACTATTGTACCAATAAGGTTGAAATAGAAATGTATCATTGCAGCTCTTTTAGCATTCTTAGAAGCACCAAGGCTGGAGATAAGCGGTGTTGCGCAAGTTCCGATATTTGTACCCATAATTATAGGGAACGCAGACGCAAATGTTATTGCACCGGAAGTTGAAAGCGCTTGAAGAATACCGATAGATGCGGCTGATGACTGGATAATAGCTGTAAAGATAGTTCCGACAAGTACGCCAAGTATAGGATTTTGAAGAGCAGCAAACATTTCTTCAAACTGAGGAAGATCTGCCAGAGGTGCTATCTTTTCCTGCATTATTATCATACCTGTGAAAAGAATACCAATGCCCATCATAATTTCACCGACATTTTTATTCTTATTCTTCTTGCTGACCATAATGATTATCAGACCGATAACAATAAGTATGGCAGAAAAGTTCGATGGCTTACAGAGCTGTAAAATGACAGGTCCTTCTGTAGAGCCTTCAAGCCTTGTTAGTCTAAGTATCTGCGTTGTCATAGTTGTACCGATATTGGCACCCATTATAATTCCGACAGCGCCTTTAAGCTTAAGCAAACCTGCATTTACAAGTCCGACAACTATTACCGTAGTCGCTGATGAGGACTGAACAGCTGCTGTTACCAAAGCACCAAATAAAATGCCGGAAAATACGTTGCTTGACATTTTAGCCAGAACCTTCTCCATAAGTCCGCCTGAAGCTTTTTCAAGTCCGTTGCTGAGAATAGTCATTCCATATAAGAAAAGACCTAATCCTCCTGCCATACCAATAATGTTAAAGATGCTCAAAATATTTTCATTCCTTTTCCAATTTACTTAATTTTCAAATAAATTTAATTAAATATAAATATACACTATACCACAAAAATAAACAAAGCCAAAGCCTACACAAAAATGCTGTGCGACTTTGACTTTGCTATCATTTTTTACCTGCCACTACAAGTCTGTTCATTGCCCTTTTAAGCTTTCTTTCCGCCATGTCAAACTCCTTACGGCTTGCATTCAGTTTCATTTCCTTTTCAGCAATTTCCTTTGCTTTTTCAGCTCTTGCGATATCAATTTCATCTGACCACTCTATTGCAGAAGAAAGTATAGTTACTTCACCGCTGTCAGATACCTTGATAACACCATCTGAAACTGCCGCTGATCTGAAACTGCCATCGATCTTGATCTTAAGCTCAGAGGCAGGAAGATTAGCGACATATGGTGAATGCCCCGCAAGTACACCAACGTTGCCGGCCATTGTTTTTGCTATGATCTGCTCTGTACTTCCGTCAAAAAATATTTTTTCAGGAGTAATTACTTTTAGCTTGTACGGCGTCATATAAAATCTCTCCGATTAATTAGTTTTACTTTTACTGTTCAGCGTTTTTCTTAGCCTTTTCCACAGCTTCATCTATTGTACCAACAAACAGGAACGCTGATTCAGGAAGATCGTCATGCTTACCTTCGATGATCTCCTTAAATCCTCTTATTGTTTCCTTAAGAGGTACATACTTGCCCTTATAGCCAGTAAACTGCTCCGCAACAAAGAAAGGCTGTGACAAGAATCTCTGTATTTTTCTTGCTCTTGATACTGTCAGCTTATCTTCATCTGAAAGTTCGTCCATACCCATAATAGCAATGATATCCTGAAGTTCAACATATCTCTGAAGAATGGACTGCACCTGTCTTGCAACGGTATAATGCTCATTACCCACGATCTCTGGTGACAGGATACGAGAGGTAGATTCAAGCGGATCAACTGCCGGGAAGATACCGAGTGAAGAAATACTTCTCGAAAGTACCGTCGTTGCATCAAGGTGTGCAAAAGTTGTTGCAGGAGCCGGATCCGTAAGGTCATCGGCAGGCACATAAACAGCCTGTACCGATGTGATAGAGCCTTTATTGGTAGATGTTATTCTTTCCTGCAAAGCTCCCATTTCAGTAGCCAGTGTCGGCTGATATCCAACGGCAGAAGGCATACGGCCAAGAAGCGCAGAAACCTCTGAACCCGCCTGTGTAAATCTGAAAATATTGTCAATGAAGAGAAGAACGTCCTGTCCCTCAACATCTCTGAAATATTCAGCCATAGTAAGACCTGAAAGTGCTACTCTCATTCTTGCTCCGGGCGGTTCATTCATCTGACCATAAACAAGAACGGTTTTATCAATAACTCCCGACTCTTTCATCTCATAATAAAGGTCATTGCCCTCACGGGTTCTTTCACCAACACCGGTAAATACGGAAATACCGCCGTGCTGATTGGCAACGTTATTGATAAGCTCCTGAATAAGAACTGTTTTACCTACACCTGCACCACCGAAAAGACCGATCTTTCCGCCTTTAAGATAAGGTGCAATAAGATCTATGACTTTAATTCCTGTTTCAAGTATCTCGTTTGCCGCAGTCTGCTCTTCATAACTTGGCGGCTCTCTGTGTATTTCCCATCTTTCAGCTGTTTCAGGTGCTGGAAGATTATCAACAGGTTCGCCGAGAAGATTGAACATTCTCGAAAGTGTTTCCTTGCCGACAGGAACTGATATTGCTTTACCAGTGTCAACAGCGTCAACACCTCTTACAAGTCCGTCAGTAGATGACATTGCGATACATCTTACTACGTCATCACCTATATGCTGAGCGACCTCAACAACAAGCTTCTGACCATTATTATCTATTTCAAGTGCATTAAGAAGATCGGGCAGCTTATCTTTTTCAAAACGTACATCGACAACAGCGCCGACGATCTGTACGACCTTACCTATATTTTTGACGTCCATTTACCTACCGCCTTTCACTAATTATTTATAGAAGCAGAACTGATCTCAGTGATCTCCTGAGTGATCTGAGCTTGTCTTGCTCTGTTATACAGCAGCGAGAGCTGATCTATCATTTCACTCGCATTATCGCTTGCCGATTCCATAGCTGTACGTCTTGCAGCCTGCTCAGCTGCATAAGAGTCAACTATTGCTGAATAGAGCATTCCGCAGATATACTGAGGGATAATGCCGTCAAATACTTCTTCCGGAGAAGGATCATAAATAGTCACTGCCTTTTTCTCAGGAACGTGATTGAGATTTTCTACCGGAAGTATTCTCAGCTCATTAGGTTCCTGCGTCATAGCAGAAACAAAAGTTGTATATATCAGTTCTACTGAATCAAACTCACCGACTTTGAATCTATGGATTATATTATCGGCAAGATCTATCGTTTCAGTTATATCTATACCTTCGGCGATATGAGGATATTTGTCAGTAAGATCGTAATCCCTCTTCTCAAAAAATTCAACAGCTTTTTTGCCTATCGCCATGATCTTAACTTCTCCGCCGGAACGCTTTATCTCCGAAGCTTTCGCCTCAGCCATTTTAAGTACGTTAGAATTAAATCCTCCTGCCAGACCTCTGTCGCCTGCTATGACAACTATAAGTGAGGCATTCCTGAATTTTTTCTTTGTGAAAACAGACTTAAAATCGCTGTCGCTTGATATCTCACACATTACTTTAAAAACATTTTCAAAGAATGGGTGTATCGCCTCGGCACGTTCCTTAGCTCTCCTCATTTTTGAAGAGGCAACAAGCTGCATCGCCTTAGTTATCTGCATTGTGCTTTCAACGCTTTTTATACGACGCTTGACATCCTTCATGTTTGATGCCGCCATAGCTACAACTCCTTACCTGCTCTGTAAAAACTTATCTGCAAATGTTGTAAGAACTTCCTTTAGCGCTGCTTCATTTTCATCTGTCAGAACCTTAGTATCCCTTATGGAAGAAAGAATATCGGGATGTGACTCATCAATATAAGCAAAAAGATCTGATTCATATTCTCTGATATCTTCTACCGGGATCTTTTTAAGATAATTATTGACAACAGCATAAATAATTACTACCTGTTTTTCAACGTCAACAGGTGCATTTTTACCCTGTTTCAATACCTCAACGATTCTTTCGCCCTGTGCAAGTCTGTCCTTTGTATCCTGATCGAGATCAGAACCGAACTGTGAGAAGGACTGCAATTCTCTGTACTGGGAATAAAGCAGTTTCAGCGGACCTGAAACCTTTTTCATAGCTTTTATCTGTGCCGCTCCTCCAACCCTTGATACAGAGATACCAGGGTTTACAGCAGGTCTTACACCTGAGAAGAACAGTTCTGTTTCAAGGAATATCTGACCGTCAGTTATTGAAATAACGTTGGTAGGGATATATGCAGAAACATCTCCTGCCTGTGTTTCTATGATAGGCAGTGCAGTTATTGAACCACCGCCATTTTCCTCATTAAGACAGCAGGCACGTTCAAGCAATCTTGAATGGAGATAGAATACATCACCAGGATATGCCTCACGGCCTGTCGGACGTTTCAGCAGCAGTGACATTGTTCTGTACGCAACAGCGTGCTTGGAAAGATCGTCATAAACGCATAGAACATCCTTACCCTGAAGCATAAAATACTCAGCCATTGCAACTCCTGCATATGGAGCTATATACTGAAGCGGTGCCATTTCAGAGGCAGTAGCTGATACAACGATAGAATAATCCATTGCACCATTCTTTGTGAGCGTATCTACAATATTTGCAACGGTAGATATTTTCTGACCGATAGCCACATAGATACATATAACATCTTTGCCCTTCTGATTTATTATCGTATCAAGAGCAATAGTAGTTTTTCCGGTCTGTCTGTCACCGATTATAAGTTCTCTCTGACCTCTTCCAACAGGGATCATTGAGTCGATAGCTTTGATACCTGTCTGTAAAGGTCTGCTGACAGACTTTCTGGTAATTATACCAAAAGCAGGGCTTTCAACAGGTCTGTATTCTTCTGTAAGTATACTTCCCTTTCCGTCGATAGGCGCACCAAGAGAGTTTACAACTCTGCCGAGAAGTGCCTCGCCGACAGGAACAGAAACTATTTTTCCTGTTCTTTTGACAGTAGAACCTTCCTTGATACCGTCTTCTGTACCAAGCAGTACGCAGCCGACAAAATCTTCTTCAAGGTTCATCGCCATGCCATAGGTCCCATTTGCAAATTCAAGAAGTTCGCCAGACATACACTTTTCAAGACCATTTACTCTCGAAATTCCGTCACCAACCGTGCAGACAGTTCCGACATCATCAAGCGTCAGCTTAGAGCGATAATTCTTGATCTGCTGTTTTATCAAACCTGTTATTTCATCAGGACGTAAATTCATAATAAAACTCCGTACCTTTCAATTATATTTCACAATATGCTGCAGATCAGGCAATAACGCCATTGATCTGTGATCTCAGCTTATCCAAAGCGGTTTTTACACTTGAATCAAGCTCAGTATTGCCATATCTCAGTACAATACCTCCGATAACAGCTTTATCGACTTTTTCAGTGAGCCGTATAGTTTTTCCGCTGACAGCTGAAAGCTTTTTTATCAGCTTATCTCTCAGAACAGCCGACAAACCTGTGCTTGTGATAGCAGTTACCTCAAGAATATTCATTTTCGCATTATACTTATCGGTAAAAGCTTTAGTGATCTCAGGAAGGAACTTAAACCTTCCCTTTTCATTAAGCAAGCACAAAAAATCCATTACAAGCGGACTTATCTTACCATTGAACACTTCCGACAGTGCTTTATTTTTTTCAGCCGCCGAGATCTGCTGAACATTCATAAGCTGAAAGAAATCACTGTTTTCATCACTGCACAGAATATCATTGATACTCACAAGTTCTTCGTAAACATTTTCAAGGCAGTTCTGCTCGCAGCACAAGTCGAACAATGCTGTGCTGTATACATTTGCTACACTATCCGCCATCACACTTCACCTATATTATCTATAAACTGCTCTATAAGACGTTCATTATCCTGTGAAGTCAGATCCTTTTCAATAACTGCCTGCGCAGCCGAAAACGCAATATCTGTTATGTCATCCTTTATCTGATTAACAGCGATTTTCTTCTCACGTTCGATCTCAGCTCTCGCCTGCTCCGTTATGCCCTTTGCTTCCTGCTTGGCATCTCCGATTATTTCGTCAGAGCGAAGCTGAGCCTTTTTAGTTGCAGCCTGAATGATCTTTGCAGATTCTTCTTTTGCACCACTGATCCTTTCAGCATATTCAGCTTCAAGCTTTTTAGCGTTTTCTTTTGCATCATCAGCGTCCTGATAAGTCTTTGCGACTTCCTCTTTTCTGCTTTCGATGACTTTATTTACTTTATCAAAAAGAAAATGTTTGAGTACAAGAGTGAGAATAAGCAGGTTCAGCCAAGTAGCAACAATTACGCTCAGGTTGACAGAAAGAAAATCCGTTACATCTCCCACAGCTAAAACCATTTAAAAACCTCCCTCTCTGATCATTGTTTTTAAAAATCTATTATCAGAGCTTTCCGAGGAATGGGTTAGCAAACAGCAGAATAAGTGCTACTACGAATGCATAGATACCGGTAGATTCAGCCATGGCAACACCGATGAACATTGTTCTTGTGCAGTCGCCCTGTGCCTCCGGCTGTCTTGCGATAGCTTCGATAGTTTTGCCTACTGCGTAACCTTCACCAATACCAGGTCCGATACCTGCGATCATTGCAAGTCCTGCGCCTATTGCTGAGCAACCCAAAACAAAAGCCTTTTCAGTCATATGAATATCCTCCAATTATAAACTTATATTTGTGCGCTTTTGCGCATTTTTACATTTTTATGATTCTTCTGCCGCTGCTCCAACGTTTACCATTGTCAGCATTGAGAAAATGTATGCTTGTATACAACCTGAGAACAAGTCAAAGTATATCGAAAGCACAGCAGGTATTCCTACTTGAAATACGCTGAATCCCCATGAGCCTACTTCAAAGCTAAGATGCAGTGCAGATGAAAGTGCGCCCAGTGCACCATAGAGCAACCCTGTAATTACCATACCGCCTGCCACGTTACCAAAAAGACGGAAAGCCATTGATGCAGGTGTTGCAACTTCACTGATGATATTCAGCGGAAGTATGAAGGCAACAGGTTTAGCAAAGCCTTTAAGGTATCCGCCAAAACCGTTAGCTTTTATCTTATGATAAGTAATAAGGATAAACGTCAGCACAGCCCATGCTGCTGTAACATTTATATCAGCCGTCATTGGTCTGAGACCGATCATGCTTATCAGCGCACCTAAAATCGCTGATATAAGCAATGCTCCGATATATGGGGAATAGTACATTAACTTTTCACCCATATTCTGACGTACCATATTATTTATGAAATTCACAAACATCTCAGCAAGCACCTGACGTTTTTTCTCAGGGACTTTCTTCAGATCTTTAGTAAGCCACAGACAAAGCAGTGTAACGGCTACTATAATGAGCCAGCCCATGACTACTGTTTCGGTTATTTGGATCTTGCCGTCAAACAGTTCAAAAACGATTTTGGGACCATCACCTATACCGTTCATAGAATTTATCCTTTCTCAGTAAACTGAATTACAGACAGAATTATTTTTGGAAAAAGCTGAGGCAGCACAACTCCAACAAAAGCAAGCTTTCCTGAAAACATACCAACAGCACATATAATAAACATTCCAAAAAGCCTTATCATATAGCATGAAGTCACAGACCTTGAAGCTTTCTTTTTATCGAGCGTGACTGCTTTTTCACAAACATATCCCAGATATGCCGTACAGCCGCACATATAAAAATAGCCAGCTATGAAACCTAGCAGCATATTGAGCCTGAATCCCCAGATAAGAGTAAAAAGCCAACATAACATACTAGCTGCCGCACCCCATAAAAATATTTTTCTTATAAGAGGTCGTATTTCAGATCTATGGTCTGTGTTCAAATAATCAACCTTTCTTACATAGGCAGGACAGCGCAGCGTCAGCACAATTTCTGCATAATTCGTTATAATTTTAATTATGTTTCAATACTTCACCATTATAACACCTTTTATTTGTTTTTTAAAGGGGTTGTAAAAACAATGTACATTATTTTTACATTATATTAATATTTAATACACATTTTAATATAAATTTGCTAACAGAATATAACCAATAAATATATTGTAAATAATCAACATTTGATTTTAGTCTAATTAGTATAAACATTGCAAAAAACGCTGCACTTTTCTTTCAAAGTGCAGCGTTGCTCATGAAGACAAATGAACTATGCTGACAATATGTGCTTATCTTATAATATCATCAATAACTCTCTCGCCTGTGCTGATAGTATCGTCGATAATATCTTTTCCTCCGCTTATGGTATCATCAATACCGCTCTCAACTCTGCTCATAAGCGTATCTCTGTCCGAAGAGTCGCTGTGACTTGACTCAGACTTTACAGCACTTGATGATGACGCAGCTGATGATGTTACGCTGCCTTTATTTTCCGAAGATGATGACACATTACTGTTTTTAGAAGAGCAGGCTGTCATGCAAACTGCTGCACATACTGCGCTCAATGCCATTACAAGAAATTTTTTCATAACCAAAAATCCTTTCATGATAAATTCAGCCAAACTTATTGACAGAAATATTATTGCACACAAATTTCTATATATTCACTTTACTGCCATAGGGAAAAAGTTCCTGAAAAAAATTTTATTTTAGTACTTGACAAATAAGCAATATTGTTGTATAGTTAGTTACAGAAGTAATTAACCAATAAACTATACAGGTCAAGCTTCTGAACAAAAGAGATGAGATAACGATGATCCGGCAAACACGCAACAGCATTCATATGGCTATGCGCTGAATGCTGTTACGCAGTATGCCGACATCAGAAAGGAGAAAACTATGGAATTCAATCCGGACAACGAAAAGCCTATCTACCAGCAGCTTGCTGAATGGCTGTCAGATCTTATCATTGAAGGCACTGTAAATGAAGGAGAACAGATACCCTCAACGACAGAAATTTCTATAAACTATAAGATCAATCCTGCAACAGCACTTAAAGGTATCAATATTCTCGTAGATAAAAATATCGTATATAAAAAAAGAGGTGTTGGTATGTTTGTTTGCGACGGTGCTGTATCTATATTAAAAAGAGAACGCAGACATGATTTTCAGCAAAATACCGTCAAAGCATTAACTCACGAAGCAAAACGGCTTGGAATAAGCAAAGATGAAATAATTGCTATGATCGAAAGGAGTTTCGGAGAATGAGTATTTTAAAATTAGATAATGTGAGCAAAAGCTATGGCAAAAACTCTGCGCTTAATAACATTTGTCTGGAATTTGAAACGGGCAGGATCTATGGCTTGCTTGGAAGAAACGGTGCGGGCAAATCCACGCTTATAAACGCAATATGCAACAGAGTAACTTCATACAGCGGCAGTATCACTATCGACGGTGAAATCGTCAAAGAAAATAATCACGCACTTGGAAGAATATACGATATGTCAGAAAGTGCAAATATGCCGTATGATATGAAAATATCTTCTATATTTAAAGTGACAAAGGATTTTTATCCTGATTTTGATATTGATTATGCTTATGGTCTTGCAAAACAGTTTGATCTTGATGTCAACAAACGATTAGGCAGACTTTCCACAGGATATAAAACAATATCGAAAATAATAACTGCTCTCAGCAGTGGTGCTGAATATATCTTCCTTGACGAACCTGTTCTCGGACTAGATGCAAACCACAGAGAACTTTTTTACAAAGTTATGGTTGAGAGATTTATTGAAACACAATGCTGCATGGTCGTGTCAACTCATCTGATCGATGAGGCGGCAAATCTTTTTGAACGGGTCATAATTATTGATGACGGAAAAATAACAGTTGACAGCGAAAGTGAAGATCTTCTAAAAAACGGATACTCTGTGACAGGAGCAGCCAAACTTGTAGATATGTATTGTGAAAACAAAGAAGTTATCACAACCAGAGCTGTTGCAGGTATAAAGAGTGCATACATAAAAGGCAAGGCTGAAAATGTTCCAAATGGTCTTGAAGTAACAAAACCGGATATGCAGCAGATCTTTATAAGTCTGACAAGTCCTTCCGATGAAAGGATGTGACTATTATGAGGGAAAAGACTCTTTTAAGGTTTAATATCCAAAAGTATGTAATGCCATTGTCGATAGCTGCTATAATAATTATGCTGCTATGCAGAGTTACATTAGGTATTGGCGAGATCGCTGAATATTCCGATCAAGATGTACTTATAAGAAATTATTACGTTTATTACCTTGACAGTCAGTTTGACAGCACCTATGTTCTATATGCTCTGTCATTTATTTTCGGATGTATTATATATTCCAAAACCTTTAACGTTGGGATATGCAATAGCATTCCAAGAAAAAGCATTTATAAGACTATTGTTTTATGCGGAGCATTATTTGCAGCAGTATTGACAATGATAAAAATCATATCTGTTATTATTCCTTATTTTCTCAGTAACGATATACAAATTAATTTTGCAAATGATCTTTCGGATTTTTATCAGTTCAATACGGCTTTTTCTGATTACCAGTATGGACTTCTTTCAGACGAAAGATATGGTATCTCGGTCTTTATATCTGTATTTTTAAATGCTATACTGTATTTTGCCGCAGGAGCTTCCATAAGATCATTGCTTACGGTGAGCAGAAACAGAGTAATAAAAATATGCATTTTAGGCGCTTATGCAATCGTATATATGATATATCTGACCTGTAAGCTCGAAAATTACAGTTTGATTTTAAAATTGACCGAGAACTCTCCGAACATTATACTATTTATATGCATATCGGTTCAGCTGATAATGATAATCATTTTTAATATTTGCCTGTATGTTTCAAACAAAATAAATGAACCGCAGAGAACGGAGGCAGAATGATATGAAAACACTAAAATTACTTAAAAACGTACAATTAAGATATTGTCTGCCCTACTATGTTCTCAGTATTCTGCTATCATTAACGCTAGCAGGAAATTTTAAAAACATGATTTCAGAAGGCGGATTGCCATATGATCTTATGTTCATAGACATCATACTTGCGTTAATAGCAGTATTTTTTACATTGTCACTTACGTCATACACACTGAAAACTGCATCATTAAATAATGTTTCAAGAAGATCTGCTGTGTTATGCACTGTTGCTTCGATAATAATTTACAGTCTTATTTCTTCAGGTCTGTTGGTTTTGTCGGTAAGAATTATTTATGGCAGAGGGCTATCTGAAGTATTTGATAAAAACTACGAATTTGATCTATTATGCTATTTCCTCAGTAAATTTATGAAGTTTGAAAACACAGGAGAAATATTTATAAGTTTCGGATTGTTTCTAATCTGTGTTATGCTGATAATCGCAGTTTTAAGAGCAGTATTTGCTTATTATGATATATTTGAAAAAGTACTGACTTCATTGGCTGTCAGCAGTATGATTATTGCTGTACTCTGTTTTATGAATAAAAATATTAACTGCTTTTGCATAATGATTATAATTGCTGTAATATTAATGATTATTATTTCAAAATTGATTGTCAAAACTGACAGATACGGCATAAACAATTAATCACAGAAAAAACGCTCGAAGATATAAAACTCCGAGCGTTTTTTAGTATGTTCAGTGTAAATTATATTATGGTTCTTACACAGTTTACCTTTCCGCAGTAACTTAGCTTACTGATATCCTGTATCCTTATTCCGTAATAACTGTTCATAGCATGGATTATTTTTCCGTCGCCTATATACAAAGCAGCGTGACCGTAATTATTGCAGATAATTATATCACCTGTTTTGATATTTTTCATACTTGATGCTTTTCCCTTTTTAGCCTGTACATATGTGCTGTGGGAAATGTCTATTCCTATCTGCTGATACGAAAGCATTGTAAGTCCTGTACAGTCGCAGGCACGATAGCTTGCGCCGCCCCAGACATATCGTCCTCCATTCATACCGATAGCATACTGAACCACCGTCTGTATTTTTGCAGTACGTTCAGATACACGCTGAATATTGGAATCAGTTTTTACATACCGACCTTTATATGTACCCTCATTTATTTTAAGGTATTCACCCTTGCAGCTGTTCATGGACTTTCCTGCTATCGTTACACCTTTGGACGTTGAAAGAACACCCTTTGCATATGTAAGCTTTGAAGTCGTTCCCGACTTTGTCATTTTTCCATTGGAAAGTTTATAAAGCTGAGCTTTTGAATTTATTTTGTAATATGTAAAGCCGTCTGTTTTTACTGTCATGTTCTGCATAGGAGAACATGATGATCCGTTTACAGCATACGCAATTATCTTATAATTTGTTGAGCCTTTAAAATAGCATTTTCCATTGTCAAAAAGTGAAACAACATTTTTGCTTTTTAATGTCTTATAAGAATATGATCTGACGTAATTTCCGTCAACGATAAATTTGAATGATGTACTCGACGGATACGATGACAGGTTATCGACTTTCAGTTCGATCTTATTAGAATAAGTGTGAAGAACTGTAAGCTTGGGTGCTGAAAACTCCGCAGCGGCGCTGGCTGTAATACCAGATGTATTTTTCTCATAGAATTCCGTTGGAGCGAAAAAAGCACAGCTCATAACTATCACAGCTGAACATACGGACGCTAATAATTTTCTGAATTTAATAATATAAACCATTCCTTTCATTGCCTGTTTTACGTACAACAATATTTTACCACACGAATTATTACAGTCAGTCACCATTTTGTAACCATTTAGTAAACATTTCATCCTATTATATGTTATTATTATTAAATTATGCCAATTATTCATACTCAGCAAGCAGCGTTTTTACATATCATGGTTATGAATACACATATATTTAATCATTTATCGATATTATGGCAATATATTTTATTCTCATTGTGATATTGCAGTAAAATCATATCAATATTGTGTATAGTTTGCACAAATAAATTAATATCCGACCATTTGTTGACACAAAAAAATCCGCTGAGATCTTAATGACCCAGCGGATTTTCATATTCAATATTATATTACATTGACTCAGGACAAGTAATTTTAAGCATATCAAGTATATTCTTGATTACCTGCTTAACAGCAAGTGAAAGGGAAAGTCTTGCCTGCATAACGTTCTCTTCTTCGCCCTTTATTCTGCAATTATTATAGAACTTATGATAAAGGGTTGCGATATCAACAGCATACTTTGTTACCTTTGCAGGGTCATATGCTTTTGCAGACTCGTTTATAACATTCGGTAAAGTTGCCATAAGCTTTACAAGTTCAAGCTCCTCAGGCTCTTTGAGAGCAGTCATTGTCTGCTTATCAAATGGCTTTACTTCAACGTTTTCTTCTTTCATTTTCTTGAGCACGGAACAAATTCTAGCATGAGCGTACTGAACATAGTAAACAGGATTCTGACTTGACTCAGAAACAGCAAGGTCAAGGTCAAAGTCGAAATGAGAATTAGGCTCTCTCAGGTTAAAGAAAAATCTTGCTGCATCTATCGGGATCTCATCAAGGAGTGTAGCAAGTGTTATAGCTTTGCCTGAGCGCTTTGAAAGCTTATACTTCTCGCCGTTTCTAACCAGATTTACCATCTGCATTATAACTATGTCAAGCTTATCAGCGTCAACTCCGAGGGCAGTCATAGAAGCTTTGATCCTTGCAATATATCCGTGATGATCTGCGCCGAATATATCTACTGCCTTATCAAACTTTCTGACAGCGAGCTTATTATAGTGGTAAGCAATATCAGGTACAAGATAAGTAGGAACGCCATTTTCACGAACCAGTACTCTGTCTTTTTCATCACCGAAATCAGTAGTCTTGAACCAAAGAGCGCCGTCCTGCTCATAGGTATGACCGCTTGCTTTAAGCATATCGATTATCTTTGCTACTGAACCGTCATTGTGAAGTGTACTCTCTCTGAACCACTGGTCATAATGTATTCTGTACTTTGCAAGATCGTTATGCAGTACCTCAATATTTTTCGGAAGAGCATAGTCAACAAGAGTTTTCTTTCTGTCCTCTTCACTCTGACCGCTGAGAACTGCACCATACTCATCAAAATAGCTCTTAGCGTGTTCAATGATGTCCATTCCTCTGTAAGTGTCATCAGGCATAGGGAACTTTTCGCTGTTGCCGTCCTCGCCGTAGATCTTCTTACAGAAACTCTCCATATCAAGACCTTCTTTGCAGACAGCCATACCGTCATCGCTGCATATCTGCATATATCTCAGTGACAAGGATTTACCAAACTTCTCGATCTGATTTCCTGCGTCATTGATATAAAATTCTCTTGCTACATCATATCCTGCCTTTTCAAGAACCGCCGCAAGACAGTCGCCAATTGCTCCGCCTCTTGCATTGCCTATATGCATAGGACCTGTCGGGTTTGCTGATACAAATTCAACAAGGACGCTTTTGCCCTTGCCCATATCAGTTTCGCCATATTTTTCACCCTCTGCCAGCACTGAGCCGACTACTCCTGCATACCACTGAGGTGAATAGAAAAAGTTTATAAATCCAGGACCTGCAATTTCACACTTCTCAAAAAAAGTGCCGTCAAGTCTGATTTTTGATGCGATAGCCTCAGCTATTTTTCTTGGGTTATTTCTGAAAGGCTTTGCACATACCATGGCTGCATTTGTGGAAACATCACCGTTTTTAGAATCGGCAGGTATCTCCGTATTAAATGCAGGAATAGGTTCTGCGGGGAATGTTCCCTCTGCAACAAGTTCGCCAAGTGCATTAAGAACAAGCTCCTTAACCTGTGAAAAGGCTTCCTGTACTAAGTTTGCCATATATTTTTTCCTCCTGTTACTGTTTTACATCTACTTTTATTTCAAAATCGCCGATATAGCTGGAATTTACATCAATCACATAATGAAGATCCAAAGAACCGCCTTCATCATTAAGCATACTTTTTATATCCTTTGCATTTACGCCAACAGTAAATGAACCATATGGCGTACCATACACACAATGATGCTTTGTTCCCATTTCTATAACAAGATTAGAAGTAACTGCGCCTGTTCTGTCCATTATGACCTTGTCGTCGCCAAATGTTTCAAGCGTAGTTACGCTTCCCTCATAACCAGTCGCTTCAGATTCCTCATAGGATATTCTGTATCCGTTGTCAGTTTTCTCGAATGTGCCTTTTGAAAAAAGCTCCGTCTTTTCACTGCTCTGACCGTCGTTCTGACAGCTTACAAGATTTATTGATACTTCCCTTTTATTGCTCAATACTTTCCCTCCAATCATACTTTCAATGTAATGCTTTGAAATACATCAGAATTTCAGATTGCACTGCGATATCTGAGCATTTATATTCTTTCCGAGAAATTTTTCCACATTCTCGGAAAACAGCTCTACGCTGTCAGTGCAGTACAGTTCGATCTTGCCCTGTTCTTCTCTGTCAGAAAGTGTATCATTATAACTCATAGTCTTTAATGCATACTTTGCAAGCTCAGCGCCCGAAGATATCAGCGTTACATCGCTTCCCATTATATCTGAAATAAGTTCAGTAAGATGCGGATAATGAGTGCAGCCGAGGATAAGAGTATCGACCTTTTCTTTCTTCATTATTTCAAGATATTCCTCAGCAAAAAATCTTGCAGGAGGACAATCCACTGCTGTATATCCGTTTTCCACCAGCGGTACAAAAAGCGGACAGGCTTTTCCGACTACTTTAATATCGGGATTGATACTTCTTATCACCTTGCCGTAAACGCCGCTTTTGACTGTGGCTGACGTAGCTATTATGCCTATTCTGTTATTCTTCGTAGCTGCGCAGGCTGCATGAACGGCAGGCATTACAACGCCGCTTATCTCAACAGAATCAGACTTATCAACATTTGAAAGTACAGAAGAAACCGTTCCGCAGGCAACAAGTATCATCTTGACATTGTGCTGCATAAGGAAATCTATATCCTGTTTTGCATAGCTTATTATAGTTTCACGGCTTTTAGTTCCATATGGTACTCTTGCAGTATCACCGAGATACACTATATCTTCGTGCGGCAGCAGCCTTATAAGCTCCTTTACACAAGTCAATCCGCCTATACCCGAATCGAATACTCCTATGGCAGCGTTATTCATAGTCCACGTCCGATCTTTCAAGCGCATACTTGATAAGCTTATCTTCCTGCTGCTCAGGAGTCATTCCTGCATACTGCATAAGCTGAGGATACATACTTATAGGAGTATGTCCGGGGAGAGTATTTATCTCGTTGAGAATAACATCTCCATTCTCACAAAGGAAGAAATCAACTCTTGAAAGTCCTGCACAACCCATAGCTTTATATGCCTTGACAGCTTCCTGTCTGATATTTTCTATACTTTCTTCAGACATTCTTGCAGGGATATATGTTCTTGACTCTGCATTATTGTACTTAGCGTCAAAATCATAGAATTCATTTGCTGCTGATATCTCACCAACAGTAGATGCAAAAGGCTCATCATTACCCATGACTGCACATTCACATTCTATACCCTTGATCTCTTCTTCAACAACGACCTTCTTATCATGTGAAAAAGCAAATTTTATGCCCGCTTTAAGTTCCTCACGATCATGTGCCTTTGAAATGCCTACTGATGATCCGCAGTTTGCAGGCTTAACATACATAGGATAACCAAGCTTTTTCTCCATTTCATCGCACTTTTCATCAAGCTGTGAAAGTTCAGAAATAATGGTAGATACCCACTTAGCAGTTCTAATGCCATGGCTTTCAAGGATCGTATGGGTAACATCTTTATCCATACAGTCTGCTGACGAGATAAGGTCACAGCCTACGAACGGGATCTCTGCCATCTGGAAAATACCCTGTATAGTTCCGTCCTCACCATTTTTGCCGTGAAGTGCAGGGAAAATAACATCTACCTTAACGTGCTGATAGCTGCCGTCTGCACCGAATGCAACAAAACCTTTATGTACAGGATCAGGACTGAGGATACATGGGACGTTGTCTGGGTGAGTTTCCCAGCTGCCGTCTGCAATATGCTCAGGTGAACCGATATATTTTAACCAATGACCTTTCTTTGTGATGCCTATGCACACAACGTCATACTTATCTTTCGGAATACTTTTTATAATATGCGCCGCAGACACGACGGAAATATCGTGTTCATTTGATTTGCCGCCAAAGATTACGGCTACACGGATTTTTGACATAGCTGTTCTTCCTTTCATATGAATGCATTTAGTAATATATTATTATACCATATATTTATGCGGATTGCAAACAATTATTTTACAAAATCATAAACTTACATCAAATTTATTTGAGATATATTCACTATACACGGCAGACTTCTTCAAAAGGCATTGTTCCGCCGAAAATATCAAGTGCACTGCCTATGGTAAAATCTATCTTCCCTCTGCCGAGAGAACGGAGCTTTTCAAGGTCGTCAAAAGAGGATATGCCCCCTGCATATGTGGAGGGTATATCAAGACAACTTCCCATAAGCGCCGCAAGGTCTTCTTCTATGCCGCCTGCTTTGCCCTCTGAGTCAACGGCATGGATAAGGAACTCGTCACAGAACCCACTGAATTCTTCAAGAGTTTTTTCTGTAAGCTTTACATCGGTGAATTTCTGCCAGCGGTCTGTTACTATGTAATACTCGCCGTTTCTTTTTCGGCATGACAGATCCAAAACAAGATGATCTTTTCCCACAGCTTTAAGTATACTTTTCAGATTATCATAATTCACAGCACCATTTTTAAATACAAAACTTGTTACTATGACGTGTGACGCACCTTTATCAAGAAAATATCCTGCATTATCATTGTTTATACCGCCGCCTATCTGAAGACCGCCTTCAAAGGCTGACAGGGCAAGCTCGGCTTGTCTTACATCTTCTTTGTAAAACTCGCTTGATGCAGGATTAAGAATAATTATATGTCCGCCCGTAAGGTTTCTTGACTTATACAGGCTGCCATAATACGCACCGTCATATTCAGAAACAAAATTCTCCGCAGCATAATTATTGTTGTCACGCAGGCTTCCGCCTACTATCTGCTTTACTGAGCCATTGTGGATATCTATACAAGGTCTGAATTTCATTCAGCTTACCTCCCTTTTACTTACTGCCTATATACACAGCAAGAATAATTTCTCGGTCATATTCTATACGCTGACATCTCAGCTTTATGTTCTTATGTTTATTCAGAATATTATCAAATACATCTGCAAGATCATCACTTATATCCTTTGCAAAATACACAGTATCTATATCGTCCTCAGAGTCCATTTTACTTACAGACGATTTAAGTTCATCATCAAGTCTGAAATACACATTTTCGCTTTTGTTACTTATCTGAGTTTCTATATACTCCTGAGTTTGAGCGAAATTGCTTATAGTGTATATGTTATGTTCTATATATGAATCCTTGAAGTTAGTCGCCTCAGGAAGATCCTGCGTGTCCCACAGGTGCTTTTTCGCCATATAATCTTCCGTTACATTAAAGTATTTGTGCCTTATAAAATCATCAGCACCTCTGTCGGGAATAGGATCGTCCCATGTTACGTCTACATAATACCATTCGTCGTTTATCTGAACCATATTCCAAGCGTGTTCTTCGCCGTCTGTATCCCCTGCTTTCAAAGATATACATGGTATTTCAAGCATATCCATAAACAGCTGAAAAGTTGTTGTATAGCCGCTGCATATGGCCTTGCCTTTCAGCAATGCGCCATAAGGATCAGAAGAGTATTTTCCGTAAGCTCCGAAAACGCTGAGCAGACCTGTATCATACTCACAGTTGGCAACAATATAATCATGTACGGCAAGTTCTTTTTCATAGTCGGACATAGACTCATCTATGATACTGTCGATGATCTCTGCTGCTTTATTTAATATTTCCAGTTGATAGCTGTCAAGAGCGTCTGCATTTCCAGTAATATACGCATTTGATATAGGAGTTGAATCATAGAGTTCATCACTGTTTTCATCGTCAGCAGAACTGTCAGTTATGCTGTTTTGTGAACTTACATTATCAGCGTTTAAAACAGTTTTACTGCTCTGCGTATTCACAGTATTACCGCAGCCCGATAAAAACAAAGCTGCAAAAGAAAGAAGTGAGATGATCTTTTTATATTTTACAGTTGATCTGCTCAAAACAAATGCACCTCCTATATATAAAACACCAGTTTATATTATATAATAAGCGGCAGTCCTTGTCAAGCAGATACACAGCTCAAAAGTGCTTAAAATGAATTTTATAAAAAATAATCTTTCAGATTTTGCTATTCTATACAGCATAATTCATTTTGGGCTTCTGAATTATGCAATAAACTTGACAAAAAGCTTTATTTAGTATAAAATAGTAGTATCATACTTAAATGTATTGGAATAATGCATACGAAAGGATTGTTTTTATCTATGGGACTTACTTTAACTGAAAAGATCCTCAAAGCTCACCTTGTTGACGGCGAGTTCGTAAAGGGCAATGAGATCGGAATTCGTATTGATCAGACTCTTACACAGGACGCTACTGGTACTATGGCTTATCTTGAATATGAGGCTATGGGCGTTCCTCGTGTCAAGACTGAAAAATCTGTTGCTTATATTGACCACAACACACTTCAGTCAGGCTTTGAAAATGCTGATGACCACCGTTTCATCGGTTCAGTCTGCAAAAAGCACGGCATTTATTTCTCACGTCCCGGCAACGGAATCTGTCATCAGGTACACCTTGAGAGATTCGGTATTCCAGGAAAGACTCTTATCGGTTCTGACAGCCACACACCAACAGGCGGCGGAATCGGCATGATCGCTATCGGTGCAGGCGGACTTGACGTTGCTGTTGCAATGGGCGGCGGCGCATACTATATTACATATCCTAACATCGTAAAGGTAAATCTTACAGGAAAGCTCCAGCCATGGGTTTCTGCTAAGGACGTTATCCTTGAAGTACTCAGAAGAATGTCCGTTAAGGGCGGTGTAGGAAAGGTTATCGAGTATTGCGGCGAAGGTGTAAAGACTCTTACAGTTCCTGAAAGAGCTACTATCACCAACATGGGTGCTGAGCTTGGCGCAACAACTTCTATTTTCCCATCAGATGAAAACACCCTTGCATTCCTCAAGGCTCAGGACAGAGCTGATGTATGGACAGAACTGAAAGCTGATGATGACGCTGAATATGACGAGGTCATCGACATCAACCTTTCAGAACTCGTTCCTATGGCTGCATGTCCACATTCACCTGACAATATAAAGACCTGTGCAGAGCTGGGCGATATGAAGATAGATCAGGTTTGTATCGGTTCATGCACAAATTCATCTTATGTTGATATGATGAAGGTCGCTCACATTCTTAAGGACAAAACTGTTCACCCTGACGTATCACTTGCTATTGCTCCAGGATCAAAGCAGGTTCTTAACATGATCGCTGAGAACGGCGCACTTGCTGATATGATCGCTGCCGGTGCAAGAATACTTGAATCTGCCTGCGGTCCATGTATCGGTATGGGACAGGCTCCTAACTCAAAGGGTATCTCACTCAGAACATTCAACAGAAACTTCCTCGGACGTTCAGGAACAAAGGACGGACAGATATACCTTGTATCACCTGAGCTTGCTGCAGCTTCAGCACTTACAGGTGTGCTTACTGACCCTAGAACACTTGGAGAAATGCCTGAGATCAAGGTTCCTGAGCATTTCAAGATAAATGACAATATGGTAGTACCTCCTGTTGACGAGGCTGACATGGATTCAGTTGAAGTCCTCAGAGGACCAAACATCAAGCCTTACCCTGAAACAGCTCCGCTGGTTGAAAGCATTGAATGTCAGGTATCACTTAAAGTCGGCGACAATATCACTACCGACCATATCATGCCTGCCGGTGCAAAAATACTGCCGCTCCGTTCAAATATCCCTGCTATTTCACAGCACTGCTTTACAGTATGTGACGAGGACTTCCCAAGAAGAGCTAAGAACATGGGCAAGTCGATCATCGTAGGCGGTTCAAACTACGGTCAGGGTTCTTCAAGAGAACACGCTGCTCTTGCACCGCTTTATCTCGGAATCAAGGCTGTACTTGTAAAGAGCTTTGCAAGAATCCACAGAGCTAACCTTATCAACGCCGGTATCCTTCCTCTCACATTTGTAAATGAGGACGATTATGAGAAGATCAATCAGGGTGATGAGATCGTGCTTGCTAACGTTCGTGCTGACATCGAAGCCGATAAGACACAGCTTACAGTTGTAAACAAGTCAACAGGCGCTGAGATACCTGTTCTTTGCGAACTCACAGGAAGAACAAAGGATATTATCCTTGCAGGCGGTCTGCTTGACTACACAAGAGAACAGCTTTCAAAATAATCCGTATGCGAAAAGAAATTCATAGCGGTATTGGTTTCGGATTTGCTTTTATGCTGCTGACTATGTATGTGATTTTTAAAGTTACATCAAAAATGGACTTTATCCCCTACCGATACCGTGAATTTCTTATTTTGCCTATTATACTTACAGGCGGTTTGATATTCGTCATCGGAGTAATAATTTACAACAAAATTCTAAAAATAATTACAGGAAAGTTATTAACTGATGCTGATTCAGATGTCGAAAAAGAATATATTACTTTCAAAGTCCAAAGATATGGCATAAGAATGGATATGATAATTTTTCTTGCCGCTGCAGCAGTATATTTTTATTTTAACTGATAAATTTTATCGGAAATATTATTTATGGGACTTTTTTCAAAACTTTTCAGCAGTAACAGATTTGCCGGATCAAAAAGAGATTTTTCATATATTATTGATATCGCTGCATTAATAACAAATAATGACGCTGAAATTATGAGAAATCTGCGTGAATGTGTTGATGATCCTTTAGGATACGGCAGAGAAAATTCTGAAAGATATGCCGAAAGAGGCATTGACATCTCCGATGAAACAGATATCAATGAGATATGCTGGATAGGTATGGTAAACGAACTTGCGGAAAATGGCTATCTTTTTACAGCTGATTTTTCTGAAGAGTCTGATATTGTACTATGGGGACTTTCACAGCTGAAAAATTATAGTCTTATAGAAAAATGTATCAAAGATAACACTCTTGACGAACGTGAATATAATGATGTTGAAGACCTTGCGCAAGAGGTATCACACAACTCTGACAATGTTTGTATCTGTATGATAGATATTGACAGCGACAGCTATGAGCTTATCATAACTAGCCGTAATACTTACAACAAAATATCTGATATCGCAGAAAATAACGGTCATTCAATAAAATCATTTTAATTTTCATAGGTACAGATTATGAAAGATGAAAATTTCCGCTCACTTAAAGAAGATTCCAGAGCAAAAGGCTCAGGAAAGTTTAAGAAGTATCTTATCAACGGACTGATACTTTTATTTTGTCTGGTGATAATCGTTATATGGCTTAAAAGTAAGATCAAAAAGCTATATAAGGCAGTAAAATTTTTATCAGACCCGACCACTGATAAAAAGATGTTTTTCATTATTATGGCGGTCGTTTGTGCAGTGGCTGCAATAATTTATCTTTTATTCAGGAAAGATAAAAAGACTGACAAATTCGACAGTACACTATTTATGAACGCAATAGTTGCTGCAACAGGAATAGTTATGATCTTTATGTTTATTTTTCTTTGCATAAGATCATTGGCATAATTACAAAATACTAACGCAGGAGGAATCTAAAATGGCAAAAATTCAGATGAAAACGCCGCTCGTCGAAATGGACGGCGACGAAATGACCAGAATTATCTGGCAGGAAATCAAGGATATCCTTATTAACCCATACGTTGATCTTAAAACAGAATACTATGACCTCGGTCTTGTTCACAGAAATGAAACCAACGATCAGGTAACTGTTGATTCAGCAAATGCTACTAAGAAGTACGGCGTTGCTGTAAAGTGTGCAACTATCACTCCTAATGCAGCAAGAATGCCTGAGTACAACCTTAAGGAAATGTGGAAATCCCCTAACGGCACTATCAGAGCTATGCTTGACGGTACTGTTTTCAGAACACCTATCCTCGTTAAGGGTATCACACCATACATTCCTACTTGGACAAAGCCTATCACTATTGCAAGACACGCATACGGCGACGTTTATAAGAACGTTGAGATGAAGTGTCCTGAGGGTTCAAAGGCTGAACTTGTTTGCACAGACAAGGACGGAAATGAAACAAGAGAAACTATTTACAACTTTGAGTGCGACGGAATCATTCAGGGACAGCACAACAAGTCAACTTCTATTGCTTCATTTGCAAGAGCCTGCTTCAATTTTGCTCTTGATAAAAAGCAGGATATCTGGTTCGCTACTAAGGATACTATCTCAAAGAAGTACGATCACACATTCAAGGATATCTTCCAGGAGATCTACGATAACGAATATAAAGAAAAATTTGCTGCCGCAGGCATTGAATATTTCTACACTCTTATTGATGACGCTGTTGCTAGAGTTATCCGTTCAAACGGCGGATATATCTGGGCTTGCAAGAACTACGACGGTGATGTAATGTCTGACATGGTAGCTACTGCTTACGGCTCACTGGCAATGATGACATCTGTACTGGTTTCACCTGACGGAATTTATGAATATGAGGCTGCTCACGGAACTGTACAGCGTCACTATTACAAGCACCTCAAGGGTGAGGAAACATCAACAAACTCTGTTGCTACTCTGTTCGCTTGGACAGGTGCACTCCGCAAGAGAGGCGAGCTTGATGAGCTTCCTGAGCTTGTAAACTTTGCTGACTGCCTTGAAAAGGCAACTATTGAAACTATTGAGGACGGTACAATGACCGGTGACCTTTATCTGCTTTCTACACTTGAAAATAAGAAAAAGGTAAATACTGAGGACTTCCTCAAGGCTGTAAATGTCAAGCTTGCTGAAAAGCTTGCAAAATAATAATAGCAATACAGTAAAATCTCCTGTGCTTAACAAAGGCACAGGAGATTTTTTAATCATCATTTTCCGTAACGGGAACAAAAGTAAGCTCTATCCAGCTTTTCACTATAAAGTCCATTATTTTCTGCATATGTTTCAATGCTTTATTCTCATCATTTTCGTGGGTTATCATATGCACAAAAGAGTCTATCTGCATATGGGTAAGCCAATGGAGCATATAAACACTGATTTTCATATCTTTAAGCTGAGTTAGCATACGCTCTGCCATAAGGAGGTAGCTTTGCTCCATGATATCTACCAGCTTATCTGTACAATTCTCATATACAGTACCCTCTGATTTGGTCAGGAGCAGAAGAAAAGTATCACGATTCTCATATATATGATGTATCAGCGCTGCCACCAGTTCGTCATGGTCGCCGTCCTGCTGCTCATAGGGAGTTGGATTTTCAAGCATTTCTACATCTTCCCTAAAATGCTCTTTGATAATGTTACACAAAAGCTTAAAGGGTTCTTCAACTATTGAGGAGAAAAGATCCGATTTATCCTTAAAGAAAAAATATAACGCTCCTGTGGTAACGCCTGCATTTTCACATATTTTTCTCAAAGATGCTTTATTATATCCTTTTTCCATAAATTCAGATTTTGCACTTAAAATCAGTTTTTCCTTAGTTTCACGATCAGCTTTCATTATTTCAGCTCCTTTGAGATAATTACATAACAAAGTTATGTTACCACATATTATGGATTTTGTCAAGTGCAAATAATAAAAAGAACCGCAGGACTAAAAGCTCAGTGCTGTTATCTGCGGTTCTGCATATTATCGGGATCACACGTTAAACTTAAACAGAACTATATCTCCGTCCTGCATAACGTACTCCTTACCCTCCTGACGGGCAAGGCCTTTTTCCTTTACGGCTGCCATAGAGCCATACTTCATAAGGTCATCAAAAGACACAACCTCTGCTCTGATAAATCCTCTCTCAAAGTCTGAATGTATCTTACCAGCTGCCTGAGGAGCTTTTGTACCCTTTGTGATAGTCCATGCTCTTACTTCAGGCTCGCCTGCTGTAAGGAAGGATATAAGTCCAAGAAGTGAATATCCTTCTTTGATAATTCTGTCAAGGCCGGAAGTTTCAAGACCAAGATCAGCAAGGAACATCTGCTTATCCTCTGCGTCCATATCAGAGATCTCAGCTTCTATCTGAGCACAGATAGGAAGTACAGCTGAACCCTCAGCTGCTGCTATCTCACATACTTTCTTGTAATTCTCATTGTTTTCAATATTATTTCTGAAATCATCTTCGCAGAGATTTGCTGCATAGATAACAGGTTTTAATGAAAGCAGTGGAGTTTCCTTAAGTATCTCAAGTTCATCTTCTGTCATATCATATGCTCTTGCAGGCTTTCCCTCTTCAAGGTGAGCTTTCAGCTTTTCAAGAAATTCAACAGCTGCTGCAAGGGAACGGTCGCCCTTCATAGCTTTTTTAGTTCTGTCAAGCTTTCTTTCAATAAGCTCTGCATCGGAGAAAATAAGTTCAAGATCAATAGTTTCGATATCTCTTGCAGGATTTATAGAACCGTCAACGTGAATGATGTTCGGGTCTTCAAAGCATCTTACAACGTGAACGATAGCATCAACCTCTCTGATGTTGGCAAGAAACTTATTGCCCAGTCCTTCGCCCTTTGAAGCGCCCTTAACAAGACCTGCAATATCCACAAATTCAAGAGTTGCCGGAGTAAACTTAACAGGGTGATACATTTCAGCAAGCTTATCGAGTCTTGAATCAGGAACAGATACTATTCCCACGTTCGGCTCAATAGTACAGAACGGATAGTTTGCAGACTCAGCTCCTGCATTTGTGAGAGCATTAAAAAGTGTTGACTTACCTACGTTAGGAAGTCCTACCATACCTAATTTCATATCAATATTCGCCTTTCGTTAAAATTTTACGCCTTCATCTTCATAGCCGTCATCATCGTCGTCAAAATGATCGGCACAGCTGTCCTTGCTTATTTTGTTGTTACAACCGATAGTAACACCATTTTTAACAGGGGAAACAACCAAACCGGCTATCACACCAAGCAAAAAGAGTGCAAGACCTTTCCAGAAATAGCTGACCATTGGTGCAGTTTCCTTTTCTGTAATTTCATTTTCGAGATTTTCAAACATTAAAAACCCTCCTAAAAAATTTATTCAACTGATTTCAGTGATTCTACCATATCGACTTTTTTCAGCTTAAAATGCAGCAGCAGATTTACCAGTGCAGTAAACGCAAATGTCATTACTGCACCGAGAGCATAAGCCCACCACACCAGCGTTCTGTTAAACATAACAAGATCGACTTCTGCGGTTATGACTACAAAATAATGCAGTATTTTTCCTGCCACAAAGCCTATCAGGATTCCGATAACGGCTGAAATATAATTTTCACGGCATATATAATCCGAGGTTTCGTTATCATAAAAACCAAGCACCTTAACAGTAGCTATCTCACGGACACGCTCTGTGATATTGATATTTGCAAGGTTATAAAGCACCACAACTGCCAGCAGACCTGCACAAACGATCAGCAGGACCACAATAGCGTCCAGACTGTCAACGGAATTAAGAAATCCCTTGCTAGAGTCTGTTTTATATGTAAGGCCGTAAAATTCGTTATTTGAGATAAGTTCAGATTTAAAGCTGTCCTCATCAGTGTCTTCTTTAAGATTGACAAAGCCTATATTAAAAGTTGGATCATTATTGAAATAATCACAGTAGGTAGCTCTGTTCATATAAATATAATGCGAAGCATAGTTGACAGTTACAGCTGCGATTTTTAGCTCCGCTGTCTTGCCGTCAGAAACTGCTTTAAGAGTATCCCCTGCCCCAACATCAAGCAGGCTGGCAAGCTTTTGCGTTATTATAACTGTACCGTCCTCGATATTCAGCTTTTCAGAAGTATCAGTGTCACGCAGATGAATATAATTATCCAGCTGACTTTCATCGTATGGCACAAAGAATGAAACCGTTTGTGATGCGCCGTTATTTTCAGCTGTACCCTCGTCCATATGAGCAAGCATATGTTTACCTATCTCATTTATTGAGGAAACCTTTTCTTCAAGCTGGTCAAAAGAATAATCTGAGGTATTCAGAACAAGCAGACCGTCATAAACAAAGACCTCGTTGAACTGTTTATCAGCAATAGTCTTTATGGAATATTTCAGTCCGAAACCTGTAACTATAAGAGCTGTACAGCCTGCCACACCGATAACCGTCATAGCAAAACGCTTTTTATAGCGAAAAAGGTTACGCATAGTTACTTTAGTCAGAAAGCTCAATCTGTTCCATATAAAGCCGATCTTTTCTATAAGCACACGTTTTCCGTTATGAGGCGGCTTAGGACGCATAAGTGCGCTCGGCACAGACCTCAGCTCAGAAATGCACGCATACAGCACAGCAGAACAGGTACACAATACAGACACTGCCCAACAGGCGACAAGATACCAAGGCTTAAAAGGAACATCTATTGATGGTATATTGTACATTATCTTATAGCAGCTGTAAATTATCCGTGGGAAAAGCTGAAGACCAATAACTGTTCCTATACAGCTGCCTGCCGTTGCAGCCACTGCGGAATAGATAAGGAATTTTGAAGCTATCTTTGCAGAAGAATATCCTAGCGCTTTATATGTACCTATCTGTATACGCTGTTCCTCGACCATTCTTGTCATAGTCGTAAGGCATACCAAAGCGGCTACCAGTATAAAGAACACAGGGAATATTTTTGATATAGAATCTACTTTCTGACTATCTCCATAAAATGACGAATAGTCCGTACTTGCCTCAAATCTGTCAAAGGTATAGAAAGCAGGTTCTTGCTGATTAGACAACTGATAATTGGCAGCTTGTATCTGTGCTTTTGCATCTTCAAGCTGTTTTGTATACTTTTTATAAGCACTGTCGCTGCCGGAATTATAATCGTCTAAAAGTTCAGCGGTTATTGTCTGAGCCTGCTGTGCTTTTAGCAAGGCTGACTTTGCAAGCATCTGTGATGCGCTGCCGTCCTGCTGAGAATCATAACTCTTCTGAGCTGACTTTACGCTTTTATCCGCCTCTTTTTTCAACTTTTTCAGATCTGCACCATTAGCGGACAATATACTTTCCAAAGTATCCACCGTAGATTGTGAGGTTTCGATTTTAGCATTTGCATCAGAAACAAGCTTATCATAACGTGAATCAACGCTATCCTCAAATGCCTTTACAGCAGGAGCACTGAGCTTTTTGACTTCATCACGATACTCGTCGGAGAAAATATCATCGGTTTTTATTCCTTCAAGAGTGATATACATTTCAGTATAATAATCGCAGACAAACTCTTCTTCACGCAGAAAAACATTGCTGACAACTGTACCGTTTCCGACACTTGCCGCATCACGTTCGTAACCGATATACAAAGGTGACGCAACAATACCAACGATCTTATACTCTTCATCTGCCAAAGTTTCTGAAAGATTTTTCGAGGTATCAGGTTCAGCAAATTTAAGTGTTTCTCCTATCTTAAAAGTATCGGGAGAAGACATTTTTACCTCGACCGCACACTCACCGTCATTTTCAGGAAGTCTACCCTCAACAACTACCGGCTTATTCATTTTATTCTTGCTGTCATCTTTAAGAGTATCATTAAATGACAAGCATTTAAGCACAAGATTCTGATTATTATAGAAATAGAAAACTTCCTTTGAATAGCTCGCCGCTGCACCTTTTACATTATCGGCTTTTTTTACAGCTTCAACGTCCTGCGATCTTACGCCGATAGTTGACATCAGCTTCATATCCATAAGATTGTTTTCTTTAAAATATGTCTGCGCTGTGCTGACCATGTCGGGCATTGTGGCTTTTATTCCTGAAAAAAATCCGCAGCCTAGTGCAACTATGAGAAATATAGAAAGAAATCTGCCGAAAGAATGTTTTATCTCACGCAATGTGTCTTTTATAAGCGCATTTTTCAAGGCAGATATCCTCCTTTATCATAGTTTTACAGGTCATCAGAAAACGGATCGTCATTATCGTCTGAATAATCCACAAGACCTATCCGACTGACTCTTACAAAATAAATTATTGCCGAAAGCACAAAGACAGCAGGTGCAAATATGATTATTGCTTTTCCGGCATTCTTATAAAACAGCGCACCTGCAAGCATAAGACTCAGTACACCTGCGAAATCAAGCGTCAGCATACAAAAATATGTCCTCAGCGCTCTTATGGCGGGCAGTTTATCCTCATCGTCTTTCTGTACTCTTGAAAAAGTATCTATATGCTCAGTTCTGAACACAAATACTGACGACAATATTATTACTAAGACAGACATAACAAGATTTGTTACTATCACCTTTCCGCTGACTGCTCCCCTGTCGAAAAGCAACACAAACACATCTCCTCCAACGCACAGCGACAAGGCTGCTGCGTTGAGAGAAGTAAGTATTATCTGAAAAGGTGTAAAGGGTACTTTCATTTAATTATTCACCGAACATTTCCTTTGAAAGTCTGCCAAGCTTTTCACAGCCTGCGATAAGCTGCTCGTCAGTTGGAGTAGAGAAATTAAGTCTGAATGATGCAGTTTTATCAGATTCTGAAACCATAAATGCGTTTCCAGGAACAACTGCGACCTTAAATTCCTGTACAGCTCTTGTACAGAATGAAGTCATATCTGAACCCTCAGGAAGAGTACACCATACAAACAGACCGCCCTGTGGCTTTGTATATGTTATCTTGCTTGAGAAGTTCTTTTCGATCTGCTCAAGCATAAGCTCGCACTTGTGCTTGTAAATCTTTCTGAGTGATGCAAGATGCTCATTCATATCGCACTCAGTAAGGAATCTGTATGCAAGTACCTGTGCCCAGATATTTGTATGAACGTCATCTACCTGCTTACAGATAACCATTTTATTTACTATTTCCTTAGGAGCTGAGATATAGCCAACACGGATTCCAGGAGCAAGGACCTTTGAGAATGTTCTTGAATAAGCAACTACGCCGTCCTTATCCATGCTCTTCATAGACGGGATATTTTCGCCGTCAAATCTGAGGTCGCCGTAAGGATTATCTTCAAGGATAACTGCGCCGTACTTCTTTGCAAGCTCATAGATACCCTTTCTCTTTTCAAGGCTTGTAGTAAGACCTGTCGGGTTCTGGAAGTTTGCAATAACATAGATCACCTTTACTTTGCCAGTTTTGAGAACATCTTCGAGCTCCGCAAGATTCATTCCGTCCTCTTCAAGAGTAATGCCCTTAAGGCACACATTATATGACTTAAATGCGTTAAGTGAACCGATAAAGCTTGGTGCTTCACAGCAGATGATATCGTCAGGATCACAAAGTACCTTAGCTATCATAGCGTTTGCCTGCTGAGCGCCGCTTGTTATAATAAGCTCATCACTTTCAGGATCAAACTCACCCTTTGCTTCAAGATCTTTCTTCAGAAGATCTCTGAGCGGTGTATAACCCTCAGAAAGGCTGTACTGGAGAGCAAGTATAGGATCTTCATTGAAGATCTCGTTAGAGATTCTTGTTATCTCTTTAACAGGGAAAGCCTCAGGAGCAGGGTTTCCAGCGGCAAGAGAAATTACCTCCGGGTCTGATGTAAACTTAAGGATTTCTCTGATTGCAGAAGCCTGAATATGGGATACTTTTTCAGAAAATTTGTAATTCATTGTTATTTACCTCTTTTTATTAATTGATATATAAGATTATTATATCATAGTTTGATACAAAAATAAAGAGTAAGTTATCACTTTTATTTTGAATTGATTTCATTTCATTAACAATTCAAAATAAGTTTAGGCAAATAAACAAATTAACCTATTGTAATATTATCGGCAATATGATACAATATATTTAACATCAAGGAAGTAATTGTGCTTATTTTGCACAACACAGCAGAAGGTCGGGTGAAGAATATGAAAAAGATAATAGCTTTGTTTTCCGCAGTAATAATGACACTTTCGGCAGCCGTTGCTGCACCGTCAATGATAAATTCTGATATTACGGCATCTGCCGCATATACAACAAGCGCTCAGTCAATAAGCGGCTGTACTGTTAAGCTCAGCAAAACATCATATCTTTACAATGGCGGCTCTGCCTGCCCTGCTGTTACTGTAAAAAAAAGATCTTCAACTCTGAAAAAGAATACCGACTATACAGTAAGCTATCAGAACAATAAAAATGTGGGCTGTGCGTCTGTAATAATAAAGGGCAAAGGAAAATACACAGGCACAAAAACTGTCAGATTTTCTATTAAAGCACTTGATGATCCGACGGGGCTTAGCGCATCTTCATCTTCAACAACATCTATAAAACTCAGCTGGAACAAGGTCACATACGCAAGTGGTTATTATGTTCAGAGATATAACAGCTCTTCCAAGAAGTACGAAAACATAACCACTACTTCAAAGACAACATACACAAATACCGGTCTGACTTCGGGAAAAACTTATAAGTATAGGATCTGCGCATACAGAAAGATCGGTTCTACAACTTACAAGACATATTCATCTGCTGTATCAAAGTCAACAATAACACAAAAGCAATACTATAAGAATGAAGTTCTTCGTTTGGTGAACATCGAACGTGCAAAAGCTGGCGTATCTCCTCTTAAAGCAAACACAATGCTTGATTCACTTGCTGACACTCGTGCAGGACAGATAAGAACAAATTTTTCACACACATACAATGGCAAGAATGCAGGTGCAATGCTGAGCAATATGCATTACAGCTGGAACTGCTGGAGCGAGAATATTGCTGCCGGTCAGAAAACTCCGGAACAGGTAGTTAAAGCATGGATGAATTCATCAAGCCACAAGAAAACCATACTCAATCCTGATTACCACAAGCTTGGTGTTGGATACAACAACAATTACTGGGTACAGATATTCACTGATTAATAATGTAATATTCAAAACTCAATACCATCGTAACAGAAGCCGTCGAAATCTCCTCCCGACGGCTTCTGTTTTATATTATTCTATGACCTGATAATTTTCAGCGGCATTTTCTTTTGTGGCATATTCGGAAACATTAAGCACCTTGACTTTTAGAGGTTTCTGTCCCATATTTATCTCGATCTCATCACCGATCTTTACATCATATGATGCTCTTGCTGCTTTGCCATTCACAAAAATTCTTCCGCCGTCGCAAGCTTCATTTGCTACGGTACGTCTTTTTATAAGTCTTGTTACCTTAAGATATTTGTCTAATCTCATTTTACAATTTTAAGAAACAGAGTCTTAAAATTTGCCCTCCCTTCGCCATATTATAAAAAGAACCCAACCTCATCGGTCAGGTTCACAAAAGCAATATTACTTGTTGTCAACAGCTGCCTTAAGAGCAGTACCGGCCTTGAATGCAGGAACTTTTCTTGCAGGAACTTCAACAGGCTCTTTAGTTACAGGGTTCATAGCAACCTTAGCTGCTCTATCTCTTACTTCAAAAGTACCGAAACCGATAAGTGTAACCTTTTCACCCTTTGTGAGTGCTTCTGTGATTGAATCAACTACTGCTGAAAGTGCCTTTTCAGCGTCCTTCTTTGAAGAATATTCGCCTTTCTCTGCGATCACATTAATAAGTTCTGCCTTTGTCATTATTTTATACCTCCATTTTATATTTAACGAATAATTACTCATTCATTAATTACTTAATTTAACTTTCCTTACCGTTTCTCCAAAGTATGTCAAGATCATCAAAACTGATATCTGACATTTTTTCGCCTTTGGATTCGGCTTTTTCAAAACGCTTTATATAGCGTTCGCTGGACTCGCTGAGTGCCTCCTCTGCGTCAAGTCCCAATGCTCTTGCCGTATTGCAGCAGGCAAACAACAAGTCGCCAAGTGCTTCTTTCTGCTGATCTTCATTACCGTCAGCAATAGTTTCATGCAGGCTGTTGCTTTCAGCATTCAGAAGATTAAAAGCTTTCAGCTGACCAGCTTTGTCATGTGAAAAATCATCTCTCGCTCTTGAAGAACGCTTGCCTAACTTCTGCGCTCTCATCAAAGCAGGAAAATTTTTCGGAACGCTTTTCAGCGTATCAGTATATGTTTCCTGTCCTTTGGTTTCCTTCTTTATAGAATCCCAGTTAGTCAGCACCTTATCTACGGTATCAGCCTGAACATCTCCGAAAACGTGAGGATGTCTTACTATAAGCTTCTGACAAAGCTCCGTAATAACATCTTCAAGGACAAAATGCTCCTGTTCCTGCTCGATAACAGTATGGAAAACTACCTGTAAGAGAACATCGCCAAGCTCTTCTCTCATCATTTCAGGAGAATCACAATCTATTGCCTCCATTACCTCATACACTTCTTCAAGGAAATCCTTTTTGATAGATTTATGAGTCTGAACTTTATCCCAAGGACAGCCGTTCTCACTTCTGAGGACAATAACAACGTTCACAAGGTCATCAATATTAAAGCGTTCTTTTGATTTAAGCTCGTTTATTAATTCTTCCACACTTAAAACCTCCCGAAAATAAGGGTGCTTTAATATAATAACCCAAATCCGAAAAAATTTCAAGAGTTTTTCGTGATTTTTTTTGAAAACCCATATTTTATAAGCTTTTTCGGCGTTTCGCACAATAATATCAACGAAAACAAGTACATTATGCCACCAGTTGCCACACAGATAATTGTTATAAATCTATGATTTAAAGCCGTTACCCCCCCATTATTAAGAATTCTTTTACACAGCAAAGCTGTTGCTGCGCACATAGCACCTGCGTATAGCGGTTTAACATATGTTTCCAGCCAACAACATTTAACACCGCCTAAATGATAGGTTTCTCTTACAGTAAGTATGCAAACAAAAGCACTTGAAACTGTTTCTGCTATTGCCGCACCGGTAAGATTTAGCTGTGCATAGGGTATCAATATTACATTTAAAACAAGTTTCAGCACTCCCCCTGCTGCAATTATCACAATAGTTTTTGCAGGGCTTCCCAAGGTTTGCAGGACTGTAAAGCATGGCAGAGTTATTGCAAAAAAGATCACACCTATACCAAGTACTGCGAGAGGCTGAACGGCTGCTTCTATCTCGGCTGTACGTCCGCTGAACAGGAACATAAGCGCCTCTCTGGCAAGGACGCAGATACCTAAGCCTGAGGGTATGGCAATAAGACTTGACACGGTCATCATATTTTTCAAGTAAGCCGCAAAACTTTCTTTATCCTTCCGTGTCCATGCATCAGCAAGGGACGGCAATGCACTTTTACCAAACATAGCTGTCAGTGTGGGAACAAGTCCGTACACCAGAACGGCAAGCCCCTCATATGAACCATACATAAAATTAGGAAGTTCTGATGCACTTACCCCCATATCAAGTAGTTTCTGAAAAGGCAAAAGTGTTTTATCCATAGCTCTGCGTATGCATGGAGCGATAGTCAGCATATCCACCATGCCTGTCATTGTTGTTATGACGGCTGCCATTGCTATCGGCATTGCACTATGCAGCAGTACTTTTGCATGATGTTTTGTGCTGTCGGTTATCAAATCGCTTTTCAGCATTTTTTCGGTTATCCCATCGCCTTTTATTCGTGTTCCGATAACAAGCAGCAAGCAGGCTAAACCGGACGCTAAAGTAGAACCAAGTATTGCTGCCGCTGCCACAAATGGCAATGCAGCCTCTTCGGGTGTTTGTCCGTCTATCAAAGCAAAGCCAAGAAATTTTCCGCTTTGCAGAAAAGCGTTGTTTGCTCTTTCGGCAGTGATAACTGCCGCACCAAGTCCGAATGCTACCTTAAAGATCGTTTCTGCAATCTCAGAAAGGGCAGTCGGCAGCATATTTCTCAAGCCCTCATAATATCCACGCTCCACTGACATAGCGGTGCAGAAAACAACGGAAGGGGCAACACACATAAGTGTAAACCTAGCGGCAGGCTGATTTATCACATATGCAGACAATGGAACAGAAAACAACATTATTATCGCACAGGCGGCTATGCTCATAAGACCAAAAGTGATATGTGCAGACATCTTCTGCTTTCTGAGATTTGAATAACGTCCGAGAGCATAGTTTTCAGCGGACATTTTTGCCATTGCCGACGGTATTCCCGAAACAACTATGGCAAATATCGGAGTAAATATGGAAAATGCGGCTGAGAAATACCCCATTCCTGTTCCGCCGAGAATATGGGTAAGCGGTATCTTATACATTAATCCAAGCACTTTTGTTATTATGACCATACTCAGCAATATGGCTGAGCTTTTAAGAAAGCTTTGCTTTTTCAATGTTTCCCCTCCGTAACAGAATTTCTTTGAATACATTAAATTCTATGCGGAGTTTGTCCTTTATATAACAAAAAAGTCCCACCGATCAGTGGGACTTTCAGCCTGTATCAAAACCCCCATATCCGAACCGGATATGGGGGTTAATCATGCTGTTATTAACCAATATTTATCAAAAAGGATATATAAAAGCGTATTTACACCCCTATTACTGAGGTGTATCGCATACTTTTTAAGGTTCATGGCAGCAAATTTAAGCCTGACCCACTTGCTTACCTGGGAAAGGCCTCTGAAATATGTAAATCTCATAGAGTGCTTTTCTTTTGCGACAGCAAGGGCTTTTTCTGCGCCTGCACGAAACTCCTTGTCAACACTGACACCTTTATTGTTAATCACAACACCGTTCACTATCTCCGCATGACACCTCGGTGTGGGCAGACCGCCCAGCACCTCAGGACAAACCGGAAACACATGATGCCCCTGCACAAAATCGCAGACTTTTTTATTATAATTATTGCCGCCGCTGTACTTACAGTTTTCGCCTAGCAGACAGGCACTTACAATTATCTTAACTTTTGTCCCTCCAATCTCTTTAATAACTTGGAAGTCAGGCTGATGTTCCCCATTGGTAAAAAATATATTCAGATTCTGTTTCGATTCCCAAAGTAATATCGTTCCATTCTGGGGCAATGATATGAACTGCACTTATGATCTTTTCATATGCAATATTTACACGTCGATCCATATCGTCTAATCTTGATCTCATCCATTTCTTTTCTTCATCGTCAACGGGTGAATAAATTCGTTCTTTATACATATTAGTCCAGTTATCACAAAATTCTTCATTTGATTCCAAATATATCAACGCTTTGGTTACAAAATCATCCATTGATGAATATTCCTTTTTGGGAGCTAACACTATTATGATACTTTGTTCACCTTCTGGCTTATTAAAACAAAAATGTCCGAAATGTATTGCTATCATATCCGTGCCTCCTTTACACTTTTTGTGTTCTCCTTTGTGGAAAACTCCGCACTCCGGGTCTGTGGTCGAAGTCATTATTTCTTTTTCTTTTAGTTTCTTATCGCTGTCAAAAGGCTTTTTGCCATGGTCCTCTCGGTCCTCATTTATCTCCTTTAAAAGCTGTTCTTCATATACCTTTGCAGCATCAGGTACAGCTTTCTTTACGGCTTTCTTCAAATTGGCATTTGCCTTTATATGAGTTCCGTCAATGAATACCGCTTCGGGTGAAAGATAGCCTGCACCATTTATCTCTGACAGTATCCAAAAAAATATCTTCTCAACTACTTCTTCATTAAAACGATGTTTAAAATTTCTGCTCAGTGTTGAAAAATGAGGTGTCTGCTCGTTAAAAAGATAGCCGCAGAACCAACGATAAGCTATGTTCATTTTCACCTCTTCCGCTGTTTTGCGTAGAGATGGTATACCATACAAATGCTGTATCAATACCATTTTGAACAGCACGACGGGATCCACTCCCGGTCTGCCATTATCAAGGCAATACAGCTCCTCAACAAAATCATAGATCTTGTCAAAATCCACTGCTTTGTTTATCTTTCTCAGCAAATGATCCTTTGGTACAAATTCCTCTATGCTTATCAGTTCCAGTTGTCTCATATCTTTTGCTTTCTTTTCCAGCATTTTTATCACCCTACTATATTATATCACATTTAAGTGAAAAAGCCTACCTTTTTTAAAAAAAAGGTAGGCTTTTGCGACAGGCTGAAAGTCCCACCGTTAAGTGGGACTTTGAAGTTTTAATATACTTATGCTGTTACGTCCATATCATCATAGCTGATAACATTGCTATCGAAATCATAATCATCAAAATAATTGAAATCAGAATCGTCTAAAACGTAGTCATCATCAAAATCGTAATCATAATCATCATCTGTCAGATCGCTTTCAGCATCTAAAAGATCATTATAAAGCTCGTCACCAAGAACACTCTTAAGATTTGCCTCAAAGCCTGCTGTATCGCAGTTATTGAGATACTCATCAAGCTGTGTTTCGTCAAGAGCGTCATAGACCTTTGCATCTACACCAGGAATGGTTATATCGGAAGCCTCTGTCTTTGTACTGTCGAACTCTACAACTACAAATGACTTTCCGTTTATGCCTATTTCCATATCGAGGTCAGTTTTATCATCAGAAGAGTTTGATGTTACTTCATACCAGCCTGAAACAGCCTCAGAATCACTTGTAAAGTTTGCATCAACTCTTACAGTACCTGTGAATGACTCGCCTGACTCCTTAAGATCCTTAATTGAATAAACAACTTCACCGACCTGCTTATCACTCTCTGTGATAGACATTTTGAATTCGCCGTTTACCGCATTATTATCATCTGACTTTGCAGAGCCATACATAGTCATTTTATCACCGTCGCCGCTGTCAAATGACATATCGATTCCCTCTGCATCATCTGTACTTACGACAACATAATCCAAAGAACCATCTGTATCATTAGGTGTCATTGAAAATCCCATGAACTCGCCGTCGCTGTTCTTATAAGAAACAAAAGTTACAGAATCTGTACCTGTTCCGTCAAGAGTATCGTTAAGATCCTCCTTGATGCTGTCGATAGTTTCCTCATATGTTGGAGGTGTATATGAATAGTCAGATTCAGGATCAGTATTTGTTGTAAGCATTGAGCCATAAACTTCGTTTATATAGCTGTCATAAATACTCTTGAAGTTAGCATCTGTTTTTGCCTTATCAAGAACTGCATTAGCGACCTTGGAAGCGTCAGCCTCAGTTATAACATACTTTGTCTTTGTGTATGTATAGGTGATACCGTCAATATCACCCTTATACTCGCCGTCAGCTGTACCCTCAGGCAGATTTTCCTTTATAGCTGCCTCATAGCCGTCAATGCTTGACTGCATATCCTCTGTGCTGAAATCTATATCAGGGATACTATCCTGAACGCTGTTGAAATCAACGCCCATTTCATCGCTGATAAGGCTTTCAAGGCTTGCCTTGTCAGTCTTGAGGTAAGCGTCTGAAAGTTCAGGAACTTTAGCATAAACTGTATCGCCATCTCTGGTATAAACAGTATTAAGAGTAGCAAGTGTACCATCGCCGTATTTCATTGTAAAATCAGCGCCGGTATTTTTACCCTTCTGCTTTGTGGAAGTATTGATAGAAAAAGGCAGATAAGTTGTATCAGTACCTGTGATTTCCTTAAAACCTTCGCCGAATGTTACCTTTACAGAAGCATCATAAGCAAAATCAAGTTCGCCATTTATGGCTTTCTTTGCATCGTCCATAGTATTGTTAATATTATCAGCGACCTGACTTAATTTAACTTTACCGCTTTCTTCATTTTCAGCAGATGCATTTTTATTTACAAAATAATAGCCAACTCCCGATCCTACGATAGATAAACCGAGAATACCTGCAAGAACAGGTGTAAGAATATTGGTTTTTACCATAACATTTCCTCCATAATTTAACTCAGATCAATGTTCTTAATACAATTAAAAACTATATACTAACTTAAATATATCACACATTTAACAATTTGTCAATAGTATATATATTACAAAACAGTCACAGTATTGCTTTATTCGATCAGAGTTATTTGGACTTCTTATTTTCATCTATACGCTTTTTCAGTTCACTTTTCAGACCGCTTATAACAACATTTCTTGCTCTTACTGCCTCCTGCTTATCAAGCGGAGGTGTATCACCCAGCGGATATTCCATGCCGAGCTGTTCATATTTTGGCTTACCCATAGTGTGATAAGGAAGTACATCAAGCGCTTTGAGCGTTTTTATATCTGCAAGGAACTGTCCCAGACGGAAGAGATACTCGTCATTGTCAGTGATATTCGGCACAACAACGTGTCTTATCCACACTGACACTCCCCTGTCGCTGAGGAAACGTGCAAACGCAAGTATATTCTTGTTGCTTTGACCTGTAAGCTTTTTATGTTCCTCATCGTCGATATGCTTTATATCCAACATTACAAGGTCAGTTGATTTTACCAGTCGCTCATAGTCGGCTATCTTTTTCTCATTAAAAGTTATGCCTGATGTATCCAGACAGGTGTGGATACCCTTTTCTTTTGCTTTTTCAAAAAGCTCAGTGAGAAATTCAAGCTGGAGCATTGGTTCTCCGCCTGTACAGGTTATACCGCCGTCACGCATAAATTCCTTGACTGAATCATATTCTGCAAGAAGTTCATCAACAGTTTTAGTCATACCGCCTTTTACTGACCATGTATCAGGGTTATGGCAGTAAAGGCAGCGCATAGGACAACCCTGAAAAAATATCACAAATCTTATTCCGGGTCCGTCAACAGTGCCAAAGCTTTCGGTAGAATGGATATGCCCTACCATAAGTTTTCATCTCGCTTTCAATATTGCACAAACGGGACGTATAATACATATACGTCCCGCTGCTGAATTTTTAATGATAATTAAAGAGAATTGTGGAATGTTCTTGAAATAACATCATCCTGCTGCTCTTTTGTAAGCTTTACGAAATTTACAGCGTAACCAGAAACTCTGATAGTGAGCTGTGGATACTTTTCAGGGTGCTGCTGTGCATCAAGAAGTGTTTCTCTGTTAAGCACATTTACGTTAAGGTGATGTCCGCCTTTTTCTACATAACCGTCAAGCAGGCCAATAAGATTCTCTACCTGTGCTTCACTTGGATTGTAATTTGCCATATTAAACACTGCCTTTCTTTAGCATTTATTAATCTTCATCATTATCTATTGCATCCTCAGTCGGCTGGCAGCAAGCACCTTTTGTGCCGTCTGCTCCGCAGTCAGAGGTACGGTAAGTTTTAACATTCATACCTTCAGCAAGCTCATCTGCACTTATTGTGATATGACCATCGCCTTCAGCTATAAGCCTGTCTATCATTTCAACAAGCTCGTTTACCTTACCGTCGTCATCAAGGGTCGCATTAATCCCCATTGTTAAGCTCCTTTGCGATGCTCTCGATATCAAGGTCGCCCATAAATACCTGATCGTCCTTTCCGAGTGCGCCAGGTATAATGGAGAATGTGTTTGAGATACCGTCCTGAGCGTGTCTGAACGGAAGCTTAGCTACTGACGAAAGTGAAGAAGCTGCGCCGTGTGTATCTCTTCCGTGCATTGGGTTTGCACCAGGAGCGAGAGGCTGACCCATCTTTCTTCCGTCAGGTGTATTACCTGTCTTCTTACCATAAACAACGTTTGATGTGATAGTAAGGATAGACATTGTAGGAACGCCGTCACGATATGTGTGGTGCTTTCTGATCTTATCCATAAATGTTCTTACGATCTTAACAGCGATCTGGTCAACTCTGTCATCGTTGTTACCATACTTAGGATAATCGCCCTCTACCTCGTAATCTGTTACAAGACCGTCTTCGTCACGGATGCACTTAACCTTTGCATACTTGATAGCTGAAAGTGAATCGGCAACAACAGAAAGACCTGCGATACCTGTTGCGAAGTATCTCTTAACATCTCTGTCGTGAAGAGCCATCTGTACTCTCTCATAAGAATACTTATCGTGCATATAATGGATAACATTAAGTGTATTTACATACAGACCTGCGAGCCATTCCATCATATCGTCATACTTAGCCATTACATCATCATAATCGAGGTAATCGCCTTCAACTGCTCTGTACTTAGGACCAACCTGGATCTTAAGTCTTTCGTCCATACCGCCGTTTATAGCGTAGAGGAGACACTTAGCGAGGTTAGCTCTTGCGCCGAAGAACTGCATCTCCTTGCCGACTCTCATTGAAGATACGCAGCAAGCGATAGCGTAGTCATCGCCGTGTGTAACTCTCATCATATCGTCGTTCTCATACTGGATAGCAGATGACATGATAGATGTCTTAGCACAGAACTTCTTGAAGTTGATAGGAAGCTTTGTTGACCAAAGAACAGTCATGTTTGGCTCCGGTGCAGGACCGAGGTTTGAAAGTGTGTGGAGATATCTGAATGAAGTCTTTGTTACCATTGGTACGCCGTCGATAGAAACGCCGCCGATAGACTCTGTTACCCATGTTGGGTCGCCTGAGAAGAGTGAATTGTACTCAGGTGTTCTTGCGAACTTAACAAGTCTGAGCTTCATGATGAAGTGGTCAACGAGTTCCTGTGCCTGCTCTTCTGTAAGGATACCTCTCTCGATATCTCTCTGAATGTAGATATCAATGAATGTTGAAGTTCTTCCGAGTGACATAGCAGCACCGTTCTGCTCCTTAACAGCAGCGAGGTAACCGAAGTAGAGCCACTGGATAGCTTCCTGAGCGTTCTTTGCAGGACGGGAAATATCGTAACCGTAGATCTCACCGAGCTTCTTGAGTTCGCCAAGAGCTCTGATCTGCTCTGCAAGTTCTTCTCTGAGTCTGATGTTCTTTGAAGTCATTCTTACCAGTGAAGTAGCAAGCTGTTCCTTCTTGTCTTCAACGAGGTAATCAATACCGTAAAGAGCAACTCTTCTGTAATCTCCGATGATTCTTCCTCTGCCGTAAGCATCAGGAAGACCTGTAATGATAGCTGCGTGTCTTGCAAGCTTCATCTCTGGAGTATATGCGTCAAAAACTCCCTGGTTATGAGTTTTTCTGTATTCTGTGAAGATCTTAACTACTTCAGGATCAACAGTATAGCCGTTCTGTTCGCAAGCATTGATAGCCATTCTGATACCGCCGAAAGGCTGGAGTGAACGCTTGAAAGGCTTGTCTGTCTGGAAACCAACGATCTTTTCAAGATCCTTGTTGAGGTAGCCTGCGCCGTGTGAAGTGATAGTTGAAACTATCTTTGTATCCATATCAAGAACTCCGCCTGCGGCTCTTTCCTTCTCGGACAGTTCCATTACCTGATTCCAAAGCTTAGTTGTTGCTTCTGTCGGACCAGCAAGGAAGCTTTCATCACCGTCATATGGTGTGAAGTTCTTCTGAATGAAGTCTCTCAGATTAATGGAAGTGCTTGACCATCTGCCTGGCTTAAAGCCTTCCCATTCCTCGTAAAAATTTCTTTCCATGTTTATCTCTCCCTAACATATAGTGATTGGGTTAACCATGTGCAACTACATATAGTTAATTTACCTTGTATATAGTAACATAATATGAGTATCTTGTCAATAGAAGTTTAAAAATATTACTTTCGGGCAACACTTATTTCATATGTTAGAAACAGCTTCCATAAGTCTGTTTTTTTGTACAGATGATGTCATCTTCTATTTTTAAAAGCCTGTTATACTTAGCTGTGCGCTCTCCTCGGCATGGTGCGCCCGTCTTTATCTGACCTGCATTCAGAGCAACAGAAAGATCGGCAATGAAAGTATCTTCAGTTTCTCCGCTTCTATGAGAAATAACTGCACGATAGCCATGATTTTTGGCAGTTTTTACTGCATCTATTGTTTCTGAAAGCGTACCGATCTGATTTAATTTAATGAGTATCGCATTAGCTGCGCCAAGTTCGATCCCTCTGTTAAGTCTTTCAGAATTGGTGACGAAAAGATCATCACCAACGAGTTGTATACGTCTTCCAAGCCTGTTTGTGATGTTCTTCCAACCGTCCCAGTCCTCCTCATCAAGTGGATCTTCAATGGATCTTACAGGATATTTATCACAGATCAGCACCCAGCGTTCGATAAGTTCCTGTGATGAATAAACATTGCCGCTTTTAGGCAGCTTATAACTTCCCTTTTCCGATGTTTTCCACTCACTTGCGGCAGCGTCCAGTGCCAAAACAAAGTCCTCGCCAGGCACAAAATTCGCCTGTCTGACAGCATCTAAAATTAACTCAATTGCTGCCTCGTCACTGTCAAGGTCAGGTGCAAAACCGCCCTCATCTCCAACTGCTGTTGAAAGCCCTCTTACTTTAAGGATCTTTGCAAGGGTATGGTACACTTCTGCACACCAACGCAATCCCTGTCTGAAATCTGCTGCGCCAACTGGCATTATCATAAATTCCTGAATATCAACATTATTTGATGCGTGCGCTCCTCCGTTAAGAATATTCATCATTGGCACAGGCATTCTGCCGGAGCTTATGCCGCCGATAAATCTGTAAAGCGGTACACCAAGACATTTGGCTGCTGCGTCAGCACAGGCAAGAGAAACTGCAAGTATTGCATTAGCGCCGAAATTAGACTTATCCTTACTGCCATCAAGGGCAGTCATAGCAGAGTCTATAAGCTGAGTATCGGCAGCGCACATTCCTTTGAGCAAAGGTGATATCTTTTCATTGATATTATCCACAGCCTTTGTTACACCCTTTCCGAGGTAACGCTGTTTATCATTATCACGCAGCTCACAGGCTTCAAAAATGCCCGTTGACGCACCGCTTGGCGAACGTCCGATACCGACCACTCCGCCGCAGAGATAGACCTCAGCTTCAACAGTAGGATTTCCTCTTGAATCCAGTATCTCCCTGCCTTTTATTTTTTCTATCCTGCATTTCTGCATATTCATATTTTCATAACAGCCTCTCATAATAATTCTCCTTTACTTTGATAAAATAGCATTATAATTTTAAAAATCACGAAACTATTTTAACCGAAATAAAAGAGATTATAACAAAAGGCAGCGGATATTTCATCACACTGCCTTTCAAAAATTTTTAATTTTATCAGATTCTTTCTGCTATAAGATCTCCCATCTTTTTGCAGCCAACCTGTGTCATACCCTCTGACATGATATCGCCTGTGCGGTAACCCTCGCTAAGAACTTTCTTTACTGCGTTCTCAATAGCGTCAGCTTCCTTATCCATATCGAATGAAAATCTCAGCATCATTGCAGCTGAAAGAATCGTTGCGATAGGATTTGCCTTATCCTGTCCTGCGATATCAGGAGCAGATCCGTGGCTTGGTTCATAAAGTCCGAATTTTGTATCGTTCAGTGATGCAGACGCAAGCATTCCCAGTGAACCTGTAACCATTGCGGCTTCATCTGAAAGAATATCACCGAACATATTCTCAGTAAGGATAACGTCAAACTGCTTAGGATCTCTTACCAGCTGCATTGCACAGTTATCGACCAGCATATGCTCAAGCTCTACTTCCGGATAATCCTTTGCTACTTCATTTACAACTTTTCTCCAAAGTCTTGAAGAATCAAGTACGTTAGCTTTATCGACAGAGGTTACCTTTTTTCTTCTCTTCATTGCTATATCAAAGCCACGCTTAGCGATTCTTCTGATCTCATTCTCGTTGTATGAAAGAGTATCAACGGCAGTTTCAACTCCGTCAACATCTTTTGTTTCTCTTGCGCCAAAATAAAGTCCGCCTGTAAGCTCTCTCATTATCATCATATCAAAGCCGTCGCCGATGATATCATCTCTCAGCGGGCAGGCAAATTTAAGTTCATCATAGAGAACAGCAGGTCTGAGATTTGCAAAAAGTCCCAGTTCCTTACGAATCTTAAGAAGTCCTGCTTCAGGTCTGAGCTGAGGAGCAAGCTTATACCAAGGTGAAGTTGATGTATTTCCTCCGATAGCACCGAGAAGAACTGCATCAGCAGCCTTTGCAGTTGCTACTGCTTCATCAGTAAGAGGCACACCGCAAGCATCGATAGAGCAGCCGCCCATAAGTATATCTGTATACTCAAAGCTGTGTCCGAACTTTTCTGCGACCTTGTCAAGGACCTTTTCTGCTTCTGTTACGATCTCAGGACCGATTCCGTCGCCCTTTATAACAGTAATTTTTTTATTCATTATAGATCACTCCATATAACATAATATATTTTATTGATTAATTATACCATACAACGGCAAAAAAATCAAGCAGCGGCACTGTTTATTTGAAAGTTTTGATACAACAGAAAATCTGTGCAGCCGTACTTAAAGCACAGCTGACACAGATCAGACATAACAAATTATTTTTCAAGCCTTGCGGCATATTTTTTTATTGCCTCAAAAGATTCCTGACTGATAACGTGTTCGATGCGGCAAGCATCTTCAACTGCCACATGAGGGTCAACACCCATAAGCTCAAGACAATGAGAAATAAGTCTGTGACGCTCATACATTTTTTCTGCTATTTCAAGCCCCTTATCAGAAAGTGTTATGTAACCGTCTTTATTGACATTGATATATCCGTTTTCACGAAGATTCTTCATAGCTATGCTGACGCTCGGCTTAGAATAATCAAGTTCATTTACTATATCTATACTGCGCACTTCGCCCTTACGTTCGTGTATGATAAGAATAGTTTCCAAATAATTTTCTGCGGATTCCTGTATTTTCAATTCAAAACCTCCGTTCTTAAACAAATATGCAAAAGCATAAACTGTATTATTTATATTTTAACACATTTTTTATTTTTTTGCAAGCATTTATAAAATCAAAATTTAATTTATACAAGTTTAACAATTTTATCGGTCAAAAACTGTGATAGTCGATAGACATACGATTTTTTTATAAATCTATATCAGGTGTAAACATTTGTGCATAATATACAATTCATTAGTATAATATTTGTGCATTTATACAAACTTAAAATAAATTTATGAAAAAGTGTGCACAAATCCGGATTTTTTTGCTCTTAGTATTATAGAGGGGGATAAAAATCAGAAAAAATAAAAGTCTTAAAAATTTTACAGCATCATACACATCACTAACCTTATGCAAGAATGTGAGAAAAACATTGAAAAACAAAACTACACAGATTTTTACATTTAAAAATTACTCTCAAAACAGCATACAGCAAATAGAAAAGACAATAAAAAAACTTGAGAGTCTTGGCGCAGAAAAGATAACATACCGCCTTGATGACGGTATCTGTACAATGATACTTACTTCGGATAATGAACATTATTACAAAATAAGAAATTACATATCCGAAAAACTCGACATTGTGGATATACTGCTTTAAAAACAACAAAACGGAAGTAAGATCATTTTAAGACATACCACCGATTTTTCGGTTTGGTATATATACTCAGCTGCAGCTTTTCCCATATGCACATTTCGTTTTCCCCTTTTCGGAATGTGCGGGGAGCATGCGGCTATTTTATTTGCGAAAATTTACATTTTATCAATTGACAATGAAGTTTATTTATATTATATTTATATTTTAAGCCTATATAGTTTTGATACAAGGAGGATCTATGATCGACAAAATACTGGACGTTATTCTGGACGCTGTTATAGACAGTGCAAAAGTTCTGCCGTTTTTATTTGCAGTTTATCTGCTTATTGAATATATTGAACACCGCTCTTCTGACAAACTCGGAAAGGCACTTCAGAAAATGGGACCTTTCGGAGCTGTGGGCGGAAGTATTCTCGGTGCTATACCTCAATGCGGATTTTCTGTCGTAGCTTCAAATCTTTACACCGGCAGGCTCATATCAATGGGAACACTTATTGCCGTATATCTTTCAACAAGTGATGAGGCAATACCTCTTCTAATTTCAAATCCTGAATTTGCAGACAAGCTTTGGAAGCTCATACTAATAAAGACATTAGCAGGTATCGCTGCGGGAATTATCGTAGACGTTGTTCTGCGCATAGCCGGCAGAAATCAATCGGAAGAGCCTTTTAAGGAATTATGTGATGACTGCGACTGTGAACATCACAGCATTCTTCATTCTGCGCTTCACCACACGCTGCACATAATTATTTTCATTCTCGTAGTCAACCTTATTCTCGGATTTGTAATGGAGTTTGCAGGTATTGACGCTGTAAAAACAATAATGATGTCAGACAGCGCATTCCAGCCGTTCATAGCGGCAATAGTCGGTTTCATACCAAACTGTGCGGCATCTGTCGTGCTTACGCAGCTTTATATGCAGGATATCGTATCATTCGGTGCGCTTATTTCGGGACTTTGCACAGGGGCAGGAATGGGACTTTTGGTACTCTTCAAAATAAACAAGCACTATCGTGAAAATTTTCTTATCATGGGTATTCTGTATATCTCAGCCGTTGCGACGGGATTTATAACGAATATTATTTTCTGATATTCAGCAGGGACATCACAAAATGTTCCTGCTATTTTTATGCAACTTAGACCATTGACATATTTTATCATAAGATATATAATAGACTTGTAATTTAACTAGAGGAGAATGCTTTATGAAAAGAAAAATTATTCCTTACAACCCTACCGACGAGAAGCTTAAACAGCTTTCAATGGGAATTATAATAACAAATCATACAAACAATTATACAACAACGATTATTGAAATTCCTATAAATAATGGGATCAATGATCTGAAAGTCATTAAATTAAAACGGAGGGATAATTATAACTCTTTTTACTATACGATTCATAAAAAGAATGGGCATATTTTCCGCTCTTCTTTATGTCCTTTGTGATGTCATAATAAAAATATTTATTGATGCTGTTTCTATTGATTTCAATACCTCGGTCATACCGACGTATGTTGCTTTCATTGCTGACGGTATCATCAAGGGAACTGTTATCAGCGCTCTTGCTGTCATATTCACTAGAGATCTGCGCAATTCATCAATAATGCACTTTCCGGCAAACATAAAAAGATTTTATACGATATACTTTATTATTTATTCTATTGCCGCTGTGTTTTATTCGGTTTACATCAATATTTACAGCAAGCCTTTTTATACAGAATCTCTTGACGAGGCATATAACAGCATTTACATACGCAAGTACACCACTGAGCATTACAATGAGCTTTGCAGACAGCTGAAAGATGTTTGCGATAGTTTACAGTTTCATCAAAAGATAGCTCAGATAGTAGGCTGTGCATTGCATATTGCGATTTTAGGAGTATTTCTTATAAAGATACTCAGAGTTTACAAAGACCCATACAAACCGCCTAAAAGGCGCATCTGAATAAAAAAAGCTGCTGCACGATCGTTTGTGCAACAGCTTTTTTATTACTTGAATTTATCCTTAAGTTTGTCAAAGAAAGTTTTACGTTTTGCGTAGTTCTTCTCGCCAAGCGATTTTTCAAACTCTCTGAGCTTTTCTTTTTGTTCTTTGGTAAGATTTCTAGGAACTTCTACGTTGACTCTAACATAGTGATCACCGTGTTCATTTCTATTGACTTTCTTTATACCCTTTCCTCTGAGGCGGAATACAGTGCTTGTCTGCGTTCCCTCAGGAACTGTATACTTAACCTTACCATCAACTGTCGGTACAGTTATCTCGTCGCCAAGAGTTGCCTGAGCATAAGTAAGCGGTATCTCTGTCCATACGTCATATCCGTCTCTTTCAAAGATAGGATCAGGACGAACTGTAACGTTGATATGAAGATCTCCGTTAGGACCGCCGTTAAGACCACTGTTGCCTTCTCCGCCAACTCTGAGGGTCTGTCCGTCATCAATACCTGCCGGGATCTGAATCTCCTTCTCAACAGCTTTCTTTACTCTTCCCTGTCCGTTACAGGTATGGCAAGGTGAATCTACTACCTTACCCTTACCGCCGCAGCGTGAGCATACAGAAGACTGAGAAATATTTCCGAAAGGTGTTCTCTGTGTAACTCTGACCTGACCTGTACCATGACAATCAGGACAAGTCTTAGGTGATGTTCCTGCAGCTGCACCTGAACCGTGACAGTCAGGACACTGTTCTGAACGATTAAGTCTTACCTTGACCTTTTTGCCCTTGCAGGCTTCCATAAAGTCGATCACGATATTAGCACGGATATCCTCGCCTCTTCTCGGAGCGTTAGGATTTGCACTGCGTCCACCGCCAAAACCTCCGCCAAATCCGCCGAAGATAGAATCGAATATATCTCCCATATCGCCAAAGCCGCCGAAACCTGCTCCGCCTCCTGCGCCTGCACCATAGTTCGGGTCTACACCTGCATGACCGAACTGATCGTAACGTGCTTTCTTATCAGGGTCGGAGAGAACCTCGTAAGCCTCATTGACCTCTTTGAATTTATCCTCGCACTCCTTATCTCCAGGGTGAAGATCCGGATGATACTGCTTGGCAAGCTTACGGAATGCTTTCTTTATTTCATCTTCCGAGGCGCTTTTTGACACGCCCAGGACCTCATAGTAATCTCGTTTTTCTGCCATATTGTCGTCCACGCACTTTCATAAGCAACCATGGACTCCCCTCCATTCCCGATAGATTTTATCGCTGAAACCCTGTCTGAAGTGACATTTCCTCAGACAAGGCATTACCTCTGCCCCGAAAATATACGAAACAGAGGTGTTGCCTGAATATTATACGTTATTAGTCAGCGTCTGTGAACTCAGCGTCGATAACATCATCGCCGCCGTTATTGCCGTTGTCAGATGCTCCGCCGTTTGCAGCGCCGCCCATATTCATATTGTTTGGATCAAAGCCCTGCGCACCGCCCTGAGCCTGTGCAGCCTGCTGATAAACCTTAGTTGCAACGCCCTGGAAAGTTTCCTCAAGCTCCTTATGCTTTGCCTTGATAGCCTCGATATCTGTTCCCTTAAGAGCGTCCTTAAGAGCATCGATCTTAGCCTGACAAGCTGACTTGTCAGCAGCGTCTACCTTATCACCGAACTCGTTCAGTGACTTTTCAGCCTGGAATGCAAGCTGATCGGCAGCATTTCTTGCGTCAACCTCTTCCTTCTTCTTTGCATCTTCAGCTGCGAAAGCCTCTGCTTCCTTTACAGCCTTGTCGATATCGTCCTTAGACATATTTGTTGAAGAAGTGATAGTGATGTTCTGTTCCTTGCCAGTACCGAGGTCCTTAGCAGAAACGTGTACGATACCGTTAGCGTCGATATCGAATGTTACTTCGATCTGTGGGATTCCTCTTGGAGCAGGAGCGATACCGTCAAGTCTGAACATACCCAGCTGCTTATTATCCTTAGCGAATTCACGCTCACCCTGAAGTACGTTGATATCAACAGCAGACTGATTGTCGGCAGCTGTTGAGAAGATCTGTGACTTCTTAGTAGGGATAGTTGTATTTCTTTCGATGATCTTTGTGCATACGCCGCCCATAGTTTCAAGACCGAGTGAAAGAGGAGTTACATCGAGGAGGAGCAGACCATCCTTAACGTCACCGCCGAGAACGCCGCCCTGATATGCAGCACCGAGAGCTACGCACTCATCAGGGTTGATGCCCTTGAATGGTTCTTTGCCCATAAACTTTCTTACAGCTTCCTGTACAGCAGGGATTCTTGAAGAACCGCCGACCATAAGTACCTTCTGGAGGTCGTTAGCTGAAAGTCCTGAATCTGAAAGTGCCTGTCTTACAGGTCCCATAGTAGCTTCAACGAGGTCAGCTGTCATCTCATTGAACTTAGCCTGTGTAAGTGTCATTTCAAGGTGCTTTGGACCTGTTGAGTCAGCTGTGATGAACGGTAGTGAGATAGTTGAAGAAGGTGTTGATGAAAGTTCGATTTTAGCCTTTTCAGCTGCTTCCTTCAATCTCTGCATAGCGAGCTTGTCGCCTGTAAGGTCAACGCCCTCAGCTGTCTTGAACTCAGCTACCATCCAGTCAATGATTCTCTGGTCGAAGTCATCACCGCCGAGTCTGTTGTTTCCGGCAGTAGCAAGAACCTCTGTTACACCGTCGCCCATTTCGATGATAGATACATCGAATGTACCGCCGCCGAGGTCATATACCATTACCTTCTGATCGTCTTCCTTATCGATACCGTAAGAAAGAGCAGCTGCTGTTGGCTCGTTGATGATTCTTCTTACATTAAGACCTGCGATCTGACCAGCGTCCTTAGTTGCCTGTCTCTGAGCATCTGTGAAGTATGCAGGAACTGTGATAACAGCCTCTGTTACCTTTTCGCCGAGGTAAGCTTCTGCGTCAGCCTTAAGTTTCTGGAGGATCATAGCTGAGATCTCCTGAGGAGTGTATTCTTTGCCGCCCATCTTAGCCTTATAATCTGATCCCATATGTCTTTTGATCGAAATTACTGTGTTATCGAAATTTGTAACTGCCTGTCTTTTAGCTACCTGTCCTACAAGTCTGTCGCCGTTCTTTGAAACGCCTACTACTGAAGGAGTTGTTCTTGCACCCTCGCTGTTAGGGATAACGACTGCTTCGCCGCCTTCCATTACTGCTACACATGAGTTTGTTGTACCGAGGTCTATACCGATGATCTTTGCCATAAGTCATTCTTCCTTTCTATAAATGCATATAATGCGTAAATTAACTTGATTTATAATACCGTCAGTTGCCTGAACGTTATTTTTATGGGTTTGCAACTACTACCATTGCATATCTGATGACCTTGTCACCTATCTTATATCCCTTCTGGAAAACCTGTGCTACCACATTTTCTCCAAGTTCAGGGTCTTCGATCTGATTTACTGCGTTTGCAATATTAGGATCAAAAGTTTGTCCCACAGGATCAATGATCTCAACGCCAAGCTTTTTAAGTGCGTCGCCGAACTGCTTGAATATCATTTCAACGCCCTGCTTATAAGCTGTATCCTGTGTTTCTGTTCCCAGCGCTCTTTCAAAGTTATCGAATACCGGAAGTATTTCGGAGATCGCACTTCCCTTTGCGGTATCGGTTATCTCTAATCTTTCCTTTGCTGAACGCTTTCTGAAATTGTCGTACTCAGCCATAAGTCTGAGATACTTGTCTTTGCTTTCGTCAAGAGCTTTCTGCAGCTTTTCAGCCTCACTCTCCTCCGTTGCTGTTGTTTCCTCTGTCACCTCTTCGTTCTGAGTTTCTTCTTCAGCGGTGTTCTCTTTTTCCTCTGCCTGAGTTTCTTCAAGCTTTTCTTCTTTATCTATATCCTTTGCCATTTCATACGCCTGCCTTTCTTTTTCCGTACTTTACTTTTCGTCATCAGGATCATCTTCATCCTTTTCCGAGATCATACTTGATATCCTGCTGGTGAAATATTCAAGATACGGTATGAATTTCGCATAGTCGAGCCGCATCGGGCCGATAAGTCCAAGCGCCCCCGCCGTGTGTCCGTCCTTTGAGAAAGGAGCGGTTATAATAGAGGAATTGTGGATAACAAATCCGTCCTTTTCAGGTGCGAACATAATGTTCAGACCATTGAACGTTTCGTCAATAAATCTCCTCAGTTCCTTCTGATTATCTAAGAAAGAAATTATCTCGTGCTGATTGAAATCCTTACAGGTCAGCAGATTTGACTGACCTTTTATTGATATATCAGCGCCCATTTCCTTAGTCATTTTTATAAGTTCTGAAACCAGCGGCGAAAGGGTCATCATATACGTTCCCATAGCCTCTGTTAGTTTTGAAATGTATTCGTCCGACAGCTTACTGAGCGGAACTCCGTTCAGATTTTCCTTTACAAAGTTATCGAAAAATTCCAGCTGTTCATGAGTCAGATCAAATTCAAGTCTGCAAACCTTATTTTTTATTGCACCATTTGAAGTTATCATTAAGATAACGTACATTCGCTTACCTGTCGGTATAACTTCCACCTTAGATATAAGCGAAAACTTTGGTGTTGAGTTTGCAACTACTGTGGCGCACTTTGTAAGCTCTGCAAGAGCAAGTGAAGCGTGTTCCACAAGATCTTCCTCTGTAACAAAATCATCAGGCAGCATTGCGTCAAGTTTGGACTTTTCATCATCGGTCAGAGGGTTTTCCTCCATAAGGCTGTCAACATAAAGCCGATAACCTTTATAAGTCGGTATACGTCCAGCTGACGTATGAGGCTGTTCAAGATAACCTTGTTTTTCAAGTTCAGCCATTTCATTTCTTATAGTAGCCGAAGACGCTTTGACATGAGCCATAATAGCTTTTGAACCTACCGGTTCGCCTGTTACGATGTACTCATCTACAACAGCTGTCAGGATCTTTAGTTTTCTGTCGTCCATTCTTTCACCTGCCTTCAGCTTGATTAGCACTCTTGCTATCTAAGCGTTAGCACTCCATCTCTCTGAGTGCTAAGTATAGTTTATACCTTTTTGACTGATTTGTCAAGGGGTTAAGACTTATTTTTTCACCAAACTTTGAAAATATTACAGTTTAGTATTGTGCACCTTGCACAATATGCGCATACAACATATAGAAAAACAGCACCGTATGCTTCTACATACAGTGCTGTTCAACAAAACTATTATTATCTGTTGTTAAGAGTGGCGATAGATTCGTCGATCTTAGCCATTTTCTCCTCTGCCTTTGCAAGCTTAGCCTTTTCAGCCTCTATGAGCTGTGCAGGTGCTTTCGCAAGGAAGCCCTGATTTGAAAGCTTTTTGCTAAGGAAGTCTATATCCTTCTGAACATTCTTCTTGTCCTTTGTAAGTCTTGCCATTTCCTTTTCAGTGTCGATTATTTCGGAAAGCGGGATAAAGAATCTTGCAGAATCAGTAACCACTGTTGCACAATCCTTTTCATCACACTTATCTACAATAATAACTTCTGAAGCAGACGCAAGTCTTTCAAAGAACATGATGCCCTGTTCAAAAACAGAAGCCTGAGCAGTTTCAATATAAAGCTTAGCCTTTACAGACGGCGGAACATTCATTTCTCCACGGCAGTTTCTTATGCCCTTGATACCTGCCATTATCTTTTCAAATGCAGCCTCGTCATCAGCATAGTTGAGCTTTTCATCATATACAGGGAAATCCTGAACCATGATAGCTGTTCCGTCATTGACAAGAGCCTGCCAGATCTCTTCTGTAATAAATGGCATAAATGGGTGGAGCAGCTTGAGCATACCCTTCATTACCCATACAAGAACAGCCTGAGCGGTTTCCATAGTTTCTCCGCCAGCGGCAATTCTAGGCTTTGTAAGCTCGATATACCAGTCGCAGTAAACATCCCAGATGAAGTCATAAAGCTTTGCAACGGCAACGCCAAGCTCAAACTTATCAAGATTATAGTTTACGTCCTTAGCAAGAGTATTGAACTTTGAAACGATCCATTTATCTTCTACATTCAGATTTTCAGGGAGCTTATCAGCCTTGAAATCATCTGTAAGGTTCATCATAATAAATCTTGCTGCGTTCCAGATCTTATTAGCAAAGTTTCTTGAAGACTTTACCTTGTCCTCAATAAATCTCATATCATTTCCGGGAGCATTTCCTGTTGCAAGCATAAATCTGAGAGCGTCTGCGCCATACTGATCTATAACTACCAGCGGATCTATACCATTGCCGAGAGATTTAGACATCTTTCTGCCCTGTGAATCTCTTACCAGTCCATGGATAAGAACTGTATCAAACGGCTTTTCATCCATGTTCTCCATACCTGCAACGATCATTCTTGATACCCAGAAAGGTATGATATCATAACCTGTAACAAGTGTATTTGTAGGATAGAAATATTCAAGATCTTCTGTCTTGTCAGGCCAGCCAAGTGTAGAGAACGGCCAGAGTGCAGATGAGAACCATGTATCGAGTGTATCAGGATCCTGACGCATTTTCTTGCCGCACTTAGGGCAGCATACTTCGCTTTCCTTTGAAACTACTGTTTCACCGCATTCATCACAGTAGAACGCAGGGATCTGATGTCCCCACCACAGCTGACGTGAAATGCACCAGTCACGGATATCGTTCATCCAGTTAAGGTAGTTCTTTTCAAATCTTTCAGGAACAAACTGAATGCTGTCATCTTCAACAGCCTTGATAGCAGGCTTTGCAAGATCAGCCATTTTAACGAACCACTGGAGTGAAACCCTAGGCTCAACTGTTGTTCCGCAGCGGTAGCAAGTACCTACGTTATGCTCATGCTCCTCAACTTCAACAAGGAATCCGCCCTTTTCAAGATCTTCAACGATCTTCTTTCTTGCTTCGTATCTGTCCATTCCAGCATACTCAGGATAATCGTCAACTATCTTTGCATCTTCCGTCAGAACATTAAGAACAGGCAGATTATGACGCTGACCAACTTCAAAGTCATTAGGGTCATGTGCAGGAGTGATCTTAACTACACCTGTACCGAATTCCATATCAACATAGCTGTCTGCAACGACAGGTATCTCTCTTCCGACCAGTGGAAGTTTAAGAGTTTTGCCTACGATATCCTTATATCTTTCATCCTTAGGATTTACTGCAACAGCTGTATCGCCGAGAAGTGTTTCAGGTCTTGTAGTAGCAAGTTCAACATAACCTGAACCGTCTGTAAACGGATATCTGAGGTGCCAGAAATGACCTGCCTGATCCTCATACTCGACTTCTGCATTTGAAATAGAAGTTTTGCAGTGCGGACACCAGTTGATTATTCTTTCGCCACGATAGATAAGTCCTTTTTCATAATACTTTACAAATACTTCTTTGACAGCCTTTGAACAGCCTTCGTCCATTGTAAAGCGTTCTCTTGACCAGTCGCATGAAGAACCGAGCTTTTTGAGCTGCTCGATAATTCTTCCGCCGTACTGCTTTTTCCAGTCCCATGCTCTTTCAAGAAATCCATCTCTTCCGATATCGTCCTTTGTAAGGCCCTCTTTTCTCATTGCCTCAACTATCTTAGCTTCGGTGGCGATAGAAGCGTGGTCTGTTCCAGGTACCCACAGAGTGCAGTATCCGCTCATTCTCTTCCAACGGATAAGGATATCCTGAAGAGTATTGTCAAGTGCATGACCCATGTGGAGCTGACCTGTGATATTCGGAGGAGGGATAACGATACAGTAAGGCTCTTTCTTCGGATCAGGTTCAGCCTTGAAGTAATCGCCGTCTATCCAATACTTATAGATCTTATCTTCTACCTTATTAGGCTCATAAAGCTTTGAAAGCTCTTTTTTCATAAATAACAATCCTTTCAAATAATATTCAAGAAAACAAGCGTACTGTCTCAGACTCGCACGCCCATTCCCTTACGAAAGGACGGTGTATAAATATCAACTATGCTTTGCAGGGGCGGATATTTTTTTGCATAAATATTCATAACGATACTCCCTTCGCACTGCCTGTACGGCATAACTAAATTTTATTATGACACTTTTTTCAATGCTTGTCAAGTATCTGAGATATTATTGAACGTATTTCTGTATAATTACACAAAAATCAGATAAATAAGAAAAACATACTGCCGAATTTTTACTTTACAGTATGTTCTTTATGAATATACATTTTACTTTAAATTTACTTGACTAAAAATTTAACATATAGTATAATATAATTAGGTTTTGGATATTTTACGATATTCAGAACGAGTAAGGAAAATAAACAGTTAAACTGCAAAACAAAGGGAGAAGATCATATGCGTAAAACTAAAATCGTTTGTACAATCGGTCCTGCTACTGACGACGTAAACATTATGAGAGAACTTATGAAAAACGGCATGGATGTTGCACGTTTCAACTTTTCTCACTCTGACCACGAAGTCCACAGAAAGCGCTTTGAAGTCGTATCAGCCCTGAGGGAAGAACTGGGTCTGAATGTGGCTACTCTTCTTGATACAAGAGGTCCTGAGATAAGAATAAAGGATTTCAAGGATCACAAGCCTGTTACTATAAAAGACGGAGATAAGTTCACCCTTACTACAAGAGATGTAGAGGGTACTTCTGAGATCTGCTCTATTACATTTGAAAATCTTCCTAAGGACGTTTCCGTAGGTACAAAAATACTTATAAATGACGGTGTCATAGAACTTAAGGCAACTAAAGTCGATTCAACAGATATCGAATGTGAAGTTATCCACGGCGGTGTAGTTTCCGACCATAAGGGTATCAACGTTCCAGGTGTCAAGCTTTCAATGCCGTATATTTCGGATTCAGACATGGCTGACCTCGCTTTCGGTGCAAAAATGGGATTTGATTTTATTGCTGCTTCATTCGTGAGAACCGGTGCCGATGTAAATTACCTCAGAAAATTCACACAGTCACTTGGCTGGTTCAATCCGAGAATTATTGCAAAGATCGAAAATGCCGAAGGCGTTGAAAACATAGACGAGATACTTGAAGCTGCTGACGGTATAATGGTAGCCAGAGGAGATATGGGTGTAGAGATACCATTCGAGCAGATCCCTGCTATCCAGAAAGAGATAATCCATAAGGCATACAACGCAGGCAAGCAGGTAATAACAGCTACTCAGATGCTTGAATCAATGATAACAAATCCACGTCCTACAAGAGCAGAGATAACCGACGTAGCAAACGCTATCTACGACGGTACTTCCGCTATCATGCTTTCAGGGGAAACAGCTGCAGGCAAATATCCTGTTGACGCTGTAAAGACAATGGCTCTGATCGCAGAAACAACTGAAAATGATATTGATTATATCAGCCGTTTCAAAAAACGTGATGATACCGAAAATCCAACTATCACAGATGCTATCGCACACGCTACTGTAACTACCGCACATGATCTTAACGCTGCCGCTATACTTACAGTTACCAAGGGCGGCACTACTGCAAGAACACTTTCAAAGTTCAGACCAAACTGCCCTATTATCGGTCTGACAACCGATGTTACCACCTGTCATCAGATGAATCTTTCATGGGGCATTGTTCCTGGTATTATTGAAGAAAAGGATAATACTGACGAACTTATAAGACACGCTATTGACGTATCTCTTGAAATGGGATATCTCAAAAAGGGAGATCTTGTTGTTATAACAGCAGGTGTTCCGCTGGGAATGAGCGGCACTACAAACCTTTTGAAGGTAGAAAAAGCTTAATAAATAATAAAATGCGGAACATAGGCTTATGCTTTTGTTCCGCATTTTTCATATCACTCAGACTTTCTGAGTATTTACAGCTGTCATTACTGTTCTTCGATTTTTTAGCGCATTTATAAGTCCCGACACCACAGGGACAAGAAGAGAAAATCCCGCTGCGATCAAAATATATATCGGGCTTGGGAGAGAAGCTGAAAAAACATCTTTCAGAACAGGCAGACAAAGTCCTGCCACAAGCGCTGCTGCCGACACAAACACTGAAAACAGCAGAAAAGGGTTTGAAAGGTATGGAACTGAGAACAGTGTTTTTTCCTCTGACTTACATTCAAAAACATGGATAAGCTGACTAAGCACAAGGGTTATGAGCGCTCCCGTTCTTGCATTTTCGATAGAACCTGTTCTGCTTAAAGTAACAGTAAAAGTACCAAGTGTGCAAAGTCCTATCAGTATACCCCTGAATATTATTCTCCACAAAAGTCCGCCGCTGAAAAAGCTGTCATCTTCTTTTCTCGGCGGCTTTTTCATTACAGATCTTTCAGGCGGTTCAAGTCCCAGTGCAACTGCCGGCAGGCTGTCTGTAACAAGATTTACAAGAAGTATCTGCGACGGCAGCAGCACCATTGGCAAGCCCATTATTATACCGCCCAGCATTGTAAGCACCTCGCCTATATTGCAGGATATGAGATAGCGTACAAATTTTCTTATGTTCTGATATATCGTTCTGCCGTCCTCAACAGCATTTACAAGGGTTGCAAAGTTATCGTCAAGCAGTATCACATCAGCAGCCTGCTTTGTGACTTCTGTACCTTGAATGCCCATTGATACGCCGATATCGGCTTCCTTTATAGCTGGAGCGTCATTTACTCCGTCACCTGTCATGGCGCAGATATGTCCTTTTGATTTAAAAGCTCTGACTATCCTCAGTTTATGCGCAGGTGTCACTCTGGCAAATACAGAGCAGTTTTCGATTATCTCGCTTAGTTTTTCATCACTCATTTTATCAAGCTCATCACCTGTAAGCGCAAGGTTTCCGCCTTTCATTATCCCAGTCTGACGTGCTATTGCAATAGCTGTGAGCTTATGATCGCCTGTTATCATTACTGTGCGTATGCCCGCTTTTTCACATTGTCTTACTGCTCTCGCAGCCTCTTCTCTCGGAGGATCCTGCATTGCCATAAAGCCTAAGAATATAGTCTTGTCGCCTATTATCTCGCTGAACGCTATCACTCGCAGACCTTCGCTTGCAAGTGCGTCACCTCTCCCTGCGGCGGATATTTTGTCTGCGGCATTAAGCTTTACAAGACTTCCCTTTTCATACCACCAGCCGCAGCTTTTGATTATAACATCGGCACTTCCCTTTACAAAGCTTATTTTTTCACCGCTCTCGTCAGTGCATATAACAGTCATAGAACGTGTTTCGCTGTCAAAAGGTATCTCGTCAACACGTTTCAGACCTGTACTCTCAAAGTTTACTCCTGCGGCAGCACAGGCTGTTATTATTGCACATTCAGTAGGATCACCCTCTGCTGAAAGCACTTCTTTACCTCTGTTTCGTATAAAACGTCCTTCCTGTTTTTTAACAAGTACTGCATTGGTACACACCGCACCGCAGGTCAGCAAGCCTGCAAGAGAAGGAGTAGCCGCTGAAAAGCTTTCGGTATCATTTACAGAAAATTCTCTGCCCTCAGCGTCAATTATTTTAGTGACGGTCATTTTGTTTTTTGTAATAGTTCCTGTTTTGTCTGTACATATTACGGTTGCACAGCCAAGGGTTTCTACTGAATGGAGCTTGTGGACAAGTGCCTGACGTTTAAGCATTTTCCTTACGGCAAGGGCAAGTGCAATAGTAACGGTAGCAGGAAGTCCCTCTGGAATAGCGGCTATGGCTATAGTTATACCTGTCATTGCCATATCAAGTACAGGCTCTCCTCTTATTACTCCTGCAATAAATACAAGTATACATACACCTATGCATATAATGGCGAGAGTTTTTCCCAGTTCGCCAAGCTTTTTCTGCAATGGAGTCTGCTCTTCTTCAATATCGTCAAGCATACGGGAAACTCTTCCCATTTGGCTTCTTTCTCCTGTGGCAACAGCCTCAAGAATTGCTGTTCCTTTTGTGACTACTGTACCGAGATAGGCAAGATAGCCTTTATTAAGTGATGCGAACTCTACCTCTGATGTACGAGGATATTTTGCGGCAGGTTCAGCCTCGCCTGTAAGAGCTGATTCATCACAGCTAAAAGATGAACATTTGATTATATATCCGTCGGCAGGTATCCTGTCCCCTGCTTCAACAGTAAAAATATCTCCTGCAACCACCTGCTGTGCAGGAATTTTCACAAGCTTACCGTCACGGTAGACCCTTGCTGTCGGAGCGGTAAGCTGTTCAAGCTTTTCCAGTGTTTTTTCACAGCGGTATTCCTGAATAAAGCCAAGAAACGCATTGACCACCACTATAAGTATTATCGGTACAGCGTCGGCATACTGTCCCAGTGCAACAGAGATAACCGTTGCGGCAAGAAGTATCATTACCATTACATCATGAAACTGACCTGCAAATATTTTCATGGGACTTTTATGACGTTTTCCGCCGATAGTATTTGCTCCGCCCGTTTCATATCTTTTCTGAGCCTCAGCTGACGTCAGTCCGAACAGATCATTCTGCGACGGCGGTTTTGCTGTAAGATCCTGCTGTAAAATATCCAGCATAATATCATTCCTTTCAATATATAACTCAACCTGTTTTACGGCTTGTTTTATATCTATTCAGCTTGTACCCGAATAATGCAGATATTAAATGATTACTCCTTAGAATATAAAAATCTTAATATTTGATAACTGCTATTGACTTTTGACGTGAATTGTTTTATTATTTAATGGAAGTATATTTTAATAAGTATGGAGCAAAGGAAAATGAGTATAAAAAACACACTTACGATATGGTTCGGAAAGTTCCTTGTAAAAACTCTCCACCTGCTCGGCAAGGACGCAGGAAATGCCCCAGGGTTACTGCTGTGGGAGCTTAACAAGGACTGTCTTAAAGCCTTTAAGGTCGATTGTCCGATAATCGCCGTTACAGGCACTAACGGAAAGACTTCCGTAACCAATTATCTTAATCATATTTTTGAAAGTACAGGTAAAAAGATTATCACAAACAAGCAAGGAAACAACCTTGATACAGGCATATGCTCTCTCCTGCTGAACAACTGTGATATGAAAGGCAGAGTCAAGGCTGATTATCTTGTTCTTGAAATAGATGAATCACACGTTCCTGTTATCTTTTCAAAGCTTAAGCTTGAAACGCTTGTACTGCTGAACTTTTTCAGAGATCAGCTTGACAGAAACGGTGAGGTAGAAACACTTATCCTTAAAGTGAAAAAATTTCTTGAAACCTTTGAGGGCAATGTTGTTCTGAACGCAGACGATCCTAACGTTTCACGTCTTGGTCTTGCTAATCCAAACAACAAGAATATTTATTATTACAGCGTTGAAAGATATGCAGGCGCTACTGAACAGCCTTATGAAGTCGGCGAAGGCAAGTTCTGTCCTGTATGCGGCAAGGAACTTGTTTATGACTACTATCAGTATTCTCATGTGGGCAGATTCTGCTGTCCGGGCTGCGGATTCGGAAAGGTAAAGCCTTATATTACAGCAGAAAATGTAAAGCTTGATGTTCCGTCTGTGGATTTTGAGGGTGAAAGTTACAAGATCAGCCACAACAGCATTTATTATGTATATAATCTTACGGCTGTATATACTGCGGCAAGTCTTTATAATTTTGACAAGTCTGTTCTTCACGAAACCTTTGAAAAGTTTGAAGTCAATAACGGCAGACTTGAAAAATTTGAAGTTGACGGCAGCGACCTTCTTGTAAACCTTGCTAAGAATCCTGTGGGCGCAAATATGACTCTGCGTGTTATGAATGAACATAAGGGTGAAAAGGAACTTCTTTTTGTTCTTAATGATAATCTTGCAGACGGTCATGATGTTTCTTGGATATGGGATATAAACTTCTCGGTATTCAAAGATGTTACAAGGGTTGTGACTTCGGGAACAAGAGCATATGACATAGCTATAAGAATAAAATGTTCGGGATATGATCCTGACAAGATATTCGTTCGCCCTGACCTTGACGACGCTATGAAAGAACTGTTTTCCACAAAGGGCGATAAATATGCCATTGCAAACTACACGGCAATACAGCCGACAAGACGTGCTATAAAGAAATACAAGGCTGAAAAGGAGGGTACAAACACAAATGCAGAAGCTTAAGATACTTCATATGTACCCTGCTATGCTTGATCTGTACGGCGACAGCGGAAACGTTGAGATACTCGGATACAGATGCAAAATGAGAGACATTGAACTGGAAATACACAAACATAATCTCGGTGGCAGGGAAACTGACTTTACTGATTATGACATAATCTATCTCGGCGGCGGTGCAGACTTTGAACAGCAGTTGCTGGCTGACGATCTGTTGGGATTGAAAGATAAGATACAGGCGGCATATGACAAAGGGGTATATTTCCTTATGATATGCGGCGGTTATCAGCTTATGGGGCAATATTACAAAGACTCAAACGGAAAGAAGATACCCGGAATAGGTCTTTTCAGCTATCACACCTGTGCATCGACCAATAAAAGATGCAGATGCATAGGAAATATTGTTATTGAAACCGAACTTGATGGTGAGAAGTACAAGGTAATAGGTTTTGAAAATCACGGCGGACAGACAACGGATATAACTTCACCATTCGGTAAGGTGCTTTTCGGAAACGGAAATGAGTTTGGAAGTCAGGCGGAGGGATACTCTGAAAAGAATGTTACGGCTACTTATCTTCACGGTCCACTGCTTTCCAAAAATCCTAAGCTTGCTGACCACATAATCTCATACTGTATGGAGAGAAAAACGGGTGAAAAATTCACACCGTCTGAAATAAACGACAGGCTTGAAGAGGAATGCCGCAGCCAGCTTTTTGACAGGCTGCTTGGCGGAAAGGGCTGACGCAGATGTTTTCCTTTTTTAAACGCAGCAAGAACGAGAACAGTTCAGATACAGCTGATATTCCGCTGAAAAAGCGCATAAAGGATATGAAGTGCCGAAAGATAAATTTTGTGGATTCGGGATTTGATGAGCTTTGTGAGGCTATGAAAGCAGATGATCTGTCAGTTCTCAAAAAGCTGAAACCTGTGAATTACTATGCGCTTAAAGACCGATATATTATGGGAATGGTATATTCGCAGGAGGATCTGAGTGAGAATTATATTCAGTTTCTGCACTTTGAGTCTGAACACCAGACCGGTAAAAGCGGGATATACCCTCTTGACGGTGATGTAACTTCACGGCTGCTTGCCAAAGTGGGAATAATCGTTGAATTCAAGGAAACGGACGGCAGTAGATCATAAAACAATATCAATGGAGCGTGATCGTATCCGCTCCATTTTTTCAGTATTCACTAAAAATTCAGCCTTTGAACAGGTTTGTATGGCTGTGAAATGCTTGACAAAAGGCTGTAAATAATGTATAATATAGTTTTGATAGTACCCGATAATTTTATTCGATAGGAGTGTTTATAATTGGAAATCAATAAGACAGTTTCAAAAGCTGGTTATGCCAAGCTGCAGGAAGAAAGAGAATATCTTGTAACAGTTAAACGTAAAGAGGTTGCTCAGAAGCTGAAAGAAGCACGTTCATTCGGTGACCTTTCCGAGAACGCTGAGTACGATGAAGCAAAGAATGAACAGGCTATCCTTGAATCAAGGATCAACGAACTTGAAATACTTATTGCCAACGCAACAGTCGTTGAAGATGATGATATTTCTGTACACGAGATCGGTGTTGGCTCATATGTAAAGCTTAAGGATCTTGAATTTGATGAGATAGAGTCACTTCAGATAGTAGGTTCAACTGAATCTGATCCTGACAACGGAAAGATCTCTGATGAATCCCCTATCGGCAAAGCTGCTCTCAAGAAAAAGGTCGGCGACATATTTGAAGTAGAAGCACCTGCCGGAACTCTTAAATTTGAAGTAATCGAGATCAGCAGAGAAGAATACTAAAATTCGATAAATCCAGCCGTTATAAAAAGGCTGTTATTACCAATAAAAATCACAGGCAGCGAAAGGAATGGAATTAATGAGTGAAGAAATGCTTAACAACGCACCTGAAGAAGAAATGACTCAGGAAGAAATTAATTCTCTCAAGAAGATCAGAATGGATAAGCTGGAAGAGCTTAAGGCTGACGGCAGAAATCCGTTTGAAATAACAAAGTACGATGTTACTGCAAGCTGTGCAGAGGCTAAGGCTCAGTATGAAAAGGTCGAAGCTGAATGCAAGGCAGAAGCAGGTGACGATGAAGAAAAGCTTAAAGAACTGCTTGAAGAGAAGAGAATAACTGTAAGCGTTGCCGGACGTGTTATGTCAAGACGTCTTATGGGCAAGGCAAGCTTTTTTGATCTTCGTGACAAGAGCGACAAGGTACAGATCTATGTTCGTATGAACGAGATCGGAAAAGATGAATTTGATCGTTTCAAGAAGGGTGATATCGGCGATATCGTCGGCATTTCAGGCTTTGTATTCAGAACTAAAATGGGCGAAATATCTATTCATGCTCAGTCTGTAACACTGCTTTCAAAGTCACTTCTTCCGCTTCCTGAAAAGTGGCATGGACTTAAAGATCAGGACACAAGATACCGTCAGAGATACACAGACCTTATCTGCAACCCTGATGTAAAGGATACATTTATCAAGCGTTCACAGATCATTTCTTCAATAAGAAGATTTCTTGACGCACAGGGCTTTATGGAGGTTGAAACTCCTATGCTGGTTTCAAATGCAGGCGGCGCTGCTGCAAGACCATTTGAAACACACTACAATGCTCTTGATGAAGATGTAAAGCTGAGAATTTCTCTTGAACTTTATCTGAAAAGACTTATTGTCGGCGGACTTGAAAGAGTTTATGAGATAGGCAGAGTTTTCAGAAACGAGGGTGTTGACGCAAGACACAATCCTGAATTTACGCTTATGGAACTTTATCAGGCATACACTGACTATTACGGAATGATGGATCTGACAGAAAAGATGTTCAGACATCTTGCAATGGAAGTATGCGGTTCAACTACTATCCCTTACGGCGAGCATATGCTGGATCTTGGCAAGCCATTTGAAAGAATGACAATGGTTGACGCTGTAAAGAAGTATGCAGGTGTAGATTTCAGCAAGATCGAAACAACTGAAGAGGCAAAGAAAATCGCTGACGAACATCATGTTGAATATGAGGACAGACACAAGAGAGGCGACATTCTCAATCTGTTCTTTGAGGAATTTGTTGAGGAGCATCTTATTCAGCCTACATTTATTATGGATCACCCTGTTGAGATATCACCTCTTACAAAGAGAAAGCCGGAAGATCCTGATTATGTTGAAAGATTTGAGTTGTTTATCAACACATGGGAGATGTGTAATGCATACTCAGAGCTTAACGACCCTGTTGACCAGAGACAGCGTTTTGTTGAGCAAGAAGAGCTGCTCAAGCAGGGCGATGATGAAGCAAACCGCATAGACGAGGACTTTCTCAGAGCGCTTGAGATCGGTATGCCTCCAACAGGCGGTATAGGTTACGGTATTGACAGACTTGTAATGCTGCTTACCAACTCCCCTGCTATCAGAGATGTACTGCTGTTCCCTACGATGAAGACATTGGAGTGAGAAAGCACCGTAATTACAGGGTTTTCGGGGCATTAAGGTCACATTATTTTGCACCAATGCACCAAATATGCACCATTTTTATGAGGTGCAGCGTAAAGATATGATAAATTATCACCGATATGGCTTTGAGGCTGTGTCGGTGATTTTGTTTATAAAAAAATACCGATATGAATCAAAAATAGATCGTATCGGTATTTTCCTATCACTCATCTGACTTTTCAGAACTGCCGCCATTAAAGATAAGCCTATCCAGTTCTCTAAATTCCTGCAGCTTGAAATCCTTTGTGGCGTCGGCGTAGACGTTCATCGTCGTATCAAAATCTGCGTGACCTAAAACATGTATCGTCTATAATAAATTAGACAGAAAACATTTAGCCGTGGTATAATAGAAAAAAAGGAGGAAAATAAAATGGCA
>NZ_CAKSNX010000005.1 GCF_934476685.1 uncultured Ruminococcus sp.
AGTTCAGCATAGGTATAGTTTTCGAGGTCGGCATAGGTCGTATCACCGTGTCCGTAGTCTGCTAGATAGAGATACAGCTCATATCTTCCGCCGAGATAGTCGGTGTCCGAGCCGCTTATGGTCATATCCCAAGACTGCGAGCATACCGCCCCAAGCTCTATATCATCAGACAGGCTTGTAGACTGCGCTGTGCTTGACGCTGAAATTATCTTTTCACCTGTTATGACGCTGTCAGCGCTCTCCAGCCACAGGCGAAATGTGCGGCAGTAGGATTCTATGCGGTCGGAAACCGCTGTGCTTGTGTTGTACATCGTACCGCCCCCCTATACTTCAATGAGGTTTACAGCTATCCCCTTGCACAGCCGTCTGTTTTCCGTCCACCCCCACACTTCATATGTGGGGTCGCCTGCGTACACCGTATAAGTCTTTTCGGCAAAGGTTTCATCGGGTATGGTAACGTCGAAAAACGACCTGTCAATATTTGATATGAAACTGTTTATCTGCGCTGTCTGTTCCCCCGTCAGACCGAACCATTTCAATGTAATGGTCTTTTTTATTCCGATAAGATCACCCACCAGCCGACAGTCAGCGGATCTCCCCGTATTGCTCGACCATATCTTGTTGTTCGTAAAGCTGACCTCGGAAGGCGCAGGCATTTCAACACCATCAAATTCAAGTTTTCCCATTATCCGCCCTCCTTACGTTCTTATCGGCGACCTGCCATTACGTCTTGTGTAGTCGTTTATGTTCTCTATGACCTTGTCGGATACTACCCTGCTGTCCAGTTTAAGCTCTATGCTTATGCTTGTATTTTTACCGCTGCGATCACCGCTTGCCATAAGTGCATTATAGAACGAGCTTTCCACCGCAGCCGCAATAGCGTCTGTGATCTGATCGTTATTTGCAACGGCGGTCTTTGTTCCTATCCTGCCCACCATTTCAGGACCTTTCTCCCTTGCCACAAAGACCTCGCCGTAGTCGGGCAAGCCGCCGTCTGCATAGCCGTTCATATCAGCAAGATATTCTCCGAATCCGCTCCAGAACCCGAACCAGCCGCCTTTTTCATTATAAACATCTGCTATATCCGAGGCTGACACACCTGAGTTCAGCCCATCTACCGCACTCTGACCGAGATCATAGAAAAAGTTAAACCAGCCGCTGAAAGTTTCTCCCAGACCGCCAACAAGTGCAGAAAAGCCTTCCGATATCTTTCCTGCCGCCCATGACACGCCGTCATATACCTCTGCTCCCCTGTCCTGCCAGAATTCGTTCCACGCATGATAACCTGTCTTTATATCGTCCCAGCGGTCGATGAACCAGTTTTTCACGTCCGTACTTTTTTCGCTGAGAACGTCAAATAATTTTGCGCCTTTGTCCTCCCAGAATTCGTTCCAGTTTCCACCGACACGTTCCCAGAAGCTTGTCCAGCCTGAACCGAAAAGCTTTTCAACTCCCCCTTCTGCGGTTTCGATCAGCGGATACCATTCGCCGCTTTCAATGCCCTCATACATCGCTTCGCCCACATCGGACCAGTAGTCGCTCCAGTTGTCACCGAATACAAGGCGGACTGCTGCGTCTGCGTCATTGAGCAAGGGCTGCCAGTTGCCGTTCTCTATCCCCTCATACATATCCTCGCCGACACGCTCCCAGAAGCTTGTCCATTTTGTCCCGAAGAGCTGTTCCACAACACCCTCCGCCTTTTCAAGACCTTCCACAAAACTGTCGCTGAACACACTCATTTTCAGCGTTGCTCCCTTTGCCGCCTTGTTCTGAAGATCGGATATGTCACCGCTGAGTCCTTCGAGATCATCTGCGAACAGGTCAAGGTCATTGAGATCCTGATCCGATATGAGGTTTCCCAGCAGGGAATTTCCGCTGCCCAAGGTGGTTATCTCATCAAAAGAGGCAAGCTCGCCCGTTATTTCCGAAAGGTCGTCAAGCTGATCTGATACGCCGCTCAGACTTTCCTGTGCCGATGATGATACATCTGACACGGAATCAAGATCATTACCAAGCGCAGCCACACCATCAGCCGCCTTTTGCGCAGAAGTATCTATACTATCTATCCCGCCGTCATTTCCGAGGGAAGTAATAAGCGCTATCGCACCTGCCGCAAGAGCTATCCAGCCGAAAGCTGATCTCATTACCGCTCCCAGCGTCACGGTCTGAGGAATGAGCAGAGCCTGTACAGCGTGAAGAGCCGTTTTTGCAACAGTAAGTCCCTTTATGCTGACCGTAAGCACAGGTATAGCCGCCGCTGACAGCAGGCATATTTTCAGAAACGTTTTTGATATGGGGTTAAGGCTGTCATACCACATCGCAGCCTGCGCTGCTTTGTCCGCTAAACTCGTCATAACCGGAACAGCCGCCTTTACCCCTGCCGTCAGCATTGGCAGAGCAGTCTGCACAAAAGGCAGAAAAGCCGTACCCATTTCCAGCCTTGCTTTCTGCACCTCATTTTGCAGCAGTCTGAACTGGTTCGCAGGGCTGTCTATGGTTCTGGCAAGATCTCCTTGTGCTGTTGAGGTCTGTTTCATTATGGCTATGTATCTGCCCAGCAGTTTCTGCTGATTGGTAAGCTCCGAGCCTGTCTGTGCTATGCCGTACTGATAAGCATACTGCTTAACGGTATTTTCGTCCACCAGTATGCCGAGAGCTTTCAGCGGTTCTGTTTCTCCCGTAATGCCGCTGCGCAGCTTTGTAAAAGCTTCCTCGCTGTCGATATTATAAAAGCTCGCCATATCCTCTGAAAGTTCCGTAAGGCTGGTCGAAAGTTCATAAGCCTGTTCGTCCGCAAGTCCCATGGACTTAGTCATGGTGTACAGTATACCTGTGTTTTTGCGCAGTGACACCGCATTTAGTCCAAGACTTTCCGAAAGTTCCTCTGACCATTTCTGTGCCTTGTCCGCATATGCTCCAAGAGAGGTCAAAAAAAGGCTGTCGCTTTCAACAGCGTCCATAGCGGCTGAAATACTGTCACTCAGAAATCTTCCTATGCCGAGAGCGGCAACTCCTGCGGATATCTTTTTAAATGAGGATATCACCGTATCAGAAGCCTGTTCCGCACCTTTGCCGAGGTCGTTCAGAGATCTTTTGGTATCATCATTATTCTTCTTTAAGCTCTTTGCTGTTTTGGAAGAACTTTCAGTAACATTCTGTGACGCTTTTTCAGTTTTCGCCGTTATCTTATCAGCAGCTGAAACAACGTCAGACGTTATCTGCGCTGCACGTTTTGAAACGATCTGAGAGGCTTGTTCTGCCTTTTCGGAAACTTCATTATGAATGACCGTCCAAGCTTTTTTCATGCTTTCTCTTTGATCCATTCCCTGCTCACGAAAGACAGCAGCTATGGCGGCAGCTTTTGAACGGCAATTTCTTTCAGTGTCGGCAAGTATCTCATCTATACGTTTCTGTGATTTTGATATCTGTGCAGAAGCTTCCTCTGCCTTACTTCCGAGATCGTTCAGATCCCCTTTTGCCTGACTGACCTTTTGTTTAAGATCATTATTCTGTGCTGAAATTATTATTTTAAGCTCTTCAACAGTCATTTTTCTTCACCCCTTTCATATGCACTTTTTCCTGCTGCACTGACCTGCGCCTTTATTATTTTCCAGTCCTGAGATATATCCCTCTTCCTTGCTGTAATGGGGTATATCTCCTCTATGTAAGGCATTTCGGAAGGAGCGTGTACAGCGTAGGTCATAAGCTTTGCGGCGGCATAGTCAAAACGTGCCTTTTCTATAAGCCGCTGTCTTTCGTTTTCGCTTTGTGCCATAATGGTTTCGGATATCTCTTTCAGCGACATCTCCCAGAAATCAAAGCATGATATGCCCCATTTCAGCGCCTCAGGATACAGCTTGTCCAGTATTCCGCTTACAGTCTGTTCTCTGTTGTTTCGGGAATTTCCTTTTGGGTCGGAACTTCCCTCTTCATAAAACCCGAACAGCGGTAGACCTCCATAAATATATCCGCAAGCTCGTCCTGTCCGTGACCTTCGTCTATAAATCTGTCGTACAGCTCCATTGCTTCATCAAAGTCTGTACCATGATGAAATCTCTGCAAAGCCGCCCAGAGGATAGTCACCTGAACATTCACGCTGTCTATCCTGCTCCATGCTCTGGCAAGAGAGCTGCCCAGCTTTTTTTCAGCCTCCACCGCAGCCGCAGCCGATATTTTCAGCCTGTACGTTTCCGAACCGACCGTCATAACTGCAAAAGGTGTATTTATCATAATTTATCCCTCCGAAATATTATTCAAAACTTTCTTCCATTTCCGATTCAACAGTAGTCGTGAGGGTGAATTTAAGTGCCTCCGCTACTCCTGCTCCTGTACGCTTTACGGAAACTCCGCCTTTCCAGCGGTTATAAGAGCCGTCAGGATAAGTGAGTTTGAACCAAAGGGACTTGCCGCCGCTCTGAGCTGTTTTGAGATACTTGTATGTTTCAAGCACATCTGTTTCGGAAGCGTCGTCAGCGCTTTCCCTGTTGTAGTAAAAATTGAACTGAAGAGAACCGTAATCCGCAAGTTTGCTGTCTATTGTCCTCTTGTTCTTGTCATTAAAGTTTGTTACATCGAGCTTATCCGTATCTCCGCCCATATCGGGGAACTGATAAAAACCGTAAAGCTTCTTGAAAGTTCCTTCCTTTGTTTCGCTTGCACAAAGTGCTGTACCCTGTGAACTGTATTCCATGATCCTAACTCCTTTCATATACGGCGAGAGTTTTTTCGTCAACTACGCCGGTGAATGTCATTGTCTTTCTGTGCAGGCTGTCCTCTTCAATACCTGCTGCGCTTAGCCTGCGAAAACCCGCTTTTATCATCAGTGCAGATATCATGCAGGCTGTTTCCTCACACCGCTGCCTTGTGGGGCTGTTATCCCATATATCGAGCTGCACTGTGAGCTGTGAAAATCTTTCTTCTCCGTCAAGCACCACCGCAGAATTATCGGATATCTCCGTTACCGTTGTAATCGGAAATTCCGGCGAGCCTTTCGGAAACCCTATCTCCACGTTCTTACAGGCAGATGATATGACCTTGCGTATCCGAGGATATATGTCATGCATTTACCTATCTTCCCCTTCTTTTATAATGCGGCTGAATATTTCCGCCGCCTGTCTTGCACCTTCCTCTGCCGCAGGGCGCATAAAAGGACGGGGCATCATACCATGTGAGGTATGATACTTTCCGTCCGTACCTTTATATACCCAGCTTTCCTTTGTGGTGTGGGCGACCTCTTTATCACCCTTTGTGCCTGTTCCGTATTCGTTGAAAATGGCATGATCTGAATTTGTGTACACCTCTGCGGTATGCCCCTCTGCAATGTTCAGCTTTATACTGCGGCGGAGATCGCCTGTGTCAACGGGAGCGAGAAGCTTTGCCTGCCCCTGTATCAAAGCGGCTGTCTTTGCCACACCACTGTCTACGATCTTATCAGAAACCATTCCGTCGAGCCGTTTTATGATATCATCAAGACCTTTTACAGACACTGTTTTCATAGTGTTACGCCCCCTCCAGTTCGCCTGTTACAAGGATGTGTGAAGAGTATTCCGCTATGGATATTATCCTGTACTGCCTGCCGTTTTCATCTCTGAATCCGTCGCCATTGCTGAATAACAGCATTGCTTTATCTTTCAGTACTGTCAGTTGTATCATATTCCTTACTCTTTCACCGTAAAGCTCTGCGGAAAGGCTGTCGGAAACAGGTTTTACCGCTGCGCTGAATTTCCCCGCAAAGCGTTTTTCTATTGCCGTGCCAACATATCCGCTGTCAGCTTTTTCATACCTGTAAAGTTCAAAGCTGTGCAGATCAGCTCTCATCAAACGCATAGACCGCACCAGCCTTTCTCGGATAATTTTTCAGTCTGGATCTGATATCATCCGGCAGTCCGTCAATAAAGCTCCGTGAAACAGAGCCTTCGGAGCGTGAGCTTTCGCCCCACGCCCCCTCTCTTTCAAACATTATGACCGCAAGCTGCACCTGTGCGCTTACCAGCCTTTCGGGCAGCTCGTCACGTCCTATCTCATCAAGAATAATGTCCTTTGCCGCTTCAAGAAGATATTCCATTTTCTCTTCCGACAGCACATCAGCGCCAAGAGCCGCCTCCAGCGCACGTTCAGCATTCATCTTTTATCCTCCCATATCAGCCTGTCGTCTTAGGCAGTATCTTTATGCCTTTAAGCACTCCTGCCTTTTTGGTATTTTTAAGCGCAACGCCTGCCACAAGCTCCACATCGCCTTTCTTGACTGTCCCCGGAGCGTTAAGGTCAGGCATATATGATGTTATGACCTTATTTCCCGTCGGCGAGATACCGCAGAAAGCGTCTGTGCCGATGGTTACTGCATATATGGCAGATGTGCCGTAATCGGTCGATGACGGTTTGCTGGTTTCAACGATATCCACCGTATTTGTGCCGTCAAAATACTGACCGCAGTCCATAAGCGGGATACCGTTATATGTTTCGACAGTCCTGCCGAAATCGTCTTTTGTGCGGTCATAATAGCCTGCCCTTCTGGCGCAGGAACGCAGCTTTGTAAGCACCTTATTGTTCATGAGCAGCAGCGAAGGCTTTCCGTCAAGCAGCGAGATAAAACTGTCAAGCTCATCGAGGAAAGCATTGTAGTTCTGATCTGTAAGGGCGGAAGTGGAAAGGTCGGTTTCCGAAGTGATCTCTGTATCTGCACCGCTGAGCAGCTTTTTCAGTCCGTCAAAAGTCCCCGTCACATAACCTGTTCCGCTTGCCGCAGACGTTCCGTTCACAGCAGCGTTTGTGAAATAATTTGCGGTAGCCTTTATCTTCTGCTCCGCCTGAAAAGCAAGCTCGTCTACCGCTCCGCTCGTTCCTGCGATAACTCTGTCCACCTCAAAAGAACCGCCCATGATACAAGCCTTTGTGGTCTTTTCCACACGCTTTGCCTCTCCTGCGGTGTACTCACTGTTTATAGTTCTCACGTTGGCTGTTGACGGTGTTTTAAGCTGCATATATCCGTAACTAAGGGTAGAGCCGCCTGTGCCAGGCGATATCGCATTATCGAAAACGAGCATATCCAGCAGCAGGCTTGAACGTCTGAATGTGTCAATGACCTGCTGATCTACCTTATCTGACATACCGATCTTTGCTTCTGCAAGTGTAATAGCCATAATTTATTCCTCCTAAAAATATCAGTTTCCTGCGTTTCTCATTCTTAATGCCTCGGCAAGGCTTACAGGTTCGCTCCTGCCGTCCGAGTGAAGATCCTTCGGGAGATCTCCGCCCTTTAATCTTGTATTGACCGCACCCGAAACTGCGGTATTGAACAGCTTTTCAAAAGCGTCTATATTTGCCTTTGAAGTTTCCGCATTATCCGCTGTAAGATATTTTGCGAAGTCGGCAGACAAGCCTCTCTTCTGAAGTTCAGCGCCGACGGACACCTCCAGCTGTGAATGTTCAAAATCGGCTCTTTTCTTTTCAAAATCAGCCTTGTCCTTTTCGAGCTGATATTTTTCACGTTCTGCCGCCGTCATTTTTTCAAGCTTTTTAGATTCGTCCGCAGCGTCCAGCTGTTCCTTCTGCCATTTTGTCTTTGCATTTTCAAGTGCATTCGACATAGCCTTGTTCCCCAGAATATCCTCCGCAGTAAACTTGCTGAAAACGTCGTCCAGCGTAAATTCCGCAGCGCCGCCCTCCTGCTTGCTGCCCTGAGCATTAGCTGCGTCAGCACAGTCCGGTGCCGTACCTTCCTCAGCAAAAAACTGCATTGGTATCCTGATAATGTTTCTGCACATAAAGATCCTCCCTCTTTCATGTATAAATGTATATGAAAAAAGCACCCTTTAAGGTGCTTAGTTCCGATATTAAAGTGATTTTGGGTATAAAAATACCGCCCGACCTTAGTCAAGCGGTAAAATTATTTATGCCGTTTCTCTTTTCTTTTTTGCTTCGTTCTCAAATTTTTCGAGTTCCTTCTGAAGTTCTTCCTTTGACATATTCTTGATATCATCAGGAATGATAACTCTGTCGTCAATAAAATATTTCTTTTCGTTCATTGTGAAGCACCTTTAAATTTGAAAAACTTAAATTACGCAAGATATTTTCTTGTATACTCAGTTTCTTCAAAAGTCACTTTGCCATTGTTTACAGTTATTTTTAGAACTATTGGCGCAGGAGTTTCGTCTTTTAACCCGTTTTTTCCTTTTTCGTGGTCGTAATATTGAAGCCAGATATCATTTTTTCCCCAACATTTCGGAAGCTTCTTAGCTTTTTCAAAGTCGAGAGAATTTGCAATACAGTATTCTCTTATTTGATTTTCGTATTGTGAAAACAACTTACACATATCACTCACTCCTTTTCTCAAATGTTCTGAAATCACCCTTGGAATTATAAATGACCGAACTGCTATGACCAAAACAATTCAGCACAGCGTAATCACCGTCAGAGGGCTGCATGCACAGAAAGTCCGTTCCCGGATGAGTATGCCCACTCCAACGATATCCGTCTTTTGCAAGTTTAACAGCGTCCTCAACATCGATCTGCACCATATATTCATTGCCACGAATGATGAGCCTGTCTTTGCCCTTTGTGAACATTGCAAACTCATCACCTGTATGAGCGGTCAGCGCCGAAAGATCAGCCATATTCACACTTTTCTTATCGACTATGATCCTGCTGTCAAATTCAGAAAGCTGTTCAAGTAAATTCTTCTGACGATTATTAAGCTCGATACCGAAAGTAAGCACAGCATTTGGATTGCCCTTGCCTGTATGTTTCTGCTCAATAGGAAACTCAATAGGTTTTTCTATTGAATTTATCGTCACTTTCTTCACTCCCTCTGTCTTTATTATACCATATTTTCCGTTTTTGTCAACATACTTTCTCTTCCATTCATCATAAGTCATATCCGCAGGAACACGCTGTATTTCGCCTGTCTGCGGATCTCTTGCCGAACGTTCAAGTCTGCCGCAGCAGGATTCGTCTATTACGGCAATAGTCGTTGAACGGCAGCGTGGGTGCATAGGGGGATAGTTTTTTCCTGCCTGTGCTTCATCAACGGGAAAGCACTTCCCGTCAAGAGAACGGCACAGCTCTGATGTGCGGCTGTCAAGCGTTGCAGTATAACGATATTTCTCTGTGCCTGTCTGCTCATAGCTTTTTAGTTCCGCCTGTTCATTCACATAACAGGATTCCGTGCGCACAAGTGTCATCGCCTGAGAATAGGAAGAATGCATCTTTGTCTGTATCTCCTCCGCCATTCGTCCGCCCGACTTTCCCGTAAGCACTCCGCAGAGCAGACAGTCTTCAAGCTCCTGCGATAATCGTTCTGTGTTTTCCCATATGCGTCGGGAATAATGCTTGCCGCTCCAGTTGGTGCTGAGTATCTCTTTTACTGTGTTTTCCGATATCTGAGAAAACCCGAAAGCTGCCCCTGTCCCTTTCTGAGCGTCAAATATGCTGCGATAATAGGTGTTTTTGACTATCTCCGCAAGTCCGCTGTCCATAAGTTCATTTGTATCGCCTGCTATATCCATACATACCTTATGGGCATTTTCCGCAAGCTGTTTAAGTCTGTCAAGCCTTGCCCTGTACGCAGGACTATTTATCTGCGCCGTTACTTTCGCCCTTTCTTCGGTGTCTTTTATCCTGCCGACTGCCTTTATGAGCCTTTTTATCACCTCTTCTGAGGGGACAGCCGCAAGCAGCCTTTCAGCTTCAGCTTCGGATATCCCCTTTGAAAAATTACGGAATATCTTTTCACATTCGCTCTGAATATATCTTACTGCATCAAGATATGCCGCCCCTATTTTCTGCGTCAACTCATCAGCCTTGAGCATTGCGCTGTCCATTCGCTTTTCCGCTCTGGCTTTCCAGTAATCCTCATTCGCCCTCAACTGTATCACCGTCACTTCTCAGACTGAACAGCGACTGCTGATACTCTGCGCTGTCCTGCTTTTCCTTTCTGATACGCTTCATTTCTTCCTGCGGATCTTCCACAAAAGGCAGCTGTGAAAGCAGCGTCTGTAAAGAAACCGTTCCGCTGAGGTTTGCTACCATATCCGCAAGTTCGGTCGTATTCGCAGGCAGACTTCTTGTCATTATGATCTCTATATCCGCTGTGTCAGTCCCCTGCCCTCTGATAGAAAGTATATGGTCGATAAGCCTGAGGCGGTATCTTAGTCCCTCTTTGAAAAAACGTTCCTTTGTCTTTGTCATAAGCTCAAAGCCGAAAAGCTTGTATGCCATAGCCACACCGCTTACGTTGCCGCCGAAATTATCGTCCGACATATCGGGGACTTTTGAAATAGTATGTATATCCTTTTTCAAAGCGCTGCGGAGTATTTCCACAGAGCTTTCGTCAAACTGCCTTGCAAGGTATGCCGCCTCTGCACCCTCAGGAAGTTCAAGGACACCGTTGTTCTTAACGGCACGGTATGTTTCAGATCTCTCCTTATCGGTGTCGCCCAGCACAGCACCTTTTATAAGCAGCAGGGCATTCACAAACTGCTCCTTGTCGTTGACTCTGTCGCTCATCAGCAGATCATATGCGTCTATAAGTGATATGACCTGCTCAAAATCTCCCTGACAATTCTGGTTGTTGTATATCTCATTGAGCGGAACTGCTCCGAAATGATGTTCTTTTGGCTGCTGCGCCTGTGAAAATATAAGAGATGATGACATTTCAAAAGGCTGCTCATAACTGGCTGTATAAAGGCAGCAGGCATAATGCTCAACATTTCCGCTGTCATTGAAGATAGGATAATATGTCACCCCGAAAAGCGGATCATGCCGCACCGTATCATCATACACCACAAAAGCGTTCCTCGGATCAAGTTTTGCAAGACGTGGTTCAGGCTCAGTGTCATTGTTCATATACACAAGTTCAAAAGCACGTCCGTATATTGCAAGGTCAAGGGCAAGATCGCTGTCCTGCGTAGCGGAATCTGCTCTTTTCAGCACATCTGTCATCTTTGTGATATCATGCTTTGACTTGTATGTGCATGGCGTGCCTGCAAGATATCCTGCGGATATATCGGCAATGTAGCTTGCGTGATTGACCACAACTTTGTTGTTTGCAAGCCCGCTGCCCTTTTCCCTTTGCAGCACAGAATGATGACCGTCATAATATCGGCGCAGCTTTTCAAGCCGTCCTGTCATTTTGTTTTTATGTATGCCTATATATTTCGCAGCAAGTTCCGCCGTTATTATGGTATTTACCGCAGCAGTAAACATTATTTTCCCTCCTGTTTTCCCTGTCTAAAGAATTATCCTGCCAGTAGTCACTCTGCGTCCGCCCAGTATCGTATTGCAGAAATACCGTACAGCGTCCATAGCATGATCGTGTTCCTTAACAGGCTTATCCTCGCCGTAAGCGCAGGCTCTGCTGTCCCAGATATATGAACCGAACTCGGCTCTTGTATTGACGCAGCAGTCTGAAAACAGCAGACTGCCTTTCTGCAGCAGCGAACCTGTAAGCCGTATGCCGTCAAGCACGTTATTCTTTGCTTTTATAATACTAAGACCCCTGCGCCGCAGACATTCGTGCAGACTTGCGGCAGAGGGGTCGATGATCACATATTTTATTTTTTTATCTCCTATAAATCCGCAAAGGTCGTCAGCATATTCTTCATCTGTTTTCTGCCTTGCGCATTTTCTTCCGTCATAATAATATTCTCTTGTGCATATCCACCTGCCGTCCTCTGACCTTTCCCAAAGCAGGAATACAGTAGGATTCAATGTGCCGTAGTCTATGGAAACGTACTTTGCGCTGCCCTCCGACATTGCAGGCAGGGTATGTATGATATGCTTTTGCGGATCGAACATATCGTAGACTATTCCCTCTGCGGCAGCCCACTCACCGAGGATATACCGCTGATAAAAAACTCCTGTCCACTGAGATCTGTACCTTGCTTTTATCTCTTCGGAAAGGCTGAGGTTATCGTCCATGGTAAAGTGAAGATACAGCATATCCTTTTCGTCTGTCCTGTTTATCCACTCCTGTCTGAACCAATGGAACGGACCGTCGGGATTGCAGCTGAACCAGAACTTTGAGCCGTTCACGGAACATCTTGCCGTTGCCTGATCCACAAAGCTTTTCGGCATAAGCGCAGCCTCGTCAAGCAGGACTCCCGCCAGAGTTATGCCCTGAATAAGATCCTGTGAGCTTTCATCTTTTCCGCCGAAGAGGTAAAAATAATTCTCCCTGCCGTTCATACTTACGGTAAGGAGATTATCCGCCCTATGATCTGTTATTTTATAGTTACGGCTTGCGAGCATTGTTTTGAGAAGTCCCACAACGTTGCGCCGCAGAGAACCGATAGTCTTTCCGCAGAGAGCAAAGTTGCAGTGTTCAAAATTCTCCATTGCCCACATAACGAAAGACAGCGACAGGCACACTGTTTTTCCCGACCTGATAGCGCCGTCACATATGACTCCGCTGCTTGTGCAGTAAGGAGAAGCAGGATTCCACCATGTAAGCACTTTGAGCTGCTTTTCAGAAAACGGCTGAAAGCGGAACACAGCTTTTTTCCGGTCTGTATTTATCATTCGCCCCTCACGTCCTGTTTAGATCTGTCCTCTCTGTCTTCCCATACCTTTTTCGCAGCATTTTCAAGGGCGGCTATGAAGTTATCGTCCGCCTGCTGAGAAGTATCCTCGGCACGAGGGTTGTCCGACCACCTGCACCAGTTTTTCAGAGCAAAGATAGACATTGTGCTTTGATATTTTCCCAGCATACCGCCCTCTGCGATAACGTCGCTCTGTATCTGCTCAAACTCACTTTTTATAGTGGGGAAGTATTTATTGAGGGCGTTATAAATCGTTTTTCTGTCGCATTCGCAGTAATTATCTGCAAGCCATCTGCAAAAATTAGTCTGATTCGGAACTCTGGCAAAATCATTCTCAATGATATTATCGCAGAATTCCCTGAACAAAGCAATAAGCTTTGTCCCGCTATTAAATTTTCTAGGCTGCCCTCTCGGCATTGTATCACCTCGATCGTAATTATCATTTTTAGCAACAAAAAAGAGAGCACACGAATGTACTCTCCTACTGAAAACATTACTTATATTTATTCTATTTCTTGAATATATAACTTTAACATACACGGAATACAGGGTTGAAATACTCTTTTCGTGACTTTATAAGTCTTTCCATTCATCATTGATATATATATTGCAGAATTATACATATTAATTTTGCAATCATCTTCACCAAAAATTAAATCCTCAAAAAAGCCAGAATCTAAAGTTGTACAATATTTATCTCCTGCACGATAAGAATAGTCCGTAAATTCTATTTTTTTGCCATTAATATCGTGAGGATACATACATACTCGAATAAACTTTTTTTCCATTTTATCACTCCCTATCGCATATATAATACCACAAAAAGTAAATCTAATCAAGTTTCTGTGCTTAAATTCTCTTTTCTACACAAACCTCATATACCTTTTTTATGCAGAATTTCAAAATACCGACGCTTTACGACGTTTATGAATAAAATATTTCATGCAAAAGACACCCCGAACGGAGTGCCTTTCACGAAAATATTAAGGAGCATATCTAAAATGGTGGCGCAGGCTTTGAGTATCTCCCTCTCAGCCTGCATACGGAGCTTTCGCTCCGTCGGAACAACTTTTATGGAGGTTCCGCAGTGTATCTCTTTGCCTTTTCGGCTATTGTAATTATATCATAATATGTTACTCTCATTCACTCTCATTTACTCTCATCTTTATTGCTTTCAGAGCTGCACCATGTATGCGGTACAAATGCTGTGCCGAGTAACCCATCTCCTCCGCAATGCCCTTAACATACTCGCCTGTGCGCTCGTCAAATCGGCTCTCCCAGCGCTGATAGAGCAGGTATCTGCGCTCCAGTACCTCTCGCTGTGCGGCATTTGGTACGCTGTCTATAACGCTCTCTATCTCGAAGCGCTTTGCTATAAGCACGTCTGCAAGCTCTCGCTGTCTGCGTTCGTAGTCTGCTATATCTGCGATAGTGCTTGACATTCCGTCGCTGTCGGCTGTGCTGTGGCTTGCGCCTGAGCCGTCATAGGATATGCCCTTATACTCCAGCTGTGACCGCAGCTTGCTGACCTTTGCGCCGATGATATTTATGCGCCGCTCTATTTTGTATGCTTGGTTAAGATATTCTTTTGGAGTCATTTGCTGTCACCGTCCATTCTAGCTCCGCAAAGTGGACAATAAGTCGGGAACGTATCGCCGCATATTTCTTCTAAATCGCTTGCATAATATTCTGTTTTACATTCACTACATCTTGTACAGCCGTTTTCATACATTAATTCTGTGGCTTCCCACTTTCCGTGCCTTGTTTCCTGCACGTCTGCGGTAGGTTCGTCGTCGACTAGTTCACACAGATCATGATAAAGTTCCTCTGTGGTCTTGCCCCAATTAAATATACTGTCTGTTTGCGAGTCGATAGAATCCTTTAGCTTCTCAGCGTCAATATATCTTGCCATTATCTTACCTCCTTGATTCCTAGTACAACATACCCATTCTTTATTCCCCAGCCATTGAGGATATATGTTATCTTGTATGTATGCCCTGATATCTCGTGTTCTGCGTATTCTTCTCTTGTTGTGCCGTCTGAACTACGATAAATCTTTCCGTCAGTCGGTGTGAATTTTATCAGATCGCCCGTCTGAAATCCTCTGTCATTCTTCCTGACCTCGAAATTCTTCTCACCGCTCAGAACAGCGTCACAGAATTCTGTGTTAAGTTTCAGATCATGTGTTTTCACTTTTACCCCTCCTATAAACTCATCTGACTATCATCATAGTCAACTTTCCTTGTTGTCAGCCTGCCTTTATAATCAGGGTAGCTGTTCAACCTTTTGTACCTTTCGCTGGTCTTGTCAGCCATAAAGCTATTGTCCTGCTCAGGCGGAGTTGGCAGGTAATACTCCTGTGGGATTTCCAAATCGTTAGCCGTGCAGATATCCAGAATATATCGCTTATACGCCAGAACGTGATTTCTGCACAAATTGGCATTACAGCCGTCAGGCCATGACGGGTCACTACAGCCATGCTCGATAATGGACTTGTACCGCTCTATCGACTTTACAAGTTCTGCCGAATACTGTTTTAACATTTCTTCGGGCGTTTTACTCTTTGCCATGTTACCCCTCCTCAAACTCAGGACATTCCGTCACAGTGTACGAGTGTATCATACCGCCCTTTTGTGCCTCGTACATTCTGTGCTGACACGTCCTCCAACCCCTCGTCCCCGTCATAAACGAACTCGTCCCTAAACCCTGCAATAAAGTTGTTGTTATCATTCTTCAACCGCCCCGACTTCTGCAAAGCGTCAAGAATAAACTTCTTTGCAAATGCCACATTGTCCTTGTCACGTCTTTTGTTCGGCTCATGCCACACAAAGGTCATATGCACAGGGGAGCAGATCAGAAAACGCCTTGTGCTGAGAATAAGCATTATGTCATTCTCCACTGCCTTCTTGAACCCTGCTCCGCCGTAGCGGTTTCCCCTGCATTTGTCGATATATTCGTTCAGGCTCGGCAGTCTGAACGGTATCTTAAAGCTTATCACCCGCTCACCTCCCCATATCATCACTCAGCGAGAAATTCATTGCAAAGTCCTCAAATTCATCAAGGTCGTAGTTTGCACCGCTGTCGGGCGATGAGGCTGGCTTGTCCTCTGATATCCACTTTGAGATAAGCTTAAAAGGATCTCTGCAATGCTTTCCGCTTTTCTTCTGCCACTCGATTATCTTATCTATATATGTATCTGTGACAGACGCAGACGACATAGACGCTAACTTTCTGTACTGTTCCTGCGAAAGAGCTTCAAGGGCAGTCTTTTTGCAGTCAGACATAGATAAGTTATGTTCTGTTAAGTTAAGTTCTGTTGTTTCATTTTTGCTTGCATTTTTATCATTTTTGCTTGCAATTTTGCCCGAATCGCTGACAGTTTCGGAATTTTGGGCGCAGTTGACCAAGAGGTATTCTTTTAAAATTTTTGCATTTTTTCTGCGGCTCATATATTTCAGCCAGTTTTCCTGTATCCAGTCGGCTGTCAGTATGCCGTATTTTTTATACAAATTTTTATTAAAAAAATCCTCTTTAAGAAGTTCATTCAATATTTCCAGAACAAGCCCTTTACCTGCGTGTACCTTGTTCGCAAACAAAGTGCATACCCTGTCATTCCATTCACAATAGTACCCTTCGGCACTGCCGCAGACTTTCTTCCACAGCTTTTCGAGGATAGCATATCCTTTTAATCCATATGCCGCCTCGATATATTCAACACATTCCGAAACTTTATCGGGATATACCCTGCTCCAATCTCCGGTGGGTATCAAAATTGCAGGCATATTATATCCTGCCATATTCTCTCCTTATTCTGTTTATTCTTTATCCCCTAAAACGGTACTCCGTCGTCGCTGAGGATATCTTCAAAATCGGACAGATCTCCAAGTAACTTGTTGCTTTGTAACTCGTTACTTTGTACGTTCGTCTGCGGCGCAGTTTGTGTACTGCCTGCGCTGTTCTGTCCGCTGTAACTGCCGCCATAACTGCTCTGACCGCTGCTTTCGGACTTTTCCCCTGTGAACGAAACGTCCTCCGCAAAGAGGTCAGTGGTGTAATGCTTTGTGCCGTTTTTGTCCTCATATGAGCCTGTTCTGAGGCTGCCGACAAGGGCTATCATTCTGCCCTTGCCGAAATATTTTCCGATAAATTCGGCTCGCTGTCCCCATGCGACGCAGCTGATAAAATCCGCCTTGCGTTCCTCGCCCTGCTTTGAATATCCTCTGTCCACAGCCACATTGAACCGCAGCATCGCTGTGCCGCTCTGGGTCTGTCTGACTTCAAGGTCATGGGTTATCCTGCCCATGATGATCGCTTTGTTGAGCATTTTGTACCTCCTCTATCTTTTTCCTTACCTCTTTGAGCCTTGCCGCCTTTTCGCAAAGCAGCTTTTTGAAATTATTGCTTGGTTCTCCGCCCTTGCTCCGCAGCTCTATGGCGGTGGCTTTCATCACCTTTACCGCTGCGGTCAGGGATTCGTATTCTTTTTGAAGATCGGTCAGCATACTGTCACCTCCGCTCCTGTCAGCTTTTGTATCTCTGTCTTGAAATACACCTCATCACTGTTATCGTCCGAAAGGTGCAGAAGATACACCCTTTTCAGCCTTGAAAGGTCACTTGCTCTAAGGAACTCCATAAAATGTTCAAGGCTCATGTGGCTTTCATAAAGCCTGTCCCTGCGGCTTTTGCTGATATCCTTGTTAATGGTGTCAAGGCTGTAATTGACCTCGCCCATTATGATATCCACCCCGTTGAAAACATATTTTAAATAGTATGTATCGGTGAAGAACAGCAGTCTTTCGCCTGTTTTTCTGCTTGTTATGACATACCCAAGCGGTTCGGGAACATCGTGCTGAACATCAAAAGGGAAAACATTGAGCGTACCGATATCAAAGCTTTGCAGTGCTCTGACCGTCTTGAAATGATAGCCGCTAAGCCCCAGTGCTTTGAACGTTCCCTCGCTGCTGTAAATATCAATGCCGAACCCAGCAAGGTCTTTTGCCGCCTTTGCGTGATCCATATGATCATGAGTGAGCAGCACCCCTGCTATGCTGCGTATCTCAAAGCGTATATTCTGCATTATCTGCCTGCATGGTATGCCGCATTCGAGAAGTACTGTGGTTTCTCCGTCGCTCAGGCGGTAGCAGTTGCCGCCCGAACCCGAAGCGTATATATCTATCTTCATCAGAAATCAGGTCCTGTCCGAACGGTCTCTGTCGGCTTTTCCACTACCTCGCCTGTATTGCGGTCGAGATCTATCACTGTGCTGTTTGCATTGGACTGCACCTTTTCTTCAGCCCTTTTCTGTGCGTTGATCTCAAAACTGTCCTGCGCAAGAGCGGAGGTCATTTCCGTTGACATAATGCCGTAGGTGGAAAGCAGGCGGCGCAGACAGGTCTTTAAAGCCATTTTATCGAACTCAGTTTTCCATGGACTGTACCCCGATTTTCCTGACGGCGAATACTTGTCCCTCCATTCCTCGACCTCTTCCTTAGACATATACAGCATTTTTTCAAAACCGCTCACAAGCTTGAAATATGCGAAATATCCTACGGGAACAGGCTCTCCTTCATCGTCAAGTATCTTTTCACCCGATATATCTATCATTCCCGACAGCTTGTCATAGCCTGCAAGTTCTCCCTCATAAACTATATCGGCATTGATAGTCTTGTACTGACCTGTGCGCTGTGCAAGCTGTATAAGTCCTTTGTATCCGATAATGAATGTCGGGACGCTCTTGTAAGGCACAACATAGGCGAACCCAAGGCTTTTTGATATGGGAAGGTCAAGCGTTGCCGCTTTTACACATTCCACTGCAACAGCATAAGGATCGCATTTCTGCAAATAGCTGTCCCCCGAATAGAGGTCGAGCATTGACGTTGAAAACTGCGTCCAGTTGTTTTTAAGACTGTTTTTCAGCCTTGCCTTTATGTCGTTTGAATTAAGCACCTGCTTGAAGTTGTCCACAGGTGTAAGCTGAGTGTTGTTCATTTAAAATTCCTCCCTTTCAGATCTGAGTGTTTTATCATTCTCCGACACTACAAGCCTTATGACCTGCAAGCCGTTAGGATCAAGCTTTGTAATGCTCTCGGCATTGTCCACGAACACAGGCATAGACACACCTGTCTGCGCTGAGAAAGTCCGTATTATCTCAAGCCCTGCGTTTATCCTTGCGGCATTGTTGGCTGTGCTGTATGGGATATATCCGTTTGAAGTCAGAGCCATTACCTCGCAGTCGTCTGCGATACCGCCGTTTATCTGGGTCTTGAAAAGTCTGAAACGAACATTTTTAAATCTGCCGTTTATCTTGTCCGTCAGCATATCCGCCTTTACCCTTGAAAAGAGTTCGCACAGCGTTATGCCCTGCTGTGCTTTCGCATAGCTTTCCGCAAAGTTCTTTTCCTGCTTTTCAAGCTCTTCCATACGCTTTCTGCCCTTTTGTGCAGTTTCATTTTTCGCAAGCTCTGCGTTGAGCTTTGATATCATATCCTCTGTTTCGGATATGAGGGCGGCGGTTTCAGCCTTTGCGGAATTTTCCGATCTTTCGAGCATTGCTATCTGCGCTCTTATGCCCTCTGTTTTCTTCTGCGCAGCCTTGTATTCCTCCGTACATTCAAAGGGCTCTGAATATATTATCCGTGCGTTTGCCTCGGCTATATCCGCCTCAGTCTTTTTTATGGCTGTGCATATCTCAGATATCTTATCGTCAAGCTCCGCCAGCTGTTTTTCAGCCTGCTGTATCATATCCTTTGAGCAATGCTCCCTGCCGTAAGCGTTGAGCTTTTCAAGCCGCTGCGACTTGTGCAGAGAAAACTGTTCCATTGCATTTCTGATCTGCTCTTCGGGAACAGCCTGTCCGCAGGTGGGGCATACCGTACTGCCGCTGAACTTTTCCTCCTGTGTTTTGACATACTCGTCCATTACCTCGCAGCGTTCCTTTTTGAGCCTTTCCAGCGTCAGCACCGTCTTTTGTTTCTCAGCGTTAAGTCGGTCTGCCTTGCCCTGAAGGCTGTACTTTTCAGCAGTAAGGCTGCTTATCTTTTCCATAGCGTTCTCATTTACCGCTCTTGCATTTTCCGCATACCGAGTTTTCAGCTGAGCCAGTTCAAGTTCAGCCTTTGAGATATCTGTGCGCAGGGCGTTTATCATCTGACTTCCCGAAGCATTCATTTTCAGCTGCAAGGCTGTTTTCTGAGCGCTGAGTTTTGATATCTCTGTCCTTATCTCTTCCGAAGTCCTGTCGGAAGTATTTTCGCATACAGATCTGTTCACCTCGTCGATACGTCCCGGCAGTTCTTTGAGCCTTGCATTAGATTCGGCGGCATTAGCTTTGCATATCTTCATAAACTCATCTATGCCGTACCAGAGCTGAGTTGAACCGGGTTTGAGCATAAGGTGAAGCAGGGGCTTAAGTTCTTCATTTGAGCCGATAACATCAAGGTCGCTTATATCGGAAGTGAGAGCCATAAGCATTGCACGGCGTTTTCTGATATCCAGTATCTCCGGAAAATACTTAGGCACGGACAGCAGCATAACAGTCTGCATATCTGCGACAGAAGAAAGGAAATCGCTGAACTCCTTTTCTTTCTTAGGCACTCCGTCAATGGAATAGGATATGGTGTGACCTGAAAAGACAGTTTCCTTGCTTCCACGTTTTTTCTTCCAGTCCTCACGCATAGTTTTTTCAAGTGTGACCTGCACACCGTCCAGCTCATATACCGCCTGCACAGAGCAGTCTGTGTTATGTATCTCTTCACCGTTCTCGTCACGCATTTTCGGTGAAAAATTGGCTGTAAATGTGCTGTCCTTACCGAACAGCAGCCAGTTCTGAGCGTCAGCGATAGTAGTCTTACCTGTGCCGTTATCGCCGTAAATGGTCATTGACTTTCCTTCGGGGGATATTTCAAAAGAACTTATGCCCTCAAAGTTTGTAAGTTTAAGTTTCAGAAGTTTCATTTCAGTCCGCTCCTTTCAGCCTGTCCACCACATCTGTGACGGCATTAGCATAACCCTGTATGTAATCATCGCCGCCGTTGACCTCCGCCACTCTGTCGGCGATATTACGCAGAGCCTCTTGACAAATATCAAGCAATGTGCTATCATCAAGGTGTGCTAATATTTTTTTCGTATCGCCAAGCGATACCTCCGAGCTTGTATCTGTTACCGCAGGTGCAGGCTCGTTTTCTTTTATGTACTCAGTTAAATACACAACACAATGATGTTGTTTGCCATAAAGTGGGCAGCCACAGCAAGTGATAGTGTCACCATTGCAGTGATCCACCGCCTTTTCAAACTCCTCTTTCGTTATCATTATTATCACTCCTTAAATCTTTGGAACAGGCTCAACGCTGATATAGCGGTCGCCGTTGTAATCGAACTTCACTATTCTCTGCAAACCTTTGTCACTGAGCATTTTCTCAGCCTGCTTTACTCCGTCCTCGAACTGTTTGTGTGTCTTGAAGAACTTGCAGCTACGGCAGTATTCCTCTGTGGGTGTTACGTTCAGCACTCCGCACTCAGGCTTTTTCTTGCCCGTCAGAAACGTGCAGAAATGCATTGAAAGTGTGTTGCGCGGCGGTTTAACATTAGTGTTCATCATTATCGCTCCTATCTATATTATCATTGTCCTTATCGTCCTTTGAGCCTGCGAAGAATGCTATCACGGCTGCTGCGGTGACGACTATCACTCCCGCTATAAGTACGATGTCCATTTTCTCAGTCCTCCTTATACATCTTCCCTCTGACCACACACGTCACCTCTCCGTATGAATGTGACAGCTTGTCCGTCAGTCGGTCACGCTCCTGTTTTAGCTGCTCATTTTCCGCCGCAAGCCGCTTGCGCTCGTTCTGGTCTGCCTCGTACTTTAAGTTATCGTACACCCAGCATACCCACAGAAGCAGCACTGATATTATCAGCATTGCGAGGAAAAATGCGCTGTCGCTCAGTATCATGGGGTTCAGCTCCTTTCATTTTAACGTCCTTTGTTTTGGTGTTCCATGTTCTAGGCTGTGGTGTTGTCAAGCTTACTGCAGAGTATCTCAAACTCGTCGGGGTGCTGAGTGTAATAATCCGAAAGGAACTTGCTCACCTTTTCGCTCATTTTTGAGCGGAAGTATTTAAGCTCTTCATCGGTCAGCTCCTCCAGCGGTCTGTATTCGCCGTCGGGTCCGTTGAGGGACACCATATTCACCACTTTTATCGGTCTGCCTCTTCCCATATTCTCACCTCCTGTTTATTTTTATGGGCGGTCGGGGTTGTACTATGTGCTTTTTGATATTGCACTTATTGAAAATCATTTCTTCTTGTGGTATAATGTAGAAAATTATACGAAAGGAAGTTTTATGATGCTTGAAACTTTAAAAACGATCGGAAGTATAACTGGCGTTTTGGGATTTATTATTTCTGTAATAAATTTTGCGTACTTTTTCATAATCAGACGGAAGAATCTCAACATTCGTTTCGGTGACATCGGTGTACGTGAATATTACACTCCAAACGATTTGTTAAAAGTACAGTTTTCATTTGAAAACAAATCTCAATTACCGATTTCCATTACTCGTGTGCAACTTGTGATTAATGGAACGTATTATGATTGTTTGCGTCTTCCCGTAATAATCGAAGAAGTAGAACGCAAAAGAAACAATGTGGTTTACGACAGAGATACTATAAAATCAACTTCCACGCCCCTTAATCTTCCTTCTCTGGGAGCTTCATCGGGATTTCTGTCGTTTCAAGTTCCTCGAGGTAGTTTGTCAAACGATGAAACAGCTCTGACTTTTCGAATCTGCACCAATCGAGGTAAGGCAATTCAAAAGACATTCGCACTACATGAGGATTCGTTAATCCACTAACTTCTTCTGTTGTATACACTTATGACACCTCCTTCACTGACGCTATATGTTCACCTGTGCGGCATTCATAGCCTGCCTTGCGAAGTGCGTCTATTGTACTGTGCGCTGTCACGCTGACTAATCGTGTTTCGCTATACTCAGTCGTGAACTCGATCTGATATGTTTTGGTCATTTTTTCTCACCCTCTCTCCTTCCTGTCCGTTTAATTGTTAGTTTCTTTTAGGAAACTGAATCAGCAAAAAAAATAGACAATATTTTGTCCTGCGACAGGTTAAGTATCTTTGAAATACTTGCTATCTCAGGCTGCTTAAATGCAGTTTCGCCTTTCATGCGTGAATACAGTGTTTTCTTGTCCATACCAACACGTTCTGCAAGCTTAGGGATAGTAAGTCCACATCTTGCGATCTCTGCATTAAGGTCATTGATATTCATTACTCTTCACCGTCCTTTCACGTCTTGTTTCCTTTAGGACACTTACAGTATAGCACAATAATATCGCCTTGTCAACCCCTTTAGGAAACTTTTTTTACTTTTTTAGAAAAAGTAGTTGCATTTTTGAAACTTATATGTTATAATGTAATCAATCCGATAGGAGGGTCGATCATGGACATAGGTAAACTTATAAATAAAAGAAGAACTGAACTTGAACTTACTCTTGAAGATGTGGGTAATGCTGTTGGCGTAAGCAAAAGTACCGTTAAGAAATGGGAAGACGGTTTTATTTCAAATATGAAGCGTGACAAAATAGCTGAACTTGCAAAGGTACTTAAGTTAAACCCCGTTTCTCTTATTACAGGAGAAGAGGAAGTTGATGATACATCTGATATTTTTGATGACTTTGACAATATCAAGCCATTGCAACTCAAAAGATTTCCACTGCTGGGCGAAATAGCTTGCGGAAAACCTATTTTTGCCGACGAAGATCATGAAAGCTATGTTATGGCTGATACAGATATCCATGCTGACTTCTGCCTTAAAGCTAAAGGCGACAGTATGATCAATGCAAGAATTTTCGATGGTGATGTTGTATTTATCCGCAAAATGCCTATGGTAGAGAACGGAGATATTGCAGCTGTTATCATTGACGATGAGGCTACGCTGAAAAGAGTATATTATTATCCTGAAAAGAATAAGCTTATACTTAATCCTGAGAATCCAGCTTATGAACCACTTGTTTATATCAATGAGGAACTAAACTCTATTCGCATTCTCGGAAAAGCTGTGTGCTTTATGAGTGAGCTATAAAAAAATCCCCCTGCCGATACCGCTAATATCGACAAGGGGACAGCACACAAGATTTTCTCTCATGTGGTTACAAATATATTATATCACTAAATTATGACAATGTAAATATTTGCATAGAATGTTTACAAACGTCGAAAAATGTGACATTTAGGAGGAAATTGTATGTTTTGTATGAGATGTGGTAAAAATATCCCTGATTCAAGCAGGGTATGTCCGAACTGCGGCTTTCAGCTCCCTTCTATGGGTGCTGCTCCCAATATGCACAATAATCAAAATATTCCTAACGGGCAGAATATGTCCGGCTTTCAGCAGAACGGCAATATGAACAATATGAATGGCAGTTATCAGACTCCGCCAAACTATATCCCGAACGTTCCCCAGAATTTTAAACCGCCAAAGAAAAAAAGCGGCTGTCTGTCATGGCTTTTGCTTATACTTATAATTATCGTAGTTGTGTTCGCAGGCTCTGCGATCTATGCCAGCCATGAGGTCAACAAGGGAGATAACAGCGGAAATAAATCTGCGTTCACTCAGGAAGAATACAAAGAGCAATGTAACCCTATCTCATATGACGAAATGTCAAGAAACAGCAATGCATTCAAAGGAAAGTATTTCACCTGCTCCGGCGAGATCTCTCAGGAGATAGAAGAGGGACTTTACAGACTTACCCTCGATGATTCAAGAGAGTTCATCGTAATAGACTACCCAGGTCAAAGACTTCTTGAAGACGATCATGTGACTATATGGGGACAAAGTGTGGGATTTTTCAATGGAACGAACATACTTAACAGTAATATTAAGGTTCCGAAAATAGAAGTCGCATATCTTGAAAAATCCGAAAAGGTGATCCCGACCTTCAATATAGGGGAAACATGGACAGTTGACGGCGAATGGAGCATAACCATAGATTCCGTAACCGTTACCGATGAGCGCAATGAATTTTCGGATAAAGACCCTGCTGCGGTCTATATAGTGAACTATACATATGAAAACCTCGGTGCAAAAGATGATCTGTATGTATCTTTCTATGACTGTGCAGTGGATAATCAGGGTACAATGGGTTACTCATATCCTATCAATATAACATCTCCTAAAATGACTCCAAAAGGCGCAAAATGCAGCGCACAGGCATGCATAGCCGTAGATAATGCAGGCAGCTTTACGATCAATTACTCCGACTATGACAGTAACCTCAACGAACGTGAGGCTGTGTTTAATATTAATGTTGAATAAAACAAAGTTAAATAGAAAAAATTACTGAACACTATGAATAAAATCTAGCAGAAGTGCATAAAAATATAATGCTGGTACAAAATAGCTGTTGACAAAATATTTTTTTGTGCTATAATATGTATTAGTGATCGCGTTACGGTATCCTGCGGGACCGTAACCATGAAAAGCCTTCTGCTTTATGCGGGAGGCTTTTATTTTATGCCTGAAGATAAAATTTTTGCAACATATGACGAACAGATCGCAATTTTAAGAGAAAAAGGACTTTCTGTTACAAATGAAGAAGCAACAATAAAATGGCTGAAAAAGATCAGCTATTATTCCCTTATTTCAGGATACAAAGATATCTTTAAAGAAAAACCGAACGGAAATTACATATCAGGTACTGAATTTGAACATATAGTATGTTTGTACTTATTTGATGAAAATTTGAGAAGCGTGTTTTTACAGTTTATAATAAAGATCGAAAAAAATATAAAATCACTTTACTCATACAGCTTTTGCGAATCATATGGTGACAAACAAAATGATTATCTTAACGTTACGAATTATAATTGCAATAAATACGAAGCAGAAATAAATGAGCTGATCTCAATTATAAAAGAAAATATAAATAAGTCTAAAAAATATCCTTATGTAAATCATTATGTCAAAAAACATAAAAAAGAAGTGCCATTGTGGGTAATTATGAATACTTTGACATTTGGCAATATTTCTAAAATGTTTTCATTCTCTCAGCAGTCCTTGCAAAGTAAGATAGCCCGCAATTTCAAAGATGTTAACGGCAAAAAATTATCAACTATGCTCAATGTTATCTCAAAATTCAGAAATGTGTGCGCTCATGGTGAGAGATTGTACAACTTTAAAACCAAAAGTGCTATTCCGGATCTGCCACTGCATAAAAAGATCAGAGGTTCTTACAACGTAGGTAAAAAGGATCTGTTTAACGTCTGTATTGCATTCAGATACTTGCTTTCTAAATATGATTTTGAAATGTTTTTAGAAGAATTGAAAGAATTAATAGATATATACTTTGATCGTCTGAATGATTATTACAGAAGTGAAATACTTGAAAAAATGGGTTTCCCCGACAACTGGGAAGAGTTATTAAAACTAGAACAGGAGGTCAAACCATGAAGATCGCTGCAGCTTATATCCGTGTGTCTACTGAGGAGCAGACCGAACTTTCACCCGATTCGCAGGTCAGACTTATCCGTGAGTACGCTAAGAAAAACGGCTATATTCTCCCCGATGAGTTCATCTTTCACGACGACGGCATTTCGGGCAGGACTACTGCAAAGCGCCCAGGCTTTAATCAGATGATAGGTACGGCAAAGCTCAAACCTAAGCCTTTCGACGCTATCCTGCTGTGGAAATTCTCCCGTTTCGCCCGAAACCGTGAGGACAGTATCGTTTACAAATCCATGCTCCGCAAGCTGGGTATCGACGTTATATCTATCTCCGAGAACGTCGGCGACGATAAAATGTCTGTGCTTATCGAGGCTATGATAGAGGCTATGGACGAGTATTACAGCATAAATCTTGCCGAAGAGGTCAAGCGTGGTATGCTGGAAAAACTCAGCCGTGGAAAGGCTGTGAATGCTCCGCCTATCGGGTACACCATTAAAGACGGCACATATGTCCCCGACGCAAATGCCGACCTCATCAAGCGGATATTCAGCGACTTCCTTGACGGCATAGGCTACCTCAACATCGCCCGCAGGCTAAATGACGAGGGGTACAGGACACTCAAGGGCAACAGGTTTGAAAACCGCACCATAGAGTACATTATCCGCAACCCCGTCTACGCAGGAAAGCTCCGCTGGACACCCGGCGGAGGCGGTTCACGCAGCCATTATCACGGCTCACAGGAGGTTATGGTCACAGAGGGCAGCCACCAGCCTATTATCCCTCCCGACCTTTGGGAAAAGGCTCAGGAACGTGCCAACGAGCTGAAACAGCATTACGGGAAATTCGCAAGGGACAGCGCCGTCAAGAATGATTTTATGCTCCGTGGACTGCTGAGATGTTCCGACTGCGGCGCTGTGCTGGTCAATTCGGGGGCAGGCTATCAGTGCCACAGGTATGCTCACGGGTTCTGCGAACATTCGCATTATATCTCAAAGGCAAAAGCAGACGAAGCGGTGCTGAAAGGTCTGCGTGAGGCTGCCGCCGATTCGGATATACATATAGAAACACGCTCCGCAAGGGAAAGGCAGACTGCCGCCGCAGAGAACACAGAGCTGCTGCTCCGACGTGAGTACGAAAAGCTCCAGCGTGTCCGTGAAGCCTATGCCGCAGGGATAGATACTCTGGAGGAATACAAGGAAAACAAGCGCAGGCTCAATGAGGAGATAGAAAGGCTCAAAGCCGTCAAGGCAAAGGCAGAGGAAAACAGACCGCCGATGACAAAGGAGCAGGCTCGCCGAACGCTTATGACCATGATAGATGATTTCCTTATCCTTGCCGCCGACCCCAACGTCACCCCCGCCGTCCTTAACAGCACACTGAGAACATTTGTGAGCAGTATCGTCTTTTCAAGATCCGACCGACCGAGGTCACGCAGAGAGGACGAGAAGGTCACGATTTTTTATTATGTATGACTATCGGTTTTTGCAGTCTGCACCGCCAAGCTGACTTATAATGACCTTCGCCAGCGCAGGGTTCGGGTCCTTGATGTTTACAGGGTACTGTAATTTTTTCTCATACTGCCACATCAGCTCTCACCCCTTTCCCATGGAAAAGGCTCTGCTACCCAGTCCCACTTCGTTTCTGCAAGGGACTGCCTTGCGGTTATCGGACCGTATTTTTTCGTGTATTCAGCCGCCGCCTTGTCGTATTCCTCTTTGTGCTTGCGGAAATACTCCAACCCCATTTTGCAGGTCGGGTGACTGTCAAGATACAGATTAGCCTCCACCAGCGCAAAACTGCATGACATCACCTTGCGCATCAGCCTCTGCTTTTCATTCAGCATGGGCATTTCTTACAGCCTCCTCTCCGATAAACGGCTTATCAAGACTTGGGAAAATAGTTCCCCTCGCCAGCGCCACATCACTCTCGTAAGGCGTTTCCCATTGCTGATACGGCACATATGCCATGGCAAGGGGCGTGCTTTTCGGGAATACCGAGTTCGGCAGAGGACAGCTCTCCACCCCGTCATCATTCTCCTTGGCAAACATTCTGCCCAGCAGCAGGCTCTCCGTTCTGCTAAGATCGTTCAATTTATCCACTCCTTAAATCATTCATCTATTTTGTCGCTTTATGATCTTCATGATTTCTCCCGCCCTTTATACTATGCAGCCGACATAATTTGCGTGTGCCGTCTTGACGGAATTTTCGCACCGTGCTATACTTATTAAGAAGCTCCCTGTTCTGCGGAGCATTTATTTTACCCGAAAATATGCAAAGGACGTTTTTTTATGAATGAAATCCCCGTAAATACCGTAAATATCCCCGCCGATAAAAAAGCTTTCCGTGAGGATATAATTTCCTACTGCGCAGAAGTTTACAGCGTGTCCCCCGACTACCCTTGGGCAGACTCCCCCGATAACGCAGTGCTGCGCCATACCGATAATAAAAAATGGTTCGCCCTTATTATGAAAATATCCCCCGAAAAAATAGGCGCTGTCAGCAGCGAGGAGAAAATCTGGGTGATGAATATAAAGTGCGACCCACTTATGACAGGCTCGCTCATACTGGACGAAGGAATTTTCCCCGCATACCATATGAATAAAAAAAGCTGGATAACTCTTGCGCTTGACGGCAGACTTGATATGTCAAAGGTCTGCGCCCTGCTTGATATGAGTTTTGAACTTACCGCACCGAAAATAAAAAAATCAAAAAAAGAAAAAAGCACAAAACCCCATAATTTGAAATAAAGCCAAATAAATACGCAAAAATTCAGAAATTAGCTTGAAATTTAACTTAATTAATGATATAATAAATTGTATAAGCATACAGACCTTATGCAAAAGAAACGGAGATACCACTATGGAAAAATTTAAGAATTATAAAAAGAAAAACAACATAAAACTTCGCTCTGCCGCTGCCCTTACAGTAGCAGTCATACTCGCCTGCACAATGCTTGCAGGCTGCGGCTCTGATAAAAATTCATCGGACGCAAGCTCTTCCGCTAAAAATTCTTCCGCCGTAACAAGCTCAGCAGACAGCAGCCTTGCGGATAAGACGGAGGAAAGCAGCAGCACTGCCGACAGTGCAAAGTCTGACGATACCTCCACCGCCGACAGCACAGCCGATCCCGCAGTGGAGGGAAAGCCTTCACCCGATAACTCCAACGTCATAGTCTATGAACCCGAAAAAAGCGAGGACGAGCTGACCGATGATGAAATTTCTGTGTTTGAGGGAAAAATACCCGAAAAATGGGCGGACGTAAAGGGTACATATGAGCAGATAGAAAATTCCGCAAGGGACGACAGCACTGTCCCCTCAGAAATAACCAAAGATACCCTCAAAGAGCAGACCGATAAGCTCAGCGCAGATTACGAAAAAATTAAGGACGGCATAACCGACAGCAATAAGTCCGCCGCCGAGGACGCTTACGAAGCCGCAAGCAAGCTTGAATACTGGGGCGAAGAAAAGTACCCGTATGCAAAGGATTCGGAGATCGTAAGGCTCAGCAAAAATATGAAAAAGTTTATCAAGCACCTCTACGGCGAGGCTGAGGACGATTTCAACGTGCTGAAAAGCGATATAGAAATTTCTATCGACTCTGTAAATAACTATTCCGATGAGGATTGGGCGGAGTCCGTCGAACTCTATATGTCCTACCTCTATCAGAATTTCGATGAGGACGCTGTCGACGAGGACGCTTAAAAGGCTATACTATTATAATGTATAAAGGCTGCATCGCTCAAAGGCTTTGCAGTCTTTTTTTGATAAATTTAATTACATTTACTGTTGCAATTTCCAAAATACTGTGATATAATTAATAAAAATAAAAAATATAATTAAAGGGGATAACTTATATGAGATCAGACTTCAGACGCTCAAAAATTATGTGCCTTTGCCTTTGTCTGACCTGTGGGCTGTGTTTTTCCTCCTGCGGAGAAACCGGCAGCGGCGCAGCACAAAAACGGCATAGTTCCGACAGCCAAACCACCACCACCGTCACAGTCTCCGCTCCAGCCGAAAACTCACCCGAAAATGTGGGTACGCAGGCTGACCACCTTGGCATAAAGGACGATATCAGAGCCTTGTTCGGTCACGAACGAAAGTCCACCACCACTACCACGACTTTCACCACCACAACTACCAATGCAGCTGAGTATGAAAAAGAACTGCGCTCTATGTATACCCTCACCATGGACGATAACTTCGTCGTCACAAGGAGCGGCAGCATAGGCGATGACCTTATATGGAAAATAACCTTTAACGGTCAGACCGTCCTCGAACGCAATGCGGAGAGCGAACTTACTTTCAAGTACGACTGGTACGGCGCAGGGGATTATACCATTACCCTTACAAGCTTTATCAGCGGCGAGTACCGCCCTGTCAGCAATACAGTGGAGTACACCATCAGCTTGAAAGATACCCGTGTGTCACCAAACGAGGAGAGCATACTTAAACTGAAAAAGTCCCTTAAATCCATTTGCAGCAGGTCATATTCCTTCGACAGCGACGCCGATGATACTGTATACCTCGAAAAGCGTATGGGCGTAATATGCGACCCCAACCATGACGGATATATGGAGAGCATAGTTTTCTATGCAGGAACATCGAACAGCGGCAGCAATATCCAGCAGGTCTACTGCTCCGACCGCGATATCTTCCTCCCCGATTCCTATGACGATTCCCTTACCTACTATGTGTGGTTCGATGCCGATACAAAGCAGGATTACCTCTGCAAAGTGACAGTCAGCGGCTCTGAGACTACCGCCAAAGATGCCTTTACGGACGATATCCTGTGGTCAAAGTCCAATAAGAACGGCTGTACACTCTTTGGAAAACAGGTTTCCGCCGAGGAGCTTGAAAATCTAGGATTTTATGAGAACGCACTGACCTTCAATACCGATACCGAACCCGATAACGACAATGTATGGGTATCGAGGAATAATAAGCCTTCCTTTGAGGGAATGTATTCCTAATATAATAACAAATACTGCGGCGGCACTTTGATAAGTGCTGCCTTTTTTGCCGAATAATTTTGTAAACAAACTGTTAAAAGTGCATTTTTATCATTGACTTGGAGTAAACTCAAAGTGCTATAATATCAAACATAAAAGAAAGACAAAAAAAGAAAAAAAGCAAAAAAAATAACGGAGGTAATATTATGTACATTGAAAAGATCAACTCCCCAGCCGATGTAAAGGCGCTGAATATGACCGAACTTTCCGCCCTCGCAAGCGAAATGAGAACTGCGCTCATCAAAAAGCTCAGTATCCACGGCGGTCACTGCGGTCCGAATTTCGGTATGGTCGAAGCTATTATCGCACTCCACTATGTTTTCGATTCCCCAACAGATAAGATAGTTTTTGACGTTTCACATCAAAGCTACTGCCATAAAATGCTCACAGGCAGAAAGGACGCTTTCCTCTATGAGGATAAGTACGATGACGTTTCAGGCTACTCAAATCCGGAAGAAAGCGAGCATGACCACTTCACTATCGGTCATACCTCAACTTCCGTCAGCCTTGCCTCAGGTCTTGCCAAGGCGAGAGATCTTAACGGCGGCAAGGAAAATATAATCGCCGTTATCGGCGACGGCTCACTCAGCGGCGGCGAGGCTCTCGAAGGTCTTGACTTCGCAGGGGAGCAGGATACGAACTTCATCGTCGTTGTGAACGATAACGATATGTCTATCGCCGAAAACCACGGCGGTATGTATAAGAACCTCAGACTTCTGAGAGAAACTGACGGTAAGACAGAATGTAACCTCTTCAAAGCAATGGGACTTGACTACATTTTCGTCAAGGACGGCAACGACCTCTCACAGCTTATCGAGGCTTTCGGCAAGGTAAAGGATATTGACCACCCTGTCGTTGTCCATATCGTCACCGAAAAAGGCAAGGGTTATTCCTACGCTGAAAAGGATAAGGAATCATGGCATTGGCATATGCCTTTCGATATAGAAACAGGTGAAACTCCTGCGAACTATTTCGGCGGAGAAGATCTCGGCAGCATCACAGCAGAATATCTCCTCGACAAAATGAAAAAGGATAAGTCCGTCTGCGCCATAACCTCAGCAACCCCAACAGTTTTCGGCTTTACCCCCGATAAAAGAGCGGCTGCAGGCAAGCAGTTTGTTGATGTGGGTATCGCAGAGGAACACGCTGTTGCCCTTGCGTCAGGTATCGCAGCCAACGGCGGAAAGCCTTTCTACGGCGTTTACAGCACCTTTATCCAGAGAACATACGATCAGCTCTCGCAGGATATGTGCGTAAATTCAAGCGCCGTTACCATTGCGGTTTTCGCAGCGTCAGTCTACGGAATGAATGACGTTACTCACCTCGGCATCTACGATATCCCTATGATGTCAAATATCCCGAACCTCGTCTATATCGCCCCGACCACAAAGGAAGAATACCTCGCCGTACTCGACTGGGCAATGGATCAGAACGAACACCCGGTGGCAGTAAGAGTACCTGCTGCCTGCGTTTCAAGCGGCAAGGAAGTTACAAAAGATTTCAGCGTCCTCAATAAATACGAGGTAACTCAGCAGGGCAGCGGCACAGCGATAATCGCCCTCGGCTCATTCTACGATATGGGCGTTGAGGCTGCAAAGCTCATAGAGGAAAAGACAGGCGAAAAGCCCACTATCATCAACCCGTACTTCATCACAGGTATTGATGAAGAGCTGCTCTCATCTCTCAAAAAGGATCACAGCAAGGTCATCACCATCGAGGACGGTATCCTTGACGGCGGTTTCGGCGAAAAGATAGCACGTTTCTACGGCTCATCAGATGTAAAAACGCTCTGCTTCGGTCTTAAAAAGGAGTTCCTTGACCGTTACGATCCTGCCGACGTGCTCAGAGAAAATCACCTTACCCCTGAGCAGATAGCAGAAGACACAGCAGCGCTTTAATAATAGTATTAATAGTATTTTATTTAACGGAGAAATGCAAAATGGGCGAGCCAAACACAGGCTTTGCACAGTATTTCACAGGAAAGAGCTTCCTTAACCCTCTTACCGACCCTAAAAAGACCGTTTTCATCGCAAACGTTACCTTTGAGCCGTCATGCCGCAACAACTGGCATATCCACCACGCAAAGAGCGGCGGCGGGCAGCTCCTTATCTGCGTTGACGGCAGCGGCTGGTATCAGGAAGAGGGCAAGCCTGCACAGAGCCTTTCTGTCGGCGATGTAGTAACTATCCCCGCAGGCGTAAAGCACTGGCACGGCGCAAAGTACGACAGCTGGTTCAGCCACCTTGCAGTAGAATGCCCTGGTGAGGAAACCTCCAACGAGTGGCTCGAACCTGTTTCCGATGAGGAATACAGCAAGCTGTAAGATCTCACACGCATACATTTCTAATACCTCATTTTTATAAAAACGCTCCCGATATCGTACCAACACGTCGGGAGCGTCCTTTTTTACACAAAAATTCCCGACACTCATTTAAAGCGTCGGGAGTTTATATGCTATAAATTTTTATCAGTTATTAAAGATAAGCGCCGAATTCAACGTTCTCCTGATTGATGCTCTCGATCTCATCATTTATACCGCTGACGATCTCTCCCGCCTTGTTCTTCTCGTCGATAAGTACAAGAAGCTGCGCCTGCATATCCTCGATCTGCTTCTTCATAGTTTCTACCTTTGTGTTGCAGTCGAATGCATTGTTCTCAGCGTCAACCTTCTTTGACTTAAGTTCTTCGATCTTCTGATTGTTGATTGCGATCTGCTCCTGAGCAAACTGCTTCATTTTTTCCATAGGGCTCATTCCCGAATCCTCCTTTGAATCGTCGGCGTCCGCCGCTAATTTATCGAATCCTATATCCGGAATATCATCCGTAACAGGATCTGGTGTTTTTCCAAGCTCCTTGTCCAGTGCGTCAAGGCTTATCGGGTCGATAGAAGGCATCTCAGGGATCTCCTCATCAGCGGCAGCCGCAGCCTTTGGTGCAGCAGGCTGTGCAGGTATCTCTGCGTCATCAGGAACAAGCTTAACTTCATGAGCAGGCTCTTCCTTTGCCGACTCGCCCACGAGATCAACGTGTGCCGCAGGCTCTTCCTTGTCGAAAAGTGAAACAGGCTTGCTGTCCTCCGCAAGTCCATAGCTTGCCGAAACAGGCTTAGGATCGTCCCTCTTAGTATATGTCGGAGCGGCATATGCAGGCTTTACTGCTGCCGTATTATTTTCAAGTCCCGTAGCGAACTCGTTCGTCCTGCCGAATCCGTGCTTCTCAGGCTTTTCCGGCTCAGCCTTAGCCTCAGGCTCTTCCTGCTGCTTAGCGGCAAGCTCCTGACGGCGGAAATGTTCGTCCATTACCTCTGAAACCGCCTTTATCTCAGCCTTTTCACGGTTAAAGAACTCAGCCACGTCCGCAATAGATCTGCCCTTCTTGAGCATCTGTGCGATACCTGCAACAGATCTGTCCTCGAAACCGTTTTCATCCATATCAAGATTTATGCTCACCTTAGATGTATCAACGTGTTCCTCAGCCTTATCCTTCTTGCCCTTCTTGAAAAGGTCGCTGACGTTCATATTGAGAACGCTCTTCTTCGATGCCTTTTCCTTCTCCTCATTATCAGCAGGCTGCTGTATATCAGGCTGCACATAGCTCTGATACTCAGGGAAATATCTTTCGAGTATGCCTGCGATGTTTCCCTTCGGGATCTCCATTGTTCTCGCTATGGAGTCGATAGAGTATCCTTCCTTATATAAACGAACGATCTTTTCATTTGTGCTTTCGTCTTTTTTTCTTGCCAATGAAATCAGTCCTTCCAACCAGAAATTGAAACTACGATATGTGCCTTTTATATATGCTAATATGCTCCAAGAAATTTATGTAAAACGATTTCGCTTACCCAAAGCGCACTTATGCCATAAACTGTAATAAAGAGCATATAAACAGCGTCACATTCGTAACTAAATATATTATACAATATTTAATTTTAATTGTCAATATTAATAGTAGGATTCTCCAAAAAATATTATAAAAAAACTATTAATCGGTGTACGATTTATGACAAAATACTTATTTTTCACCAATAAATCAAATTTTCTAAAATTATTGTCATTTATCGGCAATTCTGACAAAGCGGCAGAAATCCCGTATTTTGTTGGGATCTTTGCCCGAACCTCCGTCAAATTCCACACCTGAGGACACATCTACGCCGTCAGGATGTACAATTTTCACAGCCTCTATAACGTTTTCAGGAGAAAGTCCCCCTGCCAGCAGGAACATTCTGCCCTTTGTATCTATATTTTCCAGCAGCGACCAGTCGAAAGTCTTTCCGCTGCCGTGATCCGCAGCGTCGAACACATATCCCGCTATCTTTTCACAGCCGTTCCATCGCCCTATCTCCCCCAGATCACTTACGTTGAAAGCCTTTAGTATCGGCAGCGGCGAATTTTCCATTACCTCCTCCGTCAGCTCACCGTGTATCTGAACGTAGTCGAAACCGATATCGGCTATCTTCCTCACCTGTTCAGCCGTCGGGGAAACCACCACAGCCGTCTTTTTAATGTCCGAGCCGTCCCCAAGCACCTTCACAAGCTCCTTCGCCGTTTCCTCATCAATGCATCGGCGGCTCTTCGGGAAAAACATCACCATTCCCGCAAAGTCAACACCGTTTTCTATAAGGTATCCGACCTCTTCCCTGTTTCTTATGCCGCATATTTTTATCAGCGTGCGCCCTCTATTTTCTGTCACGAACCTCATTCCCTTCCGTTTTCATATTTCTCACAAAAATTATATCACTTCTCAGGCAAAATTTCAATATTTTTTTCTGTTGATCGCTATCTGAACGTCAATTTTCGACATTTGTGAACTTTATATTAACCACATCAGCTTTATCTTCCCCAATATCATATTACTAAAACGTTTGATTGTTAATAACCATTGAGAAAATTAACATTTCATCATATTTAGTCCACACTTTCGCAAACCTGCCTATTTTCCGCCTTTTCTATTTGTAAGATAAGTACAATAAACGTTTTCGTTAACCTGTTTATATGTGTAAACTTTAGAAAATTTAACTTAACTATTGATTTTTGCTAAAAGATATAATATAATGATAAATGTAAACGAAAGAACAAAACTCGGTGTCTATCCAATACCTAGGTCGACATTTTTCGCTGCTTGGGGGGCGACTTAATATGACTGAAAAAATCATCAATATCAAAACGGTCTGTGAACAGCTTATGGGGCTTGAAAGCTGCGATAAAAGGACTGTCAGCGAGGTTTTCTCGCCTGCCGCAGAACAGTACGGCATCGTCTGCGCTGCTGCTTTTCTTAACGACAAAAGGACGAATAAAGATCAGACGTTCTTTTTCTATTCCGATACTATCCCCGACGGCTTGCAGTCCGTCGAGTATTCACTTGATATAGACAATGAAAAAAATATGTGTGCAAAACTGTATCTTGACGAAAACGTTATATTAAATGAAAACGATGTCAGCGATATCAAATTTCTCTGCTGCACCTGCTGTTCGACTGCCATACGCTTTTATCTCGCCGATATGGTCGATCACTATCACCATTACGACAAAGCAACAGGTCTGTATAATCTCAACGCACTTGAAAAGTTCTGCCATAGGATATCTGCCGCTGGAAAAGCTGACCAGTACACCGCATTTTTTTTCAATATCATCAGCTTCAACTATGTGAACCGCAAAGCAGGCTATAAGTACGGCACAGAAATGCTCCGCCAGTACGGCTCAAAGCTTGTCGAATTTGCAGGCAGCGACGGCATTATCGTAAGAATAGGCGGCGATAACTTCGGCGCATTTATCCCGAACGTAAAGGTGGACGAGTTCCTTAAAAGGCTCGACCGCACCGATATCACCGTCAACACCGAGGCAGGAAAGCTCACTTTCTCCCTCAGTGCCAGAGCAGGTATCTATCATATAGACGAGCCGAACAAGGATTTCGGTATGATAATGAACTATATCTCTGCCACAGCCAACTACGCAAAGAACTTTTCACGCACTCCCCTTGTCACATACACCCCTCAGATCGAAGAAGAATTCATTGCGAGAAAGGAATATACCCAGCGTTTCGCAAGGTCACTTGAAAACGGCGACTTCTATGTGCTTTATCAGCCGAAAGTCTTTACGGACGGCAACAGTATCTACGGCGGCGAGGCACTTGTAAGGTGGGTATATGACGGACAGACTATCTCCCCTGCGGAATTTGTTCCCGTGCTTGAAAAGGAACATCTTATCTGTGCGCTGGATTATTTCGTACTTGAAAAGACCTGTCAGACTATCCGTGAGTGGATAGATCAGGGAATCACTCCTGCAAAAATTTCCGTAAACTTCTCCAACGAGCATCTCTATGAAGATGACCTTGTGGAAAGGATAACCGAAATAACCGACAGATACGGCATAGATCATAAATATCTGGAAATGGAACTGACCGAAACAGTCGATCCCGAAAGTTCCTCACGTCTGAAAAAATACGTTGACGGACTCCACGCAAACGGCTTTACCGTAGCGCTGGACGATTTCGGCACAGGCTATTCCTCACTCCAGCTGCTCAACTTTGTGAACGTTGACGTGCTGAAAATAGATAAGTCCTTTGTAAACGAGCTTAGCGACGATACAAAGAACCGAGAGAACATCATTCTGCGCAACATCATCAATATGGCAGTAGAACTTGGCATAGAGATAGTAGCCGAGGGCGTCGAGAACAACGAGCAGAAAGTAAACCTTGAAAATCTGCGGTGCAACCGCATACAGGGATATATATACGACAAACCCCTTGCAGCCAACGAATTTGCAAAAAGGCTGAAAGCGAAAATATACTGAAAATAACAATGCGGTGCAGAATTTCCCTCTGCACCGCATATTTTGTTTGTGATTATGTGAAATTTCAGTCAACTGACATAATGCGAGTTTGCAATTAGCTGACATTATGCGAATTTGCAATCAACTGGCGACCACAGGTCGCCCCTACGCAAACGTTGAGAAAAAAAACACATAAGACCTCATCAAAGTCGGTTTCAGTAAAAGCCATATCTCTGTTTCTTCCGAGCGCAAAGTAACAGCCCCGACCGCCGACAGCGAGCTTGCCGAGCGTCCCGAATTACCCCGACCGGTGAGGTCGCCCGTCCGGCGAGGACCGAGGGCTAAAGTTTCCAGACTTCTACTGAGTATGGTTTGAGTTCGCTGCCGCCGCCAAAATCGTGCATCGTGCCTGTCAGCAGCTCCTCCGCCCTGCCGCATCTTGCGTCAAAATGCGCAGTGTATGGCTGATCGTCCGCATTTATCGCTACCATTATCCTCTCTCCGTCACAGCAGCGCTCAATTATGCACTGCTTGTTCGTGAGAACAGGCACCGACAAACTTCCGTAGCAAAGTGCCTTGCTGTTCTTGTGTATCTCCGCAAGCTTGGATATAAGCTCAGTCAGCTCGTTCCACTCAGGCTTCTCAAAAGATACCCTCAGCGCAGGATCTCCCTCACTCTTGCTCGCCTTTGTTCCCCACTCCGAACCGTAGTATACGCAAGGCATACCCGGCATCGCAAAAAGCAGACCGTATATCAGCGGCAAATGCTTTTCATTTGTCAGCTGGCTCGCAATTCTCGAAACATCATGGTTATCCACAAAGCAAAGCAGGTGCTTTCCCCTGTACCTGCACCAGTCCTCAGGTCCAAACTGATTTTTCAGCGAGTGACATATCTCGAACATATTCATCGAGTTAAAGCTGGAATAAAGTCCCTTGTAACATTCGTAGTTCGTGCATGAGTGCAGCATTTCATCATTTACCCAGCGACCGTAATCACCGTGAAGAAGTTCGCCGATAAGCACAAAATCTTCCTTTACCCAGTTTGCGTGCTGCCTTAAACGCTTTAGGAAATCAAAACTCAGACAGTATGCAACGTCAAGACGCAGACCGTCAATGTCAAACTCTCTCACCCACTTCGTCACATTTTCAAGTATGTGATCCACTACCGCAGGATTGTTCAGATTGAGCTTTACAAGATCATAGTGACCTTCCCAGCCCTCGTACCATAAACCGTCATTGTAGTCGCTGTTTCCGCCGAAATTGATGTTGAACCAGTCCTTGTAAGGCGAGTTCTCCCTGTTTTTCAGTACGTCCTGAAATGCCCAGAAACCTCTGCCCACATGGTTGAATACACCGTCAATGACCACCTTTATGCCCGCCTCGTGCAAAGCCTTTACGACCTCTGCAAAATCCTCGTTCGTGCCAAGACGGCAGTCTATCTTGCCGTAATCCCTCGTGTTGTATCCGTGCGTGTCCGATTCAAATACAGGCGAGAAGTATATCGCATTCGCACCCAACTTCTGAATGTGCGGTATCCACTCCTTGACCTTCAGTATCCTGCTCTCCTGAACACCGTCATTCTCAAAAGGCGCACCGCAGAAACCTAATGGATATATCTGATAAAAAACGCTTTCGTAAGCCCACATGATAATTTATTCATCCTTTCCAAAACAAAAAACTGCGAAGTGACATTGGTATGTTCCGCAATACCGCAAAACAGCGGTGTTTCCGCCGCCGTTTTGCAATATTCCTTATAAAACTTTCAATACCGTCTTCTGTCCACTTCAATACTGCCTTATTATTATATCAAATTTTCTTCTTATACTCAATTCTCATTTTAAATCAATATTTCGCAAACTTTTGTGCATCTTGCACAACTATTGACAAAAGCAAACTGTTGTGATATTATATTTATAACAAATAAAATATGTTCGTAAAGGTATATCATTCCACCATTGCGGCAATATTTATAATGTATCCAACTATGCAGGGAGGCGTATCTATGGAAAAAAACATAAAAAATATAGAAAACCTAGAAAAACCAACTAACAGCAGCACACCTTCAAAAAAAATACTCGTGCTTTTCACAGGCGGCACTATCGGCAGTACCCTCAGCAGTGACGGCATAATCAGCGTCGCAGGGGACGGACGTTTCGAGCTTATCGCCGCCTACCGCAAAGCCTTCGGCAGCGATGTCAGCTTTGAGTGCAGACAGATACTTAATATCCTCAGCGAAAATATGCTCCCTGCCTGTTGGGAAAGAATTATCGAGATATTGTCAAACGTCGATACCTCCAACTATGCAGGCATTATCCTCACCCACGGCAGCGACACCCTCGCCTATACCTCCGCCCTGCTGGGAATGTATTTCCGCCATATAGATATCCCTCTGTATATCATAGCCGCCAATAAACCCATCGGTTCAGCAGGCAGCAACGGACTTTACAACTTCTCCTGCGCCGTAAAAAATATCCTTGAAAATAAGTACGCAGGCGTTTTCACCCTCTATGAAAAGGTCTATATCTCCACAAGACTTCTCCCCGCTGATACCTGCCTCGACAGGTTCACAGCCTACGGCGAAGACCCCCACGCAGACTTCACCGTCCATAAAGGCATAAACGAAAAATGGCTCAAACAGCCCAAAGAAAAACTCTTCCGCAACCCCCTGAAATTCGAGAAAAATATAATGAAAATAGACGGCTACCCGTCTATGGATTTTTCAAATTACAGCCTCGACGGAAAGCCTGCCGCAGTGCTTTTTTCCCCATACCACAGCGGCACAGCCTGCACCGAAACGAAATTCGGCGATAACTATTCGTTCTGCCGCTTTATCGAAAAATGCCTTGTCAACGATATAAGAGTCTATATCTGCGGCATAAAAAAAGACCGGCCTATGTACGATACCCTCAGCAAAATTATCAAAACAGGCTGTATACCAATGTATTCCATAAGCGACGTGGCAGCCTATATGAAACTTCTCATCGCATATAATCAAAAAGAATATTACCCCTCGGAGGTTTTGAAGAAAAATCTCTACTTTGAAATAGTGGGCGAAAAAATATCACAATAATACAAAAAAAGGAGCAATCACAATGAAAAAATATCTTGACATATCCCTCTCAGCGCAGGAAAGAGCCGAGGCTCTTGTAAGCGAAATGACTATCGAGGAAGCCGCCTCACAGCTGAGATATGACGCACCGGCTGTCGAGCGTCTTTCCATTCCCGCATATAACTGGTGGAACGAGGGCATACACGGACTTGCCCGCAGCGGAACAGCCACAATGTTCCCGCAGGCTATCGGTCTTGCCGCAATGTTCGACACCGACCTTGTAAACAAAGCCGCAGAAGTCACCTCCACCGAGGCGAGAGCAAAATACAACGAGTATTCAAAGCGTGGCGACAGGGATATATACAAAGGCCTTACCCTATGGGCGCCAAATATAAATATCTTCCGTGACCCACGCTGGGGCAGAGGTCATGAAACCTACGGCGAAGACCCCTACCTTACCTCAGAGTGCGGAAAAGCCTATGTAAAAGGACTTCAAGGCACATCATCGACCCTGAGAACAGCCGCCTGCGCAAAGCATTTTGCTGTACACAGCGGCCCCGAATCCCTCCGCCATGAGTTCAACGCCGAGGCAAGTCCCAAAGATCTGGAAGAAACCTACCTCTATGCCTTTGAAGAGCTTGTGAAGAACGCAAAGGTCGAAAGCGTTATGGGCGCATACAACCGTGTGAACGGCGAACCCTCCTGCGCAAGCGAGTTTCTTATGAAAAAGCTGAAAGAGTGGGATTTTGACGGCTATTTCGTTTCCGACTGCTGGGCGATAAGGGATTTCCACGAGCATCATATGGTGACCTCCTCCCCCGTCGAGTCGGCGGCAATGGCGCTCAAAGCAGGCTGCGATGTGAACTGCGGCTGTACATATGTCCACCTGCTTTCCGCACTGGAAAAAGGTCTTGTGACCGAAGATGATATCCGCCGTGCCTGCGTTCATCTTATGCGAACACGCATAAGACTGGGTATGTTCGATAAGTCCACCGAGTATGACGCTGTCCCCTATACCGAGGTCTGCGCCCCACAAAATAAAGCGCTTTCCCTCGCCTGTGCGGAAAGGTCAATGGTCCTGCTCCAGAACAACGGCATTCTCCCCCTCAACGAGAACAGCATAAAGACCCTCGCCGTCATAGGACCGAATGCAGACAGCCGAGCCGCCCTAGAGGGCAACTATAACGGCACAGCCGACAGATATGTGACCTTCCTCGAAGGTATCGAGGACAGATTTAAGGGACGTGTCCTCTACGCAGAAGGCTGTCACCTCTACAAAGACAGAGTTTCGGGACTTGCGCAGGCAGGCGACCGCTATGCCGAAGCCGAAGCAGCCGCCGCAAACTCCGACGCAGTTATCCTCTGCGTGGGACTTGACGCAACTATCGAGGGCGAAGAGGGCGACACAGGCAACGAGTTTTCGTCGGGAGATAAAAACGGACTTCTTCTCCCCGAAAGCCAGCGCACCCTTATAAAGCGTGTAATGGCAGTGGGCAAACCTGTTGTCATAGTCTGCGCCGCAGGAAGTTCGATCAATACCGAATGTACCCCCGATGCACTCCTCCATGTGTGGTATGCAGGTGCAGAGGGCGGAAAGGCTCTTGCGGAAATACTTTTCGGCGATATCTCCCCCTCTGGCAAGCTCCCCGTTACATTCTATGAGAATACCGACCTTCTCCCCGACTTCACCGACTATTCAATGAAAGACCGAACCTACCGATACACAGACCGCAATATCCTCTACCCATTCGGCTACGGTCTGACCTACGGCGCAGTCAAGGTCACAGATATCTCATTCGCAAATGACAAGTTCTCCGTCACAGTCCATAACAGCGGCTCAGCCACCGAGGACGTTGTACAGCTGTACATAACGGATAATACCGAAAACTCCACACCGTTCCCAAGCCTCTGCGGTTTTAAACGTATCACCCTAGGCGAAAATGAGGAGCAGACCGTTGAAATACCTATCTCCCCGAAAGCCTTTACCTCCGTTTCCGAAACAGGTGAGCGCCGCAGATACAGCAGTGAATTTACCGTCTATGCCTCAACTCACCAGCCCGACCCCATCAGCTGTAAACTCAGCGGCTCAGATTTCGTTCAGCTGAATATCAAAATATAGTACAGCGTACATCAACACACAAAGACCGCCTGCACACTCCATGCAGACGGTCTTTGTTATATTCGCTTATTTTATCCTTTAATTTTCCTGCGAGCTTTCCGTGTCCGTATCCACAGCACTTTCCGCCGGAACTACGCTCGCCGTAAAGAACTCATCGTTCCTGTTCTCGCCGTAGGTGGACATATACACCTTGTCGAAAGTTATCTTTGACTTCGGCGTAAGATTTTCCGAGTTCACAACGTCCGCCGAGCATATCTCGTCATAAACGTCATAGCCGTCATATATCTGTCCGAAAATAGTGTACTGCTGAGCAAAATTTGGTATTCCGCCCTTTTCCTTAAAGGTTTCCACCAGCTCGTCATTTCCCCCTGCGGAATCAAGTTCCTCCACAAATTCGTCCGTAAATTCCACAGTGTCCACGAAAAGCATTCTGCTTCCCGACATGACCTTCTGATTGAACACCGTTCCGCCCTTGTCGCCGTATGAGATGAGCGCACCTCTGAACGGCCAAAGGTCAGGCGTTATCTCAGGGTCGATAGTTTCCTTGTTTGTGTCGTCCGTGTCCGTTCCGTTCTCCGATTTCGAGCCGCCCATAAAGTAAACTCCGTCCTGCACAGCGAACACATATGTGCCGTCATAATATCCCGAATCCACAAGTTCTCTGAAATACTTTGCAGTTTTCGGCGCTTCGTCCTCGTAAATGACCGCCTTGAACGTTCCCTTTGAAGTTTCAAACACCGCTACCGCCGCATCGTCCGACGGCAGATCATACTGTATAACCTTAACGTCCTCAGAATTTAGCTTTGCGGAATTTGACCTGCCTTGACAAGCGTAGAACAGCGCAAATACAAGAACAAAACATACAGCTATCATCGAAAACTGAAAATATGTGCGGAAACGCTTTCCCTTGTTCCTGTCGATATAATTCGTTTCTTTCATTTTTACTATCTTTTTCCTCTCTATTGCAACAAAGCTGTATTTATAACAAAGCTGTATTTACAGCAAAGTTATGTTTATAACTTTGTTATCTCCGTACCCTGTCTTGTTTCCTTTACGGAATATCCGAGAGCAGCTATCTCGTCACGCAGTCTGTCTGCCTCAGCGAAATCCTTTGCCTTTCTTGCCGCCTGTCTTTTCTCCACCAGAGCCGTTACCTCCGCAGGGATATCCGCCGCATTCTTCTCTTCCTCCGCCGCAAGCGCCTCAGCCGACTTCACAAGATCAAGTGAAAGCACCCTGTCGAAATCATTGATGAGCGCAAGCTTAGTTGCCGCATTGACATCAGCCTTCAGCACGTCATAAAGAGCAGTTATAGCATTTGAAGTGTTTATATCCTCGTCCATAGCCGCAGTGAAAAGACCTTTCAGCCTGTCGAACTCAGCCTGCTCAACTTCGCCCTTGTCAGCCGCCTTTACAAGCTGCGCTACCCTTGCCACAAGCTTGTCATAAGCCGTCTTTGCGTTGTCGAGATTTTCATATGTGAATACGAGCGACTTTCTGTAATGTGACTGCAAGCAGAAAAATCTGTAAACCAGCGGAGCATAATTCTTGCTCTCCAGCAGTGAGACCGTAAGGAACTCGCCCTTTGACTTCGACATCTTTCCGCTGTTGGTGTTAAGATGATGAACGTGGAACCAGTAGTTGCACCACTTGTGTCCGAGGTAAGCCTCCGACTGCGCAATCTCGTTGGTGTGGTGCGGGAAAATGTTGTCCACACCGCCGCAGTGTATGTCAAGATACTCGCCGAGGTTCTTCATCGAAATGCATGAGCATTCAATGTGCCAGCCCGGATAACCCACGCCCCAAGGCGACTCCCATTTAAGCTCCTGCGAATCAAACTTCGATTTTGTGAACCACAGTACAAAGTCCGCCTTGTTCCTCTTGTTTGAGTCCTCCTCAACGCCCTCACGAACGCCGACTTCAAGGTCCTCTTCATTGAAGTTGTGGAAAACATAGTAGTCCTCCAGTTTTGAAGTGTCGAAATAAATGTTTCCGCCTGCCTCATAAGCGTATCCCTTTTCGATAAGCGCAGAAATGACCTTGATGAAATCGTCTATGCACTCCGTCGCAGGCGCAACCACGTCAGGACGCTTGATGTTGAGCTTTCTGCAGTCCTCAAAGAAAGCGTCAGTGTAGAACTTTGCTATCTCCATGACCGTCTTATGCTCACGCTTTGCACCCTTTAACATCTTGTCGTCGCCCGTGTCGCCGTCGGAAGTAAGGTGTCCTACGTCCGTGATGTTCATTACTCTCTTCACATCATATCCCACATATCGGAGGTACTTTTCAAGCACGTCCTCCATTATATAACTTCTGAGGTTTCCGATGTGTGCAAAGTGATATACCGTCGGACCGCAGGTGTACATTGCCACCTTGCCCGCCTCGTTCGGCACAAATTCCTCGACCTTATGTGTGAGCGTATTGTAAATGTTCATAGCTTTTTACCTCTTCTTTTTAAGTTTATTCCTCTGTATTTTCAACGTCTTGCAGTGGTTCGGGATCTGTCAGGCTCTCCAGCTTTTCCAGCTCCTCCACCCTCTTCTCCAGCTTTTCCAGCTTCATTCTCGTCTGGCAAAGCTCCTGCGCCACAGGGTCGGGTATGTGTATCTGATCCAGATCACAGGTGCGCTTTCCGTTCTGCTTGACTATCCTTGCAGGAACGCCTACCGCCGTTGAGTTCGCAGGCACAGGCTCAAGCACCACAGCGTTCGCCGCTATCTTTGCGTTGTCCCCTACCGTAAACGGACCCAGTACCTTTGCGCCGCAGCCGACCATAACGTTGTTTCCGAGGGTAGGGTGTCTTTTGCCCTGATCCTTGCCCGTTCCGCCCAGCGTACAGCCCTGATACAGCAGACAGTAATCGCCTATCTCCGCAGTTTCTCCGATAACTACTCCCGAACCGTGGTCGATAAGCAGTCCCTTGCCTATCTTTGCGCCCGGGTGTATCTCTATGCCCGTAAGCATTCTTGCGAACTGAGATATGACTCTTGCGATGACCTTGTGATTTTTGGTGTAGAACCAGTGTGATACCCTGTAAAATGCCACAGCGTGAAGTCCCGAATATGTCAGTATCTCCAGTACGCTCGTCGCCGCAGGATCTCTGTCCTTTATTGTCTGTATATCATGCTTGATGTTTTCGATCAGATTCATTATCTGCCGTCCCCTTTCCGTTAATTACGTTTCTCAGCCGACCGAAGTAAGGTATTACCACCCTGTCGTTGAGCAGCTTAAAAGGCTTGAATAAAATGTATTGTCTTGCCATGTCGATAGCCGTCCCCACAAGGAACACCGCCAGCACAAAGCCGATGCAGTAGGGTATGAATGACTTATCCCCCACCCGTTCGACCGCCGTGGAGATATCCTCCCACAGTATCCGCCGCACATATTCGTTGTCGTGAAAAAGATATACCCCGAAAACGCATGAGGCTATCATATTCACCGCAGGCTTATAGCTTATCTCGATATTTGCGAATATCATGAACATCGCCACCGACCACAGCACTATGAAAAAATTGTTCTGCTCGAATGAAAAATTCTCCAGCTCATAGTGAAGTCCCATATATGCCCCGATAAATCCCCCTGCCGCCGCAGTAAACAGCACAGGCATACTTCTGAGTATCTTGTGCGGGTAGTGCCGCAGATACCCTCCGATAAGGTACATCGTGATAAACCTGAACACCGCTCCGCCGCCGCTCTCCCCGATAACAGGGTCGTTCCAGTTGTGGAACACTATCGGGAACTGCACCGACATGAACAGCATGAACCCTATCAGTCCCAGCAGCTTTTTCTCCGAGAAATTCTCAAAAATAAGATTTATCGCTCCCGAAAAAACATACAGGCATATGTATGTAACGCTGAACCAGTTCGCCCCCCTCATAAAAGGGAAAAATACCGAGCCTGTTTCAAAGAACTCCTCGTCAAGCTCTCCCCTCTGATCCAGTATCACCTCCGTCACAAATGTGTAAAACCACATCTCCGCCAGCAGCCGCAGCACCTTCCTCACCGAAAACGTGCTTTTCACCGACATAAAATATCCCGTTATGAGCAGAAAGAGGTTCACCCCTACCTTTCCGCCTATGGTCATTATCTGCTTCGCATAAAGATTTATCTGCGAAAACTTCTCATCATCGAACTCCGTGTGATACGCCAGATGATGAAAAATTATCATCACCATAGCGATTATCCTCAGCAGCTCGAAATTCGATCGTCTTTTGCTCTGTTCTATTTGGTTTTTTATCCTATCTCGCTTTTCTGTATCTATTATCTTTCCGATAGATCCGGTCATTAATGTCATCTCGTTTTATCCGCCAAATTTTTTTGCAGCACCGCCGGCAAAATAAAAGCTGCCTCCCATGCCAAAGCATTCAGGAGGCAGCTTCGCTGCGGTTCCACTCCGATCTTCCGTGCAGACCTCTCCGTCCGCATCGGCTCTGTATCTTTAACGCAGATCTGCGGGGAGGAATACTGAGCCTTTGACCGTTCCTCTCTCCCTGCTGTCAGCCGCACTTCACACAAAATCCTTAAAGCCTCGCACCAAACGGCTTCTCTCTGAAAATTACATCTGCGCTACTTTTGCTGATACGCATTTATATATCTATTGTATTATGTTTATATTATATGAAAATACCGCCCGTGGGTTACTTGCTTGAATCAATATACTTCCAGTAAGCCTTCAGATAAATTCCGCCCGATATCACCGTCAGCACAACAGCCACCCATATGAGTACCTCGTTGATTATGAACATCGGCGAACCCCATGTAAGGTCAGGGCTTCCCTTTTCGCCTGGGAAGAATATCTGCAAAGCCATTATGGCAATAAGTGCGACCATAGTGAAAGCCGTCTTTAGCTTTCCCCATATTCCTGCCGCCACAACAACGCCTTCGCCTGCTACCACAAGCCTTAGTCCCGTCACCATAAACTCTCTCGCAAGTATTATTATTACCGCCACAGGGTCTATCCAACGCTCAAAAGCAAAGCATATCAGCGCCGTCATTACCAGCAGCTTGTCTGCCAGAGGGTCAAGGAACTTTCCGAAAGTCGTCACAAGGTTATTCTTTCTCGCTATCTTTCCGTCAAGAAAATCCGTTATAGATGCAATAGCAAATACCACCAGTGCCCATACCATATGATAAGGTATCTTGAACAGCAGTATGAACAGCATAAAGAACGGTATCAGAATAACACGCATCACAGTCAGTTTATTAGGTAAATTCATCTTACTTTTCCTCCGCAGTTAATCTACTCTCGAACCGATAAGGTCATAATCAAGTGTGTCATCAACAAGCACCTTGACATATTCGCCCGTTCTTAACTTCTTGTCGCTGTCGAAAAAGATCTTTCCGTCTATCTCAGGTGCGTCCGCTGCGCTTCTGCCGTAATAACATTCAGCGTATCTGTCAAATCCCTCGCAGACCACCTCAAAAGTCTTGCCCATGCATTTTTCATTGAGCCTGTCGGAAATTATCATCTGCTCTTCCATTATGATCTCCGCCCTGTGTTCTCTCGTCTTGAGATGTATCTGATCGGGCATATCATAAGCCTTTGTACCCTCCTCCGGTGAGAATGCAAAGCAGCCAAGTCTTTCAAACTGAATTTCCTTTACAAATTCGCAAAGCTCCTCAAACTGCTCCTCCGTTTCCCCTGGGAATCCCGCAATGAGAGTAGTTCTCAGTATAACGTCCGGTATCTTCGCCCTTATCTTTGCGATAAGCTCCGTAAGATACTTTCTGTCGCCCTGCCTGTTCATCGCCTTCAGTATCTCGCCGTTGCAGTGCTGGATAGGCATATCCAGATACTTCACCAGCTTTTCCTCCGAAGCGATAGTATCTATAAGCTCGTCCGTTATCCTCTCAGGGTAACAGTAAAGCGTTCTTATCCACTTGAATCCGTCGATCTGACAAAGCTGTCTGAGCAGCTCCGGCAGCATGGACTTTCCGTAAATGTCCTCGCCGTATCGTGTTGTATCCTGCGCCACCACAACAAGCTCCGTAACACCGTTTTCCGCAAGCCACCTGGCCTCCGAAACGATATCCTCCATCTTGCGGCTTCTGAACTTGCCTCTGATAGCAGGTATAGCGCAGTATGTGCAGCAGTTGGAGCAGCCCTCAGCTATCTTGATATAAGCGTAGAACGGCTCGGTAGAAATAATTCTTCCGCCCTCCATAGAAAGATCCGTCTTAGCACCGTAAGCGCAGACAGGCTTTCCGTCGCAGTATATCTGCCTTATGATATCCACCAGCTGATCGTTGGCACCAAGACCGATGACAGCGTCCAGCTCAGGTATCTCATTTTTCATTTCATCTCTGTAACGCTCAGCAAGACATCCCGTAGCGATAACAGCCTTTATCCTGCCCTCCTGTTTAAGGGTGCAGAATTCAAGAATGGTGTCGATAGCCTCCTGCTTAGCGGACTCAATAAAGCCGCAGGTGTTGACGATAACCACATCTGCCAGCGCAGCGTCCGAAACGATCTCAAAGCCTTCTTTTTTCAGGTTGAAGAGCATATGCTCAGCGTCCACCTGATTTTTCGGACATCCCAGCGATACCATTCCTACTCTTGTAGCCATATAAAACTAACTCCAATCAGACAATAAAAATTCAAATATCTTAATCCTAATTATTATCTCACTTTTCCCCCGATTTGTCAAGACCTTTCATAATATATTAAACTGACTTTTATCAAATATCTAAAAAACAGCCGACCAAAGACTCTCCCCTTGTCATATCGACTATGAAACGTCAAAAAACGCCGTCCTCCCCGCAAAACGCAGCCAAATTGTCAAAAAATACACCTAAAGAGATCCCCCACACCTGCCCGTAAAACTCCCCCATTCCACCCTCACCACATTCCGCACATCAAAAAAGAGGCAGTCCAAAACCACCTCTTTTACCGAGCAAATATAAAACTTATCCGAAACCTGCCATACCCTAAAGCCAGCCGCATTTCACACAATGCAAACCGCCCACCAAAACATCGAACCGTGAAAAGCCGACCTAAAATTTTGCATTACCCTACGGCCGCAAACATTGAGGGCAGTAGAAAGCCTTAACAAATTTTACATAAGCAAGCGACCGCAGGTCGCCCCTACGCAAACAATGAGATAAAAATTCACATTAGACCGCATCAAAGCGAAAAAAGCCGATATAAGGTCTTTACAAAGTGGTTTTCAGTAAAAGCGGGCGACCGCAGGTCGCCCCTACGGAAACATTGAGCCTTAAAAACCCAAAACAAGACCTAATCAAACCGAAAAGAACCAATACAAGACCTCATCAAATTTGGTTTTAGTAAAAGTTATATCTCAGTTTCTTCCGAGCGCAAATGAGAAGTTCGGACAGCAGACAGCGAGCTTGTCGAGTGTCCCGAATTACCCCGTCCGGGAGGACTCTTCCGAGCACGAAAGTAAAAGGCCCGACAGCAGACAGCGAGTTTACCGAGCGTCCCGAACCGAGCCGCCCGCCCGAGGGCGCCCGTCTGGGAAGACTAGGACGTATAGCCAAATGCTAATATTTGTCCCATGGTTTCTTCATCTCCGTCTGCCATGGAGATCTCTACCCTGTATTTCGTGTCCTCAGGCATCATCGCAATGTTCTGCACCTGCGCATTTCCCCAACCGTTCGGACTTACCGCCTCGTATACACTGTCATCATATTCCTCTCCGTCTGCCGTCACCTTAACGTGCAGTCCACCGTATGATCCCGCCTGTACCTCCTTGTATATCATGTACAGGAACTTTGCCTCGATCTCAAATACTATCGGGTCATTTCCTGCGTCACGCTGATGCGTCCAGCCGTTGGTGAACGTCGCTATGTCCGTTCCCTTCTCCCAGCTGCCCATCTCTATCGGCTCTATTCCGTCATTTTCCACCATGTGTGCGTCAACTTCCCTCGGCGAGTATACGTCCTCCATCGGCATCACATATTCACCCTCAGGTTCAACGTCCATCACCGTGTCAAAGTAATAATCTACCATCGACGCAACAAGCTTGTGTCCCTCAACGTTCGGGTGCGACTGATCGTCAGAAAAATCTTCCCACTTCATTCGTCCGTTGGCAAATAAATACCTCAGCGCATCACAGTAAGATATCATCGGTAAATTGTACCCCGTGCCTATCTCCTTCATGTAATCCTGCGCAGAGTGATCCTCCGCCGTCACAGAAAACAGCAGAACTACCGCTATGTTCTTCTCCAGCAACGTCTTTACAATAGATTCGTATGCGTTCTGATAGTCAGGCTCACTGCCGTCATTTACCGCAAATTCAATGAATACCACATCAGGATCATATGCCAGCACATCTCTGTCAAGCCTTAAAATTCCAAGCTTTGACGGAGTTCCGCTCAGCCCCGCATTGTGATACTTTACATTGTCCCCCGTACCAAACTTCTCCGCAAAATGCTCATACGTCAGCTTTGCGTAACAGTCATCAGGACCAGCCGAAATGCCCTCCGTTATCGAACCGCCTAAGTATGCAATGGTCACATCTTCCCCTGCCTGCGCACGTTTTATAACGTCCTGCATCATCGAGGTGTTTCCATAGGATACCATAGCCTTGTCCAGCATAGCCTGATTCCATTCCTCATCAGTTTCAGGGAGCTTCTCAGCCTCCGAGCTTTCCGCAGCAGAACTATCCGCCTTGCCCGAACTGCTCTCGCTCTCACTTCCCCCTGCACAGCCTGCCATGCAGCAAATCGCCATAGCGCAGGCAGTCAGCATAGCCGCAAATCTTTTCATCTTCATCTTAAATTTTCCTCTCTGTCATAACGTAAACGGTTTCAATTCCCGTAAAACACAAAAAGTACGGTAAGAAACCGTACTTTTTGCTATGTGAATATAAATTTTTCCTAAAATCAGTTGATAACAGCCTTCTCAGTTTCCTTGTCGAAGATGTGGATTCTGTTAGGATCAAGAGCAACCTGGATCTCATCCTGTGGACGAGCTGTTGATCTAGGTGAAACTCTAGCTGTAAGGTTGATACCCTCGCAAGTAAGATACAGATATGTTTCAGCACCCATCATTTCTGTTACTTCAACAGTAGCGTTGATAACGCCTGTCTTAGCAGCTGAAAGGAACATCTCCTCATCGTGGATGCACTCCGGACGAACACCAAGAATAACTTCCTGATCTACCAGTGGCTCAAGAGCCTCAGCGTCAGCCTTAGCCTCAGGAACTTCAACCTGATACTTAACGCCTCTTGAAGTCTTTGTATCCTCTGAACCGAACTCAACAACATACTTGCCGTCGATCTTGAGCAGCTTAGCGTCGATGAAGTTCATCTGAGGTGAACCGATGAATCCTGCAACGAACTGGTTAACAGGGTTCTGATAAAGGTTAGTAGGTGTGTCGATCTGCTGAATATAACCGTCCTTCATAACTACGATACGGTCGCCCATTGTCATAGCTTCTGTCTGGTCATGTGTAACGTAAATAAATGTAGTACCGAGCTTCTTGTGGAGCTTTGAGATCTCAGTTCTCATCTGTGCTCTCAGCTTAGCGTCGAGGTTTGACAGAGGCTCGTCAAGAAGGAATACCTGTGGCTCACGAACGATAGCTCTACCCAGAGCAACACGCTGTCTCTGACCACCTGAAAGAGCCTTAGGCTTTCTGTCGAGGAGGTGAGCGATGTCGAGGATTCTAGCAGCTTCCTCAACCTTTCTAGCAATCTCATCCTTAGGTACTTTTCTGAGCTTAAGACCAAATGCCATGTTCTCGAAAACTGTCATATGAGGATACAGAGCGTAGTTCTGGAATACCATTGCGATATCTCTGTCCTTAGGTGCAATATCATTAACGAGCTTGTCGCCGATGTAAAGCTCACCTTCACTGATTTCCTCAAGACCTGCGATCATTCTAAGTGTTGTAGACTTACCGCATCCGGAAGGGCCTACGAGAATGATGAATTCCTTATCCTTGATTTCGATGTTGAAGTCTGATACAGCGATAACACCGCCGGCATACTTCTTATAAATTTCTCTTAATGATACACTTGCCATTAAAAAGAACCTCCCTGTTGAAATTTTACTAATATAATATCTAACATCAAAATATCCATTAGCTACAATAATATAATAACAAATTTTACAGGTAACCGCAAGAGTTTTTTTAACTAAACTTTACTATATCTCATTATGTATATTGACGAAAAATAACTAAGCGTTACCATAAAAATACAATCTGGAAGCTATCGTGCCAATAAATTTTCAACATCTTTGTGCATAATCTCCAAACACTCGCCCAGTGCCAAATTTGTGTCCAGCTGCATATCTCCGATAGCCGTCCGCTTGAGAAATATCACTTTATTGCCCAGCGTTCCAAACATTCTTTTGACCTGATGAAACTTTCCCTCGTGAAGAATAAGCGTGCATTCGTAAGGGTCACTGTCCGAGCCTTTGAACTCCGCCGGCAGACATTTTTCCCTGCCGTTGTCGCCGTCAATGGTCATTCCCTCAGCCATTATCTCGCCGTAGCTCTCCTCCCACGGCTTTTCCAGCCTTACAAAATAAGTCTTAGGCACATGGCTTTTTGGCGACAGCATTCTGTGTGAAAGCTCCCCGTCGTCAGTGATAAGCACAAAACCCTCCGTGTCCTTATCGAGCCTCCCCGCAGGGAAAAGCCCCTCACGCATAAGCTCCTGCGGCACAAGCTCCAGCACCGTTTTCGACTCTCCATCCTTCGTTGAGCATACCACGCCCTGCGGCTTGTTGAGCATTATGTAAACGTGTTCCCTGTAAACAAGCCTTTTTCCGTCTATAAATATCTCATCGTCAACGCTCACCTTAGCGTCCGAGCGAGCCATAAGCTTGCCGTTCACCATGACTTTTTTCTTTAAGCAGAGCTTTTTCACGTCCGCCCTCGAAATGCCGTATATCTGCGAAGAAACCAGCCTGTCAAGGCGCATCATACTGCCTTTTCCGCCCATTTTACACGTCCTCCATGACCGATATCTCTTTTTTCTTTACATTAAGGAAGAATATGGTTCCAAGCGTTACAGAGCATATTTCCGCAATGATGAATGACCACCATACAGCGTCGATGTTGCCAGTTTTCGACAGCAGATAAGCCACAGGCAGCAGCACAACGAGCTGTCTTGCGAATGACATTATCATAGCGTAAACGCCGTGTCCAAGCGCCTGAAGAGATGATGAAAGAATGATTCCTGCGGACGCAATAACGAAGTGCAGACTGATTATCCTCAGCGCAGGAACGCCTATTTCAAGCATTTTGCCGCTTGCCTCGAACATACCGAGGAGCTGTTTCGGGAATATCTGCATAACCAGCGTACCAACGAACATAATGAGCGCCGCAATAAGGAAAGCGTACTTCATCGTCGCCATTATACGGCGTTTCTTTCTCGCACCGTAGTTGTAAGCCATTATCGGTATAAGACCGTTGTTCAGACCGAAGATAGGCATAAAGATGAAACTCTGAAGCTTGAAGTATACACCGAACACCGCAACGGCAGTTTTCGAGAACTCAATAAGTATCTTGTTGAAGCCGAAATTCATTATCGAGCTTATGGACTGCATGATTATCGACGGCAGACCCACCGCATATATCTTCTTTATGATAGACAAATTAGGACTATATTGCTTTAAATTAATTGTTATCTCTTTGTTAAATTTTATGTTTAAAACCAGTCCAAGCACCGCCGCAGAGAACTGTCCGATAACGGTTGCGACCGCCGCACCTGTAACACCCATCTTAGGGAAAAATCCTACTCCGAAGATAAAGCAAGGGTCAAGAATGATGTTCACCACAGCACCCAATCCCTGAGTAAACATGGAGTAAACAGTCTTTCCCGTAGCCTGCAAAAGCTTTTCAAAGGTCATCTGCGAGAACAAACCAACGCCGAAAACAGTTATAACAGTAGTATATTCATCACCGTATTTGATTATTGCAGGGTCGCTTGTCTGCGCACGGTAAAACGTTTCAGTAAAGAATAGACCGAACACCATAAAGATGACGAAAGCCACCAGAATAAGAAAAATACCATTGTTTGCCGCCTGATTAGCACGTTTGAAATTCTTTTCGCCCAAAGATTTCGACAGCAGCGCATTGATACCAACACCCGTACCAGCACCGATAGCGATCATCAGATTTTGGATAGGGAAAGCCATAGAAACCGCCGTAAGAGCGTCCTCGCTTATCTTCGCAACAAAGATGCTGTCAACGATGTTGTATAAAGCCTGTACCAGCATAGATATCATGATCGGTAAAGATATGCCGATCAGCAAACTGCCGACAGGCTGAGTACCCATTTTATTTTCTTTTGCCTGTTCCATAAATACATTTCCTCACTTATAGCTATAATTTTACTCTAACCTTTTTATTATAGCACACTCCGACACAATAATAGTTAAAAAACTATTAACTATTGTCTTCCCAGACGGGGTAATTCGCTACGCTCGACAAGCTCGCTGTCTGCTGTGCGGTCTGTTACTTTGCGCTCGGAAGAAACCGAGATATGGCTTTTACTGAAACCCACTTTGATGAGGTCTTGTATCGGCTCTTTTCACTTTGATGCGGTCTAATGTGGATTTTCTCTCAACGTTTCCGTAGGGGCGACCTGCGGTCGCCCGCTTATACCAATCCTAGCTTTCCTATACCTGCTGCAATTTTCAAATTACCTGCGGTCGCCCGCTTTCACTGAAACCCACTTTGCTAAAACCTATCGCTATCCCCAATTACCTGCTATCACCACCCCCGCTCAAACTATCCGCCTATCCCATATCCTCTCCCCCAGCCAGCTTCTCCATCCAAACCATATCATATACCTTCCCGAACTTCACTCCGCATTTGTGAAACCTGCCGCATATGCTGTACCCCATCTTCTCGTGAAAATGTACACTGCCCAACGTCAGATATTCGTCCTCTTCCACCGGGTATGCTATGCAGGCGTAAAAATTCGTTATCCCCTGCTGCGCCAAACGCCTCTCCAATTCGCAGTATAATGCCTTTCCTATGCCTAAACCATGCATACCATCTTCTATGTAAATGCTCATCTCCGCACAGTGCGAGTATGCCGCCCTAGGGTGAAAACGTCCGCCGTATGCGTACCCCACTACCCTGCCGTCATATTCCGCCGCAATGTATGGGTATTCCCTCAAAGTCCCCTCTATCCGTCCGCTGAATTCCTCCACCGACGGTACATCATATTCAAAGGTTATCGCCGTCTTTTCCACATAAGGCGCATATATCTCCAGAAAACGTCCTGCGTCCCCCACTGCTGCGTCCCTTATCTCTATTTTTCCCATAACTGTCACCCTTTTTCACCAAAATTTACAACGCAAAAAAAATGTGCGGACTCCAAAGTTTCCCCCGAAGTGCCGCACATATTATCCTATCAGTTTTCCTTAACGTCCTTTATGGCAATGGACAGCTCATCAAGCTGCTTCTCGTCTACAACAGACGGACACTCGCTCATAAGTTCGCTTGCGTTCTGTACCTTCGGGAACGCTACTACATCTCTCAGCGACTCCGCTCCGCACATTATCATGGAAATTCTGTCCAGTCCTATTCCCATTCCGCCGTGAGGAGGCGCAGCATATCTGTATGCGTCCACAAGGAATCCGAACTTAGCCTCTATCTCCTCATCGCTCATTCCAAGCGACTCGAACATCTTCTGCTGAAGCTCATAATCTGTTATTCTCATTGAACCCGATGAAAGCTCCGTGCCGTTGAGTACAAGGTCGAATGCCTTCGCCCTTACCTTTTCAGGTGCGCTGTCAAGATACTCTATGCACTCTTCCATAGGCATAGTGAACGGGTGATGAGCCGCAAGCCATTCGCCTGTTTCATCGTCCTTCTCAAAGAACGGCATCTCTGTTATCCAAAGGAAGTTGTAACCCTCCTGTATCATTCCAAGACGCTTTCCGCAGATAAGTCTGAGCGCACCCAGTACGTTCAGCACTATCTTGTTCCTGTCTGCGCAGATAAGTACAAGATCTCCCTTTTCCGCACCAAGAGCAGCTGTTATCTTCTCCAGATCTCCCTCGCCTAAGAACTTCTTGAATGAGCAGTTCGGCTCGTCTGCCCAGCGAATGTATGCAAGACCTTTCGCACCGATACCCTTTGCGTGTTCGGTCAGCTTGTCTATCTCTTTTCTTGTGTATGTCTGTGCGCCGCCCTTTGCAACTATTGCACGAACAGAACCGCCGTTCTCGATAGCAGACTTGAATACAACGAAATCAATGTCCTTTACCGTTTCTGTGATGTCCTGTATCTCCATGCCGAAACGTGTGTCAGGCTTGTCCGAACCGTATCTGTTCATAGCGTCCGCAAAAGTCATTCTCGGCAGCGGCAGCGGGATATCAACACCCAGTACGTCCTTGAAAAGTCTGTGTACAAGACCTTCGCCCATTTCAAGCAGATCATCAACGTCAACAAATGACATTTCAAGGTCGATCTGTGTGAACTCAGGCTGTCTGTCCGCTCTCAGATCTTCATCTCTGAAACATCTTGCCAGCTGAACATATCTGTCATAACCCGATATCATAAGCAGCTGCTTGTATATCTGCGGCGACTGCGGAAGAGCGTAGAACTTTCCCTTATGCACTCTCGACGGAACAAGATAATCTCTCGCTCCCTCAGGAGTTGACTTCATCATCATAGGTGTCTCTATCTCCAGAAAACCGTTCTCGTAGAAATAATCCCTCGCCGTCTTTGCGATCTTGTGTCTTGTGATTATATTCTTCTGAAGCTTAGGATTTCTCAGATCAAGATAACGGTATTTCAGCTTTAGCTCATCATTTACCTTGTCAGAATTTGTTACCTCAAAAGGAGTAGTTTCCGCCTTTGAAAGTATTCTCAGCTCGCTTACCGCAACCTCTATCTTACCTGTTTTCAGCTTGTTGTTCACGCTCTCTCTGGGGCGTACCATACCCTTTGCCATAAGAACATATTCGCTCTTTACCAGCTGAGCCTTCTCAAATACCGCTCTGTCAGTTTCATCATTGAACGCAAGCTGAACAAGACCTGTCCTGTCACGCAGATTGATGAATATAAGGTTTCCCATATCTCTTACCCTGTCAGCAAAGCCGCATACAACGACCTCCTGCTCCGTTTCGGGTACTTCTCCGCAGTAATGCGTCCTGCGCATACCTTTCATTGTGTCGAGTTTCATTTATTTGACCTTCCTTTCAAGCCTTGACCAAGCATTTTCCACGTCAGGCTTTTCATAATAAACATTATTTTGTATCGTCCCCACAGTCCGTGACCTCAGCGTCCCTTATCTCTTCCACGCCCCGATCACGTATCTCCGGCTCAGGAAATTCATCAAGATATGCCCTGATGTACTTTTCGTTCCCGTCGCACAGCATAAGCAGAAATCCTGCCGCACCTATGCCGAGGAAAATATACGCTCCCTTCTGAGAACCTGCCGCATACGTTCCCACAGCGCAGAAAAGACATATGAGTACCCACAGCACAGCGATAACATACGCATATACAGGCTTTCTGAACCAGCCCTTTATGTGTGCGCCGCTCTCCGTCTTTGATACCCTGCCGTAAAATCCCGTAGAACCTCCGTCACGTCTTTTCATTCTGTGAAAATATACTTCAAAGCTGTCTGCGTCATGCCTGCCGTAATAAACGCTCTCCTGCCTGTGCATCTTCATGAACCTTGCGGTGGAAAGAATGTTTATGGTCGGCTTGTATTCCTGCAGATCGCCCTCTATCCTGCGCATGACCTTTTTAGGAGTGAGCCTTGTGTCGAACTCATACTTTTTCGGAAAAATAACAAACATTATTTTTTCTCTCCAATATCTCCATTATCCGCCTTTTTCTCAACGTCAGGATACTGCGACGGATCAAATACCTTGTCGTTTATCTTTATCTGACCGCCCACCTTCGTGTTGAAAAGCATACCGTAGATCGTGCCGCATTTCGTGCATCTGAACTGGTGGAAGAACTTCTCCTTCACCCACTTGTTGTCCTTGTCCATAAGCTGATCTATGGGGCAGTTCTGATAAACTATCTCAGCGTCCCCCGAAAGCACCATTCTCGCCATAGAGCCTACGCAGAGTATATATTCCTGCGGTGTGTGTATATCCGTAACAGGCACCATTGAACACTGTTCACATCTCATGATCTTACTCCTTTCCGCTGAACAGACTTACCATCTCATCATCAAGTCCCTTGAACATCTCTGCCACAAGAGCGTTTGAGAAATTGTCTGTAAAGCTGTCGTCAAGCTTTATGTCCGTCTGACTTCCGTCAGCCATATTCTTCAACCTTGCGTCACCCGTTTCGATCTCGTTGTCGCCCAGTACCATAACGAACTTTGCGCCGATCTTGTCCGCATATTTCATCTGCGGCTTGATGCCTCTCTCCACCAGATCGTATTCAACGAAAAATCCTTCGTCCCTCAGCTGCATGGTGAGCGCCATCGCCTTTGCCGCAGCAGCCTCACCCATCGAAGCGATGTACAGATCGCAGGTCTTTTCCTCCATAAAATCGCAGCCCTGATTTTTCATCGTGATGATAAGTCTTTCCAGACCCATGGCGAAACCAAGTGCAGGAGTTTTCGGACCGCCCAGCTGCTCGATAAGTCCGTCATATCTTCCTCCGCCGCATACAGTTCCCTGTGCGCCGATATCCGTCGTCACGAACTCAAATACCGTCCTTGTGTAGTAGTCCAGACCTCTTACTATCTTCGGATTTATCTTGTATTCTATCCCCATGACCTGAAGATTTTTCTGCAGCTGCTCAAAGTGTTCTCTGCAGTCGTCACAAAGATAATCTATTATCAGCGGAGCGTCCTTTCCTATTTCCTGACATATCTCCGACTTGCAGTCAAGTATCCTCATCGGATTTTTTTCCAGTCTTTCTCCGCAGGTGTGGCAAAGCTCGTCCTTTCTCGCCGAGAAAAATTCCTTCAGCGCCTTGTGGTATTCCGCACGGCACTTCGGACAGCCTATTGAGTTGATGTTCAGCTCAATGTTCCTTACCCCCGCCCTGTCAAGTACGCTCTTCGCCAGCGAGATGACCTCAGCGTCCGCCCTCGGCGACTCCGTTCCTACCATTTCGCAGCCGAACTGGTGGAACTCTCTCTGTCTGCCCTTCTGAACGTTCTCGTGTCTGAAACATGAAAGGATATAGTATACCTTCTGCGGAAATCCCTCGTTGAGTATTCCGTTTTCCAAAACCGCTCTCATAGTGCCTGCCGTACCCTCTGGACGCAGAGTGAAGTTTGACTTTCCTCCTGCCGAAACAGTGTACATCTCCTTCTGTACCACGTCAGTAGTTTCGCCTACCGAACGTACAAAAAGTCCCGTATCCTCAAAAGTCGGTATCCTTATCTCTCTGAAACCATACTGTTCAGCCGTTTCAGAAACTATCTTCTCCACCGTGTGCCATCTGTAAGCCTCCGACGGAACAATATCAAACGTACCCTTAGGTCTTTTAGTTATCAATGCCATTTTTATTCCTCCATGTATCAAATTTCAAAATCATCAATTAGTCCGTTTCTAATATAATAACCGAATTTCAAGCATTCGTCAAGAGCTGTCATGCGACCTTTTTCGGTCTTGTACCAATTTCCCCTCTGCGTGCTGCCCCTGCCGGCAGGACAGGTTATTATCTCCTGCCTGAGAATTTTCTCTCCAAGCTTCTGCGCCCGCCGCATATGATAAGCCGTCGTCACAATAATAACGCTGCCGCATTGGGGATATTCCCTCTCTATTATCTCTCTTGCGAACATAAGATTTTCCGCAGTAGTCTGCGACCTCGTTTCCGCATATATCCTCTCTCTGGGAATGCCGCACTTTTCCGCCGCCATAAGCATAGCCTTGTACTCCGCCATTTCCCCCAGCATGGTCATCTGTACCTTTCCGCCGCAGAATATGAGCCTCGGCGCTTTCCCCTTATGAAAAAGCTCCGCCGCCAAAGGCACTCGATAATTGCAGGCAGTACGGCTGCCAAGAACGATAATTATATCTGCCGCCCTGCCGTCATATTCAAGCCCCTCGAACAGCAGCCTGTCAACTATCTCATTGGATATATTATCTTTTGTGATCTCGCTGACCTTCATCATACCGCCCCTGCCGCTTGATTTACGCAAATAAAAAAGCCGCCCCCATAAAAGGGACGACTAAAAAATCGTGATACCACCCTAATTACAAAGAATTCCCTAGTTCTCGAAACCTTATCGTTCTTGGAGTTTCTCAGTCCTTGGAACTTTCCAACCCTTTAACCGAACGCCCATTAACAAAACGTCCCGAACAAAAGATCCTCTGTCACTCAAGATCCTTAACGCAGATGTACGTCCGCCCTTGAACAAGCGGAAGCTCCGAGGTGTCCTTCACCGCCATCGCCGCTGAGCCCTCTCACCGTATGGCTCTCGCTGAAAACAGCCGAAAACAGTTACTCTCCTCATCAAAGCCTGTTGCATTTTCACTTTGAACTTTTACTAATTTACCCCTGTGACCGTTACACTCTGGTCGGATTTACAATATCTCTCCAGTCAAGATCGCCTCTCTCCAGCGAGTGGATGAGCGCTTCCGCCGTAGCAATGTTTGTGGCAACAGGAATGTTGTGTACGTCGCATAATCTAAGCAGATTCATTTCGTTAGGCTCGTGCGGCTTAGCCGAAATAGGATCTCTGAAAAATAACAGCAGATCTATCTCATTGCATGATATCCTAGCAGCGATCTGCTGATCTCCGCCCTGTGAACCGCTGAGATAACGCTGAATGGATAATCCTGTAGCCTCAGCCACCATTTTTCCTGTTGTACCCGTAGCGCAAAGTCTGTGCTTACTCAGTATGCCGCAGTATGCGATGCAAAACTGCACCATAAGCTCTTTCTTAGTATCATGAGCAATAAGTGCTATGTTCAATGACAGTACCCCCGATCAAAAATTATTAAGTTATTTTTTACATCTTTATCGAAAGCGGGATATGTTCTCCCTTGATCCTTCTGGAAATAGCGGAGAATGCAAGGAATCCCATAGAGCTTGAAGAAAGCGGCGCACCCTTTCCTGTTGCAAGCGGTATAGCCGAATCCTCAGGGATAACGCCCAGCAGCTGTACGCCTACCGTGTCGATGATAGCGTCCAGATCGTCCATCTCGTCAAACTCAAATATTCTCTTGTTAGCCTTGTTGATAACAAGACGCTGCTTCTGATTTCCTCTCTTGTAGAACTCGTCCGACATCATCTGCGCATCTCTTACACAAACAGGGTCAGGAGTAGTAACGATGAGGATAAGGTCAGAATTTGTAACTATGTCAAATACAGAGCCGTTGATACCTGCGGAGGTGTCAATGATTATGTATTCAAAATACTTTCTCATTTCCTGAGTGATCTTTTCGATATCCTCAGCCTTCAGCTGTACGAACGGATCGGAAGGTGCGCAAAGTACGCTGAGGTTAGAAGCAAGCTTTACCGTAGTGGTAGCCTTGTAAACATCACAAGTACCCTCAAGAACGTCACCCAGATCGTAAGTTATATTTCCCTGCATACCAAGCATGATATCCATACATCTCAGACCGAAGTCCAGCTCAATTATAAGGGTTCTGTTACCCTGCTTTGCAAGCGCATATCCGAGGCAGGCGCTGATAGAAGATTTGCCTGTGCCGCCCTTGCCTGAAGTAACTGCAATAATTTTTGACATAAACCCATTACTCCTTTCAAATATACATTCCGTCCGTCAAGTCTGAGCCATAAGAACAGACGGAACAAACGAAACATGATAATTCAAAAATGATAAACACCCGCTTTTATAAAAAGCCGATCATACGCTTTCGTCATATGTTTTAACTTTCGTTCATAACTTCCCCATAGAGGAAGTTCAATTATTCAAAACTCAATATGGTGTTACCTAATATATATTTTACCACAGATTTTAAAATTGTCAAAGCAATTCTTTTAAAAAAGTTTAAAATCGTTAATTCATATTAATTCACTACAAATCTTTTGTTTATAATGCACAAGATACAGTTAATAAAAATCAACAGTTTACATTAAAGCCGGTTCCTCCGCCCGAAAACCTTTTAACAAAAAGCCATATATTAGTTTTCCCCACCGAGGTGAATATAGCGACCCGCCCGAGGACGTGCAGGGGGCAAGCCCTTGCAGGGGAATGAGCGAGGTAGGCAAGTAAGGGGCAGCCCTCTAGCGGCGGGCTGATCGACCGCTTTGCTTTGTGCGTTTGGTAGTTTGTGATTGCTTTTTGCTTTGTTTGGTGTTTATAGTTCGTGTGCAAACTTTTAAAGCCGAGATAAGACCTAATCAAACTGAAAAGAGCCAATACAAAATCTTATCAAAGTCGGTTTAAGTAAAAGCCATATCTCGGTTTCTTCCGAGCACAAAAGTAAAAGACCGTACAGCAGACAGCAAGTTTACCGAGCGTCCCGAATTACCCCGTCCGGGAGGACCCGCCCGAGGGCAAGACATAATTAAAAAAGTTACACATATATATGTACAAACCTTATAAGGACAAGGAGGACATATTATGTTTATTAAAACTATCAAGGTCAGAAAACCGAAAATTTTTGCAGCCATTCTTGCCGCCGCAGGCATTATCTGCGCCGTGCTGCTTGTCATCGCAGCTTGCCGACTGTCATCTAAAAACGATATCCGTGAGCTGAACAGCGAAACAAAACGTCAGAATTTCCTCACCGAAATGGGCTGGGAAGTTTCCGACGAGTACGACGAGTGCAAGGTCATCACTATCCCCGAAGACTTCAACGAGGTCTACCAAAATTATAACAAACTCCAGAAGGAGCAAGGCTTTGACCTCACGAAATTCAAAGGCAAGACCGCCGAAGTCTATACATATAAAATAAAGAACTACCCCAAGCACGAAAATGAGGAAGGCATCATCTGTAACCTCATCGTCTGCGAGGATCAGCTCATCGGCGGCGACGTGTGCAGTACCGCCCTCGACGGCTTTATGCAGGGTCTCCGCAAAGGCTGACCCCCGACCGCAATAACGTACACCAAGCAATAAATTCTATTGACTTTTTTCAAACGTTATGGTAAAATTAAAAGCAGTAAATTGTAAGATCTGTGTATGGACTAAAGGAATATAAAAACTTATAGGAATATGTATAAAGGGGATATTATAATGAAAAAACTGCTTTTTGTTTTCAATCCCTATGCGGGAAAAGGTCAGATAAGAAATAACCTTTGCGACGTTGTGGATATCTTCACAAAAGGCGGCTACGATACCGTAGTCCACCCTACCCAAGCACCCCGTGACGGCTATAATAAAATAGTCACCGAGGGCAGTCAGTACGACCTTATCTGCTGCTGCGGCGGCGACGGCACTCTCTCCGAGGCTGTAAAGGCTATGATGACCCTCAATAAAAAAATACCTCTGGGGTATATCCCCGCCGGCTCTACAAATGACGTTGCCCAGTCCCTGAGCATACCGAAAAAGATCACCGACTGCGCAAGCTCTATTATGAACGGCACTTTTTTCGACTATGACGTGGGCTGCTTTAACGGCGAGTATTTCGTCTACGTCGCAGGATTCGGCGCATTCACCGACGTTTCCTACGAAACCCCTCAGAACTATAAAAACATCTTCGGCCACGCAGCCTATGTCGCCGAAGGTCTTAAACGCATAAGCAAAATAAGAGGACAGGAAGTCACCGTCGAGCATGACGGCGAAACCATAAGCGGCAACTTTATCCTCGGACTTATCTCCAACACCGTTTCTATCGGCGGAATGAAAAAGCTTATTGCCGACGGAGTGTGCTTTGACGACGGACTCTTTGAAGTCTGCCTTGTGAAAACGCCGAAAAATATGCTGGAGCTTAACAGCCTGCTGACAGAAGCTGCGCTGAACAAGCTCACAAACAAGAATTTCGTCACCTTCAAGACCTCTAGGCTCACTATAAAGAGTAAGGAAAGCATAGCATGGACGCTTGACGGCGAGTCTGGCGGCAGCCATACAGAAGTCGAGATAATCAATATGAAACAGGCAGTAAGACTGAGAATGCAGTTCAGCGAAATAACCGCCGAGCAGGAATCCGTCAGACAGTCCGCTATAACGGAGGAGTACCGCCCCGTAGTAATGGAAGATCAGTCTGATATCGAAACCTGAAAAGACCAAAAGTGAAAAATAAAAAATGACCGAAAAAAAGCGGAACGATGCAATAAAACATCGTTCCGTTTTTTGTGACCAGACCTGTAAGCCGAGTTTTGTCGAGTACGGTAATCTATCTACTCCGTGCGTCGCCGCACGGCTCTAGCCACCTATGATCTGCGGTCTGACGAGCAGCCATTGACCGTTAGACCACCATTGGTGTTGCATCGGATAAGGTTTACATGGCAGCGTCATCACTGACGCTCCGGTGAGCTCTTACCTCGCCTTTCCACCCTTACCGAAATAAATCGGCGGTATATCTCTGCTGCACTAGCTCGGAGGTCGCCCTCGGCTGACGTTATCAGCTATCCTGCTCTGTGATGCTCGGACTTTCCTCATAAACATAAAACGTTCACGCTACCGTACAGTCTGCTCACAAAAAAGATTATACCACACCCAAAATCATTTGTCAACGGTCCTCTGTCCTCGGGCGGACGGCTCGGTTCGCTACGCTCGACAAGCTCGCTGTCTGCGGTCGGGGCTTTTACATAGCGCTCGGAAGAAACCAAGATATGTCTTTTACTGAAACACACTTTGATAAGGTCTTGTATCGGCACTTTTCAATTTGATGCGGTCTATTGTGGATTTCCTCTCAATGTTTCCGTAGGGGCGACCTGCGGTCGCCCGCTTATCCCAACTTCGCTAAACCAACTTCTTATCCCAACTTTGTCACAATCTTATCTCGGCTTTTCACGCTCGCACACAAACCACCAAACGCACAAAGCAAGTTTTAGGATCAACCCCTTTTACAAAAGGGGTTGCAGGGGCTCAAAGGGGGCAGCGCCCCTTTGTCGCTCCCGCAGGAGCGAAATCCCCCACAGCGTGAGCTCCGCATAGGGTGAATTTGAAAATAGTCCAGCGGACTGTTTTCAAAGAGGGGCATGCCCTGCGATAGAGGGCTGCCCCTTACTTGCCTACCGCACTCATTCCCCTGCAAGGGCTTGCCCCTTGCACGTTCTCGAGCGGACGGCTCGGTTAGGAACACTCGCCAAACTCCCCCAAAACACAAAAAAGCCGCATTTTCACAGCGGCTCTTTTATGTTTGATTTTTAATTGTTAAAACGGTATCTCTACTTCTGTTGCCATGTCATCACATAATCTTTTTCACCGGTAGCATTATCCAAGCCTTCGTCCTGAATTTCAAAACCCTCTCTCTGGTAAAAAGATATCGCCCGTGTGTTTTGCTTATATACGTTTAATCGTAATTTAGGCTTTCTATCTTTTGCATGATCCAGCAAAAACTTGCCTATGCCCTGCGACTGCTTTTCGTCAGAAACAAAGATCCCTTCAATATATTCGCCGCTCAAGCCTATAAAACCGTGTATCTCTTTATCATCTTCATACACATAAACTTCTGCCTGCGATAGCATTTCTTTCACTAATTCAAAATTACTTTTCCAGTATCGAGCAGGAATAAAATAATGTGCTTTTAAATTGGTGTCTAACCATATATCAGCGACCCTGTTTATATCTGTTTTCCTTAACTCTCTTATCATAACGTTCTCTCCGCAAAATCCCTGTTTACCCCTCACATCACAAGAAAATATACTTCAGCACGAACAATACCGCCAGTACATACATCAAAGGCTTTATCTCCTTTGACTTTCCGCAGATAAGATTTATCACAACGTATGAAATAACTCCAATGGATATGCCCTCCGAAATGCTGTAAAACAGCGGCATGGAAATTATGCATAAGTATGCAGGTATCGCAGATGTGTAATCTTCGTCCGCAAAGCTTATGTCCGTTATCGAGGTTATCATAAGAAATCCTACCATTATAAGCGCAGGCGCCGTCGCAAATGACGGTACAGATGTGAATATCGGCGCAAAGAACATTGAGATAAGGAAAAGTACTCCCGTCGATATGGTCGAAAGTCCTGTCCTGCCTCCTGCCGCTACTCCTGCCGATGACTCAACAAATGTCGTTGTGGTGGAAGTTCCCAGTACAGCTCCCGCCGTCGTCGCAGCTGCGTCTGCAAGCAGCGCAGGCTTTATGTTCGGCAGCCTGCCCTCTTCATCAAGCATTCCCGCTTTGGAGCTTACTCCGATAAGTACCCCCAGCGTGTCAAAAAGGTCTACGAACAGGAACGAGAATATGACTACTATAAAATTGAATATTCCCACACTGCCAAGATCAGCCTTGAAACATTGTCCGAAAGTTTCCCCAAGCTTTGAAAAATCCGTCATGTGCATTGACGGGAAAAGCGTGTAAAATCCTGCCTCAGCGTCAGGTACATATAACCCGATAAGCTGACATATCATTCCCAGCACCCATGTTCCCAGTATGCCTATGAGTATTGAGCCCTTTACATTCTTTATATAAAGTATCGCCGTCAGAAATACTCCTATGACCGCCAGTAAAGCGGATATTCCCGCCGTGTTGAAATTCTCCGTAAAGCTAGTCATAGCCACAAGCGTCCTGTCGCTGTTTGTGCATATGCCGCAGTTCTGTAATCCTATGAACGCAATGTATATTCCTATTCCCACCGATACAGCCTTTTTCAGCTGCGCAGGTATAGCGTTGAATATAGCCTCACGCACATTCGTCAGCGAAAGTATTATGAATACTATTCCCTCTATGAATACCGCCAGCAGTGCTACCTGCCATGAGTATCCGTAGTTGTCTACTACCGTGTACGCAAAAAATGCGTTCAGTCCCATTCCCGCCGAAAGCGCAAAAGGCAGATTTGCCATAAATCCCATGCAGGCACAGCCTATCCCCGATGCTATGCAGGTCGCCAGCAGTACCGCCGTAGAGTCCATTCCCGTTGATGAAAGTATGCTCGGATTTACCGCAAGAATGTATGCCATGGTCATAAACGTTGTTATGCCCGCCATTATCTCCGTCCTTACGTTAGTGCCGTTCTCTTTCAGCTTAAAGATCTTTTCAAACATATCTTGTATTTTTCTCCTTGATAAACTCCATAAAATTACTTTTCAGCCTGTCCCTCAGGATCGTATTCAGCTATGTACGGCAGATTTCTGTACATCTCTCCGCAGTCAAGTCCGTATCCGATAACAAAAAGATCAGGTATAGTGAAAAGCGAGCGGTCAGCCTTCAGATCCACAAGCCTCCTGTCAGGCTTGTCCAGCAGCGTTACCACCTTCAGCGAAAGAGGGTTTCTCGCCTTCAGCAGCTTTATAACGTCCGCCAGCGTCCTTCCCGTGTCAATAATGTCCTCTGCGATTATAACGTGATACTTGCTTATGTCCTGCGCAAGATCCATAGTGATGTTTACTATTCCCGAAGATGACGTGCCGTTGTAATAGCTCTGAGCGCACATAAAACCTATCTCGCAAGGTATGTCCACCGCCCTGCAAAGGTCCGCCATAAATACGAACGCACCCTTGAGAATGCTTACGATAAGCAGCGGCTTGCCCTCATATTCACGGCTTATGTCCGCACCGACCTCAGCTATCTTGCTGTCGATCTCTTCCTTTGTTATCAATACTCTCTTGATCTTGCCTCTGTACTCTGTGCTGTTCATACTCCCAACCTCACTTGAAATTTTGATATGTAAATTATAAAAAATAAATGCTGCACAAAGCCACAATATTTCCCCCTGTGCAGACCGTTTAATATATTTTACCCTACTTTTATCCTAAAGTCAATTATTTCAGTAAATTCCCATAAAATTTTCACTATGAGCAAAAACTTTGTTAATTTTCCATTGCCATTCTGTGTCAAAATTGCTTACTTTCATCTTCCATACCCTTGAAAATTGTCCTATTCAGACAAAATATTTTTTAAATTTTCAAATCATATATACATTATGTAACATTCTGCCCCCAAACACAGCCGTAATTTACCAAAACCGCTTAAGATATTTTTAAGAAAAACCTATAAAAGAATTTAAGCAAATGATGATATAATACAACTCGTGTTAAAAATAAAGAATAAAAAGATATGAACAAAAAAGGAGATACAAAAAATGAATGCCATAGGAAAACTGATAAACGGCGGCTTTACGCTGTTTTTCGGTCTGATAATAATACTTGCGCTGGGCGGAGCAAGCTTTCATATAAGCGAAAGCCGCTTTGTTTCCGTAAGCCTTGTCCTGCTGCTCGCCATAGCCGCTTTCGGACTCTTCCTGCTTACAGGAAAGCTTGAAAAATATTTCGCCAATAAATTCGGCAGCGATAAAAAGAAATACCGTACCGCCTTTGTGATAATGACCCTCTTTCTCATCGCCGTCCAGACCGCCGTCGCAGTCTTTACAGATTTCACCCCAAAGAATGACCTTTCCTATCTCTGTCAGGGCGCAGAAAACGTCCTGCGTAACGGCGCAGACCACCTCTATGACGGACTTCCCCAGCGCCACCAGCACTATTTCGCCGTCTATCCAAATAACCATATGCTCTATCTTATTATCCTTGCCCTTTATAAAATAGAGTTTGCCCTCACAGGGAATATAACGAACTTCCTCCCCATAGCTGTAAACATCATCGGACTTGATATCTCCTATATCCTTATGTATAAGTCCGCCAAGCTTATCTATTCCCCCGAAAAGGCCCTCACCTGCGCAGTAAAAGGACTGCTGTTCACTCCCCTTTTCACCTATTCGCAGATATTCTATACCGACTCCATATCCATGCCATGGCTTACCGCCGCAGTGTATGTCTACCTTAAATGGAGAAAGTCCTCCGACGCATATAACGCTCATAACTCAGAAGATAATATTAATAATAGTATAAATAATAAAGGAAGCAGAAGATCCTATATCCTCCGCTCCTGCCTCTATCTCCTCCTCTGCGGAATTTTCACCGCCATAGCATATAAGATAAAAGGCAGCAACGCTATCCTCCTCCCCGCAATTTTCCTCGACCTTATCTTCCGCAGAAAAGGCATAGTGAAAAAGTTTGCCCCCACCGCCACCATCGCAGCAGTTTTCTGCCTGTCCTGCCTGCTCCTCAGCACCCTCGTGAACAGCGTCCTAAAGATCGACAAAAACGAGCTTTATGACTATGAGTTCCCCCTTATCCATTGGGTAATGATGAGCGCCGACGGAAACGGCGGATATAACGTCAATGACTTCTACTATACCAAAAGCTATAAAGGCTACGACCATAAAGTCAGCGCCGATATCACCCGTCTGAGCGATAAAATATCCGAACAGGGCGCAGGAGGCTTTGCCGCCCACCTCGCATATAAAGCCTCCTATACATGGAAAAACGGCGGCTATATGGCTGACTATTACCTTGACTCCGCTGTCTTTCATAATAAAGTCTTCTATATCATAACCGCCCTCTGCCATTTCACCCTGCTCTTCTCCGTCCTCAGCTCCTTCGCCGCAAAAGTCCGTTCAAAAACCGATGTCATAGCAGACAACTTTGTGCTTAAACTTATGTTCATCGGCATAACAGTTTTCCTGCTTATCTGGGAAGCACGCTGCCGCTACCTCGTCAGCTTCTTCATGCTCTTCCCGCTCCTCTAATTTAATAACAAAAGAAACAGCTGCATACTTGAGGGTATACAGCTGTTTCTTCGTAGTAATAGATATATAGATATAGTTATGCACTCGATCTCTTCACACCATGCGCTCCGCCTTTGAACAGACCGATACAGCGCTGGAAATTATCCTCCTCAGATCCGTCGTCCTCTTCTCCGTGTCATATACAACACATCTCGCCCTGTACCTCTGATTGCTCTCGTGCAGGACAAAAAGCGCCTGCTCCACCGTCTGAGCCTCACCTATCTTGTATCCGCCCTTGCACATAGGCAAAAATATGCTGTACCTCATTTTAAATCCCCCCGATTTTCATGTTCTCAATTTATCATTTTTTTGATATATTATTTTGTCTTATTTTTTTCGGTTTAATTTATTTACATCATATCACCCTTTCACCGCAGTGTCAACGAAGATCTCCCACTTTTCCGCCGTCTCACCGCTTAAACGCAGAAAATTTTACAGCCGTTTTACATGATCCCCTCCCCACAGGCATAAATATTGTATCCGGCGAATATCCCCCTCCAAAGCCTTGTTTTCCGCCCTCCCACAACAAATATCCGCCCAATAGTGATTTTGCACAAACCCGAAAAAGCGAAAACGTTTGACAATAAAGGGTAAACCATTACATCACATATAAAATCTTTTCTGTATATCGAAATAATTTCAGAAAATTGTACGGAATGTTTCATTTTTCGACATTTCATATCCCAAAGTGACTTGCCGCCCATCGAAAACGTTTAATTGTATTTTCTGGCATTTTTCAGCTTTCTTATTTGTGCAGTTTAAAATATAATTCAGTTAATGAATAAAATTTTATGTATGATTTGTACATCACCATAAAGATCGCCACAGAAACTTTCACCCGTTTTCGTGTCCCCCATTCCGAAAAATTATGTCCGTCATTATATTTTTGTAATATTTGTGATAATTATATGGTCAAATTGCATAAAAGGAGTGTTGAAAATTTATTCATTGCTACATAAATTATTACATTGGGCAAAAAATTGCGAAAAAACTCTTGAATTTTTTGATAAAGTATTGTATATTCTTATTAACGGAAACGTTTGAAATATTTGAGTCGGTATGGAAACGGCTTAAACGTTTAACTTGAAAAGAAAGGCGGAAATATCCGGTGGTTTCATTAAAAGACATTTCCGTACGCTGCGGCGTTTCAGTTGCCACGGTGAGCAAAGCGTTAAACGGCCATAAGGATGTAAGCGAGGCTACGAGAGAGCGCCTGATAAAAGCCGCCAAGGAAATGGGCTACTTCCCAAATTCTCAGGCAAGAGCGCTGAAAACTAACAGGACCTATAATCTGGGCGTTATGTTTTCCGATGAAGCAGGCAGCGGACTTACGCACGAGTTCTTCGCAAAAGTCCTTAACAGTTTCAAGATCGAGGCTGAGTCTTCCGGCTACGATATAACCTTTATAAATAAGGATATCGGAAGACAGAAGATGTCTACCTACGAACACTGCAAATACCGCAACGTTGACGGAGTGATAATTGCCTGTACTGATTTTACTTCGCAGGATGTCTATGAGATAATCAACGGCGATATACCCGTTGTCACTATCGACCATATATTTGACTGCCGCACAGCGGTCATGTCGAATAACGAAAAAGGCATAGAAGAGCTTGTGAATTATGTGACCGACCTCGGTCATAAGAAAATTGCCTATATACAGGGCAATAGATCAGCAGTAGCTGAAAGACGTCAGGCAGGTTTCTGTAAAGCGTGTATGAATAAGGGCGTTGAGATAAATCCCGAGTGGATGATCCCCGGCGACTATCATAACCCCGATAAAACATATGAGCTTACAAAGCTTCTCCTTGAAAAGGATGAAAGACCGACCTGTATATTTATGCCGGACGATTATTCGGCAATGGGCGGTTTCAATGCGATCAAGGATTCGGGACTTTCAGTTCCGGAGGATATCTCAGTAGTGGGATATGACGGCATAGCTTATTCACAGCTGCTGTCGCCAAAACTTACGACCTATCTTCAGGATACGGCAAAGATCGGCGAGGCTGCCGCAAAACAACTCATCTCGCTGATAGAAAATCCGCAGACGACTTTTACGGAAGTCATCACGGTTGACGGACGCATAATAAAAGGTGCGTCAGTCAGAGATATAACATAAGGCATTAATTAGCCGCACAGCGGTACAACAATCATAAATAATGCAAATTAAGGAGGAAAATTATTATGACAAATCTTAAGAAAATGCTTGCCGGCGCTCTTTGTCTCTGCATGGCAGGTTCAATGCTCACAGCTTGCGGAAGCGATTCTGATTCATCTTCAAAGAAGTCCGGCGGCGACGCTGCTACTTCTGACAACGGCGGTTCAGCTGACCTTTCCGGCAAGGATTCCAAGAAAGTCTACAACATCTACTGCTGGAACGACGAGTTCAAGAGCAGATTTGAAAAGTACTACTGGGATCAGAGAGATCAGGATCTTTGGGATGGCGTAGAAGTTAACTGGGTTATCAACGCTAACGAAGGTAACGTTTACCAGACAAAGCTCGACGAAGCTCTCAAGACTCAGACAACAGACGATATGAAGATCGATATGTTCCTCGTTGAGGCTGACTACGCTCTTAAGTATTGTAACTCAGACGCTACAATGAACATCGCTGATATCGGACTTACAGATGACGATACAGCTAATATGTATCAGTACACAAAGGACGTTATGACAGCTTCTGACGGAAGCGTTAAGGGTGTTTCATGGCAGGCAACACCAGGTCTGTTCATGTACAACGCTAAGTATGCAAGAGATGTCCTCGGCACAGATGATCCTGCTGAAGTTCAGGAATATGTTAAGGACTGGGATGCATTCAAGGAAACAGCTCAGAAGATGAAGGATGCAGGTATCTACATGGTATCAGGTTTCGACGATACATACAGATGCTTCTCCAACACAGTATCTTCACCATGGGTCGACGCTGACGGCAAGATCACAGTAGACCCACAGATCAAGGCTTGGGTTGACCAGACTAAGGAATACACAGACGCCGGCTACAACAACAAGACTTCCCTCTGGGACGATGACTGGAAGGCTGGACAGAAGATCGACGGTAAGGTATTCGGTTACTTCTTCTCAACATGGGGCATTCCTTTCACACTTCTTCCAAACACACTTGATACTGCAGTAGATGACGGCGGTAAGGAAGAAGTAGGTAACGGCGGTTACGGCGAGTGGAGAGCTACTGAAGGTCCTCAGTCATACTTCTGGGGCGGCACATGGCTCTGCGGATGCGCTACATCTGATAACGTAGAGATCACAAAGGATATCATGCTCAAGATGACTTGCGATACAGCTACAATGAAGGCTATCACAGAGGGCGAGCAGGATTACACAAACAACAAGGCTGCTATTCAGGAGCTTATCGACGGCGGTTATACAAACCCATTCCTCGGCGGACAGGATCACCTCGCACTTCTTACAGAAGCTGCTGATAAGATCGACCTCTCCAACAAGCTTTCTGCTTATGACCAGGGCTGCAACGAGAAGTTCCAGGCTGCTATGAAGGACTACTTCCTCGGCAACACAGCTTCTTATGACGATGCTCTCGCAGCATTCAAGACAGAGATCACAAACCTCTACGGAAACCTTACAATGGACTAATCTGTGGCTAGTCGCATGATTACACATTGATCTGTCAACAAATATAAATCGGGGGGTGGGGAAATTCCCCTCCTCCCATTTTTATCTAAAAAGACAGGTCGGAAAGGATTGCAATTAAACTCATACTTTGCAAAAGGTGGAAATATGAAAAAGAAAAGTATCAGCTATGCAAAATGGGGCTATATCTTCCTGCTCCCGTTTTTCATTACATACTGTGTTTTTTCTCTGACTCCATTGATTCAGACCTTCTATTACAGCGTCCTTGATTATAAAAAGGATACAGGTTCGATCTCAATTCTTAATCCAGAGGGAAACATAATCAACAACGGATTCTGCGGCCTTGAGAACTTCAAAGCAGTTCTCGGCGAAGGCGGCGAATTCTTCTCAACTCTCAAAAACACAACAATAATCTGGCTCATCGGTTTCATACCGCAGATAGTTATCTCACTTATCCTCGCCGTATGGTTCACCGACCTCAGACTGAAGATCAAAGCACAGGGATTTTTCAAGACAGTTATCTATCTGCCAAACGTTATCATGGCGTCAGCAATATCACTTCTGTTCTACTCCCTCTTCACAAAGGGCGGCGCACTCTATACAGTTTTCGATCACTTCACATCTACCGATGTTTCGCTCCTTAACAACGTCTGGGGCGCAAGAAGTATCGTAGGATTTATCAACTTTATGATGTGGTACGGAAATACCACCATTATCCTTATGTCATCTATCATGGGTATCGACCCGTCACTCTATGAGTCATCACAGATCGACGGCGCAACAGCGTCACAGACTTTCTGGAAGATCACTATCCCGCTTATTAAGCCACTTCTTTCATATGTGCTTATCACATCTATGATCGGTGGTATCCAGATGTACGACGTACCTCAGCTCCTCGCAGGAGATTCAGGTAACCCGTCAGGCGCAGTCAAGACCCTCGTAATGGTTATCCAGACAGGTAAGGATTCCAATATCGGTCAGACCGGTGCTATCAGCGTACTCATATTCATCATCTCTGCAGTCCTCGGCCTGCTTGCATTCCACTTTATGAATGAGCAGCCTGGCGGCAAGAAGAAAAAGAAAAAATCTAAGTAAAGGAGGGAAAAGTATATGAGCAGAACACCTGACGTAGTAGGTCAGAAAACAAGCGGCACATCTCTTCTCATCAGAAGAATAGTTGCCTATGTAGTATTGATCTTATTAGTTTTCATTTCACTTTTCCCATTCTACCTTTTGATAATAAACGCTACAAGAGGTAAGATTCAGAACGGTATCGATTTTCTGCCAAGCGGAAATATGATGAACAACTTTAAGAAACTTTTCAGCGACGATTCCGCCGCTCGTTACGGAAATATCCTCCAGTCATTCCTGAACTCATTCATCATTTCAGGCGTAAGCTGCGTTATCTCCGTATACTTCTCAGCTCTGACAGCATATGCTATCCACGTATATGACTTCAAGCTCAAGAAATTCGCATTCACATTCATTCTTCTCATCATGATGGTTCCAACACAGGCATCTGCAATCGGTTTTTACAGAATGATGATCAGCTGGGGTCTTATCGATTCCTTCATTCCTCTCATCGTTCCGGCTATCGCAGCTCCTGCAGTATTCTTCTTCATGAAGCAATATATGGATTCATCGCTCCCTCTGGAGATCGTGGAAGCCGCAAGAATAGACGGCTGCGGAGAGTTCAGAACATTCAACTCTATCGTAACTCCTATCCTTAAGCCTGCTTTCGCAGTACAGGGTATCTTCCAGTTCGTAGCAAGCTGGAACAACTACTTCATGCCAAGAATGATCCTCCAGCAGAAGAAAACGATCCCTCTGGTTCTCCAGACAATGAAAGCCGAGATCCTCGGTAACCCACAGGTAGCACACGCCGGCGTAATGAGCCTTTATATGGTTCTTGCTATCCTCCCTGTTGTTATTGTTTACCTCTGCCTTTCAAAGTTCATTATCCGTGGTATCGCCCTCGGAAGCGTAAAGGGATAAGATTTGTCAGTAAAATCAAAAAATATCACATATACGAAAAGAACCGACGCTCCTTTGTGTCGGTTCTTTTTTTGTTAATGTTTATCCCCTCTGTCCGTATCTGTCCGTGTAACAGCCTATCTGCGTGTATATGCCGCCCTTTGAGCCGCTTATCCTTATGCTGTTTATCCTCATCGCATTCATGTAACTCAGTCCGCTTACCTTGTCCATAAGCTCCTCGCCCCTGTATCCTGCATAAGTCACAAAACGTGTCCTTACCTGCCTTGCCGCATAACCTATCCTTGCGTCAAGTCCCTCATCAGTGGAGTAAAGCCACTGCATATCAAGTGGATCATACTTCTCTCTCACTATCCCGTATTCCCCCGCAAGTTCGTCCGACTTCTCATAGCTGTATCCGCCGTCTATGTCCGCCATGTGTACCCCCGATAAAAGGGAAGATGTCATTAGCCTTGTCCCCTGCTCTATAAGCTTCACCCCCGAAAAATCCCTCATCACACTGTCGTTCATGGTCACGCATACCGTGTTCGTCCTGCGTATGTACGGAAAATTCCCCGTCGCCTTCAGCGAATATGCCCTCACAGCGTCCCATATGTTCGACTTCTCCTTAACGTAAATGTACCCCACCACAGGCGTCCCCGACTCGCATACTATCTCCGATATGTTCAGATTTTTCTTTATCAGCCCGTTCAGATCACAGTCCGAGTTTATCTTCGGATAAGGTTCGTTCTGCGCCAACAGTACAGTAAAACTCCGTGACGTAAAATCAATTATCCACCCCGACTTCTCCCTTTTGATCTCCACCGAATCCGCCAGCCCGTCAAAACTCAGCACATTGTTTACATAAAGCCTTATCCTCTTGATGTCAAATGCACTGAACGTGGGCGTTTTCGGCATATAAAATTTTCCCGTCGCATATGCAAAACAGTAGTATAACCTCTTTGATATGCTGAAACTTATGCAGTCGGAAATTTTTATAGATCCTCCGCCGCAAAGCTGTACCTCAAGATAACATCTCATATCTATCTCCATTTAATCCCCTCCGAATCTGAATTCAAATTCACCAAGACGGCAGCCTGCCTTTATCTCCGCCGTCCCGGCTAGCATTACAGGCGACTTCTTTATCTCCTCACCGTCAATAATAAGCGCACCCGCCTCATCATTGAACCCCTCGATAAATTTCATAAAGTATCCCCTGTCCTCAGGTGAAAAATGCCCCCGCACAGTAACTTCACCCTCATGCGAGCCAACGTATCTTGAAAATATCCCGCTCCCCAGCGTGGCAGTTTCCGCCGTTGTCCCCTTTTTGGAATAGGATATCTCATCAAAATATATCTTTACAGCCTCCGTCCCATTGCGTTCAAGCGTGTGCGCAGGCAAAGCATATTCCGCCCTCATTCATCTTCCTCCAAACATATCCTTGCGTTCAGCGTAAGCTCCCTGGTCAGCCTGTTCAGCGGAGATGAAAGATATATCTTCCCCAGCTTCATGCTGCGTATGAGCAAACCGCCGTCCACAATGAATTTCCCGTACAGATCATCACATCTCGCCGTAAATTCCTCCACATCAGCGTGATCGCACGACTTCCCCATAAGCCTTATGCTCATACAGCAGTCAAGCTCCGCCGACAGCTTTTTAGAAGTACACCCCATAGCCGTCCCCACAAGCTGACAGTCCTTCAAAGCGTAAAAACCAATGTATTCGTCCTTGTGGATAAGACTGTCCACCGCCGTAAATTCACCGAAAGCCGAAAATCCGCACTTCTCCAGTAACCCCGTTATCACATCAAAAAGTTCGTCCATTATGCCCCTCCCGTAGTTTCAAATAAAAATTCCTCGTCCTTGAATATCTCCCCAAGACCGCCTAAAGCAGATATCTTCAAACGCTGCGCCGCATCTATCCTCGAACTGAGATCTTCCGACATACTAGCCTTGCCGTCAGCCGTGCAGATGAGCCGTTCTCTTGCCTGTAAAGCGCAAACATGATCGTAAACCGCACAGCAAGCCGCCGCATATTCACATCGAGCAATAAGATCACCGCCGCCTGCTAAAAGCTTGTCCTCATCAATAAGAGCCGTAAGCCTGTCCGCAGCATTTTTGATAAGCGGCATCTGATCGTTCATCTTCTCAACATCACAACCGCTCAACTGTTGAAAAATCAAAAGAATATTGTTAAAATCCAATCTATCCCCTCCTAAGTAATAAAATCAAAATTGAAAAAACAAAATAAAGAAAAAGCAATCACAAACTATCAAACGCACAAAGCAAGTTTTAGGCTAAAGCCCTTTTCCAAAAGGGCTTTCAGGGATTCAAAAGGGGCAGCGCCCCTTTGTCGCTCCCGCAGGAGCGAAATCCCCCACAGCGTGAGCTCCGCATAGGGTGAATTTGAAAATAGTCCAGCGGACTGTTTTCAAAGAGGGGCAAGCCCTGCGATAGAGGGCTGCCCCTTACTCGCCTCCCGCACAAACTCCCCCGCAAGGGCTTGTCCCTTGCGCTGTCCTCGGTCGGGTCTTCCCAGACGGGGTAATTCGCTACGCTCGGTAAGCTCGCTGTCTGCTGTGCGGTCTTTTACTTTTGTGCTCGGAAGAAACCGAGATATGTCTTTTACTAAAACCTACTTTGCTAATGTCTAATGTGGAATTTTTCTCAATGTTTCCGTAGGGGCGACCTGCGGTCGCCCGCTTATATCATTCCCACTAACCCCAAGTTTCCACCGTTCCCCAAATACCCACGATCGCTCCCCTAAAACTTTGCCAAACCCTTACACCACCTCACAAAACAATTCCCCACCCGCCACACCCCAAATTCATCTTACGCTAAATTAGCAGCTGTGCAGTCGTAAACCTTTACCGCCGCATCAGACATTCTTGAAAAACCTGCAAGTATCGAGCAGGATATCTCCTCGCACTGCGCAGAAATAAGCTTGTCGTAGTCTACGATAACGTCCGTTCCAAGTATCATCTCCGCTGCGTAATCTGCGTCAACTCCAATAATAGTGTTGTCCCCTAAAGCAGAACACTTTATAATTGTTACCCCGTATGGAGTCTTTACCGCACCGTTCGCCATGTAATCACTTACTACGAACTTCATCTCATCAAGCGCAAGTATCTTCGCCATTACCGCAGGACTGCATATCATCGTGTTCATGTTGTAACTGTCCATAGATGCCCAGAATGCCGCAAGATCATCGTATGTCATCTTTGCTCCGCTGTTCTTCATAGCCGAAATGTCCCTCTTCAGTTCAGTAACAAGCGCACCATTCACCGCATTTCCAATGACCGCACCAAGATTTCTCAGCACTACCGCAAATGTGTCTATCCTCTGCTTTCTGATAGATTCGTATGAGCAGGAAAGTCTTCTCGCATACTTCACCAGCCTCTTTGACTCCGCCGCAAGCGTTACCCTTGTTTCAGGAAGTGCCGCACCCTCCGCACAGGTGTCGCTCGCCCCCGTCTTTACAATGGAAAGTCCCCTGTAATCTACTCCGTCTGTGTATGATACCGCTGCGCATACCTCTGCCGCTATGCTCGCCTCGTCCATTCCCTCCTTTATGCATCGTCTGATAAATTCAGGGAAAAGTACAGCCGACTCAGCCGAAATAAAGAACTTCTCCACCATGTCCGAACCCGCTCCGTTTATGCGTATGCCGAAACGCTTCAGCTGTCTTTCAAATGCGTCAAAGCCTTTCAGCTCCGTGTTCTCGTATCCCTCGTCAGGGTCAAGCTCCGTCAGAGCCTGTGTGAATGTCTTTCCTGTGATAGAATAAAGTGACTTGTCAAGTTTAATGTTGTTGTACATAAATAAATTTCTCCTTTTCATTTTTAGTATTGTTTTTTATTTTCTCTCTTTTTTCTCTTTTCTTATTGTCCGTTTGCCGTCCCATAGTTTTTTATCCGGTAACCAACTTTTCCGCCTACTTCCCCCTGCGTGTCCTCTGCCTCATTCTGAATCCGCCGTCATCTTTCCCCTCCTTTTCATCTGCGTCCTCAGAGTATATCATCGCCCTGCATTCAAAGTCCTCGCTCTCAGCCGCCTGACGCTCCAAACGCTTTTTCAAAGCCATAAGCTCGTAAAAGTCCATCTCCTTCGTCCGCTCCGCCATAGCCTCCGCCGAAACAAAAGGCTTTGTGAAGTAGCTTAACCTCATTATCTCCTTTCTCATCTCTCCGCAGGCACTCTCAACTTTTTTCATAAGCTCTCCCTCAGAACTGCCGAAACCGCCGCAGGCGTACTTCTTCGCCACCCCTGCATTTCTCTGAGCAGGCACAGCCACAAAGCTCCATTCATATGCGTCCGCAGGTGATTCAAGAACGTGAAAACAAAGCCTTTCACCGTATCTCTTCCCCTTCATGTGCATACAAGGCTCTTTCATTACGTCCGCCCCGCATACAGAACATATCTTTCTCTCCACTGCACAGCTGACGGAAACCTCTTTCTTTATCCCTCCGTCTATCTCCGCAATGAGCGAACGGTTGTCCTCCGTCCTCACCATGTATGCGTACCCCATAAGCGCAGTGTATTTCTCCCCGTCGCAGGTCAGCCTGTCAGTGTATTCCTTTACCTGCGTGTCGTATATCCTCGCCGTCTGATTTTCTCCCCTCGGATCATGGTCGAATATCCCCGTCCTGCCTATGTAAAGCTCCGCAAGCTTTTTCAGCGAATCCACCGAAAACTTCTCGTTGTCCCTGTCCACCTCGTTGTCGCAAAGCAGTACAGAAAAACAGTATACGTCCTCCGCCTTCAGCTCCCCCACAGCGTGAACATTGATCTTTTCCATTACCTCGTCCGTTATCTCTATGGACTTGTCCATTCTCTTTCCTCCCTCTCGTTACTTTTTATTCTCATAATTCTATTTATTTTCCTGAGCCTCAAGCCTTAACTCAATCTCCCTCGCCTGCGCATTGTAAAGACGTGACTTCGCCAAAGCCTCCTCGTCCTGAAGATTTATGTTCGCCCATTCTACCTGTGCCCTGCCGCCGCAGCCGCAAAGCCTTAAATGTGCCGAGCATACCTCCTCCAACACAGGTGTGAGCAGCCTGCGGTAATATTCTAGCTCACTTGTAAGAATATCCGCCTGTTGAGCCGACATCCTCTCCGTCGTTGACCAGTTGAGTCCCAGTAAAAACGGCGGTACAGAAAGCTTTGCCGCTATCTGCTCCAAAAGCTGCCTTACAGGTACTTCCGTGTCGATTATCTGATTTTCCGCTCCGATGACCTTTACATCAACGTCGCCAACTGCCACAAAATCCTTTACAATGCCATTCTTTGCACTCTGCATTCCGTCCGACCATGCCGCAGCGATCTCTTTCGCCCTCTCCTTTGCGAATATCCTGTCGCCGTCCGCCGTTGGCTTGTATGTCACAGCGTATCTGACGTTTCCTACCCTGTCAAAATTCTGCCCGATGCACTGATATATCCTCATCAGCACCGAACTTATGGCAGGCAGTCCCCTCAGCAGCGATACTCCCTCCGGATGCTTCGGACTAGGGTTGAGCGCCGTGTAAAGCAGTCTTTCGGGATCTCTGACTTTCATCTTTGTCCCGTTCACTCCGCCGTTGTCGAAGTATACCTCCATATCCAGCGGACCTCTCCCCTGCTTGATGTGGTAAAGCGAACTGTCCGCCACCGCCAAGCCTTTTATCGAGCGTGACCTCTGATCTGCGATTATCATTCCCACAGCCTTTCCGTAGGTCAGCAGCGAGTCAAGGTACATATCCGCAAAAGTGTATATTGACTTTCCCGAAACGCCTACCCTTACCTCTCTGCAAAATCTGTCCAGCTCACGCTGAAAAGCCTCGTCCTCCGCCTTGACCGTGAAATCCCCCACCAGTCTTATTATCTTTCCGAAACAAGCGTCGATCATGGGAACTTCCGCCCTCAGCCTGTCATAAAGCCCGCTCTCCAGCATATCTGTACAGCAGGCAAGCCGAAACGGCGAAGCTATCGGCTGTGAACAGTAAACTGTCCTCTGCGCCGCCTGAGTTTTCAAAGCATTTTCCTTTGCCTTTCTTCTTCCGAATACAGCCATTCCTTTCACCCCCTCTCTGTCTGAATCGTTCTATCCAGCGATATCACCGAAAATCCATCGTCCCCGATGCCATTCAGCGACGTTACAAAATACCTCATATCGTCCATTGCGTGGTCATGCTCCTTTACAGGACAGTCCCTTCCTGCATTTTCGTCCCAACGGTAAAGAGCGAACTCCCTCAGTGTATCTTCGCACCTCTTGCTGAACATAAGCTTTCCCTGACGAATGTAGTCGGAAACCTTTCTTATCCCCGTAACAACATCATTGTCCGCCTGCCTTACACAGTATCGCCTGTGCCTCGTTATGCATTCGATAAATGAAGCCGCCGACGGATCGCATACGATGTAATCTATCTCCCTGCCGCCTATAAGACCGCATAAAGCCTCGTAATGCTCCTCGTCCGTCCGCCTTTTCCCCTCTTTCGCCGAGTCGAAATAGTATTCGTCTATCCTCAGCCACTTTTCTCCAAGCTTTCCCCAAAGCCCGAAGCTTGACGGATTGACCGTCCCGTAATCACAGCTCACCACAAAACGCTCATAGTTATTTTCCGCCGCCTTTCTTCCGCCGATAATGTCGCCGTCATTAAATGTATGCTCAAGACTGCTGAACATAGGGTAAACCAACCCCTCCGCCGCAGCCCATCTGCCTAAAACGAACCTCTGATAAAACGTCCCCGTGTACAGCCTTGCATATCTGTTTATCACCGACCTAGTAAGACTGGGATTGTCCTCCAATGAAAAATGCCTGTACAGCATATTCTTCTCCGCCGCCTTGTCTATCCATTCACGCTTGAACCAGTGGAACGGATTGTCCGGATTGCAGTTGAACCATAGCTTTGACCCCGCCACCGAGCATCTCGCCACAGCCTGCTCCACAAAACTTCTCGGCATAAGCGCCGTTTCGTCCATAAGTATCCCCGCCAGCGTTATTCCCTGTATAAGCGAAGCCGAACCCTCGTCCTTTCCGCCGAATATGTAAAACCTGTTGCACCTTCCGCCGTATGAAATATCAAAATAATTCTTTGAAATGCTGTCCCGTACCGAACAGCCGAAACTCTCCAACTGACGCTGAAGATCCGTCACAAGATTTCTCCTCACCGAGCGGATAGTCTTGCCGCATATGCCGAAATTTTTACCGTCGAACAGACTCATCGCCCATATGCCGAAAGAAATGCCCATTGAAAAGGTCTTGCCCGACCTTACTGCCCCGTCGCAGATTATGCCGTCATACCGCCTGTATCTCCTGTTCGCCCACCAGCCAAGCACAAATGCCTGCTTGTCCGACAGCTTTAAAGGAGCTTTTTCTATTTTCTCTATTTTCTCTATTTTCTCTATTTTCCCCACCGGCTAGTCCGCCTCCCTTTCGTCAGCGTCCTCTGCGCCGTCAATATCCTGCGCCTGCCTGTAAAAAGCCTCAAGAAAAGCCTCCGCCGCAGAAATCTCCCGCAGCTGCGGATCAAGCTCCACCAGCTTTTCCAAAGCCTTCTGACGGTCGAAAAACTTCATCTCTATACCGCCGCCCTTCGGACGCTTTATCTCCGCAACATTGAAAAGATCCGCCCTCATTATCCTCTCCGCCTCAGGCTCATCATCAAAAGCCAGCGCAACAGCGTCGTTGACCGCCCCGAAAGCAAGCCTTGAAAGCCCCGTCTTGACGTAGCATAAGCTCTGCTGATCTCCGCTGTCCAAACGCCTTATCTCATTCTGCACCGCCTGCCGTGACAGAAGATCAGCCTCCGCACGCCTTGCCTCATCAGGTCTTACCCCTAAACGCACCGCCGTTTCAGCGCCGTTCCTCGTCCTCACGAACATTCTCGCAAAATCCTTCATAGAAAATTTAAAATTCATGTTTGCCCTCCGTTCTTTTTTTCGACCGCCGATCACTCAGCAAGTCCTTTCACTAACATCGAAAAACCGCCCGAAAGTTGCACTAAAACGTACAACAATTACTCAAATATATCTAAATTAAATTATTTATCATATACTTGCACAATCTATTACACCATTTCCTGTGCATGACCCACAAACAGCCGCACACCATTCGTGAATTAGTATTAATTTCAAAACATTTGTGAAACTGCCACAAAATCACAGAGAAAATTTATCCATTAAAAAGTATTGACAAAATAAATATTTGTTGTAAAATATAAAATAGAAGTAAAAATAAGGGGGAAAACTTATGAAAAAAATTTTAGCCACAGCGTTGGCGCTCACACTCACATTCGGTACATTCGCTCTGCCCGCAGCCGAAAGCGGCGTCTGCATAGCAGATAAATTTGCGGTTTCAGCGGGTGCAGAAAGCTACGATGACAATGATGATGAATATCGGTACGGTGAATTCGATTACGAGGACTTTCAGTATGATATCCTTGATGACGGAACGATCGAGATAAAAAAGTATACCGGAAGTAACGGAGCAGTCGATATTCCTAGCACTATTGACGGCAAAGCAGTTACAAGTATCGGCAAAAATACATTTTATTACAATAAAGCCGTTACAAGCGTAACCATACCGGAAAGTATTACAAACATTGGACAAGATGCGTTTTACCATTGTGATAATATCACCAGTATAACTGTCCCAAAGAATGTCGAAAGTATTGGTTTGTGTGCATTTTATAGCTTAGGTATTGAAAAAATAAGTGTTGATGTCAGAAATAAGTACTATGCATCAAAAGATGGTGTATTGTTCAATAAGAAACAAACAGAACTATTAGCCTACCCTCTCGGTAGTAAAAGAACGGAATACACTGTTCCAAATAGTGTAACTAGTATTAATGAACGTTCCTTTACGTCCGCTGTAAATCTTAAAACTCTAACCATCCCTGACAGTGTTGCAAATATTGGATATTTGGCATTTTATCGCTGTAAAAAACTCGAAACTGTAAATTGGCCTAAAAATACCCCATGCATTGGGGACTCAGCATTTATGTATTGCGAAAGTTTAAAAAACATAACTCTTCCGGATACTTTAACAAGTATTGGTAGCTCCGTTTTTGATGGCTGTAAAAGTCTTACAAGCATAAGCATTCCATATGGTATAACGACCATTGATTATGAAACGTTTAGCGGTTGCAGCAGCCTTACAAATGTCACCATTCCTAACAGCGTAACAGAAATCAAACCAGAAGCGTTCAAATTTTGTGACAGCTTGAAACACGTAATTATCCCTGACAGCATAACAGAAATTAAGGATAGCGCATTTTATTCATGCGATGATTTGTCATGCCTTTTCCTCCCTAAAAGCGTAAAACTAATTGATCCGAAAGCGTTCGAGAATTGTGATAAATTAACTGACATTTACTACGAAGGATCAGAAGAGGAATGGAACAAAATAACCTTTTATTCTAATAATAATCAAACCATAAACTTTAAGAATGCCACTAAAAACTACAATTTCACATTTGATCCAAGTACAGCAAAATATGCTTTCTCATGTGACGTATCGCTCCCACCAGTAACCCAATATTTCAGAGGTACAAGAATCAAGCCGATAGTTACCGTAAAAGATGGTGACAAGGTACTGAAATGCGGAACAGATTATACCGCAATATATAAAGATAACCTTGTTGCAGGTAAAGCCTCCGTCATTATAAAAGGCAAGGGCGACTACATAGGAACAACTGTCGAAAATTACATGATAGTTCAGCGTTCTGTTGCAAACTGCGATGTCAAACTGGATTCTGACAGCTATTACTATAACGGAACAGAGGTATTTCCTTCTGTAAAGTTATTCGCCAACGGAAAAGAGCTGTATGACGGAAACTATACCCTTTCTTACAGCAATAACCTTTCCGCAGGCACAGCTACGGTCATTATCAAGGGTCAGAAAAGTCTTAAAGGCACATTCAGAAAGTCCTTCAAGATAAAGCCGAGAGCCCTTGCTGAATGCACAGTTGAGCTGACAAAAAATTCAGATAACGAATATCAGCCAACAGCAGCCGTAAAGATAGACTCAAACACTATCGACAGCGAAAACTACACTGTAAAGTACACTACCTCAGCCGACAATAAGACTGTTAATGTCACACTCACAGGCAAGAAGAACCTTACAGGCTCGGTAACAAAAACTTACACAGTTCAATAGTTCCTCCAAAATATAATATTGACTACGATCCCTCTGTCGCTTTTTCTGCGGCAGGGGGATCAAAATTGTGCATTGTGTCCGTCCGCCGCCTGCTGCGCTATGTCAATTTAAACAAATGTATCTATTGACATTTAGCTATAAATACCATATAATTATAAAAGGTGCAGTTGTATTCAGAAAGTTCAAATTTATAATGACATAATTAAAAATTTGTTCTAAAACAACTCCGCCCATATCTGCCATTCTGAAAAATTTGCTTGGTTTTTCTGTTCTTTAAATTCCACGTTTTCCATATCTGAGCGCATAATTTACCGAAAATTTATAGATACTGCTTTTTTCTTCTTGAAAAAAGTTCGGGAATATGGTATAATTTATAGGACGATTTGTAAATTAATATTTTTGAAAAACTGAGTTTTATTTTTTTACAAAAAGCGAAGAATTAGGAGGAATGTATAATGTCAAAGGCAATCGAGAAAACGATCTCCAAAGAGGACCTTAAAAATCAGTTTGTGGACATTCTCCATAACGATTTTCAGACTACTCCTGAAGAGGCTGACGACCGTCAGGTCTATGAGGCACTCTCTAAGATCGTGGTAAATATTCTCAAAGCTAAGAGAAGAAAATTTACAGTAAAAACACAGTCCGAAGGCAAGAAGAAGATCTACTATCTTTCAATGGAATTCCTTATGGGACGTTCCTTGAAAACATCACTCTATAACCTCGAAATGGTTAAGCAGGCTACTTCTGTCCTCAAGGATTTCGGCATCTCTATCAACGGTATCTACGAGCAGGAGCCTGACGCAGGTCTTGGAAACGGCGGTCTTGGAAGACTTGCTGCCTGCTATCTTGACGCACTCGCTGCTGACGGCTATCACGCAACAGGCTATTCAATCTGCTATGAGTACGGTATCTTCAAGCAGAAGCTGGAAGAGGGCTGGCAGACAGAGCTTCCTGATAACTGGCTGCCGGGCGGTTCAGTATGGCTCGTTCCTGTTCCTTCAAAGGCTATCGAAGTACGTTTCGACGGCGAGCTTAAGGAATACTGGGATAATCAGTACCACTGCGTAACTCACGAAAACTATACTTCTGTTATGGCTGTTCCATACGACCTGTTCGTTTCAGGCTATGACAGCGAGGCTGTTTCAAAGCTCAGACTCTGGAAGGCTGAAACTGCGTCATTCGATATGTCAATGTTCAACAAGGGCGACTACTCAAAGGCTCTCAGCAAGAACATCATCTCACAGGCTATCACAAAGGTACTTTATCCTAACGATAACCACGCAGAAGGTAAGTCACTCAGACTCAGACAGCAGTATTTCCTTTGCGCTGCATCTATCGGCGATATCGTAAACCAGCATATGTCAGTTTACGGCACACTTGACAACCTCCACGAAAAGGTGGCTATCCACATCAACGATACTCACCCGACGCTTGCTATCCCTGAGCTTATGAGAGTTCTCCTCGATGACTGCGGATTCTCATGGGATAAGGCTTGGCACATCGTTCAGAATACATTCGCTTACACAAACCACACAGTTATGCCTGAGGCTCTGGAAAAGTGGGACTGCAATCTGCTTAAGAGCGTTTGCCCTAGAATTTTCTCTATCATCATCGAGATCAACGAGAGATACTGCCGTGACCTCTGGGAGAGATACAAGGACGAGGCTAAGGTTTCTCATATGTCTATCGTTGAGAACAACAAGGTCAAGATGGCTACTCTCTGCGTTCACGCATCACACAGCGTAAACGGCGTTGCAAAGATCCACTCAGAGATCATCAAGAAGGAAACATTCAAGGACGAGTACCTTGACACTCCAACAAAGTTCAAGAACGTTACAAACGGTATCGCATACAGAAGATGGCTCTATCAGTCAAACGAGGGACTTACAAGCCTGCTCCGTGAAAAGATCGGCGACGGCTTCCTCAAAAACGCTGCTGAGCTTAGCAAGCTTGCTGTTTTCAAGGACGATGAAGAAGTTCTCAACAGACTTGCTGACATCAAGATGGACAACAAGAAGAAGTTCGCTAAGTATGTAAAGAATCAGTACGGCGTTGTTCTCAACACAGATTCTATCTTCGACGTTCAGGTTAAGCGTCTGCACGAGTATAAAAGACAGCAGCTCAACGCTCTGAACATCATCGCTCAGTACAACTACCTCAAGGCAAATCCTGACGCACCTTTCACACCAAAGACATACATCTTTGCAGCAAAGGCAGCCCCTGGATACTATATGGCAAAGCAGATCATCAAGCTTATCTGGAACATTTCAGAAGAGCTTAAGAAGGACAAGAAGCTCAACGAAAAGCTTAATGTTATCTTCCTCGAAGATTACAACGTTTCACTTTCTGAGATCCTTATGCCTGCTGCAAACATCTCCGAGCAGATCTCTCTTGCAGGTACAGAGGCTTCCGGTACAGGCAACATGAAGCTTATGATAAACGGCGCTATCACTCTTGGTACACTTGACGGAGCAAACGTTGAGATCCACGAGCAGGTCGGCGACGAGAACATCATCATCTTCGGTATGAACGTTGACGAAGTAAATGCTTGCAAGGCAGGATACAAGCCAATGGATATCTACAACTCAAATGACATTGTAAAGCAGGCTATCGACACACTTCAGTACGGTATAAACGGTCAGCAGTTCAGCGAGATCGCAGACAGCCTTAAAAATTCTGACCCATACATGGCTCTTAAGGATTTCGATTCTTATCAGCAGGCACAGAAGTACGCTTCCGAGTGCTATGAGGACAAGATGAAGTGGCAGAAGATGAGCCTTGCAAATATCGCAGGCGCAGGCATCTTCTCTGCTGACAGATCTGTTGAAGATTACGCTAGAGATATCTGGGGACTTTCAAAGTAAAGATATAACGATATCAAAATTTTAAGATATTTGATGCGGTGCATTTTTATAAATGTGCCGCATTTTTTTATTATGGCTGCAGCGCTTTAGGCTCTTGACATTAGGGGTGTAATGTGATAAAATGTATACAAATGAATATGACGATTTGCAGGGGAACTCAGGGCTTTTTGCCGAGTTGAGAAGATTAGATCTGACCCTTTGAACCTGTCGGCTAACACCGTTGTAGGGAGCAGTTGCTTGATTGATCTTGTGCGTTCACCTTTCGGTGGGCGCATTTTTTATTAGACTTTTAAAGGAGTGACTGATTTGAAAAAATGTCTGTCTATTGCAGGCTCGGACTGTTCCGGCGGAGCGGGCATACAGGCTGACCTTAAATCCTTTTCTGCCAACGGAGTTTTCGGAATGAGCGTTATAACCTCGGTAGTTGCGGAAAACACAAGCCGTGTTATCTCGGTTTTCAACGTACCGACTGATGAGATAGAAAAGCAGATAGACGCTGTTTTTGAAGACATTGAAGTGGACGGAGTTAAGCTTGGTATGCTGCCGACGGCGGAGATAATTTCTGCGGTTGCGGACAAGCTGCGTGAATACAAGCCGCCTTTTATCGTATGCGATCCTGTTATGGTAGCCACAAGCGGCGACGCACTTTCTGACGGGGACACTGTTGGTGTACTAAAAGAAAGGCTTTTCCCCATAACCGATCTGCTTACGCCTAACATTCCTGAGGCTGAGGCTATTTCTGGGATAAAGATAAACAGGACGACGGATTTTGACAAGGCTGCAAAAGTCATAATGGATATGGGTGTAAAAAATCTTCTTATAAAGGGCGGTCACTCTTCGGGGGACTGCATCGACATACTTTACACCTCCGAAAAGGACAATGATGGGAACTACATAAGTTACAGTTTCAGCGGACGGCGGGTCGATTCCCCTAACACTCACGGCACAGGCTGCACACTTTCCTCGGCTATCACGGCGGAGCTTGCTAACGGTGCGGACATGAAAACGGCTGTGGAAAATGCAAAGCAGTACATAACCTGCGCCATTGAAAATTCATTTATGGTAGGAAAAGGTCACGGACCTGTTAATCACTTTTATAAATTTTACAATTCACTTTAATTGGAAAGGATCATTGAGATGAGAAATTACAAGACACAGATGGAAGCCGCAAAAAAGGGCATTATCACACCTGAAATGGAAGTAGTTGCAAAGAAGGAATACATGGACGCTGACAAGCTGAGAGAGCTTGTTGCCTGCGGACAGGTAGCTATCCCTGCGAACATCAACCACAAGGCACTTTCTGCTGAGGGTATCGGTTCGGGATTAAAGACAAAGATCAATGTAAACCTCGGTATTTCGGGTGACGCAAAGAACTACGACATTGAGATGCAGAAGGTAGACATGGCGGTAAAGTTCGGTGCTGAGGCTATAATGGATCTTTCAAACTACGGAAAGACAAACACATTCAGAAAAGAGCTTATTGCAAAGTCCCCAGCTATGATCGGAACAGTACCTATGTATGATGCTATCGGTTATCTTGACAAGGATCTGCTGGAGATCTCCGCAGAGGATTTCCTCAAGGTAGTAAGGGCGCACGCAGAAGAAGGCGTTGACTTTATGACCATTCACGCAGGCATAAACAGACGTGCTGTGGAGGCATTCAGACGTGAGGGCAGAAAGATGAACATCGTTTCAAGAGGCGGTTCACTTCTTTTCGCATGGATGATGATGACAGGAAACGAGAACCCATTCTTCGAGTTCTACGATGATGTACTTGAAATTCTCAGAGAATACGATGTTACTATCTCACTTGGCGACGCACTTCGTCCCGGCTGTCTTGCTGACGCAACTGACGCAGGACAGATCTCAGAGCTTATCGAGCTTGGCAATCTGACAAAGAGGGCATGGGAGAAGGACGTACAGGTAATGGTAGAAGGTCCGGGACACATGGCAATGAACGAGATCGCAGCCAACATGAAGCTTGAAAAGAAGATCTGCCACAACGCACCATTCTATGTACTTGGACCTTTGGTAACAGACATTGCGCCGGGATACGATCACATCACATCTGCTATCGGCGGAGCTATTGCTGCGGCTAACGGTGCAGATTTCCTGTGTTATGTAACGCCTGCTGAACATCTCAGGCTGCCTGACGTTGATGATGTTAAGGAAGGAATCATGGCAAGCAAGATCGCAGCACACGCAGCTGACATTGCAAAGGGAATACCGCACGCAATGGACAGGGACAATGCCATGGCTGCTGCACGTCACAAGCTTGACTGGGACGAGATGTTTGACATAGCGCTTGACGGAGAAAAGGCGAGAAGATTTTTCGAGCAGACACCTCCTGCTGACAGGCACACCTGCTCAATGTGCGGAAAGATGTGTGCTGTAAGGACGACAAACATGATCCTAGAAGGCAAAGAAGTAAAATTCTGCACTGAAAAATAGTCCTCGCCGGACGGGCGCCCTCGGGCGGGCGGCTCGGTTCGGGACGCTCGACAAGCTCGCTGTCTGCTGTTGGGGCTTTTACTTTTGCACTCGGAAGAAACGGAGATATGGCTTTTACTAAAACCGACTTTGATAAGGTTTTATCTCGGCTTTGGAAAAATTGTGTAGGGGCGACCTGTGGTCGCCAGTTTACACCAAAACTAACTTCGCTAAACTCTTATCTCTGCTTTAAAAGTTTGCATAAAACTTTAAACACCAAACAAAGCAAAAGCACCCGCAAACTATCAAATGCACAAAGCAAGTTTTAGGCTAAAGCCCTTTTCCAAAAGGGCTTTCAGAGGCTCAAAGGGGGCAGCGCCCCTTTGTCGCTCCCGCAGGAGCGAAATCCCCATCGGAGGAGCTCCGCACAGGGTGAAAAGTCAACACCTACGGCAGTTGACTTAGGCATGCCCTGCGATAGAGGGCTGCCCCTTACTTGCCTACCGCACAAACTCCCCTGCAAGGGCTTGCCCCTTGCACGTTCTCGGGCGGGTCTTCCCAGACGGGGTAATTCGGGACACTCGCAAGCTCGCTGTCTGCTGTCGGGGCTTTTACTTTTGTGCTCGGAAGAAACCAAGATATGGCTTTTACTGAAAATGACTTTGATAAGGTCTTATCTCGGTTTTGGAAAATTGCGTAGGGGCGACCTGTGGTCGCCTGCTTATACCAAACTCAACTTTAGATAAGGTCATATCTCGGTTTTGGAAAATTTGCGTATGAACGACTTGTGGTTGCCTGCAAACTTTTTGCACTATCTCAAAACAAATTGGGTAATGTCTTTTATGACTCTTCAAAGCTATGCAGATACAACCGCTATTGACAGTTATGTTTGCTTTGATAGTCCGAAATTACGCACTTTTTTCTATACCTTACTTTTATGCTGTTTATTATTTTGTTCGGCAGGGCGAACGCTTTGCGGAATTTATATTGGAGTGATACTGTGAAAAATGTTAATATTCACAAACTGACTTTTGCGGCGGTGCTTTGCGCTTTGGCTGTGGCAGGTTCGCTGATCTCTTTCCCTATCGGGGCTTCTAAATGCGCTCCTGTTCAGCATCTTGTGAACATTATTGCGGCGGTTTTTCTTGGCCCTGCTTGGGGCGTGGGGATAGCTTTTGCCGCTTCGCTGCTTAGAAATCTGCTGGGGATAGGCTCTCTGCTTGCGTTCCCCGGTTCGATGGTAGGTGCATTTGTGGGGGCAATGCTTTACAAGTACAGCAGAAAGCTGCCTGCGGCATACGTTGGCGAGCTGTTCGGAACTTCTGTTTTGGGCGGACTGCTTGCTTATCCTGTGGCTAAATATCTTGTGGGTTCGTCTGTGGCTGCGCTGACTATGTACATTGTTCCGTTTTTTGTCAGCTGTGCAGGAGGAACTGTGCTTGCGATAGTTATTGTTACGGCACTGAAAAAGGCTAAGGTCTTTGACGGATTTTTAGGGCTGAAAACCTCTGAAAGCAAGCCGTTGACAGCAAAAAACTAATGTGATATAATATTTACAGAGATCAAGGCGGCCTGCGTGGTCGCCTTTAGTGCAGATAAGGAGATTTTTTCAATGGCAGCGGAGTTTTCAAGTGAGGTTTTATGGGGGAATATCGAGCGGTTAAGAAATGCTGAACCGTCGCCTTTGGTGCATTGCATAATGAACACGGTGGCTCAGAACGACTGCGCAAACGCTCTGCTTGCGGTGGGGGCAAAGCCTTGCATGGCGCAGTCACCTGCGGAAAGCAGGGAGATAACTTCGCAGGCTGCCGCTCTTGTTATAAATATGGGAACGTTATCCGAGGACAGAAAAAACGCTATGTTCAGTTCGGGAGTTGCGGCTAACAAAGCGGGGATCCCATGCATACTCGACCCTGTGGGTGTGAAAGGCTCTGAGTACAGACGGCTCACATTTGAGGCCTTGCTTGGGCGGGTGAAATTCACTGTCATAAAGGGAAATCTCAACGAGATGAGCTATGTGGCACAATGCTACTCCAACGATCCGCAGGAAACTGCACTTCTTGCGGCGAGGGGAACAAATTCGGTAGGCGTTGTGACGGGGGAATGTGACTACATTTCGGACGGAATGTGTACATACCGCATTGAGAACGGCACTCCCCTTTTGTCGAAAGTCACTGGGACAGGCTGTATGACAGGAGCGCTCATCGGGGCATTTTCCACTGTTACGGACGGCTTGACCGCCGCATTATGCGGTGTGAGTTTAATGGATATATGCGGCGAAATTGCTGCTAAGGGATTTTGCGGCACAGGCACATTCAGAGTGAAGCTTATGGATATGATGTCGCAGATAAGCAGAGAACAAATAATCGGCAGGCTCAAAGCCGACAAAATATGGGAGGTAAAGCTATGAAAGTAAGAATGGCACAGGAAAAGGATATTCCGCAGATAAACAGTCTGCTGTATCAGGTAGAGCGTGTTCATCAGCAGGGCAGACCTGATCTTTTTAAAGAGGGCGCAAAGAAATACAATGACGAGCAGCTTAAAGAGATGCTGAAGGACAGCACAAGACCTATCCTTGCGGCGGCGAATGATGATGACGTTATGCAGGGATATGCTTTCTGCATTTTTCAGGAGCATAAAAATGACAACGTACTTACGGACATAAAGACACTTTACATTGACGATCTGTGCGTGGACGAAAACTGCCGTGGACAGCACGTTGGAACTCTGCTGTACGAGGCTGTTAAGAAGTTTGCGAAGGAAAGCGGCTGTTACAATGTTACGCTGAACGTATGGGAATGCAACAGCTCGGCTATGAAGTTCTATCAGAAAGTTGGTCTTGTGCCATACAAGACGGGAATGGAGATCATATTATAATGGATAAAACGGCAAGATTTGACAAAAGCAAGGTAGATTATACCCTGTATTTATGCACCGACAGGCAGCTTATGAGCAGCAGCACTATTGAAGAATCTGTAACGCAGGCGCTTGACGGCGGCTGTTCGGTGGTTCAGCTGAGAGAAAAGGACACAAGTTCGAGGGATTTTCTTGCGCTGGCGAAGAGGGTAAAGCTTATTACGGAGCATTACGGAGTGCCGCTCATAATAAACGATCGTTTTGACATTGCTATGCTGGCTGGTGCGGACGGAGTGCATCTTGGTCAGAGTGATCTGCCATGCGATGAGGTAAGACGTTTTGCCGGTGAAGATCTTATTATCGGCGTATCTGCGGCGAGGGTAGATGAGGCTGTAAAGGCGCAGGCGGACGGAGCGGACTATCTCGGCGTTGGCGCAATGTACGCAACTTCCACAAAGGCCAACACAAGACCCGTTTCGCAGGAACTTCTGCGTGAGATAAGGGGTTCGGTGGAAATACCGATAGTTGCTATCGGCGGCATAAAGGCAGACAGGCTTGCGGACTTCGAGGGCAGCGGAATAAACGGCTTTGCGGTTGTTTCGGCTGTGGTGGCGCAGGCGGACGTAAGGCTTGCGGCTGAGGAACTGCGCAGGAAGATACTTGCCTGCGGATCATAATTTTCATATGGACACATGGACACAAAAAAACTACGGTCATTTTCGGTGACCGTAGTTTTTATTATGTGAAAAATTTTTCAAGCGATGTAGTAAATATGATGTGCTGCCATATCGAATTATAATGTATCCGATAAATAGCAGTTAATAAGCAGCCGCCGACCGCAGGTCGCCCCTACATTCGTTTATTTGCCGAGGAATTCGAGGTTCTTACTGATAAGCTCGCATCTCTGCTTTACGCAGTCAACTGAACGCAGCGGATCGGACGGTGTATTGAAAGTATAGTCCATAAGCTTGTCGATAGTTGTTGACGCAACGTGAACTCTTGTATCGGAGGACGCATAGTAGATATAAACGTCGCCGTTTTCACGGACAACTGCGCCGTTTGTAAAGCAAACGTTTGATACGTCGCCCACTCTTTCCTCGCCGTGAGGTGCGATGAAAAGTCCTGAAGGTGAGGCGATAAGCTTCTTAGGATCGTTGAGGTCGGTTGCGAAAACGTAGATAACGTATCTCAGACCAGCGGCGGTATTTCTTACGCCGTGAGCAATATGTATCCAGCCCTTTGGAGTTTTGATCGGAACTGCGCCTGCGCCGTTCTTTGACTCTGTGATAGTGTGGTAAAGTCTAGGAGAAACCACAACTTCTTCTGTGCAGATAACAGGGTTTGTGATATCCTCGCAAAGACCAAAGCAAACTCCTCCGCCTGAACCTGTCTGAATGAAATCGTCCTGCGGACGGGTATAGAAAGCGTACTTGCCGTCAACGAACTCAGGGTGGAGAACAACGTTTCTCTGCTGAGGTGATGCGGACTTGAGGTTAGGAAGTCTTTCCCAAGTTTTGAGGTCCTTTGTTCTTACGATACCTGCCTGTGCGATAGCAGCGGAGAGGTCGTTTGTAGACTTGTCCTTGCTTTCGGAACAGAAAACGCCGTAGATCCAGCCGTCCTCGTGCTGAGTCAATCTCATATCGTAAACGTTGGTTTCCTCCGGCTCTGTATCAGGGAGCTGAACAGGGAAATCCCAGAAACGGAATCCGTCAACAGGGCTTTCGCTCTCGGCAACGGCGAAAAATGACTTTCTGTCTGCACCTTCAACTCTTGCTACGAGGTAATACTTGCCATTGAGGTAGATAGCGCCCGAATTGAGGACTGCGTTTATGCCCAGTCTTTCCATAAAATATGGGTTTGTTTCGGGGTTAAAATCATATCTCCAGATGAGCGGAGCGTGGTCGGCGGTCAGGACAGGATTTTCATATCTGTCGTAAACACCGTTATATCTTTCGGATATCTTATTTTTCTTAGCGAGGAGAGCTTCGTACTTCTGCTCCTCACGAGCCTTATTTGTTTCAAAAATTGTCATAACAGCACCCTTTCATAATGTTGGATCAAAGCACACAGCTGTGCATTATTGTCTTAACAAATCACTATTCAAGTATACTATATCGGCTATACAATTTCAAGAAACATTTGTTCGGTGTAACGTTTACATAAAAAATTTTGTGATATGCACAAATTTACAGCTATTTTTTGTACATTAATCTACATTTATGCTTACCGGTCATTATTCTCATCAAGGGTACAGCGGATCGTGACACGGCTGTATCCGCTCCATGTACAGGTGAACAAAGTCAGATCCCAATCCTGTCTTGCGCCTTTATACATCGAGTCAACGTCCCAGCCGTTTATAAGCTCGCCATAGGAAACTGTGTAGTGGAAAGTTCTGCCGTGAATATCGGTGAAGATGACCTCGTCGCCTGTGGAAAGCTGATCCAGCTTATCGAAAAAGCCTGCATAGTTATGGGCGCATATGATAAGGTCACGTCTTGCTCTTGTGCCGTCATAGCGGCAGGGGGCGACATTCATATCCTGATAATTCCAGCCTTTTATAACGGGAAACTGCTGACCGAGGGTGGGGAGGGTTATCATACCCATATAGATATTCCCGTCAAGCTCGATAGAATCGTCCTCTTCCTCCTCGGCGGTGCTGCTGTTATCGAAAACATCAAAGGGCGAGCTGTCGTTCTGCGGAGTTGAGGGTATCTCCTTTTCAAGCTGCGTCAGGGCGGTATTCATTTTTCCAAGACTTTCGTTTTCGTGATAGAAGTTATAAAAGGTAAGGGACAATGCCACTACTATCAGCACTGCCCCCAGAACTATCAAAAAACGGCCTTTTGCGTTTTTCTTAGTCATTATTTTCTCGCTTTCGCAAATTATTTTTACCTATTTTACTTATTTTTTCTGCTTACTCTCCAGCCTGCTGCAAGGAGTACGATTCCGCAGCCTGCGAGGACAGGTACAGGCCACCAGAGTGAACCTGTCTGCGGAAGTTTTCCGCCTTTGCTGTCGCTGCTTGGCGAACTGCTGTTTTCTGAACTGCTGTCAGGTGTTGACGAACTGCTGTCGGTATTACTGCTGCTGTCGCCGTCATTCCATGTTATGGTATAAGTATTGTCGATCTGATAGAGAGTATTGTTGTTCTCATAGATGACTGTGAAGTTTTCGGGGATATCTATCTCCTTTACACGCCAGTCATACTTTGTTTCGCCTATCCAGTAATGCTCCCAGTTGTTGGACTCATCAAGGGTAACGGTGTCAACAAGCTCGTTATCACGATAGATGCCGACTGTGATAGAGGTTGGCTTGAACTTATCGAACTGACCCAACATATCCCATGTTTTTCTCACGCCGTACTCGGCTGTATCCTCATCGGGGAAAGCCTCGATAGTGTACTTAGGGTAAACTGTTATCTCGCCGTCGGCGATCTGCTCATCGGTAAGCTTTATTATCATTGGTGACGGGATAAACTTCATTTCATCGGAAACAAATCTTTTGCCTATGATAAGGTAAAGTCCTGCGCCGTCTGTTTTAACGGTAGTTTCGCCATTTTCATCGGTCACGCCTGTTGCCACTGGGGTAAGCCCGTCAAGCTCGGCATAATTTTCGAGGGTATTTGCCACCGCCTGCATATCGGAAGCCTCGGTGAGATTTTTAAGGGAAACAGGGTAATCTGCAAACTGACCTGTGAGCTTATACTCACCGTTTGCACTCTCCTCCCCCACCTTATATATTCTCCACTCGGCATTGGCGATAGGAGCGTCCTGCCGTTTGCAGACTATATTGACATTACAATCAGCTGCGTCAGCCGATATGGCAAAAGAATTTATCATACACATCAGCATTGCGATAACGCAAAGCAATGCGCCGCTAATTTTTGCGGTCCTGACATTCATCTTTTTTGCCCTCCTTTTTCTGAGATTTTGCATTTTCTTCATTTTTACTTTTATCTTCGTGTTCTTTTTCCTGCTTTGCAAGCAGTGACATTGGATCGTCATGTGGGAAAGGCTTTTTCTTCGCACCGACGAACCACCATACGAGCAGGGCAACGAACATAGGCACTGCTATGAACGGCACTACTGAAAGTGAATCGAGCTGCACTGCGTCGGCTGTGATCTTGGACTTTGCCACAGCCTCAGGGTTTTCGATCCTGTGTCCACGGACGAGAAGTCTGTGGGAATTTACTCCATACGGGGTGCAGGTGGTGAGGGTAACATAGTCTTCACCATCGACAATGTTCAGCTTATCCATTTGGTTTGGCAGCACGATCGAGATCTGATCCACCTCATAGGTATAGACCTCTTTCAGCACTGTTATAGTGAACTCATCGCCCTCTGTAAGCTGGTCGAGGTTGCTGAACAGCTCCGCTGAGGGAAGTCCTCTGTGGGCGGAGATAACGGAATGTGTGCTTTTTCCGCCTACGGGGAGAGTTGAGCCTTGAAGATGTCCCACTGCGATATTCAGAACGCTTTCGCTTGTTCCGTGATATATCGGCAGCTGAACTCTTATCTGGGGGATAGAAATATATCCCATAATGCCTGTACCTGTGATATCGAGTATTTTATCGTAGTCGGGTACTTCGTCATATTCGACGAAAGGGAAATCCAGCTTTGCGATCTGCTCGTTATACTCTCTTGCACGTTCAAGCAGCCGTTCGTTCTCCTCATCGGAGAGGTCGTTCGCCGCTTTCTGATAGGTTGCGACGGCTCGGCTTTGGGTTTTCGAGTTCCACCAGTTACTGAACATAGGATAAAACATTACGGAGAGCCCCACCAGCAAAAGAAAGACCAATAAAATTGTAGATAATTTACCGCTTTTTTTCCTCATGGAGTCCTCCCTAATGCCTGCCGACAGGGGTTCTGCCGGCAGATATAAAGGTTATTTTTTCTGATACGATATCAGTTTGTTTTTTTGATAGACGTTAGTCAGTCAAAGATAGGATTAGTCCTTTAAAGAAAGACATTAGTCCTTCAAAGAAGGATTTTATTAATCCTTCTTTCTTTTCTTTGTGATAAGAAGAACGCCTGCGCCGAGGGCGATAGATGCACCTGTTGCGTAGAAGATCTTAGTACCGATTCCGCCTGTTTCAGGAAGCTGTGAACCCTTCTTGTTCTCTACGTCAGTTGTGAGTATTCCGTCTGTCGCATTTGCGTTGAAACTTGCATTGCCGCCTGTTACAGTTGCAGAAAGATCATTGAACTGTGGAGCATCAGCAAGTACTTCATAGTCAGCTGTGATAGTGAAGTAGATATCGTCGATCTTGTTGTACTCAGGAGTTGGTGTCTTTGTTTCTTCAAGCTTGTATTCGCCTGCATCAAGACCTGTGAACTCGAATGCGTCCTTATCAAGATCTGTGATCTCCTTAACTGCGACCCAGCTTCCATTTACATTTTTAGAAAGAGTAAAGTTAGCGCCCTCAAGTGGATCACCGTTCTCGTCAACCTTGTTTACGATAGTCTTGTATGTGAATACAATTACCTGATCGTCAAGTGTCTTAGCTGTGCCTGAACCACCCTTGTTAGGATTGTTTGAATACTCAAGGTTAGCCTTGTTTGTGTTACCAGTTGCACCGATAACAGCCTTATCATTGAGAGTAGCCTTATATGTAACAACTACTTTATCAGCACTTGTAAGACTAGGAACAGCTGTCTTAAGGTTAGTAAACTTAAGCTCAAAGCCGTTAGCTGTCTTTGTGATCGTATACGTAGCTGGATCTACTGTTACTGTGCCGGCTGTTACTTCTACTGAAGTTTCATCAAAAGTAAGACCGTCGCTGAATGTATCTGTGAACTTGTACTGATATGAGTCATAAACTGCATAGTCCTGAGGAAGTGTACCTGTGAGCTTGAACTCTACCTTATCGCCGATATCCATATCAGCTGCATCCTGCCAGTCAGAAGTTACGCCTGTTGTATCGTTAACGTCCTTTACCTTCTTTTCGAGGGAAACTTCACCCTGCTTGAGTGTTATATTTGTGTCGCCCTCTACTGCAAGAATGTGCTTGCTGAGTGTTGTGAATGAATCATATGATGTATCAACGAAGAGGTAATAACCATTCTCTACATCAAATGAAGCAGTTGTTCCGCCATGTGTGTCAACATCTGCATATGATGTAGACATATAATTTGAGAGGATAGCTGCGAGCTTATCAGCTACTGTGTAATCAGTTGTTGACTTGCCGTTTGTGATGTTTGAAAAAACATCAGCAAAATCCTGAGCACTGCTTGAAGCTGTAAGAGCAGAAGCACCTGTCAGAGCGTTGAGGTCTGCGTCAGCCTGAATATCAGCAACGAGGTCGCCAAGCTTGCTCGTGTCGATAGAATCGCCCCATGTTACGTTTGAAAGGATACCGTTTGAAGATGTACCCTTAAACACCTGATATGCATAGTAGGTATGTCTAGCCTTTGCATTCTCGATGCTTACAGTTGATTTAGCTGTAGTTGCTGAAGCTGATCCTGTAATTGTTGCTGTTGCTACCATAGCTGAAACTGCCATTACTGCTGCAGCTGCAATAGCTGCTGTTCTTTTCATTTTTTTCATACTAATCTTTCCCTTTCTGATTATTTATTATGTTCGCCTTTTTTGCGGCGATCAATAACTAACATTACTGCTGCTGAAATCGATACAGCAGCGCCTGCGACTGTGAACGGAAGTGTTCCGCTGCCTCCTGTTTCAGGCAGGAAGCCTGTGTTCTTCTGAACGTTGTTGTACACCTGCACATACTGATCGTCGGCAGATGCGTTTATATACAGCGAATTAACATCGCCGTTATACCTGTAATAAACCCTATATGATGACTTGTCCACAGGCTGATTATTATAGCTTACCTCTTCGATCCAATAGTACCATGTATTGCCCTTGGCGTCATTCTGTTCGAGGGTCAAGGTCTTTGACCAGTTGTCGCTGCCTGTGAGGGTTATGGTGTTGTAGAGGAGGTCAGCATTATTTGTATCGGGGTTTGCGCTAGGTTTTAGGGTGATATCAGATGATGTTGAACCTGACGAACCTGAACCTGAGCTTGCTGATACATACTGAACGCTGTAAACTGTTGCTGAATTATCCTTAGCGCCGACATACACTTTATAGAGATAATCGGCGAAGTCATAATTCTGGAATGCACTCATACAATCAGCATAGCTGAACTTGCTGTATGTATTGCCGTTAGCGGCTGTGCCAGTTTCTGTCGGCTCGACCTTGCACCAGTTAAGTACGTTTGTATCGTCCCAAGCACCATTGGCTGTACCCTTAAGTATAAGCTGGATATCTCCCGTATGCTCAACGTAGAAATAACCGCCGTCCGTGAACTGTGACGCATCAACAGAGCCGCCGTCTTTAGTGGTGCTTACCACCTGTGTGCTGCCCCATGATGAGATGTTACTGCTGCCGCTCCAAAGTTCGGCAGATGTACCGCCTGATGTTGAACCTGAGCCGCTGCTTGATGCTGTTGTGCCTGTTATTTTGTACTTTGAACTGCTGTTAGCTTCGATAAGCACTTTGACTATGATATCTTCATTAATATTTGTAAGGTTCAGTTTAAAGCTTGGATACTGCCAATCAGATGACTCCGTATAATCTGTAACGCTTACATAATCACTGCTTGACGGATTCCATGTCAGAGTATCGCCATTCTTGTTTGTACACTCAATTTCGGCAAGTTTTGTGCCGTCACTCTTTACAAGTGTGACCTTTCCTTCATAGCCCTTAAACCATGCATATTCAAGTGCAAAGTCAAATGATGCAGAGCCCTCAACAGTATACTCGGTATCAAATGTTCCGTCAGCTGCGACTGCATTTCCGTCCTTATCAACTACTTCAAACTTGACCTTTGAGCCAGTCGGAAGTGTTCCGTCAAATCTGTTGAAGTTCTGAGGAACGTCGCTGAGATTTGTTGAGCGGTAGATATTGAACTTTACTGTGTCGCCCGAATGGTTCACGCTGTCACCGTCAGACCAGGCTTTTTGCAGCTTAACGTCAACTTTGCTGATATTGACAGGAACTTTTCGGTTCGTTATCGTATCCTTGCCTGTATAGGAGGCATCATTTGAATAGGTATAGGAAACGCTGAATCCGTCTGGGATATCCTTTTCTACGATGTAATAATAGTACGGATTTCCGTCGGCATCCTTTTTATCGAGGTTCTCGATAGTTTTTACCCAGTTCTCCGATTTTTTCAAAGTGATAGTATCATAAGGTGTTGTGCAGTCCTGCGGGATCCCCTTATCGTTATTCACTCTGTTCGGGCTGTTCGGTGCGGTGAGTGAGCGGTAGATCTCAACTTTGAGGCTATCTTGCGGGATATCCTTATCGTCAAGCTCCTTACCCAGTTCGTCACGCCACAGCTTTTCGATAGTCAGATCAGCTGCGTTTGAAACTGTGATCTCGCCGTCTCTGCTGGCTGCGTTGCCCTGATATACGGATTCATAGGTCTTGTTGTTTTCAACGTCATAGTGCGTTTCAACAACGTAGTAGTAGTAAGGTTTCCAAACGTTGTTTGAATCCCTTGCACAGCCTGCGAGGTTTTGCCAGAGGTATGACCAATCATTGTTGGCTGTGATAGTTTTCTTGTCGAATTCCTCTGCGTCAGACGGGAGGCCGTCAGTCTTTTTGGTGAAAGATCTGTAAAGGGTGAATGTTACCTTATCGTTAGCGTGGTTCGCATCACCGTCGCTCCAGATCTTTTTCGCTGTAATAGAGATATTTTGCAGAAGGTTTGTTATTCTGAAAGTATTTCCGTTTTCGATGAACTGATAGCTGCTCTCGGTAAATCCAGAAGGGAGAGCAGATGCTTCAGGTCTTACACGATAGGAGAAGTAGATCGGGGTTTCATCAAGCTGATAGCCGTTCGGAGCTTCGATCTCCTTTACATAGTAGAGCCAGCCCTTTTCGGTTTCGCCGTCCTTTACGGCAGGTTCAAGCTGGAGTCCGATATTTGCGGAATCGGTAGTATTGAAAGATGCTGCGCTGTCGCCTGCATTTCCCCAAGTTACGACTGTCTGTTCGCCGTCGGAGCTTGGTTCAAACTTGACCGCAGGTACCCACTTGTACTTCGGATTTTCCTCTGTGCCTGTATTTGCAAACTTATAAAGCTCGAACTTTGCAGAAAGCTTTACGACGTAGTTTCCGCCGTCGACCTTTTCGACTTTAAGAGGTGCAACATATGTAGATGAACCCTTTGTCTGGTCGATAAGCTCGAAATTCGTCTTATTATCCGCATCTTCCTGTTCAAAGGTTGCGCCTGTTTCAAAGGCAACATTGTTCAGCAAATCGACAATGAAGCTTTCGTTCTTTGAATCTTCGCTGGAGGCTGGGCGACCTTTGTACTTGTAGACTATCTTGAGATGTCTTTCGTCAGGTACGGTAATATCAAGTTTCTTTACATATTCCTTTTCGGTTTTCTCAAAGACAGGTGTATCTGCAATGAGAGAAAGGTTGCTGTCAGTAGGAACGATAACGTCTGCTGTATTTGAGCCGCTTTTGCCGTCATCACTTCTGTATCTGAATTCAACATAATAATACTTATTATCAGTTTCATAAGTATTATTGTCCACTGTCAGCGGAATGGTTATGTTTCTGATATGATCATCGGCTTTTACTTCTGTCCAGTTAACAACTGTGCCTGTATCCTGATAATTGCCGTCTGCCTTTTCACATCTCGAAAGTATCCTATATCCTGTGATAACTCCGTCAGGAAGTGAGTCAGGAACTTTAAGAACAAGATCTCCGCTTGCTCCGCCTGCGCCTGCTTTCGGCTTAATATTGAACTGAACGAATATTGCCTTAGAATTATACTTGTTATATCCCACTAATGTGTTTGTACACGGATACTGAACAGTAGTCGGTTCTGCATCTGTCAGCTGATAGCTGTACTCGTTCGGCGAAAGCTCATTTCCCGTTTCTGCGTCGATAACGGAAACGGTCATAAGCGTCATATCGACCGCCGCATTACCGTTGATATTTACGGTCTTTTCGACTATTTTACCATTTGCGTCCTTGACTTTTATTGTAGCAGTATTGCCGCAGGTGATCTTATCTGTGAGGTTTATTGTGTCGCCGTTTGAAAGGTTCTGACCCTTCGGGTTTACATCGACAGTATAGGTTATCTCACAGCCTTCCTTCTTCGTCCATGAGGACTTTGTAAGGTTTTTCTCCTTAACGGTCTGTGTCTGTGAGCTTTCAGGATATTTACCAGAAGTGTCCTTTACAGAGTTGGAGAATGTTATGCTGCCGTACTTATTGATATGATCCTTTACTGCGCTTACCTCAGCGAGTGTGCTGTAATAGAGCACTGTAACATACTGCTGGTTATTCTTTACAGTAAACTGTACTGTATTATCGTCGGTGGAGTAAGTATAATATGCACCCCATCTGTCTGAATACTTTGTCAGCTCTTGGGACGCACCGCCGTTGCTGGTAAATTTCAGTGCGCTTGAATCCTCATAGAGTATCATTCCGTCAGGAAGAGTATCTTTAAGGACTATATTTACATCCGCTTTATACTCGCCGTTTTCATTGATCTTGACTTTCCAGTCGAACTTATAATATGTTTTGCCGTTATACTCAACGGTCGTAAGCTCGTCAAGATCCTTTATAGTTGTTTCTGTCGAGTCGGTAGCAGGATCCATTTTAACGTAAGGAGCTTGTCCCTCGTCCTTGACGTTATATGTTCTCTTACTTGCCTCCGGCTCGCCTGTTTTGCCGTTATATTCAGCCTTGTTATTAAATGTTACCTTGTCGCCTGCGTTAAGGGAAGAAACATCTATCTGAGATGAATATGTAACTCTGATATTGCTTATCTTATCGAGAGCGGCATCATTGGCAAATTTTATCTCATAGTGTGTGCCGTCAGCGGAAACTGTTATTGTATACAGGCTGTCATCGAGGACATTTGAATAGTTCTCTCCGCCGTCTGTATCATAATAAAGGTTAAAGCTGCCGTTTACGATAGTATGTGACAGGCTGTTGTTTGATGAATCAGCTGCGGTCATTGTATCGTTGAGGGTCTGACCCTTGAACTGACCGTTATACTGTTTCAGATCAACTGTCCAGTTATATGTTACCTTGCCGTTTGCCTGTGTTACAGAATTTGTATCGTAATATTTGCTTATTTCATTTTTTACCTTATAATAAGGGCTTGCATAATCTGTATAGCCGTTGATGCCTGCGGTATTCTTTACATTCACACCATTCTGCTTTTCTGCTTCTGTGATATTATAGTCTGAGGCATTGGTGTTGTATGTTATCTTTACGCTGGAATAATCACCTGCTGTATCAGCATCAGGAAGAGTTATCGTGCCGTCTGCATTTACTGTAACGTCATATGTCTTTCCGCCGATCTCAACAGTTACCTTGCCGCCTGCGTACTGGAACATATTATCTGTTACTGTTTCGCCCGGTAGAGGCTGGCTGCTGTCATTTCTTGTGATGTTGATAGTCCAGCTGAAAACTCCGCTTGCCTGATTTACATTTGCGTTCTTATCAACAGTATAGGCTTTCTTTACTGTACAGTTGCTATACTTGCCTTCCCAGCTGTTCTCAGGAGAACCTGGTTTCTGAAGACGGACTTCATTTATATAGTCCTTAGTAATATCCATCTGAGTCTTATACTCTACGGTCAGCTTTGAGGCAGTTGTGCTTTCGCCGATAGTAAGTCTGTTATCAGCGTCCTTTGTATAGGAGAGAGTATTACCGCCATCATCTTTTATTGTGATACTGCCGATAGCGTTCTTGAACTCTTCATCTTTGAGGATATAATCCTTAAGGTCTACGCCGCATTTATTTTCTATCTCGATAGTCCATGTAACTACGCCTGTTTTATAATCGACGCTGCCTGTTTTCTTTATACCGCCTGTTGAAACATACAGCTCTTTCTGTTGATCGATCGTAGTGCTGTCATTTTTCTTTTTAAGAGAAGCATTATTCTTTATCTTGCCGTCCATAAAGAAGTTAGGATCGTCCTTCGGATAAGCCGATGTATACTTGATAGTTATTTCTTTTCCCTTGTAATCATCAGCAAAGATAAACTTCTTTGAAGCGGGATCATAGCTACCTGCATCGGCAGGATCTACTGTTACCGTTGTATTTTCATCAAAGGCCGTATCTGTGATCTCGTCAAGGACTTCACTTCTTGGGTTAGTGACTTTTAAAGTCCACTCAACATTTCCGTCTTGGAGGTCCTTGCCGTCCTTAGTCATATTCGCTTTAAGAGGAGTAAACTTATCGACTACGAGGGTCTTATCACCAATAACAACTTTTGCTGTTTCATCAAGGTCATCGTCATTACGCTTTACATCAGCCTCGAACTCGATCTGACCCTTGATAAGAGTAGTATTGTTCTTCGCAGCATACTTTTCCTTGAATTCGATAAGTATGTAGTTCTCGCCGTTGATATTGATTATCTTATAATAACCCGAAACTTTTTGCTGATCCGGATCTGTTTCGTCCGGGTCTGACCAGCCGCTCTCATTATCCTTTATTTCGCCCCAGTCGTTTTCGGGAAGTCCGCCCTCAGGTATTGAAACGTTATCTCCAAGCTTACAGTAAATAAATCTTGAATTAAGCTCACCTTTAGGAAACTCAAAATTTATGCCGAGGTTTACACGTCTTGTTTCGTCAGCGCCTGTACCTGTGCCGGGATAGTTTTCTCCATCCTTTATCTCAACGCTGGACGGGTTAAATACCTCTACAAAAGTCTTTGAATCATAATCGACGGGCTCTGACGAGGTCGCCACAACGTCACTTCCGCTCGTGGCACTTATAGCAGGCATAATGAGGCTGGCAAACACCGATACAGCCACAACTGCCGCAAGCAGCAAGGCGCATACTCTGCTCCGCCGCTTTTTCGTATCTTCTTTCAAGTATTGCTGAACTTTAGTTCCAAAATTCTGCAAAACAGTTTCCTCCCTTCGGACAGATTTTATCCGATATATTCATAATTCTAGTTTTATACTTTCAATACTGTTACAAATTTGCTGTTATTTTATCCAGCCGAGTTCTTTCAGCGGTGATATACGCAGAACGACACGTCCCACCACGGATTCCTCCGCCACGCAGCCTATACGCTTTGTACGGCTGTCAACGGAAGTTGAGCGGTGGTCGCCCATAACGAACACCCTTTCGTCAGGTACTTGATACGGGAGAGTGATATCACACTCGCCCAGCGCTTTTTCGTCTACATACGGCTCGTCTATTTCCTTGCCGTTCACAAGCACTGTACCGTCTTCCTTTATATCCACTATATCCCCTGCCACGGCGATAACACGCTTCAGCAGTATTTTATTATTATAATAGAATGCGATAACGTCGCCTTTTTCAAAGCTGCCACGCTTGCGGCACACCACAAGCTCGTCATTCTGCAAGGTCGGCGTCATACTTGTACCCGTTACCCTGAGTACAGGCAGAAACAGCATTGATATGATAACCGCTGCGGCTGCCACTACCATAAGAGAAGCCACCGTACTTCTCAGGATCCTGAAATACTCACGGCGGCTTTTTATTTTCTTTACCGCACTTTCCAGCACTTCGGTCTGAGGCAGTTCATATGCTTTTTCTATTTTGCTGTCAGTTGTTATTTTTGAATTCTTGCCGCTCACTGTCAGACACCTCCGACAAGGGCAGCGACTTTCTTTTCTATGGAATCGAGTCTGCTGAGCAGTGCCTCTTTATCGGCTAATTTCTCTTTAAGCTCATCATTCTCTTTTTTCAGCTCGTCATATTCCTTTCTTACGGCGAGCATAAGTTCTAAAAGCTCGCTTTTGGAAAGTCTGTGCAATTCCTTTTCAGTCATAATCTGCTCCAAAATTTATTTTCACTTAAACTGTACTGAATTTATGAACATTATAGCATTATCTTTTCTGATTGTCAATAGTTTTAACCCTTCCTCCTTCCATAATACCCCACTTTAGCACAGTAAAATGTGAAGTTTTAACAAAAAGATATATTACTGTTAATAAGCACTATCAACATAAGTTTTCAATAACCGCAAAAATGCGCATTTCAAAATCCGCCTATTTACGCAGGCAAAACGTTTTCGATCTTACAACAAAAGCCGGACATATGAACATCATGTCCGGCTTTATTATTTTGTTTACTCTGATAAACAATTTACGCTTTTGATTTGTGAACATTTTGTAAAAAATGATAAGCCTAATAATGGACTGTACTTACACCCACAGACCATATGTCCTGCCCTGAGCTGAACCCGAAACACGTCTTGAACGGATAAGCATACCGCTTTTCTTCTTGCTTTCGAGCATTGATCTCTGAACGGCTGAACCGCTTTCAGGCGGCTGGATATTCTGGCTCTTCACATTTTTGCCGAAACTGCTCTCGGTAAATATCTTCACCTGTGCGGAGGAGCTTTCGGAAACTATGCTGTCCCCTGTTCTGAGAGGTGAGGAATTTGCGGCATAGACGCTTTCATATGCGCCGTCGGAAAAGCTTATCTCAAAGGTAAACTCCTTTATTCCGCAGAACTGACCGCAGCCTGTGACTATGACTGAGGCTGTGCCGACAGAGGTATTGTTTGAATAGCGTGTTTTATAGTCTATTTCGGGGATAAGCACATCGCCGTCAAGGGTAAGGCTGAAATTCTGCACTATCTCTCTGCCGCTGTATCTCATAACTGGAGTTAAGTCGACTGTGGCAGTTTCGATAGACGCTTTTGTTCTGACATCGAGGACGGCTGAATTTTTGCCCGAACACTTTGTACCGTTTGCATCTATTATGCCTTTTACTCTGTACTCATATCTTGTTTTCATTGTCAGACCGAGGTCAACATAGCTTGCGCTGTAAACCTCTGCGATCTGATAGAAGTCCTCCTCCGAATCACGGAGCTTTCTTTCTATCACATAGCTGTCCGCCTCGGATACAGGAGTCCATGAAAGCTGGATATGCTCCTGATAAACTTCATCGGCGGTAAGCTTTTCGGTCGCTGCGGCGGCGATATTTCCTCCGCCCGAAACTGTAAGGCTGCCCGATTTATTATCCGAATAGTTATTGCCGCTTACAACGGCTACGCCCTTATCCTTTGCGTGAAGTCCCCACTGTTCGCCGCCGCTGACTGTATTCCCGCTGACGGTGACTTCCACTTCGCCCTCTACCATAATGCCGTCCTTTGCCGAGCCTGTTATGGTATTTTTCTTTGCGCTGCCCGAACCTGAGGTAAAGATTATACCTCTTGCGGCTGAGTTTTCTATAACGTTGCTTTCAAGGTCGGCGGAGGCATCTTTCGTTACCTTTATGCCGTTGCCCGACGGTGAGGTTATTTTATTGGAGGTGACCTTTATCTTATTTGAGCTGAGGGAAACGAAAACTCCAGACGCTCCAGGTGAAGAGCAGGTATTTTCCTTTACTGTAATATTTGTGCTTGTGCCTGTATAAATTGCGCTCTGAGGTCCGCCGTTTATTTTATTCTTTATGACAGAACAATCGGACGAGCCACGCAGCACCACGAGGTCGGCATCGAAATGATATCCTGAGCCGTCATAGCTGATATTATTTGAGCTTATCTGTATGCCTTTGGTATCGTTAAGAAGTATTGCTGTGCCGACGGTAGTTATATCGTTGTCGCTTATCTTTACTCCCTCGACCTTATAGTCGAAATCGGGGTAGATGCTTGCCTGAAGCTTTTTACCGTAGAGCTGGATAGCAAAAGGCTGGGGAACATAGCTTGTGACACGGGTCTTTATAGTATTTTTTCTTATAATAGTATTGGCATTATTGTTAAGTCTGTCATATATGCCGTCATAGCCTGCCACAGGCGGGTTATAGCCGACATACTCAAACTCTGTCATATTCTTGAAATCTATTCCGCTGCCTGTATTTGTGATAGTATTATTTTCGATAAGGCAGTTTTTATAGTTTTGCAGGATCATAGCGCAGTCGGTGATATTATCAAAGGTATTGCCTGAGATAAGTATATTTTTATAGTACACGCCGATAGTTGCGGAATGTGAGCCAAAGCCACGCATAAGGTCATAGAACTTATTATTCCTTATAACAACATTTTCGCAGTTTGTATCGTCAAATGGTGCAAAATGGACGAAAACGTTGCTGTTGTTCATTGTATCGAGCTGGATAGCTTCCTTCTGCTTTTCGCCGTAATACTCATGGAAGGAGCAGTTCTCGATAGTAACGTTCTTTGCGCCGCCTATTTCAAGAAGATGACCGTTATAGTTATCCCTGAACTCAACGTCCTTTATCCACAGGTTATTTATATGACCGAGGCGGACGTTTGAAAAGGCTGTTGAATTTGAATCTGTATTGCCGTCAAAGCAGCCGCCCTCGATAATGATATTTCTTTCACCGTTATATCCGCCCGACGGGTTCTGGAGGGCATTTTTGAACATAAAGCCTTTTGAATAGCCACGGACGATAGTTGCGCCTTTCATATACAGCCAGGTATTTGAGTATATTTTCAGAGGACGTTTTATCAGATATGTACCCTCCGGTATCACAACTTTGAGCTGGACCGTATCGCTGGCATTATCGACGGCATAATAAAGTGCGTCCTGTATAGCCTGATAGGAGTCCTTTTTGCCTGAACTGTCTGCGCCAAAATCCTTGACGTTGACTTCTATTGCAGTAGAATATCCCGAAATATTTGCACCTGTGGCGGTAGAGCCTGTTATTTTGGAATAATCAAAAGCAAAGCACCTTACTGACAGGAATGTGCAGGCTAAAAATAGCGCAGCAGCAGCTGAAAGCAAAGTGCGTTTCAATTTAATCAAAACTCATCTGTCCTTTCGTTGTCTTTACCTTTTTTGCTCCAATGAAATTTTAATATTTATTTTTATATTTCTATATATAATTTTTACACAAATTAATTATAACAAATCTCGGCGGCGATGTCAACTAAAAAGATACTATCTTAAGATTTTCCGCTGTTTATACTGACGCAGAGAAAATGTGAAAAAAGTGTAAACAATAGTACAAAACATTGGCATTTTGGTACACACAAGTGTTATACTATTATAATAGTATAAATACATAAAAATAAAAAGGAATGATAAAAAATGGATACAGTACCATACAGACGAAAGGCATACTACTACGAAACAGACCGAATGGATATTGTTCACCACTCAAACTATGTACGCTGGCTGGAGGAAGCGAGGGTGGATTTTCTGGGACAGATAGGCTGTCCATTCTGCGAGATAGAGAAGAGGGGCATTGTATCACCTGTTCTGTCGGTGGAAACGCACTACAAATTTCCTGTCAGGTTCGGAGATGAATTTGAAGTAAGGTGCAGACTGGTGAAGTTCAACGGCTGCGCCTTTGAGCTTGACTATGAGATATTCAATGTCACCACAGGGCAAATTTCCTGCGTTGCGCACACGTCACATTGTTTCACAAGCGCAGATCTGAAGCCTGTGAGATTAAAGCGCAGCTATCCAGACATATACGAAAAGCTGCTTGCTGCGGTCAGTTCGGATGAAAATGAAGATAAAAAAGGATAAGCTCAGCAGGGTGAGAAACAATAACAGGGCGGTGAAAATATACCGCCCTGTTTTTTCGATTTTAATGCTTTATTCTTCGATCTGTTTGCCGAGGAACATTGCTGCCGCTTTGCAGAGCATAGACTGGTTTTCGGAAACGTGCTGAGAATCGTCCGCCGCCATAAACGCAACTGCGCCTGAGATATCCCCATTGGAAATAATAGGCGAGATAGTAAGTGCGCAGGCGGTAAGTCCCTCGACCGGACGGACACGCTCGGCTGTATCGGTATACTCATAATTTTTTCTGCTTTCAAGCATTTCCTCCAGTGCGGGAGATATCCTGCGCTGGGAATACTCCTTTTTCGGAGCGCCCGAAACCGCCACGACATGGTCCTTATCGAATATGACGGCAGGTGCGCCGCCCAGCTTTGATATGACCTCGGCAGCCTGCAAAGCGCCGTCGGAAAGCTCGTTGATAGGCGAATACTTTTTAAAAATGACCTCGCCGTCGGGGTTTGTGTAGATCTCAAGGGGGTCGCCCTCACGAATACGCATGGTGCGGCGGATCTCCTTTGGGATAACTACCCTGCCGAGATCGTCGATCCTGCGGACAATTCCTGTTGCTTTCATATTTATACCTCCAAATTAAATTCAAAATTGCAGTAATATTATTTGCAAAAAAAATTTTATTATGCAAATATGGTAAGTTTTCGTTTGGAGTTACATCTATGAATCAGCTTAAAGTTAGAGCAAGTGCTTATACATATTTTGATAAACGTTCGAGTATTTTACAGTTAAAATATACTTGGTCATAAGTTTTTCATCTTAAAACATACAACGCCGTACCCTGCAATGTTTTTTGACCAAAACACTTTCTCCTTTTGATATTGACAAGCACATATCAAGTGCCAGCCACGATTTGCCGACCTTTGGTGCTCCTGCTAAGATATACAGACCTTGTGCGATAAACCTGTTGATTAAAATTTCTATTGGATTATATACAGTTCTATTATAGCATTAGAACACTTGTTAAGAGCCTATTTGAATTTTTGGGCTCACTTTTAGATACTGTCACTTAAAACGTAGTATTCATAATTCTCTCATGTTGTTCAGCATTGCTCAGCCAGATCTGAGCGATGCCTGATTTCTCGTTCTTGATTATCTGCAAAAGCAACACTCCTTATTACGATTTTTGCCCTTTTTGTATAGTGTTAATCAATTTGCACATTTTGCTTTATCGCCTCGTTTCTATATGGTTTTATTGTCTGTGCTTTTGATTGACTGCCCTGTGACTTCTATTGCAAAGTTCGTATTTACGCCCCTTTGAGCGTGATTTCTGTAACTTGCGACCCCTATTTTCCTTTGAAAGCCGTATCTTGACCCCATAAAAAATATGCACAAAGGCTTTGCAAAAACTGTGTATTTTCGGCACTTTTGCGGCGAGCTTTGCTCGTCCGCTGTGAGTGTTTCGGGGGCTGCGACCCCGAAACTTTAACTTGCAAGAGAATAATTCGGTTTACTTTAATTTCTGCATATCGGGTATTTGTGCAGATTGCCGAAGGCCTCAAACTGATTATTCGCTTTGACAATTTATTTTGGTTGATTCTATCGCCCACACCGGCTCACAAATCGCTTGTGTGGGTTTTCCCTTTGGCTTTGCTAAACTTACCCGATTGAAAACTAAAGCCCACAGATCGCCACACGTTTGCTGATTTGGGTTGACAGTAAAACTTTTATTTGAATTTTACCGTCACACTCTGCAAATCAAGATTTAACAAGGTTTTCAGGCTTTTTGAATCAGCTTGTTGACAGTAACTTAGTTAGTGTTTTTACTGTCACTACTGTCACGCTCACGGTCGTAATGAAGAATTATCAGCCTGCCGTTTCTAGTTCTCTTGTACTGAAAATTAATCCCATATTTCCTGAGAGTATAGCCGTTTTGAACAAAATCTCTTGTAACTCTGTTGGGATAAAATCTTTCATCAGATACAGTTTTTAAAGCAGTTACTAATTCCGAAGCCGTACCAACAAAATCAATTTGACTTTGAAGATAAACATACAACGCTGCAAGAAAAATGTTGTCCTTACTTTTTGGAGCGGTCGGCTCATCGGTAACGACCCACTTTTTCAAATCACTATCGAACTGCAAATTAATTTCTGCGTTTTCAATATCACGTCCAACACAGAACAATTTAGCAATGCGACTGCCACGCTTGTTTTCAATAAGCACCAAACTTCCGTCAACACAACCGCTGATTCCTGTACTTCCTGAGATCATATTGAATGGGTCGGTATCCTTGCATTTTCTGGTGTGATGTACAACTATTATTGCGATTTCAAGCTTGTCCGCAAGTGCTTTCAGCATAGACAGCTCTTTGTAATCTGAACCATAGCTTGAATCAGTATCGCTGCGAACCATTTGCAGAGTGTCAATGAACACGATCTTCAGATCGCAATGTTCGATTTTAAAACTTTCGATTTGCTCTTCAAGTCCGTTGCCTATTGACTCATACATAACAGAGAAGTATAAATTTTCAGTCGGCACATCAGTTATTTCATACAAGCGATTTTGAATACGAACGTAGCTATCCTATAAGCACAAATACAATGCTGTGCCCTGCAATGTTTTCTGACTTAAAACATTTTCTCCTTTCGCTATTGACAAGCACATATCAAGTGCCAACCACGATTTTCCGACTTTTGGTGCTCCTGCTAAGATATACAAACCTTGTGCGATCAAGCCGTCCACAACGAACTCAACAGGCTTATACACAGTGGTCATGATCTCCTCACAGGATCTTGTGCTAAGTTTTTTCAAATTATCATTCCTCCTATTCTGTTTTCAAGTTGCCGTTATTATATATGTAATTTATACAAACAAAAAAAGCTCGCACATATTTCAGATTCACGATTCGGCAACAGGATATAGTGATCCCGTTGTTTTAAATCGTGCCTGATAATATGTACGAGCTTATAGCTCTAAGTGTTTGATTATGTTTTTATGTATGTGGTAGGCACACTTATTATACTAATTATTACTGGTACATTGTAACACATAATGGTAGGTTTGTCAATGTATTTAGAACTGAAAAATAAAATTTAGAACAGAAAAATAAAATTTATATTGTTTTAGTTGAAGACTATTTATGTATAGCTTTATTATGCTGGTAGATTTTTTGTTCGATTTTTGCAAAAAGTTCGGAAATTCCGCATTTTAACTTGACTGATTGCACAAAATGTGATATAATATGACAAATAATGCCTTTCCGTTATTATAGATTTGATGAGGTGAATGCTATGGCCGAAAAGAATAATGCCAATATTGGCTTTGAAAAACAGATTTGGGATGCTGCTTGCGTATTATGGGGACATATTCCAGCGGCTGAATACAGGAAAGTAATCGTAGGACTGATTTTTTTGAGATATATCTCAAGTGCTTTTGAAAAAAGATACCAGCAGCTAGTGGATGAGGGCGACGGTTTTGAAGATGATAAAGATGCTTATGCTGAGGAGAATATTTTCTTCGTGCCTGAAGATGCACGTTGGGAGAAAATAGCCGCTGCTGCTCATACTCCTGAGATTGGTACAGTTATAGATGATGCTATGAGAGCAATCGAAAAGGAGAATAAAACACTAAAGAATGTGCTGCCTAAAAACTATGCAAGTCCGGATCTGGATAAACGTGTATTAGGCGAAGTTGTTGATTTATTTACAAATATGAATATGGATGATACTGAGGAGAGTAAAGATCTTCTTGGTAGAACATATGAGTATTGTATTCAGCAGTTTGCTGCTTATGAGGGTGTTAAAGGTGGTGAGTTTTATACGCCTGCAAGTATTGTAAAAACTATTGTTGCAATTCTCAAGCCTTTTAAAAATTGTCGTGTATATGATCCTTGTTGTGGTTCTGGAGGTATGTTTGTACAGAGTGCAAAGTTTATTCAGGCACATAGTGGCAAACGTGGTGAGATTGCTGTATATGGACAAGAGTCTAATGCTGATACCTGGAAAATGGCAAAAATGAATATGGCTATTCGAGGTATTGACGCTGATTTTGGACCATATCATGCAGATACTTTTTTCAATGACTTACATAGAACTTTGAAGGCAGATTTTATTATGGCAAATCCACCTTTCAATCTCTCGAACTGGGGTCGTGAAAAACTCAAAGATGATGTCCGTTGGAAGTACGGAATACCACCTGCCGGCAATGCCAACTATGCGTGGATTCAGCATATGATACATCATCTTGCACCAAATGGAAAGATCGGACTTGTTCTTGCAAATGGTGCATTATCATCGCAGTCAAGCGGTGAAGGTGAGATCAGAAAGAATATTATTAAAGATGGTCTTGTTGAAGGAATAGTTGCTCTCCCTACACAACTTTTTTATAGTGTCACAATACCTGTTACCCTGTGGTTCATCACAAAGAACAAAAAGCAGAATGGTAAAACATTGTTTATTGATGCACGAAATATGGGCCATATGGTTGACCGCAAACACAGAGATTTTACAGATGATGATATTCAAAAATTAGCAGATACATTTACTGCATTTCAAGAAGGTACACTTAAAGACGTAAAAGGATTCTGCAAAGTGGCAACTAATGATGACATAGATAAGCAGGATTATATCCTCACACCGGGTCGCTATGTTGGAATTGAGGAGCAAGAAGATGATGGAGAGCCGTTTGAGGAGAAAATGGCACGTCTGACATCGGAACTGTCGGAGATGTTTGCGAAATCCCATAAACTAGAGGACGAGATTAGAAAGAAGTTGGGGGCGATTGGATATGAAATCTGAGTTTATAATGAAGCCTCTTTCTGCCCTCGCGGACATACAAACTGGGCCTTTTGGCAGTCAGCTACATAAAGATGATTATGTTCAGACTGGCACTCCAATTGTGACAGTTGAACATTTGGGCAAGAAAAAATTTACGGAGCAGAATTTGCCGTGTGTTTCTGACGCGGACAAAGAGCGCCTCAGCAAATATACTTTGCGAGAGGGTGATGTTGTGTTTAGTCGTGTCGGTTCGGTAGACCGCTGTTCCTATGTTAGTGATGAATATGATGGCTGGATGTTCTCAGGGCGTTGTCTAAGGGTACGCCCGCTTATTGAAATTGATTCACAGTATCTTTATTACTATTTCACACTTGAATCAACAAAGCAATTTGTACGTGGAATAGCTACTGGAGCTACAATGCCATCAATTAACACTAAGTTTATGGGTGAAGTGCCCGTTACATATCCGCCAATAGAGAACCAACGCAAAATTGCCTCTGTGCTATCTGCACTTGATGACAAAATTGAACTAAACAACAAGATAAACAATAATTTAGAGCAGCAAGCTCAGGCTATCTTTTCAAATGAGTTTTTAACGCTTGAGACGTTGCCTGATAGTTGGAAACAAGCTAGTTTGATAGATATTGCAGACTATCGAAACGGTCTTGCTATGCAAAAATATCGACCAACTGCTGACGAAACAGGCATTCCGGTTCTTAAAATTAAGGAACTTCGTCAAGGCTGTTGTGATGATAACAGCGAACTGTGTTCTCCAAATATTAAAAGTGAGTACATCATTCGTGATGGCGATGTTATCTTCTCTTGGTCAGGTAGTTTGTTAGTCGATTTTTGGTGTGACGGTATTTGCGGCTTAAATCAGCATTTGTTCAAAGTAACATCAAACAAATATGATAAGTGGTTCTATTATGCTTGGACAAAGCACCATCTTAATCGCTTTATTGCTGTTGCTACTGATAAAGCTACAACAATGGGACACATCAAACGTGATGAACTTTCAAAAGCAAATGTTCTCATACCTAATGAGACAGACTACAATCGAATCGGAACTTTGCTTCAGCCAATTTATGATTTAATTATCGCAAATCGAATAGAAAACAAAAATCTTGCCAAACTAAGAGACACACTGCTTCCAAAACTAATGTCTGGCGAACTTGATGTTTCTAACATTGACCTCTAAGCCGCTAAATTATTGTTTAGAATAGAAAGGAAGTTTGTATGGGACTAATTATAAAATGGTGTAATGAAAATAATGGCTTTATTACTGCAATTTTGTCTATAATAGGACTTTTGTTAAGTGTAATAGCTATTGTTGTATCAATAAGAACAGCAAGATTGCCATACAAGAAAAAGCTAAAATTGACTTCATCTTTCGATGTAGCTTTTTCTAAAAATACTATCACCGGAGAAGTTACTAGTAACTTAGTGGGAATTTCGGTTAATGCTGCAAACATTGGCTCAAGAAATGTATCTATCACATATTTAGGAATATGTGTAAAAGATAAAAATTCCAATTGGAACAAACAAAAAATGACTAAAATTAGAGACGAAATAACTGGTACTGGAATGATAGCACCTGCCGAGATTAAAACTGAATTGTATAAAAAAGACGATTTACTATATTCACTCTCGTTATTGAGCGGAGACGCCAAAATTTATTTATATGCAATGGACACGGAAGAAACAGAATACTTCAAGAGTGCAGGCAATGCGAAAAATATGCTAATGAATTTAGAAAAATGAAGGAGAGAGATTTATGCTGGGATTATATACCGAAGCCAATTATGAAAATTCAATAATCGAGCTATTTAGAAATGATTTAGGATACGAGTATGTATATGGTCCTGATGTGGAAAGAGACTTTTATAGTCCATTATATGAAGAAATTTTACTTGATTCGCTCTATCGTTTAAATAGAGGTCTGCCTGATGACGCTATACGGGATGCATTGTTTAAACTTAAAAACTTTGAAAATGGAGAGCTCGTACAAAAAAATTCTGTTTTTATGGATTACCTGCAAAATGGTATTTCTGTAAGATATTCTGTCGACGGTGAAGAACGTTCTTCTATCGTCTATCTCGTAGACTATAAGAATTCTGGCAACAATTCTTTTGTTATTGCAAATCAATGGACTTTTATTGAGAACAGCAATAAACGCCCAGATATAATTCTGTTTTTGAACGGGTTGCCGATAGTGGTAGTTGAACTTAAATCGCCTTCACGTGAAGAAACCAATGCATCTGAAGCATATAAGCAATTACGAAACTATATGCAGGAAATTCCTTCTATGTTTATCTATAATGCAATATGTGTGATGAGTGATCAACTGACCTCAAAAGCTGGCACAATCACCTCTGGCGAGGATCGTTTTATGAAATGGAAAACCAAGGACGGAATTTACGAAAACACCCAGCACGCTCAATTTGATACTTTTTTTGAAGGCATCTTTGAAAAAAAACGTCTTTTGGATATCATAAAGAACTTTATCTGCTTTTCAAATGAAGGTACTTTGCAATTTAAAATATTGGCTGGATATCATCAGTATTTTGCGGTTAATAAAGCTGTAGTTTCGACCAAACACGCTACTGAAACAGACGGCAAGGGCGGTGTGTTCTGGCATACACAGGGCAGCGGAAAATCACTGTCAATGGTTTTCTATGCTCATCGTTTACAAGAGACACTTGAAAGTCCAACCATTGTAGTAATAACTGACAGAAACGATTTGGATGATCAGCTCTATGGACAATTTGCTAAATGTAAAGAATTTCTTCGTCAAGATCCTGTACAGGCTGAAAGTCGAGCACATCTTAAAGAATTACTAAATGGCAGAAAGGCCAATGGCATTATTTTTACGACAATGCAAAAATTTGAAGAGTCTTTTGATTGCCTTTCGGAGCGTAGAAATATTGTTGTTATGGCAGATGAGGCACATCGTGGTCAATATGGCTTAAAAGAGCGAATTGATGCCGAAACAGGTGAAATCAAAATTGGAGCTGCTCGTGTCATTAGAAATGCTTTACCAAATGCGACCTTCATTGGTTTTACTGGCACTCCTATTTCTATAAAAGACCGTAACACTCGTGAAGTATTTGGTGATTATATCGATATCTATGATATGACACAAGCCGTGGAGGATGGTGCGACACGCCCTGTTTATTACGAAAGCCGTGTAGTAAAGCTTAAACTTGATGAAAAAACATTAGAGCTTATTGATCAAGAATATGATATAATGGCCAATAATGCCGATCCTGAAGTTATTGAGAAAAGTAAAAAAGAGCTTGGTCAAATGGAAGCAATTCTCGGTAATGACCAGACGATCAATTCACTTGTGAATGATATTCTCTACCATTATGAAAACAATCGTGCAAATTTATTGACCGGTAAGGCTATGATTGTGGCATATTCTCGTCCAATAGCTATGAAGATATATAAGAAGATATTAGATCTTCGATCCTCGTGGAAGGATAAAATTGCTGTCGTTATGACAAACAGTAACAAAGATCCTGAAGAGTGGAATAAGATTATCGGAAATAAACATCATAGAGATGAATTGGCAAAACAGTTTAAAGATAACAGCAGTCCGCTCAAAATCGTCATTGTTGTAGATATGTGGCTTACAGGTTTTGATGTGCCGTCACTTGCAACGATGTATGTATATAAACCAATGCAGGGGTATAATCTTATGCAGGCCATTGCAAGAGTAAATCGTGTTTTTGGTGATAAAGAAGGCGGTCTTGTTGTTGACTATGTAGGTATCGCATCTGCATTGAAACAGGCTATGAATGATTATACAGCTCGTGACAAGAAAAACTATGGTGATACTGATGTTGCTAAGGTAGCTTACCCTAAATTTCTTGAAAAACTTTCTATTTGTCAGGATATATTTAATGGATATGATTATTCAAGGTTTATTAGTGGTACTGATTTGGAACGTTCAAAAGCAATTAGCGGCGCTGTAAATTTTATCGTTAGTGTTGATAAGAAACGAGAGCGAGAAGATTTTCTAAAGGAAGGACTACTTTTAAAGCAGGCGTTATCACTCTGTTCTTCTTTAGCAGAAAAAGATATGCGAGTTGAGGCGGCTTTTTTTGAATCGGTGCGAGTTCTTGTAACAAGGTTAATGAATCAAGGTGAAGGCAATAAAATATCTTTGCCTGAGATTAATGAACGTATCAATGAACTCTTAAAAGCTAGTATAAAAAGCGAAGGTGTGCTTAATTTATTCTCTGATGTTGATAAAGAATTTTCATTGTTTGATTCAAAATTTCTCGAAGAAATTTCGAGAATGAAAGAAAAAAATCTTGCGGTTGAACTTCTGAAAAAGCTTATTTCAGAGCAGGTTCAGGTTTATCGTCACACCAATGTTGTAAAATCTCAGAAATTCAGCGAAATTATTCAGCGTGCAATGAATTCTTACCTGAATGGTATGCTTACTAATGAACAGGTGATAGAAGAACTGCTTAATCTCGCAAAACAGATTGCCGCAGCTAATAGAGAAGGTGATCAGCTCGGATTAACTGCTGATGAATTGGCTTTTTATGATGCATTGACAAAGCCACAGGCAATAAAGGACTTCTATGAAAATGAAGAACTGATTGCAATTACTAAAGAACTAGCAGATACCTTGCGTAAGAACAGAACAATTGATTGGCAAAAGAGGGATTCCGCAAGGGCTAAAATGCGTATGCTCATAAAGAAACTATTAAAAAAGCACAAATATCCACCAGAGGGTATGGAAGATGCAGTGCAAACGGTTATGACACAGTGTGAATTATGGACAGACAATATTATGGATGTATTGTAACTTTAAAACATAGTTAGAACCTTTAAACACAGGGTAGTTTTTTCTGTAATATAAACATAACCGCAGTAAGTCACATCAATTCGTGACCTACTGCGGTTGTTGTATTTTACTATAATATAGAACTATGCCATCAGCCAGCTTTTTTTGTCACCACATAGGTAGTATAATTATTATCTGACAGCAATGTATACTCACATAAAGCGGTAATGCCGACTTTTTCCGTCTATATGTTAAAAAGTATAGTGTGATCTGCTAACTCACACTTCCACTACTCAAAAGATCAACACTCCAATATGATAAACAACACAAGCGATAAGCAATGCCGCAAGGGTGTAGAATACACCTATCTTGGCGGTCCATTTTGCAGAATGCGTTTCTCTTGCAGTTGCTGCCAAAGCACTAATGCAAGGCATATTGAAACTTATTGCAAAGATGAATGCCAGACCCTCAGCTTTGGTGAAGTTGGCGGAGAGGATATCCGAGATACTTGCCGCAGCAGCTCCTGATACCTTTGCACCGAAAGTGGAGCTTACCAAACTGCCGCCAGCTCCGTAAAGTGTGTTCAGTACGCCAAGAAGAGATTCTTTTGAGATCGTCGAGGCACAGAATGCAAGGAACGCCTCCCATTTCATTCCGAAGAACTTTGTCAAAGGTTCTATCAAAACGCCAAGCTTGTAAAGTATGCTGTTTTCTGCATTGCCGCCGAAACCGTAGGTCAGCACGAAGAACACGATAGATACAAGGGATATTATCCTGAGTGCACGGAGAAAAATATCCAAAGTGCGTTGGAACGTCACATACAGCGTGTTTTTTATCGCAGGCTTATGATATGGCGGCAGCTCCATAATAAGTCCTACTCGTTCCTCCTTTGGCGCAAGAGAATTGCCGAACACTTTGTAGACCACCCACATCATAAGGAACATAAATAGGAAGATAGATACCATTACGAGAAATCCGCCTGTGCTGCCAAACAATGCAATGGCGATAGTTGGCACAACGGAAAGGGTCGCCGCACAAGGAACTGCCCAGCTCATAGCAATAGCCAGCACTCGCTGTCCCCAGTTATCCACCACACGAGTACCTGTAGTGCCTGCAATGGTACAGCCAAGACCCATAAAAAATGGCATTATCGTTTTGCCCTGAAGTCCGACTTTGGACATTGTATGGTCGAACAGAAATGAGATACGGGCAAGGTAGCCAGTCTCCTCCATAAGGTTGAACCCTAGTGTAATGCCAAGTACGAACGACGCCATCATTAGTGCAAAATACAGCACATTGATAAGAACATCGCAGATGAGAGAAATGAGCAATGGGTGTACTGAAATTGCTTTCATTCCGCTGCGTAATACTCCGCTTATAGGCGTCAACGCTGACGCCGCAATGCTCGAAACAATGCCTGAAAAAATCATTGCCAAAAGGAATATCACCAAAATAATGCCGAAAGCCATTAGCTTTCCACGAACGGGTGAAAGTGCCAGCCTATCGAATTTGCTGAAAGCACTATGAGCGTCCTTATCCGCTGTGATAACTCCATTTAGCAGAGCATCAATGTAAGCCATTTTCTCCTTGGCGGTAGTCATTGTTTCTCCCTCAATCATCGGTTTCTGTGCTAGGGCGGTTTCAATGCTCTCGTAAAGTACACGATAATCCTTTTTGCGTATGGCAGACATTGGAATAGCAGGAACGCCAAGCTTTTCCGAAAGTGCGGCTGTATCAATGGCAATGCCCTGACCCTTGGCAACATCTATCATATTGAGGGCAAGAATGGCAGGAACTTTCATTCCAACAAAATCCGCCAGCATATACAGGCTGCGTTTTAACTGCGAGGCGTCTGCCATAACTACCACAAGGTCAGCATTTCCTGCGGCAATATAATCCCGTGTGATGACTTCTTCATCTGAGCCTGCGGAAAGAGAGTAGCTGCCCGGGAGGTCGGCAATTATCAAACGCTTGCCGTTCCATTTACATTCTCCCTCTTTTTGGTCAACCGTCTTGCCGGGCCAGTTGCCAACGTGTTGATGAGAGCCGGTCATCATATTAAAAATAGTGGATTTGCCTGAGTTTGGCTGTCCAAGCAGGGCGATAACAGGGGTGTCGCCGTCCTTTTTGTAAAGCTGACTGCTGCCGTGGTATTTGCAGTTCTTGTTTGACGGACAGTTTTCACAGTTACTCATTTGTCAGCACCTCCCACCATGATTTTTTTACTTTCTTCCCGACCGATCGCAACAAGTGTATCTCTTGCAAAGATCAGAACAGGCTGTTTCTTATGATTCTGACACACCTCAATGGTACTGCCGCAAAGCAGACCCATCGAGGACAGTCGGTTGACTAAGCGGTTTTCTTCTTTTATCTCACAAATGCAATACCTGCTGCCAGGCGTTGCATCGGAAAGTGCGATCGCATTCATATTACTTCCTCCAATTTCATTATTATGTGGTTAGTAAACTATAACTGCATAATAATGTACCACAAAATATGAATACTGTAAAATCCATTTACATAATTTAAGCCCGTTTAGCAATGAATTGTTTTCAGCTTCTTGCGAATCTCGTTTGTTAATGTTATAATAGTATTATGGAAATTCTAAGTCAAAAATCAATATTTCATAAGGGAGCCGAGGGACAGTTGGCTCTTTACACATTGGCACCTGGTATTCGGCTTTCGTTCAACGAGATCTACACAAGCAGCTGGGAAAAAGGAGACGGCTCAATCTTTGGAGAACGAATGCTGATCGTCAATTTTTGTATTCACGGCCGATGTGATGTTTCTCTAGCCAAGAAACGTTATGCCATTGTTAAGGAAAATCAGGTCTGCATAAGTACAGTAATGCCCACAAAGGACTTTTACTACCCCAGAAGTCTGTACGAGGGAATACAGCTCTATTTGGACCTTGACATTTTGCGTGATGAAAACGGACAGGACTTTCTCTCGGCGTTGGGCATTTCATTGGAACAGATAGTAGAAATATTCTGCGAAAAGGACGGGCTGTATCTTCATCAGATGAATGACACGCTCCGTGCCCTTGTGAAAGACGCTTGGGACGGAAAGGACGATATAGAGATAGGAACGCTGCGATATTTGACTGTCCGCCTTTTGTATGAAATAATGTCAATGCCTGCCGAAAGCGAAACGGACACCTATTTCACACGCTCACAGATAGCTATGGTCAAGGAGGCTGAAGCGCTGATACTCAGCGACCTGACAACTCGCATAACTGCAAAAGAATTGGCTGAGCGGTTCGGCGTGAGCGAGAGCAGTTTCAAGTTTTATGTGAAAGGTATCCTTGGCGACAGTTATCTGAACTACTTCCGAAAGAAGAGAATGGAAAAAGCCGCCGAACTGCTTGAAACCACCAATCTCAAGGTCATCGAGATAGCAAGTGCGGTGGGGTATGAAAACCAAGGAAAATTCGCCAAGGTTTTTGCGGACACTTATGGTGTTTCTCCTTTGGAGTTTCGGAGGTTATCGAAGTAGGGGAAAAAGTGAGAGAGTTAGCGTGGGGTTTGGGTTTGTATATGAAAATAAACCGCCGCAGGTCACATTGATTCGTGACCTGCGGCGGTTTTGCATTAAAATATTTTATTTTCCACAGCATTTTTTATATTTCTTTCTTCTGCCACATAATGATTCAGCAACACTCTATCATCCAAAAACCCTATGTAACACCTCTATCACGTCATAATTTTTTACCACACATATTCCTCCAACATTTCATTTATAGATATCATTACTCTTTCGTCCTGCTTTTCTTCATCGGTCAATGAAATAGCCAAGTTCAAGAACTACACAACCAATTTCTTCTCCTCTGCGGCCTTTTTTTCCTAAATGAATATCATCAGGAAACGCATATCTTCTGATAACAGGGTCTCTCAAAATACGCTGTATCTGTTCCCAAAGCTGCTTTACATCAGGCGGAATCGTGATAGCTCGTGACTTGCCTTTGGTGTCAAGAATATTCATATTCAAGTATTCTATTTCATCAAAACATCTGCTTGCTGATGTTTTTGATACGCCCAGTTTTTGGCGACTATTGACGGCGGAAATAGTATCATATTAAAGCATCTGGTTTAATTCGATCTTTTCTTTATTAGGTCTTGTTATGATGAAAAATTTTACGCCATTTTCTTTGCTTTATTTACTGCGAAATATATTTAGCACACCATAATGACATTACGATTTTTACACGAATATTAAAATTATGATATAATTTTCGATCACATAGTGCTAAAATATAACTGTAAACAAAACTTATATCAGAAAGGACGGTAAAAATATGAGAAAATTTAATGGTTATATGCATGGCGTTGATATCGGAGGCTGGCTGTCACAATGCGATTACAGCAAGGAACATTTTGATAACTTTATTACGGAAGAGGACATCAAGCGCATAAAAGGCTGGGGCTGCGACCACGTTAGAGTGCCTGTTGATTATAATATCTTTCAGGACGAAAACGGCTTTATAGAGAGCGGCTTTGAGTATGTTCAGAAGTGTATCGATTGGTGCGGAAATAACGGTATCAATATGATACTTGACCTGCATAAGACAATGGGCTTTTTCTTTGACAAGGCTCAGGCTGAAAGCGGATTCTTTGATAACGCTGAACTTCAGCAGAAATTCTATGATCTTTGGGAGGAGTTTGCAAAGCGTTTCAGCAAATATTCTGACAGAATTTCTTTTGAACTTCTCAATGAGGTAACTGACCCTAAATTCAGCACAAAGTGGAATGCTATCGCTGAAAATGCCATAAAGCTTATTAGAAAATACAGTGCTGATATAAATATTATTGTGGGCAGCTATTGGAACAACTCTATCGATTCAATGAAAGACCTTGATAAGCCGTATGACGAGCATATAGTTTATACTTTCCATTGCTATGACCCATTTCTTTTCACTCATCAGGCTGCCTATTGGGTAGATGAGATGCCAAGAGATTTCAGAATGGATTATCCGGGCAGCGTACCAAAATACAGAAGTGAGATAAAGCGTCTTGGTCTTGAATATATGCAGACATACGAGGAAGTCGAAACAGAGAAATTTACGCCTGATTATTTTATGGGAAGATTTGCTGAGGCTGTAAGGGTCGCAGAGGAAAGAAATGTTCCTATGTATTGCGGTGAATACGGCGTCATAAACCTTGCGTCTGCTGAAAATACGCTTAATTGGTATAAGGATATAAGCAGTGCCTTTGAGAAATGTTCTATTGGCAGAGCGGCTTGGTCATACAAGGGCGTAGACTATGGCTTTGTTGACGGACATCTTGACAGCGTTCTCGATGAACTGGTAAAGTATCTTTGATAGATAATTTCTTCATATAACTCCATTTTTGTACAAGCTCGGTCACGTTTGCCGAGCTTGTTTTTTTGTGTCGAGTTTCATAAATTGATGTTTGCTCATAAAATCCTATTTACGATAATTATTTGATATAAATAATTGAATACTGATATAACTATTTTACAGTAAAGTATATAATATAGATGTAATCATTCATAGTCACTTTCTTATAATAACTTCCGAATAAACAGACCTGCTTGAATATCAAGTGGGTCTGTTTTCATATTTTTATACTCTTTCATAAATTCAATATTAAACACTTTTATGATATTTATGTTACAAATTTGATATAAATAAAACGTTTACACGGTTATAATGTATACAGAAACAACAAAATAAATTGCTTTAAGCAAAAATTTTTATTGAAAAATCGGAGGAAAAAGTTATGATGATCAAAAAATTAGCAGCAGGTCTTTCAGCAGCAGTTCTTGCGGCAACAATGATGTCAGTTTCTGTTTCGGCAGCAAAGCTTGGCGATGTTGTTCACCCATCAGAGGAGGACACAAAAATGAATGACTCATATTACTCTATCGGAGCAATGGGCTTTTATATGGGTCAGGACTGGAGCTGGAATCAGGGCGACTGGGTAGGCATTGATGATACTGGCAAGATAGCTGTTGAATATAAGATAAGTGCAGTTATCGCCGACAAAACAATGTCAGGCAAGGGAACTCTTGGAGATATGGGCGTTATGGTGGCAAATCTGCCTGAGGGTATTTATCCTGTGGACGTTAAGATATCTGACGCAAAGTTCGTTGCCGAGGACGGCACAACAACAGTTTTTGATTCGCTTAATTCTATCACTTCAATGGACGAGGATTCAGAGGGCGGAATAAGAATACATATCAGACCGACTGATGAAGTCGATGAGGAAACAGGCGAAGTAACAAAGAAAGCTTGCTCTGAGGTCGCAGGCTGGGAAAAGGAAGGTGCTTTCAATGGCGGCACGCTTTCAATGACGCTTGATTTCGGTGTTGCGGCTGCTGAGGGCGGAGAGTCAAAAACAGATACTTCAAAGGCAGAATCAAAGTCTGATACTTCAAGTTCAAAGGCCGAAACTGTCACATCAAAGAAAGATGCTGACTCTTCTAAGGCTGACGCAGGCAAGACAACAGCTGTAAACAACGCATCTTCAAAGGCTAGTGATGATACATCAAAATCACCTGAAACTGGTGCAACTGTCGGTGGTACACTTGCAGTTATAGCACTCGCAGGTACTGTTGTTATCATCTCTAAGAAAAGGAAATAATCATTTTGGAGGTTTTTCACGATGAATAATTCAAAAAGAGTTTTAACATTTGCCCTTGCAGTTTGCTCGCTTTCAGCATTTGCATCTTGCGGAAGTTCAAGTGATTCTTCAAGCAAGGTCGTTGACAAAAAGCTCAAGGAAGATCAGCAGCAGATAGTACAAAGACTATCAGATGATATGACAGATGTAAGAGATCTCAAAAGCAACGAAATAAAATGGTTCTCACATTGGGATATCAACCCTACTGAGGCGGAGGACAAAGAGATAGGTGCTGACCTTGCTTTGTTCAAGACAAAATATAATGGCAAGATAAACTGGATACAGACCACTTGGGATACTAAGTTTGATGACCTTGCGGCACTTGTTATGGCAAGTGATTCGCCAGATTTCATTGGTGCTGACGATATGGACGTTTTTCCTAAGGGTGCAATAAAATCAATGATAGAGCCTATTGACGATTATATCGATCTTTCAAAGCCTCTTTGGACAGATATAAAGGGTGCGACAGATCAGTTTATGCTTGGCGACAAGCATTATGTGAGCGTTATCAGAACTGACCCTGCATATGTTTTTGTATACAACAAGCAGATAATGGAAGATAACGGCTATGACGATCCTGCTGAGCTTTTCAAAGAGGGCAAGTGGAACTGGGATACTTTCACAGAAATGTGCCTTGATTTTACTGACGCCGAAAGCGATAAATACGCTCTTGACGGCTGGTATTATGAAAAGGCTTTGCAGCAGTCTTCCGGTGTGCCGCTCATCGGTATCACGGACGGCAAGCTTGTAAATAATATTTCTGACCCTATGATAGCAAAGGCTCAGAATATGATGTATGAACTGCAAAAGAACAATGTTGTTTATCCAAAACACGAGAATAACTGGAAACTCAGAGGCGACGCAGAGGGCAGCGGAATGGCAACAGGATTGACACTTTTCTATCCTATCGGACTCTGGGCGCTTGAGAATGCTCCGTCAACAACTGTAAACTATGGCGATGTATCAAAGGGCGAGGTAATGTTCGTTCCGGTTCCTTGCTCGGCTGATAGTGATAAACAGTATATCCCTTCAAGGGTACACGGCTTTAGCATTGTAAAAAACGCCAAAAACCCAGAGGGTGTGGCGGCTTTTCTTGAATGCTGCCGTTATGCAGAGCTTGACGAGGCCGCACATCAGATAACCCTTGACCAGTACAAGGACGATTACGGCTGGACAGATGAAATGCTTGAAATGAGGGAAACGATCTATGATCTGTCTGCACAGAATCCTGTTTTTGACTTTGAACAGGGCGTGTCTGCCGACCTTAACTCTATCTGCGATACTGCAATAAGAGGAACGATGAACCCACAGGAGTCAAAGAGCTGGTCACAGGTCGTTCAGGAAAATGAAAAGGCTATAGATTATCTTATCGACGAGGCTATGACTTCAATGAATGAGGCTAAGTAAAATCTATTTATCAGAAAAAGGGCGGCAGGTCGATTTGCCGTCCTTTTTCGATAAATAGGCGGCTTTACTTGCGTCTGTAAATATGATATAATAAGCTAAAAAGCAGGGGGGAAAGCTATGGAAATAAACAGAGAATTGTCTAAGCGGCAGTTTATGCAAAAGGAAAATGACTATCATCATTCACCATATGAAACGGAACTGGAATTTTACTCTGCTGTGCGGGCAGGCGACCTTGAAACAGTCAAACGTTTGTATACACCACTGGATACAAACGGAAAGGGCAGACTAAGTAAAGATGACCTCAGAAATGTCAAATATCATCTTGTCATTACCATAGCTATGTTGTGCAGGTTTTGTATAGAGGGTGGACTTGATTCCGAAACTGCATATACCATAAGCGATATATACATCAATAAATGTGATGAGTGCCGAAATGAAGAAAGCGTTATGGCTGTTCACAAGGAAGTCATCGTTTATTATACAAAGCAAATGAAAAAGGCTGCGTCACAGAACGTTTATTCAAAACATATTCTTATGTGCTTTGACTGCATTTTCGATAATATTTACAAGGGTGTGACTGTGAATCAGATAGCTGATGAACTGAACATAACGCCGCAGTATCTTTCAAAGCTTTTCAGAGAGGAAGTTGGCGTAAAGATATCTGATTTCATTATGTCAAAAAGGATACAAGCGGCTGAAAATATGCTGAGATATTCTGAATATAGTCCGCTTGATATAGCCAATTATCTTGCTTTCAGCTCTCACAGCCATTTTATTGCCTGCTTTAAGAAACAGACGGGGCTAACTCCAAAGCAATACAGGGATCAATTTTTCCGTGCAAACTGGAACAAGCATAGCACAAGCAGGTCGGAAATATAAGTTGATATTAATATTCTGATATTTGCATTACTTTTCTGATATAAATATCACACTTGTTGATTTATAATACTTATAGAAGATAAAAATCTGATATTTATTCGGAGGTAATTAAAATGAAAAAAGTTCTGGCTATGTCAATAATTGCAATGATAGTTATGTCTATGGGCAGCTGCGGTGTTTCATCTGACAACAGCTCCTCGCAAGATGTCAGCAGCAAGGCTGAAACGGAAAGCAATTCTCCATACACGGTTGAGGCAGATTTCAGCAAGGGTGCGTCAGATGATTTTTCCATTTCAGCGGGGTGGTCAAATGGTGCTCCATTCAACTGTTCGTGGAGCGAAGATAACGTAACTTTCAATGACGGGAAAATGCAGCTTATCATTGACAGTATGGGTGATTCCGAAGTGTACAGAGGGGGCGAGTACCGTTCAAAAGAAAACTATGGCTATGGACTTTATGAGGTATCGATGAAAGCCATAAAGAATGACGGCGTTGTATCATCGTTCTTTACATACACAGGTCCGTCAGAAGATAATCCTTGGGACGAAATTGACGTTGAAGTTCTTGGCAAGGACACAACAAAGGTGCAGTTCAATTATTATACAAATGGCGTTGGCAATCACGAATATATGTATGATCTTGGTTTTGACGCCTCAGAGGATTTTCATACCTATGCTTTTGAGTGGAAAGAGGACAGCATAACTTGGTATGTTGACGGAAAAGAGGCATACAAGGCAACGGAAAATCTGCCCATTACGCCCGGAAAAATAATGATGAATGCGTGGAACGGCATTGGCGTTGACGGCTGGCTGAAAGCCTTTGACGGCACAGTTCCGCTTACAGCGGAGTACGAGTGGGCAAGGTTTACGGCGGCAGAGTAGAATTTATAAAAAGGGGCGTTATGAGCGTGGATATTCGAGAGAAATATTGTGTATCAGACGGCAAAAACATTTTCGGAAAACTGTATATTCCTGATACTAAGGCGAAGAAATATCCTACTGTGATACTTAGTCACGGCTTTAACAGTATCGGTGATGATATGGCGGATATTGCTTTGACTTTTGCGGAAAATGGCTTTCTAGCATATACTTTTGATTACTGTGGTGGTTCTACACGATCGCATAGTGACGGAAAGACCACGGAGATGAGTATTATCAGCGAACAGAATGACCTTAAAGCTGTTATAGATATGATGAGTGAACTTGATATATCAGACAGCAGGCAGCTATATCTTTACGGCGAAAGTCAGGGAGGATTTGTTGCTGCACTTACAGCGGCAGAAATGCCTGAGCGTATTGCAGCGATGATACTGCTATATCCTGCATTCTGCATACCTGACCAATGGCTTTCAAAAGATCCTGAAAGTATGGCGAAACCCTTTGCCTTTATGGGAGATATGCTGCTTTCAAAGAAATTTTATGATGATGTTCCAAGATATGATGTTTATGATAGAGTTAGTCGGTATAATAGTCCTGTGATGATATTCCATGGTGACAGTGATGAATTAGTTGCTTTATCATATTCCGAGCGATTGAAAACGACTTTTCCTAATGCAAAGCTGAAAGTTATAAAGGGTGCTGGTCACGGCTTTTATGGTGATGACAGGGAATATGTAAAGCGTGCGGCAGTTGATTTTTTTACAACGTTGTAAAACGATTCACATATTACGCTTACTTTTATGTCTTGATTTTTTGCTTAATGATATTGATATTTGAACCGCCCCCATTCGCTGGGTCAAAAATTCTAGCGAATGGGGGCGGTTTATTTTCCACAGCATTTTTTATATTTCTTTCCGCTGCCGCAAGGACGGCAAATCATTTTTTTGCTCTTGTCGGTGATGAACCATATGTACATTGAATAGTTTTGCCCCAAACGGCAAAACTATTTAACATAAGCCTTGATTTAAGTAACATTGTATGGTATAATATTAAAAGGTTGAGCCTGTATGGGCGGAAGTTTTTAATGAGGTGCTTGTATGGAAATAAAACGTGATAAATATTTGCAGCAGCTGATCGATTTTATGTGGGACGGACAGGTAAAGGACTTACATTCAGTCCGCCTTTGCTTTGCCTGACGCTGAAAAAGAAATGCAGGAATTAAGACCTTTTTCTCTAACAGGTGATTCGTTTCCTAAAATCATAGTTCGCAAAGATATAAGAAAACGTTGGTATGATGACAATGGTGTTCTGAATATAGGATTGATCGATTTTTTGTTGGACGATAGTGTAGTGTGAGATACTTCATAGAATTAGCCTGGAAATATTGACAGAAAAATCAGCCGCAAACCACGCACAAGTGTGGTCTGCGGCTGATTTCGCATTATTTTATGTACAGCCTATCCGCCAATCTGAGGAGTGCAAGCAGGTAATCAAGTTCGCTTTTCAACGTTGTCAGTAACGGGTCGCCCTCACGGATACGCATAGTGCGGCGGATCTCCTTTGGGATAACTACCCTGCCGAGATCGTCGATCCTGCGGACAATTCCTGTTGCTTTCATATTTATACCTCCAAATTAAATTCAAAATTGCAGTAATATTATTTGCAGGAGGCTGGGTTTTATGCAGGGAATAAAAACGTAAATACCAAAAGCTTTTACATTATTAAAGTAAAAGCAGGACAGAGTAATTTTTCTGCACCGGCTGAGTTTTTAACGTATTGGATTTTTAAGTGTTAAAAACTTTGATAGTTTTATCGTTTTTGAGTAATTAAAAGCGGCAGACTTCATTATATATAATGGTATCGCCCCAAAATATTAACAAAGTTTGATATAGTTAACTCTTTGTTGATTTTTGCGTAAGGTTGTGCTATAATATACACATTGAAAGCCACAAGTGATTTTCAGATCGGAGTGTATTATGAAGAAATTATTTTTTGAAAACAACAAAGACGGGTTTTATGGTACATATTATATAAATCCCAATGGTGCGAATAATGCTGTGATAGGATTATTCGGAGATGATCCTAATGATTTTATGGCGAAATGCGGTGCAAAATGGCTGCATAAAAACGGCGTAAATGTTATGTGTATGTCGCCAGATGTTAAAAATTACAGCCATGTGAACTATCCTTTGGAGAGAATAGGTACAGCTATAAAATGGCTCAAAAACAATGGAAACAAAAAGATTGGCATAATGGGAATGAGTACAGCGGGAATGGATTCTTTGGCTGCGGCTTCATATTTTCCTGATATTACGCTGACTTTCGGACTTACTCCAAGTGATTTTATATGGCAGGGATTTGAACAGGGTGAGAAGGACGGCTGCAAGGAATGGCCTATTCCGAATGCTTCTACTCTTTCGTGGGAAGGCAAGCCGCTTGCATATATGCCTTTCGTTTATGAACATCCTGAATACTATCATAAAATAGAAGAGGAAACAAAGGGTTCGGGGGATATAACACGCAGCACGCATCTTTTTATCGACTCTGAAAAGGCAAGGGAACACACGGAAGAAGAGATGATAAAGGTCGAGAACATAAAGGGCAGGCTTATTATTATAGGGGCAGATGACGACAGCTTCTGGGAGACAGGAAAATATATCCGCCGCATGGACAAGAGGCTGAAAGAGCGTCCTCACGAATGCAAATATGATGCTCTTGTTTACGAGCATGGAACTCATTTTGTACTGCCGGAATCAATGCTGAGGTTAGCTCTTCCGATAGGACTTAAATTTGTGCTTAAATTTATTTTCAAGGCGGCAAAGGAATATCCTAATGCGTGCGAGGAAACAAGAAAAGATATTGACAGGCGGCTTTCGGCGGCCATTAAAGAATGGATAGCTGAATAGAGTTTGCTTTACATATCCAGAAATATAAAACCGACTTTCAGTAAAAAATCTGAAAGTCGGTTTTTGCTAAAGCAGAATAGCAGAAATAAAAAAAGCAGAACATAAGAATTACATCTTATGTTCTGCACAAGTTTGGTGACCCGTACGGGAATTGAATTAAATTTTTCAGATTTTCTAACCTGCCGTGATATGGGGAATACCCCGTATTTACGGCATTTTTCAACCTTAACTCGTTTTATTATGCTGTCCTTTATTCTATCTTTTTGAAACTTGTAAAGGACAGACAAAGGACAACGTTATGGTCATACTCCTGTTATTTTCTTTTGAGAAGAACATCAACCAAATAATATGGAGGACACGAAAATGAAAAATATTCTCGATGAACTTTACGACTATGACCTGTTCCACCTGACCGAAATTGAGGATATGGACGGTTCATACAAGGCAGCCCTCGACAGGCTTGTTAAAGCAGAAGCTGAGTTGAAAAAAGCCTATCCCGATAATGACGAAATCCTCGATGAATACCAGTCAGCGGACATTGAACTGCATAATCTCTCAAACCGCAATGAGTTCCGCAAGGGCTTCAAGGTCGGCGCACAGCTTGTCCTTGAAATGATAAAGCCTATTAAGTGAGGTGGACAGTATGAGCAGATATAAGAGCAAACAGACCGCATACAGCTTCTTGAAAAAGAAATACGTTCCGCTGTGGAGACTGGATACCAACACCATGACCGTTACTCACTTCAATGCTGATACGCAGACCGAGGAGAGCAAAACCTACCATACTGACTTCATCAGGTATCATCTTCATTTTTCTGACAGCAAATGCCCTGACAGGCTTCGCAGGCTCGTCAATGAGGTTAGGATCATGCAGTACCTCGATGATATGGAACGGAAAGTCGGTGATGCTATCTCCCGTCAGGTGGAGCTTTGGAAGCAGACCGATAGTTGCTATCAGAAAGCTGTTCTCAGCGGTGATGCCGAGAAAATGCTCGGTTTGGAGAACTGCTTTGTCTACATGGCGAGAGAAGTGGTGTTTGAGTGTATGGTTTATATTTGATCGTTTACGGCTGTGCCTTCGGGTGCAGCCATTGATTTTATCATCAATATTCATCGCAAAAAATCTTGGTACAACTTAAATGCATAGTTATTTTCTAAGATAAATAATCAATTATATTTTACCTCTATACTATTGAATAGCTAATAACTCTTTCCCTTCTAATTCTTCAGAATTGCCATTGCCGAAGCTATCAATAATGCTTTTTATGTACTGTTCTAAGACAAAACAAAATGGTTCATACTTTCCATTGTGTTTATCTTTAATCCAATTAAGTTCTTTTTCTAATTCTGTAATATCAAAATCCTCATATGCTTCGATAGCATTTTTTCTCTGAGCTACTAAGTATGCAACATTAAGACCTAAAACTTGAATAAGCTTACTGCCATTGCCTTCAGGATCAGATCCTTTAACAGTACCGTCATCAAAATACATTAAACAATTCTCGACATCTTTTTCCAAAGGAGATATAGGAATATCATCACTTCCTTTTTTTGCATCACAATGTATTACATGAGGAGGTACTACTTTGTTTTTTCTATCATTTTCACCGCCATCGCAGGAAGCAAGCATATTTTCAAAGCAAAGTGCTAAATCTTCATGTCTTTCTTGACATTTTATGTGTTCTATCTTTGTATGACCATCATTCTTTATTTCACACCCACAATAGCAGCAAATGAATCCTTGATCTTGTAGCAATCGTTCTTTTAACGTTTTTTTACTTCGTAAATTAGAGAAACTTACACCAGGAGTTTCACATTCTTTTACAAATTCATCTGGAGGGGATGTTTTGATTATATGTTTCATTTTAAATTCTCCTAAGATTGATTCTTATCTTTGTAAATAAAGGATGATTTTCATCTAAAATCTCCTTTAATTCCTGAACATAGTAATCAGCCTGTTCTTTATTATGCTGTGCTACGCTCTGTTTGAATCTATCATATAATTCTTCAATTTCCGGAGACATCATAGAAATATCCATTTGTTCAAGCATAATTTCGTCCAACGCTCTATTGTACGTTTCACTTTCAGGATATATTATAGTTCCACTCTTCATTATATACAAATTGTCGCTCTTGATTTGTGATATAGTTCCCGGCGAATGCGTAGTAAATATAATATGACCATTAACATCAATATCGTTAAGCATTTTTGAAATAGAACGCTGCCAATTTAGATGTAAATAAGCATCAAATTCATCAAACAAATAAAGAGAATTACTTTTTGCGCTGAAACTTGTAAGTAAATAAATCAACGCCATCTGCTTTTCGCCTTCACTTAATGCTGATTGAGAGAAAGGAGTATCAACCATATCTTTTTCCAGACCAATACCAATATGGTTCAGTATGCCATAGTTCTTTAACGCTTTAAGTTTTGAGAATAACTCATATTCATTATCTGCAAGCTTTTGTAATTCATCGGCAGAATCAAAAAACATAAAATACTTTTTTGACATATCCTGTGTAGCAGAAACGTATTTCCTTAATGAATCGAGAAAATTTTTAACGAACCCTCTTGAATTCCACCATGTGTCAATCTCACCCTTTGCTTTTTCAGGCTTTTGTAACACTATGCTGAACTTCGACGATATGGAGTTACAATTGAACAGATTCATGATTTTGTTGTATTCAGTACTTTTATATGCTGCTGAAACAAGCAACAAAAGAGGTAGATCCTCAATATTATAATAATCCATAAATCTTAAACCAGGCAGATCGTCGGTTTTGGCGTCTATTAGTTTTCTGTCGTATGTTTTATCGTAAGTGTCATCGGCATTTACTTTTTGACGATTAGTTTCACCAGCATAATACAGCAGAATACTTGTTGGTAATGCATTGATGTACTCGCTTCTTTTTAATATTTTTCCATCATATAGTATAGCTATAGATTCAGTAACAAATATAGGCGGTTTACCTTCTTCTATTTGATTGTCTTCTGTAGCTTTCAATATTCCAACATTATAATAAAGCTGATAAATGGTACTGTCCAGTTCGTATTCAATTATGCAGTCAATTACAGAAGGTTTATCATTAGGTAATATTGTTGGTAATAATTTACCGCAACTAAAATTCATTGCATTGCTAAATGCTTTTGTTATCAATTCCAGAATATTGGACTTTCCCGCACCATTATTTCCAATAAAAGCGGAAATATTTGAATCCGAGAACTCGCAATCAAAATCTACAAGGTTTTTAAATTTCTTAACTGTTATTCTTTTAATTCTCATATCATTCTCCAGTTAATATTTGTTTAAGCAACTCCACCGCACTTTCCTCCTCGTGATCATTCGTCCCCAGCTCGCCACGGAAAGCACGGGCAAGTATAGCCTTTTTCATCGCATCTATCTGATCTATTACTGATTCGGCAATCTGTTTAGTCTGATATTCTTTTTCAATTATACTGTCAAGCAATTCTGTGATAACATATTGTTCTTCGAGATTTGGAATGTCAATATTAAGTTTTCCAATGATAGTAGCACTAAGGTTTAGCTGATTTCCGCCAACTGCTTGCTCTCTAATATCCCAATAATTACACATGAAGAAAAAATATAAATATCTATTAAACAGATATTCCTTAGGTTGTAGCACACAAACAGCTTGATTGGTGGCAGCTTCAATCCCAAGTATTGCAGCTTTCCCTCTTGTTATACCCATACCATACATCGCTACAAGTACTGCACCAGGCGCATATACTTTAGCTGAACTATTATCTATGGCTTCTTTGGTTATACTTTCCTCACTATAATTAACAGTATTCCAATTAATCTCTCCTGTTTTTATCCAAGGAATATCTCCTATATAATAATTTGGTTTTTTTCGTGAAGGTGTACCGCCAGACCCTAACTTACAGCATTCAGAAATACGTTTTCTTTCCCAACTCTCAATCCCAACCCCATTTTCTTCTCTCCACTTAGCCGTCAGCTCGCCTGAGAAAGCCTTATGCAGGATAGCCGCCTTTCTTGTTTCAAAGCTGTCGATAGCCTCCTGTGCTTTTTCTTTTGCTTCGTCCAGTTTTGAAAATAGGGATTCTATGCGTTCGACTATGCGTTGCTGTTCGGGTAATGGGGCAAGTGGAAAATAACATTCCTCCATTTTGGTTTTATTGACAATTGATATGGTTGTTGCAGAAGATTTAGACCATAATTGATTTATGAAACAATCAGTATTAACATAATAATATAAGTAAAGTGGCTCAATTTTAGGAATAGCCGAGTTAATCTGCTGATTAGTTGAGCCTTCTATTTCTAAAAATCCACTTTTACCGATTGAACCGATACAACAAACCAACGTTGATTTTGCCGGAATAACTCTTGATACCTTTTTTCCTTCTTCAGATAAATACTCTGATGCAATAGAAACATTTCTACCTGTATTTAAATCAGCAGGTTTAAAAAAAGGAAATACATTACCGTAGTATTCCTTGTGTTTTTTACTTGGTGTTCCACCTGTAACTACTTCGGCAACATTCTTAAAACTCGTCCAACACCAATTATCTGGAATCTTATATGGTTCATATCCGGGGACAATCAACGCCTGTTCCAGTTTTTCTTCTATTGAAAGATCAGCGGCTTTTGTTTTCTTCGCCATAATCAATCCTCCGAGGTCAGTGACTTCAATTCACGGACAACACTTTTCAGCAGGTCAACAGCTTCTTCAAGCTGAGCGATAGCTTCTTCTCCGCTTTCGATAGGGTCAGGAAGTTCCTCGGCATCTATGATCGAATCATCTTTGATAAGTCCGAGATCAAGGCTGTCATCATGTTCGTTTTCAATCTGCTCACGGGTAAACTTGCTCCAACGCTCACCTGTACGCTTTGAAGCATCTTTATACCCCTCTATAAATTCCTCAAAATCGCTCTTTTTAAGCTGTCTTGTCTTGCCGAAGCTCTCCATATTGGTTCGCATATCATAGAAAGCGACTTCTGTGGTGTTGCCCTTTTCGGTATTGCCACGGGTAAAGAAGAGTACATTGGTCTTAACTCCCTGAGCATAGAATATGCCCGTAGGCAGACGCAGTATCATATGCAGGCTGCAGAAGTTCATAAGCTCACGGCGAACACTTACACCGTCACCACCTGCAAATAAAACATTATCGGGCAGTACAACCGCACAACGAGCCTTACCGTCTGCTTTCAGGCTGCGGTATATTACCTGTAAAAAGTTCAGCTGCTTATTAGATGTCTGGAAAGAAATATCGTCACGGGAGGTTCGCTCACCGCCTTTTTTAGTTCCGAACGGCGGATTGGTGAGTATAACGTCAAACTCCTTGAAACGCTTTGCACTTGGAGCCAGAGAGTCTTCACAATAGATCTTTGCAGGAACGCTATGCAGATATGCGTTCATAAGTGCAAGGCGATGTGCATCAGGGACAAGCTCTACACCGCTGAAAGCATCCTGAAATGCGTTAACTTCACTATCTGACAGAGCGTAGAGGTCTTTATTCTCAGTTGTATGCTGAAAAGCGGATATCATAAAACCGAAAGTTCCGCAGGCAGGGTCAAAACATCTTTCACCAAACTGCGGGTTTGTAAGTTCGGTCATTACATCAATAAGCACACGGGGAGTAAAATACTGACCAGCGCCGGATTTCTTCTCATCAGCGTTTTTGGCAAGTAATCCCTCGTAGAGATCGCCAAGACCTTCTTTTTTGGCTTCAAACCAGTCAAGCTTATTGATCTCAGAAATGATCTTTTCAAGGTTTTTGGGCTCCTCTATGCTTGATACAGCCTTAGCATAGATACTGCTGATTTTTGAAAGAGGAAGTTTTCCAAGCTCAGTTAAAACTGCGTTATAGTATTTTTTTAGTTCAATACCATTAAGCGTAGTTAAATAAGCCCATGAATATGAATCGAGAACATTCTTTCTGTCGTTTTTCTCATCATCATCAAGATCATCGACAGTTTTTTTCTTGCTTGCAGCATATTTTTCAAGACGTTTTTTGTATGCCTGTTCAATTTCTTTCTGTAAAGCGCTTTCTTCGCCTGTTTCTTCAAGCATTTTTAAAAATAATATATAAGTCAGCTCTGTAACATACTGATGATAGGTGATACCGTCATCACGCAGTACATTGCAAAGATTCCAGAGCTTCTGTACGATATCTTGTGTGCTCATTACGCAACTCCTTCAAAAATATAAGTATTGATCCGCTCTATTATATCATTGAGCTTTCCTGCAAATTTCTTATCAAATCGAGAGAATCCGCCTTCCATTTTGAATACAGGAGCATCAAATGTCTCCGCATTCAGAATGCTTTCGTGCAGCATATATGTTTTTATCTTCTCCAGAAGATCAAGCTGCATTTTGTTGAATTTTTCCTCAGATATGAGTTTCTTGAAAGCAGCTTTAACACGTTCTTCATGGTTATAAACAGGCATTTTCAATACAGCCTGACGCACATAGGCGATTATTTCAGCCACGATCTGCTCATTCTTCACGTTGCTTGTGGCTTCATTAAGGCTGCTGATTGTGAAATTCTCCTTGTCAAGCAGTAGTTTAAGCTCTTTCAACTGCGCCCTTGTCATGCTGCTCGGTTTTGTGCAGGCAAGTCGGATAGCCTCGATATTATCCTTGTTTTCGTTTATATAGGTCGTAAATGCTTCGAGATAGTCTTCCGGCTTATCGGTATTACCATATCCACGGGTAGTCGGTTTTAATGTATCTTCCTTTTCGGAATAATACTGACCACGCTTTTTACCCTTTAATGAGTCTACCCATAGTAAGAAATCCTTATCCTTGCGGCAGGTTTCAATAAACGCAGCTTCGGTACTGTTTTTCAATGCCTTAGCATATGCTTTCAGATCCTGACCTCCTAAGCGCTCAGACACCTCGTATTTCTTTTCTCTTGAGAGATTATTGTATTTACGCTGTAATCGTGCGATAATGCAATCTTTGGTCTGCTGCTTGCTTTCGTCACTTGGACGGAATAGCTCTTCCAATAATTCCACCATATCCTTGCTGACAGTTACAGACTTCATTCCGGAAGTTGAGTCAAGATCTTCATAAACTCTGACAGCGTCGAAGATGTTAAAGTGTGTTTTCCCTATCTCAGGACAAAGACGAGTAGCACGTCCCAGCATCTGCTCAAAAAGAATACGGCTGTTGATCTTACGCATAAAAACAAGGTTGCATATTTTTGGAACATCAATACCCGTTGTCAGCAGATCTACTGTGACTGCAATATTGGGATACTGATTATTTTTGAACTGTTTTATAACTTGCAGTATCTTTTTCTTGTTTCCTCCGGCAGTCTTGCCTGTTATCTTCATTATAGCATCGTTTGAAATACCATATTCCTTATAAATATCACGAAGAGTATCCACTATGCAATCTGCGTGACTATCATTAACCGCAAAGATAAGAGTTTTTTCATCGCTTTCGGGATTGATAAAAGATGCGATCTCCTCTAATACCTTCCTGGTATGATTGGGCAGAACGATTTGGCGGTTGAAATCAGACACATCAAAATCCAGTTCATCTTCAAGAACCGAGCCGTTGAGCAGCTCATTTGTGTTTGGGTCATACTCAGCTAACGATTCACCCTTTTTGAACTTCACATTATTTTCAATGAAATCTGTATTGATAATATAGGGCGGATCATGGTCAACAAGCCAGCCGTCAATGACCGCTTCACGGTAACTGTATGTAAAAATAGGTTCTCCGAAAATCTGCGTTGTATGCAGTGCAGGTGTAGCAGTTAATGCAATTTTTACAGCGTCAAAATACTCAATAACCTGCTTATATTTACTCATGTAATCAATCTGATCTGAATAGAGGATCTCTTCATCGGTCATTTCTCTATCAAGAATATAGCCTCTATGTGCCTCGTCCACAATTATAAGGTCGAATGCACCGGGCATAATGTCTGGCTTATCGGACAAAATTGTACGTTTCAGCAATCCCTGTACTGTCGAAATGCTAACCTTTGTTTCAAGATTGATCTCATTGTCGTCAATATCTTTGATCTCATATATCTGGTTCAATGTCATAAGCTCTTTCAGCTTAACATCTTTGAACGTATCCATAGCCTGTTCTCCGAGAGAAACTCTGTCAACAAGGAAAAGAATTCTTCTGAAGCGCTTGGATTCCAGCATCTTATATATTAAACCAAGTACAGTACGGGTTTTTCCTGTACCCGTAGCCATAGCAAGAAGTGCTGTCTGTTTACCTTCAATTATTGCATCTGTCGCCTTACTAATGGCTTTTATCTGATAATCTCTTAAATTAAGCCCTGTGGTATCTTCCATAAAGGAATCATCAGCATCATTCAGTGCTTTATTTGCTTTGTCAATATCTTGCTTGAGCTTTTCTTCAATATCAGCAGGACTGAACCAATTCCTGATAGGGTAGGATTGGTTTTCAGGCTTTCGTGCATCTAAGAACCATATTCCTGATTTGGTACGAAGCTGTTCTAAAAAAGCTCTGCCATTTGATGCAAACAGAAACGGTACTTTATACTTGCCCCATCTATTTATAACATATTTGTCATGTTCTGTTCTGATGCTCTGTGCATAATCCTTTACCTGTACATCAATAGTTGAAGCAACATCTTCTCCCCATTTCTTTGCATCCATTACTGCAACGAGTTTTTCACCAATAAAGAATGCATAATCAGCAGAACCCTTACTGCACAACTGAGAATCAGTAGGCCACTCGCTTATTGCGATATTTCTCCCTTTAGCAGGACGAGTACCTTTGCTGTACCGCAAATTATTGGTATCTGCTTCCCAGCCCGCTTTTCTTAACTGTTCATCAATAAGGCATCTTGTCTGGGCTTCACTCCACTCCATCATAGCCGATACAGTTAAGCCACGTTTTGCTCGCTCTTTTTGTGTGGTTCCGGAAGCGGCTGTCTTTACCTCTTCCAGCTTTTGAGTCAGCTCCGCTATGCGCTTTTCTTGTTCCTCTAATATTTTTTCCATAGCTGAAGGATCAGTTTCTTTTGGAAGAACAAACGATTCAGGATTAAAAGACCAATCTCCATAGGTCTGCATAAACCATACAGCGAGATTATATGCCATAGAAAGGAGCATTTTGGCATCATCCAGAGAATCAGCACCAGCATGAACAGCATCATTGCGATTCTTTCTGAGTGCATAAAGGGTATTATCAATGTCATATGGCAATAAACCGGCACGCTTCAGAAGTCGTATACGCTTTGATTGTGTATTATCGGTAACAGGATCGGGGATTCCTTCAAAAACCATGATTTCTTGTACAAGACGCTCTGAAAACATACCTAACTTGTACATACAAGCATTAGGATCTGAATACAAATATTTTTCTGCCGTATCTGCTATCTGAGCAAGAGCAGGCCAGTATTTATTTAAGAATTCAAAGTTGGATTTCATATGATACCCTCCTGTTAAATTATAATCAAATCATTCACTTGATAAGAATAATTGTATTCATATATAATTATAGCACAATTTGACTAAAAAAGCAATGAAAATAATGAGCATTTCACCTATTTTTCGCTGTTTGGAACTTCGACTCCAGACCGGAATCAAAGTTCCACTCAAAAAGAAAAGAGCTGAGAAACAACGCTCCTCAGCTCCGTAGTATTATTCAACTCCCGTAAACATAACCTGATAACTCAGCCCCGTAAACTCCCTGAGAAAGTCCATATCCGAGAAATTCAGACCATAATTATGCGTTTTACCGCTGTCCTTGCCCGTGTAAAGATACTCCATTTTCTCCTGATCGAGATGCTCGATGCGGAGTGCTTCACGGTCAAAACCTTTTTCTTTCAGGTGATAAAGAACGATGCGTGAGAGCTGCGTTTGTACGATACGGTAGCTGTCCGTGTCGGCACAGTGGTCGAGAATCCCCAGTATATCGAATATTGTTTCGGTGTCCTTCAAATGCTCAGTATCATACTCGGCTTCGGGAACGTACTCGATATAGCGGTCATTATTCAGGAACTGCACCGAGCAATTCACATAAGGAATGATCTTTAACTGCATTTCCAGGCTGATCTCGCTTCCACGGCGCAGGCTAACCCAACGCTGAGACAGAGAGCTGACCGACTTGAACACGCTTCTTTTCTTGTTTGCCTGCGGAATGATCGGTGTATCGTCCTCGTTTATCAGGTAATCTATCGGAACATCGAAGTATTCCGCTATTCTCGTTATCATGTCGAGATTAGGCATACCGTCATTCACCCATTTGGTGACGGTCGCAGCCGATATGCCCAGCTCGGTGGCTAATGTTCTCGGCTTGATTCCTCGTTCATCACATAATTCATTGTATTTTCTCCAAAAGATGGTCATTTTGTGTCCCTCCAATTTGTGCAAAAGGCAGAACTTAACTCGTTCTGATTATTTTTGCTTGACAAATGCTACTTAGGTAGTATAAAATATGATTTAGAGATTGAAACGTGTTATTTCGTTTCATATTATAGCACATCAAATGCAATCTGTCAATAGAAATACAAGAAAAATTACAAAAGTAGAGGAAAACAAAACTTATGAATGAAATCAAATGGGGAGAACCCCGACCGCTTCGGCAGAGTGCGGACGCTATCCCTTTTCCGCTCGATGCGTTGCCGACTGTCCTGCGAAATATGGCGCAGGCGATCTCGGTCACGACTTCCACCGACGTGGGAATGGCAGGAACAGCGATGCTTTCAGCCGTGGGCTACTGTTTTACTGGTCTGTATCGACTTGCAGGCAAGGCAGACCACACCGAACCGCCTGTGCTGTATTCTATCATCATAGCACAGCCGTCTGAAAGAAAAAGCCCTGTGATGCACTTCATCAAAGCTCCGTTCGACAGCTTTGAGAGCAAGTACAACAAGGATCACCGTGAGGAAATGTACAAGGCACAGCAGGACGTTAAGGCTCTGGAAGCTCGTGTCAAGGCTATGGAGAAAGAGGACGAGCCAGACACCGCCGCTATCGCCAAGCTACGAGTGCAAGCTGACAATATCAGAAACACTACACCAATAAGAATAGCCGTTGACGATATTACGCCCGAATCCCTTGTGATAGAGCTGAGCGAGAATGATTCTCTGCTGATGATCTCTGACGAAGCAGGAATGCTTTCCAACTTCAACGGCAAGTACAGCGGCGGTATCCCGAACCTTGACCTGCTTTTGAAAGCGTGGAATGGTGAGAAGTACATCTGCAACAGAGTTATCCGAGGACGAACGGAAATTCCCCGTCCTTATCTTTCAGTTGCACTCGCAGGTCAGCCATATATCTGGGATAACATGATGAACGATACCGCTTTCAGGTCAAGCGGTCTGATCGCACGTTTCGTTCCCTGCTTCGCCAAGAGTGATGTGGGAAAACGGCGATATGATACCGCACCTATATCAAAAGAGGTCAGGGAGCAGTATCACGATTTCATTCATCAGCTCCTGAAAGGAAAGAAGGATTGGAGCGGAGAAGAAACGATACTGCATCTGTCCCGTCATGCTTCCGAGGAGTATATCGAATACTGCAATAAGTATATCGAAAAAGAGATCAAGGAATCCATGTGCTGTTGTCAGGACTGGGGCGGTAAGTTTCACGGGCTGATACTTCGGATAGCTTGTATTCTTCACTGTGCCGACTGCTGTTCCCGTGGTGTTGAGCCTTCCGATGAAAGTGTGAATCATGATACACTGTTGAGGGCTTTCAATATTGCTCACTACTACCGCTATCAGGCAATATACGGTTTCAGCGTAAATGCTCCCGATGGGAACATCGTCAAGGCTGAAAAGATCATTCAGATCATCAAGACGAAGAATATCAAACAGGGCTTGAAATCCGACCTCTACCACGCCTGCCGCTGCAATCTTTTTCCTACTGCAAAGGACTTCTACTCGGCTCTTGATACGCTCGCTGAGTACGGCTATGTAGCCTACGAAGATGTGACCGCCGCCAACAACAAAAAGGCTCAGATGGTTCATGTGAATCCCCATATCTGAATCACGTTGGATTTTGTGGTTTTTGTGGTTGCTGACTTTGAAATAGCGGAATAGCTACTTTTGCAAGAGACAGACCTGAATGTTGGTTGCCGGAGGTCGATGTTGGTTGAGTATTTTTAGCTTAACAAAATGTTGAACATAGACATTTTTGTCCGAATTAAAGTTGAAGATAATCGCATAGACTTTAGCTCACTTTTGAGCGAAAGTTCATGAGCAGAATCATCATTTTTGAAATGCTGATTTTGAAAAAATGTAATGCGGATTTTTGCTTTACTGTGTCCACATAATTCGGCTGCTCCGTCAGCCGTTCTTCTCCCGTAAGGGATAGCCCCGCAGGGCGGAGTAGTACTTGTGGCGGTCTGATGCTGCCACAAGTACTACGGAGTTACAAGCGGCGCTCACGTCCCCTTGTAATCGGCGCTCCGCGCCCTTCCGCCTCAGCGGTCATGAAAGGAGTTGATGCCTATGATTTTTTGATTGGATTTCGTAGAAAGAGAGAAGTAAATCCAATGAACAAGAAAGGCAAAACTATGAAACAGAAAAGAATTTCATTCGGTCAGGGAAAGGGTTCTCTGACTCACAATAACAGGGAGTTCATGGCGGACAATGTTGATCCGCTCCGCACTCCGCAGAACATCACCTTTGTGCGTCAGCCGATCGGTGAAGCATACGAGCAGCTTTTTGCTGAATCCACCCAGCGTTACAATGCAAAACAAAAGCGTAACGACCGCAAGGTTCACGACAGCTATTACGAGCATCTCTTTGGAGTAAAACCCTGCAACACTGTCCGCACTGCCGCCGACAAACGTAAGAGCTTTTATGAGGACGTTGTGCAGATTGGAAAGCGTGAGGATTCCGGCTATGGCACAGAGGACTTTCAGCTTGTGGCTGACTGCCTGAAAGAGTACATGGAAAGTTTCCAGAATCGCAATCCGAACTTCTATGTTTTTAACGCTGTCCTGCACATGGACGAAGCAACTCCTCACCTGCACATCGACTACATTCCTGTCGGTCACTATAAGCGAGGGCAGGACGTTCAGAACGGTATCGCTCAGGCTCTGAAAGAAATGGGGTACGGTGAGGGCAAGCAGGCTATTGCCCGTTGGCGAGCTGCTGAAATCGAGGTGCTGAACGTTATCTGCCTTGAACATGGTATCAAGCCACTTGCTCCCGAAAAGGCGAGAGGGACGCTGGAAGTTGAGGAGTACAAGGAACAGCGCCGTCAGGCTGATGAACTGGCAGAGCAGAATGCTCAGGTCAAAGCGGAGCTTGGCGAAAAGCGTGAAATACTTAAAGCTGTCAAGGAGAAAACCGCTAAACTTGCGGAGATCGACAGCATTGAAACGGGAAAGACCGTGTTCAGCGGCAAGGTTACAGTGTCGCAGGAGGACTGGCAGAACATCACCGACCTTGCAAGGAAAGAAGTTGCATCGCAGAAGCAGACAAAAAAGCTCCGTAAGGAACGTGATGAAGCTGTTAGGGAGCGTGATGAACTGAAAGCAAAGCTGTCTGCTGTTTCTTCGGAGCTTGCTACCTACAAGAAAGCCGAGGAGCAAAAGGGACTTTTCACCCGTGAGAAGCTGAAAAAGGAAACAAAGCGTATCAGCCGCGAGGACGAGCTGTCCCGTGAGCTGAGAAAGGCTAAGGCGTTTATTTCTGCCTGCGGACTGAATGCCGATTATCAGCAGTACAAGTACAACAGCACCACAAGAAAGAATGTGCTGGAATAAACATACAAACAAGATAGAAAGCAGGGGAAGTACCTGCTATGGAGGTTTTTACAACTATGACAACAAACAGAAAGAACGAGCTTATCGCTCAGCTCGTAAGCATTCTGAGCGAACTTATCGAAGCCAATGATTCCGAACAGGTGTCTGAGATCAAGTCTGATGCCGTGGAGATGCTGACCGTCAAGGAATGTACCGAAGCGGTTAGAGGGCTGTCTGAACACACCGTCCGCAAGCTGATAAAGCAGGGTAAGCTCCAGTATTTGAGAACGGGCGATGGAGTGAACGGAAAAATGCTTATCAACAAGGCAGACTTGCTTGCCTACTTCAACGGACAGGGAACAGACAGATAATTCTGTACGCTGAGAACGCCTATATTTCGGCGTTAGAGCGTCAATAGACACAAAAACCACAAACACCATAGAACAAAGAGCATAGATTTCGGTATACTCCGAAAAAAGATATAGAATCCTCTTGACATACGGGCAAATGCGCGCTATTATTAGAGTAACAGGAGTATGCCATAAAATCTATGTGATAGAAAGGAATCATTTATGGCTACTATAAGAAAAAGAGGAAACTCCTATCAGATCAGAGTTTCCTGCGGATATGATACATCGGGTAATCAGGTGGTTCAGACCATGTCATGGAAGCCTGCGGACGGAATGAACAAGAAGCAGATCGAGAAGGAACTGCAAAAACAGGCAATCCTCTTTGAGGACAAGTGCATGAAGGGTCAGGTCACAGCAAATGTGAAATTTCAGGACTTCGCTGAGCAATGGTTTGAGGAATACGCAAAGCTCAATCTCAGAAACACGTCCTATGAGCGTATGAAACAGCTCACCGTGAGGGTGTATCCTGCTATCGGGCATCTCAGGCTCGACAAGATCACCAGCCGTCATATCCAGCAGTTTATCAACGATCTGGCACTTAACGGCAAAAGCCTCAAAAACGGCAGACCGCTGTCGAGAAAGACAGCCGTTCATCACCTCAGCTTCATCAGCGATGTGTTCAGCTACGCTGTGAAGATGGAAATGCTCACCGACAACCCTTGCAGGCGTGTTACCGTTCCGAAGGGCGAGAAGAAGGAGAAGGACATCTACACGCTTGAAGAAGTCGCACAGCTCTTTCAGCTCCTTGAAACTGCACCGCTTAAATACCGCACATTTTTTACTTTGGCGATATACAGCGGATTCCGCAGAGGAGAAATGCTCGGCTTGGAATGGAAGGACATTGACTGGGACAACTGCGTTATCAGTGTCCGCAGAACGTCCAACTATACCGTTTCAAAGGGCATATATACCGATACCACAAAGACGAAGAAGTCTCAGCGCTCCCTTAAATTCCCTCAGTGCGTCATGGATATGCTCCGTGAATACAAGGCAGAGCAGGACGAGGAACGTGAGAAGCTCGGTACGAAATGGCAGGACTATGATCGCCTGTTCGTGAAGTGGGACGGCAGACCGATGAACAACAATACACCGTATTTCTGGCTCAAAGAATTCTGTGAAGCAAACAATTTCCGTTTCTGTGACATACACTCCCTGCGACACTTCTATGCTTCGGCTCTTATCAATAAGGGCGTGGACGCAGCTGCTGTGTCGGGAGCGTTAGGTCACTCGACGATAACTACCACGACTTCTATCTATTGCCACGTCTTCAATCAGGCTCAGGCGAGGGCAAGTGAAGCAATCGCTTCGGTACTCGATTTCAGCAAGCCCGATGACACTAAAGGACAGCCGAAAGCTGTATAAAGGACAAGTAAAGGACAGAAGCCGCATCAGGGTAAAAAAAGAACTCAGAAATGGCGATTTAACGTCATTTCTGAGCCTTATGCATTGGTGACCCGTACGGGAATTGAATTAAACCGCACACCTGATGTGGTCTTTAGTAAAATGCGAAAAAGCCCGATTTTGCGGCGTTTTTGAGCAATGCAATTGTAGTGATTTTAAGCCGATTTCGGTGATTTTTAGCACAAATAAGTGGCAAACAAGTGGTTGAAAGTGGCGCATTTCTACCAGGAAGAGTACCGTATGCGTAATGACAGCAGGCGGTCATTTTTTAATTAATACTGCTTTTTTGTGAGATCAGAAACCAATTGTTTTCCATCTTCTTTCTCTTCTTCAAATAATTCCATAGCAATAGCTTCACGATCACACTTTAATTTATCAAGTATAAAACTATGTCATAATTCAAAACTTTTAATCACATCATCCCATGTGAATGCATAAACTTCATATGTCGTTTGGATGCGGTGCAGATTTATTCGGCAGATTGTACTAAGGAAGCACTATATTATAAGTTTTAAGTATATCGTCCTTTTTAGCATAAAATGCTTCGATAATACTATGATCCGGCGAAAATATCTCATTATTGCAACATTCTGAATAAACATATTCTTCTTTCATAATCTTGCTCTCCGTTTCATCAAGACACAGCCAGCTTATCTGATAACCGTTTATCCTGTAAACAGTTTTTTCTTTAAAATCAAGAGTCTGCGCAATTATGAGATATTTCTTCCCTGGTACCATAAAATTCATGCCGCCAAAATCCAGCGAGAATAGTTTTTCAGAAGGTGTCTCTATCTCCATGTCCTCAGCATTCATTAACCGCTCTTTGAACTCAGCCTCTGTTTCGTAGTGAAAGCCGCCTTTGATTTCAACATCAATGCTGTCTGTTTTGATATTACCCTTTATGACCTTATCCACATCAAGGGTGCAGAAGGTACTGCCCTTTGAAAAGGAAAAGCTGTCCTGTGGAGTTCCTACAAATATGGCTGTTCCGTAAAGCCCAATGCCGTAGTCTGCATTCTCACTGTCAAACTGAGAAAAGCGATCATACAGTTCCTCTGTATCATGGATCACAGCAATATAGTCACAATTGCTGTTATGTATCTTCTCGATAGTGTCCATGCGGGTTATTCCTACATCCTCTGACAAGCCCCTTGCATGTAAGCAAAGCAGAAGGGTGACTGCAATCAAAGCCGCCTGTAAGGTCAAAAATACTTTCATATCATTCCTCCCGGACAGCGCCATTGTCAACTCTGAATATCTTATCGCTCAGAAGGGCGATATCCTCCTTGTTGTGACTTGCAACACAGACTATTGCCCCTCGCTTTGCCTGTGCAGAGATCAGCTTTCTGATTTCGTCAACACCGCTGTCATCAAGACCATTTGTAGGTTCATCGAGGAGCAGCACATCGGGTTCCTCCATAATAGCCTGTGCAATAAGTATCCTCTGCCGCATACCGAGGGAATATTTTCTGATCGGGCGCTTATCGTCGGGATCAAGCCCTACCTCCGAGATAGTCTCACGAATTTTGTCTTTGCTTATCTTCTTTTTTATCCCTGCCAGCAGCTTCAGATTTTTATATCCCGACAAGTCCGGAAATAGTCCTGCATTTTCAATAGCAATACCCACACTGGGCAGAGCGTCAATGTCCTTGTGCAGCACCTTGCCGTCTATCTCAATGCTGCCGCTTGTAAGATGTATAAGCCCCGATATCGCACGGAAAAGCATGGTCTTACCGCTGCCGTTTCGCCCTACAAATCCGTAGATATTTCCGCCCTCCAGTGTAAGAGACACATTGTCGATCACTGTGCTGTTTTTGAATTTTTTAACTGCATTTTTAACTGTTATCGTTGACATTTCTATCCCCTCACACTAATATCTCTTTGTTGTTAAGGCTAACATCAGATCTGTTCACATAGGTGCAGAATATGACACACACCGCAAATAAGATCACTCCCATTACTATTACTGACGTTACAATGCTCCGCCTGTTTTCTGACATATTAAAAATGACAGCCAAAGGGTTTATGTTTTTTATGAGGGTATTCTCAAAGCCGTACCTTGCAGATATAACAAAGGCATAATGTGCTGCCGCTCCGACAGATAATCCGATAGTACTGCCGAACAATGCCGAGAAAAGATTTGTGGTGGTAATAAGTATCCAAATGTACAGTATCATCATCATGGTTATCCCAACTATTTTTCCTATATCCCCGGGCTGATTTGCAACGCCCATTTTGGCAGTCATTAACCATATCACAACCACGTTGACAAGGACTATAACAGCGCTCTGCAAATATATACGAGCCGAGTTTTTGACGAACCATTTTGTTCTCTTGTTCTCTCGGATAAAAACATAAATATCGCTGACGTTCAGGTTATCAGACATGGTATGTCCGAACATAAAAAGATAGACAACAGCCACAGTCAATGTGTACAGCATAAAGGGCAGGCTTGCATCACGAAGTGATGTAAAACCGAAAGCGTTTCCGATAAACAAAAGATCAAAACTCTCATCGTATTCTCCCAGACTGCGCTCTGCGAGAATGTTGAAAAAATTACGACCGTTGAATATCAGTGACAATGGGACAATAGATGCGATCATTAGAAGCATTTTCTTCATTCTCTCACTCCCTAGATATAGTCTTTTCTGCCACAGAAAAGCAGCAGAGCCGAACTCACGACTATCACCGCACCCATAGCAATGAAAAACGCTAAATAGTTCACTCCACTCCTGCCGTCACAGTAATAGTAAGTAACATATTTGAATGGATCGAGTGCGGTATATTTTTTATCTATATCATCATTCATGCTGTAGTTTTCAAGGAACTGCATTATGTTTATGATAAGAAATCCGACCCCGAAGGTCAGCACTTTGTTCCTTCTGCAAAACACCGAACAGGCAAGAGCAAGCACCCCGAACACTCCCGACATCAGAGAAAACATAAAAGCATGAAGCATACTGTACAGAAAGGGTGCAGCCGCCAGCAGTTCTCCAAAGGGAGCATTGGGGTAGTCTGTGGCACGCATAACGCCGAAGCCGTTAAAACGCCAGTTCGGGTTGAATAGATTTGCTCCCATGGAATTATCGAAGATGAGATAATTAAGACAGCCGTTTATCATCAGCGGAACGAAAAATATCAGAAATGAGCCGATAAATGCAGCTGTGATCTTTGATATGATGTACCTTCGTTTACCGCAGTAGGCACACAACAGAGTATCCGTGTTGGCTGCCTTGTCGGTAAGTATCGAAAAAGAAAAGGGCAAAGCACACAGGAATGGGAACAGCAGCTCAAGATAGCTGAGCAGTCCTGAGGGTACACAGAGGATAAATGCTTCAAAGGAGGTTATGACCGACGATGGGTCGTTCCCAGGGAAGCCGTCTCCTTCCATTCGTAGGGCGGTAACACCGTATGAACTGAAAACAACCTCTAAGAGACATATCATCATCATTGCTGAAAAGCCGAACATAAAGCCCTTTTTGTTAAGCATTATTTTTGTTTGGGTAAGTATACTTTTGATCATATATTTGCCTCCGTAGGTTTATATTAATACATAGAGGAGAAGATTCACTTCTCCTCCGATGTATTATCCTTACATAAACCTGAATTCACCAGACACCTTGCATTTGCAGCCTGAAGTCTTGTTCTTAACATATCCATAATAGGTTTTATTACCTCTGCACATGGATGAATCAAACGAATATAACTGGTTAGTGTTATATACATCAACATAATCGGAATAGCCCCCCGTCTTAACCTTAAATCGGGGTGTTCCTTTGCTATAGCCGCTTACGCTTGAAATTGATGTTGCCCATACACCATACGCATAGTCAATTGAATAGCCTGATGTAGTTGTAATAGGGTTATAGTCGTCAGAATGTGCAAGTTCATTGCTGAACGAAGCTGTACCATAAGCGTTTACACCTATAGCCGACATCGATGCCATCATCATAACAGCAGCACCCATAGCTGCAATTCTCTTAACGATCTTTTTCATATTAAACGTCCTTTCTCAATATAAGTGTAATTTTCTTTAAGTTTTGTTGCAGAGTATTTTAATTTCATCATATCACACAATTATTGCAATGAATAATTGTGCAAAATAAATATTCACATCTTCATTGGATTCACCAAACCTTTCTATTTTTATTACACCAGTTATGTATCAGAAAATCAATGTTCCGCTGTTGACTTCCAGATACTCGTATTTACTTCCGCTGTAAACATATACATGAGCTTCAGTACGATATTTTCTTCCTGATACCGCCGATGAATATGTATCGCTGACGTATGCGCTGCGTCCGTTCACTGCTTTTGTAACAACATCAACATTACTCCAAGCACCGTTTGAATATTCCTGTAGATACAGATAAATGCTTATCTTTGTTGCTGTGGATTTGCCCTTAGCATCACATTTATAAGCTATATTTGAGCCTGAACGATATACACTTGTACTAACATTGTCTGTGTACAGATACATTAATTCTATACCCGGTTCTACATAATCGATTACGCTATTCGCCGAAACACTCATACTAAGCGAACACATCATAATGCATATAGCCATTATCGCAGAAATCATTTTCTTCATAAAAAATGTGCACTCCTTTCCTCAAAATTTTGTTCCCTTTATATACTGAGATACAAGTTTGAGTAAATTTGTACACACTTTTCGTAAAAAATATTTTATTTTGTAGGATTAACCGAATTTGCCATTTCAATTATGTCATTTTTGCACAAATCTCCGTTTATGGAATATACATAATTTCCATCATTCCAAACAATGATAGATGAGTTGTCATCATAGGATAAAAACGCTTCACAGCCTGATACGGTGACATATTCTGTTTTCCTATTTTCAGTATCAATATTATGGGTTGCCGTTAATGAACCTTGAGAATAAAAAATGATTTTATTTTTGAAACGATAATCAATGCCTAAATGTGCGATATCCTCAATTCTGCTTTCTTCTACAAATCCTTTTGGAATAAACGTCGGCTCATAATAGATAAATTCATCGTTCATATCATCTGCGGGAATAGCTCCTTGAACAGCATGCACATCAGCGTTATTTTCATTTTGCGAGACAAACAAACCTACGAACCATTCTCTTAACTGTGGAACAGCGGCAACTGTAATTGTACTCATCATTAAAACTGCCGCTATAATAAAAATAGTCTTCCTCAGAGTTGTTTTTATCAAAGGATAATATGGTCTGCTTCTGTCCTTTATCAGCCTGTTTACTTTCTTTTTGTAAGTCTCTGAAAAATCACATTCGACATCTGCGATAGATTCCATTTCTCCTGCACACGGCAGTATTACCGCTTGTTCGATAGCTCTATACAATGCTGTATTTTCATTCACTAATATCACCTCGTAATTTTTCAAACAAAATCTGTTCAGCCTTTCTCAGATATTTATATACAGCGTTCCGTGAAACTCCCATAAGTTTGGCGGTTTCATCGGCATTGTGTCCGTAATAATAAAAATATGTAATTGCGACTTTGTATTTTTCTTCCAGTTCGCTGATTGCCTTAGATAAATCGGCAACATTATAATCGTTAAATTCATCGGCGGAAGGAATATCTCTCATTTCTTCATGAATGTCATTGTAGAAATGCTTTTTTTCTTTGTTATAAAGTCTATAAGAAGCGTTTCTAATAGTTATAATCAAGTAAGCTTCCATTTTGTACACGGGTAAATTGTGAATTTTATGAAAATTATCGGCTATTCTATAAAATGTTTCCCATACAGCTTCTTCCGCTAATTCATGTGATCTTAAAATCTTAAACGACTCGGTATATAGCTTTTTTTCAAACTTTTTTACTAGTTGTTCAAAACTTTTTTTATCTTCATCATCGTTTATCAATGCCAGACAAATGGCTAACATAATATCACCCCTTTAACTTCATTTGTTAGTATATAACAAGTATATCACTAAAAGTTAAATATTTCAAGCGTAAAGATACAGAAAACTCAGACTTAGCCACATGTAAATTCTTCAGCCAATCGGAATACTCATAACGGGTAATATCCTTGCCCTGCTTGCAGGTGCGCCTATCGTCAGCCTGACCCGATCGTCCTTTCCTTGGAGGTTCCATGCCACATAACCTGTACAAACTCGCAGAGCTTAACTGTTGTTCAAATTCATCGTTTGTAAATTCCGGTGAGGTCATAGCGGAATGGTAAAGTTTCTCTGATTTAGCCAAAAGTGTTCGCTTCTCGGCATTTTTCTCTTTGGGCTTTTTCTTGGCAAAATCCATCTGATTGCACGTTCTGTTTGGATTTTCAGGCGAAGGCATATCGCAGTATTTTGTCTTATAGCCGCCGTTCACAATAAAAAATCTGTTGCAGTTCAGACACCTGCGTATCTGATGCCCGACCATAAGACCTTTGAAAAAATCAACTTTCAGAAGCGATTGCAGTCGCTTGGCGTGGTAATATTCGGCAATAAGATACTCTCCGCTGCCCTCTGCCTTCTCTCTCGGAACAAGGTTCATATCGAGATTGTCGGTAAGATCATAGCTCATCCATGGGTCATTGATTGGATTGGCTATTTTCTTGTACGAAAGGCGAAGCACCACGAGGAGTAGTATTCCGTTGACACCAAGAAGTTCACAGAGGGCAGATTTCGTTTGCATGAGCTTACCCGTGAGATGTGCCTGGAGCTGATCGAGTATATCACCCTTGATGCCTATGTGGAGGGGCAGCCTCGTGAAATCTACATCTACTACAAGCTGCTCGACGAACCTCTGAAAGATAAAAGAAGCCTATTTAAAGGCGTATTTACGTTATTTACCCAGCATATGAAAGTGTGTTACTATTTGGCAAGACGACAACGCTTTCTGTCTACAGTCATATGTTTCAGGAGTATCAGGTCAAAGCTTGCGATGCTGTTGCAAACGCTTTGAAGTTCAATAGCGGCTCATAACAGCAAAAAATCTGAAGTCGGAGCTTCGGATTTACATACTTATTTTGCAGAAAATACTTCGATTTTGCGGCGTTTTTGAGCAATGCAATTGTAGTGATTTTAAGCCGATTTCGGTGATTTTTAGCACAAATAAGTGGCAAACAAGTGGTTGAAAGTGGTGCATTTCTACCAGGAAGAGTACCGTATGCGTAATGACAGCAGGCGGTTAATTTTTAATTAAAAGCTATGCGACGAGGGCAAGCTTGTGTGCGAGATTGACAAGAGCGAGCCGTCTCGGCATTGTTATGTGGCGAGAAGGATGTAGTACTTCATAGGCATATCCATAGCAAAAGGCGGACTAAACATCCGCCTTTTTGTTTGTTATGACAGTTCAGAAAGTAATCTCATCACAAGGTCAATATCCTTGCTTTCGAGCTCTTGTATGATATGTAAATACGTTTTCTGTGTTGTTGTCATGCTTGCGTGACCAAGTCGTCTTGCTACACTTGCGATTGAAACGCCCGCAAAAAGTAAAAGCGAGGCGTGGGTATGACGAAGTCCGTGTACCGAAATAACAGGTACATTAGCTTTTTTACAGTGTCTTTCCAAAATGTCATTGACTGTTGAATTGTATATTTTCGAGCCGCGTTTGACAAATATCGGTTCGTCTCCGGGCAACTTCTTAACCAATCTAGAGAACTGAATTACCGTCATCCAGTCCATCTGTATCTTACGTACGGATGACTGATTTTTGGTAGGCAGAAAACCGCCGTCACCTTTATAATTCCATGTCTTGCTGACAGATAGTGTCTGACGCGGAAAATCAAAATCTTTGGGAGTAAGTGCAAGCGCTTCCGAAAAACGCATTCCTGTCTTGGCAACAAGAAGAATAAACCAGTCCCAATTAATTTCAGGCTCAAGATTAAGAGTGTTAAGCAGTGTATGCAATTCAAACTGATTAAGGTACTTTACCTTCTTTGCTTTGGGCGGTCTGCCTTTAATAATTACTTTGCGCGTCGGATCACGCTCGATTAAACCCTCATCCACCGCGTCAAGTATTGCACATTTCAGCTGATGATGAAAATCCATCGTAGTCTGTTTCTCGTGGTAAACCGCATAATCATTTATCAACTGCTGATATGTGATTCTCGAGAGTTCATGCACCTTTAAATCGGGTGCTAAACGCTTAAGCCAGGACTGCGTCATAAGATACTTGTCCATCGTGACCTTGCGTATTGCTCCCTCCTTGTAAACTCTTATCCACTGTGCATAATATTCATGGAATAAGGCGTCCTTGGTGATTGACTTTAACATTTTATACCTCCTATTATTTCGGCTTATAGCCGTTTTTAACTGGTTTTATTAATTGAATGAATAATTGCAAACAAATTTACTGACGCTTGGGAACAGCGTGAGTTCAATTACATATTTGATATATTACAAAATAATACACTATCAAGGGCAGATTTA
>NZ_CAKSNX010000006.1 GCF_934476685.1 uncultured Ruminococcus sp.
GAGTGACAACCAATCTACAGGCGCAGACTCTGGATATAATACATTTCAATCAACACTCCCACGAAGGGAGTGACAACAGTAACACAAAAATCGTAGGTTGGACACGTAAATTTCAATCAACACTCCCACGAAGGGAGTGACTTTGTGCAATATGTGGTACTATATTGGTATGGAATTTCAATCAACACTCCCACGAAGGGAGTGACATGCGGAAGACTTTAAATCTTCCGCATATTTTTTTATTTCAATCAACACTCCCACGAAGGGAGTGACCTATCTGTACAAGGGTGCTTGTCTTACCAGTACCATTTCAATCAACACTCCCACGAAGGGAGTGACAGGTTTTTTGTCGTATAAATTTTCCTATATCCCACATTTCAATCAACACTCCCACGAAGGGAGTGACACAAAATAATTAAAGGTTTGTTCAATGCTATGGTATTTCAATCAACACTCCCACGAAGGGAGTGACCATTGTTTTTAACAAAGTGCTTCGTGCAATTCAATTTCAATCAACACTCCCACGAAGGGAGTGACCAGAACAAGAAGAAGAAATTATGCAAGCCTTTTATATTTCAATCAACACTCCCACGAAGGGAGTGACGCATAGCGACAGGTACAGGAAATACGAGTTATTTTATTTCAATCAACACTCCCACGAAGGGAGTGACCTTGGACGTTGGAAACTTTTTTTACAAGCAAAAATATTTCAATCAACACTCCCACGAAGGGAGTGACTGATTGTTCACCTTTACCTCTTGCAACTGACGTGTATTTCAATCAACACTCCCACGAAGGGAGTGACTCAGCAAATTGTAATGGTGCAGAGGTTCAAATTTATATTTCAATCAACACTCCCACGAAGGGAGTGACGATAAAGCGAATTAACATCTGCGGTTGTCCCGTTGTATTTCAATCAACACTCCCACGAAGGGAGTGACCATTATAAAATAATCAAGGCTGTGGAACAAACGTATTTCAATCAACACTCCCACGAAGGGAGTGACTGTGTTTTGTAAATACAAAGCAGATTGTAAAAGTATTTCAATCAACACTCCCACGAAGGGAGTGACGATTGTTCGCCTTTACCCCTTGCAACGGACGTATATTTCAATCAACACTCCCACGAAGGGAGTGACTGACATTTGAGGAATTTGTAAAAAAGTACAACGATTTCAATCAACACTCCCACGAAGGGAGTGACCAATGTAGCACAGGACGGCGAAAACCTTACAGGCATTTCAATCAACACTCCCACGAAGGGAGTGACGCACCGCAGACCGTAAATTGGAGTGTTGATAATATTTCAATCAACACTCCCACGAAGGGAGTGACTATAATGGTTCGTTGTTCTGACGGCAAAGGCGCAATTTCAATCAACACTCCCACGAAGGGAGTGACGAAATCAGAAAAAGTTGAGATACACAATAGCATTATTTCAATCAACACTCCCACGAAGGGAGTGACTAACGAGTGCTTAACAACTTCTGACATTTGGGTTATTTCAATCAACACTCCCACGAAGGGAGTGACTTTACAATCAGGATAACGTAATTTACATTTAAAAAATTTCAATCAACACTCCCACGAAGGGAGTGACAAATGTCTTAGGATAATCAAGCGAAAATTGATAAATTTCAATCAACACTCCCACGAAGGGAGTGACCTACTTAGCGGTAATGATTGTAGTCCAAGCAGGGATTTCAATCAACACTCCCACGAAGGGAGTGACTTACCACTTTTGCTGTGCATTACTGATGGATAAAGAATTTCAATCAACACTCCCACGAAGGGAGTGACTTGCATCACAGACAAGAGCAATAACTGTTGTTACAATTTCAATCAACACTCCCACGAAGGGAGTGACGGCAAGCTAGACGTTTATAACAACCCGATAAACCATTTCAATCAACACTCCCACGAAGGGAGTGACTGCGTGACAGCTTGAAATTATTGCCTTTTTCCGTTATTTCAATCAACACTCCCACGAAGGGAGTGACTTGTCATAGTCCTTATTGTCCGACTTCTCATTATATTTCAATCAACACTCCCACGAAGGGAGTGACGCAGGAACGAACGATTATAGACAAAACGTTGCAATTTCAATCAACACTCCCACGAAGGGAGTGACTGCGAAATATACAAAAATATTCCGCAACCAATATTCATTTTGCATAAATATTGGATTTTTTTATTGTTCTTTTCTTTATTTGTCTGCACTTCCTGGCTGATAAAGCACTTGTTTTTATGTTCACAACGCACTCATTTTATGAGTACTTGGGGTTCGCTCAGAATATCATATCGTCTTCGGGAAGGTATGTTTCCTTTGCGCCGTAATGCTCTATCTTTGATTTATAGCTGCTGCCCAGATTATATATCCGCAGACTGTCTGTTGACGTGTTTATTACTTTCAGCAGCTTATCTCTCACCACACACAGCTGCACTGGATCAAGGCTGCATTCAAACACCGAATTCTGCACACGCTGTCCGTAATCTACACATATTTTTGCGGCTTTTCTCAGCCGTTTCTTCCCTGCCGCTGTTTCTGTATTCACATCATATGTTATAAGCACAAGCATTTTTTACACCTACTTCCACATATAGGGAGGGTAACTTTCCATATCTCCCCTTATGGTTCTTGCCAGCAGCATTGCCTGAACATATGGCAGCATTCCTATCTCGACTTTTTCATTAAGGAATGGGTGCGTCAGCGTTTCACGCTTTTTAGTCTGCCATGCTGACAGCAGCTTTTTTCTGCCGCTGTCATTGAGCAGAACTCCGTGATTTTCCTGTTCGTGAAAGTCTTTATAGGTCAATATCTTCCTGTTTATGAGAGTCAGCACAAATCTGTCGCATACACACGCTCTGAACTCCTCTACCATATCAAGAGCAAGTGAACATCTTCCCGGACGTTCGGTATGATAAACTCCGCAGTAGGGGTCAAGTCCCACACTTTCCAGAGCGCTTACGCACATTGAGGTCATAAGGCTGTAAACAAAGGAAAGCAGCGCATTTACGTTATCCATAGGCGGCCGCCTTGAACGTGAGCGGTAATAAAAATCTTCTTTCTGCTGAAGTATAAGATCGTCGAACAATGAAAAATAGATGTTCGCAGCCTCCCCCTCTATACCTCTCAGACTGTCTGCATTTGTACATTCAAAAGCCTGCATTGACGCTGTTTTAAGCATTTCAGAACTGTTCATAAAACGCTGCTCGTCTATACGCATAGGGTGGTCACGCAAGGCTCGCTGAATTACGGAATTTGAGTTATGTATTTTTGCACATATTATATTTGCCGCAAAAGATATCTTCTCATCTTCCCTGTCGCAAAGCCTGTACTGCTGTCTGCGCAGAAGAATATTTCCGTATGCTTTGCCGGTTATTTTCGCAAGAAATTTTCCGCTTGGTTTGAGAAAGACCAGCTGTTTGTTAAGCTCCGAACATTTTCCCATTAGTGCAGGACTTGCGCCGACATAACCGAACAGCATTATGCCGTCGATCGTATGTATCGGCACTCGCCCCAGCACCTTGCCGTTTTCGGATACCACAACGTTCTCTCCGTCAAGAGAAAGATATGCCTGTTCATTTGTAACATAAAGTGTATTAAGCAGCTTTTTCAAATGTATCACTTACCTTTCTCTTTTATTACGGCTGTTCCTCAAGATTTTTCAGTATGTACTTCTGCGGATCTCCTGCCCTGCCGAGTTTAGGCAGACAGAGGTCTTTCAGCGAACAGGCATTGCAGCTTTTGGTCGGCTTTACCTTTGGTATATACGAATTTTTCATATAGTGGTGCATAAGCTCAAACATCTCACGGACTTCTGTTCGCATAGCGTCGGTAAACTGCACCTTTGTCCGCCGTTTTGTTTCGCCGTAAAACAACGCACCTTCTGATATTTCACAGACCAGCATTTCTTCAAGGCACATTGCCTGTGCGCACAGCTGGAAAACGTCCGCATTATGCTCTTTCGGACTGCCGTGCTTGTACTCCACAGGATACACCTTGTATCTTCCCTCTCTTCCGCTGAGGGATATACCGTTATCATCTCGGATAAATTCTACCACGTCACATTCTCCGCTTACGCCCATAGCTCTTGAAAATACAGGCAGTCCTCGTGATATCAGTATATCTCCCCTGCTTTCGGAGGACATACTGTCATGGCATTTATCGTGCATTATCTCTCCCTCAGCCGTCCGCAGGTTTTCTTCCCACAGCATATCTATATGTATTAGCGCCCATTGCCGCTGACAAAAGCAGAAATGCTGTATACCCGACAGCATAAGGAAGTCTTCCTCACGATATTCCATTATATGCCTTCGATTATCTCAGGCTTAAGACCTTCAAGGTCTGTTTCGCAGATATCGTAGTCGTCGAAGCTTGCAGGAACATCAACGCCGTCCTTTGGTGTGATCTTTATTGTATTGTGTACCTTTGCGGAGGAATACTGACCTATCTTATTGTTATGCTTCCACCAGTAAACTCTGCAAACCTCCATACTTCCGTCAGGTCTTGCCGCTGAACAATCGTTTACGAAAAGCGTTCTCAGGCACTCCTTTATCTTCTCTGCGTCCTCTTCGGAGAATTTTGTCTTTTCAGCCAGCTGAACATTGATTGAACCCTTTATAACATACAGCCCGAATGCTACCATATGCTTGCTTCCCATTGTGTCGGAGGACTTTCCGCCGTCGGAAGTAGTTTCGGAGTTCACGCTCTTTGTTATCTGCATTGTGGATACGTCAACAGGTGAAACGCTCAAAGCCTGATGTAAAGTAACAGGTCCTCTTACGCCTACAGAAACGCCAGCTCCCTTTTCCTTTTTGGACTTGTATGCAAATACCTGTCCGAAGCTTCTTACATCTATCCACTTTGCGCAAGCCTGTTCAGCATAATCATCTGTGGAAGAATATGATGTTATAGTACCCGACGCTCTGTCGCTGAGGCTCTTGAACTCATCGTCTGTTTTTTCTGCCGACTGAACAAAAATGCTTTCGCCCATATCCTGAAGTCTGTTTCTTATTTTCCTCTTTATGCATACGTCTGATATCTCGCCATGACCGCTGTATGTTGTTCTCGGTCTGTTTCCATCGATAGGATCTCCGTTCGGATTAGCGTTGTTTACTGTGCAAAGTACCATAAAGTCGATTTTGTTAGCAAGTGTTCCCATAATTAATTTTCCTCCTTAGTTTTTGTAAACATTTCTTTTCTCTGAAGATAATATCCAAGCAGATAACTCTCGCTGAGCGGTCTGTTAAGAGCCGTAACATCATCTGTTTCAAACATTGAAAGTATCTTTCCGATAAGCGATTTGTAATATGCCACCGAGGCTGGGGCAGTCTGTTTGAAATACGGCACAAGCTTGTCCTCCAGCAGACTCCATGTATGTAATGGGTGATTTACGAACGCAGGCTGTAACTGTGTTGCATTTGTCACTCTTGCGCTCTTGTCAGAATTATTGTACGTTCTGTACTCGACCACCTCTGCTATGGCTAAAAGCCTGCCGAAAAGGTAACTTCTGTCTGTTTTGTTTTCGTCAAGTTTCATTTCAAATTTCACATCCTTTTTTAAATCATTGTAATATTTAGCTGCAACGGCGCAGGCTGTTGACAGCACATTTCTGTAATTACTGCGGTTTTTATACCTCTGAGGATTTGAGGCTCTTATGAAAAGCGCCCTTACGATATCTCTCGGAACAGGCTGACAGTCTGCTATGCAGTGAACTATTCTCTGTACCTGCTCTTTAAGTATCTTGTCATTCAGATCAATAAAATCTCCTCTTTCATCTCCGAAAGCGTACTTTATTATCCTTATCGTATCGGGTGTTTTTACCCTGTCTCCGTAACTTCCGTCCGAAAGCTTTGCAGTAAAGTACCAGCAGCAGCTTTCTGCCCAGCGTTCCATTCTGTCCATAAAGTCGGAAGCTTTAAGCTCATTATAATAGGTTATGGAAAGCCGTCCTGTCGTAGCCGCATCTAGTGCAATGATTATATTCACATCAGTTTCGGAAAACTTTGCTTTCTGACCATTAAAAAGGTTTCTGACCTCGTTTTTATACTCCTCATGAGTACCGCCGTCTATCTCTTTCTGACCCCACCTTGGATCAACAAGGTTTATAGTCTTTTTTCCTCCCGGACACCAGCATATATATGTACGCTTAGTCTGCATACCTACTGTATATCCCTGATTTTTAGCAAGCCATGATAAAGCGTTATGCGCCTTCTGAGTTGCCTCATAGCTTACTGTGCAGGCTTCGTCCGAATCCAAAAAACGTCCTCTGAAAGTAAAATTTGCTTTATCATTTGCAGAGATAAGCTTTGCACCATAGTTTGACGCAACTATTCCTTTCGGGTGGTTTACGCATACGGTCTGCTCTTTTCCGCTCACATAGCATTTATCACGTCTGCCGTCATTGACGGAAAAATAATAATCTATAAATGCCTTATACAATGATTTATCCTTCCAGCAAGCCTCTTGTGTATCTTCCATACTGCGCACTCTGAATCTTACCAAAGCTTTTTCGTATGAGTTTCCTGCTATCTTCTTATCCGAAAGTATCCCATTATCATCAAGCTGAACGACGCCAGCCTTTACAAGGTCGGATATTACCTGTCCTTTGCTGAGATATGCATATATCGCCTTTACTTTCGGGTGTGAATATTCTGACTCAGACCAGTTTTTCAAACCCTCGATATACGCATTAAATTTGTCATTCTGCTTCTTTATCTCTTTTTCATCTCGGATATATTCTGAATAATCCCCTGCAATATATGAAAGAGTATCGCTGAGGGGGTGTGGAGCAATGCCCGACGCTCTTCCTCCCGATTCTTGCGTTACCGGGATAAGCGTCGTACAGTTATCCTTATCGACTGTTTCAGCTTCAAGAAAATTACCCTCGCTGTCTATTATCATCTCGATCTGAGCCTTTGCATTCATATGCGAGATAACAGGCATTGCTTTATCTCCGTTGTCTAAGCCGACGTTGTTGTCGTAGGTTTCACAAAGTGTGCTTATCCATGACATATTACTCCACCTCCTTTTCCGTTTCTTCAACGCTCTTGAAATTCTCATGCTCTGTGCCGAAAGGCTTTATGCTCATTTCGTGCAGAGGTCTTTGGATACAGCTGCCGTAAACGTGGTTAAGCTGTGCTTTCATATCCCCCAGACCACGCTTTATTTCATCGGGGTCTGAATAAGATATCACTCCGTTTTTCATTACTGTATGTTTAAGCCTTACTGTCATTCTGCCTTTGGTTTCTTCCGAATAAGCTTCATCGGCATAGGTTATGCCGTGATACATTATTCCGTAGTCTATCTGAGGTACATTATCGTATGCACCCTCCCCTTCATCAAACACTGTGGGAGCGGCATATGCCTGACACTCTCTTGTGCCGAGAAAGATATCACGAGTACCTCCCCTTTCTATCATTCGCTGTGCGATATTGTGGTGCTTGTTTTCATTCCTGTCCTTTTCTAGTTCAGGTCTGTTCTCATTCCATATTAAATGCGCCCGAACCTTGTACCGCACATCTTTTAAATAGGTATAGTAGGAAAGGTCATTGCCGCCTGTATTGTATTTTATCGGACGTATTCCCTTTGTTTCCGTCTGTATGGGATTCATTACTCTAACCTTGTCTATCACCCATATAAAAGTCGGTTTCCAATAAATGCTTTTCAGCACTCCTTTTATGGCTTCATATGTTGGTATCTGCATGGTGAATTTCTCTCCGCCTATCCTTGTTATCGGGTCGGAGAACAAGGCATATTCACCCCATACTTCAAACTCTACTGCATTTTCATGCATTACATTTTCCTCCCTTCAATATATCTCATCACGCTGCAAGGCGATACCTGTCATTTCATCGTAACAGCTTGCGTCAAGCGTGAATATATGACCGTCATTATATGATTTTATCATTCCGCTGTGTGTCAGCTCTTCAAAAACATTTGAAAATACCGATACGGTATATGGTTTCGCCATACTCACAAGCTTAGCCATAAATCCGATGTCAAATTCCGCCTTTTGTGAATTCATATCTGCGATTATCTTCTTCGCCGTTTCGTCATAGGGTACGATAAGATCGTATGTATTATCATCAAAGACAGTAAACTGCTTTCCTGCCTCGGCAAAAGCCTGATTTAAAATGTATTTATTCTGCGGCGACCATTTCTGATTACTGCTGAGCATATCAAAAATATTATTATTATAAAACGGTTTAACTATCTGATATCTGTAATACTTCTTATCTATTATGTTCTTGAACAGCAGTTGATAATACTCCGCCACGGACTTGCCGCTCAGTATATCATCGTCATACCTTGAACTGTCATTGCGGAAGCGATCAAGCAAACTGCCTGCTGCATGACGTGCGTTCTTTATTTCTTCAAGCTTATCAAGCTTTTCAAAATTCTCATCTGCTCTCACAAGATATACGCTGCATATATGCCCGTAATCAAAGCTTCTGTTGCATCTTCCTGCCGACTGGGCAAGATTATCAAGTCCTGCCTGCAAACGGATAAGGCTCTCAAAGGAGAAATCTACTCCTGCTTCCACAAGCTGAGTGGAAACGCATATCATTTTCTCACCGCTTTTCAGACAGCGGTTTATTTTCTCCAGCACGTCCTCCCTGTGTTTCATACACATAGCCGCTGTCAGACAGTACAGCTTTATATCCTCCGAACATCTGAGTTTAAGCTCCTTGAACAAACTCAGCGCAGACCTTTTCGTATTGCATATGACAAGAAGATTTCTGCTATCTTCCATTATCTCCAAAGACAGGTCTGTCAGTCCGTCAAGACTGATATACTTTTTTGCCATATCCTTTATCCGGGTACGTCTGAAAGTATCTGTTATGCGGCTGCATGGCTTTATTATATTGCTGTCCTCCTGCTGAGCGATACAGTAGCCGACCTTTTCAAAGCAAGGCTGTGTTGCAGAGCAAAGGACAACTTTACAGCCGCAGAAATATGCTAAAAAGTCCACCGCAAGGTTGAACATATACAGCATTTTAAACGGAACAGACTGCACCTCGTCTATGATTATGACCGAACCTGCAAGGGCGTTCATTCGCCTTATGCAGCTTGTCTTTCCCGAAAAGAGCGTGTTCAGCAGCTGAACAAGTGTTGTTATGATCATCCCGTTGTTCCAGTTTTCACATATAAGCTCATATCTGTCAAGCTCATCAGCGTCAAGATTTTCTTTAATGACATTGCTGTGATGTTCCGTCACGATATCCTTGTCAAAAGAATTATCCCTTATGACCTTTGCATTCTGGTCAAGCACCGAAAGCAGCGGCATTACGCAGAATATCCTGCTTACATTATCTTTCTCATTCACCGCCGCTGTATAAGCATACCTCAGCGCTGTAAGGGTTTTTCCTGCGCCTGTGGGGACGTTAAGGCGGTAAACCCCTCCGCCCGAATGATTTGCGGCAAACCGAGCCGCCTCATCGGAGATATCCTTTCTCACGCAGTTTATAACGCTGTCAGCTTTAAATTCTCCCAGCTTTTTTTCCAGGTAGTCAAGCTGTCCCTGCCACAAAGCCTTGTCCGCTTTGAACTTGCTGTGAGATGAGCCGCTCATAAATTCTGCCGTATCACGTCTGTCCGCATCAATAAGTGCGGAGAGCAGTATTCTCGCAAGCATACCAAGCATAAAATCATACGAAGTTTGTATATCTCCCTTTTCTTCCAAGTTGCAGAATGCTTTGTCTTTGCACATACGAATCATCTTATCTTCAAAGACTTTCAGTTTTTTTCTGGCAGCTTGAAAATACTCTTCAAGCTTTTTCTCTGCCGCACAGCACTTATGAAATCTTTCTGCGGCTAGTCTGTACTCTATATCCTGCCTTGAACATTCAAGTCTGTGGTCAAAGCCGCTGTTTTTATCAGGATCATAGCTGTCGAACATACCGTGATGACTTCCCACAGCAAATGCCGCAAGCTCGGCGGTTATTTTTGCTATGATATCGCCATTATTAAAATTTTTATTAAAATTTTCAAGGATATATATAACTCCTGCAAAGGTGTGATTTACAGAACCTCGGCGGACGTTCTCGCCGTTGGCGGAACTTCTCAGATACTTTTGAAACTTATCCGAATATTTTCCCATATCGTGAACAAGACCGATAAAATATCCAAGCTCCCCAAGTCCCAGCGGAGCTAAATTCTCACGGCAGTATTCAGCCGTTTTCCTGCAATGCTCTTCTACTGTCTGAACACATTCCCTGCCGTTATCGTTTCTAATGTGCGCAAAGAACTGTTCTTTCAGTTCATCATTATTTTCGCCTGTTTTTCCCTGATAATTTTTACCGTCCATTTGTTACACCTCAACAAAAAATCTGTTTATTTCTTTTGTCTTATTGTAATTATACACATCTTTTCATATTTTGTCAATAATTTCATTGCCTTTGTAAGTTTTTATTAACAAACGTCGAAAGATTAGACAAAAGCTGTTTTTTCTGACTTATCTTTGTTTATTTTCTACATTATAGCACATATAAAATCATTTGTGGTAACTTTTTTTGGACAGTTAAGACTTTTTCACAAAAAAACAGGAAAGATCAGATGTGATCTCTCCTGTAAAGTCTGTAAAGCACATATTAAATTTAATTGTCAGCATTTACCGCATAGATATTTGTTTCCCAAGCGGGGTAATACGGCGACTGACGCATATAGAATTTATAGCCGCTTTTTATACTATTTATATACAGCGGTATATCCACATGATCGTAACAGCGGTGATAGAGCGCACAGCATATTTTCGGCGAAAACTTTTTAATAGTATTCTTTGAACCATTCAGCGCAGGTATATCCGCACCCTCAACATCATACTTGATATATGTACATTCTCTTCCGCCCAGCAGGTCATCAAGACTGCGGACGGCAGCTTTTTTCGTATTGTTTTTTACTGATCTGTCTGTTATCTTTGCCTGTCTGCCCGAACCGCCGTCAAAGATCTGCTCTCCGTCCTCCGACCAAGCGGCGGCATTATAAATCTCGACATTATCCAGTTTCATATCCACAACACTGCGCAGGCATTTCTGAAAGTTGCGTTTTTCCGGTTCAAGGGCATATATCCTGCGGTAGCGGCAGTTTGTTCTTTTCACAAATTCTCTTATAGTATCGCCGTTATACGCACCGAGGTCGCAGTATATTTCCTTATCGTCAAGGTGCAGGGGCGGCTGTTCATTTGTAAAAATGCTCCTTAAATAATCAAGCTTGCCTGTTATTTTATATGCGTTAAGGTACACAAAGGTTTTCCTTGATTCATCATCGGAAAGCAGTTCATAGGCTTTTTTCGCTCTGCCGATATCGCTAATAAAATCCTGCTTATCGAAATGCTTTTCCCCTATAACGGGAACATCAGGGGCATAAAGCTCATGCTTTTTCCCGATATTTTCGATATGCTCCATTACGTCCGGCAGGCTTGTTCCGAACGCAAGGAGGACTAAGAGATCTGCGTTATCTGCGTCACTTCCGCACTCCTGCTCCGCCTCGCCGAGAGTTTTAACTGTATATCCGCAAAAGCTTTGTCCACGGACGAACTCATCACTTGCAAAGACACCCGAAACTTTTATATTATAGTACTCACACCAGCGGATTATCTTCTCTGCGCCGTTGCCCATACCATATATATAGACAGGTTTTTTGCTGTTCAGCACTCTGTCGGGGCAGGATTCAAGTGAGCGGAAAAACTTTTCGCACTCGTCCCAGTTATTATATTTTATCAGAATTCATCTCCGTCCATAAGGTCAGCGTCGTGCATATAGAGATCTCCGCCGATCATATCTCTTCCACGGGTGCGGTACCTATCACGGTTGATATTTATATACTCATCAAGCTTAGCAAGCACCTCTCTCGGAGCTTTGACCGACTTGACCTCTTTAACAGGAGTATCGACATCACGGACGTTCATAATTATTGTGCCGCACTTAAATATCCTCTGACCCAGCGGCAGGACAAGCTTTTTATCTGTCACACGATAAAGTTCCAGTTCGTCCTCCTCAACATTGAGAAAGCCTTTTCTGGTAATAAATTTTGTTTCGGTAAGAAAATATCTTGTAAACGAAAGCGGCAGACCGAACAGCGTTCTTTTCTTATCCGTCCAGATATAATCAAACATATCTTTTTTCATAATGCGACCCCCACACACTTATAATACTTCTATAACTATACCACACTCCCCTCCCCTTGTCAATGGTCTTCCCAGACGGGTCGTTCGGGACACTCGTAAACTCGCTGTCTGCTGTCGGGTCTGTTACTATGCGCTCGGAAGAAACCAATATATGACTTTTACTAAAACCGACTATGCTAAGGTCTTGTATCGGCTCTTTTCAATTTGATGAGGTCTTATCTCACTTTTCAAATCCTGCACACAAACCATAAACACCAAATAAAGAAAAAGCAATCACAAACCCTCAAACGCACAAAGCAAGTTTTAGGCTAAAGCCCTTTTCCAAAAGGGCTTTCAGGGGCTCAAAGGGGGCAGCGCCCCTTTGTCGCTCCCGCAGGAGCGAAACTCCCCCACGGAGGAGCTCCGCATAGGGTGAATTTGAAAATAGTCCAGCGGACTGTTTTCAAAGAGGGGCACGCCCTGCGATAGAGGGCTGCCACTTACTTGCCTACCGCACAAACTCCCCCGCAAGGGCTTGCCCCTTGCGACCTCACCGGTCGGGGTCGTTCGTGACACTCGCAAGCTCGCTGTCTACTGTCGGGTCTTCTCATTTTGTTCTCGGAAGAAACTGAGATATGACTTTTACTGAAACAGGGTTTGATGAGGTCTAATGTGGATTTTCTCTCAATGTTTCCGTAGGGGCGACCTGTGGTCGCCCGCTTCTACCACCGCCGACTTTAATGAGGTCTTATCTTCTCTTTTTTTGCAATTCTAGCACATACATAATTTAACAAAGGCTTATTTTTTTATATTTAATTGCCTGCTCATGTTAAACTAAACCTTAATACGGTCTTGCATTGACAAAACTTAAATAAGCACCCATTTTAAGCAACAAAAAAACGCACCCTGCGAACTTGCAAAGTGCGTAAATACGTTGGTGCGCCAGGAGGGACTCGAACCCCCGACCTACTGGTTCGTAGCCAGTCACTCTATCCAGCTGAGCTACTGGCGCACATTCAACTATAATATTATATCATTACTATGCAATATTGTCAAGCTTTTTCTTGCTCGCATATCACTTTTTACATTTTATTCACATTTACACAAGCGGCATATGGAATTTTAATGCTTAATACCTTTACTGCCGCCTGTGCTGTGAATAATTGGAAGCATACCATAATTACAGCAAACGCTTTATGGTTGTGATATTGTTATATATTGAGAATGACGCAAGGTTTGAGATAACTATGCCTGTGTATGAATTTTCTGCGTGAACTATCCTGCCGTCACCTATGTAAAGTGCAACGTGGTATATGCTTGAATATGACGAGCCGCCAAAGAAAACAACATCTCCCGGCTGAAGATTGCTGTATGAAACAGTTGTGCCGTAGCTTGCCTGTGAAGCTGCATAGTGCGGAAGAGAAATTCCTGCCTTTGCAAAGCTTATCATAATAAGTCCCGAACAATCGCAGGCACGGAAAGCCGAGCCGCCCCACACATACGCTCCCCCGACATTGCTCTTTGCATATGCTATTACAGCATTTATTTTATCCTGTCTGCTGCTGTCGCCGCCGTTATTATCCCCTCCGTTGTCAGAAGGTGAAGTTGTTGTGGTCTGCGGTTTCTGAGTAGTTTCGGGTGCTTCTGTGGCAGTCTGCTTTTTGGTAGTTGTTGTACCGTCATTATTATCTGCTTTTTTGGTAGTGGTGGTCTGCTTTTCAGTTTTCTTTGTGGTAGTCTTGCCGTCATTATCCGAATTTTTCTTTGTGGTGGTTTTGGAGGTTTCCTTTGTGGTGGTAGTTTCCGCAAGGCTAGATATCATGTCATAGTCCTCTGCAATGCTCTGTGACTGTGACTGAAGCTTATCACGTTCCGCCTCAAGGTCAACTATTTTTCCGCCCGATTCCTCTTTCATTTTCAGCAGTTCAGCCTGCTCGTCCGCAAGCTCGCTCTGCTTTTCGGCATAGTCCTGCGCCTTTGTTTTAAGCTGCTCAGACTGCTCCTCGACCTCTTTCTGTGTTTTTTCCAGCTGACGTTTTTGCTCCATAAGATTATCGAGTGCATCGCTGTCATGCTTTGCCACACGCTTAACAAGCTCCGTCCGCATAAGAATATCATAGAAATCAGAAGAATTTACCAATATGTTTTCATATGAAGCAGAGCCGCCCGCCACATACATAGCACGGACACGCTCCATAAAATCCGCTTTCGCCGCCTCGATCTCCTCGTTCTGCTTATCAAGGCTGTAACGTGAATCACGCAGCTTTGCATCTATATCCACCATCTGATCTTCCAGTTCGGCGGTCTGTTCCTCTATATTTTTTATTTTCTTTTTAAGCGCCTTATACTTATCGTTTATTGCCTCAAGATTATTATTCTCGTCGTCGATTTTGCTTTGAGCCTGAGCGATCTGTGCATCTATCTCATTCTGCTGTTTTTTCAGCTCTTCCAGCTGACTTTCGTACTGCTCCTTAGCGTCATCGGCGGAAGTCCTGAGTGCGGCATCATTTTCAGAAGCACCAAAAACGGCAAGTGCCATCAAAAAGGCAACACAAGCGGCGCATATTTTTTTCATCCCGTACAATTTACGCATAAAATCCTCCCGATTTTCACGCCCTATATTCAAGGTTTGTAACTCTTTTGTAATCATCTCAATTATACCACACTCCCCTCCCCTTGTCAACCGGTCCTAAGGCCGGACGGGCCATTACGCTACGCTCGATAAACTCGCTGTCTGCTGTGCGGACTTCTCATTTCGTGCTCGGAAGAGTCTTCCCAGACGGGGGCGTTCGGGACGCTCGGCAAGCTCACTGTCTGCTGTCAGGTTTTCTCATTTTGCGCTCGGAAGAAACCAAGATATTACTTTTACTGAAACATACTTTGATGAGGGCTTGTATTGGCTCTTTTAGGGGTTGATGAGGTCTTATGCAGGTTTTTTCTCAACGTTTGCGTAGGGGCGACCTGCGGTCGCCAGTTCCTACCAACTCCGACTTCACTACGCTCTTATCTCGCTTTTCAAATCCTGCGGTTGCCCACTTATACCGACTTTGTCAAAACCTACCGCCATTCCCAATTATCTGCATTCCCCTGCTCTCGCAAGAACAAACTTTGCAAGGTTTTATCTCGGCTTAATAAGATTTACATTTTGGTGTGGGCAACCTGCGTTTGCCTGTTTTCACCACCGCCGACTTTAATAAGATTTTATCTTTTTTTCATTTCTAACACATACATAATTTAACAAACCATTATGCCTTACAACCTTTGTATAACCTTTATGCTGTGAAAAAGGCATACAAAAAGAGGCGGTCAAAAACCGCCCCTTATACATTATAAATTTACAATAATATTCGCTCGCATTTTGTTTCTTTAAAATATAAGTGCATTGCCTACGTCTGAGAGGACATTGGCAACCGCAGGTAGTTGAGAAACAGCGGCAAGTTTAACAAAGTTCATGCGTCAAAACTGGCGACCACAGGTCGCCCCTACCTAATTATCGAACCTTGTAAAGCCTAGATAAAGCCCTCATCTAACCGAAAAGAGCAAATATAAGACCTTAACAAAGTCGGTTTAAGTAAAAGTTAGCACTCCGTTTCTTCCGAGAACTAAATGAGAAGTTCGGACAGCAGACAGCGAGCTTGCCGAGTGTCCCGAATTACCCCGTCCGGGGAGGACTCTTCCGAGCACTAAATGAAAAGACCGCACCGCAGACAGCGAGTTTACGAGCGTCCCGAACTGGCCCGTCCGGCCTTAGGACTGGTACAGGCTTGCGGGAGTTTACCCTCTGCCTGCTCGTCTGTCCCCAACCCAGAGGACAGTCTATGATTCTGTTGGCTTGTGACCAATCAATCATTTCCCTGCTCATTAAAATATAAAACTTTAGGTAATGAGCCGTCCGTCATGTGCTTTTTTGCCAGCAGACATATGCCCGCAGCTGCACACAACGTTTGATATTATACCATACTCCACTTGCCTTGTCAACAGCTTTTTTGCCATTCGGTGGTAAATATTGCATGGATAAATAAAATTATTTACCTATATGCCGATCGCCTATAAAACCTTGTCTGTAAGCTCAAAATCAACGCTGCGAAGTTTAAGTCCGCTCTGCGCAAAGAACATCTTCATGGAAATAAATCTTGAAAACATAGGTATCTCCAGCGACTTTTCTGCGACCTCACCGTTAGTTCCGCTGAAAGTGAGAGTTCCGAACGGCGTTCCTACTGAGAATATCGTGACAGGTATCTGCGCAAGTTCGCTCTGATCGGAGCTTGCCTTTACCGTTACCTTGTAAACTCCGGGCTTGTCAACTATGAGCGCAAAACTCTTGTATGTTCCCTTTTCTGAAACGTAGCCCTCCATCGGCAATTCAAGACTGCCTTTGAGATCAAAAAATTCTACACTGTCTGAGTCAACGTCCTGCTCGTCAGCAGGCTTTCCTGTTACTTCAACACTTGTGTCTTGTCCCATAATGCGCTTCATAGCGTTGGTTTCCATAAGCACACGAAGTATGTTTTCTGCGTTGCGCTGAAGTTCACTGCGGCGCAGTGTTCCGCTTTTAAGACAGCTCAGAGTGTTGTCATTATTGTTCTCACCGTCTGCACAAACCATATATACGTCATTCTGCGCAGCTGCCATTGCCGCAAGGTCTGTCTTGTCAGGCTCGCAGCCACGGCGGTTTATGTTTGCCCACCAGTCTGTCATGGTAAGTCCCTTAAAACCCCATTCATTGCGCAGTATCTGCGTGTTCAGGTCAAAACTGCCTGCCGTCCACAGTCCGTTCACCTTGCCGTATGTGGTCATGATAGTCTTTGCTCCGCCGTCCTTGACAGCAAGTTCAAAGCCTTTGAGATATATCTCCCTCAGCGCCCTTTCAGATACAACAGAATCAAGGAAATGCCTGTTGGTTTCCTGATTGTTGGCGCAGAAATGCTTTATCGTGCCTGTTACACCCGAAGAATGCATACCCTTAAGCTCCGCACAAGCCATTGTTCCTGTGAGAAAAGGATCTTCGGAGAAATATTCAAAATTACGTCCGTTGAGAGGGTGGCGGTGAATGTTCATTCCGGGACCAAGCAGACAGTCTACCTTGTTGGCTGCCATTTCAAGTCCCATATATTCAAACAGCTTTGTTACAAGCTTCTTGTTGAATGTGGAGGCTGTCATTGTTCCGTTAGGCAGGCTGAAAGCATTTGTTCCGCAGTCAAGACGCATTCCCGAAGGGCCGTCTGAACAGCAGCCGCATGGTACACCGAACTCACCGAGCCTTTTTGAAACTCCGCCGAAAGCCGCAGCCGTTCCTGCTGTGACCTTTGGACTTCCCATACCCTCGCCACGAATTATGCAGGCAAGGTCTTCGTCAGCAAGCTGTGCGGTAAATTCATCAAGAGTGTTCCTGCCCTTGACAACGTCGGCAAGCTTTATCCCCCTGTCACCGGTGTATTCAAGTTCAGCAGGCATATTCTCTTCACGGCGTTTTGCCTCATTGACCTGTGAAACAGGCACTTTTTCATATGTGACCTCGTATTTTCCGTCCTTGCATACCGCTTTCATTCTGTCAAATCCCACAACAGGAGCAAGAGCCTGTGCGTGTCTTGAGATAACGATATCCTCAGACAGCTCGAAAGAAAGTGCCTTTTTTGCACTCCTTACGTCTGTGCCAACATAGAAAACATATTCTCCCGCTTCAAGTACAAAGCAGTTTTTATTGCCCGTAACACCGCTGTCGTCATAAGATGCGATATCACTAAGGCGAACGCTTATTTTCAGAGTTTCACTTTCGCCAACAGCAAGCTTTTCTGTCTTTTCATAACCGCAAAGCACCCTTGCCGCCTTGCCAAGCTTTCCCTGCGGTGCCTGACAGTATACCTGCACAACTTCCTTGCCGCTGTATTTTCCTGTGTTTTTTACAGCCACTTCAAAGTCAGCCGTATCTCCGTTTTTCTCTGCGCTTACTGTCTTTACGTCAAAATCAGTGTATGAAAGACCATATCCAAAAGGATACATTACTCTATCCTTTGCAAAGGTTTCAAAGTACCTGTATCCCACAAAAATATCCTCGCTGTAAACATCTCTGTCCTCACTGCCGAAATTCTTGTCCGACGAATAATCATTTACATTGTATGCAATGGTATCAGGCAGTTTTCCGCAGGGAGATACCTCGCCTGTCAGAACTCTTGCCGTACCTGTTCCGCCTGTCATACCGCCCTGCCATACATAAAGCACAGCGTCAGGGTCAGCCTCATTGATATCATTCATATCGATTATATTGCCCACGTTCAGCAGCAGAACAGTCTTTTTGAAATGTCTGCACACCTTTGAAAGCATATCCTTTTCAAGCTCCGTGAGGAAATATGAACCAGCCGTAAGTCGGTTGTCCTGTTCCTCGCCTGCTGTTCTGCCGATAATAACGACCGCCGTATCACAGCTTTCAGCTATCTTTTCCGCAAGCTTTTCGTCAAGGGGCATTTCCTGCTGACACCAAGGCTCGCCGCCCCAGCCTGCTCCTTTATCGAAAGGATTTTCCTCGTCCCATTTCTTGTAGACGTTTAAAAGCTCCTCATTTACCTTTACACCGCATTCGGTCAGCCCCTCAACGATATTCGTGACCTTTGAAACGTTCACCATTCCGCCCGAACCTGTACCGCTTTTATAATAGTGCAGCTGTATCCTGCCGAAAACGGCTGTTTCGCTGTTCTTATCCAGCGGCAATGCGTTGTTTTCATTTTTCAGCATTACTATTCCCTCGGCAACTGTCTGTGCGGCAGTTTCAAGGTACTCGTTCCAGTCAAGTTTCATAGTTTTAATGTTCATACATCTCCGCCTTTCTTTTCCGACATTTCGTCTGCTTTAAGAACCGTCAGCGCAGCACAAAGGCTGATAAGGCATATCCAGCTTGCCCTTGTATTCAAAGCTTTCGTCATCACCGCTCCGAACCCTGCGCCGCATATGAATATAAGTATTATTCCGTAATACTGCAAAGCGTTTTTTAATTTCTGCTTATCTCCGCCCGATATGAACTGAAAAAGGTTATCCGTTCCGCTGCGGAGATTTCCTGTACACATTGTGGTTGCATATGGGTTTCCGTTCATTCTTCTGAAAGCCTCCACCTGCATCGCACAGGTCAGCGAAACAAGGACGTTTGCTGCGCTGTTCATACTGTCGGGGAGAAATCCCACAGCAGCTATGACGACCATTTCTATCATCAGTATCACCTGATGCCAATGGACTTTCGGATGCTCGTTGAACTTTGCTTTGAGCATCTCCACCACAAGCACGCCCAGCATAAATGACACTATCGGTATAAGATAGGTCAGCGCTCTGAGAAAATTTCCTTCGGAGAGGTTAAGTCCGAAAAGGACGATATTTCCCGTCTGCGCATTCGCAAAAACTCCGTCCCTGCTGATATAGGTGTACGCATCGAGAAATCCTCCCGAAAATGCCAGCAGAGCGCCCACACCGTAAAATTCAGCTATATGTCTGCCGTTGTGCATATTCAGTCCTCCCTGAGAGGCTGGATATTGCTGAGGTCATACGGCGTTCTCTGATATACGCAATAGTTCAGCCAGTTTGAATAGAGCAGGTTCGCCGAACAGCTCCAGTTGAAAACAGGTGTTTTGGATGGGTCATCGTCTGGGAAATAATTGTATGGGAGCTGTATATCCAGTCCCTTTTCCTTATCCCTGAAATACTCTCCTGCAAGAGTTTCCCTGTCATACTCCCAATGTCCGAAAAGGAAATACTGTCTTTCCGCCTTGTCACACACAAGATGTACGCCCGCCTCGTTGGACAGCGCAACGATAGTCAGCTGAGGAACTTTCTCTATATCCTCCTGCCTTACTTCGGTGTGTCTTGAATGAGGACAATGGAAAACATCTCCAAAGCCTTTGAGTATCATACTTTCGGGAACGTCTATATGATGCTTGAAATTGCCGAACATTTTCTGATCCAGCATATGCTTTGGTATACCATAATGGTAGTACAGACCTGCCTGCGCACCCCAGCAGATATGGATAGTCGAAAACACATTCGTCTTGCTCCATTCCATTACTCTGCAAAGCTCGTCCCAGTAGTCCACCTCTTCAAATTCCAGCTGTTCAACAGGCGCACCTGTGATAATAAGTCCGTCATAGCGGTTATCCTTCACCTCGTCAAAGGTCTTGTAAAAGGCGAGCATATGCTCCTGCGAAGTATTCTTTGAGGTATGGCTGCTCATCTGGATAAGGTCGATATCCACATGGAGCGGAGTGTTGCTGAGCAGTCTGAGCAGCTGAGTTTCAGTAGTTATTTTATCGGGCATCAGGTTAAGTATGGCTATTTTCAGAGCACGGATATCCTGATGAGCCGCTCTGTCATCGGGTATAACAAATATACGTTCTTTCTCCAGCGTTCTGAACGCAGGGAGATCGTTTGGTATTTTAATAGGCAAAACTTTTCCCACCTTTTGATAATACTATATTATTATTCTAAAACATTATTGTATCATATTTTTATTTTTAATTCAACGTCCGAAAAATTATTTCACAATTTATTTAACTTTCGACATATTTCACAGATACAGGGAAATATGGTACTGCCGACAGGTGGTTCTGTTTAACAAAAAAGTGCGAAAATATACTTGACCTGAACACAAAATAGTAGTAAAATAAATGTATGAGATTTATATTGAAAGGATATGTTAAAAATGGCTGAATTTATTGTAGAAACATCTGCCAGACATGTACACGTTACTAAGGAAACACTTGAGACCCTCTTTGGCGCAGGTCACGAACTTACAAAGAAGAAGGATCTTTCACAGCCTGGACAGTTCGCTTGTGAGGAAAGAGTTACTGTTGTGGGACCTAAGAAGGAACTTGCAAACGTATCTATTCTCGGACCATGCCGTCCTGCTGACCAGATCGAGCTTTCAGCTACTGACGCAAGATCTATCGGAATTGCCGCTCCTATCAGAGAGTCAGGCGATGTTGCAGGCTCAGGTGCTTGCAAGCTTGTAGGACCTTGCGGTGAGGTAGAAGTCAAGGAAGGTGTTATCGTAGCAAAAAGACACATTCACATGACACCTGCTGACGCAGAAGCTTTCGGTGTATCAAACGGCGAGATCGTTGCTGTTAAGATCGAGTCACCTGAGAGAACAGCAATCCTCTGCGACACAGTTATTCGTGTAAGCGAAAAGTACGCTCTTGCAATGCACATTGACACAGACGAGTCAAACGCAGTAGGCGCAGGCAGAGATCAGAAAGGCACAATCATAAAGCTCTAGTCCTCGCCGGACGGGCGACCTCACCGGTCGGGGTCGTTCGGGACGCTCGTAAACTCGCTGTCGGCGGTGCGGACTTCTCATTTAGTTCTCGGAAGAAACGGAGATATGACTTTTACTTAAACTTACTTTGATAAGGTCTTATATTTGCTCTTTTCGGTTAGATGAGGGCTTTATCTAGGCTTTCCAAGGTTCGATAATTAGTTAGGGGCGACCTGCGGTCGCCAGTTTTGACGCATGAACTTTGTTAAACTTGCCGCCGTTTCTCAACTACCTGCGGTTGCCAATGTCCTCGTGCGGACGGCTCAGTTCGGGACGCTCGGAAGAAACAATATGCGAGCGAATATTATTGTAATTTTATAATGTGTAAGGGGCGGTTTATGACCGCCTCTTTTTGTATGCCTTTTCACAGCATACAGGCTATACAAAGGTTGTAAGGCATAATGGTTTGTTAAATTATGTATGTGCTGTAATTATCAAAAAAGGAAGATAAGACCTCATTAAAGTCGGCGATGGTAAAAAAAGGCGAACTCAGGTTCCCACACCAAAACGATAAATTTTATTAAGCCGAGATAAGACTGTGACAAAGTTTGTTCTTGTGAGAGCAGGTAAATTAAGGTAAGTAGGAATAGTTTCAAGTTTTAGCGAAGTTGGTATAAGCTGGCAACCGCAGGATTTGAAAAGCGAGATAAGAGTTTAGTGAAATCAGAGTTGGTAAGAATAGGCGAATTAAGATAATTGGGAATAGCGTTAGGTTTTAACAAAGTTGGTATAAGCGGGCGACCGCAGGATTTGAAAAGCGAGATAAGAGCGTAGTGAAGTCGGAGTTGGTAGGAACTGGCGACCACAGGTCGCCCCTACGCAAACGTTGAGAAAAAATCCACATTAGACCTCATCAAACCTAAAAAGAGCCATTACAAGACCTCATCAAAGTATGTTTCAGTAAAAGATATATCTTAGTTTCTTCCGAGAACTAAATGAGAAGTTCGGACAGCAGACAGCGAGTTTACGAGTGTCCCGAATTACCCCGTCTGGGAAGACCTATTGACAAAGGGAGGGGAAAAGGGTATAATTAGGGTAGCCGTTTGGCAAAAAAATTATAGGGAGAATTGAATATGAAAAGAATTGTATCAGTCTACATCGTAGCTATGCTTATTGGGCTTTTTATGGTCATAACCAGCATAGGCGATTGCATGAACCTCGTGAAAAATGAACCTGCGGAATTTTCAACAAAAACGCTTGAAAATTTCAAAGAGGGTGAAATGGTGGAGGGCAATGTCCAGTATGTTTTCGACGTCGTTGCTACTCTTGAAACGAGCAAAACTATGTACGGAGTGCCTTACCACAAGGAAGAAACACCATACTATCTTGTTATGGTAACAGACAAAGATGACATTATTCAGGGGTATGTCGTTATGCATATAACGAACAAGAATAATATCACACAGTTTGATAAACTTTCTCTCAGCACATACAAACTGATGACTGACGAGAATTACAATGGCGATCTTCCTGATCCTGTAAAGGTTCAGACAAAGACTCAGGAAATGCCGAAAGATCTGAAAAAGTGTGTTTATGACTACTTTGCAGACGGCGGAATGAGCAAGTCTGAATGTGATGAGCTGGTTTCAAACTATGTTCTTGAGCAGAAGAATTTTGAAACCCTTAAGAAAATGCCTATATACGGCGCAGCAATAATGATCGTTGCAACCGTTATATTCCTCATCATACTGTTTGCAGTAAAGGGCAGAAAAAAGAAGGTTTATGTAAACGAAATTCCTAACTTCAACGCTGCTAACCCTGATTTCAATGCTACTAACAACGGAAACAATTATTACAGCGCACCTCAGAACGCAGCCAGCACAAGCCGTTACGGAGATGCTTACAAGGAAATAAACAAAGGCGTCAACTCCGACGACTTCCTCTCCTAGTCCTCGCCGGACGGGGTCGTTCGGGACGCTCGTAAACTCGCTGTCGACGGTGTGGTCTTTTACTTTTGCGCTCGGAAGAAACGAAGATATGGCTTTTACTAAAACCGACTATGCTAGGGTCTTATCTTGGCTCTTTTTAGGTTTAATAAGGTCTAATGTAGATTTTTTCTCAAAGTTAGCGTAGGGGCGACCTGTGGTCGCCAGTGTCCTATCAGACGTAGGCAATGCATTTATATTTTGAAGAAACAAAATGCGAGCAAATATTATTGTAAATTTATAATGTGTAAGGGGCGGTTTATGACCGCCTCTTTTTGTATGCCTTTTCACAGCATACAGGCTATACAAAGGTTGTAAGGCATAATGATTTGTTAAATTTATATGTACTAAAATTGAAAAAAAGAAAGATAAATCTTATTAAAGTCGGTGGTGAACATAGGCGAACGCAGGTCGCCCACACCAAAACGATAAATCTTATTAAGCCGAGATAAAACCTTGCAAAGTTTGGTCTTGTGAGAGCAGGTAATTGGAAATGGCAGTAGGTATAGGAAAGCTGAGATTGGTGAGAACAGGAAAATGTGGGTAAGTAGGAATAGTTTCCAGTTTTAGCAAAGTTGGTATAAGTGGGCAATCAAAGGTAATTTGAAAATTGCAGTAGGTATAGGAAAGTTAGGATTGATATACGCAGGCGACCACAGGTCGCCCCTACGGAAAACGTTGAGGAAAAATCCAAAATAGACCGCATCAAAGTGGGTTTTAGTAAAAGATATATCTTGGTTTCTTCCGAGCGCAAAGTAACAGCCCCGACAGCAGACAGCGAGCTTGTCGAGTGTCCCGAATTACCCCGTCCGGCGAGGACTCTTCCGAGCGCAAAAGTAAAAGACCACACCGCGGACAGCGAGTTTACGAGCGTCCCGAACTGAGCCGTCCGCCCGAGGACAAAGGACTTGCAAAATTCAAAAAAATAAGTTATAATATATAGTAACGGATTACCGTAAATTTTTATTGATAGGAGATTTTTAAAATGAAGATACTTGATACTATCGGTTTTGTTGAAAATGTCGATAATGAAGTCGGCGCAGCTATGAATACTGAGCTTGCAAGACAGAGAAGAAACCTCGAGCTTATCGCAAGCGAAAATATCGTTTCACCTGCTGTTATGGCTGCTATGGGTACTGTTCTTACTAATAAGTACGCTGAAGGCTACCCTGGAAAGAGATATTACGGCGGATGCGAGTGCGTTGACGTTGTCGAAAATATCGCTATCGAAAGAGCCTGCAAGCTTTTCGGCGCAAAGTATGCAAATGTTCAGCCACATTCAGGCGCACAGGCTAATACTGCCGTTTACTTTGCTCTCCTTAACCCTGGCGATACTGTTATGGGTATGAACCTCGCCGAGGGCGGTCACCTTACACATGGCTCACCTGTAAACCTCTCAGGTAAATATTTCAACTTCATTTCATATGGTCTTAACGACGAAGGCTTCCTCGATTATGACGCACTTGAAAAGAAGGCTCTTGAGGCTAAGCCAAAGCTTATCGTTGCAGGCGCATCAGCTTATCCGAGAGTAATTGATTTCGAGAGAATTTCAAAGATAGCTAAGTCTGTCGGCGCATACTTAATGGTAGATATGGCGCATATCGCAGGACTTGTTGCCGCCGGTCTGCACCCATCACCTGTTCCGTATGCTGATATCGTTACAACTACAACTCACAAGACTCTCAGAGGTCCAAGAGGCGGTCTTATCCTTACAAATGATGAGGAGCTTGCTAAGAAGATCAATAAGGCTATCTTCCCAGGAACACAGGGCGGTCCGCTTATGCACATCATTGCTGCAAAGGCAGTTTGCTTCGGCGAGGCTCTTAAGCCTGAGTTCAAGGCTTATGCTGAGCAGGTAGTAAAGAACGCACAGGCTCTTGCAAAGGGACTTCTCGACAGAGGATTCAACCTTGTTTCAGGCGGCACAGACAACCACCTTATGCTTGTTGACCTCAGACCTTTCAGCATCACAGGCAAGGAGCTTGAAAAGAAGCTTGACGAGGTGTACATAACTGTAAACAAGAACGCTATCCCTAACGATCCTGAAAAGCCGTTCGTTACCAGCGGCGTTAGAATCGGTACTCCTGCCGTTACAACAAGAGGACTTGTTGAAGAGGATATGGACGTTATCGCTGAGTGTATCTACCTTACTGCATCTGACTTTGACAACAAGTCTGATGAGATCAGAGCAAAGGTAACTGCTATCTGCGAAAAGTATCCGCTTTACGAATAATTCAGTAAACAGAATTTATTCTATAACATTAAAAGCTGCCAGCATTTTTGCTGACAGCTTTTTTTTAGTCTATTAAGCTTATTTATAATCTTGATTTGAAGTCCTCATAGCCGAAACGCTTAACAAGCTCTACCTTTCCGTCAAGCTTTTCAAGGTAAATAGACGGCAGCGGCATTCCGTTGAACGTGTTGTTCTTGCACATTGAATATATCGCCATGTCGCAGAACACAAGCCTGTCCCCTGCCGAAAGCGGCTGATCGAATGAATAATCTCCGATTATATCTCCCGCAAGACAGGTCGGACCGCCAAGTCTATAAGTGTACGCCTTTTCATTCGGCATACCTGCTCCGATCACCTCAGGTCGGTATGGCATTTCAAGTACATCTGGCATATGACAAGCCGCAGAAGTGTCGGTTATAGCTATGTCGATACCGTTTTTTGAGGTTTCAAGCACCTCCGTCACAAGCCAGCCTGCGTTGAGCGCAGCAGCCTCACCGGGTTCAAGATAGACTTGAATATCATACTTCTCTTTAAGGTATGTGACAGTTTCGCAAAGCAGATCAATATTATATCCAGACTTTGTTATGTGGTGTCCGCCGCCGAGATTTATCCATTTCATATCGTAAAGATACTTTCCGAACTTCTCCTCGATATGCGGCACTGTCCTTGCAAGAACTTCCGCACCCTGCTCGCACATGGTGTGAAAATGCAGTCCGTCTATGCCCTCCAGCTCGTCCTCCTCAAAATTTTCAAGAGTTGTGCCGAGCCTTGAACCTGTAAAGCAAGGGTTATATATGTCCGTTTCGATCTCCGAATACTCCGGATTGCAGCGTATCCCGCAGGATATCTTACGTCCGCAGTTTTTTACAAGACTGCGGTATTTTTTCCACTGTGAAAAGCTGTTGAATACAATATGGTCGCATATGGTCACAAGCTCTTCCATTTCAGCCTGCCTGTATGCAGGATTGAAAACATGGACTTCTCCATTAAACTCTTCCCTGCCCAGTCTTGCCTCAAATATTCCGCTGGCAGTAGTTCCGCAAAGGTGCTTTTCAAGGAGCGGATATGTGCTGTACATCGAAAAAGCTTTCTGCGCAAGCAGTATCTTACAGCCTGTACGCTCCATGACCTTATCCATTATCTCCATATTCTCCAGCAGCTTTTTCTCGCTCACAAGATAGCAGGGTGTTTCCAGTGAATTTACGTCTGCTGAAAAATGATCTTTATAGTTACTGTTAAACAAGATTTTCCTCTCCATGCTGAAACTCTATTTTGAGCTTTTTGTTCACCATACGGCAGTCCATTATAACGCTTATCATCTTCTTTGCGAACTTTCTTCTGTCCTCAGTGATATCGTCATAATCGTGAACTATTATCTCCAGCGGCTCTTTGAATTCGCTCACCGCATCATAAAGCTCATCTTCGTTCTTTATGCCGTCAGCGCCCAAACCGAGGCTCTGTCCCATAAATACGAAAAAGGTTTCGTCAGTTCTGAACTGAACGTCATCTATCATTACCAGCAATTTTACCTCTCCTTTTTATTATCAGTCTTATCAGTCAAAAACAAGCTTTTTCTTGCCGTTTTTGTTCTTAGGATACTCCCTTATCCTGATGATATTGTCGATATTCACAATGCTCTCATTGCTGCCGTCGTCCTGAGATATCTTTACCCAGCCTTCGCCTATCTCTTCCAGAACACAGTCTATCGCAGCCTGCACAGATCCTCCCGATGAGATCGTATATACAAGAACATCTTTATAAAGAAATCTTTCAAATGCCTGTTCTATTGTCATTTATATTTCCTCCGTTCTCTCCCCTGTCGGAATGGTATTAGTCAACCAGTACAGGATCAAAATTCTCTGTCCAAGGCAGTCCCCACTTGTTGAGTGCGTCCATGAACGGATCCGGATCAAACTCCTCGATATTATAAACTCCAGGCTTCTTCCACTTTCCTGTCAGTATCATCATTGCGCCGATCATTGCGGGTACGCCTGTTGTATAGGAGATAGCCTGTGAGCCGACTTCCTTATAGCACTCCTGATGATCGCAGACATTGTAAACGTAGTAGGTCTTATCCTTACCGTCCTTCTTGCCCTGGAAGATACAGCCGATATTTGTCTTGCCCTTTGTTCTCGGACCGAGTGACGCAGGATCAGGCAGAACAGCCTTGAGGAACTGGAGCGGAACTATCTTCTTGCCCTCAAAGTCGATAGGCTCGATAGATGTCATACCTACGTTTTCAAGGCACTTTAGGTGTGTAAGATAGCTCTGACCGAATGTCATAAAGAAACGTATTCTCTTTATGCCCTTGATATTGAGTGCAAGAGATTCAAGCTCTTCGTGGTGGAGAAGATACATATCCTTTTCGCCCACCTGATCGAAATTGTAAACTCTCTTTATCTCCATAGGCTCTGTTTCTACCCACTTGCCGTCCTGAATATAAGAACCCTTTGCAGATACTTCTCTTATATTTATCTCAGGGTTGAAGTTTGTTGCGAAAGGATATCCGTGGTCGCCGCCGTTGCAGTCGAGGATATCTATATAGTTTATCTCGTCAAAATAATGCTTCTGAGCGTAAGCGCAGAACACGCCTGTTACACCTGGGTCAAATCCCGAACCGAGGAGTGCAGTTATGCCTGCCTTTTCAAATCTCTCACGATATGCCCACTGCCACTTGTACTCAAACTTTGCTGTATCCTCCGGCTCGTAGTTTGCAGTATCAACATAGTCCACCTTACATTCAAGGCAAGCGTCCATAATATGAAGGTCCTGATAAGGAAGAGCAACATTTATGCATATATCAGGCTTATATTCCTTCATAAGCGCAACAAGCTCAGCCACATTGTCAGCGTCTACCTGTGCGGTAGTGATATTGGTCTTTGTCTTATCCTGAAGCTCCTCTTTGAACTTATCGCACTTTGACTTTGTTCTGCTGGCGATACAGATATCTGTAAATACCTCGCTGTTCTGACAGCACTTATGGATAACAACACCTGCTACTCCGCCTGCACCAATTATTAAAGTTCTTGACATTTTTCAACATTCCTTTCTGAAATAATTATCAGTAACAATCCCAATTATATATAACATCACTAAAATCAAGATTTTTTAGTTTTTCCTTGTTTATAAAAAATCCGCAGACACCCGAATCTCCCCACATAATTTTATCATTGCCTTTGCCGTAATCGCTGTCCAGCTGTAAAATCAGGAAATCGTGTTCCGTATCCTCAGCACGGGGGTCATACTGGGTAAATGCAGGATAACCGCCTATCTTATGACCAAATGCGTACTCATTAGGCTTTTCATATTCCGGAACTTCGTCTGCAACATCAATATACAGATCGTTTAATGAACCTATATTCTCAGGCGGCTGACATTCATTATAGCTTTCGCAGAACAGCTTTTTAAACCTCACATCATAGTCGCTCATAATGTCAGTGTTCTGAGTAAACTTCACACCAAATTCGCCGAACACAGGCATACTGTTTACATCGTCAAATTCATTTTTCTTGAATTTAGCCTTGACTTCTTCCTCTGTAACGGTCTTGTCGATATCCTTATGATAAACTATTCTGAACGTGTCCTGACAGGTATTGTCATTAAACGACATTCCGTAAACATCATCGTTTAATATCCAAAACTGCAAAAGTCCGCTTTCGGGAAAATCTTCGATAGCCGCCTGCGAACAATCTATCTGCGCAAGAAGTCTTAACTGCCTGCCCTTTTTATCTTCGGGAATAATTCCGTTGTGGGGAACATAACCCATTCCGCCGACCTTGCTTTCAAACAGCGTTGGCTTATCCTCCGTAAGTTCAAGCCTTGTGCATAGCGTTTCCGTCTTTTTCATTACTGCTTTAACAGCTCTCTTTGCAGCCTCTATCTCAGCCAAATTGTCATTCACAATGTTTGTATCTGCCGCTTTCATAGCTGTATCAGTATTTTTCTTCTTAAAAATATCAAACAACCCCATGATTTTCCCCTTCTTTATTTATAAAAATACAGCAGTATCTCCCTCAGTATCTTGCAGGCAAATGCAGTTGATCTTCCAGTCTGATCGTATACAGGTGAAAGCTCGTTCACATCAAAGCCGACTATATTCAGCTTTGATACCTCCCTTACAGCACCCAGAAGATCGTTAAAGCTTACTCCGCCAGCCTCAGGAGTTCCCGTTCCCGGAAACTCAGAGGGATCGACAACATCGAGGTCGAGAGTAAAGTAAACAGGCTTCTGTCCGATTTTCTGTACCTGTTCAGCAAGGGTATCAAAATTGAACTTGTTCATATATGTGTGCTGCTGTGCAAACTTAAACTCTTCCCTGTCGCCGCTCCTGATGCCGAACTGAAATATCCTGCCGTCGCCCACGATATCCCAACACCTGTGCAGAACGCAGGCATGAGAATTTTTCACGCCAAGATAATCGTCACGAAGATCTGCGTGAGCGTCAAAATGAACTATGTGAAGATCATCATACTTCTTTGCCGCCGCTCTTACCGCGCCAAGGGTAACAAGATGCTCTCCGCCTATCATACAAGGTATCTTCCCATCGGAAAGGATAGTTTCCGCTCTGCTTTCGATATCTTCAAGGGCTCTGTCGGGATTGCCGAAAGGCAGCTCAAGATCTCCGCTGTCGAACACATTCACATCAAGCAGATCCTTGTCCTGATATGGTGAATATGTTTCTATACCAAAGCTCTCGCTCCTCATTGCCTGACTGGCGAACCTTGTTCCGGGTCTGAAAGAGGTCGTGCTGTCATACGGCGCACCAAAAAGAACTATCTTAGCGTCCTCATATTCACAGTCACAGCCGATAAATGTTGAAACGTTCTTATCTAGCATCTTCCAGCACCTCCAGTACATAATTCGGCAGAGCAAAGCAGCCTTTGTGCAGCTCGGTATTGTAATACTTTGTTTTTATCCCCAGACTGTTCCACTTCTCCGCTTTAAGGTCGTAAACAGGGTGAAGATTTTTTGACGCAAAACCGAAAAGCCAATGTCCCGACGGATAAGTCGGTATATGCGCCTGATATACCATTGACACAGGGAAGCTTGCGCCTATCCTCCTGTGAGTTCTCTGCACCATATCCACATATGAATCATAGTATGTGCTTTCGTGCTGATTGATAAGTATGCCGTCATCTGTCAGCGCCTTGAAACAGTTGCCGTAAAACTCCTTAGTGAAAAGACCCTCACCGGGACCGAATGGATCGGTAGAGTCAACTATTATAAGGTCATACTCATTATGCTTTCTTCTTACATATTTCAAGCCGTCCTCGAAGTACAGATGCACCCTCGGATCGTCAAATTTGCAGGCCGTCTGCGGCAGAAATTCCTTGCAGACCTTTACGACCTGCTCATCTATCTCCACCATATCAATATTTTCTATATTATCGTATCTTGTAAGCTCTCTTATGGTGCCGCCGTCGCCTGCTCCGATAACAAGGACGTTCTTTATATCGGGATTCACCGCCATAGGCACAGCGGTCACCATTTCGTGATAAATATACTCGTCCTTTTCCGTCAGCATTATAAAGCCGTCCAGCACAAGCACCCTGCCGAATTCATAGGTATCAAAAACATCTATCTGCTGATAGTAGCTTTTGTCCGAATAAAGCTGGGTCTTGACCTTTATTGTAAAATTCACATCATCAGTGTGCTTTTCCGTAAACCATAAATCCATTTCATCGACCTCCCGATCAGACCACAACGTTGATGTTATTTATCTCAAGATCTTCCGTACCCGTAAGGAAACAGCCTTTCTCCTTGCAGTATGCGATATAGCTAAGTATCTCCTTCGTGATACGCTCTCCAGGAGCAAGGATAGGTATTCCGGGCGGATAGCACATCACGAACTCTCCGCATATCATACCGCTGCTCTCGCCTATCGGCACAGATCTTTTTTCGCTGTAAAACGCCTGCTGCGGCGCAATATCAACTATCGGGTTGATATATTCGTGGTCAAACAGACCTGTCGGGTCTTTTGAATAAAGTCTTTTTATCTCGGAAAGCGAGGATATGAAACGCTCTATCTCAAGCTCACGGTCGCCTGCCGAAACTATGGCGAGTATATTTCCTATATCGCCGAATTCTATCTGTATATCGTAGTCGTCACGGAGTATGTCATAAACCTCTACCCCCGCAAGTCCCATTGCTCTTGTATGCACAGAAAGCTTTGTGGAATCAAAAGCATAGAAATCATCGCCGTTTTCAAGTTCTTTTCCGAAAGCGTAATAGCCGCCTATCTTGTTTATCTCTTCCCTTGCATAATCAGCATATGCCACAGACTTCGCAAAAAGTTCCCTGCCGTTAAGTGCAAGATTTTTCCTTGCAAGGTCAAGGGAAACCATAAGCAGATACGAACCGCTGGTAGTCTGGGTAAGGTTTATTATCTGCCTTACATAACCCTCCGAAACTGTATCCGCACACAGCAGCAGTGAGGACTGAGTAAGGCTTCCGCCTGTTTTATGTATAGACACCGCCGCCATATCCGCACCTGCGTCCATTGCACTGCAAGGCAGCCCCTCGCCAAAATAAAGATGCGTTCCGTGCGCCTCGTCAGCCAGCACCAGCATACCATGCTCATGGGCAAGCTTGACTATCCGCTTTATATCAGAACAGATACCGTAATACGTCGGATTATTCACCAGCACAGCCTTTGCGTCAGGGTTTTCCAGTATAGCCTTTTCCACGTCCGCAACAGACATACCAAGCGGTATACCAAGCTGTTTGTTTGTACCAGGATTTACATACACAGGCACAGCGCCGCACACAACGAGAGCATTTATAGCGCTCCTGTGAACGTTTCTCGGCATTATTATCTTATCCCCCGCCTTGCAGGTGGCGAATACCATAGTCTGCACAGCGGCAGTAGTGCCGTTTACGATAAAAAATGCGTGTTTCGCACGAAAAGCCTGTGCCGCAAGGCTCTCAGCGTCCTTTATTACCGAAACAGGGTGGCAGAGATTATCGAGGTTTTTCATAGAGTTCACGTCACATTTAAGACATTGCTCACCAAGAAAGTCCCTCAGTTCCTTATTCATTCTTCCGCCCTTATGCCCAGGTACGTCCAGCCGCACAACACGGTTTTTCAGATGTTTTTTCAAAGCCTCATAGACAGGTGCATTGTTCTGTGTCAAATCAAAATTCAAATCTATCATCACGACCTTTGCCTATTCGTAAACGTTCATACCGCTGTATATCTCTATCATCTCACGTCTTAAGCTGTCCGAAATGTCAAGACGCTGTTTCGGAGTAAGCTCGTAAACGTCCTTTCTGAAAAGATAGTTCTGGAGATCTATCTCCTTTATGAGCAGTTTAGTGTGAAAAATATTGGACTGATAAACGTTCACATCGGTAGCGTCATATTTTGTGAGAGTTGCTTTATCTATATAATCCTGTATAGAAGTGATCTTATGATCTATAAAAAATTTCTTGCCGAGAACATCTCTTGTAAAGCCTCTTACCCTGTAATCTATGGTGATTATGTCAGAATCAAAGCTTGCGATAAGATAGTTCAGCGCATTAAGCGGCGATATCGTTCCGCAGGTGGAAACGTCGATATCCACTCTGAAAGTCGAGATAGAATTATCAGGGTGGTATTCGGGGAATGTGTGTACCGTAACATGGCTCTTATCAAGATGTGCGTGTATTATTTCAGGTGTATTCGGCAGCTGTCCCTGATTGCAGGAAGGATCTATTGATTCCTCATCAAGTTCCTTTTCCGCAATAAGCACATTAACGGAAGCTCCCTGCGGTTCGTAGTCCTGTTTGGAAATATTAAGCACTCTCGCTCCTATCATTTCCGTGACATCGCAAAGAATTTTTGTCAGTCTTTCCGAATTATACTGTTCGTCGATATAGGCTATATAGCCTTTCTGTTCACGTTCTCCTTTAGCATAGCAAACATCATAAATGTTAAAACTCAGGGTTTTTGTCAGATTATTAAATCCGTACAAAGAAAGCTTTTGCTCCAACCCTAACATCACCCAACCTTTCAGGAAAGTATAGTCGATACGCAGTTCTGCCTTTCATTGAAGCACCTCCGAAAAGCAAAAAGGCAAAATTATAGACTTGAATTTATTATAGCACATCTTAACTCAAAAGTATATAGTTTTGCGCACTTTTTTTACAAATTTGCACACGGTTTTACAAAAAAATGTCCCGCAGCATTTCTGCCGCAGGACGTTTAAGAACAAATATATACATTTAAAAATTACTTTTTATTCTTGCGTGAGATAACAAGTGCCGCTGCGGCAGCCAGCATAGCTGCGCCAGTTGCTGCACCTGCGCCTGTTGACGGGTTAGCAAGAGTATTTGCTGACTTTACAGAAGCAGAAGATACTGAGCTTACTTTCTGTGAGTTATTGTTTGAAGACGCATTGGAAGAATTCTTTCCGCCGTCATTTTCAACTATGCCGGAAGACTCGCTGCTGCTATCCGAGCTGTCTGTATTTGAGGAAGAGTCTGTGTCTGATGAACTATCTGCCTGTGATGATGAATCTGTATCTGATGAACTGTCTGCCTGCGAGGAAGAATCTGTGTCTGATGAACTATCAGCCTCTGAGGAAGAATCTGTGTCTGATGAACTATCTGCCTCTGAGGAAGAATCTGTATCTGATGAACTGTCCGCCTGTGAAGATGAGTCTATGTCTGATGAGCTGTCCACCTGTGAAGATGAGTCTATGTCTGATGAACTATCTGCCTCTGAAGATGAATCTGTGTCTGATGAACTGTCTGCCTCTGAGGAAGAATCTGTATCTGATGAACTGTCTGCCTGTGAGGATGAATCTGTGTCTGATGAACTGTCCGCCTGTGAAGATGAGTCTATGTCTGATGAGCTGTCCGCCTGTGAGGACGAATCTGTGTCTGATGAGCTATCAGCCTGTGATGATGAATCTGCGGTAGAAGAGTTGTCCGACTTTGATGTGCTGTCGTCTATTCTTGAAGTATCTGTATCTGAGGAACTTTCAGCGTCAGAAGATGTATCTGCTGCTGAAGATTCAGCCATTGATGATGAACTTTCTGCTGATGAAGGATCTGCCGCAGAAGAGCTTTCAATATCGGAAGAAGGGTCTGCCTGTGATGAGCTGTCATCATCTATCGGATCAGAAATTGTCGGTGTACTGAATGGGAAGTAGTGAGCCTGAGCGCCGCCGTCATTCATATTTCTTGCAATAACGCCGCCTTCAAGTCTGCCGCTGTCATCTATGCTGACATTTGCGTTCGGAGCAACAAAATGACCGCCGAGTGCGGCAATGCTTGCGCTCTTTGCGTCTGGTACGTTCCATACAAGCTTAAAGCCTTCAAGATTGATCTGATTGCCGTTTGTTCCGCCCTCTAAATTCTGCATGATATAGTTGTCGCAGAACTCACCGTTCCAGCGCACATATGCTCTGCCGTTCTTTCCGCTTATGCCGTAGTTGAATGAAATGCTGAAATTAACGTCCTCGGGAACGTCTGAAACAGAAATGTAAACAGGATTTTCCTTGAAATATTCAACATCATCAAAAACAAGGTTTATGATATCTGTCTGCTCATATACTGTCCAAGGGATATTTATGCTGCCCTTTGTAACGTCGATATTGAGCTGATTTGTATCCTGCGCCCAGTCTGCAAAAGGAACGAGGTCAGCTTCGGTACAGACATAAGCTGATGTATTCGCAATATCAAGTGACTCCTGACAGATGCTTTCAAATGCCTGATCCATATCTATGTAGTTGTTGTTCTGCTTGAAATTGTCGGGAAGTTCTTCCTCAGAATTGTTCACGCCATAATATACGGTCTTATTTCCCTCATAATATTTTCCCGAACCGAAGTTAGCAGTTTCGATATCATAAATATATGAAGGGTTTACCTGTCCGTCGCCGAAAGTGTTGGTCTTGTTCATTACTCCGCCGACTGCAATAGCTCCGACAGTATGTCCGCCGCCTGTCGGACCGCCGCCGGTGAGGTCGCCTTTTACAAAATACTGAAAATCGCTGAGAGCATTTTCAATAGTATATGGCTTTGAATACTCTACACTGTTTGCTGAAACATAAATTGCAGCTGCGCTTGCCGATACCATAAGTGCTGTTACTGCTGCGGCTGATCTTTTAGCGTTCATTTTCATATTAACCCAAACTCCTTCTTAAATTAATCTCTCAATACTTGGATATTAGTTTTAATATAATTACATATATTAATTTTCAACTGTAATTATAGCATCAGTACAAGTAATAGTCAATATATTTAAGCAAAAATAGGTATATATTACAATATGAACATTTACTTTTAACTTGTTTATTGTTTAAGTTTTCTAACTTAATTAACTAAATATCATTAGCCTAAATAAATCTACATTAATCTACTGTTACTGTAATAATAAAACATATGTACCTATCTTAGCCTGCATTTAGAACAATGATCGGCAAATTTTATTTTTAATTCTTTTGCCCTTGCAATTATTCATAAAAAAGTGTATAATTAAAATGATACTTACATTAACGCAAGGAGAATATCAATGCTGGTAAATATTGAACACGTTTATAAATATTTCGGCGGCGAACCGCTGCTGAAAGATATAAATCTTACCATAGAAAACCGTGAAACTATCGGTCTTATAGGTGTGAACGGCTGCGGAAAATCCACGCTGCTGAACATCATCACCGGCAGAGAGGGTTTCGACCGCACTCCTGAGGGTGACGGATCGGTCAACATCTCTTCCGGCGCTGTTATAGGCTTTTTAAGACAGAACAGCGGTCTTGACAGCGATTCAACTATCGACGAGGAACTTCACAAGGCTTTTTCCGAACTGCTGGACGTTCAGAACAGAATGAAAAAACTTGAAGAGCGTATGACCACCCTTACAGGCAGTGACCTTGAAATGGTCAGCGGTGAATATGCCGAGCTTTCATCATATTTTGAATCAAGGGACGGCTATCGTATAGATGTAAAGATAAAGCAGGTTCTCAACGGTATGGGGTTCGGCGAAACTCCTGTTGACAGAGTTATCTCAACGCTGTCTGGCGGTGAAAAAACACGTCTTGCACTGGCAAAACTGCTGCTGGAAGAACCCGACCTGCTTATTCTTGACGAGCCGACCAACCACCTTGATTTCACCACCCTTATGTGGCTGGAGGATTACCTCAAAGGCTATAAAGGCTCTATCCTCATCGTTTCCCACGACAGATATTTTCTCGATAAGGTCTGTACAAGGATATGCGAGATCGAACTTGGCAGGCTGACTTCATACAAGGGCGACTATTCCGCCTTTCTCGTGCAGAAAAAAATGAACTCCGAAAGGCAGCTCAAGGAATGGGAGGCTCAGCAGAAAGAGATCGAAAAGCTGGAGGACTACATCGTCCGCAACAAGACGAGAGCCTCCACCGCAAAAATGGCAAAGTCAAGGCAGCATATGCTTGACCGCATTGAGATAGTGGACAAGCCGCTTATGTTCCAGAAACCGCCGAAGATCGAGCTGGAATATGATATCGAGCCGACAAAGGATATCGTCAGAGTTATCGACTGCCCTCTTGTGGTAGGCAGCGGTGATGAGAAAAAGACGCTCATATCCGACCTTAACCTTCATATCCGCAGGGGCGAACACGCCGCTATAATTGGCGCAAACGGCATAGGAAAGACCTCTGTGCTGAAACTTATACAGGGCATTATCCCCCACGAGTCGGGCAATATCATATGGGGAAACAATGTAAAAATATCCTATTTTGAGCAGGAGCATAATATCCTCAATCCACGAAACACCGTGCTTGATGAAATGCTCAGCCGTTTTCCGAGAATGACCGAAGCCGAGGCAAGGAAAGCTTTAGGTGCTGTGCTGCTTTCGGGAGAAGATGTTTTCAAGCAGATATCTGTACTCAGCGGCGGCGAACGTGCAAAGCTGTGTTTTGCGATAATGGCATACACAAGAGGAAATGTGCTTGTGCTTGACGAGCCGACCAACCACCTTGACCTCAACACAAAGGAAGTTCTGGAGGACGCACTTGCAGAATTTCAGGGAACGATCATACTGGTTTCCCACGACAGATATCTGCTCAACAAGGTGGCAAGCAGGATAATCGAAGTTAAGAAGGACTCCGTCACAAGCTATGACGGCAACTTTGACGCATATGCTCAGGCTGTAAACGCCGCCGAAAAAGCCAAGGAAGAAGCTGAGGCAGAGCGTAAAAAGGCGCAGCAGCTTGAAGAATACAAGGAAAATAAGATCAAGCAGTACCGCTCCAAAGAACAGCGTGCGGAGGCAGCGAAAAAACGCAACCGCATAAGAGAGCTTGAAAAGGAGATAGAGGACACTGAGGTGCTGATATTCGACCTTGAAAATGAGATAGCCGACCCTGAGGTCGCCGCAAACTATGGTCTGATGAGCGAAAAATGTCATGCGCTTGAAGAGGCGAGAACTGCCCTTGATGAAAAAATGGACGAGTGGGCAGAGCTTTCAGACTCCCTATAATAACACAATCCCTCCAATGTGAGTATAATGAGAGTATAAACTCAGACATTTACTGCAATGGAGGGATTTTTTTGAAGATAACCAAAACGGACAGCGGAATAAAAATAATTTTAAGCTACGAAGAGCTTGATTCGACAGGGATAAGCATTTCTGACCTTGAAAAGAACTCCCTGTCGGCGCAGATATTTATAGCAGGGCTTATTTCAGCGCTGAGCAGGCTGGATCTTACTGAACTTTCCGAAGATATTGCTGTGACAGTTTCAAGGACGGAAGAATTTATCATCATACGGCTCTCTCCGGTTTCTGAAAATCCAGAGGGCAAGGCCCATACATACTGCACCTATGAGTTTGCAGGCAGCAGTCAGTTGACAGAGTTCTGCAAAAACACACTGCGCAGCTATACCGACAGGATACAAAGCTGTGAACTGTACAGTTTTATGGACAAATATTATCTTATAGTAAATTTCCGCTACGCAAGATCGACCATATCTTCAAAAAAAGAACTTCGCCGCTGTACATTTTCCACCATTTTCGCCGCAAAAATAAAGGAGTACGGAAAAAAGCTTTCCGATACTCCTTTAGAAAAAATATTTCAGATCTGATATATCTCACTTATCTCAGCGAGTCAATGGCAGCCTTTTTATCAGCTGCGCTGAAAGCATATGACCCCGAAACAAGAACGTTTGCCCCTGCATTGCGGCACACAGCGGCAGTTTCGCCGTTTATTCCGCCGTCTACCTGCAGGAAAATATCCCTGCCGCTTTTAGTGATAAGCTCCCTTACTTCCTTGATCTTGTCAACAGTTTCGGTCATGAAAGACTGTCCGCCGAAACCAGGTTCAACGGTCATAACAAGCACCATATCAACGCTTTCGAGATAAGGTTCTACTGCCGACGCAGGTGTGGCTGGCTTTACGGAAATGCCTGCTTTCAGACCTCTTGAATGTATCTTGTCAATAACAGCCTGCGGATCTTCCGCCGCCTCTATATGAAAAGTGATGATATCCGAACCGCAGTCGGCATAGTTGTCTATATACCTTATAGGATCAATAATCATAAGATGTGTATCAACAGGCACACTGATATGCTTTTTGATCTTTTTCAGCACAGGTTCACCAAAGCTGATATTCGGCACAAACACACCGTCCATAACGTCATAATGCAGCCAGTCTGTACCTGCCTGCTGAATATTTTTCAGCTCCTGAGCGATGTCAGAAAGATCGCAGCCGAGAAGCGATGCGGAAATCAATGTATCCAAAATTATCCTCCTGTTACTAATGCAGACTTACCATAGCGGAACAGTTCTGCTGAAAATTTTAATACTTGTTAATTATACAACATTACTATTCCAATGTCAAGAGAGTTTTAAGCCTGTTCATCAAGTGTTAAACCATATGCAGGAATAAATTCATCAAGAAACACCTTGACCTCAGGGATATCCATTTTCTGCACGGCTTTAAGCGTAGACTTTTCAGCTGAGAGAAAGTCAGCATTGCCCATTTTTCTTTCCTCAATACACTTTATAAGGGCAGACAGCTTGTCCGCACCTTTCACCAGCTGCCAAAGTTCCTTTTCCTTTTCAGTGGGTGAAAGCAGCGGCTCATAATACTCACGGAGATCGTCGGGCAGATATGAAAGCAGAGTATTCTCTGCCTTTTTTTCTATCTCATCATATGCGCCCTTTATATCCGAGTTGTAATATTTAACAGGTGTCGGCAGGTCGCCAGTGATTATCTCAGTAGTATCATGGTACATTGCAAGCAAAGCGCAGCGCTCAGGATCAACATTTCCGCCGAAACGCTTGTTTCTGATAAGTGCAAGGGCATGAGCAATAAAAGCCGTTTCGAGGGAATGTTCGCTGATATTTTCGGTAATGGTATTTCTCATAAGCGACCAGCGGTTAATATATTTCATTCGTGAAACGACAGCAAAAAATTTACTTTCTTTCATAATAATTCTCCTTACAAAAAAGCGGATATGCTTTAACATATCCGCTGATTTATTTGATTTTACAACAAACTATTTAACAATAGCTAACAGTACACCGGCTGCAACGGCAGAACCGATAACACCTGCTACGTTAGGACCCATAGCGTGCATAAGGAGGTAGTTCGTAGGAACTTCTTCCTGACCAACCTTCTGTGAGATACGGGCAGCCATAGGAACGGCAGATACACCTGCTGAACCGATAAGCGGATTGATCTTTCCGCCTGATACGATGTACATTACCTTACCGATAAGAACACCGCAGGCTGTACCAAGACCAAATGCGATAACACCAAGGATCATAACCTTAGCGAAGTCAATGCTGAGGACCTTGTCTGCCTGTGTAGTAGCACCAACAGATACGCCGAGGAAGATAGTGATGATATTCATAAGCTCATTCTGAGCAGTCTTTACAAGTCTGTCGCAAGCGCCGCTTTCCTTAAGGAGGTTACCGAACATCAGCATACCTACCAGCGGAGCAGCAGATGGGATCATAAGTGCAATAACGAGTGTTACGAGTACAGGGAAGATAAGCTTTTCAAGTCTTGATACCTGTCTGAGCTGACCCATAACTACTGAACGCTCTTTCTTTGTTGTGAGCAGCTTCATGATAGGCGGCTGAATGATAGGCACGAGAGCCATGTATGTATAAGCCGCAAGTGCGATAGTACCTACGTTGTTGCTGCTTTCAGAAGTAAGAAGTCTTGATGAAACGAAGATAGATGTCGGGCCGTCTGCACCGCCGATGATAGCGATAGACGCACAGTCTGCTGCGCTGAGTCCGAGAACGGCTGCGCCGACGAATGTGAAGAAGATACCGCCCTGTGCAGCAGCACCGAGGAGGAAGCTTCTAGGGCTTGCGATCAGCGGACCGAAGTCGGTCATAGCGCCGATGCCAAGGAATATCAGAGGCGGATACAACTGCAACTTAACGCCCATATACAGTATATCCAACAAGCCGCCTTCTTCTAAGACACGCTTATAATCTATAAAGTGTTCATATTCAGGGTTATCAACATATTCCCAGAACTCAGGGTGATAAAGACCTGCGCCAGGAAGGTTTGTAAGAAGCATACCGAATGAGATAGGGAGCAGCAGCAGAGGTTCAAAACCCTTTGCTATTGCCAGATACATAAACAGGAATGAAACAAGTATCATAATGATATTTTTCCATCCGTCCCCTGCAAACAGTCCGGCGAAACCGGATTCAGATGCAAGAGCACTCATTGTATCCAAAAACGAATTAATAATTGTCATGAATCAACCACATTCCTTTCACGATAAAATTGCAAAATTGATTAAAACGGTCTTGTATTCTCTATAATGCCTGCTGAAGACCATGCCGATCTCTGCGGCTTTGCAGTTTTAACGCTTCTAAGGACCATTTTCTTGCCTGTGCCTGCGCTCATAGCGGAAATAGCTGCCATAATTACTGCAACGGTTTCCTCTTCGATGCCGCTTTCTACAACAGGTGCAGGTGCTGCCGGAGCAGGTTCAGCCTTTTTAACTTCTGCTGCCTTTGCAGCTGCAGCCGCTGCGGCTTTGGCGTCCGAACGTTTATTGATAGCTTCAAATATTTTTCCGTAGACTGTTACGAGAAGGATCAGAATTATCAATCCAATAAATACAACAGATATACCTGTGATAACAACAGAAGCGACCGTACCTGCGTCGAGGTCAACTTTATTAGGATCGATTGTGCTGCCGTTAGCAAGGATTTGTGCTGAAGATAATAGTGAATAGCCCATAAAATTACTCCTTACCGAAATATTAATATAATCAAACTTAAGTATAATTATACACCAATCCCGCAGAAATTACAAGTACTTTTATCACTTTTTTTTCACAAAATTGTCCGAAGTTACACATTATTTTTTGTTACCATTTATAAATTGTGAAATTCATATAAATTGCACCGGCGGACGGGTTGCTTTTTTGACTTATTGTGGTATAATATTAGTGTTATCATACATTTTTTTCAGGAGTAAAGCTATGATTGAAAGATTTTTAAATTATATTGAAAACATGATACCCTCCCTTGTCGGGGCGGCGATAATACTTATTGCAGGCTACTTTGTGACAAAGCTCACATTAAAGCTTATGACAAAGGGGCTGACTTTAAAGCACGTTGACACGACGATACATAAATTTCTGATGTCAGTTGTCCGTGTTACGTTAACAATTATAATTGCGGTAATGGCTCTCACTGTGCTGAAAGTGCCTATGACCTCTATCGTAACGGCTATCGGTACGGCAGGACTTGCTATCGGTCTTGCACTTCAGGACAGCCTTTCAAATGTCGCAGGCGGATTTATCATACTCTTTTCAAAGCCTTTCAAGTGCGGAGATTACATCTCCATAAACGGCGAAGAGGGTACAGTGGATATGATCTCCATTCTCTACACAAGACTTCTGACCATTGAAAACAAGGCTGTAATGATACCTAACGGCACAGTTTCAAAAGCTACCATAGTGAACCTGACAGCTGAGGAGAAAAGGCGGCTGGAGCTGAAATTTTCCATAAGTTACAGCGACGACCACCACAAGGCAATGGATATCATCAGAAACGTAATTACGGCAGACGACCGCATACTTCACGAACCGAACGAACCTCTTATAGCAATGTGCGAACATCAGGACAGCGCAATTATACTTCTGCTGCGTGTGTGGGTACCGACCGAGCAATACTGGGATATGCGCTTTAAGTTTATTGAAGAGGTCAAGGAGCAGTTCGACGCAAACGGAATAACCATTCCGTTCAATCAGCTTGACGTACATCTCCCCTCTGCGCAATGACTATGCATACTCATTCTACGCTTTATCGCAGTTTTCCTGACTTTCTCTGAATTTTATTATGTCGGACTTTGCAGCATATTTTGTATCATCTGTCAGCTTGTACAGACCTTCAAGTTCTGCAAGCTTTTCGGCAAGTCTGAGATGTCCGTCGAGGACTGCTCTGATATTTTCACCGCTGTTCTCCCCTGCACATTCGCAGTAAACCCTTGCATATTCGGCGGCAGTGAACCGCTGAGCGTCCCTAAGACCTTTTATAATGGCAAGATCGCTGTTCATTCAGACACCTCCGTCAGCTCCATAAGAGCCTGTTTATGATTGCTCACCGCAGCGGAAAGCTTTTGCAGTTCTTCCCGCAGATGAGGCTCTTTAGCCTGCTTTTCGCCCTCTTTTAGTCTGTAAAACAGTTGATTTTCAGCATTGACAAGACTTCTTATCCCATTAAATTCATTGACCGTAAGATCTTTCGGCATACTCCGACCTCCAAATATGATTTTTCAAAAAACAAAGGCAGTGCATTTCAGCGCACCGCCTTTTTATTTTTCCCTTGGATAACATATTTATTCATCATGATCGGTTTTCGCCGCAGAACAGCCATATACAGCCGCCGCACCCATTTCTTTAAGCAGTCTTGCGCAGGCATTCATTGTAGAACCTGTTGTGATAACATCATCACAGATAAGTACAGTTTTTCCGTCTATCCTGCCATGCTTTGGATTTTTTATGTAGACCATATCTGCGTGCTGCTTACGTTCCCGTGCAGAAAGCATATGCTGTTCCGTCTTGTCCCTTGTACGTTTCAGCAAATGCAGATCAGCAGGCTTGCCGAGTATATCCGCTGTGAGCTTTGCCAGCAGTTCAGCCTGATCTCCGCCCCTTAAACGCTTTTTGGATATATGCATAGGCACAGCCGTAACAATATCTATCTTATCTGCCACTCCGTCAATTTTCATATATCCTGCCGTAAGCATAGCGCTGTACTCCGCAAAATTCCCCGATGCGCCCGAATATTTAAGGCTGTATATCAGATCCTTTACCTTGTCCTTATAAACGAATGCAGAATATGTCATTTCACATTCCTCTGCACCGCTTTTGTTCAGTTCCGCCAGCGGAAGTGTGTCTATGCATTTTTCACAGACAAGCTTGTCCCATTTTATGACTTTTGAACAGACAGGACATCTGTTCGGCAGGATAATATCTATGAGATACTTATAGCTTGAACGTCTGCTGACCACTGTCGTCGCCCTCCGCATTCTCCATAAGCATATTTTTCAGCGCAGTGTATCTTAGAGTACGCCTGTTGTTGTCAATCATAAAGTCCACACGCTTCTGCGAACCGACTATAATAAGCATCTTCTTTGCCCTTGTAACAGCGGTGTAAAGCAGATTTCTGTAATAAAGCTTATCATATCCACCAAACACAGTTAATATGACCACATCAAATTCCGAACCCTGACTTTTATGCACAGTTACCGCATAAGCAAGCTCCAGATTTTCAAGCATCTGCTCCGTATAGACCGCAACTCTGCCCTCAAAATCTATGGTAACGGATTTCAATATTTTGTTGACGTTGATTATTATGCCGATATCGCCATTGAATATGCCTGTGCCGCTCTCGGTGTTTTCATCGTCCAGCTGCTTTTTCCAAAGTATCTCGTAATCATTTTTCGTCTGCATTACCTTGTCGCCGCAGCGGTATATGTATTTTGGTGTTTTTATCTCGGATTTTCCTGCCGCTTTAGGGTTAAGCTCCTCCTGAAGTCTGCGGTTAAGCTCCATCGTTCCTGCCGGACCTTTTCTTGTCGGCGAAAGCACCTGTATATTTTCTATGGGCGAAAAGCCGTATGCCTTAGGCAGTCTTTCCCTGCACAGCTCCACCACAAGCGACTGCAAACCTTCAAAATCCAGCCGCTGAAAGAAAAAGAAATCCTTATCCTTTTTCTTAAGGTCTATATGCTCACCGCTGACGATCTTATGAGCGTTCATAACTATATCAGACTCCTGAGCCTGTCGGAAAATCTCTTTCAGCGTCACCACCGACATAACTCCGCTGTCGATAATATCTTTCAGCACATTTCCTGCTCCCACCGACGGCAGCTGATCGCTGTCCCCCACAAGTACCAGCTTGCAGGTAACGCTTATGGCTCTCAGCAGTGCTTCAAACAGGCATGAATCCACCATTGACATCTCGTCCACCACCAAAGCGTCGCAGTCAAGCAGATTATTTTCATCATGCACAAATTTCAGCGTATCGCCGCTTGTATACTGCACCTCAAGAAGTCTGTGGATAGTTTTTGCGTCATATCCGGTAAGATCGGATATACGCTTTGCCGCACGTCCTGTTGGGGCGGCTATCATTACTTCCAATCCCTGCTGACGGTAAAGTGAGATTATGGCATTGAGCGTAGTCGTCTTTCCCGTTCCCGGTCCGCCTGTCATAACAAGGAAACCCTTTGAAAGCGCAAGATTTATTGCCTGACGCTGTATCTTTTCATAATGTATGCCGTTTGTTTCCTCTTCAATGTCGATAACGTCTGAGAAGTCTATATTATTGTTATAGCTTATGGAACGCATTATTTCAAGACGTCTTGCAATATATTCCTCCGCCTTGTAGTAGTCACGGAGCATTATATACGGTCTTTGCTGTTTCATATACCGAAAGAGATTTTCCTCAGCTATCTCGCTTTCAAGCACCTTGTCAAAAAGCTCTGCGCTTATGCCGAGAAATTTCACAGCCATATTCCTGAGTGCCTCCTCAGGCAGACAAGTATGACCTGCGTCACCGTTCTGCCGCAGGATACAGGCTATTCCTGCGCTTATCCTGTTCTCGCTGTCTTTAGGGATATCCTGTTTTTCGGCTATCTCGTCAGCTTTTGAGAAAGGTATATCTATCTCATTTCCGCACAGGGTATAGGGGTTTGACTTTATGATATTTTCCGCACAGTCGCCCCAGCGTTTCCAAGCCTTTATGCTGTAAGAAGTAGGTATCTCGAACTGACTGAGATACACAAGCAGCGAACGGACGGCAAAAGTCGTCTTGAACTCCTTCTGCATCTTCTCTGCTTTCTTTTTGGTTATGCCGTCTATTTCAAGCAGCTGGTCGGGATCATTTTCGATAACTTCAAGAGTCATGTCGCCGAACATCTTCACCATACGTCTTGCCAGTATAGGACCTATGCCCGATATAGCACCACTGGAAAGATAACGCTGTATAGCGGCTGAGGTGGTGGGCAGTGAGCGTTCAAAGACCGAAACCTTGAACTGCTCGCCGAACTTGCGGTGAGTGGTATACTCCCCCGTCAGCACAAGCTCTTCGCCCTCCTCCACGTCGCCCATTTCGCCGACCACCGTTATAAGGTCGTTATCGCTGTTGAGCATCAGCACGCAGAAGCCCGTATCTTCATTTTTAAAGACAATACTGTCAACCTCGCCCTGAATTTTTTCCAGTTTTCCCATTAAACTCTCTCCGATTATAGCAACTAAGCTCTTTCTTTTTAAGATATTCCGTCAGCTCGGAAATATCCACTGCTTTTACGATAGAATATTCCTGCTCCAGCATTCTCGCCGTGTAATAGTTCTCGTTTTTCTCCATATGAACGATAAGTATTTCCCTGCCAAGTTCCTCGCTCTCAAAGACCTCTTCCCAATAGAAAGCCTTTACGGTCTTTTCGAGATCCTTTGTGTCCGCCGTGCAAGGAACGATAACATACCCGTTCTTTACTCCCCTGCATGAGTCCGTCATATGCTTTTTCAAAGCATAGAACACTACGCTCAGCATACAAAGGACAGCCGCAATTATTATTCCGATCATTGATGTCACCTCCGCAAATTTCTGCCTTATATTATGCAGAAAACTGCGTTAATGTCACCGTAATTATATTTTTAAGACAAATATGACAAAAAGGGCGGACATATTGCAGTCCGCCCGATAAGTCAGCTATTCAAAACGATATTATTCTGCGGACTTCTTTGCCTCGATGTCTGCAAGAGCGTCTTTTCTTGAAAGATTGATCCTGCCCTGATCGTCGATCTCCATTACCTTTACAACGATCTGGTCGCCGACATTTACAACGTCCTCTACCTTTTCAACTCTTGACTTGTCAAGCTTTGAAATGTGAACAAGTCCGTCCTTGCCTGGAGCGATCTCTACAAATGCGCCGAAGTTCATTATCTTAACTACCTTGCCTCTGTAAATAGCGCCGATCTCAGGATCGTTTGCGATAGTGTTGATAATTGTGATAGCCTGCTCAGCCTTATCCTTGTCAAGACCTGAAACAAATACGTTTCCGTCCTCAGAAATGTCGATCTTAACGTCGCACTCAGCGGAGATCTTCTGAATGACCTTTCCGCCGGAACCGATAACTTCTCTGATCTTGTCAACAGGAACCTTTGTTGTGAGCATCTTAGGAGCCCACTTGTTTACCTCTGCACGAGGAGCAGGGATTGCCTTGAGCATTATTTCATCAAGAATGTACATTCTTGCTTTTCTTGTCTTTTCAAAAGCGCTTGCGATGATATCATAGGTAAGACCGTCTACCTTGATGTCAACCTGAATAGCAGTGATACCGTTCTTTGTACCGCCTACCTTAAAGTCCATATCGCCGTAGAAGTCCTCAAGGCCCTGAATATCTACCATTGTCATCCAGCTGCCGTCTTCCTTAGTGATAAGACCGCATGAGATACCTGCAACAGGCTCTTTGATCGGAACGCCTGCGTCCATAAGAGCAAGTGTTGAACCGCAGATCGAACCCTGTGAAGTAGAACCGTTTGAAGAAAGAACTTCAGAAACGCATCTGATAGCATATGGGAAATCTTCAACAGAAGGGATAACCGGAACGAGAGCTCTCTCAGCAAGTGCGCCGTGACCGATCTCTCTTCTTCCAGGACCTCTTGAAGGTCTTGTTTCACCAACAGAGTATGATGGGAAGTTGTACTGGTGCATATATCTCTTGCTTGTTTCCTCGTCAATGCCGTCAAGCTTCTGAGCGTCGGAAACAGGTCCGAGTGTACAGATAGTCATTACCTGTGTCTGTCCTCTTGTGAAGATACCTGAACCGTGAACTCTTGGGAGCATACCAACTTCAGCAGCGAGCGGTCTGATCTCGTCGATCCCTCTTCCGTCAACTCTCTTTCCGTCATAGAGCCAGTTTCTTACTATCTTCTTCTGGAGCTTATAAAGAACCTCGTCCAGCATAGCTGTGTTGTCAGCATACTGCTCATCATACTTCTCATGAACAGCGTCGATTATCGGCTGGAGTCTTGCATCTCTTACATTCTTATCGTCTGTGTCGAGAGCGACCTTAACGTCCTCTCCTACCATAGCCTCGATCTCATCAAACAGATCGTGATCTATCTCCATAGACTGGAACTCAAACTTAGGCTTACCGATCTGAGCCTTGATGTCCTCGATGAAAGCTACCATCTTCTTGATCTCTGCGTGACCTGTCTTGATAGCTTCGAGCATAAGATCGTCAGGGATCTCGTCTGCGCCTGCCTCGATCATAACTACCTTTTCAGCAGAGCCTGCAACTGTAAGGTTGAGCTTGTTGTTAGCTCTCTGCTCAAGAGTAGGGTTAAGAACGAGCTGTCCGTCAACGTAGCCTACGTTGATAGATGCAACAGGTCCGTTCCATGGGATATCTGAAATTGAAAGTGCGATAGAAGTTGCGATCATGCCTGTGATCTCAGGTGAGTTATCAGGATCAACAGCGAGTACAGTCATAACAACTGATACGTCGTTTCTCATATCCTTAGGGAAGAGCGGTCTGATAGGTCTGTCAACGCATCTTGATGCGAGTATAGCCTTATCGCTTGCCTTGCCCTCTCTCTTTGTGAAAGATCCCGGTATTTTGCCTACTGAATACATCTTCTCCTCGAAGTCAACTGAGAGCGGGAAGAAATCAACACCATCTCTTGGCTTCTTTGAAGCTGTAACGTTAGCCATAACAACTGTTTCACCATATCTTACCCAGCATGAGCCGTTGGAAAGTCCGCAGGTCTTTCCTGTTTCAACAACGACAGGTCTGCCGGCATAAGTCGTTTCAAAGGTTCTGTAATTCTCGAACATAATTATCCTCCAATTCTTTGACGGGTGAAAGCATTAGCAATAAACAGAACACACGAGTTTCGCATACTCTGTTTAATGCTAAATTACTTTTCACCAAACGCCGTTAGTCTTTAATATACACCAAAAGGCAGTGGCAAAAAATTGCCTCTGCCTTGGTAGTTTACAAAATTACTTACGGATACCCAGCTTCTCGATAGTAGCTCTGTATCTCTCGATATCTGTCTTCTTAAGGTAGTTAAGAAGATTTCTTCTCTTACCGATCATCTTGAACAGACCGCTTCTTGAGTGGTTGTCCTTCTTGTGTACCTTGAGGTGCTCTGTGAGGTCGCTGATTCTCTTTGTAAGGATAGCGATCTGTACCTCAGGTGATCCTGTGTCAGTTTCATGAGTTCTGTTAGCTTCGATAACAGCTGTCTTTTCGTCTTTTCTAAGCATTTTTCATACCTCTTTCAAAATATTTCCGCTGTAAAAGGATATGGCAGGTATTATTCTCACTAAGGAGCGCAGCCCATATTCTGTTGCAGGGATACTTGCTGATGCGCACATTCTGCTTTACCTTACACGCAATACAGCTTTATAATTATACACTTTTTCCTATCCTCTGTAAATAGGGTGAAAATAGTCTTAACAGAAAATTTACATTTCTATTTTACATTACTTTATGCCGTGGTGCAGCTTTCCTGCTGTCAGCGTATTCTTCATAAGCATAGCGATAGTCATAGGACCTACTCCGCCCGGAACAGGTGTGATATAGCCTGCTTTTTCCTTGCAGTCCTCGAAATCAACGTCGCCGCAGAGTTTTCCGTTCTCATCTCTGTCCATTCCAACGTCGATTACTACTGCGCCCTCCTTGATATAGCCGGCTGTTATCATTTTAGGTCTGCCAACAGCAGCCACAAGGATATCCGCTCTTGAACAAACTTCTTTGAGGTTCTTTGTCTTTGAATGGCAGATAGTTACTGTACCGCTTCTGTGGAGCAGCAGCATAGCCTGCGGCTTGCCGACGATATTGCTTCTTCCGATAACAACGCACTCCTTGCCTGCAACGTCGATACCGGTCGAGTCAATAAGTTCCATTACTCCCGCAGGGGTGCATGGGAGAAAGCTGTAATCTCCTATCATTATCTTGCCCACATTTACAGGGTGGAAAGCGTCAACGTCCTTGTCGGGGCGGATATTATTTATAATGATCTTGTCATCAAGATGCTTTGGCAGCGGCAGCTGAACAAGTATGCCGTCAACTCTGTCGTCATTGTTGAGCTTGTCCACCAGCGCAAGCAGCTCTTCCTCAGTTGTTTCAGCAGGCAGCGCATACTTGAAAGAATTAAATCCAACAGCCTCGCAAGCCTTTTCCTTATTTCTTACATACACCTGTGATGCAGGATCTTCGCCTACGATAACTACCGCAAGACCTATCTCTACGCCCTGCTCCTTAAGCTTTTCTACCTCTGCTCTGATATTTTCCTTTACCTTAGCAGAAACTGCCTTTCCGTCTATGATATTTGCCATTTCTATCATTCCTCTCCGTCAGTTTTTTCTTCATTATCTTCTTTATTGTCATTTTCATCTGAGTTTTCAGACTTCTCGTCCTCTTCCTCATCGTCCGCAAGGATAGACTCATACTCTTCGTTTGAGGTTTCCACCTTATCATGTTCCTCAGCATTTTTAAGAGCGTCTTTTTTCGCCTTTACAGCGTCCTTGCCGAACTTTTCATCATATTCCTTCTGAAGTTCAGCAAAGCTCTCGCCCTTTGACTTAGCCTCGCTTATCTTCTTTTTAAGCTCTTTCTTTTCCTTCTGCTCCTCAGCGTATGAATCATACTCTGCAAGCTGAGCCTTTGAAAGCTCTGTTTCATAGAAGAATTTATAACTGCCGCTGCGTCTTACCATATTTCTGAATATGATTATGAGCAGTATAGAGGCGACAACGCAAGCACCTGCAACAAGCTGTGAAACTCTTATCTGACCGAGATAGAGCGAATCCGTTCTCAGTCCCTCGATGAAAAATCTGCCCAGACCGTACCAGCCGATATACATAAGGAAGATCTCTCCGTCGAACTTTCTGTGCTTGAAATAAAGGTGCAGACCGATAAATCCGATAAGACACCAAATAGACTCATAAAGGAAACATGGGTGTACAGGTGAGAACTGATCCATATCGAGGATATCGTGGTTAGCAATAAAGTTAGCTGTTGTCCATGACATCATTCCCCATGGAGCGTCAGTATTTGTGCCGAAAGCCTCCTGATTGAAAAAGTTGCCCCATCTGCCTATGCACTGTCCGATAAGGAAGCAAGGTGCGACTACATCAAGCAGAGCGATAAGTTTAAGCTTGCGCAGTTTTGCGATAATGCCGCCCACAAGGATAGCGCCGATTATTCCGCCGTATATAGCAAGTCCGCCGTCCCTTATCTTGAAAAATTCGGTCAGCTTCATTCCCTCTGTGTTGAAAATGATATAGTAAAGTCTTGCGCAAACGATAGCGCCGATTATTCCGCCTATAACAGCGTCAGTTGCTCTGTCGGGATCTATTCCCACAGACTTCATCTTGCGGAATCCGTATATCATTGCAAGAAGTATGCCGAGGGCGATAAGAAAGCCGTACCAGTATATCTGGATATCAGTTCCCGGGATAGTGAACATTACTCTGTCGATAGAGATACCCTCTTTGAGGATATTATCTCCGTTGCCGAAATTCGGGAAGTACACCTTGTCGGGGTTAGCCTTTAGTGTTTCCCTTGTCTGCGCCGTATCGGCAAATACAGCGGCAAGCCTTGTCAGTTGAAACATTTGAAATTTCTCTCCTTAGATGTTAAAATTATGCTATTTATTATCCACGACCGAGATCGCCGATCTTTCCGTATCAAACAGCACATCAAGCGCTCTGCGGCAGTCCTCTGCGGTGATATCCGCCAGCAGCTTTGCCGACTCAAAGACCGTTGTGCCGTTGAAATAGCTTTCCATCATACTGTTCGCACAGTTTTCCACATTGTTGAGCGCTCTGACTATTCCGCCGTATTTGGACTTTTTGCAAATCTCAAAACGCTTTTCGTCAAAACCTTCTTTTTTCACACGCTCTATCTCGCCGCAAAGTCTTTTGTAAACCTCGTCAGGATCTCTTGACTCACCTGAGATTATGCAGGTGAAAAAGCTGTCCGTTCCCGAAAATTCTTCAAAACCGAACTGCGAATTGATAAGTCCCTCTTCAAAAAGCTCCTTATGCAGCGGTGATGTTGAACCTATGAGCAGCTGCATTATAAGTGACGAAAGAACTCCCCTGCGCTCATATTCCATTTCTCCGCAGGGTTCTGACTTGAATCCTATGCAGAATATCGGCAGTCCCACAGGGAACACAGCCGTTATCTTCTTCTGAGCCACTCCGGCAGGTTCTTCTGGGAATTTCGTTTCGACGCATATATCATTTGCAGGCTTTAACAGCCTGTCGCATATTTCTATTACCTTATCCTCGTCAACATTTCCTGCAATGGAAAGCACCATATTGTGAAGATTATAGAAAGTATTGTAACATTCATAAAGCAATTCAGGTGTGATATGTGAGATAGACTCCACCGTTCCTGCAATATCTATCTTGACAGGGTGTTCAACATACAGCGCTTTCAGCAGATTGTAAAAGCACTGCCTTTCGGGTGAATCTCCGCACATTTTAATTTCCTGTCCGATTATGCCCTGTTCCTTTTCAACGGTTTCCTTTGTGAAATATGGTTTCTGAACAAAATCCAGCAGTATTTCAAGAGCCTGCTCCCAGTTTTCCGAGGTGCTGAAAGTGTATGCAGTTTCATAGAACGAAGTGTAAGCGTTTGCGCTTGCGCCTGTTGCGGCATAGAGGTCGAACACATCGGTATCCTCGTTCTCGAAAAGCTTATGCTCAAGATAGTGGGCAATGCCCTCAGGAACAGTAGTGAAATCTCCGCTGCCCTTTACTCTGAAACAGTTGTTTATCGAGCCGTACTTTGTGGCAAACGCAGCCTCAGTGGTCGTAAAGCCGTCCATTTTCCACACAAGCACATCAAGTCCCGATGGGTGCTTTATAAGGCTGTACTGCTCGCCGAGAGCCTCGCTTTTTATGATCTTCTTATCCATTCTGCAAGCCCTCCTCCGATGTCAGTATATATATGCTGTCGGGCTTAAAGCTTTCAGCACATTCGATTATCTGTTCTCTTGTAACGGCATTGATAAATCCTGCCGCCTGTTCCGGTGTATAGCTTGTACCCCTTGTATTCTGCGCCTCGAACCATGACGCCATATCCCATTCGGAATCATAGTTTGACTTATACGCTCCGCACATATAAAGCTTGGTATTTTCAAGCTCCTCATCGGTGAAATCTCCCGCCGCAACGGCAGCGATCTGTTCGCCTATCGCCTTTCGTGCAGCTTCGATATCCTTTGCCTCAACGCCGCTGTCGATCATAAGCGTACCTTTAAGGTCAAGGTATGCGGCTGAACAGTAATAACACAGCGACAGCTTTTCACGGACATTTGTGAACAGCTTTGAGAAAGGTGAATTTCCCAGCAGCACAGAGAAAAGCTTGCACACATATATGTTCTCATAATCCGACTTATAGGACATATACATCTTGCTCTGGCTGACCGCCATTTTCTCGGTGATATTTTCAAGTTCCGACTTCAAAGGTGAATTTCTGCGGTAAACTATCTTCTCCGTATTCTCCCTTTCAAGCTTTGAGAAAGCGTCCTTTATCATTTCCACAGCATTATCAATGCCGCCTCCGCCGCATACGGTTATTTCGATATGGGCGCTTTTAAGAAGATATCTGTACTGTCTCATAAGGTCTTCCTGTGTGACCTTTTCTGCCTTTTCGGCAGTTATCCCTGCTGCAACAGCGGCAGGCTCGTTTCTGAAAGTCAGTCCCTTTGCTTTCATATAACCGTAGGAACGCTTTTCATTTACAGTCGCCGATATAATATCCATCAGCTCCTGCTTTCTTATTCTGAAATAGTCCTCGTTGAACTTTCCGTCCTTTATATCAGGACTAAGCGCACAGAGAAGTATCTGTCTTACCACCTCTTCCGAGATGACCTCGCCGCCTATGGTAAATCTGTCGCATATCGGTGTGGTCGAAAATCCTAACACCTGATAATCGCCCATGCTGTCAAATATCGCTCCGACAGACGTTCCGTAAAGTCCCGCAAACTTCTGCGAAAGCTCTGTCTTTGATGTTATCTCTGAGTTCGATGTGACAAGTACAGGTGGCAAAAGTGCATTTGCGGCATAATTCTCTTCCGATATTGCCGTAATGAACTTTATCCTTATATTGTTGGTCTTGAATTTCGGATCGTATATCTCGTTAAGATATATCCCGTCGCCTATACAGGTCCTTTTATTTGTAATGTTTTTTTCTGACATCTGCCATTCTCCGATCTCTCCTGCCTTTAAGCAGGGATAAAATGAATACTCTATAAAGTATACCACATTCCGCCGAGCATTTCCATAGTTTTCACAAGATTTTCATTATCCGAATGTGCTAGATTATAGTATACACAAAATTTTCCCAATGGAGCATTGTACCCTCATCGGTTTCGTCAGGCAGCAGCGCTCTCGCCATAAGCAGATCTTCACCTGTTTCAACATTCTCCAGATGAGCATAATCTCCGTCTATTTTAGTAACTCTGTACGTTCTTGGTTCCATTTACGTTATCTCTCCTTTCCATAAAAGCGGCATTGCTTTCGCCGCATATCAGCTGAAACTGCTTTAAAGTCTGTGCCGTCAGCTTTATCGTCTGCGCAGAGCGTATGCCTGTGGTCTTTTTGATATCGCTGAAATAAACCACCAGTCTGTTCGGCGAATTTTCGTCAGCTATGCTTTGTGCATACTCCATAACCTTTCTCGCCGTCGCCTTATCATGTGAATCCATTCGCAGACAAAGGCTTTTCTTCTGAGCCTGCTGAACGAACCGCTCGCCGCTTTCTATAAACTCTGCGATTATTTTAGGGTTTTCGTCCTCTTTGCATGAAAGCTTGCCTCTGACATGAAGCACCGCTCTCTCCTTAAACAGCGACGCTGCCGCTGAAAACACTTTCGGGAACACGACTACTTCCAAAGAAGAGAACTTGTCCTCCAGCTGGACAAAGCACATCATATCTCCCTTTTTGGTTTTCAGCTGCTTTTTATGGGTAAGCATACCTATAATATCCACCATTGTTCCGTCACGCAGCCGCTGATTTTTATTCACGTCTTTTTCCTCTGTGCTGCGTATTATATCCATGGAAGTAACAAATTTTGACGCAAGCGCATAAGGTTCATACTGATCTATCGGGTGCGCCGAAACATACATTCCCAGTGCTTCATGTTCAAATTCAAGCAGCTTTTCAGGGCTGAATTCCTCAACAGGGTGTATATCCGCATCGGAATAGCTCTCTCCTCCGCCCATATCAAAGAAATCAAGCTGACCCTCCAGTCGTTGGTTATTAGACTTTGAGATATCCGTCATAAGCCGTTCCGCACTGTTGAGCATTTCGTGCCTGTTGTGTGGGAAACTGTCGAACGCTCCACTTTTTATAAGTGCCTCAACAGTCCTTGTATTCATATCTCTTCCCTGCATTCTTGTACAGAAATCATTGAGCGTCTTGAAAACTCCGTTATGCTTGCGCTGTGAGATTATTCCTGCTATCGCACCCTCGCCCAGACCTTTCACCGCCAGCAGGGCAAAGCGTATGCCGCCCTCCTGCGGAACAAATCCACGCTCGCTCTTGTTTATATCCACAGGCAGTATCTTAACGCCGTTCTTTTCAGCGTCCGAGATATATCCTGCCAGCTTTTCCGTACTTTCAAGCAGAGCGTTCGTCATAAGCGCAGCCATATATTCATTATAGAAATGCCTTTTCAGATATGCAGTCTGATATGATACGGTAGCGTATGCCGCCGCATGGGATTTATTGAAAGCATAGCTTGCAAAAGATGTCATTTCATCAAATATCTCATTTGCAACATTCTCAGGCACTCCGTTCGCCACAGCGCCGCAGCACTGCCCTTTTTCGCCGTAAATAAAGGCTCTTCGCTCATTTTCAAGCACATCGGCTTTCTTTTTCGCCATGGCTCGCCTTACGATATCCGCTCTGCCATATGAATATCCTGCCAGAGTTCTGAATATCTGCATTACCTGTTCCTGATAAACTATACAGCCGTATGTGACTTCAAGTATATCCTTCAAAAGAGGGTGCTTATACGTCACAAGCGACGGATTGTGCCTGTTTCTTATATATGTGGGGATAGAGTCCATCGGTCCCGGTCTGTAAAGGGATATGACGGCTATGAGATCCTCTATTCCCGTTGGTTTTAACCTCATTATGGCAGAGGTCATTCCTGCGCTTTCAAACTGGAAAACGCCCTCTGTCTTGCCCTGCGACAGCATTTCATACACCGCAGGATCGTCAAGGGGTATCCTGCTGACATCAAAATCAGGGTGCTTTTTCCTGACCTCTTCACAGCAGTGCTTTATGATAGTAAGGTTTCTCAATCCGAGAAAATCTATTTTCAGCAGTCCGAGCCTTTCAAGAATGGTCATAGTGTACTGCGTTGAAACCGCTCCGTCCCTTGCGTAAAGAGGAACATAGAAGTCAACAGGCTCTTTAGTTATAACGACTCCTGCTGCGTGGGTAGATACGTTTCGTGGCATTCCCTCCACTTTCATAGCGGTGTCGATGACCTGATGTATCTTAGGATCGTTTTCGTACAGCTGTTTAAGCTCCGTTATATTCTGCACCGACCAGCCCAGCGGATATCCTCTCGGAACGGCTTTTGCTATAACGTCGCCAGTCTGATAGCTTAACCCCATTGCCCTTGAAACGTCACGGACAGCCTGCTTTGCCGCAAGGGTACCGAAAGTCGCTATCTGTGCAACGTGATCCGAGCCGTACTTTCTGACAACATAGTCTATTACCTGCTGTCTGCCCTCCATACAGAAATCAATATCAAAGTCGGGCATTGAAACTCTTTCAGGGTTTAAAAATCTTTCAAAGAGCAGATTATATCTTAATGGGTCTATACCTGTTATCCCTATGCAGTATGCGCAAAGGCTTCCTGCGCCCGAACCTCTTCCGGGACCCACGGGGATATTCTGCTGTTTTGCATAGTTGATAAAATCCCACACTATAAGGTAATAGTCAGTATACCCCATCTGCGTGATGATATCAAGCTCATATTCAAGCCTTTTCACAGCCTCTTCCGTAGGTTTTCCGTACCTTTTCACAAGACCTTTTCTGCACATATCACGGAGAAACTTCTCGTTATCCTCCACTCCGTCTATGTGGAAATACGGCAGTTTCGTGCTGCCAAACTCAAAGGTCACATTGCATCTTTCTGCGATCTTCACCGTGTTTTCAAGAGCCTGCGGCTGTGACGGAAAAAGCTCCTCCATTTCCTCAGCGGATTTTACATAGAACTCGTCCGTAGGGAAAGACATTGCATTCGGATCGTCAATGGTTGTCGCAGTGGAAATACACATCAGCACCTGCTGAGCGTATGCGTCCTCCTTACGGAGATAGTGGCAGTCGTTTGTTGCGCACAGCGGTATCCCCGTTTCTTTTGACAGCTTTATGAGCAGAGGGTTTATACGCTGCTGCTCGGAAAAGCGGTGGTTTTGTATCTCAATAAAATAATTTCCTCTGCCGAAGATATCCAAATATTCAAGGGCAGCTTTTTTTGCCCCCTCAAAATTCCTTTCCGAAAGCCTCTGGGGTATCTCTCCTGCAAGACAGGCTGAAAGGCAGATAAGTCCGCCGCTGTATTTCCTCAGCAGCTCTTTATCCACTCTGGGACGGTTGTAAAATCCCTCTGTATAGCTCAGCGAAACAAGCTTGATAAGGTTCTGATACCCCTCGTTGTTCTCACAAAGCAGTACAAGGTGATAAGGGTGTCCGTCCAATCCCGCTGTCCTGTCAAAACGTGTTCTCAGTGCAACGTACATCTCACAGCCGATGATAGGCTTTATCCCCTCCTGACGGCAGGCATTGTAGAACTCAACTGCGGCGAACATATTTCCGTGATCCGTTACCGCCACAGCTTTCTGTCCAAGTTCCTTTATACGCACAACAAGCTCCTTGATGCGGCAGGCGCCGTCAAGGAGCGAGTATTCACTATGAAGATGTAAATGTACAAAATCAGGCATTTCTATCCCTCTTTCATTTTTCGGGATCTTGCTGCGGTATTCCCTTTTCCTTTCGTATGGAGGCAGCGATATCGGCTATCTTCTGAAGTCTGTGGTTCGCACCGGATCTTGATATAGGCGGATCGAGCGCCGCTCCAAGATCTTTCAAATTGTAGTCGGGGTTATCATATCTCAGCTGAGCTATCTCCTTAAGATTATCGGGCAGGGCGTTAAGACCCATAGTCGAATCTATAAGCTCTATATCTGCGATCTGACGTTCGGAGGCTTTGAGTGATTTCTCGATATTCGCATTATCGCAGTTCACCGCACGGTTTATCTTGTTGCGCATATCCTTCATCATCTTTACATTCATAAGCTCCATAGACGCCATAGGCGCACCCATGAGCGTGAGCATATCAATGATGTTCTCCGATTCCTTTATGTAAACTATCTGAACGTTCTTGCGTTCCATGTGCTTTGGTATGATGCCGTAATTATCTATCAGCAGCAGACCAAAATCATTACAGAGATCAAGCGTCGGCATAACAAATTCCATATGATATTTCTTCTCAGGATTGTTCACCGAGCCGCAGGCAAGAAATATCCCCGCTATAAGCTGCGAATAGAATTTCGGCTTAGGAAGATAATCCTCCGTCAGTCTTCTGCTTTCGTCTATGCCGAAATAGTCCAGCAGATATATCCTCTGCTGTTTGTCTGGTATCTCAAGGCTGTAAAGGGTAACTCCGTTCTTTCTGTCAGCCTCGCATACGCTTACGCAGCCCTCACATTCAAGTATCCTTTCAATATTATGCACAAAAAAATCAACGGTAGTCTTGTTTTCCGTAAGGAACAATATCTCCTCGTCGCTGAGATTATTGCAGCAGCACAGCATTCCCATTATGCAGGCATCAGCTTTCTGTCTGCTGTTTATCCTGTCGATTATCTCCGACTTGACTTTATATGAAAATGAAAGTTCTTCCACTTTTCGACCTCTTAACGTTTTTCAATATCCCTGTGGGTTATCCTTATCTTATGTCCCTGCTCGGTAAGGTGCTTTGCGGCAGCCTCGGCAAAGGTAACGCTCCTGTGCTTTCCGCCTGTGCAGCCGAAAGCTATGACAAGCTGAGATTTTCCCTCTTTTTCATAGAGCGGTATAAGATAATCTATCAGATCCGTCAGCTTTGCAAGCAGCGTTTTCGCCTCGTCAAAGCTCATAACATATCCCGAAACCTCTTCATTCAGTCCTGTCTTGTATTTAAGTTCAGGGATATAAAACGGATTAGGCAGGCATCTTACATCGAACATAAGATCAACGTCTGTCATAGAGCCGAACTTAAAGCCGAAAGAGCGCACATCTATTTTCATATGATCCTCGTTGCTGTCAAGGAATATCGAATACATTCTCTCCTTAAACTCAGCAACTGAGCTGTTGGTGGTATCTACATAATAATCCGCCTGTCCCTTTACGTTGAGCAGGAACTCTCTCTCCGTTTCGATAGCCTTTCTGATATTGCCGTAGGATATCTCATCAAGGGGGTGCTTTCTTCTTGTTTCCTTGTATCTTCTTACGATAGCGTCATCTGAGCTGTCAAGGAAGAGTATCTTTATGCTTACTCCCATAGCTTTCATATCCTTGACTGCGTCCTGAAGTTTAAGAAAAAGATCTCCTCCTCTTATATCTGCAACAAAGGCGACCTTATCTATCTTGTTAGAGGACTGTCCGCATATCTCTGCAAATTTGACCATAAGCTCAGGCGGCATATTGTCTATGCAGTAATATCCTATATCCTCCAGAACATTGACTGCCGTGGATTTTCCCGATCCTGACATTCCCGTTACAATTACAAACTGCATAAATCTATCCTTTCTGAAATCGACCGACAGCTACGGTCCGTCTTATTCGTATGGTATATATTTCACTTCACATTCAAGCATAAAGCCGGTCTGTTCCTTGACCGTATCCTGAATATGTCTGATAAGTGCAAGGATATCCTCACAGGTCGCACCGCCCTTGTTGATAACAAAGCCGCAGTGCTTTTCCGAGACCTGCGCTCCGCCTATGGCAAAGCCTTTCAGACCGCAGTCCTGTATAAGCTTTCCTGCGAACTGTCCCTCAGGGCGCTTGAATGTAGAGCCTGCGCTTGGGTATTCAAGAGGCTGCTTGCTCCTTCTTCTGCCCATAAGCTCCACCATTTTATCCTGTATGTCGTCATAATTAGCGGGCGTCAGCACAAATTCTCCGCTTGTGATGACCTCGTCCGAGTCGGTAAATCTGCTTTTTCTGTATGACATATCAAGTCTGTCCGCACCTATGACTTTGAGCGCACCGCTGCTGTCCGTTACTGTGCAGGATTTCAGAACGTCTTTTATCTCGCCGTCATATGCCCCCGCATTCATATATATCGCTCCGCCTACCGTTCCCGGTATGCCGTAAGCAAATTCAAGTCCCGACAGGGAATGTTCAAGGGCAAATCTGCAAAGCTTTATAAGGCTGCAGCCTGCCTGAGCGCAGATAGTAGTGCTGTCTTTCATATAGATATCGTCTATGGAGCTGCCCATAAGCAGCACAACACCCTTAAAGCCCTTATCGTCGAACAGCACGTTTGAGCCTTTGCCCAGCACGAATGTGCGCACGCCCAGCCTTGAAGCCTCCGCTGTAAGTCTGGCAAGATTTTCGTCGGAGCTTACGTCCACAAGGGCGGTACATTCTCCGCCGACCTTGAAAGTTGTGTGAGCGGAGAGCGGCTCGTTATACACCACTCTGCACTCAAGCTCCCTCGCCAGATTGAGCAGATTTTCTGTGTTTTCCTTATTCTCTGTATACATATTTTATATAAAAACTCTGAGTAAGAGTATCTCCTTTCGGTATATTATGCGCTATATCTCCAACGCCGGTCTTTTCTTCTTCAGATATTCCTTTATTCTTTCTTCGCTTGCGTTCACGATAAGCTCCTGCGGAAATTCAAGATCCTTTACCATCTGTTCAGCGATAGGTGTCTGACCGATAAGCTGACAGAAATGGCTGTCCGAGTCTATGACTACGGGTATCTCATACTTTTTGCAAAGTTTAAGCACCTCGACAGAATTTTCCCTTGAACCCTTTTTGTTCATTATAGAGCTTTCGTTTATCTCCACAAGCTTGCCGTACTCTTTAAAAACTTTAAGCGTTTTTTCAAAATCGAAAGGAAATCTCGCCGTTGTGCAGTGACCTATAACGTCAACATATGGATTTTCCGCTATCTTCATATAAAGCTGAGTATGCTTTTCGGCAGTTGACGGCATAAGACAGCCCTCATAGCCATGCATTGATGCCACTACCCATTCAAGATTTTTAAGCGTCCTGTCAGGCAGGTCAAGGCTGCCGTCCTCCAGTATATCCGCCTCTGCGCCTTTAAGCACAGTAACTCCCTCAATAGTCCTCGGCAGACATCTGAGGTTTTCAAAGTGCCATATATGAGGTGAATCGGGCATACACGGCGCATGGTCGGTCATTGCTATTACTTTAAGACCGTACTTTGCCGCCCATATGCAGTTTTCCATTATTGTGGAGTAGGCATGAGTTGAAGCGATAGTATGTGTATGCATATCTCCCTGCAAAAACATGATTTATGACCATTCCTTTCCGACTATAAAAATCAATCACATCAGAACGTATCCCAGTTCTTTACGGACTCCTTCTGATCCAGTTCAAGACCGAGATTATGAAGAAGCTCTGCGGCAGCGTTGTATCCCATCTTCTTATGACGGTTGTTCATAGCCGCAACTTCCAGTATGACCGCAAGATTTCTGCCCGGCTTTATCGGGATAGTAAGGCTAGGTATCTTTACGCCGAGGATAGTTGTATACTCGTTGTCAACGCCCATACGGTCGTATATCTTTGTGCTGTCCCAAGGCTCAAGCTCAACTATAAGGTCGATCTTCTCGCTGACCTTTACGGCACCCATACCGAACAGACGTCTTGTATTGATGATACCGATACCTCTAAGTTCAAGGAAGTGACGGATATTATCAGGCGACTGACCAACAAGTGTTCTGTTTGAAGTCTTGCGTATCTCAACAGCGTCGTCGGCAACAAGTCTGTGACCTCTCTTTACAAGCTCGATAGCAGTTTCACTCTTACCTACGCCGCTCTCGCCCACGATAAGTATGCCTTCGCCGTAGACTTCTATAAGCACTCCATGTCTTGTTATTCTCGGAGCAAGCTCAACGTTCAGATAACCGATAAGTGCGGCGATGAACGCAGTAGTGCTGTCCTGAGTTCTGACAACAGGGACGTTATATTTTTTCGCAATATCCAGCATTTCGGGATAAAGTTCATGACCTCTTGCGACCACGAACATAGGTATCTTTGTTGCAAAAAGTGCGTCTATCCTGCTGAATCTCGTCTTTTCATCGAGGGTAGCAAGATAAGCGAACTCCATATTTCCGCATATCTGTATACGCTCGGCATTGAAATACTCATAAAATCCCATAAGCTGAAGACCGGGTCTGTTGCAGTCGTTGTCGGTCACGATAAGCTCGTCAAGATTTTCCGGGGAATACAGTACCTCAAGATTAAGCTGATTGATTATTTCGGTGATCTTTACGCTGAAAATCTCTGCCATTATCAGTCATTCCTTTCATAGCCTTACGGCAATTTTTATACTTTCAAAATATTCAGCCTTGCCTTACGGCAATTTGCTCAAAGGCTGATAAGTCCTCTTTTATACATCTCCTGCGCCGCAGTCATTACGCCCGCTTTGCCTGTCGGATATGTTATTCCGCCCTGAAGCCATGCTGCAAAAGGCGGTCTGATAGGTGCGTCTGCTGAAAGCTCTATGGACGCTCCCATTGTGAATGCTCCTGCCGCCATGATGACCTTGCTGTCATATCCTGGCATATCCCATGCCTCTGGTGTAACATAGCTGTCAACAGGCGAACCTTTCTGTATGCCCTGACAGAAAGCCACAAGGTTCTCCTCATTCTCCAGCAGGATAGATGCGATTATATCCGTTCTCGTTTCTCCGCTTTCTGGGAGAGTTTTAAATCCGAGCTTTTCAAAGAAACGGCAGGCAAAAACAGATGTTTTGAGTGCTGCGGAAACCACCTGCGGTGCAAGGAAAAATCCCAGCAGCATTTCTCTGCTCTGGTTGAGCGTACAGCCTATCTCCTTGCCCATTCCGACGCAGGTCAGTCTGTCTGCACATTTTTCAACAAGATCTGCTCTTCCGCAGATATATCCGCCTGTGGAAGCGATAGCTCCGCCAGGGTTTTTGATGAGCGAGCCTATGATAAGGTCTGCGCCTACCGAAAGCGGCTCCTGCTTTTCAACAAATTCGCCGTAGCAGTTATCGACCATTACGATTATATCAGGGTTCGCAGCCTTTGCAGTCTTTGCTATCTTGCCGATTATCTCAACGGTCAGCGAAGGTCTGAGGGAATATCCTCTTGAACGCTGTATATATGCTATCTTTGCGGTCTTTGAAAGCTCCGCTATCTTGTCATAGTCGGGGTACATATCGTCCACCAGATCAGCCTGAACATATTTAACACCGAAATCAGCAAGAGAACCGTTGCCCTTTTCACCTCTGATACCGATTATCTCTTCAAGGGTATCATACGGCTTGCCTGTGCAGGCGAGCATAACATCTCCGCTTCTCAGCACTCCGAAAAGTGCAGTGGAAAGAGCGTGTGTTCCGTTTACGAATGTGTGTCTTACAAGTGCGTCCTCGCCGCCGAAAGCCTGAGCAAAAACCTTGTCTGCCGCCTCTCTGCCTATATCGCCGTAGCCGTAGCCTGTTGTGCCTTTAAGGCAGCCCTCGCTCACACGGTTGTCGATAAATGCTTTAAGCACCTTCTGTCCGTTGTAGTCGGCATTTTCATCTATGACCGAGAACATCGGCACACATTCCTTTTCAGCCTCCGCCGCAAGTGCAAGAAGCTTTTCATCTATATCAAAAAAACAATCAGCCATTGGTATCTTTCCTCTCTAATACAAGATCAACTGCACGTTCCTTAAATCCTATCTCCTCATAGTAGCTTACTCTGTGAGGTCTTGCAAAAAGCCTTACGTCAAAGCCGTCCTGCGTGAGCTTTTCGCCTATCCAGTAAAGCAGCTGTCTTGCGTGAAATTTTCCTCTTTCCTCAGGTATAGTTCCGACATGACCTATAAGCGCCACCCCGTCAACTATATACTGTATCGTAGCGGTAGTATAGTTTTCCAGCAGGAACGACTGCGAAAGTCCTCTTCTCACTCTATGTGAGGTATCCGTCAGCCAAAGCTCATAGCTCTGCGCCAGTTTTGGAAAACAGGTCTTTAATATACTGAACACATCATCAAGCTTAGGCAGCTCGTTTACGTTCAGCGACGGCAGGACATTTTTCGGAACGAACTCAAATTCCGTCCGTCTGTCGCCCTTATACTCCCCGTCAAGCTCGTCACAAAGCGACTGGGCATAGACATTTTCAAGCTCTATGACCTCAGGCTTTATCATTCTCACAAAGCCAGCCATTTCGCTGATGATATCCTTATCGAACTCCCTGCCCTCAAACGACGATATCATCATAGAACTGTTGAACTGCGATATGACGCCCAACTTTTCATTATCCTTTTCAACGATAAAAAAACGTGAAAAATCGTAGCCTGTGCCGTATGCAGAGAAATGGGATTTTATCCTGCGTGTATAATTATTTGACTTTAACCCTCTTAAAAGGGCGTCGTCAATATCCTTAGATTCGTAAATCATTTGTTATAGATCCTATCCAGAATTAATTTTGTGAGAGCGTATGTGTTCTCAAAGTCCTCCTGCTTTATAACGCAGGACGGCGAATGGAGATATCTGCACGGAACAGATACCGCACAGGTCTTTATTCCGCCCCTTGACAGATGTATTGCTCCTGCGTCATTTCCGCCTGCGATCCTTGTCTTTGTCTGACAAGGCAGGTCATTTTCCGCCGCAGTTTCAAAAGCAAGATCGTAAAGCTCTTTGCTGTATATAGTATGTCTGTCCATAAACGAAACAACAGGACCTTTTCCCAGTTCGCATACCTTTTCATCGTCCTCAGACGGCGGTATGTCAGCCGCCGTAGTAGCCTCAAGCACAATGGCATAATCGGGATCGACTGTATACGCTGCACAGCCTGAACCTCTCAGACCGATCTCCTCCTGCACAACAAAGGTGAAATAGGTATCACATTCCACACCTTCGTCTATCATTCTGAGCATTACCGCACAGCCTGCTCTGTCATCAATGGCTTTGCATTTTACAAAGCCGTCGCCGAATTTCACAAACTCCGAAACAAATCTTACGCTGTCGCCCAAGGAAACAAGCTTTTCGGTCTGTTCCCTGCTGTCCGTTCCGATATCAACGGTCATTTTATCGAAAGGCACAGACTTTTTCCTCTCATCAGCAGAAAGATTGTGTATCGCTCTTCCGCCGATAACTCCGCATATGCCTTTGCTGCCTATGCGTACTCTTCTTCCGAAAACAACTCTCGGATCTATTCCGCCAACAGGTGATATCTTTATCGTGCCGTCCTCATTGATATAGGTAACTATCATTCCCACCTCGTCCATATGAGCAGATACCATTACCTTGTTTTTCGCTCTGTTTTTTCCCTTGCAGAAAACTATAACATTTCCGAGAGCATCAACGGTTACCTCAGCCTTTTTGCCGATACGTCCGATTATATACTCCCTTACAGCGCCCTCGTCGCCCGATATGCCGTCAAGCAGGCAAAGCTTTTCAAGTTCGTTCATCATATGCTTTTATCCCCGCTTTCCACGCTTTCACTGAGAATATATTCCGCAATCAGCCTTGCTGTATTTTCGATATCCGCAAGATCAACTATCTCGGCAGGAGTATGCATATGCTTTTCTGGAATGGATATCGTTACTGCTGCCGCTCCACCCTTTGAAACACCGATAGTGTCGGCATTTGTGCCTGTTCTGCCGTTCATAACTTCTATCTGATAAGGGATATCTTTATCCTTTGCAATATCTCTGAACTTCTCCGACATAGTCTTTGAAAGTGACGGTGCAAAGCCTATCATAGGACCTTTTCCAAGTTCTCCGCAGTCAGCCGCACTTTCGCCGTGAGTTTTAGCAAATGAAACATCTACGATAACTGCATAATCCGGATCAAGAACATAGGCTGCGGTCTTTGCGCCACGTTCGCCCACTTCCTCCTGAACGGAGAATGAAACTGCGATATCAAAAGCCGTATCTTTTCCCTCAAGCAGTTCAAGCGTTCTGATTATCGCTGCACAGCCTGCTCGGTCGTCAAGAGCCTTTGCCGTAACTCTGCCGTTCTGAAGTTCTTCCAGACTGTTTTCTATAAGCACCCTGTCGCCAAGGTTCACAGCCTTTTGAGCCTGCTCGAATGACATACCTATGTCGATATATATATCCTCCATTTCAGGCACAGCAGAGCTGTCCTTTTCAAGATGAGGCGGAGTGGAGGTAACTATGCCCTTTATCTTCTCTCTGCCGTAAACAGTCACCTGCTGAGCGAGCAGGACACGTCTGTCGAGTCCTCCGCAGTTTGAAACTTTAAGAAATCCGTCCTTTGTGATATAGCTTACTATCATGCCTATCTCGTCGATATGTGCGTCAAGGAGCATAACGGGCTTTTTGCCGTTCGCACTGCCGCTTCTGAAAAGCACATTCCCCGTAGTATCGTCCACGGTCACAGAGCCGAACTTCTCCAGCATTTTCGCAGCAGTGCGGGCAGCGGAATTTTCCTCGCCAGAAACGCCCTGAGCCGCTGTCAGCTGTGAAAGTATATTTTTTATATTTTCAAAATTAAGATCACTCATAAAATTACCTTATTTCATTGTTTTCGTATTATGCAAGTTCGTTTACGCACTGCTTGAAATGCTTTCCCCTCTCTTCAAACATTCTGTACATATCAAAGCTTGCGCAGGCAGGGGTAAGGGAAACTATATCGCCCTCCACAGCATACTTTCTTGCTGTTTCAACAGCCTCTTTCATATCCTTTACCATAATTATCTTTATGCCGCTTTCGCTGTAATTAGGCGCAGCCGTTACAGCGGCTCTTATCTTTTCAGCAGTCTGTCCCATAAGAATAAGCACCTTTACCTTATCGCAAATAGGCGCAGCCATAGGCTCAAAGGATATTCCCTTGTCAGAACCGCCCTGTATCATTATCTGCTTCTGGTCAAAAGCCGCAAGGCAGGCAAGAACTCTTGTCGGGCTTGACGCAATGGAGTTATTGTAATATTTTACACCGTCAAGTTCTCTTACGAACTCTATTCTATGCTCAACTCCGCCGAACTCCTTAGCTACCTTTTCAACAGTTTCAGGCTTTACCTCGCCGTATGTCATAGCGATAGCTGTAAGGTAGTCCTCTACGTTGTGCATACCGGGAATCTTTATATCGTCCTTGTGAACATACTCTGTAACCTTGCCGAAATCATTATAGCAGAGCATACCGTCCTCTCTGAGGAATGAACCCTGCTCAGGCTTTATCTTTGTGCTGAAATATGCAAGTCTGCCTCTTACGATAGGCGCAAGACCTCTTGTAGTTTCATCGTCCCAACTGAGAACGGCTCTTGAATATGCGTTCTGATGACTGAGGATATTGCACTTTGCCTGTGTGTACTCCTCCATGGTTCCGTGAACGTTGAGGTGGTTAGGTCTTATATTTGTTATGCCCGCAACGTCAGGCGACTCTCTCATAGAGATAAGCTGGAAGCTTGAAAGCTCGCATACCGCAACGTCCGAGTCAGAAATAGTTTCAACGATAGGAAGAAGCGCCTTGCCGATATTTCCGCCGATATGTACTCTCTTTCCCTCGCCTTTGAGAAATTCGCTTACAAGTGTTGTTGTGGTGGTCTTTCCGTCTGAACCTGTCAGCGCATAGGTCTTGCATGGGCAGAGGTCAAAAAATGTTTCCATTTCGGAGGTTATGATAACGCCCTTTTCCCTTGCCTTTGTTAGAACAGGATCGTTGTAGTACATACCGGGTGTACGGAAAACTATATCGCAGTTGAATATCTCGTCAAGATAATGCTCTCCCAGAGAAAATTCGCAGCCCTTTGCCGAAAGCTCCTCCATAAGCAGCTCATCGAACTGATCCTCGTCCTTTTTGTCGCAAACAACGCAGTTTATGCCCTTTGTAAGGAACTGCTTTATAAGGTCGGTATGGCTTACGCCGACGCCTATAAAAGCTACCCTTTTATCCTTTATCATATTAAAATATTTCTGTGCCTTTGTCATAATGAACACTCCTTATTTTTATTAGCTATACATATTCTATTTTATTATATACCATTTGAGCCGAAAACGCAAGGCTTTTTTTGTCAAACCGAAACTTTTGCATTTGTAAAACGTTTACTTGATTTTTGCGTATAAAATAATCGGGGTTGAACCTTATAAATTTGTAGAAAAGGTTAAAAGTTAAGAAAAATTTGTCCAAAGGTATTGTAAAAAGTTTTTATATACAGTATAATAATCTATATAACTCAGATTAGTTTAAAATAACCTTTGAGATCTGAATATTTAAACTAAACGAAAAAACGGAGGATGTATTTGATGGGAAGCGCTGAAAAAATTTTGTTCGACAACAGTTCCAGAGTTGCGCCGCTCGGCATTATCGCTATGGAGGGTGCAAAGGAGCTGGGAGAAAAGGTAAACAACTACCTTATCCAGTGGGCAAATGAAAATGAATATTTCAAGGATACTTTCCTTGTACAGTCGGATTGTCCTAGATTTTCTTCTGGCGACGGCAAGGGACTTATCAAGCAGACGGTAAGAGGAAACGATCTGTTTATCCTGTGTGATATGGGTAATTACAGCGTAACATATGACTATTTCGGTCATGAAAACTGTATGTCGCCTGACGACCACTATCAGGATCTTAAGAGGATCATACAGGCTGCAAGCGGCAAGGCTCACAGAATAAACGTTATCATGCCTTCTCTTTACGGCGGCAGACAGCACAGAAGAAATTACAGAGAGTCTCTCGACTGTGCAGTTGCTCTTCAGGAGCTTCAGGCTATGGGTGTATCAAACGTTCTTACATTTGACGCTCACGATCCTAGAGTTCAGAATGCTGTACCGCTCATGGGCTTTGACAACATTATCCCTTCCTATCAGGTACTCAAGGCTATGTTCAAGAACCTTGACGATTTCAGACCTGACAAGCAGCATTTCATGATAGTATCTCCTGACGAGGGCGCTATCAACAGAAATATGTACTATGCGTCAGTTCTCGGCATCGACCTCGGTATGTTCTATAAAAGACGTGACTACTCAACAGTAGTAAACGGAAGAAACCCGATCATAGCTCACGAATACATGGGCAACGATGTAACAGGCAAGGATATCTTCATTGCTGACGATATCATCTCATCAGGCGAGTCTATGCTCGATATCGCTGTTGAGCTTAAAAAGCGCAAGGCAAACAAGATCTACTGCTATGCAACATACGCTATCTTCACAAACGGTCTTGACAGCTTTGACAAGGCTTACGCTGACGGCATCATCGACGGCGTTTTCGGCACAAACCTCACATACAGATCTCCTGAACTTCTCAGCAGACCTTGGTTCTATGAAGTTGACTGCGCTAAGTATATCGCATACTTCATTGCAGCACTCAACCACGATTCTTCTATTTCAAGAGTTATGGATCCTCATCAGAAGATCTCTGCACTCCTTGAAAAGTACAACATCAAGAAGTAAAAATAAATATTATAAAACAAAAGCTCCCTCTTATCAGGGAGCTTTTTGATGATACAGGAGGACGCTATGATCTTTGCAGGCATTGTGGCAGGCGGCAGCGGAATGCGTATGAAAAACGCAGACAAGCCAAAGCAGTTTCTTGAACTGGGCGGTGTGCCTATACTCATAAGAACGGTAATGGCATTTGAAAAAGTTCACGATATCGACAGGATATATATAGGCATAAATCCGCAGTGGCACGAATACGCTCAGGGGCTGCTTGAAAAATACGGCATGAACAATGACAGGATAGTTCTTTTGGACGGCGGTGCGGACAGAAATGGCACTATATTCAAAATACTTGATGCGATCACAGCAGAATATGAGATAAGTGGGAATGACGTTCTGCTTACCCATGACGCTGTACGTCCTTTTGTCAGTGAGAAAATTATTCTTGACAACATCTCAGCCGCAAAGGAATTTTCCGTCTGCGGAACATATATCCCTTCTGTTGACACGGTAATAAGAAGTACGGACGGCTGCAATGTAAAGGAAAACCTTATCCGCAGCGAGCTTTTTCGTGCCCAGACACCGCAGAGTTTCTGCATAAAAAAGCTTTGTGAATGTATAGAAAAGCTTGGCGAAGAGAAAATAGCCTCTCTTACAGATGCCTGCGGCATTTTCACAGAATGCGGCATACCTATAAGAATGGTCGAAGGGGACGATCTTAATTTCAAGATCACCACAGACCCCGACCTTTTCCTTGCAAAGGCTGTCGTAAAGCAATTACAAGAAACGGACAAATCAATATAACATAAAACGTCGGAAGATGAACGCTATCTTCCGACGTTTTTATTTTCATTATTAGTGTATCAGACCGCAGCCTTGCTGTTTTCAGCAGCAGAGGTTTCTATGCTTTTTTGATTTGCCATACAGCCGCTGTTGAAGTTTCCCGAAATGTGTGAATCTATTATATTGTTCACGCAGCTGTAAAGATAAGGTTTAAGCTTGTCAAGCTCCACAGGCTCGGAATAAAGTATGGCTGAATAGCAGGTAGAGCTTACAAGCTCCACTATCATAAATATCATTATCTCAGGCTCGCATATATCGCTTGGTGCTTCCTCAAGCATCTGATTATATATGCTGACAAAATCAAGATCATCTGATTTTACAGGAGCAGTCAAAGCGTGTTTGAACACTCCCCAGCTGAGGTTTTTAGCTATGAACGTCAGCAGAGATTTATTCTCATTAAGCTGATTTATTATGCTGTCTATAATAAAAATGATACGCTCGTTGAAAGTGAATTTCTTTCCGCTTGCCGTAAGCTCTTCAAGCGCATTGGTGAAAAGCTTTGAGGACTGGTGCGCCACCAACCTGTTTTTAAGGTCATATTTATCCTTGAAATAAAGATAGAACGTACCCTTTGCCACGCCGGCATTGTTTACAATATCAGATATTGAAGTTTTGCTGACGCCCTGAGCAGTGAACAGCTTATACGCCGTACTCAGTAGAGAATCCTCTTTTGCTTTTTTGTTTGCGTCAAGCTTGCCCATAAAACCGCTCCCTTTTCATTAAAGAATGATAGTTGTTACAGGGGTATATCACCATATTTTCCCCGTAATGTTGCCTTAATCTAATTATATTCTTTCCCACAAGATATGTCAATAGTCCAAATTGCACAGCTTTTAAAAATGACTAACGGTCATTTTGTGCAACCATACAAAATTGAGAAAAATGGAATTTTAAATATTGACTATCGGTCATTTTAGTGATATACTGTTTTTGCAATAAAAAATGACTGATAGTCAGAAACAGGAGATGACGCTAAATGAACAAATTCGGCAAGGGAGTCGTAAAGTTCAGGATCCCCATTGTCATAATTGCAATTCTTCTTTTGATACCGTCTTCTATCGGTATGGCAAAGACAAGGATCAATTACGACATACTTTCCTACCTTCCAAGTGATATCGAAACGATGAAAGGTCAGGACATAATGCTGGACGAATTCGGCAAGGGCGGTTTTGCTTTCCTAGTGCTTGACGGCATGGAGGACAAGGACGTTGCAAAGCTGAAAGAAAAAATAGAAGATGTTCCTGCGGTAGCCGACGTACTGTGGTACGATTCCATCGCAGACATTTCTCTTCCAAAGGAAGTTCTTCCTGACGACTTATATGATATTTTCAACAGCGGAGATTCCACTATGATGGCGGTATTCTTCGACAAGTCAACATCTGATGACGCTTCACTCGACGCAGTCGTTCAGATAAGAAAGATCGCAGGAGAACAGTGCTATGTAAATGGTATGACGGCGATCGTTGAGGATATAAAGGATCTTACACTTAAAGAAACTACAATGTATGTAGTTATCGCAGTTATCCTTACAAGTATAATCCTTGCGATCACAATGGATTCCTTCCTTATTCCGGTTATATTTATGGTGAGCGTAGGAATGGCTATCCTTTATAACTTAGGTTCAAACATACTCAAGGGTGAGATCTCATTCATCACTCAGGCGCTGACAGCGGTACTTCAGCTGGCGGTAACGATCGACTACTCGATCTTCTTGTGGCACAGCTATAAGGAGCAGAAAAAGTTCTGCAACGGCGACAATAAAGAGGCTATGGCAATAGCTATCGGAAAGACGATATCTTCCGTAGTTTCAAGCTCAGTAACAACAGTTGCAGGCTTCCTTGCACTTTGCTTCATGTCATACAAGCTCGGTCTTGATATGGGTATCGTAATGGCAAAGGGTGTTGTACTCGGAGTTATCTGCTGTATCACAGTTCTTCCTTCACTCATTCTTATCCTTGACAAGCCACTTGAAAAGACAATGCACAAGGATATCGTTCCTAAGCTCGACAAACCTGCTGCATTCATTATAAAACATCATGTAGCATTTATCGTTCTTTTCGTTGCTCTGCTCATACCTGCTGTATACGGACAGATCAACACAAACGTTTATTACAACCTTACAGATACGCTTCCAGAGGATCTTAACAGCGTTGTTGCAAACTCAAAGCTTGCTGACGAATACGGAATGGCTTCAACACACATCGTAATGTGTGATTCAAAGATGTCCTCCAAGGAAGTCAACAACATGGTAAAGGAATTCAAGGACGTTGACGGCGTAAGCTTTGCGCTGAGCCTTGATACACTTATCGGACCTTCTATCCCTGCTGAGGTAATACCTGAATCGGTAACAAGTATTCTTAAAAACGGCGACTGGCAGATGATGCTGGTAGGTTCTGATTACAAGGTAGCGTCAGACGAGGTAAACGATCAGATAACAAAGCTCGACAAGATAATAAAGAGCTATGACAAGAACGGCATGATAATCGGTGAGGCTGCCGCAACAAAGGACCTTATCACTATCACCGACCACGACTTCGCAGTAGTTAATACAGTTTCGATCGCTGCGATCTTCGTAATTATCCTTATCGCACTCAAATCCGTTTCACTTCCTATCATTCTCGTAGCGGTCATCGAATTCGCTATCACAGTAAATATGGGTATCCCATGCTTTACAAATACAACGATACCGTTCATCGCATCGGTAGTTATCGGTACTATCCAGCTCGGTGCTACCGTTGACTACGCTATCCTGATGACAACAAGATACAAGGAAGAAAGAAACGCAGGCAAGGATAAGACAGAGGCTGTCACGATCGCACTTTCAACTTCAATGAAGTCCATTATGGTCAGCGCTCTCGGATTCTTCGCATCGACATTCGGCGTAGGAGTTTACTCCAGCGTAGATATGATCTCACAGCTTTGTACGCTGATGTCAAGAGGCGCTCTCATAAGCATGGTAACGGTTATATGCGTTCTTCCATCAATGCTTATGCTTTTCGACAAGGTAATCATTCATACAACAATGGGTATGCGTCCAAAAAAGGAAAAGCTCTACAAGCTTCCTGAAATTCACTAAAAAGGAGATAACGACTTATGAAAAATTATACAAGAGTAATCGCAGGCGCTTTAGCCGTACTTATTTCAGCCGGTTCAACAGGCATCTATGCTCTGGCTAACTCAGATGATTCATCAGCCGACAGCAAGGCAGCAGTTTCTGAGTTCTCTTCAAAAGACAAAAAAGATAAATCTTCAGACAAGTCAGATAAGAAGTCCTCAAAGTCAGATAAAAGCACAGTTCAGGCTAAGGACGAAACAGTTTACGTTATCACAGATGCAAACGGTACAAGAACAAAGACCGTTGTCAGCGATTGGCTGAAAAACCCTGAGGGCAAAAAGTCCCTGCCTGACGTTTCAAATCTGACAAAGATAGAAAACGTAAAGACAGATGAGGATTACAGTGCAAACGGCGAGAACCTCACATGGAACACAGAGGGCGGAGATATCTACTACAAGGGCTACTCCGATTCAGAGCTTCCTGTTGACATCAAGGTAACTTACAAGCTGGACGGCAAGACAGTTACTCCGGATCAGCTGGTAGGCAAGAGCGGAAAGCTTACAGTAAGATACGATTACACAAACAACTCCAAAAAGACAGTTAAGATAGACGGCAAGAACACAGACATCTACACACCATTCATGATGGCAACAGGCGTTATCCTCGACACAGATATCTTCACAAACGTTGAGGCAACAAACGGCAAGGTGCTTTCCGACGGCAGCAGACAGATCCTCGTAGGCTGTGCTCTTCCGGGACTCACTCAGAGCCTTGGTCTTGAGGACAATGACGATATCGACATTCCTGAGTATTTCGAGTTCACAGCTGATGTAAAGAACTTCGAGATCGGAACTTCTATCACTATCGGCACAAGCAGCATCTTCTCAGAGATCAACTTTGATGATATCGACGGCATAGACGAACTTAAGGATAAGCTCGGCGACCTTGCAGACGCTTCCGACAAGCTTGCAGACGGCACATCTGAGCTTTATGACGGACTTAAAAAGCTGCAGGATTCCTCAGGAACACTTATCGACGGCATCGGTCAGCTTTATGACGGTTCAAAGACTCTTGACGACGGTGCAAAAACTCTCAGCAGCGGTGCTTCACAGCTGGCTGACGGAGCTAAAACTCTTGACAGCTCAACAAACACTCTTCTCAACGGCATCATTACTGCAAGGGACGGTTCTTCCGCACTGGTTACAGGTTTTGCTCAGGTAAATAAGGGCGTAACAGACCTTAAGTCGGGTTCATCATCACTTTCAACAGGTCTTTCCACAGCAGATCAGGGCGCAAAGCAGGTAAAGGACGGCGCTGCAACAGTAGCATCAGGTTCACAGCAGCTTGCTGACGGCGCAAACACACTTAACAACGGCGCATACAGCGTTGCAACAGGTTCAAAGAAACTTTCAGACGGTGCTAAAACTCTTAACGATTCAACAAAGCAGCTTGCAGGCGGAATCACAAGCGCAAAGAAAGGCTCTGCCGCTCTCGTAAGCGGTATCGGCCAGGTAAGCGACGGAATAGACGCACTTTCAGCAGGCGCAGCTGCTCTTCCTGAACAGATACAGGGTATGACAGCATCTATCACTTCTGCCGCTGACAGCCTTGACAGCACTATCGCATACAACAAGCAGGTCCTTGCAGGACTTCAGAACATATACGCTCAGAATCCTGACGAATCAGTTGCAACAATGATCGCAACTCTTGAACAGACTATCGCAGGTCAGGAGCAGATCTCAGCAGGTCTTAGAGCAGGCGCATCAAGTGCAGAAACTGACCTTTCAACTCTTACAAACGGCATTGCCGCTCTTAAGACAGGCATCGCATCAGTTTCAAAGGGTGCTGAATCCCTTGACGCAGGTCTTGCAGAACTTGACGAGGGCGCAAAGGCACTCTCCGCAGGAACAAACGAGCTGTACACAAGCTCCAAGACACTCTCCAGCGGCGCACAGCAGGTTTCAAACGGCGCATATCAGGTATCAACAAACAGCAAAAAGCTTGCTGACGGCGCAAGCACACTTTCAGAGGGTACAAAGAGCCTCTCAACAGGTGTTACATCTGCAAGCACAGGCGCTAAGCAGCTTGACAGCGGCGTAGGTACTCTCAGCGCAGGTATCGGTCAGCTTTCAGACGGCGCAACAAGCCTTAACTCAGGTCTTAACCAGCTTGCTGACGGCGGAAGTCAGCTCAAGGCAGGCACAAACACTATCTACAACTCAGTAGTTCAGCTCTCACAGGGCGCAGCACAGCTTTCAGACGGCAGCGGCAGCCTGTTCAGCGGTATCGCAACCCTTAAGAGCGGTTCAGGCGAACTTGTTGACGGCGTAGGACAGCTCGTTGACGGTGCTAAGGAACTTAAGGACGGTATGGAGAAGTTCAAGAAGGAAGGCATCGACAAGATCATCGACGCTTATGACGATGACATCAAGCCTCTCTTCAACAGACTTGAACAGCTCCAGAAACTCAGCGAAGAGTATGATTCATTCTCAGGTATTGCTGACGGTGTAGAGGGCGAAGTTAAGTTCATTTACGAAACAGCAGCTATCGAAGCCAAGGACGAATAAAAATACTTAAATAACCCAGAGGCGGACGGTCATATGACCGCCCGCTTTTTGCTTTTGGTATAAGTATATGTGTCACCAAAATTGTGCGACTATTAAATTTTATTGACCGCTTATAAAAGTAAGTGGAATTATTACGATATATTTGTTCAAAAAATGCATTGAAAAAAGTCGGGGTATGTCATATAATCAATGTGTATGGCAAAGTAATGTTACAACCGAATAGAATGATATCTCAGGCAATACCGCTTTGTGCAATGACGCACGATCTTAAAGCAGTATTGCCTTTAGAACGTTTTATGAGAACTGTGCCGTCAATCAGTTTAGGGAGGAATAAAAATGGAAGAATACAATTATATACTGTTTTTGGCTATAATCTTGCTTTCTACCAAAATTCTTGGTCTTGTTACCAAAAAGCTAAAGCTTCCGCAGGTAGTGGGAGCGCTCTGTGCAGGCGTTATACTTGGTCCTGCCGTACTTAACGTTGTGGGTGAAACTGAATTCATCTCCGATCTTTCCGAACTCGGCGTTATCGTGCTGATGTTCACCGCTGGTCTTCAGACGGATATCTCCGACCTGAAAAAGACGGGTAAAGCCTCATTCATCATCGCTCTGCTCGGTGTTATCGTGCCGCTTCTGGGCGGTTTCGGACTTGCCGCTGCTTTCGGCGTAGGAAAGGGCGAAAACCTTTCTTCATCACTTACTCTCCAGCACATCTTCATCGGTATCGTACTTACCGCAACATCAGTTTCGATCACTGTTGAAACTCTTAAAGAGCTTGGAAAGCTCTCCACCCGTGCAGGAAACGCTATCCTCGGCGCTGCTATCATCGACGATATCCTCGGTATCATCGCCCTTACTCTTATCACCAGCCTTGCTGATACAAGCGTAAGCGTAGTAACAGTTCTGCTTAAGATACTTGCTTTCTTCGTTGTGGCTATCGGCTGTACAGTTGCTTACCACATCGTATTTACAAAGTGGAGAAAGAGAGACAAGAAGGACCTCAGAAGACACGTTATCGTTACCTTTGTTTTCTGCCTCGGTATGTCATACATAGCTGAATTCTTCGGCGTTGCAGATATCACAGGTTCTTTCGTAGCTGGTCTTGCTATCTCACAGGCTAAGGACGTAGCTTACATTTCAAACAGATTTGAAACACTCTCATATATGCTCCTTTCACCTATCTTCTTCGCAAGCATAGGACTTAATATGGGTCATATAAGCATGGATTCAAAAATGGTCATCTTCACCATTCTGCTCCTCGTTGTCGCAGTTATAACAAAGATCATCGGCTGCGGACTTGGCGCAAAGGTATGCAAGTACACAAACAAGGAAAGCGTACAGATAGCTATGGGTATGATATCCCGTGGTGAAGTCGCACTTATCGTTGCGGCAAAGGGACAAAAGCTCGGTCTTATGTCAGACGCAGTTTTCGCACCTATCGTAATCATGGTAGTTGCCACAACGATCATCACACCTATCTTCCTTAAGATCGTATTCAAGGACAGCAACGATGAGATCGTTGAAACAGAAGTCCTCAAGGGCAAGAGCCAGTTCGAGGAATACGAGCGTGAAACTCAGGAAGCTCTCCTCAAAAACGAAAATTCAGATAATTGATCTGATATAAAACAAAGGCTTGTCGGTATAAACTGACAAGCCTTTTCTTATTGTATTTTTATTCTGATATATCAGCTGCGTTATCTGGCAGCTGAACGATAAATTTTGTGCCTGCTCCATACTGGGATTCTACCCTTATGTCGCCGTCATTAAGCTCGATTATACGCTTTACAAGAGGCAGTCCCAGACCGCTGCCCTCAGCGGAATGAGCCTTATCGCCCTGATAGAAACGCTCAAAAATATGGTGGATAGTTTCCTCTTTCATTCCTATCCCCTTATCTGAAACCACCGCCTTTATTTTCCCCTCCGACCTTTTCAGCGAAATGCTTATAACACTGTCCTCAGGGGAAAATTTTATTGCGTTGCCGATTATATTCACCCATGCCTGTGACAGCATTTCCGCATTGGTAACATAATGTATGCTGTCCATATCAATATCAAACTCTATGTTCTTTGCCGACCACTGCTTTTCCAGCAGAAGTATGCAGCTGCGTATCTGTTCATCAAGGGATATCTGTGTCTTATCCGTTACTATCTGCTGATTTTCTAGCTTTGAAAGCATTAATATATTTGACGAAAGGTTCGTCAGCCGCTTTGATTCGGATATGATTATATCAACATACTGCCGCTTTTTCTCCTCACTGAGATTATCTTTTCTAAGCTGTTTTGCAAAACCCTCGATAGAAACTATGGGGGTCTTGAATTCGTGGGAAAAGCTGTTGATAAAATTCTCTCTGAACATCTCTATGCCGCCAAGCTCCTGCGCCATTTTATTATAGCTTTTAACAAGCTCGGATATCTCTCCTGCGCACTCGTTCTCATCAACTCTTACGGAAAAATCACCTTTTTCCACTCTTTTCATTGCCTTTATGACCTTTTCAACAGGCTTGACAAGAAACCTTGTCCCCATAAGCGACAGGAAAGAACCGATTATACAGCTGACGATTATGCTGGAGATTATAAGCATAGCAGGTGTTCGCAATATGCTTATGTTCCCGAAAAATTTGTGAAAGATAAGCATTACTGCTCCCGTCAGGAAACCCGACCAGACCATGAGCATAAACACCGACAGCACCACATAGGCATGAAGGGAATAAAACCTGCTCCCCTCCCCTATTTTATTTCTAAGCCACCTGAACACCTTATCACTCCTGCTTTCAAAGTTTTACTGCCTTATAGCCAAGTCCACGGACAGTTGCGATCTCAAAATCCCTGTTGTTTTTCAGACGCTCCCTTATTCGGTTCACATGAACGTCAACCGTCCTCTCATCCGTATCCGACGCCATATCCCATATCTCGTCCATAAGCTGGCGGCGGGTAAATATCTTTCCCGGGTAAGACAAAAGCTTGTACACAAGCATAAATTCCTTAGGCGGCAGCTCCGTCACATTCCCATTTTCCTCCACCGTCATTGCGTCATAGTCAAGGACAGTGTTTCCAACAGTTATCTTATGCTCGCTGACTATCTTTGAACGTCTGAGCAACGCCTGTATGCGCAGGATCATCTCCTCCTCGTCCACAGGCTTGACCATATAATCGTCCGTACCTGTGCGGAAACCACGCTTCTTGTCCACAGGGGTCTCTCTTGCCGTCACCATAAGCACAGGAGTTTCTATCCCCGACTTTCTCAGCGTTTCACAAAGCTCATAGCCGTCCATTCTCGGCATCATTATATCCATTATTATAAGGTCAACGTGCTTTTCATCAAGGATATCAAGTGCATCTATACCGTCCTTTGCCTCGATAGGTATGTAACCGTTCTCCTCCAGCACATCGCAGGTCAGTCTGCGTGTGTTCACATCGTCCTCAACTACCATTATATTAAACATTCCATATACCTCCCTGCCTGCAAATATATCTTTTATAATTGTACAGAAAAAATATTAACAGCGTATTAACTTACCTCACAATATATTGATATATGTAAATTTTTTATCCGTGAAATTGGTCAAAACGTCAAAAATTTCATAATATTAATCATAACTATTGACAAAATGACCGAAGATGTTTATAATTAAGTTAATATTACTTCATTTTTAATATACGGAGGACTTTATGAAAAAATCTGTTACCCTGATCGACATAGCAAAAGCCTGCAATACCAGCAATGTAACAGTCTCAAAAGCTCTTGCCGATAAAAGCGGTGTCAGCGACGAGCTGCGTGAAAAGATCAAACGTGTTGCGGAAGAGCTTGGCTATGTAACGCCAAAGGCGGGTGCGGCTAAGAAAAAAAGCAATATCGGTGTGCTTATCCCCGCAAAATTCATCAACCCTAACGGTTCATTCTACTGGGCATTGTACAACTACCTTGTTCAGCGTCTGAAGCGTGAGAACCTCTACTGCATAATCGAAAATCTGGAGCAGGAGGACGAAGATAACCTTATCCCGCCGCATTTTGTCACGGATAAGAAGATATCCGCACTCATCTCCCTCGGACAGCTTTCTGACAGCTATGCTCAGATGCTTGCAGAACACGTTGAGCATCTTATACTGCTCGATTATTATGTACCTGGGCTGAAAGTTGACTCTATCGTCACGAACGGCTATAACGGCGGCTATAAGCTTGCCTCATACCTTATCAGCATGGGACACAAGAAGATAGGTTACATAGGCTCACGTTTCGCCACATCAAGCATTTTTGACAGATATATGGGCTATCTCAAAGCAATGATAGAGCATGATTTTGAAATCAAGGACGAATGGATAATAGAGGATCGTGACAAGCGTGACTTTATTACAATGAAATTCCCTGACAAGGAAAATATGCCGACAGCTTTTGTCTGCAACTGTGATGAGGCTGCGTACAATGCGATACGCCAGCTGCGTTCTATGGGTTATTCTGTACCAGAGGATATATCCATCGTGGGATATGACAACTATCTTATTTCCGAGATATCAAATCCGACTATCACGACCATTAACGTTGACGCTGAGTATATGGCTGATCTTACAGTACAAACTTTGCTTTCAAGAATAAACAATCCTAATGGGGTTTACAGAATGAGGACTATCGAGGGTGATCTTGTTATAAAGAACTCGGTTCTTCCACGTCCTGAAAACAGAATAGACTGATAATTACTTTATCACCTGCTGCGATACTGCGGCAGGTGATTTTTTATGTGATGAAATTTTTTTGCTGATATATATGCACCAAAAACCCATACATAACTTGGCATGTAAGTGCAAAACCCACACATGACTTGGTATGTAAGTGCAAAACCCACGTATGACTTGGCATACGTGGGTTGGCAAATTTATGATGTTATCTTTTCTGACTATACTATATATTAATCAAAGAGTGCTGTCGAAAGATATCTCTCACCTGTGTCAGGGAGGAGTGCTACGATGACTTTGCCCTTGTTCTCAGGTCTCTTTGAAAGCTCTGCTGCTGTGTGGAGTGCTGCACCTGAAGAGATACCAACGAGGATACCCTCTGTCTTTGCGAACTTGTTTCCTGCTGCGAAAGCGTCAGCGTTTTCAACTGGGAAAACTTCGTCATATATCTTTGTATCAAGGACATCCGGAACAAATCCTGCGCCGATACCCTGAATCTTATGAGGACCCGACTTGCCCTGTGAAAGGACTGGTGATGTAGCAGGCTCAACAGCTACTACCTTAACGTCAGGATTCTTTGACTTGAGGTACTTGCCGACACCTGTAACTGTTCCGCCTGTACCTACGCCGGCAACAAAGATATCTACCTTTCCGTCTGTATCTTCCCAGATCTCAGGACCTGTTGTTGCAAAATGTACAGCAGGGTTTGCAGGGTTTACGAACTGTCCGAGGATAACTGCACCCTCGATAGTTTCCTTAAGCTCGTCAGCCTTAGCGATAGCGCCTGTCATACCCTTTGCGCCCTCAGTCAGCACGATCTCTGCGCCGTATGCTTTAAGAAGATTTCTTCTTTCGATACTCATTGTTTCAGGCATTGTAAGAATAACCTTGTATCCCTTAGATGTACCTACTGCTGCAAGCCCGATACCTGTGTTGCCTGATGTTGGCTCGATGATAGTTGAACCCTTTTTAAGTATGCCGCTCTTTTCAGCCTCTTCGATCATATTGAGCGCTACTCTGTCCTTAACGCTTCCAGCAGGATTGAAATATTCAAGCTTAGCAACGATCTTGCCCTCTGCGCCTGCAGCTGCTGCGAAATTTGAAACCTCTAAAAGAGGTGTTCTGCCGATAAGTTCTCCAACATTCTTATAAATCTTAGCCATTATGATTACTCCCTTTCAAAAATATAATATTACGGACACGCTGACAAAATGCTTTATTATGATTACCGATCTGCATTTCTCTCAGCCGTTCTGTTCTTTACTGTGATTATAATATATCACATAAATCATACTATGTCAATAGGTTTTATATGTTTTCGGCTATATGCACAAATAATCTCCTATCAGCTAGTGCAAATTGGAGATTATAGCCATTTTAATCACTTATTTAAAGTATATTCCACCACACAGTATACCTTTCCGCTGTCATCGGCAAGGCTGACGGCAATGATATTCCCCTGCGTATAGACGAGGGCATTTACCTTTATGCCACGTTTCAACGGCACTTTATATTCTATCCTCACACGGCTGACATCGGCATTTTCGGGGATAAACTCGTCCGTTATATCCACATATCTTGCATTATTGACGTGCCTGTTCATATCTATATCGCATCTGCGGATATAAACGTCCTTATACACCTGCGGCTCACAGTCGGGCAGAGCTATCTTTCTTGAACAGCTTTCAAAATTTTCAAGGACAGGATATACCTTCACTTTGTCGATAAGCTCTTTAGGCGCTCTTACAGGTTTCTGAGTCGCAAGATCCATAAATGCTCCCCCTGCCGATGAGGCTATGCAGACATCTCCATTTTCACCATAAATAACAGTATTTCTGAAACCATACATTCTTTTAAGCTCCACCGTCCAGGTTTTTACATGGATATTCTCGCCGTAAACAGGTCTGCGGATAATATCCATCTGACGTGAAACAAGGAACATTCCGCAGTTTTCCTCTCTGAAATAAGGGGACATAACAGGGTGAGTTTCAAGATGAAAGTTTGATGCGTCCTGCAAAATATCTATAAGCGCACCATTACGCACCTCATCATTCTCTCCTATATCACTGCACAGCACACGTCTGTTCATTTCATACATAGCTTTTCCTCCTGAAAAAAATTAAACAATCAAAAAGGCAGCCGCAATTTATAGCTGCAGCTGCCGACTTTTTGTGTTTTACAAAATATCGTTTAAGTTTCGCTGCTGTCAGCAGAATAGCTGTAACGATATTTATATTTATATTTGTAGTTGTATTTTCCGCCTGAGATATTAACGTTATTTACAACAACTCCAAGAATAGAGCCGTTTGCAAACTTTACAGCGTCGATAGCCTCGCCGAGAGCGTCATATGTAGACTGACCCTGCTTTGCGATAAGCACGATACCCGCAATATTGTTCACAAGGGTAAGTGTATCCGTAACGACATTTATCGGCGGAGTGTCAAGTATAACATAATCGTAATACTTTGAAAGCTCATCCAGAAGCACCTTCATATTGTTTGAAGCCAGCATTTCTGACGGGTTAGGCGGTATAGGACCGCAGGTAACAACGTCAAGGTAAGGTATCACTTGTTCGTTTACGACTTCCTTAAAGGAATGTATTCCGCTCATGAGCGTGGAAAGTCCCTTTGCATTTTTCAGTTTGAACATCTTATGCTGTACAGGCTTTCTGAGGTCGCAGTCGATAAGCAGTACCTTTGACTTTGTCTGCGCCATTGTGATAGCTATATTAGCCGCACAGGTGGATTTACCCTCGGCAGCCATAGAGCTTGAAACTGCAAATATCTTGCTCTCCTTAGTTGCAAGAGCAAAGGTTATATTTGTTCTGAGGTTCTTATAAGCCTCTGTTACCTGAAAGGCGATATTAGGGTCAAGGAGAGTTCTTCTCTTTGAACGCTGGGGAGCGCTGATCTTCTTTTTGCTTGCTATTGTAGGCATTATTTTCCCGCTCCTTTCTCATCCATAAATATGTCAGGTATCTCTGCGAGGATAGGAACATTGAATCTTGCCTTAACGTCCTCACCGCTTGTTACTGCATTGTCGAAGTAATCCATAATGATAACAAGGATTATCGAAACAGCAAGTCCGATAACGAAACCGATAATTGTTATAAGGCTTATATTCGGACCGCTCGGAGATGTGGGGATCTTAGCGTCTGAGATAGTTTCAACAGAACCTGCCTGAGTTACACGGGTGATAAGGTCCGGAGCGATATCTGAGATATATGTGCATATATCAGCCGCAAATCTCGGAACTTCACAAGTACAGGAAACCTGAAGTACCTCGGTATTGTTTACGGAAGATATTGTAACTATATCCTGTATCTCGCTTGTGGGGATATACTCCTTGCCGTCATCATCTTTAGCTACTGTAAAATAGTTTGCAAGATCCTTTGTGTCATAATCTGCGATAAGCTTATCAGATACAGCCTCATACACAGATGTATCGTTAAGGATAACTATGTAAGTTTCCGCAAGTGATTTTGCAGCCGTAAGATCCTGATAGCTTACGTTGTCGCTGTTGGAAGCGGCTGTGTTCTTTACATAGATCTTTATGCTGGAGGTATACTGAAGCGGCAGTACGAATTTAGCCACACAGAAACCGGCAACAGTACAAAGCAGCGTAATGAGGATTATGAGCTTGATCCTGCTAAGTAAAAGATTGACAATGTCTTTTACATTCATTTCCATATTAAAATATCCACCTTTTTTCTTCAAAATAAGCGCACAAGACACGCACACCATATACTACTAATTATACAGCATATTTAAAGTTATGTCAATAGTTTTATCATTTAATGACAAAATTCGTCACATTAAATAAGCACTGTGTCAGAGTATAAAGCTATGCTGTATCATTTACTGTAAAACGCCCTGAATACGGCACAAAAAGCCTATGAAAGCAGTTCTCTCATTACCCAGCCTGCCGTACCGTTATAGTCAGTATACACCCATACATTACCACTTGAGTCAGTAGTTTCTCCCCTGCCGTATATAGTTTCTCCGTCGGGGATTTTAAGCTGAACGTCATAGCTTTTTGACGGACCAAAACGCAGGTTGAGATACGTTGTATCGGAAGTGACCTTATACTTCACATTTGATGAATACTTCATGCTGTCGCTCATCTTGTAAAGTGCGTCAGCTTTAAAAGCGGTCGTTGTGGTAGTAGTCTGGGTAGTCTTTTTGGTCGTGGTCGATGCTGTTTTCGAGGTCGCCGTAACACCGCTGCCGTTTGGCAGTGTGTAATAAGTTTTCACCGTAGTTGTGGAGGACATCGTCGCTCTTACGTCCTCGTCATAGAGGTCGGGACGGCTGTAATCATTCTCCAGCGTTCCGCCTGTCATACTAGTGGTGGAGGTATATCCCTCTATGCCCTCATCGTCATTATCAACATCACCTGTATACACCGCAGTTTTCGTTGTTTCCGCCATTCGTCGGTCAGAGGTCGTTTCTGTGGCTGATTGCGTTGTGGTGGTGCTTGGCCCTATCCACTCTGTGATACCGCATGAACTTACAGCGGCGGCACACGCAAGGGCAGCAATGATCTTACCTTTATTTTCAAACTTCATTTTTGTTTCACCTTTTTACACTATATCTTTTATATCTTTTCGTTTTTTGCTCTTATTTTACCCCTTTACGTCAAGCAGTCTTACTGCATTTTCCCCTAAGATCTTCTCTTTTTCGTCATCGGAAAGGTCAAGCTTCAGTATCTTCTCTTTCATTTTACCCGAACTTTCCCATGGGCAGTCGCTTGCAAAGAGTATCCTGTCAGCGCCATGCTTTCTGATTATCTTCACCATAAGCTCGTCAGGACAGTTGTATGAAAAAGCTGTATCAAAATAAACTTCTCCGTCCATGCCTGCAAGGATATCATATACCTCCTGCCAGCGTTCATTTGCGCCGAGGTGTGCAAGTATTACCTTGAGATGCGGGTGCTTTTTTAGCATCTTTATCGCCCTCTCAGGCGGGTTATGCACAAGATCAGGTGATGCACAGTCCCAGCCTGCATGGAATATCACAGGCAGATCACGTCGCTCTATCTCATCATATACAGCGTCCATTCTGTCCTCATCGACCATAAACCCCTGATAATCGGGGTGGAGCTTTATGCCGTGCAGTCCCATAGCCTTTATCCTGTCAAGTTCCTGCGGAATATCCTCTGCGTCGGGGTGAATACTTCCGAAACTGATTAATCTTCCGCCGTCCTGTTCAGCCGCCCAGTCGTTGAGTATTACCTGCTGAGTAGGTTTTGTGGCAATCGGCAGTAAAACTCCCTTATCCACTCCCCACTCGTCAAATCTTTCAACAGTCTGTTCCACAAGACCTCTTGTATAAGGAGCCATGCCGCTCCTGCTTTCAAGCTGGCTGATAGCACGTTCCGCTATTTTCGGATTAAAACAATGAACATGAAAATCAATGACCATAAAATACATCTCACTTATTTCAATTATTTCAATAAAAATTATATACAAATATAGCTGATACCGATTTTTATTATATCACATCGGCTTTCCCATTTCAAGAAATCACGCCAATTTTCATTTAATTCTCACACATTTCGGCTTGCAAAGGGGTGAATAATATGCTATAATAAATAATGTTCTATTTATAATAAATTTTAGCAGGATTTTTTCTGCAATGGAGGATCATAATTAATGGATAGCTTTAAGGAACAAATTGTTAAAAAGCATAATACAAGCCGTGATACCGTAACAAAGATCTGCATAATGGTAGCAAGCGTCGCACTGGCATTCGCTATTATTTTTCTCGTTCTCGCAGTGCCGAAATGGGCAGTAATAGGAATTTTCATTGCCTGCCTTTGCATATATGGCGGATACTATCTTATACAGAATCTTAATGTGGAGTATGAGTACATCTTCACAAACGGCGACCTTGATATCGACAAGATAATCGCACAGCGTTCAAGAAAGCGTCTTGCTACGATAAATATCACAAATGCTACCGCAGTCGGAAAGGCTGACGATAATTTCTCCGTAAGGGACGGCAGAACACTTGTGTTCGCAAGTGCCTGCGATCCTGAGGCTGATGATTACTACATTGACGTAAACAACAAAAAGCTGGGCGAAACAACTCTTGTTTTCACGCCCGATGAAGATATGCTTGATCTTATAAAGCATCATCTTCCGAGAAATCTCAGAAATTCCATATAAAGAGGATCACTATGGGTAAATATACAGTTGGAACGGATCTTGTTGAGATCCAAAGAATAAAAGACAGCTGTCAGCGCAGAAGATTTATTGAAAGGGTATACTCCGAAAAGGAGTCTGCCCTTTTTTCATCAAAGAAAGACCCCTATCCGTCCATGGCAGGAAACTGGGCGGCAAAGGAGGCTTTCAGCAAGGCGCTCTGCACAGGAGTGCGAGGATTTGAACTTCATGAAGTATCTGTTCTCCGTGACGAACTCGGCTGTCCATACCTTGAACTTTCAGGAAAAGCGGCTGATACAGCAAACAGAATGGGAGTTGATTTTTCAGTTTCCATAACGCACACAAAAGACTATGCGTCCGCCGTTGTCATAGCTTTCCCAAAGGAAGATAACTAAGTTTAAATATATGGGCTATAAAATCAAAAGGGGTGTATACAATGTCTGAAAAATACACAAACAGAGTGCTTTCGACCGCACAGATGACATACTGCGAACACAAGTCCGACGAGCTTGGTGTGTCCCTCAAAGAGCTTATGGATAACGCAGCTGCGGCACTTTCGGCACATATCGAGGCGATATGCAAAAAGAAAAAGCTGAATAAGATCCTTATTCTCACTGGAAAAGGCAACAACGGCGGTGACGGACTTGTGGCTGCAAACCTGCTGGCTGAAAAAGGTTTTGACGTGCAGATAATGCTTTGCTGCGGTGAACCGACCACAGACCTCGCCAGAGCGGCCAGAGAGCGTCTTAAAGACGATATATCGGTTTATGAGTATAATGACTCAGCTGAAATGAAAGCCGTTATAACACAGGCTGAGGTGCTTGTGGACTGCATCTTTGGAACAGGCTTCAAAGGTGATATACGCAAAAATATGAACATCTTGTTTGAAATTCTGAACCTATCCTCTGCATACAAAATTGCCTGCGATATACCGTCGGGAGCGAACGCTCAGAGCGGTCAGGCAAGTACGCTCACCTTCCCTGCTGACATGACGGTAACGTTCCACGCAAAAAAAATCGGAATGACTATCTCGCCCGCAAAGGAAATTTGCGGCAAGATCTTTGTCGAGGATATAAAGATACCTAATGAGGTATATGACGATATGCCTGCGGAACTTTCGGATATCATAACAGAAAATGCTGATCTTCCCCCTGCAAAGCTGCTGCCTGCAAGACCTTCTTACGGTCACAAAGGCACATTCGGAAAGCTTGTCAGCGTATGCGGTTCGGGGAGTTACATCGGTGCGGCTGTTATATCCGCACATTCCGCCCTCAGAACGGGAGTGGGGATAGTTAATCTTTGCACTGCGCCCGAAGTTATATCGGCTGCCGCCTGCACAATTCCGGAATGTACTTTTTCGGCTATGAAATGCGATGAAAACGGGTTTTTGACCGGCGAAAATGCCGATACGATACTTGAAAAGCTTAGTGGCGCACAATGCCTTTTGCTCGGCTGCGGACTGGGTCACACCGCCGAAACTGAAAAACTTGTAAAAGAATTGGTGGAAAAATCCCCTGTTCCAATAGTTCTTGACGCAGACGGAATAAATTCACTTTGTCCGAATATAGATGTACTGTTGAAGAAAAAGTCAACGGTAATTTTAACGCCGCACCCTGCTGAACTCGCAAGGCTTTGCGGAGTTTCAACGGCAGAGATCATGTCGGACAGGCTGAAATATGCGTCGGAATTTTCAAAGAAATACGGAGTTATCGTTGCCGCAAAGAGCGCTCAGACCTTAGTTTGCAGCGGCGGTCGGGTAATGATAAATTCCGCAGGCTGCACAGCCCTTGCAAAAGGCGGTTCGGGAGATATGCTGGCAGGCATAATTTCCTCTTTAACGGCGCAAAGTCCCGAAACTCCCGCAAACAACGCTTGGCTCGGCTGTTATATAATGGGCAAAACTGCCGAAATGCTCAGCGAAGAAAATTCTGAGCGAGGTATTCTTGCCACAGACATTATAAAGGCTCTGCCGAAATTTCTGAAAAAACTGGAGCAGGAACAAGAGCAGTAAAATTACCAAAAGATCAAGGCTTTCTTCAATGCGAAGAAAGCCTTTTTTCGGAGGTATACGATTTATGAAAAATAAGATCAGGATTTTTGCAGTCATTTCTTTTGCCTCTTTAGCCGCTTTGACGTTCACTTCCTGCGGAGGAAAGCGTGAGGCTGTCAAGCAGGAGGCTTTGCCCGAAAAATTCGACAAAACAGCCAACATCACTCTTGATGAAAAGGAATATTCAGCCGATTTTAAGCGTGGCGGTGCAGATATATGGGAATGTGAATTTACTGCCCCCGAAACTATCGAGGGGTTAAAGCTCACCATTTCAGGAGAAGTCTGCCGACTGGAATACAAGGGACTTGACTACACTGTACAGCGTGAAAATATGCCGGATTACGGTATTTTACCGCTGGTAACAAAGTCGGTAGACAGCCTTATTGCAGGCCGTGACATTTCGACAGTAAAAAGCGGAAAATCCGTCATAAGCAGCGGAACGGTTTCCGGAGAAAGTTTTTCGGCTGAAATATCCGACGGTGAGATAAAAACTCTTAACATCGAAGGCTATCTTTCCGTTGAATTTACATAAAAAAACTGCGGAGGTTATCCGCAGTTTTTTGTAAAATTATATGTAATAAATTACTTAGCAAAATCAGCGCAAGCGATAACGTTGCCGTCCTCGTCTTCAAATCTGATATCAGCGATGTAGAAGTCAGCCTCGTTTGGAATACCCCATCTCATGATTGTGAGGTACTGAGCTGTATCTGTATCCTCGAATGTAGCACCATCCTTGATACCAGGTCTCATAACGAGTTCATAGGAACCCCACTCGCTTGTCCACTCAGCTTCGCCGAAATCGTAAAGCTGATTCCAGCTAAGGCTGTCAGGATCCTTACCAGGCTGTGTAACGAATGAACCCATGAAGTTACCAGGAACGAGTGACTCTGTACCGTCATCAGCTGTGAAGTTTCCAACTGCCTTTGTTACAACGTCCATCTTTATTGCAAAAATCTTAGGAAGATCCTCTGTATGACCGGCGAAGAGCTTAGACATATCAAATCTTACCTTAGGGATCTTGTAGTTGTCGCCATTCTTATCAAGGACCTGAACTCTCATCATTGGGATACCAGCGAGTTCCTCAACTGAAAGTGTAACCTGTGACTCATCGTTCTCGAAGTTCTTCTCAGCCATAGGAGCAAAGCCGTAATCGTCAGCTGTCTTATCTGTTGAGAAGTAAACTGAAGCGTCCTCATAGTTCTTAAGTGTTGCAGGCATATCCTCGATAGGCTTAGCTGTTTCGCCCTCACCCTCAGAAGACTCGTCTGCTGTTGAATCAGCTGTTGACTCAGGAGCTGCTGTTGTTTCAGCTGTTGTAGTTGTAGTTTCAGCTGCTGTTGTTGTAGTAGTTGTTGTTGCGTCAGCTGATGCTTCAGATGAAGAAGAATCTGTAGATCCGCATGAAGCAAATGTAAGTGCAGTCATTGTGAGTGCAAGAGTACATGCAAGAAATTTTTTCATTTTAATATCCTCCAATATCTTTATATGAGCTTTGAGATGTAAAAACTCCCCAAAGTTCTACTTTACTATTGTATTATAACACAGCCTTATCCCTTTTTCAATATATTATTTGCACAATTTGGGCAAATATTTTCGTGTACTTTTCACAGAAAACGATTACAATTTAGTACATAATATACAAAGTCCCTCAGACCTTTTCAGCAGTCTGAGGGACTTTAATTATCTTATAAAACCGATATCAATTTATTCAGCAGCAACGTACTTTGATGCGAGCTGAGCATTTGGCTGATCTACTGTTACCTTTGTTACAGCAAAGTTGCCGCCGATCTGCATGAGCAGTCCGTCCCAGCCGTCCTCTGCATTGGCATTGTCGATCATCTGGTTTACGATCTCCTTAGGGATAGTGTATTCAACCTGTGTGATCTCTGTCTTGTTTACCTGAATAAATCCGTCGTCCTTAACAAAGATGTCAGGCTTATTTCCGTCAGCGTCAAGAGCGGTCTCGCCGTCAACTGTGTAAGAGCTGTCCTCTTCGCCGTTGATATAAACCTTGCCGTCAGCGATCATTGGGTAATCTGTCTTAAGTCCGCTGATCTCTGCGCCGAACTTTGTCCAGCCGTTAGCAAAGCATGGTCCGATAACTGTATATACCTGATCCTCAGCTGTAACGCCTGCGTCGATCATATCGAGATATGTTGATGCCCACTCGAAATCAACTGTAACGTGAAGATCCTTATCTCTTTCAAAACTTCTTGCGTCTATGTAGTCAGTACCGGTAGACTCTTCGCCTTCGTCACTAACAAAAGTAGCTGAACCGAATGAAGCTGACCAAGCGTCAGACGGGCCGTCCTTCTGAGTGAAAACTGTGTTTGTTCCGTCAGATTCAACTGTGATCGGATCATCAGCAGATGTGTTTGCGTCATCAGCGGCATCAGAAGAAGCCTCAGACTCAGCAGGTGTTTCTGTATCAGCAGCAGTTGTAGTAGTTGTTGTTTCTGCAGCCTTAGTAGTTGTTGTAGTTTCAGCCTTTGATGATGAATCATCAGATGAACCGCAGGAAGCGAACATACAAGCTGTCATAGTAAGTGCAAGTGTACATGCAAGAATTTTTTTCATTTTTATTTCCTCCAAAAATTATATCAGCCATAAATTAACTGTATGTTTGTATTATATCACAATCATTAAAGTTTTTCAATACATTATTTTCACAGTTACATTAAGTTTTTTTGGCAGTTTTGCACAGAAAACGATTACTTTGCAGGTATAAAACGCACAAAAAAAGGACTCCGCATAAGCGAAGTCCTTTGATTTTACTGTGTAAAAATTTTTACTGCGTAAAAATTACTTTCTCTTAGCTACAACTGCTGCTGCGCCTGCGAGAGCAAGACCTGCAAGTGCAATGCCTGCTGTTGCGCCTGTGCCAGCGTTTGTGTTGTCAGAAGCCTTTGAGCTTGAAGCTGCGGCTGCTGTTGAAGTTGAGCCAGCCTTTGTGCTTGTTGTTGAGCTGCTCTTTGAAGATGAGCTTGCTGCTGATGAGCTGCTAGCTGCTGAAGATGTGCCGCTTGTTGTAGAAGATGTAGGAGCTGTACTGCTTGAATCTCCTGAATTATCAGCACCCTTGTAGAGGTTATCAGCTGTGATCTCACCTGTTACTTCGATGCCTGTGAAGTGACCAACCTGAATGTTCATACCAAGGCTGTAAGTACCGTCAGGGTTTTCATCTAACTTAGCCTTATTGTCTTCGATAGCTGCTTCGATATCAGCACCAGTGTACTCAAAAGTCCAGTCACCTGTAACAGGAACGAAATCAAAGTTCTCAGCACCGTCGCCGTTTACATCAGCATAAGCAACAGTTTCTGTCTTGCCGAGTGTCATGAACAGCTGATAATCTTCAGGTGTTTCATCTTCCTTGTATGTATGATACTCGCAAGTTGCGCTATCAGAAGCGTGAAGTGTGAACTTAAGTGTTACAGATGAAAGATCATTGCTTGTAAGTACATACTGTACCCACTGACCATTGTACTTATCAGGACCGCAGTTCCAAGCGTTAAGATCTGTTGCACCGAACTCAGTCTTAGGAGTTCCGTCCTCATTTGTCATAAACTTGATCTCGCCCTCTACTGAGTCAGCTGGAGCTGTTGTTGTCCATGACTTCTTAACTGTGTAAAGGTAAGCTGTGTCTGCAGCTGCTGCAGGGAGAGCTGCTACTGATGCTGCTATTGCAAGTGCAGCAACACCAGCGAAAATTCTTGACATTTTCATTGTTATTTTTCCTCCAATCAAACAATACAAGTCATACTTCGACTTATATCAATAACTTTATAATCGTTAGTATAGCAGATTTATATCACAAAATCAAGTACCGACAAGCCAAATATTTTGATAAATATTGAACTTTTATTTAATATTCTATAAATTAAATAAATACTAAATAAAAAAAGCCCCCGAAAATGGGAGCTTTTCTTAAAAAGATAATCTTTTAAATTACTTTCTCTTAGCTACAACTACTGCTGCACCAGCGAGAGCAAGACCTGCAAGTGCGATACCTGCTGTTGCGCCTGTTGCTGCGTTTGTGTTGTCAGAAGCCTTTGAGCTTGTTGCTGCAGCTGCTGTTGAAGTTGAACCAGCCTTTGTGCTTGTTGTTGAGCCGCTCTTTGAAGATGAGCTTGCTGCTGAAGAGCTGCTTGATGATGAAGTATCAGCCTTAGATGAAGTATCACCTGTTGATGAAGTATCACCTGTTGATGAAGTATCATCACCTGTTGCCATCTGTGAATTCAGCTTAACGTTGTCCTGTGAAAGCTCAACGTTAGTTACCTGAAGACCGCTGATCTGGAAGATGATACCGTCGAAAGCATCCTCATCCTTGTTAGCGTTTTCGATAAGAGCATTTACGCAGTCAGCTGAAAGTGTGAACTCGAAAGAGTTGCACTCAGGAAGGCTTGATACGATGAAGCCGTCATCCTGAAGAACGTAATCATACTCGTTGCCGTCAGCGTCAACATACTTGTGGCTTGTTTCATCAGCTGTACCTGTTGTAGCTGTCTTAAGTGTAAGACCTGAAACATAACCCTCTGTCTTGGAAAATGCATTCCAGCCGTTTGCAAATGCAGGCTTAAGAAGTACATAACCATTAGTTGTGCCAGACTCTGTCCATGTGAAGTCTACCTTAACATCAAGAGCTGTGTCCTTTGTGAGTGACTTAGCGTCGATGAAGTCATCGCCTTCACCATTCTTAGCAAATGCACTAGCCCAGTCTTCTGTCTGACCGTCTGTGACAGCGATAGATGTTGATGCGCTTGCGCTGATAGCCATTGTAGCTGCGATAGCAAGTGCAGACATACCTGCGAAAATCTTAGAAATTTTCATTTTTTATCTCCTCCATTAATTAATATGTAAGATTTGAAATTCCTCAAATTCTTAATTATATTATAGCAGAACCAGTCGGAAAAATCAAGTGCTTAGTGCAATTTTTTTACCAAATATCGTTTAAATTTGCTCCAATCTTTGTACCGCCTTTTTGTGCAGATAACACAGATAACGTTTACATTTAATAGTATTTCCCCATTTAAGAGCTTTTCGAAGCAAAAAAAGCAGACTTGGAAGAAATCCCAAGTCTGCTTAATAATTCGATTAATTTAGTTTTAAAATCAGCTTAATGTTCGCTTACATTGCTGAATGATATACCTACCTGCTTGCCCTCATATGTGGCAGTATATGTAAAGGAAGTGTCTGTCACCTTAACATTGTCGCCGTCTATTTCAAGCTTGCACTTAGGTGTTTTTTCGATATAAACTTCCTTAACATTTCCGGGATAGTTGTTATCGTAAACACGGAGGATATACTTTCTGTGACACTGAGCGTCACGGATAAGACCGATAGCATTTACCGTATGGGTATCATCAATAGTTGTAACAACAGGCACACCAAGGCTGAGGAGCTGTTCAAGCTGTTCAAAGCTTTCATCACCTGTGGTAAGGTTGAACTCATCTCCGCTGTCGTCCCACTGGAGCGCATTAAGTCTGTAAAGCGCAGAAACAAGCTGTGCGTCGCTTTGATTATATCCGCCTGTGATCTTTTTCAGACCGTCTGCAATATCAAGGTTAAGAAGTTCAACATAATTCCAGCTTAAGTTACCGCCCTCGATCTTAGTCTTTGCGATAGCCCAGCCTCTGTTCTGAGCGTCAAAATTATAATCTTTATTAACCCTCAGATTAGTTCCGTCTGAATCATAGTCGAGATACTTTTTAACGTCCGCATACTTGCTTGTAAATATCTCGGTAGTTACCTCAGACAGCGGCTTTCTTTCATTATATGCATTGCCTGCGTCCGTATCGGACAGGTCATAGCCTGCCGCATTTACCTTCTGCTCACTTTCGTCAGCAGGAGAAATATCTCCGAGAGAGGTCTGGAGGTTTCCGAGATACCAGTCACGGGCAAAAACAGCCATACCGAAGTCAACACTTGCGGTGGTGGTGGTTCTGAAATTCTTGAACGCAAAACCGTTTCTTGACGGCTCAAAGCCTGTGTTATAGAGTGAATATCCCGATACCTTATCGTTCGAGTCTGAATAATTTACGATATCGTAATTAAGAGTTGTAACGATCTGCTTGTAAACATCATCAAGAGCAGTAGCGTCAGCGGCAGAATAATACTTTCCGCCTGTTGAATAAGCCATATCCTGCAGCCATACTCTGTCGATATCTCTTCCCAGACCGACTGTGAGGACGATTACGCTTTTTTCCTCAGCGAGCTTTTCAAGCTGCTCTATACCCTCTGGGTTGACTTCATCAGACTCACCGTCAGAGAGCATAACTACGATATTTCTGTACTTATTTCCGCCCTTGCTGTCAAATTCGTTTATACACTTTTTCAGAGCGGTCTGATTATATGTTCCGTCAAATATCTCATCATCGGTTCTTATCTTTTTCAGAACGTCGGAAAGAGCAGTTCTGTCAGATGTAAAATCTGTCATTTTGGTATATGTACCTGTGAACTTGCATATAGCTATCTGATAATCCGCATCAAACTTATCTATAAGGGACTGAGTGAAATCAAGACGCTTGAAGTCAACGTCATTTTCGGAAGATGTCGGACACTGTTCCTTTGGATACATTGAACCTGAATTATCTATAAGGAAGCAAACTCTTGTTGTGGCAGGGTCGTTTACAGTTTTCTCCACACCCACAAGATATGTACCAAGTTCCATTATATCAGCTGAAACTGTTTTCTTTGACTTGTCAGTTTTAGAGTCTATCTTTGTATATTCAAGCGTCTCCGAATTAAATCTGAGTACAGTAAGGTCATCATAGGAATAACCCTGCTTCTTCATCTTGCTTTCGTCCATTTTAAATGTTATCTCAGCAGTTTTGAAGTCATAGTCAGAATAAATGTCATATGCCTTTGAAACGATGCTTGCGTTTGAAGTAATGCCCAGCAGATCGAGTGTTTCGATAGAAGTTCCTGCAACATTGGCATCACCTGTAAGCTTAAGACTGCACTGACCTTCGCTGACAGTTACTTCAAGGATCCTGTCCTTGTCAAGATTTGTTCCGTCTGTACTTGACATTCTCGGATTTGTTCCTGCGATAAGCTCATAGCCGTCAAGAAGTCCATCGCCGTCAGTATCAGGATTTGTCGGATCAGTACCAAGAGCTATCTCATCGCCGTCGATAATTCCGTCGCCGTCGGTATCCTCAGTCTGAAGGCTTGTACCTGCCGCAGTTTCACGGGCATTTGTAACGCCGTCATTATCCCAGTCGCCGTCATCAGAAAATTCAGGGTCCTTATAGGTACTCTGAATATCGAGCTGAGCGATAACGGATTTTGCTTTCTCGATCCTGTTTGTCCTATGGATACGCATTCCGACAACAACGCAAAGTGCGATAATTATTGCCAGCACAGCAAGCAGCACCGCAAGAGTGATCTTTTTACGTTTCATACTCCTGTCGAGGCTTTTTGCAAAAGAGTTATCCAACGAACCATTAAGATTCTTCATAAATCAATTATTCCCCTTTTCTCCTCCATTTGTAATAAATATACATAAATCTGTTATCATTATAAGCTAAGATTTAGTGCATACGCACAATAAGCATACTGATACACAAAAATTATTACACTATTAATATTAACATAGGACGTCCGATTTTTCAAGCAGATACCGAAAAAAACATTCACAAATTCATATAACTATTTTTGTCGATAAGGTAATAAATCAATTAATCTGCGTAATTTTTAAAACATTATTTCCCAAGTTATTAAGCATTCTGCATAAATATTTATTAATTTAACATATTACTTTAAGTATTAGTCAACAACACCAAAGTATGCAAAGCCAGCTGTAACCGTTTACAAAATGTTGTTGTATAAAATGTATATCTGTTGCATAAATTAATTATTATATGAAAAGTATACTATTATAAATGTATATTAAGAAGTGAATGCAGATCACTCCCCTGCCGAACACTAAAAAAGCACAGTAGAAAAATATTTTTTCATCAAAAGATGATTTTTTTGAAAAAAGCTATTGACAAACGCAAACTGATGTGATATAATATACAAGTACTCAGCGAGAGGTACACAAAACTTAATGAAAATCTCGCGGGATGGAGCAGCTCGGTAGCTCGTCGGGCTCATAACCCGAAGGTCGTAGGTTCAAATCCTGCTCCCGCAACCAATTAAAGGACTGCTTTTTACGCAGTCCTTTTTATTTTGCTTATTCACCAACACGATAAAGATAAGACTTTTTCATTAAAATCAATCCTTTCAACTTGACATTTATTAAAATTCGTGCTATACTCGGAGTTGCAAAGCGGAGGTTCTCCGAGTTGTGTTTGTGATATGTAGTCGGTGTTTTTTTGAATGATAGCCGACTACATTTTTTTATGTCTCTTCAAGCAACAATGCTCTTCTTATATAGAAATCATCAAACCATTTTTACAATACTCTTATTGTCAAAAAAATCCGACATAACAAATGCGATTGCAAATGTTATGTCGGATTTTTTGTTATTTATGCTTTATTTTACGTCCATATCCTCGTCCGCCTTGTATTCAAAAAAGTCAAAGTCAGCATAATGTTCGTGCTTTACACGGTCTGCGCAGGTTATTCCTACCATAGTGCCTGTAAATTCACCATATTTGCAGTATTCATCAGAGAATTTTGTGGTATCGAATGGTATGCCTATTTTGTTGAACGACTTGCCGTCATAGCTCCAGCTGAACTGTGAATGACGTCCGTTTATTTCCAGTCTGAAATATATCGGCTTGTCATCAACTGGTATCCTTGTATTGACAAACTCTGTCTTTACACCGTTTTCCAGTGCGATTATTGATATTGCACTCTGTCCCAGTGTTTCGCTGTAATACTTGCGGAGATTTATGTAGTTCATGTTGTCATAGTAGATTATAAGTCCTGCTGAGTGTTGATGTACCTCCGGTTTAAATTCCATTTTTGTGGTGACGGTCGCATACACGCTTGTAAGCTTTCTTGCCAGTATGCTGACCTTGTTGAGGGAAGTTCTTGACTCCTGTCCTCTCAGTCTTACCCAACCTTTTCTTGCCTTGATATCTGCAAAGCTTTGCGGCATTATTCTCGGCGCATAGTAGAAATTGCCAAGCTCTTCGCCGTCGAAATCATCAAAGTCAGGTATCTGCTTTACAGGATATTCCGGCAGCTTGCTCTCCTCGCAGTATTCCTTCGCAATATTGCTGCCGTCAGCCATACGCAGCCAGCCGTCCTCAGTCCATTTCATTTTCTGTATTGCAGTTTCTCTGCCGAGAGTACATCTCAGTTCAGGTGTGAACGGTCTTGAACAAAGATGCACAAGATAAACTTCACCAAGCTGTGTTTCAACATAGCTTCCGTGACCTGCCTTTTGCAGCACAACGTCAGGATTGTAATACTTCGGTTTAAGGTGGTCAGGGTCGTGACGCTCATTTGATACCGCAGGATTCGATGTAACTATCGGATTTTTCGGGTCGCCGACATATGGTCCCCACACATTCTCTGAACGTCCCATTGTTACGCAGTGATTATAACCTGTACCGCCCTCAGCGCACATAATGTAGTAATAACCGTTGCGCTTTGTAAGGTGAGGAGCTTCGATACAGCCTCTGTCAGTGCCGCCTTTCCATATACGCTTTGGATAGCCGACTATCTTCTTTGCCTTCGGATCATATTCGACCATACAGATAGCACCAGGTTTTTCATAGCCCTCACGGGTTTCCCAATCAAGGGAAACTATATACTTTCTGCCGTCATCATCGTGAAGGATAGATGCGTCAAAGCCTGAGGAATGAAGATAAACAGGCTCGCTCCACGGTCCTTCTATATTTTTTGCAGTGATAACAAAGTTGTCAACATCAAAGTAACGTGCGTTCATTGAATTCATAACGCCGTACACAACGTAAAACAGATCTTCCTGCTCGCAGTATGTAAGGCATGGCGCCCATATACCCTTTGCAGAGGGTAGCTTTTTAAGATCGGGGTTAGTATCGTCTGTGAGGACGTGAGTGTAAAGTTCCCAGTTTTTCATATCTTTTGAGTGGTAAACAGGTATACCGGGGAACCACTCAAATGTTGAAACTGCAATATAATAATCGTCACCTTTTCTGCATATGCAGGGGTCGGGGTTAAAGCCCTTGAAAATTGGATTTTTAAGCATTTGTTTTCTCTCCTTCCTTAGCGAGGTCACTTACGATACCGTCATATTCCTTGTCGAGGTGGTAGAACAGCATTACAGCGACCTGTCCGATACAAAGTATTGCAGGTATCCAGATAAATGTTATCTCCGAACCTGTGCCTGCGCCTGCCGCACCTATGACCCAGCCAAGAATAGCTGAACCAAGTCCGTTGCCTACTTTAAATCCAAAGCTTGAAGCTGAATTGATAAGTCCCTCTGTACGGTAGCCAGTTTTCCACTCGCCGTATTCGATAGTGTCAGAAACGATAGCGAACATACATGATGAAATGCCTGCATTGCCTATGCCTTTGAGTACGCAAGCTGTGATGATGCCTGCCATATTTGTTCCAACAAATCCGAACAGTGCAAAACCAACGCCATAGATCACCGCACCGATAATAAGCATATTTCTCTTGCCTATCTTCTTGATGATAAACGCTGTAAAGAACATAACGCCTATCTGAACAAGGTTAGCAACAAGGTTCATTGTGCCTACCATATCTTCATTATGAAGAATGTTCTTTGCATAGTAAACTGCCGCACCGCCGTTAAGAGAATAGTTGATGAAGATAAATACCAGTGTTACTGTTATCATTATCCAGTACTTATTCTTGAAAAGAAGTCCGATACCTTTTACAAAAGGAACTTTCTCATGGCTTGTTTCCTTTGCAGGCTCAACTCTTTCCTTTGTGCCTGTGAATGTTATCATAAATACTATAACAGCAAGAATGCCGAACACTGCAAAAGTCTTTGTCCATGCTGAAAGATTATCGCCGAAGAACTGAACAAGAGGAAGAGTAAGGTTTGTGATGATAAGTGTTCCAGTTGTTGCAAGTATCATTCTGAAAATGCTGAGTACAGAACGCTCATACTGATCCTGAGTGATAAGCGAGTTAAGGGTAGCATACGGAACATTTATTGCAGTGTATACTACTGAGGATACAAGGTTATAGGTTATGAAAATGTAAATGAGTTTTGAAGTGTTTCCCAGTCCAGACGGAACTGAAAACAGCAGTATTCCTGCCAGAGCGAATGGTATAGCCATTCTGAGTATCCATGGACGGCATTTGCCGAAACGTGACTTTGTTCTGTCAACGATAACGCCCATGATAAGGTCTGTTACTCCGTCAAACACTCTTGAAAGAAGCATTATCGTGCCTATTGTCGCAGCACTGACGTGAACGTAATCTGTGTAGTAAAAGAGGAGAAATGAGGACATTGCCGAATAAATGATGTTACAGCCGAGGTCGCCGCAGCCGTAGGAAAAACGTTCCCAGAAACGTATCTTTGTTTTTTCGTTACTCATATCTGAGCACTTCCTTTCGTGTTATCTTGCCTATATTATAACAGTAAAAGTGCCTTTGCAAAAGCTGTTATTCAGACATAAAAATAGTACGATTCCGACTTATATCGAAATCGCACCCTCAGAAGAAACTATTTTTATATTATTGTGGACGTACCTTTTGCGGTGTTCCTTCGGCGAACAGCCCCACTGCTCACGGAAATATTTCATAAAAAGACTGTGATTTGTGCAGCCGTGTTCTTCAAGTATCTCCCCCACCGGCAGGTCGGTATTCACAAGATCAAGGTGAACACAGGCGACACGCACGGAATAGAGATAATCCGTCACAGTGCAGTTCATATATTTTTTGAAAAACCTTGCGAGATAGTCGGGATTGTAACTGAATTCTCTGGCTATATCCGATACTGATATAGTTCTGCTGTGATTTTCGTCGATGTATTTCATTATCTCTTTAAGCCGGCTGAAATACTTGTTGTCACGGTCGAAATCTTTCTGCATTATCTTTTCTGAATGGTAGTGTATAAGCGAAAAAAGCAGCTCGTAAAGCAGGCTGTTGAACCTCAGAAGATACCCCTCAGGTCTTACGTCATAGACAACATACATATCGAGAAATATCTTTTTCAGCCTTTCAAGCCGTGTTTTGCCCACCTCGGTTTCAGGGGTCATATCAACGGCAAATTTTCTCAGCACCATAGAGGGAGCATATTTTTCATAGAATTTCTGCGGTATCTGCAATACCAGCGCTTCATTCTTTTCAGACAGCACAGAATGTATCTCCCTCGGATTTGCAAGAAAAAATTCGCCGTCGCAGGCTGTCTGCTTTACGCCTTTCGGCAGATTCAGCGTGACCTTTCCGCTTATAACATAAACTATTTCAAGGCTGTTGTGCCAATGAGGGGAAACATAGCTGCCCTCGTCCTTAGAAAGATAAAAGCGTACATCTATATCGGGATTGCTTGCTACTATCTCATGTTTTATATTACTGTCTTTCATATGATCCACCATTTTGTTCTGACTATCCGACCGATAGAATTAAAATTTTGTTTGGGATAATTATACCACAAACACCCATGAATTTCAATCACAAAACACGCAGTAATGCAGCAAGCGACAATATAATTTCAATAATAAAAAACTAAGCGGTCAGAGTTCCAAAAGAATGGATCTCTGACCGCTTGTTTGATCCCGCAATAGGGTAAGGTAAAACGATTATAAACAGTGGCTAAAATATTACACAGAATATTTCAATCCCCACATTCGAATAAAGTAAAGCTACTTCTAACTGGCTTAGGTTTTTTCAAATTTTACTTCAGTTTCAATCCCCGTATTCGGGTAAGGTAAAACACGGCAAGTGGATACTTCGAGGAGAAAGGATGACTATTCAATCCCCACATTCGGGTAAGATAAAAATAGAATCTCGCATATATCCTATAAGCATTATACCACATACCCCCAATAATATCAAGACTATTTCTGACATTTTTTATTTTTAATTTTCCACCTCCGCTTTCCTTTTCTCCAATATTGTACATTCCATATAAAAATATCCCACACCGTCAGGTCATATTTGGCTGCTTACTGCGGCTTTATATACTTGACACAAGTGTGAATTTGTGATAATATTTTAGTTAGGCAGTGATAACTGCTATATTTATTTAGTGTAGGTTAGTTTTAGCTAACAAATAGAAAGAAGTTGTAAAATGAAGAAAAGAATTTTATTGACACTTATAATGGCATCACTTGTTGTTGCATCATTCGGCGGCTGCGGAAATTCAGACAGCTCAGAAAGCAGTTCTGAAAAGTCAAGTTCATCAGCAGCAGCTGAAACAACTGCGGCAGAAAAAGATGACGCAGGCGATTTTACATACTTCCTCTTCCGTGACGATACAATGGAAACAACATATCACACAGAGTTCAGATACGGAAGCGACCTTTAAGACTTCAGAAATATCTTGAGGGTGATTATGCATACTGGCTCAGTGCAGGAATTTCAGCAGATCCTGATGCACAGACACTTGAAAATGTTATCTCGCTGTTCTGCCTTGAAAATATGGACTATTCAGCAGAGCGTACAGAGGGCGATCTTTCACAGATAGCTGATTTCGTTGGCACATGGGACGCTGACCTCAGCGGTATGGGTGATGAGTATGCTGATACTGAGCTTTACACTGTTATAGGCGAGGACGGTCACGACGAAACTTATATGGACGGCGAAAAGACAGCTGATTACAGCGCTTATGCTTATGACAACGGCGAAAAGGACGACGGCAAGGGCATATATGTCGCATACAGCAATCTTACAGGTGAAGTAAGCCACGCAGAGTACACTATTGAAAAAAAGACGGAAAGACTGTTCTCACATTCACAAATGATGACGGCGTTATCCGTTATGTAAAAAGAGCATAAAGCTTAACAAAGAAAGTATTATATTTACAGATTTACAGAGGGAAAAAAGATGAGTGAAGTAAGCGAACAAAAAATTACTCCTGTGCTGAATGGAGCGGCTGAAACTATGCTGCAAAGCTTTTACGCAAGAGCAATGTACAGCAAAAATCCTAAGCACAGATTTCATGATGCAAAAGCAGAAGAGATAGTGGCAAAGCTGGATTATGATTTCAGCAAAGCCGAAAATGACGCAGCTATGAGCGGCGGCGTTGTGGCAAGAACTGTTGTTATCGACGAGATCGTCAGCGTTTTTATAGCCGAAAATCCCGATTGCACGGTAGTGAACATAGCCTGCGGACTCGACACCCGTGCGTACAGAATGGATAACGGCAGACTTACATGGTATAATCTTGACCTGCCTGAAACGATAGAAGTCCGTGATTCGGTATATCACGAAAGCGGCAGGATATCGACTATTGCCTGCTCGGCTTTCGATCCGTCATGGGCTGAACAGGTAAAAGTCAGAGGAAAAATGCTGTTTATTATCGAGGGACTTACCATGTATCTGACGGCAGATCAGGTCGGCGCTATGCTCGGAATAATCAGAGATAACTTTGACAATGCTTATGTATGCATGGAATGCCTTTGCCCTGCATTTGTAAAAAAGGAAGGCTTTGAAAAGTCGATACAGGCAACCGGAGCGACCTTCACTTGGGGTGCAAATTCATTTGATGATCTCGGCAGACTCGCCAACGGGTTCAAAAAGGTCAAAGATGATAATATCCTGCGTGGTATGTGGGTACTTAACCCTGCATACAAACTCATAACATGGATACCCATTATGAAAAAGTTTTCAGAAAAGATACTTATATTTGAAAAGAAGTAATATCTTATCTTTACGATTTGATAATTTCTGCGTAATAACATAATAAAAATACAGCCACGCTTTTACAAAAAGGTATGGCTGTATTTTTTGCTTTTATGTATTTCCCGCAGGCTGTATCTGAAGTTCGCTGACTATATTTAATCAGACAACACACCATTGATAGTTGTTTTTATAACATATTCCGGATCTGTTTTGCTGTATATACAGTTATCCTTAACATAATAGCTGTCATTATCCGGCATATCAATAGTTTTCAGCTTGCTGCTGCCCTCGATAGCAGTAAGCGAAATAAGCATTACCGATGATGGGATAGTTATTTTCTCCAGATTAGGACAGAATGAAAATGCGCCCCACCTTATCTGCGTAACGGAATCAGGAACAACAATGCTTACCACAGACTGGCACAAACGAAACGCTTTCTCATCAATGATCTCTACATTATCAGGGATAACCACATTCTCTTCATTGCCTTTATACTTGCGAAGTACATTTCCTTTAATATAAAAATCTTCGTTCATACTATGACCTCCTGACATCTATTTTTTATATTATAACATATAACCGCAGGCGAAATCAACCGTTCACCCTCAAATTTACAAAAAAACACCCCGCATCATATTGACACGGGGTGTAATTATATCTAATTGTATCCAGATATTACTTGTTAGCGATTGCAGCCTGAGCAGCAGCAAGTCTAGCTATTGGAACTCTGAATGGTGAGCAAGATACATAGTCAAGACCGATCTTGTGGCAGAACTCAACTGATGTTGGGTCACCGCCGTGCTCGCCGCAGATACCGATGTGGAGCTTTGGATTAACTGGCTTACCAAGCTTGATAGCCATATCCATGAGCTTGCCTACACCTGTCTGGTCAAGCTTAACGAATGGATCGTTCTCGTAGATCTTTGCATCATAGTAAGCATTGAGGAACTTACCAGCGTCATCTCTTGAGAAACCGAATGTCATCTGTGTAAGGTCATTTGTACCGAAGCAGAAGAAGTCAGCTTCCTTAGCGATCTCGTCAGCTGTAAGAGCAGCTCTTGGGATCTCGATCATTGTACCAACTTCGTACTTGAGGTCAGAACCAGCAGCAGCGATCTCAGCGTCAGCAGTTTCAACAACTACCTTCTTAACGAACTTAAGTTCCTTAACGTCGCCAACCAGTGGGATCATGATCTCAGGTTCAACTGTCCAGTCTGGGTGATTCTTCTTAACGTTGATAGCAGCCTTGATAACAGCCTTTGTCTGCATCTTTGCGATCTCAGGATATGTTACTGCAAGACGGCAGCCACGGTGACCCATCATTGGGTTGAACTCGTGGAGTGAAGCGATGATAGCCTTGATGTCCTCAACAGACTTGCCCTGTGCCTTAGCAAGAGCCTCGATATCAGCCTCTTCTGTTGGTACGAACTCGTGGAGAGGTGGGTCAAGGAATCTGATCGTTACAGGATTTCCTTCAAGTGCCTCATAAAGAGCCTCGAAGTCAGCCTGCTGCATTGGCTCGATCTTAGCAAGAGCAGCTTCTCTCTCTTCAACTGTATCTGAGCAGATCATCTCTCTGAATGCAGCGATTCTCTCAGGATCGAAGAACATATGCTCTGTACGGCAAAGTCCGATACCCTCAGCGCCGAGCTCTCTAGCCTTCTTAGCGTCAGCAGGAGTATCAGCGTTTGTTCTTACCTTAAGTGTTCTGTACTTGTCAGCCCAGCTCATGATTCTGCCGAACTCACCAGCGATAGTAGCGTCTACTGTTGGGATGATGCCATCGTAGATGTTACCTGTTGAACCGTCGATTGAAATGTAGTCACCCTCTGTGAATGTCTTGCCAGCGAGTGTGAACTTCTTGTTAGCCTCGTCCATAACGATATCAGAGCAGCCTGATACGCAGCAAGTACCCATACCACGAGCAACAACGGCAGCGTGTGATGTCATACCGCCTCTAACTGTGAGGATACCCTGTGAAGCCTTCATACCTGTGATGTCCTCAGGTGAAGTTTCAAGTCTTACGAGAACTACCTTTTCACCCTTAGCGTTCCATGCCTCAGCATCGTCAGCTGTGAATACGATCTTACCGCAAGCAGCTCCCGGTGAAGCACCAAGACCCTTTCCGATAGGTGTAGCAGCCTTGATAGCCTTTGCGTCGAACTGTGGGTGGAGAAGTGTATCGAGGTTTCTAGGATCGATCATTGCAACAGCTTCTTCTTCAGTTCTCATGCCCTCGTCAACGAGATCGCAAGCGATCTTAAGAGCAGCCTGAGCTGTTCTCTTACCGTTTCTTGTCTGGAGCATATAGAGCTTCTTGTTCTCAACTGTGAACTCCATATCCTGCATATCTCTGTAATGATTTTCGAGAGTCTTGCAAACTTCCTGGAACTGAGCAAATGCCTCTGGGAACTTCTCTTCCATCTGAGCGATAGGCATTGGTGTACGAACACCGGCAACAACGTCCTCGCCCTGTGCGTTTGTAAGGAACTCACCGAACAGACCCTTAGCGCCTGTTGCAGGGTCTCTTGTGAATGCAACACCTGTTCCGCAGTCGTCACCCATGTTACCGAATGCCATGGACTGAACGTTTACTGCAGTACCCCATGAATAAGGGATATCGTTGTCACGTCTGTATACGTTAGCTCTTGGGTTATCCCATGAACGGAATACTGCCTTGATAGCGCCCATGAGCTGCTCCTTAGGATCAGTTGGGAAGTCAACGCCGATCTTCTCCTTGTACTCAGCCTTGAACTGGCCAGCGAGTTCCTTAAGGTCATCAGCTGTAAGGTCAACGTCCTGTGTAACGCCCTTCTTAGCCTTCATCTGGTCGATAAGCTCTTCAAAGTACTTCTTACCAACTTCCATAACTACGTCAGAATACATCTGGATGAATCTTCTGTAGCAGTCCCAAGCCCATCTTGGATTGTTGGACTTCTTAGCGATAACTTCAACAACCTCTTCGTTAAGACCGAGGTTAAGGATTGTATCCATCATACCAGGCATAGATGCTCTAGCACCTGAACGTACGGAAACGAGGAGCGGATTCTCCTTATCACCGAACTTCTTGCCTGTGATCTCTTCCATCTTACCGATATACTCGTTGATCTCTGCCATGATACCTTCGTTGATCTCACGGCCGTCCTCATAATACTGAGTACAAGCTTCTGTTGTGATCGTAAAGCCCTGAGGTACAGGGAGACCGATATTTGTCATCTCAGCCAGGTTAGCACCCTTACCGCCGAGAAGCTCTCTCATGTTAGCATTGCCTTCAGAGAAAAGATAACAATACTTCTTTGCCATTGGTTTTTCTACCTCCAAATTATTACTATTCCGTAAACCATAAAAACTTTAAAAACCATGATTACGGTTGTATTTATATTATAACAGACTTTGAATAAAATTACCATAGTTTCAGACCATTTTAGTGCATAAAATCTTATACAATTTTTCAGCATACTTTATGTGCATTTTCAACAATTATCAGTTCATATGACAAAATGTGCTTTTTGCAGAACCAATTACAGGATATAATCTGAATGATGAAAAATATATCTTAAATACATTCTGTGTCGGGATTTTGTATAATATAACTGTTTATATTTACGTCTTGATTTATAAAAGAAAAAATGCTATAATAATCAATGTATTTCCGTATACAAAGGCAAAATGTATACAGCAGACAATAAAGTTTCCCGAAGTTTTTCGTTTTCATAGTCTTATACGAACTGTGGAAACGTTCAAGCGCCGAAAGGAGGAAAATGCTTCGTTTTCCCGAAGCATTGACATTAATATGGATTCTCAGAATAATAATCAGCCTCATGAGATAGAACCTATAATTGAGTATGAGGACTGCACAGACTATGTTCCAAGTCAGGAACAGGTGATGTACGAACGTGAGATACAAATGCGTATGCGTGAACGCCGCAAAGCAGCTGAAAGGCGCAGAGTGAACCGCAACAGGACCATTGCGCTCATACTTCTGCTGGCAATAATATTCATCATAGTCAAGAGCTGTTCAGGCGGCAGCGGCAATAAGGACGAGTCATCATCGGCTGCGGACAGTTCTTCCGTTTCTTCCGTATCATCGGACAGTTCAAAAGTTGCTGAAGCAAACATTAACAAAACAGATAGTTCAAAATCTTCCGACAGCAGCACAAGCGGCAATGTCAGCACGACCGGCAAGAAAATAGAACAGATAAACGGCATGACATTCGTTGACGATGTTCTTATCGTGAACAAGACATATTCCCTGCCGTCAGATTATGACCCAGGTACAAGCGCAGCCGCACAGAATGCATTTGATGAAATGGCAGCAGCCGCAATGAATGACGGCATTTACCTTTTCGTCAACTCGGGTTACAGGAGCTATCAGGAGCAGGAAACGCTGTATAACAACTACGCATGGCAAAGAGGTACTGACGAGGCGGACAAGGTTTCATCACGTCCGGGACATTCAGAACATCAGACAGGACTTACCTTTGACGTAAACTCAACGGAATTTTCTTTCGGCGATACGCAGGAGGCAAAGTGGCTTGCCGCACATTGTGCTGAATACGGCTTTATAATCCGCTACCCACAGGGAAAAGAAGATATTACAGGCTATTCCTATGAGCCGTGGCATATACGCTATCTTGGAGTTGAAAAGGCAAAAGAAGTAGCAGACAGCGGACTTTGCCTTGAAGAATATCTCGGCGTGACTTCGGATTACAAGTACGCAGAGGATATGAATGAGAACACAAGCACTGCCAGCAGCGCAGTAAGTTCTGCGGCCGACAATACTGATACTAACTATTACGCAGATTATAATACAGATTACAACACCGACTACAACACAGATTATAACAATTATAATACTGACTATACCGATTATACTCAGTATTAAGCTAATGAGTGTAGTAAAATATACCGCTGAAAACAGCAAACTTTGTTCGGGGTTAAATGGCTAACAATGATCGTTACTACGATGGATTTTGGCAAGGTAAGAATGTAACAAATGTGAGTTCAATATAAGTTTGCAATCACAGGTAATTTGAAACGGCATAAATTTTAACAAAGTTGTAGTGTCAAAACAGGCGACCGCAGGTCGCCCCTACCGAAACATCGAACCTTGAAAAACCGACATAAAACCTCATCAAAGTATATTTAAGTAAAAGCCACATCTCCGTTTCTTCCGAGCACAAAAGTAAAAGACCGCACAGCAGACAGCGAGTTTACGAGCGCCACGAATAGAGCCGTCCGCCCGAGGACACTATTGACAAAGTAGGGGGATAGTGGTATACTTTATTACATAAAAGCTTAAAAGCGTAAAAGTATCGACACTTTTGTGAAAGGACTTGATATATATGAAAATAGGTATAGTCGGACTTGGACTTATCGGCGGCTCACTTGCTAAATCAATAAAGAAAAATACTTCCAACAGCTGTTATGGGCTCGATATCAATAAAGGCTCTGTCGCAGGCGCTATCGCTCAGGAGGCTATCGACGGAGAATTTACCGCCGACCACCTCGACAGCTTTGACGTAGTTATCGTCAGCCTCCACCCACAGCAGACAATAGACTTCATCATAGAAAATAAAGACCGTTTCAAAAAAGGCGGAATCGTTATGGATACCTGCGGCGTGAAAGGCGCAATAGTTGATGCCGTTGAAAAACCGCTGGCAGATTCGGGAGTTAATTTTATCGGCTGTCACCCTATGGCAGGCCGTGAGTTCTCAGGCTTTGCTTATTCAGTGGATAACCTTTTTGAAAACGCAAGCTTTATTATGACACCTACCGATAATACACCTATGCGTGTTGTAAAGGAAATATCAAGCCTTGCTTATGATATAGGTTTTGCAAGAGTGGTCGTTTCAAATACAGAGGAGCATGACCACGTTATTGCTTTCACCTCACAGCTTGCACACGTCGTTTCAAGCTCGTATGTAAAAAGTCCCAGCCTGTTAAAACAGTCGGGATTTTCCGCAGGTTCTTTTAAGGATCTCACAAGAGTGGCTAAGCTTAACGAGGATATGTGGACATCACTTTTCCTTATGAACAAAGAACCTCTGGTGGAAGAGATAGACTGCATAATTGCACGTCTGAAAGAATACAGAGATGCAATCGCAAACAATAATGCAGAAGTTCTCCACGACCTTCTCCGTGACGGACGTGAACTTAAAGAACTTTCGCTTAATCAGAGCAAATAAAATTCAAGTGCGTTAAAACAGATTTTGTTTTAACGCACTTTTTATGTGACATATTATATTTTTATTTGACACATTACATTTGACGTGAAAAAGCGGGCGACCAAAGGTCGCCCCTACGCAAATTATTAAAGTTAATATAAAACCTTATCAAAGTGGGTTTCAGTATAAATCATATATCCGTTTCTTCCGAGCACGAAATGATAAGCCCCGACAGCAGACAGCGAGTTTACCGAGCGTCCCGAACCGAGCCGTCCGCCCGAGGACTAAAGTCCGTTTGGGTTGTTTTTGATGAAGTTCCAGCTGCTTGCAGTCATTTCATCAAGAGAAAGCTTTGCCTCCCAACCGAATACCCTCTTCGCCTTGTCAGGATTTGCATAGCAAGTCGCAATGTCGCCTGCACGTCTTGGAAGTACCTTGTACGGAAGCTCACGTCCGCAAGCCTTCTCAAAACTGTGAAGTACATCAAATACCGACGAACCCTTTCCTGTTCCGAGGTTTACTGCGTCACAACCCTTGTTTTCAAGTACATATTTTACTGCGCAAAGATGTCCCTTTGCGAGATCTACAACGTGTATGTAATCTCTTACTCCCGTTCCGTCGGGGGTGTCGTAGTCATCTCCGAATACACCTAATCTTTCAAGCTTTCCTACTGCTACCTGACAAATGTACGGAAGAAGATTGTTCGGTATTCCGTTAGGATCTTCGCCGATAAGTCCGCTTGAATGCGCTCCGATAGGATTGAAGTATCTCAGCAGAGAAACGCTCCATTCATCGTCAGCAACACATACATCTCTCAAGATCTGCTCGATCATTACCTTTGTGTATCCGTATGGATTTGTGGCAGATGTCGGCATATCTTCTGTGTACGGCGCTTTGTTTACAGGGCCGTATACCGTTGCGGAAGATGAAAATACTATCTTCTTGCAGCCGTACTTTCTCATTGCTCTTATAAGATTGAGCGTACCTGTAATATTGTTGTGATAGTATTCAACAGGCTTTGCAACAGACTCGCCTACCGCCTTGAGTCCTGCAAAATGAATTACTGCGTCTATCTTGTTTTCTTCAAAGATCTTCTCCATTCCTTCAAGATCAAGCATATCTGTTTCGTAAAATGCAAAATCCTTTCCTGTGATCTTCTTTATTCTGTTAAGCGCCTCAGGCTTTGAGTTTGAAAAGTTGTCCATTATTACTACTTCGTAGCCTGCCTCCAGCAGTTCTACGCAGGTGTGGCTGCCGATAAATCCCGCTCCGCCTGTTACAAGTATCATTGCCATAAAATTTACTCCCTTCAGTTTTCGTCTTATGTATTGTCAGCAAAGTATTTTTACCCCTGTTTACTTTGCTGATTTTATTATACCATATCTGAAAAATTTTGCAAGAGTAAAATCGTTTCATTTACATGGATTTTTGTTGCAGAAGATAACTTTATATGCTATAATGTCATTGTAAGTATTGAAAGTACGGGAGGAAAACAAAAATGTCGGACAAACATTCCTTTATAAGCGCACAGTCCGAAAACGCTCCCCTTTTCGTCTATAACGTCGGATATGAAAAATGTGCGCCGCTCCATAAGTGGGGACTAGGTGTGCGTGACCACTACCTTATCCACCATATCGTCAGCGGAAAAGGCATATATTTTGCCAACGGAAAAGAGTACGAACTGTGCGCAGGCAACACATTTATCATCTACCCACGCACGGAGATCTACTATGCCGCCGATAAGGACGATCCATGGGCATACTACTGGGCAGGATTCAGCGGCAGTGAGGCGGAAAGTCTGCTGGAGCGGACTGATTTTTCGAGAGATTATCCCGTTATCTCCGCCGACTTCGGGGACGAGCTGAAAAACTCCATTGAGAGTATATATAATTTCAGAGGTCATTCTACTGCGGATTCTGTTAGAATGACTGGTCAACTTTATATCACCCTCGGTCTGCTCATAGATAAAGCCGTTGACCGCCGACCGCATAACAGCAAGGCTGCCTTCTGCGTGAAAAAAGCGGTAAGATATATGAAATTCAACTATGCAATGGATATCGGCATAGAGCAGGCGGCAGAGTATGCACAGGTCAGCAGAGCAACACTTTACCGTGCGTTTATGGAAACCAAAGGCATCTCCCCTATCGCATACCTTACTGAAATAAGGATAAACAATGCGGTGCGCCTCCTGGAAAGCACCTCTCTCTCCATTTCCGCAGTGGCACGTTCGGCAGGATTTGAAGACCCTCTCTACTTTTCAAGAGTGTTCAAAAAGCATAAAGGCACATCGCCTGTCGAATATAAAAACACTTTTGAAAAGCAGGTCAAAAACAAGGAAAATATATCCGAAAAATAATCTTATCTAAATCATAAGAATTTCTTAAATAATCTCTTATCTGTTGAATATTTTATCTTGTAGTGCTATAATCTTCTTAGAAAAGAAAGGATGATATAAAATGATGCTTTTAAGAACGCTCTGTGCGGTGACTACCGCTCTGACAGCCGCTTTCACCATACTTACAGCCACAGGCTGTTCTTCAGCTGATACAAGCAGCGTTGTGTCACAGTCGGAAAGCTCCGCCGAGCAGAAAACTGACATTACTGCCGAAAGCGTACTTTCCCATATAGATAACGAACTGCTGGACGGCAAGGCTTACTGGGGCGACGATACTTTTGAAAGCAACTGCAAAAAGCTGTACGGCGTTGACACAGATCAGCTTACGGACGGCGGCATAATCTACGCTTCCGACGGCGGCAGTGCAGACGAGGTTTCGATGATAAAGACCTCAGACAGCGAACTCGGAAAAAAGCTGCTGACAGAAAGGCTAAAATCAAGACGCACAACGTTTGAAACATACAAGCCGGAAGAAATGACAAAGCTTGACGAGGCTGATATATTTGAAGCAGGCGGTTACTGGGTGCTTGTTATATCCGATGACGAGGACAGCATATCAAAGCTTATTAAATCAGCCGCAGAATAAAAGACAACAGATAAAAATAAAAGATAAAAACAAAAGATAAAAACAAAAGAACAACGGATAAGGAGATAACAAAAATGAAAGATGCAAAAAAAGCAAGAAAGATAATATGCCTTACAGCCTGCATATGCGCCCTCAGCCTTACAACGGCTCTGACCTCATGCTCTGAGTCGATAAGGAGCGACAGCTCAAAGACTTCAAAGAAAGACGCAGGCAGTGCATCATCAGAAAGTTCCGATAAGGACAGGATAACTGAACTTGAGGACAAGGTAGAAAAGCTTTCAAAGGTCATAGCAGGAGAATATGGCATTGACGGCGACACCACCAACTGTGACGACTATGATTTCGGCGAAGTGCACGACGTTTATGACGATACTGCCGTCATTGAGGCTTACAAGTCAGGGGACGATTCAAAGCTTACTGACGATAAGGATAAGTTTATCCTCAAAAGTCTGAAAGAGGCTATAAGCAGCATAATCACAGACGATATGGACGATTACTCCAAGGAAAAGGCTGTATATGACTACATATTCGCAAACACAACTTATGATGACGGCGAACTTGCGGCAATAAGCAGCGGACAGGATTTCTCCCACACGCCATATGGATTTTTCAAGGATCACACAACTATCTGCGTGGGCAATGCGACCACATTCAAGCTCTTTATGGACGCACTCGGCATAGACTGCAAGATAATCCACTGCACAGCAGAGAGTGAACACGCTTGGGACGTTGTAAATATAGACGGTGACTGGTATCACGTTGACCTCACATTTGACAACGGCTCTGACGGCAACCCTGATTATGCAAGATTCAATGTCAATGACGATATCAAAATGGACGACGGCTATGACTGGAGCGATCAGGACGATATACCAGAATGCACGAGCCTTAAATACTGCTATCTTGCAAAAAATGCAAAGGAAATATCTGACGTATATCAGATCCCTGCCGAACTTGAAAATGGATTTAAAGACGGAAATACATCACTGAATTTCAAAATGAAACTGCCTGAAAATGTTGATGAGGACTCCGCTCAGTATGAACTTTCAAGCATATTCGACGGTGTATCTTCTAAAAACAACAATGAATATCTCAGCTGCACATCAACTTTCTGCAGCGACGGATATCTGTATTTCAGTGTGACAAAAGAATCATATGACGACAGCGAATTTGTCTCGGACGATAACACTCTTGACATAGATATAAACAAACTCAGCGAGGCTTTTGACAAGGTTGACGGAATAACATTTGATCCAGACTCGGTTTCATATATGAGCTGATACAGCTGACATAATAAAAGTGCTAAAATAAACTGCCCTGCGGCAAAGGATACAATATCCCGCCGCAGGGCAGTTTTTAATTTGCAATTATAATTATTATAATTTTTATAATTTTACTTATGAACGTATGAAACGTGGAGAAGTTCGTGTTCTTTTCCCTTTAGTATGCCGTTATAAAGCTCTGTCATAAGCGGATTTTCTTCCGAACGTTTAAGTGTGCAAAGCTTATCTGCATTGTACAGATTTACACTTCTCTCTGCCTTTTCGCCCACGGTAGCCTTAGGCTGTCCGCCGCCGCTTATGCAGCCGTTAGGGCAAGCCATTACTTCGATAAGGTCGAAATGCTCGCCGTTTCTTATTCTCTCCATAATAGGTGCAACATTTTTAAGTCCGTTTACTACGCATATCTTTACGGTTTTATCATCGAGGAGAAGCTCAAATTCCTTTATTCCGCCAAATCCTCTTACGCCCTCAAAAGCAAGATTTCTCAGGGATGCTATGGATTTATCCGAGGATACACGTCTTATAACAGCCTCTGTTACGCCGCCTGTTACGCCGAAAATAACTCCTGCGCCTGTCATTGTTCCGAACGGCATATCTACCGACTCAGGCTCTATCTCGTTGAATACGATGCCTGCTTCCTTTATCATAAGGATAAGTTCCTGCGTGGTGATAACATAATCCACCAGCGGCTTGCCGTTTTCGTCCTTGAACTCATCTCTTGCAGCCTCGCCTTTCTTGGCTGTACATGGCATAACGGCTACTGAAAGCAGCTTTTTGCCCTTGTTTCCGAACTGTTCCTTTATGACGGACGCAAACATCTGCATAGGCGAACGGCAGGTCGATACGTTTGGCAGCATTTCAGGATATTCATTCTCGCAATACTTCACCCATGCAGGGCAGCATGATGTGAACAGCGGCAGATTTTCTCCCTTTTCAAGTCTTTGTGCAAACTCCTTTGACTCTTCCATTACCGTAAGGTCGGCTGCTGTGGAGGTATCGAAAATATAGTCAAAGCCTATTCTTCTGAGAGCCGCAACTATCTTGCCCATTACGTTTTCGCCCTGATAGTTGAACTCCTTTGCCACGGCAACTCTTACCGCAGGTGCGATCTGTGCCACAGCAATGGTATCGTCATTGTTAAGATGTTTCCAAAGAAGGTGGCTGTCGTTCTTTATGATTATGGCAGCGGTCGGACAGACTGCTGCACACTGTCCGCAGCCTACGCAGTTTGAATCTCCGATAGGCTTGTCAAATGAACAGGCTACCTTCATCTTTGAACCTCTGTTTGCAAAATCTATTGCGCCAACATTCTGAACTTCGTTGCAGACTCTTACACAGTCGCCGCAGAGGATACACTTATTTGCATCTCTTGTGATAGAAAGTGAGGAATCGTCGATACACGGCTTATCCTTTGTATTCGGAAATCTTACTCTGTGGATATCAAATCTTGCAGCAAGCTCCTGAAGTTTACATTTTCCGTTCTTATCGCAGGTCGTGCAGTCGCCGCAGTGATTGGACAGCAGCAGCTCAAGTATCATTTTTCTGTATTTTCTCAGTCTTGGAGTATTTGTGCGTATCTCCATTCCGCTCTTAGGCGGTGTTGAACAGGCTGCAACGATAGAACCCCACTTATCCTCAACCATACACATTCTGCAAGCGCCGTAAACAGACAGCTCAGAATAGTAACAGAACGTAGGGAGGTCTATCCCTGCCTTTCTTATAAGCTCAAGCAGATTTTTCTCACCGTTTATGGCAACGGGAATATTATCTATTATCATAAAATTGTTGTTCATTGTAACTGTTAAACCTCCTTGACAGCCTTGAAATGACAGCCTTCAACGCAAGCTCCGCACTTTATGCACTTAGCTGTGTCGATCTTGAACGGACTTCTGATCTCTCCGCTGATAGCTCCCACAGGACAGGCTCTTGCACATTTTGAACATCCCTTGCAAAGCTCAGGATCGATCTGATATGTAACAAGCTTCTTGCAGTTGCCCGCAGGACATTTCTTATCCCTTATATGCGCCTCATATTCATCACGGAAATTCTTTATTGTTGATACAACAGGGAATGCTGCGGTCTTTCCCAGTCCGCAGAGTGCAGTTGAAGATATAGTATCTGCCAGTTCGAGCAGCAGGTCGATATCGCCCTCTTCTCCTCTGCCGTCAACTATTCTTTCCAGTATCTCCAGCATTCTTCTTGTACCCTCACGGCAAGGAACGCACTTTCCGCATGACTCGTTCTGTGTGAAGTTCATAAAAAATCTTGCGACCTCGACCATGCACGACTTATCGTCCATTACTACAAGTCCGCCCGAACCGATCATTGCGCCGACTTTTTTCAGCGAGTCAAAGTCAAGTGAGATATCAAGGTTAGGCGTAACAAGACATCCGCCCGACGGTCCGCCGATCTGAACAGCCTTGAACTTTCCGTCCCCTCTCATTCCTCCGCCTATCTCATAAATTACCTTTCTGAGGGAAGTTCCCATAGGCACTTCGATAAGACCTGTGTTTGAGATATTTCCTGTAAGAGCGAAAGCCTTTGTTCCCGGTGAATTTTCAGGTCCTATGGACTTGAACCACGCTGCACCCTTGTTTATGATGAGCGGCACGTTCGCAAGAGTTTCAACGTTATTGAGAACTGTCGGCTGATCGAAAAGGCCATGCTCTACGGTTCTAGGAGGCTTTACTCTCGGCATACCTCTCTTGCCCTCGATAGACGCTGTAAGAGCTGAACCCTCGCCGCATACGAACGCTCCTGCACCTCTGTTTATATGTATTCTGAATGAAAATCCTGTTCCGAGGATATCGTCGCCCAGCAGTCCGAACTGTTCAGCCTGTGCGATAGCTCCCCTCAGTCTTTCAACTGCAAGAGGGTATTCCGCACGAACGTAGATATATCCGTCCTTTGCCCCAGTTGCGATACCTGCGATCATCATACCTTCAAGAAGTCTGTGCGGATCGCCCTCCATTATGGATCTGTCCATAAATGCACCGGGGTCGCCCTCGTCGCCGTTGCAGACAACATACTTCACGGGACTTGTCTGCTTTGCTACGCTTGCCCATTTTCTTCCGAGAGGAAATCCTCCGCCGCCTCGTCCTCTGAGGTTTGATTCTGTCATTTCATTAAGTATATCCGCAGGGGTCATCTCCAGCAGAGCCTTTTCAAAAGCAGTATATCCGCCGATAGCAAGATACTCCTTTATAGAAGTTGCGTCGATATGACCGCAATGTTCCAGAACTATTCTGTTCTGCATTTTATAGAAAGGTATCTCTGCCTGCTGACGGTATATCTCGCCGTTTTTCTTATAGCAGAGCCTTTCAACACATTCGTTGTTGAGGATAGTCTTGTCAACGATCTCTTCAACGTCCTCAAGCTTTACCTTTGTGTAAAGCCAGCCCTCAGGCTCTATTCTTACCAAAGGTCCCATTTCGCAGAAGCCATGACATCCGCTTCTCTTTACTCCCACAGCGCCCTCATGGATATCGTCATCGTGAGGTTCGTCAGCAAGAGCAACCACACATTCCAGTCCCTTAGCCTGAATATCCTCGATAAGTTTATTATATATTTTCAGAGAACCGCCTGCAACGCAGCCTGTACCTGCACAGACAAGTATCTTTCTTGCCTGCTTGTCAACAAGCCCGCCGTATGTAATTCTGGCATTATCCAGATCGTATTTCGTTTTAAGCAGCATTATTATTCAGCCTCCTTTAATTCTTTGAGCAAAGCCGCAGCCTTGTCAGGAGTCATAGCAGGGTGTACCTCATCATTTACCGTCATAACAGGCGCAAGTCCGCAAGCGCCAAGACATGAAACTGTTTCCAGAGTAAACATAAGATCGTCGGTAGTGGTCTTTGTTTCGGAAAGTCCCAGTTCACTTCTGAGGTACTGAAGAATGTCTGTGGATTTTCTTACATGACAGGCTGTACCGTCACAGCATTTAAGCACATACTTTCCCTTGGGTTCAAGTGAAAAATTCTCATAGAACGTTGCCACGCTGTATATCCTTGCTTCACCTGTACCGAGCTTTTTCGCAAGGTAAGGGAATATCTCTTTCGGGAGATAGTGATATATCTCCTGAATATCCTGCAAGATAGCAATGACCGCTGTTTTTTCGTGATTTTCCAGAATTTTATCGATCGGTGAAAAATCAAATTCTTTTGACATAGCATTTCCTCCATTTTGTTAAAATGATTACCATATAAATAATCAAAACATTATGCTATCTTTAATTATATATCATATAGCCTATCTTGAATAATATAAATATTGACATAGGGTCATATATATTTGTTATGTTTCATATTAAGTCCGTCATATTTTATAAACTTTATCACGCCATTTTATATAAATCACACAAAGTAAACGTTATTAGAAATTAAGAAAAATTGTAATCAATTATTAATCTATATATAATTTAATATATTTCATATTACATAATTAATTCTTCTATTTACACAAGCCAACTTTTTATCACGCTAATTTATGAACATGGTTATTTTTCAGCGCAAAAAAAGACAGCCTGCATAAAACAGACTGTCAAAAGATCTTAAAACTTAAATTTAATAGAACTTATTCTTTGCCTTTCTAATCAGGAGAACGATAAGAACTACTACACCTACCGCAAGAACACCGATACCGATATAAACGATAGTCATTTTTGTACTTGTTCCCTCGCCTTCAGTTTTCTCTGAAAGGCTTACTGTATTATCCTTCTTCTTGACTTTAAGTCCCTGTACAACTTCCTGCGGCTTTGCATTCTGGTTGTAACCGTCAAGGTTAGCTACCTGCTTGCCTGTTCTTGTGGTAACTGTAAAGTTATCAAGATAAAGGATATCAACTGTTTCCGTTACCTTCTGGAGCGGAACGTCGATAACGAGCTTTGTTGCGCCGATATCCTCCGCAATACTCATTACGCCCTTTGCATACTGTGTAGTATTGTTTGCGTCAGTATCATTGTATTCAAGTCTGAGTTCTGTGCTGTCCAGTTTCTTGTAATCATCATCACAAGCATATACAAAGCAGCTGTCGCCCATAAGCAGACCCTTTATATCAGGATTAAGACGGTAGTTGAATGTGATCATCGAGCCGTCAAAGTAGTTCATACCGAACTCACCTGCGTGAAGTTCAACGCCCAGTGTAAGATAATCTGCGTCCTCATTGTCAGCCTCAGGATAGATAAGATTGTTATCCGAATCTCTCATAAGCCATGCAAACTGCTGAAGGTCTGTGATCTCATTTGCAGTAGACGCTGTGAGTTTCATAGACTGACCCTGATAAGCATACTTTGTTTCAGATTTAGCTTCAAGATTTATAAGTGAAGCGTCCTTTGTCATATGAATAGAATTTTTCCAATCGGTAAGATCGAAAGAAAGAGTAGGTGCAGATGTATCATCTGTAAGCATACTTTCGTTTTCCCAGTAAGTGTCGATCTTACGTTCTTCTTCCTCAGCAAAAACAGAAACAGCTGAACAGAGTGACATCACCGCAGCTGCTGCTAAACAGGCTATTCTTTTCAATTTCATTTATAGTTCCTCCCTGATAATATTGTAGGGGGCAAACAGCAAACACATAAATTCGCCCATATCACAGTATATATTTTACACCTTTTCGTTCAAAATGTCAATAGTATTATACACCCAACGAATGATATGTAATCGTTTTGTAATCGTTTTACTTAACCTCAATTAATTATTTATTAATATTAACAATATGCTATTCGACATTCTGGTTACAGCCGCCGACAAAAAAAGAACGGTCCTGCAGAATATGCAAAGCCGTTCTTTAATATTCATATGATTTCGGCAGTTATCAGCTTATTCCGATAAAGTCGAGGTACTGTTTCTTAGGCATTACGATAACAGAAGTTTCTTTAAGATCGTCCTCTGCTGAAAGTCTGTACTGCACCTTGAGCTTGCCGTCCTCTTCATCAACTACCCAGCCGACATCAGGGACAGTTCCTCTTATGCCCTTATTGGATATAGTTTTCTCTATACCCTTCTGCTTAAGAGTGAAGAATTTAAGCTTTATATCCTGACCGTAAGGTATAACGCAAATATTTACGCCGCCCTTATCGCTGTCCTGAACATCATAGAGAACTATCTGATATTCGCCGTCAGGAGATATGGTATTTTCGTCTGTGGTTTCCTCACAGATCTTTGTGTACTGTGATTTATACAGGCTGAACACATCTGTTCCCCTGTCCATATCCGCATTGAGCTGAGTTTTTACAGAAGTTCCGCCGAAGAGCAGATTGAGAACGAAATATGCCACGATACCGAGAACGTACATCAGCAGATATATCGTACCCATTATTACCTTTACGGTTTCGTGAGTATCAGCGGCAAAGAACATTACAGCTGCCACCACAAACGGCGGTATTATAAGTATCCAGTCATACATATTGAAAAGTATCATAAAGAATACTACCGGCAGCATAAGTACGCTCAGCAGCCTTGTCACAAATTCCTCTCTTGTGAAGATCATAAGACCGAGGAAAACAACGCTCGCCACCACATATACAGTCAAAAACGACTTTTCTTTTCCTGCTGCAAATTCAAGATCGTACAGGAAAGTCGCCCAGGTTATGAGCATGATAACAGCAAAGTATGCTATATTGAATACCGACACCGCTCTTTTGACCCAGACATTGGATAAAAAGTCCTTCATTTCAAATATTCCTCCTATTTTACGTTTTGTGTCTACATTATATTTTATACGAAATTGCGTAAAAAATCAAGTCAAAATCCAATGATATGCAAATTTTTTCTCTTTTGCATAATATGAATACTAAGGTACGTTTTTTTAAGTCAATACCGCACAATGCCCTCAAACGGCATTAGCGGGCTAATTCAGAATTATCTCCTCGCCGCCGCTCAGACCTGATAAGACCTCGACATTTTCATTATCCTCTATACCGAGTTCAATATCCTGCTCCACCTTTACGCCGTCCACTAGAAGATTTACATAGGTTCTGCCGGAAAGATTTTTCACAGCCTTCTGAGGTATTACCACGGTATCCATTCTTGAATAGATATCAAACACCACCTGAACATCGCCGAAATCCATAAGATCTGCGTCGTTGGACGGTGTGATAACATATGTATAGGCTGAAAAATCTCCGTTTTCATCATAGACGATATCCGTAACCGTGCCGGAGCTGGTGTTTGCGCCCTGTTCAAGCCTTACGGCAGTACCGAAGTTTACATTGTTGAGCTGATTGTCATAGACCTGAACGCAGAGATACTGCTGTGACTTATCGGAAGTATAACCGAAAACGCTGCCCTTTGAAACCGGTGAATTTACATTCAGCGGCTGGTCACGTCTGTCCAATGCGGTGAATTCTCCGTCGCAGGGGGCATAGACGTTATAATCGTCCAGCGACTCCACAAGATGATCGTAGGTCATCTGTTCAAGCTCAAGGTCATATTCCGCCATAGTTATCTCATCGGCGGAAGCGTTGTTTGCATACAGCGTGTTGACGGTGCTTTTCGCCTGATCAAGCCTTATTTCCTCACGCTCGATCTGTTCCTGAACATCGTCAGAATAGAGCGTACAGAGCAGATCGCCCTTTTTCACGTCGCAAGGTGATTCCACCTCGATAGACTTTATCTGACCGTTCGCCTTGAACACCACAGATTCGCTGTACGGATAGCCCCATGTGCCGACCTGATAATACTCCTGCGAGATATCAGTTACCTCTGCCTTGCAGGTCTTATAGGATATCTCCTTTGTTTCAAGTATCGGAACGGCGATCTTTTCTTCTTTATTTTTATCTGAGAAAGCTGAGCAGGAGCATAGCGAAAGTGCCAGCGCCGCAGCAGCCACAAAAGCGACAGCTTTCATAATTCATCCTTTCAATATCAAAATATTCAAATAAGATACATACACAAGTTCATATAATAACATTATATCATTTTCCGCTTGATTTTACAAGAAACCGCCGATCATATTGTAGCCATGCACAATATACGGCACAAATATTTGTGGATTTACACCACTAAAGAATTCATATCATATCAAGAAATTCGCCTATTATCTCATTTGACACAAGAAAGCCTTTTGCCGTCAGAGAGATACTATCTCCGCTTATGACCACAAGTCCGTTTTCAGCAAAACGCTCTGCAAACTTTTTCATATTTCTGATATCATCTTCATTTATGTCAGCGTCCATATCTTTCAGCTTTTCAAGGGATATCCCTTTGCTCAGCCTTAGACCGAGCATAACATATTCGCTTGCTTTATCGGGGTTTTCCTCCAAGATCTGCTTAGTCTGGACAGGCTGAGAAATAAAGCTCTCCCTGTCCGCAGGACAGCAGTATCTCCTGCCGTCAAAAAATGAATGTGCCGCCGCACCGATACCGATATACTCTTCACCCTGCCAGTATTTAAGATTATGTCTTGAATATTTTCCGTCAAGAGCAAAATTCGATATCTCATAATGCTCAAAACCCTTGCCTTTGAGAAATTCTGCCGTCTGCATATACATATCGCACAGCGTATCTTCATCTGCCACAGCATTCCTTATCTCATCACAGTCAAAGGGCGTACCCTCTTCAATTTTCAGCATATAAGCTGAAATATGTGAAAGTGGCATACTGCACATACGCTCCAAAGTGTTTTCAAGGCTCTTTTGCGTCTGCTCAGGAAGTCCAAGCATAACATCACCCGAAATATTGTCAAAGCCTGCCTTTACTGCATTTTCCACTGCCTTTTCAGCCTGCGCAAAATCATGAAGTCTGCCTATCGCCGCAAGCTCCCTGTCCTGTGCGGACTGTATGCCGAAAGAAAGCCTGTTTACCCCTGCCCCACGATATCCGCATAGCTTTTCATAGTCAACTGTACACGGGTTGCACTCCATAGTTATCTCAGGTTCTTTCATTGCGAAAGACTCATTGCAGGCTGAAATTATCCTGCCTATCTGCTCCGCAGACAAAAGCGAGGGAGTTCCGCCGCCGAAATAGACCGTATCGGCGCAGATCCCCCTGTTTTTAAAATCATATATATTCCTTATGACAGCCTTGACGTAAGCTTCTTTCACAGCTCCGTCCGCCGCTCCCGAATAGAAATCGCAGTAAGGACATTTTCTCAGACAGAAAGGTATATGTATATATATTCCCGTCATTTTCGTCACAAATTTTCATCGTCCTTTCCGTCATCAAATGCATTTTCGATATAGCTGCCTGTTTTTTCGCTGTTGCTTTTAAATTTTTCCATTGCCTTGTGCAGACCGAACCGCACGAGCCATATAAGGTAAATGCAAGCAAGGATTATAAAGCAGTAGAGCAGGAAGTAAAGTTGCTGTCTGATATCAAGTGAAAAATACACCGATCTTTTCAAAAGCATATCCACTACCCTTGGGTGGATAAAAAGGTAACACACCCAACCTAAAATGCCGCTGTAAGCTATGGTGCAGGTTATACCGACGAAAGCCTCTCTGAACTTCAGCGCAGAAAACTTCACACCTGCAAAGCAGGCAAATGCCGCCACAAGGAAAAGTCCTATCGAGGTGGATATATTTGCATACACTTCATATATGACAGGCAGCAGGACTGCTCCCGAAAGACCGAATTCAAGTGAAAGTTTCATTGATCGGTTCAGATTTTCCATACAGAGATCCTTTCCAGGCAAAGCGTCGCCTTTGTTTCCAATAAGTACAAAATAAGCGTAGGGCAGTCGATAAAGCTCCCTATAAAAGATATTCCCCAGATTGGGCATTTATCCCAGTGACAAAGCCGCTATCACCACAGGCGCACATACAGCCGCCGAACCTGTTCCGAGGACAAGTCCCGCTATCACGCACAAAAAGGCATTCCCGTCAAACACAAAGCCTTTTTTGCGGTTTAAATACAGCTTACATTCCCTCCCCTGCTTATAGAGATATTTTTTCATTACTATCTCGCAGGGGAAAATGTTCGGATATTCTTCTCCGTCTATCTGATAAAAGGCTGAGTCATACTTGAATCTGGGATTTTTGTCTACCTTTGAAAGTGTGCCTGCCGCCTTTCTACTCCCGATCAGCCACCACAGGCATACTGCAAAAAAGCCTACTATCAATATTATCGCAGCAAACAGCACCAGCATAACTGCGCTGTATATAAGCGAAACATCTATGCCAAGTATTACCGCCAGAACTATCAGCGCAGCTGCGCCGACAAGAATTTCCACTATACCGTCCCCTATTCGTCAAGCTTGAGTACAGACATGAATGCCTCCTGCGGAACTGATACAGAACCAAGCTGGCGCATTCTCTTTTTACCCTCTTTCTGCTTTTCAAGCAGCTTTTTCTTACGGGTGATATCTCCGCCGTAGCACTTTGCAAGAACGTCCTTACGCATAGCCTTGATAGTTTCTCTTGCTATGATCTTTCCGCCGATAGCAGCCTGAACAGGAACTTCAAAAAGCTGACGTGGGATATTTTCTTTAAGCTTTTCGGTAAGTCTTCTTCCTCTTGCATAAGCCTTATCCTCATGAACTATAAAGGAAAGTGCATCCACTATCTCGCCGTTGAGCAGAACGTCCAGCTTAACAAGCTTTGACGGCTCATAGCCCTTCATTTCGTAATCAAATGACGCATATCCCTTTGTTCTTGATTTAAGCGCGTCAAAGAAATCATAAACTATCTCATTGAGGGGCAGAACGTAATGCAGATCGACTCTGTTTTCATCTATATACTTCATATCCTTGAAAGTACCACGTCTGTCCTGACAAAGCTCCATAATATTTCCCACAAAATCTGACGGAGTATAGATATGGGCGTTGACAACAGGTTCTTCCGCAGATGCGATAGTTCCAACGTCAGGATAATTTGTCGGGTTGTCGATATAGACAGTTTCTCCGTTTGTAAGATTTACCTTATATATAACCGACGGAGCGGTAGTGATGAGGTCAAGATTATATTCTCTTTCAAGTCTTTCCTGAATGATCTCCATATGCAGCAGGCCGAGAAATCCGCAGCGGAATCCAAAGCCCAGCGCAATAGATGTTTCAGGCTCAAAGGAAAGTGATGCGTCGTTGAGCATAAGCTTTTCAAGGGCATCTCTGAGGTCGCCGTACTTTGCGCCGTCAGCAGGATATATACCGCAGTAGACCATAGGATTTACTTTCTTATATCCCGGCAGAGCCTCTGCGCATGGTGCAGCCGCATTTGTCACAGTATCACCCACACGGGTATCGCCTATATCCTTTATAGATGCGGCGATATAGCCTACCTCGCCTGCATGGAGTTCTCCCACAGGAACGAGATCCTTTGCGCCCATATATCCGACTTCAACGGTCTGGAACTCTGCACCTGTCGCCATAAGTCTGATAGTTTCGCCAGCCTTGATATGTCCCTCTTTAACTCGGATATAGATTATAACGCCCTTGTACTGATCGTAATAGCTGTCGAAAATAAGCGCTTTCAGCGGTGCGTTATCATCACCCGACGGGCATGGTATATCCGTAACTACCCTTTCAAGTACCTCTTTGATGTTAGTACCCATTTTAGCTGATATTCTCGGAGCGTCCATGGCAGGTATGCCTATAACGTTCTCGACTTCCGTGCAGGCTCTTTCAGGGTCAGCGGAAGGAAGGTCTATCTTATTTATAACAGGCACGACTTCAAGATCATGCTCGATAGCAAGATAAGTATTCGCAAGTGTCTGCGCCTCTATTCCCTGTGAAGCGTCAACTATGAGTATAGCACCCTCGCAGGCGGCAAGTGATCTTGACACCTCATAGTTAAAGTCAACGTGACCTGGGGTATCGATAAGATTGAATATATAATCCTCACCGTCATCGGCATGGTATTTAAGTCTTACGGCTCTCGCCTTGATAGTGATACCTCTTTCACGTTCGATATCCATATTATCAAGGAGCTGATCCTCCATTTCTCTCAGCTCGACAGTTTCCGTCAGTTCAAGGATCCTGTCGGCAAGTGTGGATTTGCCGTGGTCTATATGAGCTATAATGCAGAAATTTCGTATATTCTTTTCGTTCATTTACTGTTTTTCCTCTCTCAGACAAGTATACTTTTCCATAATACTTTATTATAACACGCTTGCTCGCCATTGTCAATTTTGCTGATAAAAAAATCCCCCAATGAATTATCATCAGGGGAATTTTTATTAATTCAACAGCATTTTATACGCTTCCAGTTCTGCAAGCACTTGTACATTTCTTGCATTTATTCGATTTACATAGTCAATAGAATCAAGTCTTGAATTTGTTTCTCGATTAGCAGACGTGATTTTATTACTAAGCCTTTCAGTCGAGCTTATTATACGGTTTGAAACATTATTTACTGACCTTGTGCAATCATTTATAGCGTCATACAGCATATATTGGTTATTTTTGATATCTTCCAAAGAATCAATAACATCATCAAGTTTTGTAATAACTGTCCTTTGGAACATTTCCGCTTCCAAGATATTATATGCTCCCTCATGTCCTGTCAGAGTATGGCATCTTCCTGATAAGAAATACTCCAAAATAGAAGAAACACAAGCAAAATTCTGATACTTAGGATAAATAATATCGAGTGAGTAATACTTTGAAAGAGCGGCTTCTGTCTTTTTCAGTTCCGCATAAATCGCATCTACCTCACACTGTAATTTTTCAGAAGCAAACCAGAACTTTGCCATAGTATTTTTATTTTTACTTACTATTTTTCTGTTTCTTGACATTGTGTTTGCTTTTCTTTTTTCATAAGTTCTGCAATCTGCTTTGTACTTGTGAAATTCAATCAATCGCTGAATAGCGTAACATATAATTGGAATGACTATAAAAATCACTTTAGCCGCACTAGACAATGAAAATAATTCATTTAAACCAAGCAGCCAAGGAAGTAACAATGCTACAAAAATGAGAGCCATTATTGGATAAAACAGCCATATAACTCCAAACTCAGACGGAAAAAACACATTCCAACAAATATATTTTCTTAATTGCGGCTTATTTCCTACTCTGTCAACTTGCACCAACTCATTTTCAGGGTCACTATAATAATTTAACTGCCTTTTAAGTCTTTGTAAAATACACCTCTGTTCATAACACATCTTTTCAAGAAGTACAACATTTTTCAAGTATTCTATTAATTTTCGTTCTTCCATAAATCATTCATCTCCTCAGATAATTCATTATCTAAAACTTCATTGCGCAAAATTATTGTACTGCATTTTGCGGTATAAGTCAAGGAAGAAGTACCAAAAATTATATTTTTTTGTGAATACAGCACAAAAAGCAGGTGCATAATTACCGCAAGTTGCAGTAAAATATCATACAACAAAATGTTGTATGATATATTGAAATTAATTTATAAAAAGGGATATGATAAAATGATATACAAACGGATAAGGGATTTAAGAGAGGATGCCGACCTTAAACAAAAAGACATGGCTAAAGTCTTAAACTGTTCCCAACAAGTGTACAGCAACTATGAACTAGGTCAGCGTGATATCCCCTCTGATATCCTTATTGCGCTTGCAAAGTTTCATAAAACCAACGTTGACTATATCCTCGGTCTTACAAATACCAAAACATATTTTAAAGATCTCTGACAGCTGTCACCTCATACCTGCGTGTTCATACACCGCAAAACTGCCGTCCTTTACGCAAAGGCTGAGTTCGCTGCCGCCGTCAAGTATTTTGTCGGATATGAGATTTTCTATATCTACCGTAACGATGCGCCTTATCTCTCTCGCTGAGCCGCTTTTTTCCGATGCAAGCTTTGCCGCCGCTGCGGCGCAGTCCTCCGATATCGTCAGATCACAGCCGATCTCTGCGGTCTTTGCTCTGAGTTTTTCAAGCTCTGCCGCAGCTATTCGCTCAAGGCTGTGAACAGACAGATCTTCAAAAACCACCACCTCGTCTATCCTGCCCAGCAGCTCAGGGGACATAAATTCACGCAGTTTTGCCTGCATTTCCTTTGCCTTTTCGTCAGCTTTTCCCTCGCCAAAACCGACGTGCTTTTTCATATCCAGTCCCTTTACCCCTGCGTTCGAGGTCATAATAAGGATAACGTTTGAAAAGCTTGCCGTCCGTCCTGCCGAATCTGTAAGCACACCGTCCTCCAATATCTGGAGCAGGATATTGTATATATCGGGGTGAGCCTTTTCGATCTCGTCAAGTATAAGCACGCAGTAAGGCTTTTTTCTCACACGGTCAACAAGCTGACCGCCATCGTCAAAGCCAACATATCCCGGAGGTGCGCCGATAAGCCTTGATATGCTGTGGCGCTCCATATATTCCGACATATCAAGCTTTATAACGCTGTCCGCTGAACCGAACAGGACTTCCCCCAGATCTTTCGCAAGCTGAGTTTTTCCCACTCCCGTTGAGCCTAGGAAAACAAAACTGCCGATAGGTCTTTTGTTGTTTTTCAGTCCCGCACGGCATCTTCTGACAGCGGTGCAAAGGCTGTGAACAGCTTTGTCCTGACCGATTATTTTTGCGGAAAGTTCTTCCTCCAGCCGTGAAAGCCTTATGCTTTCCTGTTCCGTAAGAGCGGTGCAGTCTATGCCTGTGGCTCTTGACACTACGCTTTCGATATGCGCCCTTGTCAGGACAACATCTTTTTTCGGCTCGGAAAGGCTGGATATATACTCGCTCCGTGAGATTTTCCCCGAAACGTATTTGTCAAAGGATTCATTTTTTGCCTTTTCAGAATTTTTATCATCTGCCGCAGATATCCTTGCCCCTGCACAAGCCTCATCAATAATATCTATCGCCTTGTCGGGGAAATGCCTGTCAAAAATATATCTGCCTGCTATTTTCACTGCATATCTGCATATATCTTCGGGGATAGTTACCTTATGATGCTCCTCGTATTTTGTGCGCAGTCCAAGCAGTATCTCTTCTGTGCGCTGCTCATCAGGCTCCTCAACGACTATCTTCTGAAAACGTCTGTCCATTGCCGAATCACGCTCTATATTGCGGCGGTATTCCTCAAAGGTGGTAGCTCCGATCACCTGTATGCCTCTTCTTGCAAGCTGCGGTTTAAGGATATTTGCAGCGTCTATCGCTCCCTCTGCCGCACCTGCTCCCATTATATTGTGTATCTCGTCAACGAACAGCACAACATTCCCTGCTGATGAGGCTTCATCAAGGCAGGCTTTGAAACGCTCTTCAAAATCTCCCCTGTATTTCGCACCTGCGAGCAGCATAGTAAGGTCAATGGAAAATATCCGCTTATCCATAAGCACAGTGGGTGCTTCCCCCAGCATTATCTTTGCCGCAAGTCCCTCTACGATAGCGGTCTTTCCGACCCCTGCCTCCCCCACAAGGCAGGGGTTGTTTTTGCTGCGGCGGCAGAGTATCTCCATCATTCTGCTTATCTCCTTTTCCCTGCCGATAAGGGGATCGAAATCTGCAAAGGCTGAACGCTCCGTAAGTTCCCTGCCGTAGCGTTCAAGGGTTTTGAGCCTTGGTTTCGATCTTTCGGAGAAAAACTCTGCGCCGTGGCTTCCTCCGCCCCCTGCTGTACAGTCATTGTAAAGGCGGTTTATATTCACCCCAAGCGAGCGCAGTATTGTGACCGCACAGCTGGAATTTTCCCTCAGCATGACCGCAAGGATATACTCCGAACCCGTCTGCCTGCCGCCAAAGCTTTCGCACAGGCGCACCGCCCCCGACAAGGCTTTGAGAGCATTTGGCGTAAGGTCATTTTCCGACGGCATACATGGCGTTCCACGTCCTATCATACGCTCTATCTCAAAGGATATCTTTTCAAAAGTAACTGCGTGTTTCAAAAGAGCGGCTGAGGCAGCTGAGCCTTCGCATCTTGCGCAGGCAAGGAGAAGATGCTCCGAACCAACATAGGTATGCCCCCATCTGCCTGCAAGATTGACAGCAAGGTGTATAACGTCCCTCCCCTTTGCGGTAAAACGCTCTGTATTCAAGCCATAATGCTCCATTAAGCTCACCCTTTCAAGTTTTCTGTATAAATTCTTGACTGAATTTTCATATCTATTCATTTGAATATCATCAGCTTTGAAATTTGCTGTAACACATTCTGCACCCCAGCATAAACTGTACTATAAAGCAAAACAAACCGCTTACAAAGCGGAAAGCTTTATAATAATTTTTTCATTAAAAAGGAGATATATAATATGAACGGTTGCGGATTTGGCGGATGCTGGTGGATCATCATTCTTATTCTTATCCTTTGCTGCTGCGGATGCGGCGGTAACTGTGGCTGCGGCAACGGTTGTGGCGGCTGCGGCGGCTGTGACAACGGCTGTGGCTGCGGATGCTGATAAGCGTCTGACGAAAGTTTAAGTCTGACTCCCGCTTTTATGGTACGGGGACGGCTCTTATGAGCCGCTCCTTGTCCCGTAAAGTATTTCTAAATGACAAGAGAGAAAACCGACTGACCTCGGCTTTCTCTCTTTTTTGTTGGTTTTACAGTATCAGACAGATCAATCCCGAACAGCCCTCGTTTATCATACGCTCGATAGTTTCCTTCAATCTCATTCTTGCGTCATCAGGCAGCTTTGAAAGCTTTGTATGAAGCCCCTCGCTCACAAGTTCATGAAGTGACTTGCCGAAAATATTGGATTCCCATATCTTTTCGGGAGAGCTTTCAAAATCGCTCATCATATACATAACAAGCTCCTCTGACTGTTTTTCCGAACCCACTATGGGGGCGACCTCTGTATTTATCGTAGTCTTTACAAGATGAACGGCAGGTGCTTGCGCTTTCAGTCTTACACCGTACTTTCCGCCCTGCTTTATTATCTCCGGTTCATCGAGGGAAAGTTCCGACATCTCAGGCATAACTATTCCGTAGCCTGTGCTTTCCATCTGTTCCAGTGCTCCCGAATATTTTGCAAACTTATCCCTTATCTTCACAAGCTCCAGTATTCTCGGCATAAGTTCGTTCTCACCCTGTATCTCCAGACCTGTCGCCTCGCCTATGATACGGTAGAAAAGATCGGGTTTAAGGCAAACGTCAATAACTGCGCTGCCTGTGCCTAGGTCGATCGACGCAGCTTCTCCCCTTTCCACATACTCGCAGGAGCATATGCTCTGTGCGCACTCTCTTATCTGCCTCAGATTTTCTATCCCTGCCGCAGCTGTTCTTATATGGCTGAAAACAGCCTCTTTCAGCCAATGCCCCTTTTCAAGAGTATTTATCCATGACGGCATAGAGATATTTATTTCCCTCACAGGGAAAGCGTAAAGAACCTGAGTGAGTATATCCCTTATGGTATTTTCATCAAGTTCAAGGCAGTTCACTGGCATGACCACCGTACCATATTTTTCAGAAAGCTGTGCAGCAAGCTCCTTTGATTCAGCTGACCTTGGTGAAACGCAGTTGAGCAGCACGACAAAAGGCTTATTTATCTTTTTCAGCTCATCAATTACCCTCTCCTCACACTCCTCATACTCATCTCTAGGGAGATCCGTTACAGAGCCGTCTGTGGTTATAACAAGCCCTATGGTGGAATGTTCGGTTATGACCTTCTGCGTACCTATCTCCGCCGCCATATTGAAAGGTATCTCCTCATCGAACCACGGCGTCATGACCATTCTCGGCGCTTCGTTCTCTATGTATCCGATAGAACTTGGGATTATATATCCGACGCAGTCTATCATACGGACATTAAAGCTTGCGCCCTCAGGTATCGTCACCGCAACAGCCTCTTCGGGGATAAACTTCGGCTCTGTGGTCATTATGGTCTTTCCTGCGGAGGACTGAGGCAGCTCATCTACCGCCCTTTCACGTCTGAAATCACTCTCGATATTAGGAATGACCAGCTGCTCCATGAACTGCTTTATAAAAGTGGATTTGCCTGTGCGGACAGGTCCTACAACGCCTATGTAGATATCTCCCCCCGTGCGCATGGCTATATCGCTGTAAATATCGTTGTTAAGGTTTTTAAGATTGTTCATTTTCTCTGTTCTCCTCCTAGCTCATCAATGGAATAAGCAGCATTCCCTGCTGTGAGATCTTATCGTCCGTAAGTTCGTTTTCCTCCATTATCGCCGTTACAGATGTGGAATATCTCTTTGCGATATCCCATATATCCTCGCTGTCGGCGCAGCGGCAAAGCTTGAGAGCATAGCTGTTGTTTTTCTGTTTCGGCTTATCGGTAAGCACTTTCAGACTTCCCAGCATACAACCTGCAGATGAAAAGCGTATGTATCCGCATATTTTAAGCTCCGCTTTCATCTCCGCCGAGCCTGCCCCTGCAAGATAGAACGAGCAGCCTGCGGCGCTGACTTTTACATCACATGATGCGCTCTCGATATCGTTGCAGCCTGCCGGCAGCGGTATTTCCTGTTCAAAAGGAGTTTCGCCCTCAATAAAGAACGGCTGCTTATCTCCGTTCGCCCCAAGCACAGAGAAAAGTGTGCTGCCCGAAACCACAAAGCAGTTTTTATCCTTATCCGCCCTCACCGAAACGTTCCTGCACTCTGCAAAGCTGTCATATATGCAGGATATCTCTCCGTCGCCGCAGGTAAGCGTACACTCGGACTGAAAGCTTTCATTGACCTGTGCGGGTCTGCATTCGACCGCCGTTTTGCAATGCTCCAATTCACATTCATATTTTGTGGAATATGCGTCCGTCACTACCTCGCCTGTTTCATATTTCACCGCTGTGCAGGTCACAAGCAGCACAAGTTCACATTCCAGAGAAGAGCTTTCCTCACCTTTCGGGATAATATCACAGCTGCCTGCGGTTATCTCCAACTGAGCCTCATAGGTTTCGTCAATGCCGTCAACATCTATTATCTGACTGAACGGCACAGAGAATTTCATATTCTCCGCCGTATCCTCTCCGGCAGAATTTATGCAGGAATAGAGCATAGTTATCTCAGCCTCGCCCTTTGTAATAAGCTTTCCTGCGATTATCTTGTTTTCACCCTGATTTACATTGCAGCCGCATCTCAGCACAGTTCCCACAGACGGCTTTGACGATGACATCTCCAGTTCTTCTATAACCGTTATGCGCTTCGCCACGCTTATGCGTTTTGAGGGGAACGTTGCAGGCTGTTTTTTCAGCTGTACGCAGCAGCCGCTTGCATCTGTCACAACAGCCTGTTCAGCGTCGCTCACGACCTTCACAGACGCAGTTACCGCTCCCCTTATGTCAAGTCTGCGCTGATTTACCACACGGCAGTTAATGTAATCGCATTTGGGTATAACATACACCGCAGGATTAACACATTCGCCGTTGAGGTCAAGTGACTTTGGCAGGGTGCATTTCTGCTCTATGCAGTTTATCCGCTTATCATTTTCCGCCAGATACAGCACTCTTATCGTCACCGCAGTTTCAAAGGACAGCTTTCCGCCGTTTATGCTGTGGGAATTGACAAAAGGACTTACCGTACACTTTAAAACTCTGAAAATATCAGGGTAATAATCCGGCAGCACGATATCCTTTTCCACAGACTGCTCGCAGGAGCAATCCAGTATTACTGCTGCGGCGGCAAGGCTTTCACGATTGAGCTTGAAATCCAAATTTTCCATATTAATATCCTCCCGCTTGTTTGCAAATTCAGCTTCGCCAAAGGCAGCGCCGCATACTGTCGCCTATGAGCTATGCGGTATTGCCGTAATTGATCTGCTTGCTAAAACATTATATTCCTGCAAATGCGGATATATGCAGAAGGGCATATAAAAACAGCGGACAGTCTGCAATGACCGTCCGCTGTGAGTATTTTAATATAAAATATATTATTGTCCGCTCTGTCAGCTTATACCCTCGGCAAATGTTATCGGCACACCGAAAAGTACGCCTGCGTTAGGAATTGAAAGATCGCCTGTTATGGAAATAATCGCCTGCTTTGCAGCCTCGACCTGATCGTCCTGTACGGCGACAAAAATAGTCTTGCCCTTCTGTGCTGCGTCTTCACCGCTGAGGATAGAACGAAGAACCCCTATCATCGGCAGATTATCCATACCGGATATGGACTTTGCCATTCCGACGCTGTCGATACACGTTCCGCCGTGAATACCTGCCTGCGCAAGAGATCTCATTATCTCATCTACAAGCTCCACTCTCTTGATAACCAAAAACAATAACTGCATGCTGTTACTTCCTTTCCTGTTCAGATTTTATCTAAGGCGGATAAGCCCGCCCTGCTGTTGAATTTACTTTCTGAAAGACGCTGCTACCCAGTCCTCTTTCTCTCTTATCTCCTGAAGTTCAAAGCCCTGAGCCTTTATAACGTCAAGGACTTCGTCCTTTCTGGAGTCGATTATTCCCGAAACGATAAGCGTTCCGCCGTCATTTATAAAGCCTGCAAAGCTGCCGCTCATACCGATAAGAACGTCCGCAACGATGTTTGCGCAAAGCAGGTCATAGCCTGTGCCTATCCTGTTTTTAAGCTCATCGTCCTCGATTATATTGCCGCAGTAAGCGGTATATTTATCCGCAGGGATATTATTTTTCTCTGCATTCTCTTTTGCTATCTTAACAGAATTTTCGTCTATATCCACCGCTGTTGCGGAGGCTGCACCAAGAAGAAGTGCGCCTATGGACAAAATTCCGCTGCCGCAGCCGAGGTCAAGTATCCTGTCGCCGCTGCTGAGATTTTTCTCAACGAGTTCAAGACAAAGCTGAGTTGTATTATGCTGACCTGTGCCGAAGCTGGAGGCAGGGTCGATCTCAAGGATCTTCCTCTTCTCATCAGGGTCAGCCTTTTCCCATGACGGCTTTATAAGCAGCTTTTCGCCAACGCAGAGCGGCTTGAAATACTGTTTCCAGTTGTTCGCCCAATCCTCTTCCTTGACGTTTTTAAGCTCATATTCAAGTCTGCCGAAAAGATTTTCCGTATCCCTCTTTTTCAGCGCTTTAAGTTCAAGCTTCATAGCTTCAAGATTTTCAAGTCCCTGAGCGTTTTCGGGAAGATATACTGTAACGGTAGTTTCACAGTTTTTCAGTCCCATAAGATCATCGTCTATATAATCCCAGTTCACGCTTTTATCACTAAGAAACTCCTCAAAATCCTGAGCGTCCTTTATAACAAAACCATTTATGCCCATACCGAGCAGGCTGCCTGTTACGGCTTCTATGCCCTCGGTGGTAGTAAAAATATCAAGTTCCACCCAATTCATAATGAAATATCCTTTCAGGCTTTCGCCGGATCAAAAAGTAGTATGTGAATAATTATAACACATTTTTATGATTTTGTAAAGCAAATTTTACTGAAAATTCTTCACCAAGTTAAAGATTGATTTTTAGCAACTTTCAACAAATATCATATAAAAAGCAGACTGCCTTACCTGAAAGCAGTCTGCTGTGAACTTTTTCGATTTTAAACATCAATATTTATTAAGCCGTCTTATATACGCAAAAGTCTTACGCTCTCCCTTATTTTTCAGCATGACAAGCAGCTTTTCGATAAGCTCCGAAGTTTCAGGGTGAATGCTCCTTGTGGCTTTCGCACGCATAAAATATGCCAGAGCAGAACCGTCGTTGTAATTCTCTTTCATATATATCTTGCTTGCGGCAACACGGTCGCAGAACATTTCCTTTACATATTTGAGCGGCATTTTCACAGGGGACATTTTTCTTGTAACAGGGTCATAGTCCGTCCAGTATTCAAAATGGTGCTTATTTCTTCCCTTATGGTGCATCCACGCAAGAGAATAACCGTAAGCCTCCCTTTCCCCCTCGTGAGGAGATCTCGTACCCTGATAATATTTTACGCCGAGCATAAATTCTTCGGGCGAATATTTGGAAAGATCGTGGGTAAGTCCCTGAAGAGGGATACCTGCTCTGAAACAGTTTATCATGACCGCTGTGCGGTGTTTTGTAATGGTCTTAAAATGCTCCCATGCGTTTGACATTGCATTCGCTCCCTTGCTTTGATAATAATATTATATCACCGTCCGCAGGATTTTGCAAGCACACAGGGCATTATGAGTTATCATTCTGTGACAGAAGTTTTCTTGTCTGCGGTATTCTGAACAGAACATAAGCGCCTATCCCTGTGAAGATAAGTTCAGGCAGCATATATGAGCCGTTGTAGAGCAGGCTGTAAAGCCAGCTGTTTTCCGTTGAAAAGCCGTCCCAAAGCTCACCGAATGATTTCCATATAACAACTCCGCTGATGAAGTGGCAGGCAAATCTGAGGAACACGGCAATTACCGTTCCTGCCAGCCAGCCTGCTGCGCCATTTTTTCTGAACATTCCTGCAAGGCCGAGTACAGTGTATGCCGCTATGTAGTCCAGCAGTATGCAGGCGATAAGCATAACAGGCGACAATCCCCAGCCGAACAGACCTTCTGTCGCTCCCTGAATAAGCTGTATAAGTGAGTAAACAAATGATGCGCCTATGCCCTTTGCTACGCCGTAGCGTATGCTGTACACTGCTATCGGCAGCATTGAAAGCAGGGTTATTGATCCGCCCCAAGGCAGATTATAGACCTTGATAAAACTGAGGACAGTTGCAAGCGCTATCATGACCGCTCCCTCAACAAGCATTAACGTTCTTTTTCTTTTCATAAAAAATTCCTTTCTATATCTGCGAACAAACTTTAAATTTTGACTGCAAAGCACATACGCTGAATAAAACATCAAAAAAAGCGCATACCCTTGATAAATGGCATACGCAGACATTTTGTATATATCGTATATAACATATCCCTACGCTGGTATTACCCAAATCAGGTGCGGTCAAGACGTTCATTCGCCTTTTCTCAGCTGAAAAACATTCAGCTCCCGTATTTTATTACAGTATGATTATAACATATCTTATCATTTATTGCAATACGGCAAGTTGTAAAATAAAATGACACAAAAAAGAAGACTCAAAGAGAAACTCATGGTATAATGTAAGTGACTAAAC
>NZ_CAKSNX010000007.1 GCF_934476685.1 uncultured Ruminococcus sp.
CCATTTTATTTTCCTCCTTTTTTCTATTATACCACGGCTAAATGTTTTCTGTCTAATTTATTATAGACGATACAACTGACCTTGAAGAAAAAATCGCCCGTGAGGAAATACAAACACAAATACTGACCAAAGAGCAAGTTAAGTTCTGGCTGAAGAATATGGAAAAGCTGGACTTGGCAAGCACTGATAATCGTCAGAGAATAATAAATACGTTCGTCAATTCAATCTATGTCTTTGAGGATAGATTTGAAGTCAACTTCAATTGCCGAGAGGGATTTGAGAAAATCCCTCTCGATAATGAACGGTTTGTTTCTCCAATAGAGATATCGGGGGAGCCAATCAGCATCTGTTGTCTTATGATGACAGGTGCTTTTTTTGTTATACCCATAAAAATGGACAGCAAAGTCTGCTGTCCGAAAGTATTATTTATATCAATTTCAATGTATTTATAGGAAAATGTTAGCGTAGCCGAAATATCATATGTATTTATTTTTCTATCTTATCAATTCTTTAGGAATCAGAGAATAATCATACATTACCTCTGAATGATTATCACGGACAAGTTTTTTTTCAATGATCTTTCCTGTTTTTTTATCAGTAGTTATTTTGTATATTTTGGATATTCTGTAATATTTATCTCCGTCTTTGTGAAAATGGTGGTTTTCTTCTGCAAGATTATAGTTGTATGGAGCGGGGACTTCACTTCTCAACTGACAATAAAGTTTATCGTCTTTGCACCACGCAAGAAGCTGAACATTATGGTCTGTATTATTTTTAAATCTGTAATCAATATAATTATAGTAAACAGAAGTGCCTGAACTGAACGGAACTCTTTTGCCTTCATCAGGAGCAAGAGCATCTGAATGGCTGTGAAATTCAGTTACTTCTAGAGGACTGTGTAGAATCAGACGGTGAATTGTATTGCCAAGATTGCAAAGTCCTCCTCCAAGACCCGGCGTAAGTTTGTTGCCTGATATTATACGTCCGTCAAGATAACCTTTTTTCTTAGTGATCTTTCCCACGGTTCGCCAAAATGAAAATGTTTCTCCGGGGCGAATAATTATTCCATTTATTTTTGCTGAAGCAAGTTTTATATTTACAGCTTTGTTTTCCTGAAGTACAGGGTCGATTCCTTTTCCTCTTTTTATCAATCCTGAACTTTGACTTGCAATAATGTTAGGAAGTTTTTTCTTTGATTTCGTGTCTGCAAATCTTATGCCGTTTTTTATATCTTTCAGATCGTGCAAGAACATTTCTTTGGCTTCTGAAATAGCATATGTAAGTGGGCATATTTCACAGAAAAGTTTTCGCTGCTTTTTTTGCGTCATGTTTTTGTTGCTCCTCTCTTTGTATATATCTCCAAGTCGATTGTAATATTTGTTGCTCTTTTTCCACAATTCTAGTATAAGATACTCAGCATATCTTCTTTTGCCTATTCTTTTTTCTTCTTTTAGTTTTATGAATTTGACAAGAATACTTGCAATTCCGCTTCTGTTTGCACCTAAAATGTCAGTAAATATCTGATCTCCGATAAAGACTGTCTGTTCCTTTTTTATCCCCATCATATCAACAGCTTTAAGATAGCCCTGAGTATTCGGTTTGTCTGCATCACATATATACATGGTGTCAATGTTTCTGATAAAACGTTTGACCCTGTTTTCTTTGTTGTTTGTAAGCAGCACGGTTTTTAGACCGGCACGATGTATTTCTTTGAAAAGTTCATCTACTTCATGGGTGGAATCATCACCATGATGCACCAGTGTATTGTCTATATCAAAAATTATCCCTCTGAATCCCTTATTATACAACTTGTTGTAATCAATGAAAAAAACGCTGTCTGCATACTCATATGGATAAAACTGACTAATCATTTTTATCGCCTGCCTTACCGGTCATGTAATCACAAACTTTGTCTATCTGTTCACAGAAACTTCCGTTGAATTTGTTTTCAAAAAAAGCTCCGCCGATGGTAAATGCTTTTGGGGATATTTCCTTAAGTTCATCAAGTCGTTGAAAGCTGTTTACACTGCCTGCTATACATACGGGTGCATCAATTTCAGAAACAAATCTTTTGTTAAGTTCAAAAGCATCTCCTGTAAATCTGTACCCTAAAAGGTCAAAGCCATATACACCTTTTTCAAGATATGTTTTTGCTTCGCTGATCATTCCATCGATAGTTCCGTCAAGTATGGATGGACGCTCTGAAAGTCTGCCCACAAACGGCATGTATTTAATACCGTTTTCCTTGCAAAAATCATTGACTGAATCAGAATATACTGTTCCCATAAGAATGTCACAGCCACATTCAGCTGCCATGTGTGCACCCTCAAGACATTTGTCCTGAGTATATGCCACCACTTCAAGAACAGTTTTTTTACCACATTTTTTCATGTATGAATATAATTCCTTCATTTGCTCAAGTGGCAGAGGTTCTTCTTTGAATCCCCAGTATTCGGCTTTGGAATTTTTGCATTGACGGAAAATTTCAGCAGCGTTTTTAACTGTCTGATCATTGTGGGTAAGCATAACGATCAAAAAAGGTGTTTCATTCATAATTTTTACTTCCTTTTCGTAATATTAAAATATAATTTTTCAGGTAAATGTATGCACATAATAACTGTGTGATTTTGCTTATTCATTATTTTGTGATCAAACTGCAATATGATGTTATTTTCATATTTATCTATTAAAAAAATATTACAATATAATTCTACCACATTCGCTATTAATTGTCAAACATAAATGAACAAACTTTTTCTGTTTCTGCTACTTCTTACACGGTAATTTAGTATGAACAAAATACATAACGAAAACAAACAGCTCCGACAATTACTCAAAATAATTGTCGGAGCTGCTATTTTATATAAGAAAATCAATGTTATTCAACAGTGTAAGTTTTGGTAACTGTTCCTGTAAGATTTCCCTTGCCTGTGAGTGTGACGGTAACTTTCTTTTTGTCAGCTGAGGTCGTGTAGTTTACAGTGTAGTTGCCGCTGTAAACTGAGGTCGAACCTATTTTTACGGCTGCTGTTGGCTTATATTCGTTAGCTGAGTTCTTTGTAAGCTCAACTGTGCAGTCGGAAATATCTTTTGGATTGATCTTGAAAGTCTTTGTAACTGTACCTTTGAGGTTTTTCTTTCCTGTGAGGGTAATTGTTGCCATGCCTGCGGAAAGGTTGTTGCTGTATGCGATTGTGTAATTTCCGCTGTACATTTCTGTTCCGTTGCAGTATACCTTTACAGACGGCTTTATTCTAGTGCCTGTAAAATCATATGATTGCGCATCTAACTCAACTGTGCAGTTGTTAATTGAACGCTGAACGATATCGAAGGTTTTGGTAACAGTCCCCTTGTAATTTCCCTTGCCTGTTATGGTTATTGTTGCTGTGCCGACGGAAAGGTTATTTGTATAGGTGGCTGTATAATCTGTACCTGCTTTCAGAGTTGTTTCTCCGTACTTAACGGTGAGAACAGGTTTTATTCTTGTGCCACGGAAATACTGGGTTGCTGTTGGAAGTGACATTGTGCATGAAGAAATATCTTTATAGGCATAGTGGATAGTTGCATTTTCGAGAGGATCATTGCCCCAGTCAATTATCGCTATATTTGCCCAATCTGATTCTGATCCATTATAGAAAACGTCTGTTAAGTTATTGCAATTAAAAAATGTACTATCTCCAATACTTTTTACGCTGTTGGGAATAGTTATACTTTTAAGGTTAGAGCAATAATAAAAAACACTATCTTCAATACGTGTTATGCTATCTGGAATAATTATGCTTGTAAGACTTTTACAATCATAGAACGCATAATGTTCAATACTTGTTACGCTGTTTGGAATAGTTATATTTGCAAGACTTAAGCAGCTTTCAAATGCATATGAACCAATGCTTTTTACGTTGTCTGGAATAGTTATGCTAATGAGTTTTTGGCAATAGTTAAATGCCTCATCACCAATACGTGTAACGCTGTTTGGGATAGTGTATGTTGTTCTTTCATTACCGCTGGGGCAGCGTATAAGTTCTGTTTTTTCATTATTAAACAGCACTCCGTCTATTGATGTATAGTTTTTATTGTCGGGATCAACATTTATATCATTTAAATTATAACAATAAGAAAACGCAGTGTTATCAATGATTGCAACGCTGTCTGGGATAGTTAGGCTTGTAAGGCCTGAACAATTTTCAAATGCATAATAACCAATACTTATAACGCTGTTTGGAATAGTTATACTTGTAAGATTCTCGCAACAGTTAAATGCCATACTATCGATTTTTGTAACACTGTCTGGGATAGAGTATGTTGTTTTTTTATAACCGGCAGGGCAGCATATAAGTGTTGTTTTTTCCTTATTGAACAACACTCCATCTATTGATGTATAATACTTATTATCAGGATCAACAGTTAAATTATGTAATTTATAACAATAAGAAAACGCACCCTCTCCAATGCTTGTGACACTGTTTGGAATAGTTATACCTGTAAGGTTTATGCAGCCACTAAATGCATTGCTATAAATGCTTGTGACACTATCTGGAATAGTTATACTTGTAATGTTGAAACAATCATAAAACGCAGAATCTCCAATGCAGGTTACTTCCTTACCGTCAATGGTGCTTGGAATAGTAATATTTTCACTATCACCATTATAAGCAGTTATCATAACATTTCCGTCATCCATTATTTCATATTCATAGTCCTCATAAGTTTCCGCACTTGCTGAAACCGCCAGTTTATCTGCTATGCAGCCGTCGTTTTCAACTGCGGGGATAGAGAATGCTGCGAATGTGAGAGTGAATGCTAATGCTGTTGCCAATAATTTCTTCATCTTATACCTCCTAAATATTTTGTCAGTACCACACAGTTTCATGCGGTCCTGCATATTAGTATTTTAACATAAATACTCAATTTGTCAATATAATTTTAAGAATATTATCGATAATTAGAAAATTTATTGACATACCTTTGTTTACAGATTATAATATTTATAAATCAACACAAAATGCTGATGATGTTGTTCAGTTTTCGGTCAGCCTCCTGTATAATAAAGACATAAAATAAAAGGAGGCTATCAGCCATGAACACAGATAAAATTTACGCAGAACAGCTTGCAAATGAATATGCACCAAAGGATACCTCAAAGGTAGTCGCACTAAAAAAACTTGACGCAAAAGCAAAGCTCCCCGCAACAGTTTTCACTTACACTTTCGGCATTATTACCGCTTTGATTTTTGGAACAGGAATGTGCCTTGCAATGGGACAGATAGGATCGCAAACTGTTGGTTCATTTGTGCTTGGCATCATTATTGGTATTATAGGTATGATCGGTATGGGAGTAAATCTTCCCATATACAAAAAGCTTCTTGCAAAGGGCAAGCAGAAATATGCTTTTGAGATCATCGAGCTTGCAAAAGAGATAAGCGAGAAATAACCTATGGAAAAAGCGAAGAGGATCTTCTTTAAGCTTTTATATCCGCCGCAGTGGGTGATGTTCACTGCTCCTGTTGTAAGCTATGGCGCATTGATCTACATTTTTGTTTCGCAGAAAACAGAAAATGTGCCTGCATATATCGTATATTGCTTGTCTGCATATTCACTGGTTATCTTGTCGGTTTCAGCTCCGAGGATATGCAGACAGCTGAAAGCTGCGGTAAAAAACAACGGGGCAGTCAGAAAGATCAAAGATACGAAATTTGGAAACAGGTATTTTAATGACCTCTCATTTCGTGGCAGCGTCAGCATTTATCAGGGTATGACGGTGAATTTCCTGTATGTTATCTTCCGTATAGCCGCAGGCATACGCTATGCGTCGGTGTGGTTCATTTCAATGGCGGCATACTATCTTGTGCTTGGGATACTGCGGGCGTATCTTATATTTTCTTACCGCAGAAAAAGCGACAAGAAAATATGCTACCGCCGCACAGCATGGCTTTTGTTCCTGCTGAATATCCCTATGGGTGGAATGATACTGCAGATGATAAAGATGAACTCAGGTTTTTATTATCCTGGCTATATTATCTATCTGTCTGCAATGTACACATTCTATACCATGATATTGTCTGTCATAAATCTGGTAAAATTCCGTAAGCTTGGCGACCCTGTTTTGTCAGCCGCAAAGGTGTTGAATTTCATTTCCGCAATGATGTCTATCCTCGGTCTGCAAACGGCAATGATAGCACATTTTTCAAAGAACGGGGAAAGTTACAGAAAGCTGATGAATACGCTCACAGGCGGGATAGTGTATTTCATCGTTATAGTTATTGCAGTATATATGCTGCTGCACAGCCGAAAAATCAAAGCAGAGGGTGAGTTATCTTGAATAAGTCAGAAAGCAAATATTTCAATACCGCAGAACGTATGGATAAGGCATTGCTTGAACTGCTTGAAAAGAAAGACTTTTCATACATAACCGTAAAAGAGATCTGCGAGAAAGCGGAAGTGAACCGTTCGACTTTCTATCTGCATTATGAAACCATAGGCGACCTGCTGGAAGAAAGCATTGACTATATCCAGAAGAAGTTTTTGTCAAGTTTTCAGGGCAAGCAGAGTGTTATGCCCAAAATTCAAGATTGCTCGCATAAGGAGCTTATGTGGATAACCCCAGATTATCTCCGCCCGTATCTGCAGTTTATAAAGGATTATCAGCAGCTTTACCGTGCGGCGATGGAGCGCCCCGCTGTATTTCATTCAGACAGAACATATCAGAAGATGTTCCTGCATATTTTTGATCCAGTGCTGGAGCGTTTTGATGTTCCAGTTGCTGAAAGACGTTATATTATGGTATTCTATTTAAAAGGTATCTCAGGCATTATAGGGGAATGGCTGAAAGAAGGCTGTAAAGATCCTATTGAGCAGATAATAACTATTATTCAAAAAAATGTTCCAAGAAAAAGCATTAAGCAGGAGGAAATATGAAAGCAGCTATTTATTGCGGAAAAGAAAGTATTGAGATAAGAAAACTGCCTGTTCCGCAGACAGGCGATAATGATGTGCTGATACAAAATATATATTCAAGTATCTGCGGCACAGATACGGCTGTGTATATGCACGGACCCAACACAGGTCATAAAATAACCGTAGGCGGAGAGTTCGGACATGAAACAGTTTCAAGAGTAGTTGAGGTAGGAAAGAACGTTAAGGATTTTTCAGTAGGCGAACGTGTTTATCCATATCCGCTGTTTGCAAAAAACGATACAAAATGTGCAGGCACTATCGGGGGATTTTCGGAATATATACTTATCCCGAACGCAAAGCGTGACCATTCGCTGTATTCAGTTGATGAACGTATTTCAGATAAACTTGCAAGCCTTACAGAGCCTTTTACAGTAGGCTGCCGTGCGGCAAGACGTGGAATGATACCTTGTGGAAAAGGTAAGTATGTTGAAGGTCAGTCTGCGGTGGTTTTCGGTTGCGGTACGATAGGTATTGCCGCAGCAGCTGCATTTTCACATTTCGGTATGAAAAAGGTAATGATATGCGACCATTCCGATTTCCGTCTTGGAATAGCTGAAAAGCTTGGTTTTGCAGTATGTAACACAGCGGTTGAAAACTTTGAGGAAAAAGCAAAGGACTATTTCGGAACGGCTCGCTCGCTGGGCGGTGAAACAGCTGATATAGATTGCTGGCTTGATGCAGCAGGTGCGGAGAATATATTGAATGATTTTCTGAAATACGGAAAATTTGAGAGCAGGTTTGTGTCCGTTGCCGTAAACAATGTTCCACGCACAATAGATCTTCTTCATATGACATATGCTCAGCAGAGCATAATCGGTTCAGGCGGATATATGCCTGAGGACGTGAGAGATGTGCAGGAGATAATGTCTTGCGGTAAGTGGGATTTTGAAAGCATCATCACTCATGAATTCACCCTTGACGAGCTTGATACTGCAATTCGTACAGCGGCAGATGTTGATAAGGCTCTGAATGTTGTAATAAAAATGAGAAAATAAGAGAATAATATATTGCAAAAATAAGAGGCAGCTGCGGCTGTCTTTTATTTTTTACGTTCGTTTACATTAGAAATAACTATTGAAATATAATAATGATAGAAATTAATAATAAAAATTATAAATAACTATTGAAATTCCATATTTAATGTGCTATAATATATCTGCAATAATAAAATGTATGGCGAAAAGCCACAATGCATTTCAAAAAATTCAGGAGGAAGAAATTATGGAAAGAAAAGTTGTTTTGATCACAGGCGGCGCAATGGGTCAGGGTAAGGCTCATGCATTAAAGTTTGCTGAGAATGGTTTTGACGTTGTTCTTGCTGATATGCAGGACCCTGAGGGCGAAGTTTTCAGCGCTACTGTCAAGGAACTGGAAAATGTGGGTGCAAAGGTCCTTGCCGTTAAGTGCAACGTGACATCAGACAGCGATATGGAGGCTCTCTTTGAGAAGGCTTGGAACACTTTCGGCAGAATTGACGTTGTTGTCGCAAATGCAGGCGTAATAAACTTCGGCTATACATGGGAGCTTACCGATGAGCAGGTACAGAAGGTCATCGACATCGACCTTATCGGCACATGGAGAACAGATAAGTATGCCGCTATCTATATGAGAAAGCAGGGCTTCGGTCGTATAATCAATATCTCTTCAACTTCGGGTATGTACGGTACACCAAAGCTTGCTACATACTGTATGGCAAAATGGGGCGTAAGAGGTCTTACAAAAACTCTTGCTCAGGAGCTTAAGGGTACAGGTATCGTTGTAAACACAGTATGCCCGACAAAGGTAAAGACACCAATGTGTGAAAATGAAAGCTATGTTGAGTTTATCAATGACCTCACAGGCAGCCACTTTAAGAACTGGCAGGAGATGTACGATTCTGTTCCGTTCCTTGATGTTGAGGATATTTCCGATATGGTATTCTGGCTCGGTACAAGCCGTGCGGCAGGAAAGTTCAGCGGAAGAGATCTCGGTCTTGACCTCGGCACACTTCAGCAGTAAGTTCGGAGGAAAAAGGATATGAAAGTAACAAAAGCAACAAGATGGCGTGTTTTCGCAGGTGTGTGGATACAGAGCCTTTTCACTTCCGCAACAGCTTATTTCAGCCTGTTTGCTCTTCCGCTCACAAACCATTTCGGCTGGAGCCAGTCTGATTTCAGTATGGCTTACACTATTTATATGTTCATTTATTGCCTTATGGGATTTGCAGGCGGTCTGCTTGCTGAAAAGCTTAAACCTATGACAGCTATCTATATCGGTCTTGTGTTCTTCTCAGCAGGCTGGTTCCTGACCGGTTTTGCGTCAAGCATACCACAGCTCTATATATTCTACGGAGTCCTTGCAGGTGCAGGCGCAGGTACTATTTACCCTGCTTGTCTGCCTACTGCTCTTAAATGGTTCCCTGACAAGAGCGGTTCTATTTCAGGACTTGTTCAGGCAGGCGCTTCCTGCGGCCCATTCATTATGTCGCCTATCGCTCAGATGCTTATCGATAATTACGGCGCACAGACAGCCTGCAAGATACTTGCCGTTGTATTCCTTATCGGAATAGGTGCAGTCGCATGGATGATAGTTCCTTGTCCGGATGGCTGGCTGCCGGAAGGCTGGGTACCTGATGAGGCTCAGAAGAAGGTACTCAACACAAAGAATTACAATATCCCTGAAATGGTAAAGACACCTGTTTTCTGGGTGCTTGTAATAATGTTCATTTTCGCAAATGCGGCAGGCACAATGATGGTCAGCGCAACTTCTCCTATTGCACAAAATCAGATAGGTCAGAGTGCAATGACGGCGGCTCTCTGCGTAAGTATTATGACCCTTGCAAATATGATCGGCCGTATCGGCTTCGGCTTTATCTATGATAAACTCAAAAGCTGGAATTCGCTTATGCTGGTGCTTCTTATAAACGGTATCTCAATGATAATGCTCACAATGGCAAAATCTCTCCCTTACTTTATTATCTGCATATGCCTTGTAGGATTTTCATTCGGCGGTCTGCTTGTAGTATTTGCCCCTATCGTAAAGAACGTATTCGGCAGCAAGTTCTATAACCGCAACTACGGACTTATTTTCATAGGCTATGGTATCGGCGCATTTGTCGGACCTAAGATAAGCGCAACATTCTATGACAAGACAGGTTCTTATGTTTCGGGTTATATCGGCTCTGCAATACTTGCGGCACTGGCTATCGTGCTTGTATTTGCGGCTAAAAAGCTCGTTGCAAAAATGCAGGAAAACAACTGATACATTGATAAAGCATCGTTTTGAAAACGGTGCTTTATTTGATAGTAAACTGTAAAGGCAATACCGCATAACTATCGCCTAAAACAAATAATTTATATTATTGGATAGATTTTTTTGATTATCTATGCTATAATACATAGATGAAATCTATTTTGAAAGGAAAGACCTGTGCGTTTTTCTGCACAGGCAGATTAAAATTATGAATTTAGATCATCTCAGATATTTTGTCAGACTTGCAGAGGTTCGCCATTATACACGGGCGGCGGAACAGCTTGGCATATCTCAGCCTAGCCTCAGCCATGCGATCAATCAGATAGAGGCTGAACTGGGCGTACCGCTTTTTGAAAAATCGGGAAGGAATACTACTCTTACACGTTTTGGTGAGGAATTTCTTGAATGTGCCGAACATTCTCTCAGCATACTTGACGCAGGCATCGAAACACTTCAGCGTTACGGCAGGGGAGAGGGCGTAGTCAGGCTTGGATTCCTCAGAACGCTTGGGATAAACTATATACCTCAGCTTACTTCGGATTTTCTCAAGGCTGATCCCGACTGTAATGTTCAGTTCAGCTTTCACAGTGGACTTTCCTCAGAACTGCTGGAGGATCTTATACAGCGTAAATACGATTTCGTGTTCTGTTCAGAGCCTGATCCTGCATTGGGATTGAACGCAGTAGCAGTGGATTCGCAGGAACTTGTGGTCATAGTACCGAAAGATCACCCGCTTGCAGAGCGTGAAAGCATAAGTCTTGCGGAAACTCTGCCGTATCCTGCGGTTTGCTTTGCTGAGGGTTCGGGACTGAGAAAAATAGTTGACCGTATGTATGACGCTGTTGGCGGAAAGCCTGCGTCTGTTGTGGAAACGGAGGAGGACGAAGTAATAGCAGGACTTGTGTCGTCTGGTTTCGGTACGGCAGTAGTTCCGTATATGGATATGTTGGAAAAGCTGGAAGTGTCGGTGCTTAAAATTACCGATCCCCCATATTCAAGAAACTTTTTTATGGTGCAGAATGATGCGGCATTCCTTACATCTGCCGCACAGCGTTTCCGCAGCTTTGTACTGGGACGGACATTTTCAAATAAGTGATATTGGAGGAAAATTATGAACGGACTGGTTCTTCTGGTGACTTATAAAACTAAGAATGGTATGGGTGAAAAGTTTATTGAAGAAGTAAGATCAGCGGGTATTATGGAAAAAATACAGGCTGAGGACGGCTTTGTAAAGTATGATTACTATTTGAGCGCAGCCGACCCGAATGAGATACTTCTTGTGGAAGAGTGGAGCAGCGAAGAACAGCAGCAAGCTCATCTGCTCACCGCCCATATGGGGGAGCTTAAATCAATAAAAGAAAAATATGTGACCGACACAGCTGTCAGAAAGATAATGCTTTAACGGCTGTGCTGTCATAAGTTCTGAAAGGTCTTGTATAGATAATGGAAAAAGCTGAAAGAAAAACTTTGTTCAGAGGAGAGGCGGCACTTGCACTTGCCGTTGTTATAAACAGCTTCGGAGTTGTCCTGATGCTGTATTCAGGTGCAGGAATATCCGCTATTTCAAGCGTGCCGTATGCATTTTCAGAAGTGCTGCCGAAACTTTCCCTCGGCACATGGACATACATATTTCAAGGTTTACTTGTCCTTACGCTGATGATAATGCGGCGCAAATTTGTTCCTGCATATTTATTTAGCTTTGCAGTAGGCTTTGTATTCAGCGAACTGCTTGATCTTTATGAAATGTGGATAAAGGTGCTGCCCTATACGCTGATTATGAGAGTGATATATTTTATTATCAGCTATCTTGTGATATGCGTCGGAATAGCGCTTTCAAACCGCTGCGGACTGCCGATAATCCCAACGGATCTGTTTCCGAGAGAACTGTCGGATATAACTGGCGTAAAATATTCAAGAATAAAAATAGGCTTTGATCTGACCTGCCTTGCCGTTACAGGCGGACTGACCTTTTTGTGTCTCGGACATATAAAAGGACTTGGAATAGGAACTGTCCTTGCGGCTTTTACAATGGGAAAAGGCATAGCATTGGTAGGAGATCTGATCGACAGAAAATTTGTGTTCGAGAATTTTATATCATTAAGAAACAAAGCGCAGGCAGAAAGCTGAATAGCTTTTTGATCTCGAATATACTATTATAAGATATAAAAATACCACAGCATTTTTATAATGCCGTGGTATTTTTTGAGTTGTTTGGTGTTTTTAGTTTTTACACAAGCTTTTTAAAGCCGAGATAAGAGTTTAGAAAAGTGGGTTTGGTGGGACTGGCGACCAAAGGCCGTGCCTATGCAAACTTTGAAAACTGAGATAGGGACTTAACCAAAGTTTAGTGTAAGCTGGCGACCACAGGTCGCCCCTACGGAAACATTGAGAAAAAATCCTCATTAAACCTCACCAAAGTAGGTTTAAGTAAAAGTCATATCTCAGTTTCTTCCGAGCACAAAAGTAAAAGACCGCACAGCAGACAGCGAGCTTGTCGAGCGTCCCGAATTACCCCGTCCGGTGAGGACCCGTACGGCGAGGATTACCAATATGGAGTGGGGTGGGGACAGTGCTTGTCTTTTTTGGCTGCCCTCAGCTGTACAAAACAACCGCATAAACCGCACATACCTTGCCCTAACTCAGTACATTCTTCACATTTCCGCAGCCGCCGTTCGTATTCTTCCTTGCCAACACGCTTTTCCGACGGCATAGCCTCTACCATCTCAACTATCTTCCTGTGCGTGTCACCAAGATCAGTTTCGGAAAGCAAACATCTTTTGCAAATTGGTCTGTCCATTTTATTTCACAGTTACGCTTACTACCGAGCAGGCTGGCAGCTTGACTTTGAGCGTGTTTCCAACCAGTTTTGCATCACAGGCTTCTGTGTGTACAACGTTCGGAGCATCAAAATCATTGTGTGCGTGAACCTCGTTGGTGAGTATTCTTGCACTTGCCTCGCTGCCCTTGAAATTGCATATGTCACATTCTACCTCAGCCTCTTCATCAATAGAACAGTTGGCAAGGGTTATGGTCATAACGCCGTCTTTAACGGACGCAGAGCTTGATATCATCGGCGCTCCGCCTTCCATTTTCTCGCTGCCGCAGTAGCAGTATATCGCATCTCCGCCCTGATGTTCCTTGTAAAGATCAAAAACATGATAGGTCGGGGTCTTTATCATCTTTTCGCCCTCTGTGAGAATAAGCGCCTGAAGTACATTAACAGCCTGCGCAAGATTTGCCATTACAACACGCTTGCTGTGACGGTTGAAAATATTCAGCGTGAGAGCCGCAACTATCGCATCACGCATCGTGTTCTGCTGATAAAGAAATCCTGGGTTCGTTCCCTCTTCAACATCAAACCAGCAGCCCCATTCGTCTACGATCAGACCTATGTCATTGTTCGGGTCATAACGGTTCATTATCTCTGTGTGACGTGTCAGAAGTTCGTCCATAAAATTAGCTGTTGATATCAGCTTGTAATAATCTGCATTGTCAAATTTAGTTGCAGAACCTTTTGTGTTCCAGTCTGGTATAGCATAGAAGTGAAGAGCAATGCCGTTTGCAGTGTACTTGTTTATGTTTTTCATCATGACTTCTGTCCAGTTATAGTCGGCAGAGCTCGGTCCGCAGGCGATCCTGAACAGCTGATTTCCTGAGTAGTTTTTGCAGAATGTCTGATATCTCTTGTATTCGTCAGCATAATATTCAGGGCGCATACTTCCTCCGCAGCCCCAGTTTTCATTGCCGATGCCAAGATATTTTAACTTCCAAGGCTTTTCTCTGCCGTTCTCTTTTCTGAGATCAGCCATTGGAGAAACTCCGTCAAAGGTCATGTATTCTACCCATTCTGAAAGCTCCTGAACCGTTCCGCTGCCTACGTTGCCTGCAATGTATGGCTGACAGCCGACTTGTTCGCAAAGTTCCATAAATTCATGAGTCCCAAATGAGTTGTCCTCTGTAACTCCGCCCCAGTTTGTGTTCACCATTTTCTTTCGGCTTTGCTTGTTACCGATACCGTCTTTCCAGTGATATTCGTCTGCAAAGCAGCCGCCCGGCCAGCGGAGAACAGGCAGTTTTATGTTCTTGAAAGCCTCCACGATATCTGTGCGTATGCCGTTCACATTCGGGATAGGAGAGTCCTCTCCAACATAGATGCCGTTGTAAATGCATCGTCCGAGATGTTCGGAAAAGTGTCCGTATATCTCAGGATTTATGTGTCCCGTAACGTCGCTTGCGTTGATGAGCATAGAAAATTTTTTCATTATAAAACAGTCCTTTCTGTAAAATGCGCCATTTTTTCTCTGTAATTATATATTACACCTTGACAAATATTTTTCAATGATATATCATATCTTTATACTGACATATCCTACGATTATGGAGGAGAAAATTATGATGAAAATTCATGCCATAGGTCTTGATATGCACCATTTCGGGGATTTCTGTATCGACCGCCACAACGGTTCGGGAGATGACCTGCTGATAATTTTCAAGACCAATGCGATAATAACTGTTGACGGCAAGGATATCGTTGCTCCGCCCGGCAGCGCAGTTCTTTATCCCATAGGTGCGCACCAGCATTACCGTACCGCCTGCAATACATATATAAATCATTTCCTGCATTTTGAGGGGTTAGATAACGACGAACTTCGTACCGCTCTTCCGCTGGGCAGACTTATAGGACTTGAAAATATAGAGGAAGTCGAGGAGCTGCTGCGTATGATAAGCCGTGAGCATATGTCCGATTCTGCAAACAAAGAGCAGTATATGGATATGCTGATAAAAATGCTTATCCTTAAATTGTCAGACGGTATGTCGGACGGCATTTCGCCTGTGGGGAAAAATCCTCATTCCGCAAAGCTCAATGCCTTGAGAGCAGAGATGTACAGCAGCGCAGGTCAGTTCTCATCTGTGGAACAGCTTGCGCAGAAGCTTAATTTCAGCCCCTCGCATTTTCAGCAGCTTTATAAAAGCTTTTTCGGCGTGAGCTGCTATGAGGATCTGCTGACGGCAAAGATAAAAATGGCGCAGTATTATCTTCGCAGTACAAAGCTTTCGGTCAAAGAGATATCCGCTATGTGCGGCTATGAAAATGACGTATGCTTTATGCGGCAGTTCAAAAAGCGTGTGGGCGTTACTCCGACAGAATACAGGTCAAAAACTATCAGTTGATATTGTGCATATTTATTGACTTTACAGTGAATAAATGGTATAATTATAAATATGGATATGCATAATGTATGTCGCCGCTGAAACAGGAGGTATGGATATTGGAAAAACAATTTTTCACAACATCATCGGTATCTTCCGATAGAATACTTCATACCCCGTCTGCCTTTGCGAAAAATTCCCTGCTCTATCTTCAGGAGGTCGGAACGCTTAAAGCCTTGTCTGCCCATTCCAGCAGACGTGAGGACCTTTCGTCTTACCTTTTCTTTATAGTTTTGGAGGGCAAGGGAAGTCTTTCTTACTGCGGTCAGCATTTTGACCTTTCGCAGGGCGACTGCGTTTTTATCAACTGTATGAATCCCTATGAGCATATGACCTGCGGTGATGAACTCTGGTCGCTACAGTGGTGTCATTTCAACGGGATATTTCTGAAAGATATCTACGCTAAGTATCTTGAACGTGGAGGACAGCCTGTGTTCCGTCCGTCATCATCTGAGGCATATGCAGCCGTTTTGTCAAGACTTCAGGCTATTGCAGGCTCTGATGACTATATCCGTGATATGCGGATAAATGAAAATCTTAGCAGTCTGCTTACGCTCCTTATGGAGCAGTCATGGAATCCCGATCTGATAAATACAGGCATAAAGCGGAGAGAGCTTGTGAACGTCAAAAATTATCTTGATGAGAATTACAGCAGGAAAATAACTCTTGATGATCTTGAATCTGTGTTCTATATAAACAAGTTCTATCTTGCGAAGATATTTAAAGAACAGTATGGTGTGAGCATAAATGTTTATTTGTCGCAGCAGAGGATAACAGAGGCAAAAAAGCTGCTGCGTTTTTCAGATAAAAGTATAGAAGAAATATCTGCCGCCGTAGGTTACAGCGACGCAAATTATTTCAGCAGGGGGTTTAAGAAGATCGAAGGCATAACCCCAACTGAATACCGCCGACTATGGTAACGGCAGAACGAAAGTCAGAAGAAAATTAAGAAAGTGGTGCTTGTAAAGTGTATACATACCGACAAATGAAAAATCTTTTTCTCCAGCAGAGCTATAACGATTCGTGGGAGGATTATGAGCGCAGCCTTAATAAATCCAGTTATATAAAGTGGGATTATGTTATCCTTACATCTTCAAATGAGGAGCAGGCTCAGACCTATCGTGAGCAGATAGAGTTCAGACTTAAAAACGGACTTTTGCCCGATTCTGCGCATTATGCCGTTCTCCCTGACCCCGACGGAAAGAGAGTAGGTTCGGGCGGAGCAACTTTCAATGTGCTTAGGTATATCGCTGAGCGAGAGCAGGAAGCAGGCTGCGGCGAAAATCCTTTCAAGGATCGCAGAATACTTGTTATACACTCCGGCGGAGATTCAAAGCGTGTTCCGCAGTATTCTGCCATAGGAAAGCTTTTTTCACCTGTTCCAAGAGAACTTCCCGACGGAAGAGGTTCAACTCTTTTTGACGAGTTTATGATAGGTATGTCGGGTGTGCCGTCCAGAATAAAAGAGGGTATGCTGGTGCTTTCGGGAGATGTACTTCTGCTTTTCAATCCTTTGCAGATAGATGCACTTTTCGACGGCGCAGCAGCTATATCCATTAAAGAAAATGTTGAAACAGGCAAGGATCACGGAGTTTTTCTTAATGACGGAAACGATTATGTTGGTCAGTTTCTTCATAAGCAGTCAGAGGAACATCTGCGTGAAGTCGGCGCTGTGAACGATCAGGGCTGTGTTGACCTTGATACAGGTGCTGTGCTTTTTGACTGTAATTTGATGATGTCGCTTTTCTCACTTATCTCCACTGACGGAAAAATAGATAAAGAAAAGTTTGATACTTTCGTTTCGGAAGAGGCAAGGATAAGCTTTTACGGAGATTTTCTCTATCCGCTGGCAAAGGATTCTACCCTTGAAAGCTACTATGAACAGGCTGCCGAGGGAGTGATAAACGATACACTTACCGCCTGCCGTACAAAGATATGGGACGTTGTTCACGACTATTCAATGAAGCTCATCTGCCTTTCGCCTGCCGAGTTCATACATTTCGGTACAACAAGAGAACTCAGACAGCTTGTAACCTCTGACGTGAACGACTACGGCTTCCTGTCATGGTCTAAAAAGGTAATGTCAACAGGTGCGGAGGAAAATGACAGCTTTGCCGCACATAATGCATACATAGGTCATGCCGCAGTTATAGGTGATAACTGCTATATCGAAAACAGCTATGTCCTCGGTGAAAGTGTTATCGGCAGCGGGGCTGTGGTATCTAATCTCCATCTGAGAAACTGCCGAGTGCCTGAAAATACTGTTTGGCATGGTCTTACTCTTAAAAACGGAAAGTATGTTATCCGTGTGTACGGCGTTCAGGATAATCCAAAGGACAGGCTTAAAAACGGCGGAAGATTTTCGGGCATATCCATAGCGGAGTTTATGGAGAAAAACAGTCTGGAGTATTCTCAGCTGTGGGACGATGATGAAGATTACCTCTGGTTCGCAAAGCTTTACCCTGTATGTGATACAAGAGAACAGGCTGCTGAAATGGCTGAGATAATATGCAGAATGACAGACGGCACAGCCTCTGAAAATGATATAAACGCATGGAAAAACAGCGAAAGAGAAAGCCTTTATTCAAGCTTCAATTCCGCAGACGTTTTGAAAGATCTCGCCTTTGAGCATGAGCTTGAAAGCAGGATACTTGCCAACAGATTTACACGCAAACTCAGCGATAATGTTTATTATGAGGACGCACTCAAAGTATTCGGCAGACGTGGGATAACGGAAGATATATGCTCGGAACTTATGGCGGACGCAGAGAATTCTTCCGAGGATCTGAAAATAAGGATATATTATGCCCTGTCACGCTTTATGAAAAAGAATAAGATAAAGTTTGACGGCAAGCCATATGACTATTTTGAGTCAAAGTGCTTTAATGAGATATTGGAACTTATATATAATGACGCTGTGAAAAATCTCCCCGACTCAGATAATTACAGGATAACCACAGATGAAGTCAGTGTTCAGCTGCCTGTCCGTGTAAACTGGGGCGGAGGCTGGACGGATACACCTCCTCACTGCAACGAAAAGGGCGGAGTTGTGCTTAACACAGCCATAAAGCTTAAAGGCATTTACCCTGTTCAGGTGTGCGTGAAAAAGCTTGATAAGCTGTATATAGAGTTTGAAAGTCAGGACGTAGGAGTAAAAGGCAGCGCAGAAACTGTGGCAGAGATACAGGATTGTTATAATCCTTATGACCCGTTCGCACTGCATAAGGCTGCACTTATCGCCTGCGGCATAGTTCCGCAGAAGGGCAGCGCAGAGCTGAAAGATATCTTAAAACGTATCGGCGGAGGAATTTATATCTCCACACAGGTGGTGGGAGTACCGAAAGGCTCTGGACTCGGAACGAGCAGTATCCTTTCCGCAGCCTGCGTAAAGGCGCTTATGACATTCCTCGGACAGGATACGGACAACAGCCGCATATCCGAAATAGTCCTCGGAATGGAGCAGATAATGAGTACAGGCGGCGGCTGGCAGGATCAGGTCGGCGGACTTACCACAGGCATAAAGTTTATCCGCAGCAAGCCGGGTGTGCATCAAAGCCTTGACGTTGAGCATATAAAACTCAGCGAGGAAACTCAGAAAGAACTTCAGGACAGATTTGCTCTTATCTATACAGGTCAGCGCAGACTGGCAAGAAATCTGCTGCGTGATGTTGTGGGCAATTATATCGGCGCAAGACCTGAGAGCGTCAGTGCATTGGATAAAATGGCATCGCTCGCCGCACTTATGAAGTTTGAGCTGGAGAGAGGGAATGTTGACGCATTCGCTAAACTGCTGGATCAGCATTGGGAACTTTCAAAGCAGCTTGACGCAGGCAGCACAAATACTTGCATAGATCAGATCTTTATGTCCTGCGATGACCTCATTTGCGGAAAAATAATATCGGGAGCAGGCGGCGGAGGATTTCTTCAGGTCATCCTCAAAAAGGGAGTAACAAAGCAGCAGCTCAGAGAACGCATAAAGGAACTCTTCCAGGACAGCGGCGTAGATGTCTGGGACTGCGAGCTGCTTTTCTGATACAGAAACCAAGATAATGCTACCTAAAGTCTAAATTTTACATTGTTTTACCTCCAAAATAAGTTTATAATGTTTTTAATGACCAATTCTTTAAGATATTATAAACTGTTTTGGAGGTATTATTTTTATGAAAAAAGCACTTATTACAGGAATTACGGGACAGGACGGCAGCTATCTTGCAGAATTCCTCCTTGAAAAGGGATATGAAGTTCACGGAATAACAAGAAGAGCGTCCATTTCAAATACAGCAAGAATAGACCATCTTATTGCTGATAATGTTATCACACTTCATGACGGCGACCTTTCGGACTCATCTAGCCTTATCAGAATAATCGGTCTTGTTCAGCCTGACGAGATATATAATCTTGCGGCACAGAGCCATGTTCAGGTATCTTTCGATGTTCCTGAGTATTCGGGCGACGTTGACGCTATCGGCGTACTGAGAATACTTGAGGCTGTAAGAATACTCGGACTTACCAAAAAGACAAGAGTTTATCAGGCATCAACTTCTGAGCTTTACGGCAAGGTAGAGGAAGTTCCGCAGAAGGAAACTACTCCGTTCCACCCATACAGCCCTTACGCTGTTGCAAAGCAGTACGGTTTCTGGATAACAAAGGAGTATCGTGAGGCTTATGGAATGTTCGCCGTAAACGGCATTCTCTTTAACCACGAATCTGAGAGAAGAGGAGAAAACTTCGTTACAAGAAAGATAACTCTTGCAGCAGGAAGGATCGCCTGCGGACTTCAGGATCATCTTGAACTGGGCAATATGGATTCACTTCGTGACTGGGGTTATGCAAAGGACTATGTTGAGTGTATGTGGCTCATTATGCAGCAGGATAAGCCGGACGATTTCGTTATCGCAACAGGCGAGCAGCATACAGTCCGTGACTTCACCGAAAGAGCATTCAAGGCAGTGGGAATAGATATCCGCTGGGAAGGCTCAGGCATAGATGAAAAGGGTTACGACAAGGCAACAGGAAAAATGGTAGTGTCGGTAAATCCTAAGTGGTACAGACCTACTGACGTTGATAATCTTTGGGGCGATCCGACTAAGGCAAAAACTGTTCTCGGCTGGGATCCGCAGAAAACAACATACGAGCAGCTTGTTGAGATAATGGCTAAGCATGACTATGAGCTTGCTAAAAAAGAAGCTGCCGTTAAAAATGCGTAATATGATCTCGGAGGGTGAGTAAAATGATGGAAAAGAATGCGAAAATATATGTTGCAGGTCACAGAGGAATGGTAGGTTCAGCTATCGTCCGTGAACTTGAAAGACAGGGTTATACAAATATCATTACCAGAACACATAAGGAGCTTGACCTTTGCAGACAGGACGCAGTTGAAGAGTTCTTTGCGCAGGAAAAGCCTGAGTATGTGTTCCTTGCAGCAGCAAAGGTCGGCGGAATAATCGCAAATCAGAATGCGCTTGCTGATTTTATGTATGATAATATGATACTTGAAATGAACGTTATAAACTCTGCATGGAAAAACGGCTGCAAAAAGCTTGAATTTCTCGGTTCTTCCTGTATCTATCCAAGAATGGCACCTCAGCCAATGCAGGAAAGCTGTCTGCTGACAAGCGAGCTTGAAAAGACAAACGAGGCTTATGCCCTTGCAAAGATATCAGGACTTAAATACTGCGAGTTCCTTAACAGACAGTACGGTACAGACTATATCTCAGTTATGCCGACGAACCTTTACGGTCCGAATGATAACTACCACCCGACACACAGCCACGTTCTCCCTGCACTTATAAGAAGATTTCACGAGGCAAAGATCAGCGGTGCAAAGGAAGTTACCTGCTGGGGCGACGGAAGTCCGCTGAGAGAATTTCTCTATGTTGACGATCTTGCAAACCTCTGCGTTTTCCTTATGAACAATTACAGCGGAAATGAAACTGTAAACGCAGGTACAGGCAAGGAACTTACCATAAAGGAGCTTACAGAGCTTGTGGCAAAGGTCATCGGATATGAGGGCGAGATAAAGTGGGATACATCAAAGCCGAACGGTACACCGAGAAAGCTGCTTGATGTTTCAAAGGCTGAAAAGCTTGGCTGGAAATATAAGACGGAGCTTGAGGAGGGCATAAGACTTTCCTATGAGGACTTCCTCAATAACCCTATGAGAGCCGAGAGGTAAACGAATGAATATTGTTTTATTATCAGGCGGTTCGGGCAAGAGATTGTGGCCGCTCTCAAATGACATACGCTCAAAGCAGTTCATAAAGATATTCCAGAATGAGAACGGCGAGTATGAATCAATGGTACAGCGTGTTTACCGTCAGATAAAAAAAGCTGACAGCAGCGCCGTTGTTACCATAGCGACTTCAAAATCACAGGTATCTGCCATACATAATCAGCTCGGCGGTGAAGTCGGCATAAGCGTTGAACCTTGCAGACGTGATACTTTTCCTGCCATTGCACTGGCAGCACAGTATCTTCACGATGTAAAGGGTGTAAAGAAAAATGAATCCGTTGTGGTATGCCCTGTTGACCCATATGTAGAGGACGATTATTTTAAAGCTGTAAAAAAGCTCGGTGAGATAGCTGAAACTTCTGACGCAAACCTTGTGCTTATGGGTATAGAGCCGACTTATCCAAGTGAAAAGTACGGATACATCATTCCCGAAAGCAAAGATGATATAAGCAGCGTTTCTATGTTCAAGGAAAAGCCGAATGCAGAAACAGCGGCAGAATATATATCACAGGGAGCGTTGTGGAACGGCGGAGTTTTCGCCTTCAGACTCGGCTATGTTCTTGATATCGCACATAAGCTTATCGACTATACAGATTACAGCGACCTTTTCGCAAAGTATGAAACCCTTACAAAGATATCCTTTGACTATGCGGTAGTAGAGCATGAGGATAAAATAGCCGTTATGCGTTTTGCAGGCGAGTGGAAAGACTTAGGAACATGGAATACCCTTACCGAGGCTATGGAGAACAATTCCGTGGGCAAGGCGATATTCAATGAAAACTGTGCAGGCTCTCATGTTATCAACGAGCTTAATGTGCCTATACTCTGTATGGGATTGAAAAATGTAGTTGTTTCCGCAAGCCCAGAGGGAATACTTGTGTCGGATAAGGAGCAGTCCAGCTTTATAAAACCGTTCGTTGACGAGATAGATCAGCAGATAATGTTTGCCGAAAAATCATGGGGAAGTTTCAGAGTGCTTGATGTTGAGGACGACAGCCTTACCATAAAAGTAACACTTAACCCAGGTCACAGAATGAATTATCACAGCCATGAAAAGCGTGATGAGGTGTGGACGATAGTTGCAGGAAAGGGAAGAACTATTATAGACGGTTTTGACCACAGCGTAACTGTCGGTGATGTTATCACAATGAAAGCAGGTACAAAGCATACCATCATTGCCGAAACGGAACTAAGGCTTATAGAAGTACAGATCGGTAAGGATATAAGCGTACACGATAAAATCAAATATGAACTCGACTGATAAATATAAATTATATTTGTCTGAACGTCCCGAAAGTGCTGATGTGCTTTCGGGATTTTTTTATGTGTGCAGCGCAAAGTTGTATTCGGTTAACACTTTGTTAATAATTACGATTTTCTCTTTAAAAAGATAACTGACAGTTGTGCAACTATATAAAATCTTCGGATATGTGCGCTCAATGTGTTGACATTGCAGGCATATCATGTTAATATATCTATGGTTAGTTAATACTAACCAAGTGAGAATAAACCATGCAGACTCCTTGAAAACAAAGTGCGAAATTGTTTTTACCCGAAAGCTGGCTTTCGGGATCGTCTGCATAATGGTAATAAATCAAAGGAGTAGTTATTTATGGATTATCTTGAGATCGTAAAAGTAATCGGACGTGAGATCCTCGATTCAAGAGGAAACCCGACAGTAGAGGCTGAGGTACTTCTTGCAGACGGAACAGTAGGCAGAGGCACAGCACCAAGCGGAGCATCAACAGGTGAGTTTGAAGCACTTGAACTTCGTGACGGCGATAAGGGCAGATACTGCGGCAAGGGTGTTACAAAGGCAGTAGAAAATATAAATACAGTAATAAACGAAACTATCAGCGGTATGGACGCATCTGATATCTATGCAGTTGATAAGGCAATGATCGACGCAGACGGAACAAAGGATAAGTCAAAGCTCGGCGCAAACGCTATCCTCGCTGTTTCGATCGCCTGCGCAAGAGCAGCGTCTATCTCCCTCGATATCCCGCTTTACAGATTTTTAGGCGGTATCTCAGGCAACAGACTCCCTGTTCCTATGATGAACATTCTTAACGGCGGCGCACACGCTGCAAATACAGTTGATGTACAGGAATTTATGATAATGCCTGTTGGCGCTCCAAGCTTTAAGGAAGCACTCAGATGGTGCGCAGAAGTTTTCCATGCACTCGCTGCACTTCTTAAGTCAAAGGGACTTGCTACATCAGTAGGTGACGAGGGCGGATTTGCTCCTGACCTTGCAAGTGATGAAGAGGCTATCCAGTATATCCTCGAAGCAGTAAAGAATGCAGGCTATGAGCCTGGCAAGGACTTCATGATCGCTATGGACGCTGCGTCAAGCGAGTGGAAGGGTTCAAAGAAGGGCGAATATGTTCTCCCTAAGGCAGGCACAAAGTTCACATCAGCAGAGCTTATCGAGCATTGGAAAAAGCTTGTTGAAAAGTATCCTATCATCTCTATCGAGGACGCTCTCGATGAAGAGGACTGGGAAGGCTGGCAGCTGCTTACAAAGGAACTGGGCGGAAAGGTACAGCTGGTCGGCGACGATCTGTTCGTAACCAACACAGAAAGACTTTCAAAGGGTATCGAGCTTGGCTGCGGAAACTCTATCCTTATCAAGCTCAACCAGATCGGTTCTGTTTCCGAAACACTTGAAGCTATCAAAATGGCTCACAAGGCAGGCTATACAGCTATATCTTCACACCGTTCAGGTGAAACAGCAGATACAACTATCGCTGACCTTGCAGTAGCACTTAATACCTGCCAGATCAAGACAGGCGCACCGAGCAGATCTGAAAGAGTTGCAAAGTACAACCAGCTGCTCAGAATAGAGGAACAACTGGGCGCAAGCGCAGTATATCCGGGAATGAAAGCATTCAACGTTAAAAGATGATCCTATAATCCACTTAGAATCCGCTCTGAGTTCAGCACATCTCAGGGCGGATCCTATTTTTTTCTGTACATAAAAGCCGTTTATTTATAAAAAGTCTATAAACAGAAAATTATTCTGCAAAGATAACCTTCTATAATAAAGGTATAAATTATTTTATGGAGGACAATTTTATGACTGATAAGGAAATAAAAGTTCAGAGATATAAGGAGCAGAATAAGACAGCAGAAAAGAGAAAGATCGTTTTTACAGGCTCCTCCCTTATGGAGATGTTCCCTATAAATAAACTGCTTGAAGAACATGGTGATGATACCATAATATATAACCGTGGAGTAGGCGGATTTCTTTCTGACGAACTTCTTGCGGTCATTGATACCTGTGCGACAGACCTTATGCCGTCAAAGGTATTTATAAATATCGGCACAAATGATCTCAGCTGGTCAACTATCCCGATGAGCCAGCTTATGGATAACTATGACAGAATAATCACTGCCATCGAAAAGGCTGTGCCTGATGTAAAGATCTATCTTATGGCATACTATCCTGTGAATTTTGAGGCAGCGTCTGAAGAAATGAAAGAGTGCCTTAAAATACGAACAAATGAGAAGATAAATGCCGCAAATGAAGAAGTCAGAAAGCTTGCCGCAAAGCATGGTCAGCCTTTTATAAACATAAATGCCGCTCTTAAAGATGAGCAGGGCAGACTGAAAGCGGAATATACCATTGAGGGACTTCACATAAACGAAAGCGGTTACAGAGCAATATACGATGATATAATGAAGTATGTAAAAGAATAAAATCTGTATTAAATGAAAAACTGACGATGATTTTTTCACCGCCAGTTTTTTTATTTTTTGTAATATTTGCTATATCAAAAGAACGATAAATGCCGCCGCACTTGCCGCCAGAGCAACAGTTATAAGCGAACGTCCGCAGAATGCGGTGATGAATGCCACCGCAAAACCTGCCGCAGCAGAAACCATACTGCCCGTTGAGTAAAAGACCGCAGGAATGGTCATTGCGCCGAGAACAGCATATGGAACGTAGTAAAGAAAGCTCTGAACGAACTGAGAATTTATCTTTTTTCTGAACACCATTATAGGCAGCATTCTTATCAGATATGTAACGCCTGCCATTATGGCTATGTAGATCACAAGCTGTATGTTCATTTTTCCTCCTTATTGTCTGTTTTCGGAAAAACGACAGCTCCGAAAGCGGCTGCGATGACTGCGCAGATGATTATGGAAAATCCCTGAGAAACTCCCGAAAATAAAGGGACATATTTCAGAATACAGCTGATTGTGGCTGAGATAAGTACTACCGCAAGTACGCCGACAGCTTTTCTTGCCACAGGAACGAATATGGCAACGAACATTCCGTATATGGCAATGCCGAGAGCGGCTTTGATCTTTTCGGGAAGTATCTCACCTGCACAGCCGCCCAGAAGAGTGCCAAGCGACCAGCACACAAAAGGCAGGGAGATAAGTCCGCCCATATAGTGCTTTGATACCTCTCCGCTTTTTCCTGAGGCAACGGCAAAGATCTCATCTGTTATTCCGAAGGATACCGCAAGTCTGCTGAGATTGGTGAATTTCCCGTCAAGCTTTTGTGAGAGCGAAAGGCTCATAAGAGCGTAGCGCATATTTATTACCAGCTGAGCAAGAGCCATTTCTATGTATCCCCCTCCGCCTGCAATGACAGCAATTCCTGCCACCTGACCTGCTGAGGTGAGATTAGTCATAGAAATTATGACCGCCGTAAGTACAGAAAGCCCCGAACTGACAGCAAGGATACCGAGTCCGAATGAAACCGAAAGATACCCTAAGCCGATCGGTACGCTGTCCTTTAGTCCGCTGAGAAAATCCCTGCGAGCTGTTGATGATAACATTATAAGATCCCCATTCTGTGTATTTTTATCCTGACTTTTATTTGACCAAACATATATAAATATAACATACTATCATAAATAAAGCAAGGGCGAAAAGAAGATTTTTTATCACATAAAAATATGTTCATTTTTGTGCATTTTGTGTTGACAGGCTTGATAAATAGTGGTAAAATAATCTTGAGAAACAAAGTCATATAATTTTAATTAAATGATTTTAATATCAGATACAGGAGGTCGAAAATATGAAAAGTATTAGTGTAAGAAAATTGACAGCAGGCATTCTTGCAGTCGCTCTGGTCTTTGGCTCAGCAGTGCTGCCCGAAACAGAAAATGTGGTGTCGGAGCTTAATATCTCAGCAAGTGCGGTTACGGACGAACTGTGCAGCGGAAATTTCGGCTATAAGATACTCAGCGATAATACAGTTGAGATAACCGCATATTACGGCGAGTCTCCGTCAAACGATTCTGAAGAGTGGGCAGATTCAAATGAACTAAATATCCCTGAGGAGATAGACGGCAAGCCTGTTACAAGCATAGGTCTGTGTGCGTTCAAGAATAAGCTAAAATACTCTGAGGAATATAATGACGGTTCAGGAATATCTATTTGTATGCCTGAAACAGTCACTTCAATAGGTGAGTATGCTTTTTATGGCTGCGATGCTATAACATATTTTGACTTTTCTTATGAAACCAGTTACATAGGCAAGGGCGCATTTTATGGATGCAGTCATTTGAGTCCGTCATTATCGTCACTTGAAAATTTGACGGAAATAAGTGATTATGCATTTTACGGATGCTATAATTTTATAGGTGAAGATGATGGTTCGTTATATCTCCCTTATAAATTGAAGAAAATAGGCAAATGTGCATTTAAAAACTGTTTAGGACTTAAAGAAGTAAATATGTATAATAGCGTCGAAGAGATAGGCGAAGAAGCGTTCTTTTACTGCGGCATTAGAAAAATAGAGATACCTGCAAGTGTAAAAACTATCGGCAGCAGAGCGCTCGGTTACGATAATGAGTCGGGCGAAATTCTTCCGTATATAAACTTTAAAATTATATGTGATGAGGGTTCTGCTGCTGAACAGTATGCCTTGGAGAACGGAATGCGTACTGCCCCGATACAGCATATTTTGCTTGAGGGTCTTAAATATAATGAAGCTTTACAGAAACTGAACAATAATAATTTTTATTATGAGCTTAAAAGCTATGGTAACGACGAAAGATCTATCACTACATATATGTATAAGTTCTATTATGATTTAGACGGTGATTGGCAGAAAACAGAGTATGTATATGAAAATAACGGATTTTTATATTCTTATAACGGAGGTTCAGCGGTTATCTGCGGTTATGTGGGCAGCAGCAGTTCGGTAACTATTCCTGCAAAGATAAATGGTTTGAATGTTTCAGCCGTTGATATGGTAATGGGCTGTCAGGCATATGGTTATAATTCTGACGGTACTAATTATTGTGGAACTGGAGGACCTGTACAGGAATTCTACACCCCCGAAAACGGCGGAAAGATCAGTGTTACTATCCCAGATGATATCAAAATAAATGACCTCGGTGTTAAAAATGGAAAGGTAACATATATCTGCAAGTCCGACTCAAAAGCAGCGTCATATTTCAAGAACAAGAATACTGAAAAGCATAACTATAAATTCTCAGACGTTGCCGCAAAGAATATCTCATCATGCAAGGTAGAACTTCCTTCCTCAACTCAGTATTTCAGAGGCACAAGAATAAGACCTGTTGTAACTGTAAAGGACGGCTCGACTTTGCTTAAAAACGGAAAGGATTATTCAGTGACCTATGCAAATAACCTTTCAGTAGGCACAGCGACTATTACTATAACAGGAAACGGAAATTATACAGGCTCAGTTACCAAAACTTTCAGCATAGTTCAGCGTTCTATCGGCAACTGTCAGATAGAGCTGAGTGATGACTCATTCTATTTCAACGGCAAGAGGTTCAAGCCGTCAGTAAATGTATACTGCAACGGAACTGAAATGTACAGCGGAAATTATACCGTTACATACAGCAATAATATCTCCGCAGGCACAGCCACAGTTACCCTGACAGGAAAGAAAAATCTTAAAGGCACAGTCACAAAGACCTTTAAGATAAATCCAAGGAATATAGGAAACTGCACCATAAAATTGTCGAAAAACAGCTCGGATAAAAATAAGCCGAATGTTTCTGTAAATATAGGCTCGACCGAAATTTATAAGGGCAATTACACTGTTTCATATTCCGCAGTTAAAAACGGCAAAGTGACCGTGACCATAAAGGGCAAAAATAATCTTGCAGGCACTGCTGTAAGAACATATACTGTCGTATAGTTATAATATTTACATCTTCCGCTCGGAGTTAGACTTCGGGCGGATTTTTTCAACATTGTGTTACCAAAAAGTAAATTGCCTTGACTTGATTTGGCGGCTATGGTATAATTACTAGGTTAAATAAAAAAATAATGTGAGGTGAGCAAAGTGAGTAATGGTGATAGTTTCGGGCGATGCGTGAAATTGTGTGATGTTTCTGAAAAGGGAACTGTCGCTCTGCGCTTGCTTTGCGGCATAGCTTAGCCCGTTTCCTTTCGGAATATCATTTTGCGCCCGATATCACTTTCAAAAAAATTTGAAAGGCGGGTCTGTTATGAATAATGAAAAGGATATGATCTTATCATCAGGGGCTTCTCAGAAGCCTGACTATAAGATAGAGATCACCAATATTATTATGGGGAATTTCTCCCCGAAAGCAATGAGGGAAAAGCTCAGCGACTATCACGAAAATGATATCGCCGAGGTTATGACAGAGATCAATACAGCCGACAGAAAAAGACTTTTCAGAGTGCTTGATACGGCTGAACTGTCAAATATCTTTGAGTATATCCCCGAAGATAAAGCGGGAATGTTCCTTGATGAAATGGATATCAGAAAAGCTGTGGAGGTCGTTTCATGTCTTGAAAGCGACAGCGCAGTAGATATCCTCCGTGAAATACCAAAGGAAAGGCGCATACAGCTTATTGATCTGCTGGACGCCGAGGCAAAGCATAAGATAGAGCTTATCGCATCATTTGACGAGGACGAGATAGGCAGCCGTATGACTGCGAACTTTATAGTCATAAAGAATAATATGACCATAAAGAATGCAATGAGCGAGCTTATTGCGCAGGCTAAGGATAATGATAATATATCCACTATCTTTGTGACGGATACAGACGACCTGTTTTACGGTGCGATAGATTTAAAGGACCTTATCATCGCACGTCAGGACGATTCTCTTGAGTCGCTGATAAGTACATCTTTCCCTTATGTGTACGGTACTGAAAATATAGATGAATGTATAGAAAAGTTGAAAGATTATTCTGAGGACAGCATTCCTGTGTTGGATAACAGCAATGCCATACTCGGCGTCATCACTTCTCAGAGCCTTGTGGAAGTTATTGACGATGAGATGGGCGACGACTATGCAAAGCTGGCAGGTCTTACCGCTGAAGAAGATCTTTCAGAACCGCTGAAAGACAGTATGAAAAAGCGTATGCCGTGGCTGCTTATCCTGCTAGTGCTGGGTATGCTCGTATCATCGGTAGTTGGAGCTTTTGAAAAAGTCGTGTCACAGCTGACTATCATAATGGCTTTCCAGTCGCTTATACTGGATATGTCGGGAAACGTTGGTACTCAGTCGCTGGCTGTTACCATACGAGTTCTGGCAGACGAAAACCTTACCGCTAAAAATAAAGTGCGGCTTGTGATAAAGGAAATGAAGATAGCGCTTTGCAACGGCGGCATACTTGGTTTGATCTCAGTGGTGTTTGTGGGATTGTACATTATGTTCTTCAAAGCGAAAACTGCCGGTGCAGCCTTTGCAATATCTTCCTGCATAGGTCTTTCACTGATGATAGCAATGATAATTTCAGGTGCAGTGGGTACGCTTATACCACTGTTTTTCAAGAAGATAAAGGTCGATCCTGCGGTAGCTTCAGGCCCGCTGATAACCACAATAAATGACCTTGTTGCAGTCGTGACCTATTATGGTATGAGCTGGATACTTCTGCTAAATGTTCTCAAGCTTGCATGATGAGTTTTATATAAGGCATAATAATGCCGTCCGTGTGTGATTTTCTCATAGCGGGCGGTATTTTTTACCTTTAATGCCTGTGTATTGTTAGTTTTCCACAAAAGGAAGAAGTTCAGTTTGTCCAAAAAATAGATTTGCAAATGCAAAAAGCTGTACTGTATTGACAAATATAATTGCGTGTGTTAAACTAATTATAGTGAAATTGATAAATAATATTTTTCAGATTATATATTGGAGTGTTACCATTCTTAATATGAATGGGCATAACCAACTTTATGCGGACGTTATTGGGTAGTCGTATTAAGGTTGGTTTTTTTGTTTATAGGGGGACTTTTTATGAAGATAATCAAGGTGATAAATAATAATACTGTCTGCGTTCTTGACGATAAGGGAAAAGAGCAGATAATCTCAGGAAAGGGAATAGGCTTCGGCAAAAAGTACGGCGACGCACCCGATACATCAAAAATTCAGAAAATGTATCTCGTCACCGACTCCGCACTCAGAAAAAGACTTATCGAGTGCCTTACGGAAATTCCTTACGAGCATATAAAGCTGACGGCTGATCTTGTGGATTATATCACATCTCACATAGACTCGCCGTTGAATGAATCGCTTATAATCACTCTTTCGGATCATATTTCCTTTGCAATACAGCGCAAGGAAAACGGAATGGAGTTTACAAACCCGCTTATGGACGCTATCCATGACTGCTTCCCGAAAGAGCTTGCACTTGGAAAGCATTGTGTTGAAGAGATTAATCAAAGGCTCGGCGTTCAGCTCAGCGATGATGAATCAGGCTTTATCGCAATGCATATAATAAATGCCCGTATGGGTACGGATATGGGACAGATACCCGATATCACAAAAATGGTCAACGGCTGTGCAGAGATAGCAGACGCATCATTTTCAGGCAGGATAGACAAGACGACCATAGCTTATGAACGTTTTCTTGTTCATCTGAAATTCCTTGCGAAAAGACTTTTCAGATCGCAGGAACTTCCGAATGTCCTCAGCCGTGATGAAGATCTGCTTATGCTTGTAAAAAGCAAATTCAAAAAGCCGTACAGATGCGCAAAGTCGATGCAGGATTATATTTTAAAGAATTATGCAAAGACTATATCAGAAGACGAAGTGCTGACACTTACACTTCATCTGAAAAAGATCAGCGGATAATTTTCGTATGTTGTGCCGTTAAAACGTTATGATTGGTACCTCAGTAATGTTTATGGCAAGCTATAAAAAATCAGGAGGATCAAAAATAATGAAAGACAAAATATTCGGCGTGCTTCAGCGTGTCGGCAGATCATTCATGCTGCCGATAGCCCTGCTGCCGGTGGCGGGACTTCTGCTTGGAATAGGAAGTTCCTTCACCAACGCAACGACAATCGAAACATATCATCTTGGAAAATTCATCTACGAGGGCGGTATACTCTATACCATACTCGACATCATGAGCAAAACGGGAAGCGCCGTTTTCGACAACCTTGCCCTGCTTTTCGCAATGGGCGTTGCCATTGGTATGGCGAAAAAGGAAAAGGAAGTTGCAGCCCTTTCCGGTGCGATAGCATTCATAGTTATGAATACAACTATCAGCGCACTTATTGCTGCAAAGGGCGGAGTTGAGGCAATGGCAGAAAACTCCACCACATCAGTACTCGGAATAACCACCCTGCAAATGGGAGTGTTCGGCGGTATTATCGTCGGCTTGGGCGTTGCCGCACTTCATAACAGGTTCTATAAAACAGAACTTCCGCAGGTGCTTTCATTCTTCGGCGGAACAAGATTTGTTCCGATCGTTTCGACGATCACATATCTTATCGTCGGTATAATAATGTTCTACCTCTGGCCTGTGGTACAGCTGGGTATTTCAAAGCTCGGTGTGCTTGTACTCAATTCAGGATATGCAGGAACATGGATCTACGGCATACTTGAACGTGCGCTCATTCCTTTCGGACTTCACCATGTTTTCTATATGCCTTTCTGGCAGACAGAACTTGGCGGATCTATGATCATCGACGGCAACGTTGTAACAGGCGCACAGAACATCTTCTTTGCAGAGCTTGCGTCTAAGTCAACAGAGGTTTTCTCAGTTTCAGCAACAAGATTTATGTCGGGCAAATTCCCATTTATGATTTTCGGACTTCCTGCCGCAGCATTTGCAATGTATAAGGCAGCTCGTCCTGAAAAGAAAAAGGTAGTAGGAAGCCTTCTGCTTTCAGCTGCTCTTACCTCAATGATAACAGGTATTACAGAACCACTTGAGTTCACTTTCCTCTTTGTTGCACCTTTGATGTACGGTGTTCACTGTGTCCTCGCAGGACTTTCATATATGCTTATGCATATCCTTAACGTTGGCGTCGGAATGACATTCTCAGGCGGCGCTATCGACCTTACGCTGTTCGGTATTCTTCAGGGCAACGAAAAGACCCATTGGATATGGATAGTTGTAGTAGGTCTTATCTACGCAGTAGTTTACTATTTCGTGTTCTATTTCATGATAACAAAAATGGATCTCAAAACGCCTGGACGTGAGCCTGATGATGTTGAGCCGAAACTTTACAGAAGAAGTGATGTAAACAAGGCAAAGGCTGAAAAGGCGGCAGGCGGAAAGTCTGAGGACGTTATAAGCGCCCTTATCCTTAAAGGTCTTGGCGGAAAAGCAAACCTTTCAGACGTTGACTGCTGTGCAACACGTCTGAGAATAACGGTCAAGGATTCATCAGCTGTTGACGACAGCCTGCTCAAAGCAAGCGGTGCGTCGGGAGTTATCCACAAAGGCAACGGCGTTCAGGTGATCTATGGTCCGCAGGTCTCTGTGGTAAAATCCAACCTTGAGGACTTTATCGACTCGCCTTATGCAGATGATCCCGACAGCGTTATCGGCGAATCACCGGCTGAAAAAGCTGAGGAAAAGGCTGAACAGAAGTCGGAAAAGCCGTCTGCGGATACAAAAGAAATAACTATATTCGCTCATATGAACGGCACAGCCGTAAAGCTGGAGGACGTTGAGGACGATGTTTTCTCACAGAAGATACTTGGCGAAGGACTTGCAGTCGAGCCGTCAGAAGGCAAGCTTTTTGCTCCGTGTGACGGAAAGATAGACGGAGTTTTTGATACAAAACACGCTGTAAATATGATCTCAGATGATGGAGCAGAAATACTGATGCATATAGGCATCGACACAGTTAAACTTGAGGGCAAATATTTCGAGGCTCATGTCACAGACGGTCAGACAGTAAAGAAAGGCGATCTGCTTATAACATTCGATATGGATAAGATCAGAGAGGCAGGCTATAAGCTCACCACACCGCTTATGATATGCAACACAGACGATTATGCATCAGTTGAACCGATCGCAGAGGGAAAGGTTTCAGCGGGAGATGTATTTGTAAAGATAAAGTGATAAAATAATTTAAAGGAGCGATTTTTAATGAAAACATTTGACTACACCATAACAGACGAAATTGGTATCCATGCAAGACCGGCAGGACTTCTTGCAAAGAAAGCAAAGGAGTTTGAAAGCACGATCACTATTGAAAAAAGCGGAAAATCCGTAAACCTTACAAAGCTTATGGCAGTAATGGGACTTGGCGTAAAGCACGGCGAAACAGTAAAGATCACTGCTGACGGCGCTGATGAGGATAAGGCTATCGAGAGCGTAAAGGCTTTCTTTGAAGAAAACCTCTGATAAATTGATACTCCGTTCAGCTCAGAGAATACCGCTCTGAGCTGCGGAGCATACATAGTACAATAAAAGGCTAAAAAACAGATTAAAAATTGAAAATTATAAATATTAAGGAGCTGATATTATGATGAAATTTACAGGAAAAGGTGTTTACAGTGCAGTTGCAATAGGAAAGATCTCTATCTTCAAAAAGCAGGAAACCACGATAAAGCGTGTCCGTACAGAGGACAGCGAGGCTGAAAAGAAGAGAGTTGCCGAGGCTAAGGAGGCAGCGTCAAATCAGCTTCAGGCTATATACGAAAAGGCACTTAAAGAGGTGGGCGAAACCAACGCTCAGATCTTTGAGATCCATATGATGATGCTGGAGGACGATGATTACAACGAGTCTATCGAAAACATTATCGAAAGCCAGAAAGTGAACGCAGAATATGCCGTTGCCGTAACAGCAGATAACTTTGCGGAAATGTTCTCTTCTATGGACGATCCTTATATGCAGGCTCGTGCCGCAGACGTAAAGGATATATCCAACAGAATAATCGCAAACCTTACAGGCACAGTGTCCGACGCTGCCTCAGCAGAGGATAAAATGATAGTCTGCGCAGACGATCTTGCGCCAAGCGAAACCGTTTCGCTCGATAAGGATAAGGTGCTTGCTTTTGTTACCGCTCATGGTTCATCAAATTCACATACCGCTATCCTTGCAAGAAATATGAATATCCCTGCCGTTATCGGTGTGGGCGAAAAGTTCCTTGAAGAGATAAATGACGGTGATGATGCCATCGTAGACGGATTTACAGGAGAGATATTTGTAAATCCAGACGCTGAAACTGTTGAAAAGCTTAAAGCAAAGCAGAAGTCAGACGAAGAGAAAAAGCGTCTGCTTCAGGAGTTAAAGGGTAAGGAAAACGTAACAAAGGACGGCACAAAGATAAATATTTTCGCAAATATCGGCAGTGTTGACAACATCGGCGCAGTTCTCTTGAACGATGCAGGCGGAATTGGTCTGTTCAGAAGTGAGTTCCTCTATCTTGAAAATACAGACTACCCGACAGAGGAGCAGCAGTTCCATGCATACAAGCGTGTTCTTGAAAGTATGGCAGGCAAAAAGGTCATCATCAGAACACTTGATATCGGCGCAGATAAGCAGGTAGACTATTTCAATATGAAGAAAGAGGAAAATCCTGCCCTCGGTTATCGTGCCATAAGAATATGCCTTACAAGACCTGAGATATTCAAAACACAGCTGAGAGCGCTTTTCAGAGCCTCTGTATACGGAAACCTCGGAATAATGTTCCCTATGATAACAAGCGTTTCTGAGGTGGAAAAGATACTTAAAGTATGCGACGAGGTCAAGGCAGAGCTTAAGGAGCAGGGAATAGACTATGCCGAAAGCACAGAGCTTGGCATTATGATCGAAACACCTGCCGCAGCCGTTATAAGCGACAGACTTGCTCCGCTGGTAGACTTCTTCAGCGTCGGTACAAACGATCTTACTCAGTATACTCTTGCCTGCGACAGACAGAACCCTGATATAGAGCAGTTCTGTGATACACATCATGAGGCTATCCTCAGACTTATTGAGATGTCAGCTGAAAACGCACATAAAAACGGTGCGTGGATCGGTATATGCGGTGAGCTTGCTGCGGATACAACTCTTACCGAAACATTCCTCAGAATGGGTATAGACGAGCTTTCCGTTTCCCCGACATTCGTTCTGAAAGTAAGGGACGCCGTAAGAAATATCGACCTTTCCAAATAATGCGTATCAGTTCTTTTATAAATTTTTAATCTGAAAAAAGTCCTTGCCGCCAAATAAGCGGTAAGGACTTTTGCCTTATATTTATTATCTTTTTATCTTTCTCTCGGAAAATAAAATCTTCCTGAAAGTTTCTGTGTTTTTACCTCATTGATAAAAGCCTGCGGGTCAACAGCTTTTACAGCGTGTATGACCTTTTTGGTCTGTGCAGCCGATACTACTGAGTATATGACATTACGCTCGCAGTGTTCGTAAGAACCTTCACCCTCAAGCACCGTTGCTCCGTGCTGTGATGCAGCGTAAATAGCCTTGCATATCTCATCAGGCTTGTTTGTAACGATAAAGAATGTGCTTTGCTGAAATTTCTTGTAAAGCATATGGATAACAGCTGTGGAAGCGTATTGAAAAATTATAGAGTAAAGCGCCTTGTCCCAGCCAAAAAGCAGACCTGCTGTGCATATGATCGCCGAGTTGAACCCAAGGATAATGTTGAAAGAATCCATGTTGCTTTTTTCGGAAAGATATATTGAAATAAAATCCGTTCCTCCCGAAGTCGCACCGCAGTTAAGGCAAAGGCTGATCGAAAGTCCGTTGATTATGCCGCCGAAAATGCTTATCAGCAGAACGTCCTCGGTGATGATGTGATCGGGGATAAGGTCGGTGAAAATACTGTTGAGCAGTATCATAAGGCAGGAATATGCAGTAAAGCGTTTGCCGATAAATCGAAAACCGATATAAACAGGGAAAGCGTTCAGCAGAATATTAACTATACTGAACGGCAGGCTTATCCCCGCAAGGTTTGCCGCAATACGCTGGATAAGGATAGTAAGTCCCGTTATACCGCCCGGATAAAGTCCGCCTGTGCTGACGAAAGTCTTGTTGTTTAGAGCCATAAGAAAAGCTGCCGATGTAACGGCAAGGATAGTAACGATATCTTTTTTCATTGTTGTCTTCATATGCATTCTCCTTTCATAAACAGCTTTTACACCATTATGATAACATATGCAGCGCAAAAAGTAAAGATTTTTCCTGCCCAATGCATAACTTTATTTTGCCGCCCCATAATACCATTATAAACTATTATCGGAGGTTTAACAATGAACGAGATGTTTTGTTTTCAATGTCAGCAGACAGCCCATAACACAGGCTGTGAGGGTAAAGTAGGTGTCTGCGGAAAGAAAGCTGATACAGCAAATTATCAGGACGAACTTATCGGTGCGCTTATAGGTATGGCGAGAGCGGCTAAGCAGGGCGATCCCGATGAAAAAACAGATGAACTTATGCTAAAAGGTCTTTTTACGACCATCACAAATGTAAATTTCAACAATGAAACCATAAAAAAGCTCAAAACGGAGATAGAAAAGGAAAAGGGCAGGATAAATTCTCAAAAGTTTGATGACTATGATATGAAAAATATCTGGGACGGAAAGGACGATATACGTTCGCTGAAATCCCTTATCCTTTTCGGAATAAAAGGTATGGCGGCTTACGCTTATCATTCACTTGCCCTTGGTAAAAAGGACAGCGAAGTAAACGGATTTTTCTATAAGGCACTCAGAGCCATTGCAGATGAGGACGACGCTGAAAAGCTTTTAGATCTGGTGCTTGAAACAGGAAAAGTGAACTTCAAATGTATGGCAATGCTTGATGCCGCAAACACAGACGCTTACGGCGATCCTGTTCCGACGGAAGTACCGCTGACTATTGAAAAAGGTCCGTTTATCGTGGTGAGCGGTCACGATCTTCATGATATGAAACTGCTGCTGGAGCAGACAAAGGATAAGGGCATAAATATCTATACCCATAGCGAAATGCTGCCTGCACACGGCTATCCTGAGCTGAAAAAATATCCTCATCTAAAAGGCAACTTTGGTACAGGCTGGCAAAATCAGCAGTCTGAATTTCACAATATCCCTGCGCCAATACTTTTCACTACAAACTGTATAATGCCCGTGCGCCAGAGCTACTGCGACAGAGTGTTCACCACATCGGTGGTATCGTATCCCGAACTTACCCATATCGGTGACGATAAGGACTTTACTCCGGTAATAAACAAGGCGATAGAGTGCGGCGGTTATGATGAGGACAAGGAAATGACAGGTATGAACGGCGGTCATACTGTAATAACCGGCTTTGCCCACAACGCTGTCCTTTCAAATGCAGAAAAGATAATCAGCCTTGTTAAAGAAGGGAAGATAAAGCATTTCTTCCTTGTGGGCGGCTGTGACGGAGCTTCACCAAGCAGAAGCTATTACACCGACTTTGCAAAGCTGACCCCTCCCGATACAGTTATTCTGACGCTTGCCTGCGGAAAATACCGCATAAACGACCTTGACTTAGGGGAGATAGACGGCATACCGAGAATACTCGACTGCGGTCAGTGTAATGACGCTTACAGCGCAATAAAGATCGCCCTTGCACTTGCGGACGCTTTTGAATGTGGCGTAAATGATCTTCCCATTACCCTTGTGCTTTCGTGGTATGAGCAGAAAGCCGTATGTATACTTCTTACCCTGCTTTATCTGGGCATAAAGAATATCTTCCTCGGACCAACTATCCCTGCTTTTGTTTCAAAAGGAGTTCTTGATGTTCTTGTGGAGAAATTCAATATCACACCGATCGACACACCTGAGAACGATATAAGAAAGATATTGTCATAAATCATCATAATGTTGTAAAACCGCTTGAAATCCGCAGGATTTTGTGATATACTAATGTAGCAGACCGCACAGCCGAAATGGTATGTGCGGAATGCTTTGTAATTTGTAATCAGATAATTGGAATGGTGTGGATTTTTTTGAATAACGAATCGATCAGTATTTCCGAGCTTGATAACCTCGACGGAAATGCCTGTGTGCTTATAGACATACGAAATGAGCTTGACTTTGAGTACGGTCATATAAACGGTGCTGTGAATATCCCTTATGAGAGTATAACAAATGAAAGCTTTTCATTTGAAAACTTTTCGTTTGAAAATTCTTCGATAGGAAAAGATAAAAAGCTTGTTATCTACTGCAAAAGCGGTATCATAAGCGACACTGCCGCAGAGATACTCAGGGAAAAAGGTTATGATGCAGTAAATCTTACTGAGGGATATTATGGCTGGCTCAGAGTTCAGATGCAGAATGAAAGCTTTTCTGAGGACTTTGCCAAAAAGGCTGAGGAGAGTATCCATGGTGAGTTTGAAAAGAGCATATGGCTGAAATTTCTTGAAGCCGTTGACAGATATAAGCTTGTAAGCAATGGGGATCATGTGGCTGTCTGCATTTCGGGCGGCAAGGATTCTATGCTTATGGCAAAGCTTTTTGGTGAACTTAAAAAATCGGGGAAATATGATTTTGAAGTCACATATCTTGTAATGGACCCAGGTTACAGTTCACAGAATAGAGAGATAATCGAAAAGAATGCAAAGCGTTTGGGAATACCTATAAAGGTGTTTGAAACCGATATTTTCGAGTCTGTTTATAACGTAAACAAAAATCCATGCTATCTCTGCGCAAGAATGAGAAGAGGATATCTGTATAAAAATGCACAGCTTGCAGGCTGCAATAAAATAGCTTTGGGACATCATTATGATGACGTTATCGAAACTATACTTATGAGTATGGTTTACAGCGGTCAGATCCGCACTATGATGCCGAAACTGCACAGCGAAAACTATGCGGGAATGGAGCTTATCCGTCCCCTCTATCTTATCCGTGAGGACGAGATAAAGCGTTGGAGAGATCATAACGATCTTCACTTTATCGCCTGTGCCTGCCGTTTCACAGATACCTGTACCACCTGCAATCCTACGGGAACAGGTTCAAAGCGTGTGGAAATAAAAAATCTTATCAGAGAGCTTACCGAGAAAGATCCGCAGGTCGAGGACAACATTTTCAGAAGTATAGAGAACGTCAACCTTGACAGAGTTATCGAGTATCAGGATAACGGAAGTCACTGCGGCTTTGATGATGCGCAGGACGAGTTTTAAATATTATACAGCAAAAAAAGATCCGCATATGCGGACCTTTTTTTATTTTCTAAGATATTTTTTCTGCGTCATAACGAAAAATATTATTGCGTAAACAACAAGACCTGAGATTATCACAGCTATCGTTACTTTAAAAACGCTAGAGTGGAAATATGATCTTACGACCTTTGATTTAGCTTTCGTTTCCGATCTTGCGACCTTTGTGGTCGATACAAGATCTATTGTCGTAAGGACTTCGCCTTTGTATACAAGCTTCATCTCGCCGAGAACATCTCCGACTTCGACAGGGGCAACAATGTTGTCCTTTACCGTTATGACCTGCTCGACCTCGCTTATGTCAATATTCATCGGCCACATCTGTGAATAGCCGTTAGCGGGTTTGAGGTTTGCATAGTCCAGTCCCTTTCCGTAAGCCACATCAACATCTCTTACCTCACTGCTGTCATTGATAAAATCAGTTGATACGAGCATGGAGAATGCCCATTCGTAAAGGCTTATGTGGTCGAGGATATTGTAATAGACAACATCTCCGCCGTATATTGAATCGGGATCCTCCTCACCTTTTTTTACGTCCTCTTCAAGCTTATCCATAGGCGCACCCATTGTAACGATAAGATATGTAGTTCCGTCATAGGTCGCATATGACGCAAGGCATCTTCCTGCCGAGTCAAGCGAACCTGTCTTTATGCCCTTGCAGTATGAATAGTAGTAGTCAGTATAGCTGTTGAGCATAAGATTTGTATTTATAATAGTAGTTCCGTCCGGATGATAATCGGTAGAACTCATTTCATAGCTCGGCATTGCTACGATATCTCTGAACACAGAGGATTTTTCAACAGCATATTTGCAGAGCGTTGCAATATCCTTGCAGCTTGAATAGTTCTGTGAAGTGAAAAGTCCGTGAGCGTTTGAGAAATGAGAATTTTTCATGCCCAGCTCCTCAGCTTTTTTGTTCATAAGGTCGCAGAAGTCTGTAAGTGAGTCCGAAATATTCAGAGCGATTATGTTAGCCGCTTCACAGGCAGACGGTATCATCAGCGCCGCAAGAAGATCGTAATATGATACCTTTTCGCCCTGCTGTATATCCGCCGTTGACGCACCTGTGTCATACAGCTCGTCAAAAGCCTCAGAGCCTGCGGAAACGTAGGTGTTTTTCAGCGTTTCCTCGTCCGTTCCTATCTCGTCCAGCATTACCACAGCTGTCATGATCTTTGTCAGCGACGCAGGAGCACGTTCCTCCTCGCCGTTTATATCCAGTATGGTTTCGCCTGTGTCCATATTTATCATATATGCGCTTTCGGAATACAATTCAAGTTCCTGAAGATTTCCGTCATCATCATAATAAGTCGGCGTAAAGTTGAATGCCCCTGCTGTAAGCGGCAGCACAGAGGTTATCATCAGCGCAGATGCGAGTATCATCACCGCACAGCGCATAAGTTTTGATTTCTTTTTCATTAACAAGTGATCCTTTCGGGATAAATAAAGTTACATTAATATTATATAAAATTATTTATGATTTGTAAAGTGCAACTTTAAATTTTTAAATGCCGATTTAAAAATTTTACGGTTTCAGAATGTCGGATACTCTGTAAATAATAGCGTTGCCTTCCTTTCCGCATCGCTCAACAGATCTTGTAAAGGTCATCACATTAAGCGCAGTCTGTGCGGCGGTCCTGCTTATTTTGCAGGCTTTTGCAAACTGTGCGGAGGAAAATTCATCAGGCAGGTCTTTCGGGATAAGCTCTGCATAATCTTCGCTCGAATGAAGATATATCTCATCAAGAATATTTACAGGAACATAATCACAGCGTGATGAACCTTTCTTTTTGTTTTCCGACCAGCCGTTCAGATATCTTATCTCGTCCGCCTCCAGTATGCATAGGCATATGTGCAGTTTAGGCTCATTAAGCAGATATTTTATCTTGTAAAGCTCCGCTATGCCGTTAAAAGCATTTGGCTTTTTCGGCGACTTCCGCCTGTCGGTAAGCTCGCCCGTTTCCTCGTCGAGCCATCGCAGATATTTCAAGCCTATCATCGGGTACACTACCGTCACATCGCAGACTTTCAGAAAGGTTTCAAGCTTTTTTCGCAGTTTGCCAAGATTAGCGGTCTGTATCTCGATTATGCCGTTTTCACCGACTATGTCCGCAACATATCCGCCTATTCTGACTTCATGGCTGTCCTCAAAGGGTTCAAAATATTCTTTCAGTACAGCATGGAGCGTTTTTTCGCTCAGTGTGCCTATGCCGTTCCTTGCCCTAGGATTATCCATTATCTTTCGGCAAGCCTGCTGAAACCTTATCTGATCCATAATAGGCTGTCCTTTCATAAATAAAGGCGGTCAATAAATAAAGACCGCCCGTTATTCGTATTTTGTGTATATCAGGTAATGCTGTCTGCTGTGATCTTATCCCAGCTGTCGCAGTATGTTACCTTCATCTTGTCAATGACATCGTTGTATACTTCCTGTATAGCAGGCTGATCGTAGCTGTATATCATTGTTTCAAGATTTTCATTTACATAGTCCATATCGACTTTAAGTCTTTTGATAATGAAATAGCCGTATGTTGTGTTCTCTACGACCTTGTCGCAGACCTGATTTTCTTTCAGCTTGAATACAGCGTCTACAAGCTCCTCAGGATATCCGCTTGTGTTGTCCTTTTCAAAGTAATATCCGTTTGTGGTATCTTCAAGACCAACGTCCCAGCCGTATTCCTCGACCAGTTTTTCAAAATCATCGCCGTTCTTTGCCTTTTCAAGAACTTCGTCAGCTACCTTCTTAGCCTTTTCCTTTGCAGCAGCCTGACCGTCCTCGTCAAGAGCAGAGTATGCGCTCTGCTTTGCGCTTGCCTTCTGAGAAAGCGTCATGCTGTCAAAGCTGTCAGCTGTGCTGTCGTCAAGGTCTACCTGTGAATAATAAGGTATCATAACGTGTATCTCACGGCAGTACTGATCTGTGTCCTTTACGATCTTAAGGAAATCATCTTTCTTTGTGGCATACTTACCGTCATTCTTAAAGAGTGTGTCAACTACCTTTGAGTAGATCTGCGCTCTTTCAAGCATTGTGTAGTATACGTCCTCAGTAAGATAACCCTGCTTAAGGTCATTCTGATAAGCTTCTTCGCTCTCATAATTTGACTTTACGTTTTCAAGCTGTGAGTCGATTGTCTTTTTATCGTCATCATCAAGTTCGATGTCGTTGTCCTGTGCAAGCTTCTGAGTAACAAGCTCCTGCTTTATGCAGAGTATAACATCGTCCATGAACTGCTTGAAAGTGTCCTCGTTTTCCTTGAGGCTGTCAGCAGTTATTCCGTAATTTGTTGTGTAAGAATTAAGTGTGTAGTAATAGTAGAATCTGAATTCATCAAATGTGATGTCGATACCGTCTATTGTACACATAACATAATCCGCTGTGTCTATCTTTTCGCCGCCTACTGTAAATGAAGGATCAGGCACTTCAGTTTTCTCTGCGGTACTGTTGTCAGGACCTGCAGCCTCCGAGCTTACTGCGGAAACGTCCGATTCGCTTGATGAGCTGTCCTTTTTAGATGAACAGCCTGCAAAAGAGCAGACCGTCAGAGTCAGAGCCAGAACGACAGCTGAGATTTTCTTTATCATCGTTTTATATTTCCTTTCCTATTCAAGTTTAAACGTAATTTATATTATAAAACATATATGTGATGATTAGGTGTAACAAATTATAAATTTTATGTGAATTAAAGATTAACGCATATAGCGAAACGGTATTAGTCTTGTTGACAAAATCTGTGCAGGGTAGTATAATAATTGTGTATCTATTCAACTATAAAACAGAGAGGTTTTGATTATGGATTTTGGCAAATATATAGCCCATAGAGGACTTCACAATTCGGATATCCCCGAAAATTCCATGCCTGCTTTTAAAAGAGCGGCTGAACTCGGTTTTACTGTGGAGCTTGATGTAAGGCTTACAAAAGACTGCAAAATGGTGGCCTTTCATGACGATGATCTTATGAGAGCCTGCGGCGCAGAGGGTAAGATATCTGACTATACCTATGAACAGCTCAGTGCGTTCACACTTTTCGGCAGCAGTGAAAAGATACCGCTCTTCAAGGACGTTCTTAAAGAGATAAACGGCAGAGTGCCTGTCCTTATCGAGCTTAAACGATGCGCCCCATGGGGAAGTCTTGAAAAGCGTGTCAGCAGGATACTTGAAAGCTATGTCGGCGACTACGCTGTTCAGAGCTTTGATCCGTTTTCAATGCTTTGGTTCAGACTTTTTTCTCCCGAAACAAAGAGGGGACAGCTTATCTCCGAACACAGGTCGGCATTTGACTGCGAATATGTTATGCGTAAGATATGCGCAAGACCATTTATATGGAAATTGCTCTCTCAGCCTGATTTCATTGCCTGCGACCTTCGTTCGGTTTCAATGGAGGCTCTCTTTGCCGCTTTGGATATGAACGCAGATTTTATTACATGGACGGCTAAGAACGATGAGCTTATGGAGCTTGCAGAGCAGTTCTCAAAGACCGTTATTTTCGAGAACTATGACGGATCGTCCCATGATTTTTCAGATAATCATAATAATGACTCTGACGAGAAAGAGGTAAAAGAATAAGTAATGAAGCTTTCTGCCCCGAATATCTCACAGTATCTTGCTGATTGCAAAAATAATGAGGACTTTTTCAGAACCGTCCGCCGTGCAGAGGAAAAGGACGCTGCCATAAAGGCTGTGCATTTTAAAGATATTTTCGCCGAAAGCGAAGATATCTGCTACGGTTCTTTTGAGGGCTGTGTTTTTGAGAACTGCCGCTTTATAGGCTGTGATTTTGAAAATACGTCCTTTACTGACGTGAGATTTATCCGCTGCGACTTCTCCAACAGCAGAATGGACAGCGCATATTTTAATCGTTGTGAAATAACCTCTTCAAAGCTTGTGGGAACAAATTTTAACAGAGCCACACTTAAAAATCTCAGAGTAAAAGCCTCCTCGCTTATGTATGGAGTCATAAGCGACAGCAGCTTTTCTCAGGCTGTATTCGACGAATGTGATTTTACCTGTGCGGAGATAGTAAAAAGCTCCCTCAGAGCCTTTGAGGTCAGAAACTGCCGTTTTGTTGAAACCAACTTTTTTACCACTTCGCTGGCAGGCATAGATTTTTCCGACAGCATACTTACAGGTATCCGTGTTTCGGAGAATTTCAGAGAACTGAAAAATGCAGCAGTTTCACCTGCGCAGGCGGCGGAACTTGCCGCCCTGTTGGGTGTAATAATCAAATGACGGAGAATTTACAATATTTGCGTTAAAACACTCTTGCAAATATTTCAGATTTGTGATAGAATATACATTGAGTTTCATTGCGCTGTGAAAAGCGTTCAAGGCAACATCGGACAGCGGTTGTGCGGTGCTGCCTAAAAGTATAGATAGAATGGAAGAAAAAAACAATGAAAGTAGTTATTATAGGCTGCGGAAAAGTCGGTTACAGCATTTCTGAAAGCCTGACAAACGAAGGACATGACGTTACGGTCATAGACCGCAATTCAAATGCTCTGAAAAAAATACAGGATTCTCTTGACGTAATGTGCATAGAGGGTGACGGTGCGGATGTTGAGGTCCAGCTTGAAGCCAATGTTAATAAGGCAGGACTTCTTATAGCTACCACTCCGTATGATGAGCTTAACATACTCTGCTGCCTGCTGGCAAAGCGTCTTGGAGCAAGCAAGACTATCTCCAGAGTGAGAAACCCCGTTTATTTCAAGCAGATGGATCTTATAAAGGACGAGCTTAGGCTATCCATGGTAATAAATCCTGAGCTTATTACAGCTGACGAGATATTCAGAGTGCTGATATTCCCGTCTGCCGCAAAGCTTGAAGTGTTCGCAAAAGGACGTGTAGAGCTTGTGGAGCATAGACTGTCGGATAATTCCGTCCTTGCGGGAATGAGCCTTGCTGAGATATACAAGCGTTATAAGACAAAATTTCTTATCTGCGCCGTTCAGCGTGATTCAAGGATATTTATACCGAGCGGTGATTTTATCCTCCATGAGGGTGATAAGATAAACGTTGCGGCATCCCATAATAACCTTGAGGGATTTTTCAGAACCATAGGTTCGCTGAAAGACAAGATCAAGACGGTCATGATCGTCGGCGGCGGAAAAAGTTGCCACTATCTTGTGCGCCAGCTGCTTGGTGTGGGCATGAGAGTAAAGATAATAGAAAATAACTTTGAGAAGTGCCGTGAGCTTGCGGAAACTTTCCCGAAAGCAACTATTATCCATGGCGACGGAACGGATCAGGAGCTGCTCAATGAAGAGGGCATCTCGGATATGGACGCATTCGTTTCCATGACAGGCATTGATGAAGAGAATATCATTATGTCGCTGTATGTGAAGAATAACTCCAATGCAAAGGTAATAACAAAGATAAACCGTGACAGCTACTGCGACCTTGCCGCACAGATGGGACTTGAATGTATCGCTTCACCGAAATACCTTACTGCAAGCGGCATACTTAGCTATGTAAGATCACTGAAAAATACAGCAGGCTGTAATATCGAGGCTCTGTATCACGTTGTCGGAAATAAGGCTGAGGCTATCGAGTTCAAGATCAACAGCCGTATAGAAGGTCTTGTTGACGTGCCGCTGAAGGACGTAAGGCTGAAGAAGAATATACTTATCTGCGGCATACTCAGAAAGCGTGATGTGATAATCCCTAACGGTGACGACTGTATCTCGCTGGGGGATTCGGTAATAGTTATTTCCAAGGATTATCATTTCTCGGATATAGAAGATATATTGGAATAATGAGGTATAATAGCTATGAATAAATCTATCGTATTTCATTTTCTGTCAAAGACAATGCTGTTCGGCTCGGTGCTTTTTCTGCTGCCCTGTCTGGTGAGCGTTATCTATCATGAATATGACAGTGCCCGTGCCTTTTTCATTGTGGCGCTTATCATTGCCATAATCTCAACACCGCTGGCGATACTGAAACCAAAGAACAAGCAGATGTATGCCAGAGAGGGACTTGTGATAGTTGCCCTGCTGTGGGTGATATATCCTATCGCAGGTGCGCTGCCGTTTTACATAAGCGGAGAGATACCGCATTTTGTGGACGCAGTTTTCGAGAGCATTTCGGGATTTACCACAACGGGTTCGACGATCCTCCAAGATGTTGAGGCGCTTTCAAAGGGAATGTTGTTCTGGCGAAGTTTCACCCACTGGGTAGGCGGTATGGGAGTTCTCGTGCTTGCCATTGCCATAATGCCATCGTCAAATGATTCAATGTATCTTATGAGGGCGGAATGTGCAGGACCTCAGGTCGGAAAGATAGTGCCTAAGGGCAAAAAGTCTGCAATGTATCTTTATATAATCTATGCCGGACTTACCGTTCTTACATTTATCCTTCTGTGCGCAGGTGGAATGCCTGTGTTCGACAGCATATGCCACGCTATGGGTACAGCAGGAACAGGCGGTTTCGGCATAAAGAACAACGGTGTTGCATTCTATAACTCAGCCTATATTGACGGAGTTATAACAGTTATGATGGCTCTTTTCGGAGTAAATTTCAGCCTTTTCTATTTTGCGATAGCAAGAAGATTTAAGGATATATGGAAAAATACCGAGCTTAAAGTTTATGTGGCAATAATCGCTGCCGCAACAGGACTTATAATGCTCAATATCTATCCGCTTTATGGTTCTGTTTCAAAGTGTTTCAGATATGCGGTATTTCAGGTGTCCTCAATAATGACCTCAACAGGTTTCGGCACAGCGGACTATACAAAGTGGCCTGAGTTTTCTCAAATGCTGCTTATCATTCTGATGTTTGTGGGAGCTTGTGCAGGTTCAACAGGCGGCGGACTTAAAGTCCAGCGAATAATCATCGCTTTCAAGAGCGGAATAAAGTCAGTTCGTCAGACTCTCAGACCTAAGTCTGTGAACGTTCTTAAATCTGACGATAAGACAATGGATACCGCAACAGTGCATGGCGTTCAGACTTACCTGATAATCTATCTGGGATTTTTCCTTGCGTCATTGTTGCTCATCTCACTTAATAATGCAGATTTCGCCACAACATTTTCTTCTGTGACCACCTGTATAAACAATATCGGTCCTGGTCTGAGCAGGGTAGGACCTGCGGAGAATTTCTCATTTTTCTCTGATTTTTCAAAAATCGTTCTTTCCATTGATATGCTCCTCGGCAGACTTGAATGTTTCCCTGTGATAATTCTTTTAGCGCCGACGGTATGGAGAAAGAAATTCTGATAAAAATAAGATCCTGAGTAGAAATATCATCTTCTCAGGATCTTTACTTTTATAAAGGCAGTACTGCACAAGATACGCCTTTGTTATTTGCTTTTGTCTTTTTCAATAAGCAGCTGTATCGCTCTCACTGCACATTTGATGCCTCTTGTGGAATCGTCTGTAATGATATCGTCAAGTCCACGCTTTGAACGTTCTGCGTTCCAAAGAGCAGTAAGCACACCGCCGCATCTTGCGTGTCTGACTATGCCTACTGAAAATACAGCAGAGCACTCCATTTCTGAGGTAAGGCAGCCGCATTTAAGATAGCTGTCCCAGCGCTTTATAATGTCCTCTGATACAGCCGAGTTCTCAGGCTCGACCTCACCGTAAAAGCTGTCCTTTGAATGTATTACTCCAACGTGATAACGCTTGCCGTTTTCGTCCTGTGAAAGCTCTGCGGCAGCCTGAGAAAGAGCGGTAACTACTTCAAAATCAGCCACAGCAGGGTAGTTCTCAGGGAGATATTCGTGGGAAGTTCCCTCACTTCTTATTGCCGCTGACGCAACGATAAGGTCGCCGCCCCATACTTTAAGGTCGATCCCTCCGCTTGTTCCTATCCTTATAAAAGTGTCAGCACCGCATTTGATAAGCTCTTCAACTGCGATCGCAGCGGAAGGGCCGCCTATTCCCGTTGAGCATACAGTTACCTTTTCGCCGTTAAGGTATCCTGTGTAAACATTGTATTCTCTGTTCTGCGCCACCTGTACAGCATCATCAAGATACTCTGCGATCTTAGGTACTCTGCCTGGGTCGCCTGGAAGTATGACATATCTGCCTACCTCTTCGGGCATAGTTCTGATGTGAAACTGTCTTTCTCCGTTCATTATTGTAGCCATAATATCCCTCCGTTACTGCATTGGTTTGTTTGAATAGTCCTCATAATATTGTTCAACAGGAGCGCTCTTTGCCTTTCGTATGGAAGTTACTGCTACTGCGATCATAATAACTGATACCAGTACGAATACCCCTCCCAATATTCCGAAAACAAGCCTTAATATAAACATAGTATTGTCGGACTTGCAGAAAAATTCTGTCGGATCATTGGGATTATAATTAAGCTCTACCTGCTGACCTACTCTGAAACTGCATGGATTTGAGTATGTATCGTTGCCTGCGGTTATCCACTCACCATTCACAGTATACATAAAAACAGGGGAGTATACTGTCGTAGTATGTGAATGACCGTCAGAATCCTTTGTTGTGGAAAGCTTGCTCTTTATTTCCACAACAACCGCTGTGGTTTCTTCTGAACAGCGTTCGTTCTTTTTCATTTCATTTATCGTAAAAGCTACCGACATTCCCAGAAAAACCATACCGACAAATAAGAAAACCAGAACAACAAGAAAAGCTGTTCCATTTCCACCTGAAACGTTTATACGCTTGACTACTCTCATAAATTACCCCACTATCTGTATATTCGTAAATATCCATTTCACTATGATGCGAAATGGATATTTTTATAACGTCTATTTTTTATTTCTTTGTTTTTCTATTACTCTATTTCTCGATCTTCATAGATATGTCGAATGCCTTAACTGAATGTGTGAGCGCACCGAGTGAGATTATATCCACACCTGTTTCAGCAATATCTCTGATAGTTTCAGCTGTAACATTTCCCGACGCTTCCAGCAGCGCTCTGCCGTTTGTTATCTTTACAGCCTCAGCCATATCAGCGTTTGACATATTGTCCAGCATGATTATCTCAACGCCAAGCTCCAGCGCTTCATTAAGCTGTTCAAGGTTTGAGACTTCAACTTCGATCTTTACTGTGTGTCCCATTCTTTCACGAAGAGCCTTTACAGCGCCTGTCATACTGCCGTAAGCGTCAAGATGAGTATCTTTGAGCATTGCGCAGTCTGAAAGATTGTATCTGTGGTTTCTTCCGCCGCCTACTGTAACAGCATATTTCTGTATAACTCTGAGTCCTGGGAGAGTTTTTCTTGTATCAGCGATAGATGCCTTTGTACCCTTAACAAGTTCAACGCATTTGTTGGTTGCTGTGGCAATGCCCGACATATGCTGAACAAGGTTGAGGGCAGTTCTTTCGCCTTTGAGCAGCGCTCTTGTAGAGCCTGTTATCTTTGCGATGATATCGCCCTTTTGTACCTTTTCTCCGTCATGGATAAGTATTTCAGTCTTTACGTTTTCGTCAAGGAGCTGGAAAACTCTCATTGCAACATCTATTCCGCAGAGAATACCCTCGTCCTTTGCAACATATTTTGCGGTGGAAACAGCGTCCTCGTCAACAAGATAATCTGTTGTAACGTCAACATAGTTTATATCCTCCAGCAAAGCTGCCTTGATTATGTCATCTATCTGAAACTGCATCAATCTCATATTACTTATCCTCCGTATCTGAATTTGTTATCTCTGCATTGCCCGATGCGATCTCACACGCCTCGGTAAGTATTATTGAAGCCGCCGTTGCAATGGATTTAGCCTCGATATAATCTCTGTCAAGCTTGAAGTTTCCGTTGTACAGGAAATCCTTTATCTCTTTTACTCTTTTAAGACCCGGTTCAAGCTCAGCAACGTTCGGCATTACAAAGTATGCGGTCTGCATGATCTTCCTGATCTCTGTTCTTATGCCCGCAGGGATATGTGGAGCGTCCTTGTCAACTGTAAACTTGTATTCTTCAAGATCGCCCTTTTCGTCTTTAAGCTTTTCTGCGATATCTGCCGCAGCTCTTCTTGAAAATACAAGAGCCTCAAGAAGTGAGTTGCTGGCAAGTCTGTTGTTTCCGTGAACGCCTGTGTGCGAGCATTCGCCGCAGGCATAAAGACCCTCGACATTTGTTCTTGCATACGGATCAACATTTATTCCGCCCATAAGGTAGTGCTGGCATGGATATATCGGTATCATATCCTTTGTCATATCATAGCCTGCCTTAAGCAGATTTTTGTATATCATCGGGAATCTGTTCTTTACGAACTCAGGATCTTTGTGAGTGATATCAAGATAAAATTCGTCCGATCCTGTTTTCTTTGCCTCGAACATAATGCAGTGCGAAACAACATCTCTCGGCGCAAGTTCAAGACGCTTGTCATAGTTATGCATAAATCTTTCGCCATGACAGTTTTTAAGATATGCGCCCTCACCTCTGACAGATTCAGAAATAAGGAAACATTCTCTTGTATGCTTGTTGTTGAAAGCGGTAGGGTGGAACTGTATGTAACTGAGGTGCTTTATCTCTGCACCCATATTGTAAGCCATTGTTATACCGTCGCCTGTTGCAATAGCTGAGTTTGTTGTAAATTCATAAACTCTGCCTATGCCGCCTGTGGCAAAAATAGTTTTTCTGCAGTTGAAAGTAAGATATTCGCCGTCTTTGAGGACAAGGAATGAGAAACCTGTGGAAGTTTTCTTTACATCGCACATTACTGCATTGTCCAGTATCTCAACATTATCCAGCGTCTGTGCGTAAGCCAGCAGCTTTGATTCGATCTCGAAACCTGTTGCGTCCTTGTGGTGGAATATTCTGTGCATACCGTGACCGCCTTCAAGAGTGCGGTGGTATTCGCCGTCAGCAGTCTTATCAAAATCGACGCCCAGCTGAATTATCTTATCAATATTCGCAGCAGCCTCGTTTACGAGTATATCAGTAGTTACAGGATCGTTTTCAAATCCTCCTGCTACGAAAGTATCGTTTTTGTGCTTTTCGGGAGAGTCGGCAGGGTTCTTGTAAACTCCCGCAATACCGCCCTGAGCGAGGGAAGAATTGCACAGCGTAGGTTCACGCTTGGAAAGCACAAGAACTTTAAGATTGTGGGGGAGATTTATAGCTCCGTAAAGACCTGCTACTCCGCAGCCTGCAATAATAACGTCATAGTTTTTCATAACATCTAACCTCTTTGTCGTGGCATTTTATATCATAATGCCAAACAGAATAAGCAAAATGAAGCTGTGAACATAAGCTCCGCTTCATATTATACTTATTCTATTATAGCACACAGAGCATAAAATTTCAACAGAAATCTTACATTTCTAACAGAGTTTTTACAATATCGGCTGTGTGAATTAACAAATAGGTTTTATACCATATAAAAAGGCTGCCTGCCCAGAATTGGACAGACAGCCGGAGGTTTATTTAAAAAGATTATTTGCCGTAGTAAGCCTTGAGGTACATTTCCTTGATCTCGCTCATGAGCGGATATCTTGGGTTAGCACCTGTACACTGGTCATCGAATGCGTCCTCTGTCATCTGGTCAAGAGTTTCGAGGAATGCCTTTTCGTCTATGCCGTAATCAGCGATAGTCTTCTTGATTCCAACTCTATCCTTCAGAGCTTCGATAGCGTCGATGAACTTGTTGAGTGTATCCTCATTGTTCTTGCCTACGATACCGAGGGCGTTAGCGCACTCGCAGTATCTTTCAAGAGTATGTGGATACTGATACTGTGAGAAAGTACCCATCTTTCTAGGTGTTGGATCAGCATTGAATCTCATAACGAGTGTGATGAGAAGAGCGTTTGCAACACCGTGTGGGAGGTGGTGGTAAGCGCCGAGCTTGTGAGCCATTGAGTGGCAAACACCGAGGAATGCGTTAGCGAATGCCATACCAGCCATTGTAGAAGCAGTAGCCATTTCCTCACGAGCCTTAACGTCTGTCTGACCATTGTCATATGCACCTGGCAGATACTTGAAGATCAGCTGCATAGCTCTTGTAGCAAGACCATCTGTGTAGTCAGTTGCCATGATAGAAGCATAAGCCTCAAGAGCGTGTGTGAGAGCGTCGATACCTGATGCAGAAGTAAGTCCCTTAGGAGCAGACATCATCATATCTGTATCAACGATAGCCATGTTAGGCATGAGCTGGTAGTCAGCGAGAGGATACTTAGTACCTGTCTTTTCGTCAGTGATAACTGCGAAAGGTGTAACCTCAGAACCTGTACCTGAAGATGTTGGGATAGCGATGAAGTAAGCCTTTTCGCCCATCTTAGGGAATGTGTAAACTCTCTTACGGATATCAATGAATCTCATTGCCATATCGAAGAAGTCTGCATCTGGATGCTCGTAGAGAACCCACATGATCTTAGCTGCGTCCATTGCTGAACCGCCGCCGATAGCGATGATCGTATCAGGCTCGAAAGCTCTGAGCTGTGCAACACCTTCAAGTGCGCAAGCAAGTGTTGGGTCCGGAGCAACATCGAAGAATGTCTCGTGGAGGATACCCATCTTGTCGAGCTTATCTGTGATAGCCTTTGTATAGCCGTTCTTGTAAAGGAACTGGTCTGTTACGATGAATGCCTTTTTCTTGCCCATTACGGTCTTAAGCTCGTCAAGTGCAACAGGGAGGCAGCCCTTCTTGAAGTATACCTTTTCAGGTGCTCTGAACCACAGCATATTCTCTCTCCTCTCAGCAACTGTCTTAATGTTCAAAAGATGCTTGATGCCTACGTTCTCAGAAACGGAGTTGCCGCCCCATGAGCCGCAGCCAAGTGTAAGAGAAGGAGCAAAGTCGAAGTTGTAGAGGTCGCCGATACCGCCGAGTGAAGAAGGTGTGTTTACGATCAGACGGCAAGTCTTCATTCTTGCAGCGAACTTGTTGAGCTTTTCTCTCTCGTTTACGTTGTCGATCCAGAGAACTGATGTGTGACCAAGACCGCCGTTGTTTACGAGAAGTGTTTCAGCGATGTCAAGTGAATCGTCGAAATTCTTTGACTTGTACATACCAAGGATAGTTGTGAGCTTTTCGTGACCGAAAGCTTCCTCAGGATCTGTGCTTGTAGCCTCGCCGATGAGAACCTTTGTATCCTCAGGAACTTCAAAGCCAGCCATCTTAGCGATAGTTACAGGACGCTGACCAACGATCTTAGCGTTAAGAGCGCCGTTGATAAGCATTGTGCTTCTGATCTTGTCAGCCTCTTCATTGTTGAGGAAGTAGCAGCCTCTCTTGATGAATTCCTTCTTAACATCGTTGTAGATGCTCTTGTCAGCGATTACTGTCTGCTCAGTAGCGCAGATCATACCGTTATCAAAAGTCTTTGAATGAATAATGGAGTTTACAGCATTTACGATATCTGCTGATGAATCAATGATAGCAGATGCGTTACCTGCACCAACACCGAGAGCAGGTGTGCCTGATGAGTAAGCAGCCTTGACCATTCCAGGACCGCCTGTTGCGAGGATAGTGTCAGACTCTCTCATGATCATGTTTGTAAGGTCGAGTGAAGGAACATCGATCCAGCCGATGATACCCTTTGGTGCGCCTGCTGCAACAGCTGCATCATAAACGATCTTAGCGGCAGCGATCGTACAGTTCTTTGCACGTGGGTGTGGTGAGATGATGATACCGTTTCTTGTCTTAAGACAGATAAGTGTCTTGAAGATAGCGGTAGATGTTGGGTTAGTAGTAGGGATTACAGCACCGATAAGACCGATCGGCTCGTAAATTCTTGTTGTACCGTATGCCTTGTTTTCTTCAAAAACGCCGCAAGTCTGTACATTCTTATATGCGTTGTAGATATGCTCAGCAGCATAGTTGTTCTTGATGACCTTGTCTTCAACGATACCCATGCCTGTTTCTTCAACAGCCATCTTTGCAAGAGGGATTCTTGCCTTGTTTGCAGCGATCGCAGCAGCCTTGAAAATCTTGTCAACCTGTTCCTGTGTGTAAGTTGAGAAAATTTCCTGCGCAGCTCTTACTTCAGCGATCTTAGCTTCAAGAGTTTCAACGCTGTCAACCAGAACTGGTGTTTCATTCTTTGCCATAAATAAACCTCCAATAAAATATTATTATTGTTCATTCAATAAAACCTATTTGCTTTTGTTTTACTGTACTTACATTATATCAGTTTGTTATTTTTTTGTCAATCTGACATTTCAACAGCTTTTCTACTATTTTTTCGCATGGTTTTGTCTTTTATACACAAATTTTGAATATTCTTTTATGAAAAGCGAACAAACGATATTTGTCAAATTGCACAATGAATAATTTCTTTGTTAATCTTTTATCAAATACAGTTCAAAAATATAATGAACAAAAATTATATAATAGCTTAATAAAAAGTAAACAATAGTAAAAATCACGAAAAAGACTAGACAAATGAGAAAAAAGGTAGTATAATATAGACAGTAAAGAAAGAACAAAACAGTATGTGAAAATTCAACAATAATTTTCAACCGCTGCTTGCTTTTTCCTTCTGAAAAATCAAAAATTCACTGAAATAATAAATTGAAAAGGAGAATGTTTTATGAAACTGGATAACTTTATTGCACACGGAGATATTTATGACGTATACGAAACCGACGGATTGTCAGTAAGAGTTTACAATAAGCCTGAGTACAAGGAAAAGTGCCTCTATGCAGCACTTACTCATGCGAGAGTAGAAACAACACTTGTAAATTCTACAATTAAAATGCCTGTTCTGAGAGAAGTTTCCGTTATCGACGGCAAGTGGGCTATCTCAATGGACTTCATCAAGGGCAAGACCCTTCAGGAACTTATGGACGAAAATCCTGATAAGATGGATACATATCTTAATCAGTTTATCGACATCCAGTGCGAGATCCACGCACAGTATATGCCTCTTCTTTCAAAACTGAAGGACAAGATGGCAAGACAGATCAAGACTCTCGGCACTATCGACGAGATCAAGAAGTATGAACTTCTTACAAGACTTGATTCTATGCCAAAGCATATCAAGCTCTGCCACGGTAACTTTGAGCCTAAGAACGTTATTATTAATGATGAAGGCACTTACGTTATCAACTGGGGTTCTGCAAGACAGGGCAACGCTTCCGCAGACGTAGCAAGAACATATTTGCTGTTCTGCCTGTCAAATCCTGAACTGGCTGAAAGCTATCTTGATAAGTACTGCCTCAAGAGCGGTACATCTAAGAAGTATGTACAGGCTTGGCTGCCGATCGTAGCTGCTGCACAGCTCATCAAGGGCAAGGAAGAGGAGAAGGATCTGCTCATGAAGTGGATCGACGTTGTAGAGTACGACTAGTCTTTAGTACAGCAAGATTACTGTGTAAATGTTACAACTTTGTAATAAATACTTGTGCATTTAGCTGAAAAAGTTAATGATCCCGATTATGTTAATGTAGCATAATCGGGATTTTTTGTGACAAAATCATTACTTTGCTTTACAATGTAAATATGATGTGGTATACTTCAATACATTGTATAATGAATATTTATGGGCAGTGTGGTACTGCCGTTTTTTTCGGAGGTTTTTATGAAAAAGGTAACAGTCTTTGCAGCGCTTATGCTTTGTGCTGCTGTTTTTTGTTCCTGTGGAGCTGCGAATGGTTCGTCCGCTGCTGCAAAGGAAAATACTGATGTGACAACTACTGTACAGACATCTGCTCCTGACGATGAAAACGTCACTACTGAAACATTCACTCTTCCGTCAAAGGAAACTTTCGCTCAGATCCCTGAGGACGCTGAGCAGAGCTTTGATGTCGTTATCAAGGCTGTGAAAGCTTCTTACCCTGCTGAAAATAAGACCAAAAGACTTTACGGCTATCTCGGCGAGGAAGAGGTAAACGACTGCCAGTGCTATATATTTGCAGTATACGATAAAAATAAGGACGTACATACCGAGGTCGCAACCGTTGCAGCATCTGTTGACGGCAGCAGCATATTTGTCTATAATGCTGAAACACTTACATATGATGTTCTCGATATCCCAGAGGATACATCTTCTGCAAAGACAGAGTATCATTGGGCGGAGGACAGCAGCTCATATGCTGATGATGTAAATTCCGACAGCGCTCTCGACAGCTCATCACAGAGCGAGAGTGACCTTTCCTCAGCTGATACTTCTTCTGAGAGCAGTTCGTTATCCGAAACAGCAGAGGTTTGAAATTAAGAAATTAAAAAATCAAAAATATAAGCGGCAGGTCGATCCTGCCGCTTTTTGTATGTCAGTTATCTTCATTTTCCGAAATGACTATGTTAGCGCCGTATGTAAGTGTAAGAAGGCTGTCGCCCAAGTGAACATTTTCAACAATAATGCCTTCGTAGTCTATGCTGAGATCGTAATGCGAAAAGTTCCAGAACGCTTTCACTCCAAGGCTGACAAGCTTGTCTGCTATCTCCTGTGTGTTGGCTTTAGGTATACAAAGTACAGCCACAACAGGGGAGTGCTCATGACAGAATTTTTCTATCTCGTCTGTGTGCATTATGGCGATATCTCCCACACGCTGTCCCGTAAGTTTAGGGTTTACATCAAATATGCCTGTGAGATGACAGCCTCTTGTTTCAAAATTTATGTGAAGTGCAATAGCCTTGCCGAGGTTTCCTGCGCCTATTAGGATAGTTTCAAAATTTCTGTCTACACCGAGTATCTTGCCTATCTCATTGTGGAGAGAGTCAACGTGATATCCGTAGCCCTGCTGACCGAAACCGCCGAAACAGTTCAGATCCTGCCTTATCTGTGAAGCGGTGAGCTTCATGCGTTCGGAAAGCTCTCTTGAAGAGATGCGCTCTACACCCTGCTTTTTAAGCTCCCCAAGAAATCTGTAATATCTGGGTAAACGTTTTATTACTGACGCTGAGATAGAACCGTTTTTTGACATAGCCATAACCTTTCTTTTATATGTTAGTATATCTTACTTACATTTGATAATAAAATAACGATAGGCTCAGCATGATGCAATGCCTGTCGAAATGTATTCTCTGACAGCTTTTTTCCTAGATAAAAGTATAGGAATAATGTGGAATTATGATAAAATTTACATAAAGATAATGTAAAGCAGCTGTACAGCAATAAATATAATACCACCAAAATAAAAGTTTGTCAAGAAGTTGTCAATCTTTTGACGCTTTACAAGCCGTCCTCTGTCAATTTTTTTCGCTTGACAAATTATATAATTGGTGATATATTTATAAATGTATGTGTGATAGCTGTATATTTAACAGCTCCCTGCGAATACTTCTTTATATAGAAAAATGTAAGGAGGTATGAATTATGCAGGAACACAGGAGCATTTATTCAGAAATCAGTAACGATGATGACAGATCGGACGAGGATACGAACGGTCAGTCGGGCGGCGAAAAGAGCAGCGATGAAGAGCTGAATGAGATAAAAGAGATAAATGAAATGGGCAGCGTTACGCCGTCTAATTCCAAACATCTTATCCATTGCCTTAATATTATCGGGCAGGTCGAAGGGCATTATATCCTTCCGCCGCAGAACAAGACCACAAAGTATGAGCATATTATCCCCGCACTTGTGGCTATCGAACAGGACAGAACTGTGGAGGGACTTCTCATTATCCTTAATACAGTAGGAGGAGATGTGGAGGCTGGTCTTGCCATTGCAGAGCTTGTGGCAGGTATGAAAACACCTACCGTTTCTCTTGTGGTAGGCGGAGGACATTCTATCGGCGTGCCGCTGGCGGTGTGCGCTAAAAAGTCCTTTATCGTGCCGAGTGCCACTATGACTATCCACCCTGTGAGAATGAACGGACTTGTGTTGGGCGTTCCGCAGACGCTTTCCTATTTTGACAAGATGCAGGAAAGGATAGTGCGGTTCGTCTGCGATAATTCTGAGATATCGCCCGAAAGATTTCGTGAGCTTATGATGGAAACAGGAGAGCTTATGATGGATGTAGGGTCGGTCATAGACGGCGAAACTGCTGTAAAGGAAGGTCTTATAGATAATCTTGGAGGGCTTTCCGAGGCGGTCGAGTGCCTTTATGATATGATAGAAAATCATTCTGAAAAGGAGATAATCACAAATGCTCCACACAATAATTGATATCTATGATGTTCTGAGAACAGATATAGCATATAATGCGGCTGATCTGGCTGAAAACAAAGCCGCACCATTCAGCACATATCCATTCGACTATCTCAGCCGTGACGGATTCTATCTTTAAACTTAAAAAAATCAAAAAATAAACAAAATAATTCAGCATATTTGGAGGACATAATGAGTATTTTTGACGCAGTTATGCAGGCGATAGTACAGGGACTTACAGAATTTCTGCCTGTATCAAGTTCGGGACATCTTTCGTTATATCAGCATTTCACAGGCAACAGCGGTGAAGGTGCGCTGTTCTTTTCTGCGGTGCTTCATCTCGGCACACTGGTAGCCGTGTTTATAGCTTTCAGAAAAGATATAATAGCGCTGCTGAAAGAATTTGTGGTGCTTGTCAAGGATATTTTCAAGGGTAAGTTTTCCTACAAGAACATGAACCCTGAAAGACGTATGATAGTTATGATAGTTATTTCATGCTTCTGCCTTGCGCCTTTCGTATTGTTCAAGGATTGGTTCACATCTATATCGGAGGACGATTCCATTTTTGCAGAGGGACTGTGTTTCCTCTATACAGCGGCAATACTCTATATGTCCGACAAATGCAAAAAGGGCAATAAAACAAAGGGCGATATAACAGCAAAGGATTCTATCACAGTAGGACTTTTCCAAGGCGTAGCTCTTCTGCCTGGTGTTTCAAGATCGGGTTCAACTATCTCAGCAGGACTTTTCTCAGGCTTCACAAGAGAAACAGCTGTAAAGTATTCATTCATTCTCGGAATACCTGTTATCCTGCTCAGCTGTCTGCTTGAACTTAAAGACGCAATAGGCGCAGGATCACCTGTAAGCGCAGGAAACTGCGTAGTAGGATTTATCGTTGCGGCCGTTGTGGGCGTTTGTGCGATAAAGCTTGTAAACTGGCTGGTAAAAACAGATAAGTTCAAGGTGTTCGCTTATTATACACTGGTCCTCGGTGTGATAGTTATAATCATTTCTATCGTTGAGAAATTTATCGGTCACGCTATCACATTCTGATCGTTGATCTACATAAAGACATACCGCTCGGTCTGCAAAAAGCAGGTGAGCGGCTGTGTCATATATTATCTTGTTTCAGAAAAGCTTGAAGTCCAATTCAGGCTTTTTTGTAAATTTTGAAAGGAAAGTGAGTTATGGCAGCGAAAGCTTCTAACGGCAAGTCGGGCGGCAATGCAAGCCGCAGTACGGCGAAAAAAGGCACTTCGTCAAAGACTTCCGGCGCTGCAAAACAGAATACAAAAGCACAGAGCAAGCCTGCAAAATCAAAGCCTGCCGCAAGCGAGTCAAAGGCAGCAAGTCAGCCTAAAAGCAAGGCAGATCAGCCTAATTCGCTCAAAGCTGCTAAGGAGAGGGAAACAAGACGTTTCTGGTCTTACATACTCTTCTTTTTCGGCGTGCTTGAACTGCTTATAACATTCGTACCCGGGGACGGATTGTGGAATACCCTCCATTGCATGAACAGGGGCATTTTCGGCATATCCGTGTTCCTTTTTGCGCCTATGATAATCTATGTTGCGCTTATGATAGCCTCAAACACCACGCAGAATACGGTGGTCGCAAAGGTGGTCGAGGGGACAGTGCTTATGCTGCTTTTCAGCGGTATCATACAGATATTGCAAGTCGGAACTGTCGAAGGTTCGTCCTTCTGGAAAAAACTTGTGGGTCTGTATAAGGACGGCGTCAACCTCAGAGGCGGCGGACTTGCCAGCGCAATTCTCGGCTGGCCGCTGCTTGCAGCTTTTAAAAAGGTCGGTGCGTCCATAATAATCATACTTGTGGCATTTACTTTTGTTATGCTACTGACGGATATAACCCTGCCACAGCTTTTCAAGGCGATATCAAAGCCTTTTGTCAAGGGCGCAGCAGCCGTTGCGGAGGACAGGATAGAACGTGCCGCTCAGCCGCCTAAGGAGAGAGGACCTGTTTTCGGCAGAGAAAATTCCCCTCGTGTGGCAAAGGTGACTTCTGGTACAGACAGAGTGGATATCGCAAAGTATTTTCCTGACGATGATCCCGAAACTGCCGCAGAGGTCTACCGAAAGGTCGATGAACAGCAGGCTGAGGAGGATATAGCCGAGCTTGAAAGTATGCCTGCGCACCCAGTTGAGGCAGCGCCTATAACCACACAGCGCCTTGAAGAAGAGGCAAAGACTACGAACAACAAGGAACTGAAAAGGATAATCGAAAAGGCTCTGGGCAGCAGCGTCAAGATAGACGAAAAAACAGGCGAGGTCACAGAGAATGAGCCTGCGGCAGAAGATGAAAAGAAAGCAGACGAAAATGTTAAGCCGCAGCAGGTCAATATTGACGCTGGCGGACAGACGACTTTGTTCGAGCAGGATAATAAGATATCCGCCTATGTAAATCCGCCTGTGGATATTCTGAAATATCCGGACAATACGCTGAACGAGGCTGTCGTTGCGGCTGAGATAGAGGAAAAGTCAACAACTCTTGTAGAAGTGCTTGCCACCTATGGCATTAAATCACAGATAACAGGCATTTTCAGAGGTCCTGCCGTTACTAGATATGAACTTAAACCTGCTGCAGGTGTAAAGGTTTCAAAGATAACATCGCTCTCAGACGATATCGCAATGAACCTTGCGGCAACAAGCATAAGAATACAAGCTCCTGTTCCGGGTAAGCCATGCGTCGGAATTGAAGTTCCGAATGTCCACAGAGATACGGTTTCCCTCCGTGAGCTTATCGACAGCGATGAGTACAGAAAGGCAAAGGGAAAGCTTTCCTTTGCGGTAGGTAAGGATATCGAGGGCAAGATAGTTGTGGCAGATATTGCGAAAATGCCCCATCTGCTTGTTGCAGGTACTACCGGTTCAGGTAAATCGGTGTTTACAAACTCTATCATACTTAGCGTACTGTATCATGCTTCACCTAACGAGGTCAAGCTTATCCTTATAGACCCTAAAAAGGTCGAGTTCAATATTTACAATAAGATACCGCACCTGCTTATCCCTGTTGTTACGGATCCGCTGAAAGCAGCGGGAGCGCTTGGCTGGGCGGTAAATGAGATGCTCAAACGATACAAGCAGTTTGAGGTCAACAATGTAAAAAATCTTGAAGAATTCAACGATATGATAAGGGACGAGCAGGCTAAGCCGATAGATCGGCAGGACAGCGTTATCGCAGGTCTTTCCCTTATGCCGCAGATACTCATAGTCATAGATGAGTTTGCGGATCTTATGATGGCGGCAGGCAGCGAGGTGGAGGAGTCTGTTCAGCGCCTTGGACAGCTTGCCAGAGCGGCAGGTATCCATATGATAATCGCTACACAGTCGCCTAGACGTGACGTTATCACAGGTATGATAAAATCGAATATCCCATGCAGAGTTGCCCTGAGCGTTGCCAGCAATACGGACTCACGAGTTATTCTTGACCAGAGCGGTGCTGAAAAGCTGCTCGGCAACGGAGATCTGCTGTATCTTGCGGCAGGAATGAAATCGGGCAAAAGAATACAGAGCGGATATGCCTCCACAAAGGAGATAAGGGAGATAGTAAGCTTCCTGAAAAGCGAGCATACCGCTGAATACAGCGAAGAGATACTTTATGAGGTGGAGCAGAATATGCCTAAGCCTAAGGAGGAAAAGAAGTCGGGCGGATCAGATGAGAATATCGTGGTCAACCCCGATGATGAGCTTATAGATCAGGCAATATCCATAATCGTTCAGTCCGGACAGGCGTCTACATCGTTTTTGCAGAGAAAGCTTAAGCTTGGCTTTGCAAGAGCGGCAAGAATAATGGACGAGATAGAAGAGCGTGGCATTATAGGCCCGCAGGACGGCGCAAAGCCGAGAGAGATCAATATCACGGCTGACGAGTGGATAGAAATGAAAGCAAGAAGATAGCTTTATCCGACACAGAACAGGACTTTGAAATGGCGAAAAGAAAAAGCAGAAAAAAATCAACTTTAACAGCAAAACAGCGGTTCAGGCTCATAGTCCTTGTTATCCTGCTCACCGTAGTGGGGGCGGCAGCGTTCCTTGAACATACGGGTATCGTGACATTTGATGATGTTATGATAAATGCAGGGCTTAAAGACAAGCCTGCCGAACACGCTGATACGGAAGTCCATTTCATTGACGTTGGGCAGGGCGATTGTACGCTGGTCATTTCTGACGGCGAGGCAATGGTCATAGACAGCGGTGACAGAGATGAAACCAACAAGGCTGTTGATTATCTTGTTTCACAAGGGATAGTGGATATAAAATATCTTATAGTCACACACCCTCACGCAGACCATATTGGCGAGATGAGCGAGATAATAGAGCGGTTCAATGTGGAAAAATTTATTATGCCGAAAGTCACCGATGATATCGTGCCTACCACGAAAATATATGAAAATATGCTGCTTTCGCTAAAAAATAAGGGGATAAAGATAACGAAAGCTACCGACTGCGAGCTTGAGCTTGGCAGCTGCAAGGTTCAGCTTTTTACCCCTAAAAACAAGAGCAGCAATCTGAACAACTGTTCAACACTGGTCAAGGTAGTTCATGGAGATAACTCTTTCCTTATCACAGGCGACTGCGAAAAGGAAGAGGAAAAGGATATACTTTCGCAGGATTTCGATATTTCGGCAAAGGTGCTTAAAGCGGCTCATCACGGCAGCTCAACTTCATCTTCGGCTGAATTTCTCGATGCGGTGATGCCCAGATATGCGGTCATATCCTGCGGAGAGGGTAATAAGTACGGTCATCCACACGAACAGACGGTCACACGTCTTGGCAAGTATGCAGATAAGATATATGTGACTATGAACTGCGGTACAGTTATATTCAGATCGGACGGCGAGGGCTTGTCTGTTGAAACGGAAAAAAATACTGAATGACGGTGATATTATGAAATATACAGTAGACAGGATAGAGAGCGGATATGCAGTGTGCGAGCTTGAAAACGGCAGCTTTAGTGATATCCCGCTGAACGAGATCCCCCCTGTTAAAGAGGGAGATGTGCTTGTTGAAGTGAACGGCAGGCTTGTAGTTGACGAAAAAGCCGCCGAGGAAAGAAGAAAAAAAATCATTGCCCTGCAAAATGATTTGTGGGAGTAAGGGAGAGATATAGTTGGAAAAGGATTTATTTTCATTGATCGATGAAAGGCTGCCGTCCTTATCAAAGGGACATAAGCTGATCGCAAATTATATTCTGTCGCATTATGACAAAGCGGCTTTTATGACGGCTCAGAAACTTGGAAAAACTGTCGGGGTAAGCGAATCCACAGTAGTCAGATTTGCCTCTGAGCTTGGCTATGACGGCTATCCTGCCCTCCAGAGAGGCTTGCAGGATCTTATGAGAAACAAGCTCACAGCCGTTCAGCGTATCAAGGTGTCATCGGAGCAGATGAACAGCGATGATGTGCTTGAAACGGTGCTTAATCTCGATATCGAAAGAATACATACCACACTTGAAGAGATATCAAAGGACGATTTCCACAGAGCGGTGGATATGATAGTAAGCTGCGATACGATCTATATTATGGGAACAAGAAGTTCCGCCGCTATCGCATCATTCATAAATTACTATCTGAGCCTTATCTTCCCTCATGTAAAGCTTGTTCAGAGTACAACGACTTCCGAACTTTTTGAAAAGATAATGAGGATAGATTCAAAGGACGTTATGATAGGAGTATCTTTCCCACGATATTCAAAGCAGACGCTTAAAGCACTCAAATATGCCCACAACGCAGGGGCAAAGGTAATATCCATAACGGATTCTACTTCATCTCCCCTTGCAAAATACGCAGATGCTTTGCTTCTGGCGAGAAGTGATATGGCGTCGTTCGTCGATTCGCTGGTAGCACCTTTAAGCCTTGTCAATGCTCTGCTCGTGGCGGTATCTATAAGAAATATCGGCAGAGTTACACAGACCTTTGAAAAGCTGGAGAAGATCTGGACGGATTATGATGTTTACGCTAAAAATGAGGACGATTCGCAATGATATATGACGCAGTTATAATCGGCGGAGGAGCGTCGGGACTTTTTTGCGGCGCACAGCTTTCGCTTATGGGCTGTTCAGTCGTTATTATAGAACATTCCGACAAGTGCGGAAGAAAGCTTATGATAACGGGCAAGGGCAGATGCAATGTCACAAACAACTGTGATCCGCAGACTGTAATGAAAAATATCCCTGAAAATTCAAAGTTTATGTTTTCCGCCCTCAGCAGATTTTCGCCTGAGGACACAATGAACTTTTTTGAAAGCTACGGTGTTCCGCTTAAAACCGAAAGGGGAAACAGAGTTTTCCCTGTGAGCGACAAGGCGGCGGATATAGTTAATGCCCTGCTGAGAGCCTGCCGTGACGGCGGAGTGAAATTTGTTCATGACAACGCAGTTTCCCTTATCACAGAGGACGGACAGGCTAAAGGTGTAAAGTGCGCCGAGGGTGAATATTACGGAAAAAATATTATAGTTGCCTGCGGCGGAAAATCATATCCGAGAACAGGTTCAACAGGCGACGGATATAAGCTGGCGAGATCGGCAGGTCATACCATAAAGACCGTCAGACCGTCACTTTGCCCTATCGTTACATCCGAGAGGGAAGAATGTGCAGAGGCTATGGGATTGAGTCTGAAAAATTGTACACTTACCCTTAGAAAGGACGGCAGTTCAAAGCCTGTGTATAAGGAATTGGGAGAAATGCTGTTCACCCATTTCGGACTGAGCGGACCTCTGGTGCTTTCTGCTAGCGCACATCTGGGGGATCTTTCAAAGGAGAGATATTATCTTGATATCGACCTTAAACCTGCGCTTTCTGAGGAACAGCTTGATCTAAGGATACAGCGGGATTTCGCCGATCTCCCGAACCGTGATTTCAGCAATTCACTGGGCAGACTTCTGCCTGCGGGACTTATCCCTGTTATTATAAAAAGAAGCGGCATAAAGCCTGACAAAAAAGTAAATCAGATCACAAGGGAGGAACGCTCTAAACTTGTGAGTGTGATAAAAAAGCTTACCTATACTGTGAAGAATATGCGTCCTGTTGAGGAGGCTATCATCACAAGAGGGGGAGTTGCGGTATCTGAGATAGACCCGAAAACCATGGGTTCAAAGCTTTGCAGAAACCTGTACTTTATAGGTGAGGTCATTGACGTTGATGCCTATACAGGCGGATTCAATCTGCAGATAGCTTTTTCCACCGCCTATGCCTGTGCGGAAACTATCGGGCAGACGTGGTGAGCTGACAGAATATATTAGGAGGAAATATTATGGGAATAAATATCGCTCTTGACGGACCTTCCGGTGCAGGCAAATCAACTATCGCCAGAAAAGCCGCAGAGAAAATGAACTATATCTATGTGGATACAGGTGCGCTTTACCGCTCTATCGCCTGCTATGTTATCGGCAAGGGAATAGCTCCGGACAGCAGTGAGGAGATAATCCCACTGCTTGGCGAGATAGATGTAAAGCTTGAATACAAGGACGGCGCACAGCAGGTCATACTCAACGGTGAAAATGTTTCTGATAAGATAAGAACACCAGAGATATCCATGGGTGCGTCAAAGGTTTCCGCTATACCGGAGGTAAGAGAGTTCCTTTTCGGACTTCAGAAGAATATCGCCGCAGAGAATAATATCATTATGGACGGCAGAGATATCGGAACAGTTGTCCTGCCGAATGCCGATGTAAAGATATTTCTTACCGCCTCAGCAGAGGAAAGAGCAAACCGCCGTTTCAAGGAACTGCAGGAAAAGGGCGACAGCTCAACATATGATGATGTTCTTGCTGACATAAAGCAGCGTGACTACAACGATACCCACAGAGAAACTGCTCCGCTGAAAAAGGCTGATGACGCAGTTGAGATAGATTCGACAAATCTTACTCTTGATGAATCTATCAGCGAAGTTTGCAGAGTTATCGAGGAAAATCTTAAAAAAAAACAGACTTCTGACAACTCGGACGGCGGAGAAAAAAAGCAGAGCATAAAAACAAGGGAGATCGCCCCTGTCAGACCTATCACAAAGACCCACAGGCTCAGCCATTTCAGAATGTTCTGGTACAGCATTCTCAGAGCAATAGTTATCGGTCTGTATCATCTCTACTATAACATCACCTTTGAGGGTACAGAGAATATACCGAAGGACGGCGGAAATATTTTCGCTTCCAACCACAGAAGCTATCAGGATCCTGTTTTTATTGCCCTGCCGACAAGAGTTCCGCTGTCATATATGGCTAAGGAAGAACTTTTTCATCAGAATTTCGCCTTCACCCTTGTGATAAAAGCCTTCGGCGCTTTTCCTGTTACAAGAGGAAAGGGAGATACCGAGGTAATAGATACATCTATCGAAAAGCTTGAAAAGGGCAGAAACCTTGCTATTTTCCCTGAGGGAACACGTTCAAAGGACGGCAAGGTCGGAAAAGGAAAAACAGGCGTTGCACTTATCGCCGCTATCGCTCAGACAAAGGTCGTTCCTGTTGGAATAAATTTTGAGGGCAGACTGAAGTTCAGAAAAAAGGTGGTAGTAAGGTTCGGCGAGCCGATAATCCCGTCTGAAATAGGCGTAACATCAACTAATCCTAAAGAGCTGAAGATAATCAAAAATACGATAATGGATAAGATCAAAGAGTTGGTGCATGATTAAATGTTAATAAAATGTAAAATTTGTGTTGCTAAAACTGCGGGATTTTGTTTTGGTGTAGACAGAGCCGTAAAAATAGTGTATAATAATTTAGATAACCGAAATAATGTTGTAACGTTAGGTCCTATTATCCATAACCCAAACGTGGTTGAGGATTTGAAGGCTAAAGGGGTATACCCCGTTGAGCTTGAAGATGTTAAAGAAGGACAGAAGGTTATTATACGTTCCCACGGAGTAGGGAAGGACGTTTACAAAAGGCTCGAAGAGATCGGGGCGGAGGTCATTGATGCCACCTGTCCGTTCGTGAGCCGCATACACAAAATTGCTCAGGAGAAATCCGAGCAGGGTTATACCGTTCTTATCGCAGGGGACAGCCGCCACCCGGAAGTTATGGGGATAATGGGGCATTGCCTTGGAGATAGCTATGTGTTTAATTCTTGTGATGATTTTGAAATTTTGGTGAAAAGCAAAGATTTTTCATCAAAAAAGGTTGCAATTTTGGCGCAAACGACGTATAATAAAAATATGTGGAAAAAATGCCGTGAGCTGTTTGAAAAGTATCTGCCTGAGGCGCTGGTGTATGACACTATATGCGCCGCAACTTCGGAAAGACAGAACGAAGCTGCCGAACTTGCAAAGCAGGCTGATCTGATGATAATAGCAGGCGGGCTTCATAGCTCAAATACACATAAGCTGAAAGCGATCTGTGATGAATACTGCAAATGTCTTTTAGTGGAAAATGCCGACGGTCTGAGGAAAAGCGGTATTGACTTAACAGGGGCAAAATTTATCGGGATTTCTGCCGGGGCTTCGACGCCGGCTTATATAATCAAGGAGGTACAACGGACCATGAGTGAAATGTTGAACAATGTTGACGAAGAATTTAATTTTGAGGAGGAGCTTGAAAAGACCCTCAAGAAAATACATACGGGGATGAAGGTGGAAGGCGTTGTCGAGTCTGTCGGCGATACTGAGATCACAGTAAATATCGGCACAAAGCACACAGGATATGTTCCTCTGTCAGAGCTGACTGACGATCCTTCAAAGAAGCCTGCTGACATCGTAAGCGTAGGCGATACTATCGACCTTATCGTTCTTAAGACAAGCGATAATGACGGTATCGTTACACTTTCAAAGAAGAAGGTAGACGCAGTTCTCGGTTTCCAGAAGATCATGGAAGCTAAGGAGAACGATGCTGTTCTTTCTGGTGTCGTTACAAACGTAGTAAAGGGCGGAGTTCTTGTTTCTGCTAATGGCGTAAAGGTATTTATCCCTGCATCACAGGCAGCTCCAAGAAGAGATTTTGATCTCAACGAGCTTGTTAAGCAGACAGTAAACTTCAAGATCCTTGAAGTAAACGAGGGCAAGCAGAGAGCTGTTGGTTCTATCAGAGCCGTAGCAAGAGAAGAGAAGGCAGCTGCACAGGCTAAGTTCTTTGAAACTGCTGAAGTAGGCGCAGAGGTTGAAGGCGTTGTTAAGTCTATCACAGATTACGGCGTATTCGTAGATCTCGGCGGAGTTGACGGCCTTGTAAGAAGAATGGACCTTTCATGGAACAGGATCAAGCACCCATCTGATGTTGTTTCAGTAGGTGACAAGGTAACAGTAAAGATCAAGGATATCGATCCTGAAACAAAGAAGGTATCCCTCACATACAAGAAGGATTCAGAGAATCCTTGGGAGATCTTCAAGGCTAACTACGAAGTTGGTCAGAAGGTAAAGGCTACTATCGTTTCTATCACATCATTCGGTGCTTTCGCACAGATCATTGACGGAATCGACGGTCTTATCCACATTTCTCAGATCGCAAATCAGAGAGTGAACAACGTTGCTGATATCCTTTCTGTTGGTCAGGAAGTTGAATGCCAGATCACAGAGATCGATGCTGACAAGAAGAGAATCAGTCTTTCTATGAGAGCTTTGCTTCCGGCTGATGACGCTGAAGATACTGAAGCTGAATAATTGCAAAACTGATTATATGGGGGCGATTCTGTCGTCCCCTTTAATTATTTTCAGCATTTTTTGGCTGTCAATATAACTAATAATTCTATTTGAAATTATAAAAAATGCTTAAAATTGCAAAAAAAATCTTAGTATTTTCTAAAAATGCTTAACTTTTTTATTCGTATGTGGTATAATATAATTGCGTAATAATATTGATACGAAAGGTTATTTATATGGAACAGACAAGGAAAAGAACTAAAAAGAAGAAAAAAAGTACAAGTCCTGTCGGCAGAGTGTTCAGGATAATCGGTACGCTGCTGCTGTCGATCTTTCTTGTATTGATAATCACTTGTTCGATTTTCGGAACGGTTCTTACTATATATGTGCTTAATTTTGCGGATACGACAACTACCGTCAGCCTTGAAAAGATCTCAGGAAGCAATATTACGAGATTTCTGAACGAAAATCCTAAGTATGATGAGGAAAATGACGAGGAAAAGGATAAGTATCAGCTTTACTATGCACTGAAAAATGAGCAGAAGCATTTTATATGGGTGGACTACGATGAAATGCCGCAGTCGCTTATCGACGCTTTCGTGTATACTGAGGACGAGCGTTTTTACAGTCACGACGGTGTTGACTTCAAGCGTACATTTGCCGCTTTTGTAAATGTATTTCTGCCCGGCGACAGAGTGTTCGGTGGTTCGACTATCACTCAGCAGACTATAAAACAGCTCACTGGTGAAGATGCCAGAAACGGTATCGCAGGTGTTGAACGTAAGATAAGAGAAATTTTCCGTTCTATAAACGTTGAAAAAACATATACAAAGGAAGATATTATTCAGAGCTATCTGAACGTTGTTCCGCTGGGTACTATGCAGCAGGATATCGTTGGTGTTCAGGCAGCCGCAAACTATTATTTCGGCAAGGACGTTTCTGACCTTGACCTTGCGGAGTGTGCATCACTTGCAGGTATGACAAGTTCGCCTGCTTACAACAACCCTGTTGACGATCCTGAGGCAAATAAGATAAGACAGAAATATTGTCTTGATCATATGCTGGAAAATGGTGCTATCTCTGAGCAGGAATACAATACCGCTCTTAATGAAGAACTTAATGTAGTTGGAAATTTTGACTACTCCAGCAACACTGTATATGAGGAAGAACTTGAGGATCAGGGCCCTACTTCATACTTTATGGACGCTGCTATAAATGAGGCTATCCAGCGTATACAGGATAACTACGGAATTACTGCGGCGGACGCTCAGCAGCAGCTTTATGACGGCGGTTTCACAGTTTACACTACCGTTGATATTGATATGCAGAAAAAGGTAGAAAAGCAGATGCAGGACGCATCAAACTTTACGACCTATTCAATGAGCGAAAAGGACGATACCCTCTGGTCAGGCTTTATAGCTATGGACTATCAGGGCAACGTCAAGGCGGTTGTCGGCGGACGTGATAAAAAGACCGATTCACGAGGATATAACATCGCAACGGACGCTACCCGTTCCCCAGGTTCGTGTATAAAGCCTATCGCTTCATACGCTCCTGCACTGGATCAGGATCTTATAACATGGTCAACTATCTCTAAGGACGAACCTATCGAGATAACAAATAAGGACGGCAAGAAGGAAAAATGGCCTGTAAACTACTCTGAAACAGGCGACAGTGCAAACTGGTCATACGATAACCTCTTTACATGGCAGATGCTTATGCGTTCGCTTAATACACTGCCTGCACAGCTTATCGAAAAGATGACTCCTTCATATTCTTATAACTTCCTTAAACAGAAACTGGATATCACAACTCTTGCTGACTCTGACGCAGACTACTCGCCTGTAACGGTCGGCGGTCTTACAAACGGTCTGAAGCTTGAAGAGCTTGTTGGCGCTTATATGATCTTCGGCAACGGCGGACGCAAGTATGAGGTTTCATATATCTCTAAGATCGAAGATTCCGAGGGAAATGTTATCTACGAAAAGACAGACGGATACAAGCAGGCTGTTTCGGACAGCACTTCATACATCATGAACAGAATGATGCAGTATGTTATCAATGACGAACAGGGTACCGGTAGATATGCAAAACTTTCAAACACCGACCTTGTGGGTAAGACCGGTACTTCATCAGACTGGTATGACCTTTCATTCGTAGGCTGTACACCTGACTATGTTTCAGGTATATGGATAGGTTACGAAAATCCGTCAACTATCCCGACAAATGAATATCAGAATATCGGCGCTATCTGGAAGAATGTTTTCGGTAGCATAGCCGAAAAGGAAGAGCATCACTCATTTGTTGATACCTTCCCTATGCCTGAATCGGTGCAGAAACTCAACTACTGTACAAAGACAGGTAAAATCGCATCAAGAAGCTGTTCAAGTACGAAGGAAGGCTACTTCAAGGTAACCGACAATATCGACTACTGTTACGGCGGACACTAATTCAAACAGACCTACTATCGGAAGTTATCTTCCGATATGTAGGTTTTTTGTGAAAGGATAAAATATGGCATTAATCAGAATGTGCATACCCTGCCACTTCGGTCTGGAGAGCGTACTGGCATATGAAATAAAGAAAATCGGCGGAGAAAATCTTACCACAAGGGACGGAAAAATTTCCTTTGACGGTGACTTTTCCGTACTCGCAAAAGCAAATCTGTGGGTAGCCACAGGCGAACGTGTACTTATCGAGTTGGGCAGTTTCACTGCAAAAAGCTTTGAAGAGCTTTTCAATGGCGTGGAAAAACTGCCGCTGGAGGATTATATCGGAAAGTTCGACGCTTTCCCTGTTAAGGGATATTCCCTTAATTCGCAGCTGCATTCTGTGCCTGACTGTCAGAAAATCATAAAGAAAGCCTGCGTAAAAAGGCTCAGCAGAGTGTACGGCATTTCATATTTCGAGGAAACAGGTGCAAAGCATCAGATACAGTTTTCAATCCAGAAGGACCTTGTTTCAATATATCTTGATACTACGGGACAGGGACTTCATAAGCGTGGTTACAGAAGAAATTCCAATGACGCACCTATAAAGGAAACACTTGCCGCAGGTATAGTTGACCTTGCAAGAGTAAGGAGCAACACTGTTGTGGCTGACCCTATGTGCGGTTCGGGTACTTTTCTTATAGAATCTGCCTATAAAGCACTGAATGTCGCTCCGGGTCTGAGAAGAAATTTTGCCGCTCAGAAGTGGGATCAGATACCTGAGCAGATATGGCGTGACTGCCGCAGTGAGGCAATGGATCTTATTGACAGACAGGGAACTTTTGCTGGGTATGGCTTTGACGTAGACGATATGGCTGTTCTGCTCACAAGGGACAATGCAAAGAAAGCAGGAGTAGGCTCAAAGCTTACTGTAAAACAGCAGGATATTTCAAAATTCAAGCAGATCGAAAACTCCGTTACATTCTGCAATCCGCCATACGGCGAAAGAATGTTGGAGCTGAAAGAGGCGGAGGAGCTTTATAAAAGGCTTGGCGACAGGCTTTCTCCGTCGAGGGAAAATCCATGCTATATAATCTCACCTCACGAGGATTTTGAGATGTTCTTCGGCAAAAAGGCGGATAAAAAGCGCAAGCTGTACAACGGCATGATAAAATGCTGCCTTTATATGTATTTCAAATAACGTCGGAGGTTTCTGAATGATAAATATTAAAGAGCTTGACGGAATAATTTTTGATATGGACGGAGTTATTTTTGACTCTGAACAGATCGGTCTGCGCTGCTGGGTGATGATAGGCGAAAGATATGGTCTTGAAAATGTTGAGCAGACTGCAAGACGCTGTATTGGAAGAAGTACAGTCGATTCAATGCAGATATTTGAAGACGCTTACGGCGACCGTGTCAGCATACCAAAGCTTTATAAAGAGGGCAAGGTGCTTTTTCATGAGATAATGGAAAAGGAAGGTCTGCCTTTGAAAAGCGGTGCAAAACAGCTGCTTGAATGGCTCAGCGGCAACGGCGTAAAAGTTGGACTTGCATCATCAACATCATATAATGTGGTGGTCGAGGAGCTTAAAGTGGCAGGACTTATAGATCATTTTTCAGTGATCGTCGGCGGAGATATGGTGGAACATTCAAAGCCGCAGCCTGATATTTACCTCCTTGCCTGTGAAAAGCTTGGGGTAAGACCTGAGTTTACAGTGGCGGTGGAGGATTCACGCAACGGCATGATCTCTGCTCACAGGGCAGGTATGAAACCTCTGCTTGTGCCTGACCTTATCGAACCTGACGAGGAAATGCTGAAACTTGCGGAAAAGAAGTTTGGCTCGCTCGATGAGCTGCTTGATGAACTGAGAACAGCAGATGTTTGATCTGTTGATATAAAAACAAATTATAGGAGGATTTTATTATGCGTTACGAAATTAAGGGAACACCATTGCCTGTTGCTATCTGTTATCTTCAGCCTGGCGAGTCTATCAAGACAGAAAAGGGCGGAATGAGCTGGATGACACCAAACCTTCAGATGTCCACGAATGCAGGCGGCGGAGTAGGCAAGATGTTTTCAAGAGCGCTTTCAGGCGAGTCAATGTTCCAGAATGTATATACATCTATGGGCGGTGACGGAATGATCGCTATGGCATCAAGTTTCCCTGGCGAGATAAAGGCTATCGACGTTGCACAGATGCCTATCGTTGCTCAGAAGTCAGCATTTCTCGGTTCAGAGATGAGCGTTAATATGGAAATGTTCTTTCAGAAAAAGCTTGGCGCAGGATTTTTCGGCGGTGAAGGCTTTATCATGCAGAGATTTTCAGGTCAGGGAATAGTTTTCCTTGAATTTGACGGTACTATCATTGATTATCAGCTTCAGGCTGGTCAGTCCATTATGGTAGATACAGGTATCCTTGCGGCTATGGAGGCTTCATGCTCTATTGATATCGAAATGGTAAAGGGCATAAAGAACGTTATGTTCGGCGGCGAAGGTCTTTTCAACACAAGGATCACAGGTCCAGGTCATGTATGGCTCCAGACTATGCCTAAGAGCAAGCTTGCTCAGGCAGTTGGAATGTACGGCACGGCTTCAAAATAATATGATATACATAAAAAACAGAGCATTTCATTTGCGAAATGCTCTGTTTTTATATTTGTTTAATTGTTTATTCAGTCTGTTAATCTGTCAGCGCATTTTTGGCAATAACGTCTGCCACAAGATTTGCAGGAAGAGCCTCGTATCTTACCTTTTCAAAGGTGAATGAACCTCTGCCCTGAGTCATCTGTCTGAGCGTCAGCGTGAAGTCAAGCATCTCTGCCATAGGAACTTCTGCGATTATCTCGGTAAGTCCCTTCTTTTCAGCAGGATTCATACCAAGCACTCTGCCTCTGCGCTTATTAAGCTCGCCCATCATATCACCTGTGTTTTCGTCAGGGACAAGAACGTTCAGCGCACCGATAGGTTCGAGAAGTATAGGTTCAGCCTGTCTGAGTCCCTCCTTGTATGCAATGGACGCAGCCATTTTGAATGCCATTTCCGAGCTGTCAACAGGGTGATATGAGCCGTCAACAAGTATAGCTTTAAGTCCCACAACAGGGAACCCTGCAAGCACACCCTTCTTTACGCACTCCTGCAATCCCTTTTCAACAGCAGGGAAGAAGTTCTTTGGAACTGCACCGCCGAACACCTTTTCTTCAAAAACAAGATCATCAGAAATACAAGGCTCAAACTCGATCCATACATCACCATACTGACCATGACCGCCCGACTGTTTCTTATGCTTGCCCTGTACTTTTACTTTCTTTCTGATAGTTTCACGATAGGATATCTTCGGTAGGGTGGTTTCAACGTCAACGCCGAAATCATTTTTCAGTCTGCCGATAACAGAATCAAGGTGAACTCCGCCAAGAGTGCTGAGTATCATTTCATTTGTTGATGAGTCAAGACCATATTTCAAAGTAGGATCTTCTTCCAAAAGTCTTGCCATAGCAGAAGATATCTTGCTTTCGTCGCCCTGTTTCTTTGACTTTACAGCCATTTTATAGCATGGAGCAGGGAATTCGATGGCAGGGAACTTAACAACTCTTGCAGCATCGCATATAGTATCATTGGTGTTTACGTTCATTTTCATTGCCACAACGATATCGCCGCAGCCTGCCTCATCAACATCTATCTGCTTTTTGCCCTGAAGTGTGCAAAGCTTGCCGACCTTTTCTGTGCTGCCTGTGGTAGCATTCACAACTTCCTTATTGGACTTGATCGTTCCTGAGAAAACTTTCATAAAGGACATTTTTCCTACGAACGGATCGGCAACTGTCTTGAAAACAAAAGCGGACATAGGATCGCTTTCGCTGCAAACTACGTCAACAAGGCCGCCGTCAGCAGTTTCGCCTGTAACAGCGTCCTTTTCGGAAGGAGGCGGTAGCAGAAGGTCGATCTCCTTGAGCAGCATATCAACGCCTGAAAGGTTGGTGGAGGATACGCAGGTAACAGGTGTGATTATTCCCTCATTCATACCCTTATGTATGCCGTCGATAAGTTCCTTCTGGGTGAAAGCCTCGCCTGAGAAGAACTTTTCAAACAGTGCCTCGTCAGTTTCGGCAACAGCCTCTGATACGGCTTCGATAAGTCCGTCGATACGGTATTCCATTTTATCTGATACTTCGGCAGTCGGCATATCCGTTTCAACCGCCTTGCCGTTTTCGTATTTGTATGCTTTCATTTCAATGAGGTTTACATATGAAACGATCTTTCTGTCAGCAATAACAGGAACTACAACAGGGCAAACAGTAGGACCGAACTCAGCTTTAAGCTGTGTCAGTACATTATTGAAGTTTGCGTTGTCATCATCAAGCTTTGTTACAACGAACATAGTCGGCTTTGAGAATTTCTTTGCGCAGTCGTAAGCCTTGTGAGTGCCGACCTTTACGCCCGACTTGCCCGAAACTGTTATCATTACACAGCCGCTGGCATAGATACCCTCGACCATACCCTTTTCAAAATCGAAAAGTCCGGGGGTGTCGAGAAGATTTATCTTATATTCTCCTGTTTCCATAACGGAGAGTGAGGTATAAACAGAGCATTTTCTCTTGATCTCCTCTGCTGTGAAGTCAGAAACTGATGTGCCGTCGATGACTTTACCGAGTCTGTCAACTGCTCCGCTCTTATATAACAATGCCTCTGTCAGGGAAGTTTTGCCTGAACCTGCGTGACCTGCAATGGCAATATTTTTAATTCTGGTACTGTCAAACTTTTTCAAGATAATTCGCTCCAATCTTTGACTTTGAGTCATATTTTATATTTGCCGCAATGCATTGTGATAATAAACAAAAACATATAACAGCATATATAAATTATACAACATTGTGTCTAAAATTACAAGAGCTTTGCGAAAAATACTTTTCGTGATTATGAACAAAATTTGATAAAAATATTCTACACGAAAAAAGTCATACATCACACAGCTTTCACTAAACAGACATCGCTGGCATATATTTATGTATAGGCAGGCGGCAAAGCTGCACTGCTGAAAATTTCGGGAGGTATGGTGATGGATAAACGTATTTTTCTCTGCGTAGGAGGAGATTCAAGACAGTTCTATATGAGCTGCGCCTTGAATGAAATGGGCAGGGTGTACAGCTACGGATCAGATCTCAGCGGAGGAAGCGTGATACCTCTCGCAGAGATCGGGGATATGCACGAAAAAGCAGATGTGCTTGTTCTGCCTATCATAAAGGGCAGCGGATTGGAGATAGGGTGCAGCGGCGGAAAAAAGGTATTCTGTACGGAGCTTTCGGATCATCTGAAAAAAGGTGCTCTCGTGACAGGCGGCAGGCTGAACATACGAATGATAGAATATTTCTCGGCACTGGGATATGATGTTGCGGATTATTTCAAGCGTGAGGAGCTTGCTATTAAAAACTGTATTCCAACAGCCGAGGGTGCATTGCAGATAGCCATGAACGAAACAGGTATAACCATTTTCGGCAGCCGTGTGCTTATAACGGGATACGGCAGAACGGCAAAAGCCTGCGCAAATCTTTTTAAAGGTGCGGGAGCGCAGTGTGCCGTTGCTGTACGCAGGAGCGCAGCGGCGGCAGAGGCACAGAACAACGGTCTTGAAGCTTTCGATTTCAAGGAGCTTTACGGTCATATCCCGAGGTTTGACATAATCATAAATACAGTTCCTGCAATGATCTTTGACAGGCGGCTTCTGAAAGCTGCGGCAAAGGACACTTTGCTCATTGACCTTGCGTCTGTCCCAGGCGGAATAGATTTTGAAGCTGCCAGAGAGCTTAATAAAAGGGTAGTGCAGGCACTTTCGCTCCCCGGAAAGGTTGCACCAATCACAAGCGGAAAAATAATTGCGGAAACTGTAAAAGATATATTGCTTGAAAGGGGAAAATAAAATGTCTTTGGAGGGTGTAAGAATAGGATATGCCATATCCGGTTCGTTCTGTACATTTGAAAAATCGTTTGCTGCCGCCGAAGAGCTTGTGAAAGCAGGGGCAGAGCTGCTGCCGATAATGTCTTTCAATGCAGCGTCTATCTCAACACGCTTCGGCACAGCGGAGGAAAATGTCAGACGTTTTGAGGATATAGCAAAAAGAAAGGTCATAACAGCCATAGAGGACGCAGAACCTATCGGTCCTAAAAAAATGTGCGATGTAATGGTGGTCGCTCCCTGTACGGCAAACTCGCTGGCTAAGCTGGCTCTGGGCATTACCGATACAGGGCTGACAATGGCGGTCAAGAGCCATCTGCGCAACGCAGGACCTGTTGTCATAGCGGTATCCACAAATGACGCACTTGCGGCTTGTGCAAAAAACATAGGGATACTCCAGAATTACAGACACTATTTCTTTGTGCCCTATGCACAGGATAATTTTCTCAAAAAACCGAACTCGATAGTTGCCGATTTCAGCCTTATACCCGAAACGGTGGAAATGGCGCTGAAAGGCATACAGATACAGCCTATAATAAGACAGCTGTAAGTTCGGAATTTATAACGCAAGGCAGTACCTAATGCTCAGCGCAGGCGGTGCTGCCTTTGATTTTAGTCAATATTGTCAAAAAATCCGTCTAAGTTTCTATGCTGGGAGTGTTGACGTAACTGGGTAAAAATGATATAATATTTATGTTAGTGTGAACATTTTGAAGATTTTATTTCATACTTTTAATAATTACGGAAGGAAAATTAATTATGAAAAAAGTTCTTTTTGCATCATCAGAAGTTGTGCCTTTTATCAAAACAGGCGGACTTGCAGACGTTGTCGGTTCTCTCCCTAAGTGCTTTGACAAGCGCTATTATGACGTGAGAGTTATACTGCCGAAATATTCCTGCATGGCGCAGAAGTGGAAGGATATGATGCAGTATAAAACCCATTTCTATATGGATTTTGCAGGCAAGAGCCAGTATGTCGGCGTTCTTGAAACTGTATATGACGGAGTTACTTTCTATTTCATCGACAGCGAGTATTATTTCACAGGCGACAAGCCTTATACGGATCATCACTGGGACGTTGAAAAGTTTATGTTCTTTGACAGAGCTGTGCTTTCTGCTCTGCCGCTGATAGATTTCAGACCTGACGTTATCCACTGCCACGACTGGCAGACCGGTCTTATCCCTGTTTATCTCCACGACAGCTTTGCAGGCGGAGAGTTTTTCAGAGGCATCAAGACTGTAATGACCATACATAACCTCAAGTTCCAGGGCAATGACAACGCAGAAAGATTTATGGGCATTTCGGGACTTTCTTCCTACTATATGACCTATGACAAGCTTAAAACAGGCGTAGACGGAAATATGCTCAAAGGCGGACTTGTTTATGCTGACGCTATCACAACAGTTTCAGATTCTTATGCCGAGGAAATAAAGACAGAATTCTATGGCGAAGGTCTTGACGGTCTTATGAGAGCGAGAAAAAATGATCTCAGAGGTATAGTCAACGGTATAGACTACAATGAATACAATCCTGAAACAGACAGTATGATAGTTTCAAATTACAATATCTCAAACGTTCTTACCGAAAAGGTGTTCAATAAGAGAGCATTGCAGCAGGAGCTTGGTCTGGAGCAGAATGACAACAAGTTTATGATAGGCATAGTAAGCCGTCTTACAGATCAGAAAGGCTTTGACCTTATCGCATATATGATGGAGAAAATGTGCGAGCAGGATATGCAGATAGTTGTTCTCGGCACAGGCGAGGCAAAGTATGAGGATATGTTCAAGCACTTCGCATGGAAATATCCTAACAAGGTATCAGCTAATATTTATTACAGCGAGGCAATGTCACATAAGATATATGCTTCCTGCGACGCTTTCCTTATGCCGTCGCTGTTTGAGCCTTGCGGACTCTCACAGCTGATGTCATTAAGATATGGCACTCTGCCTATCGTAAGAGAAACAGGCGGTCTGCGTGATACAGTTCAGCCATTCAACCAGTTCGACAGAACAGGAACAGGTTTCAGCTTTGCAAATTACAACGCACACGAAATGTACAACACAGTAATGTTTGCAAAATATATCTATACAGACAGAAGAGAAGAATGGAACAACATAATCCATTCTGCAATGAGCAAGGACTTCTCATGGCAGGCTTCCGCTCACAAGTATCAGGATATGTATGATTGGCTCATAGGCTGATATAAAACAGAATAAAGCAATAAAGAGGTACTGCATTTTTTACAGTACCTCTTTTTAGTATATGTGAAGATATGACCAAATAACAGAATAAAAAAGAGTATGCCGTTTTCGCAGCATACTCTTTTGTTTTAAACTGAAATTATTTAAGCCTTATGTATCAGCTGTTCTTTTTCTTTGTGATGACCACACCGGCACCTGCGATAGCTATAACAGCGAATGCTGCGGCAGCTGCGCCTGTTGATGGGTTTGAAGTTGTGCTTGAAGAAGCTGCCTTTGAGCTGCTTGATGAAGCCTTTGATGAAGATGCAGTTGATGATGTATCAGTTGATGAAGCTGCTGAGCTTGATGAATCTGCAGTGCTGCTTGATTCTGAGCTTTCAGATGAGCTTACTGATGATGAAGATGTATCAGGCTGTGATGAGCTTGGATCCTCAGGTTCTTTCAGAGTTATAGCCGGTATCTCATAATCTTCTGTTGCGCTGATAGCTCTTACCATACCGTCGATTATGCCCTGCTGAGTAACTGTGCAGTCCTTTCTGTTGAACAGACCGTGACCGTTGTTGCCGTTCCAGCCGTTATCCCAGTAAACAGGAATGCAGCCGTTAGCCTTTGCAGCCTTTACAACATACTCTGCCCAGTATCTTCTGAACTCGTTGTTGTTTACATCACTTGTTGTCTTGTCGATAGCACCGAGCTCGCCGATGATAACAGGATAACCCTGACTTGTGAACTTCTCGTTGAGGAGCTGCATCTGCTGATCTACATGATCTTCCTGTCCCCAGTTGTCCTTCTTTGAAGTGTCGCCGTATTTGCCCCACTGAGTTCTTGCAGTACCCTTTTCATTGAGTACAAATCCGTATGGATCATAGAAGTGAACTGAAACTGCGATCCTGTTTCCGTCTGCCTCACAAAGTGAATCTTCAGGAAGCTCAAAACCGTAGTCCTTTGCAGTGTAGTCGATGTTTGTGTTCCAGCCTGGGATAAGCAGCCATCTCTTTGTATTGTTTGAACCTGTGCCTCTTACAGCGTTTACAAAGATCTGGTTGTAGTCGTTGATGTTGTCATAAGCCTCAGCAACAGGATCGCCGTATTCGTTGTTGAATTCCTCGTTCATTGACTCGAAAACAAGATGTTCGTCATAGTCCTTGAACTTTTCAGCGATCTGAGTCCATACTGACTCGTACTTAGCCTTGATAACTGTCTGCTCCTCATCGGAAGCGTCGCAGAAGAGCCAGCCACCGTCGATAGTGTGGTAGCCGTCGCCATGCATATTGATGATAACATACATATCGTTGTCAACACAATAGTCAACTACTTCCTGAACTCTGTCCAGCCAAGCCTCGTCAACTGTGTAGTCAGGACCGTCGCCGATCTTTGAAAGGTATGAAACAGGAACTCTGATAGTGCTGAAGCCCTGTGCCTTTACAGCCTTGATGAGATCCTCTGTGATAACAGGGTTTCCCCATGCAGTTTCCTTTGGTGTGCCGTTGCTTACAGCTTCGAGCTGGTTTCCGAGATTCCAGCCAAGACCCATAGCGGCAGTAAATTCAGCCTGATCGAGATCCTTAAAAGTATCGCTTGTTTCAGCTGAAACGCTTACAGCGCAAGTGCAGGCAAGTGCAGCCGCAGCAGTGCAGGCTGTGATCTTTTTCATGATTTTACGCATAACTTTTTCTCCTTTAATTTTTACAGAGATACCCGCAGACAAACAGCGTTTTACAGCACACTGCGGATATGTTCAAATTTTACGTTTATATTATAGCACACTTTACACAAAAAATCAATAGCTTAAAGTTCATATTTTATATGAATATCAGAAAGTAATATTAAAATCTGAACATTCCTAGGCAGAAATGAGGGAATATTCCCAAATTGAAAAGCATAATAATAAATGAAAGGGGAGGGACTTGCTATGAAAATTATGGCTGCAAAAAGGCTTGCTGCAGTATTTTTAGCCGCTGTTATGAGCCTTATAACTATAATAAATGTAAGCGCAGAGGAGATATCCATAGAAAAAATGCTTTCTGATATTCCTGCCGAGGAGATAATAGTGACCGAGTGTACAACGGGAAAGGTGCTTTTTGAGAAAAACTCGCAGGAAAAACACCCGATATCACATCTGACAAAGCTTATGACATTGCTAATAACTGCGGAAAAGCTTGAAAGCGGAAAGATATCTTTAGATGATAAGGTCACGGTTTCTGCCGCTGCAAACTCAAAGGACGATCCTCAGATATGGCTTGACAAAGGCGAAAAGATCAGATTAGAGGAGCTTATAAAGGCGATAACTGTGGGAAATGCCAATGATGCGTCAACCGCTATTGCTGAACATATCGCAGGCAGCGAGGAAAGTTTTTCTGAACTGATGAATAAACGTGCGAAAAAGCTTGGAATGAACAGCACACATTTTACCGACAGCTGCGGCACAGACGAAGAAACGGTTTCAACGGCTTATGATATGTCCATACTTGCGGCGGAACTTTCTGAGCATGAGGAGATAAGAGCGTACACCACCGAATGGCTCACGACAGTCCGTGACGGAAAAGCAGAACTTGTGAGCCAGAACAGACTTGTCCGCACTTACAGCGGAATAACCGGTATGAAAGCCTGTTCGTCAAAGACAGCAGGGGAATGTTCCGTTGTGACGGCGGAAAAAGGTGATATGAAAATAGCCGTTGTCATACTGGGGTGCAGTACCTCTGAGGACAGAGAATCTGCCGCAAAAAAGCTGCTGGATATGAGCTTTGAAAGCTTTCAGTTATACACACCGGAGGTAACTGACGAAATGTTGGAGGATATCCCCGTGACAGGCGGTGAAGAGGCTTTTGTAAATGTCAGTTTTTCTGAACTTGAACCTGTTATAATACCGAGAGGGGCAGGTTCTTCAATAGAAGTGAAATTTGAAAAATCTGAACAGTTGGAAGCACCAGTCAAAAAAGGTCAGAAAGCAGGCTCTATTACCTGTTTTTATGGTGAAGAAAAGGTCTTTTCTGCCGATTTAAAGACAAATAACGAGGTAAAAAAGATGAATATTAAGTGCGGTTTTCTTAAACTTTTGTATAACTTGCTTATATAGGTAAGTTGGTAATTGTAGAAAATCTACAAAAGTGATAAGTCGGGGTGAAATCCCTTGCAAAGTCAAAAAAAATATAGTATAATAATTTTAAGTAATAAGGAAAGGATCTGACTTTAATGTCTATCAAACTCAGAACTAACTATCTGTCGAATTTTATAAGCGATCATGAGTATGAAGCTATGGCTCCTGCTGTTACTGCAGCTCACAATACCCTTGCTTCAAAAAGTGGTCTGGGAAATGATTTTCTTGGCTGGGTAAATCTCCCGACTGATTATGATAAGGAAGAATTTGCAAGGATCAAGGCTGCTGCTGAGAAGATAAAGGCTAAGGCTGACGTGCTGGTCGTTATCGGTATCGGAGGTTCATATCTTGGTGCAAGAGCTGCTATCGAAGCACTCAGATCACCTTTCTATAATGACCTCAAGAAGGATACTCCTGACATCTATTTCGTTGGAAACAACATCAGCGCAGATTACCTCAACAATGTTCTTTCTATCTGTGAGGGCAAGGACGTTTGCGTAAACGTTATCTCAAAATCAGGTACAACTACTGAGCCTGCTCTTGCTTTCAGAGTTTTCAAGAAACTGCTTGAAGACAAGTACGGCAAGGAAGAGGCTAAGGAGAGAATTTTTGCTACTACCGATAAGGCTAAGGGAACTCTTAAAGAGCTTTCAGATGAAATGGGTTACGAAACTTTCGTAGTTCCTGACGACGTAGGCGGAAGATTCTCTGTTCTTACAGCAGTAGGACTTCTCCCGATAGCTGTTGCAGGCTGCGATATCGACAAGCTTATGGCTGGTGCTGCAGCTGCTCAGAAGAAGTATGCTGAAGATGACGGCAATGACTGCTATAAGTATGCTGCTATCAGAAATATCCTCAGCAGAAAGGGCAGAAGCGTTGAGATGCTCGTTTCTTATGATCCTTCATTTACAATGATGGGCGAATGGTTCAAGCAGCTGTTCGGCGAGAGCGAGGGCAAGGACGGAAAGGGTATCTTCCCATCTGCAGCAACATTCTCAACAGACCTCCACTCACTCGGTCAGTTCATTCAGGACGGTTCAAAGATCATTTTTGAAACTGTTATGAACATCAAAGCTCCTAAGCAGGATTTCTTCCTTGAAAAGGACGATGAGAACAGAGATGGTCTTAACTTCCTCGCAGATCAGAATATGTCTGTTGTAAATCAGAAGGCTTATGAGGGAACTATCCTCGCTCACACAGAGGGCGGCGTTCCTAACATCGTTATCGACGTGGACAAGCTTGATGAAGAAAACCTCGGCGAGATGATCTACTTCTTTGAAAAGGCTTGCGCAATTTCAGGCTATATGCTCGGCGTAAACCCATTCAATCAGCCTGGCGTTGAGAGCTACAAGAAGAATATGTTTGCTCTTCTCGGCAAGCCGGGTTATGAATCCCAGAAGGCAGAGCTTGAAGCTAAGCTTGGCTAATAAAGGGATTTTGAGCTGCGGACAGCTATGCGTTCCGCACCGCTCTTAAAATATATGCTTTACAAGCGGAATGGAGAGTTTTTATGATTAATTTAATTCCAGGAAAAAAAGGCACAGGAAAAACTAAGATCCTTGTTGACTCTATCAAGAAGGCTGCTGAAAAGGCAACAGGAAACGTTGTCTGCATCGAAAGAGGAATGCAGCTCACATATGATCTTCCACACAATGTAAGACTTGCAGACGCTGAAGCTTACGGCATCACAAGCTATGACGCTTTCTATGGTTTCGTAGCAGGCCTGCTGGCTGGCAACTTCGATATACAGGAAGTTTTCGTTGATGGTATCCTTAAGATCGGCGGCAGAGATTATGACGCTCTCGGAAATATGTTCGAGAAGCTCGCAGTCCTTACAAAGGACGTAAACGTAGTGTTCACAGTATCTGCTGATCCTGAAGAACTTCCTGCAAAGGTAAAGGCATTTATCAAGTAATTGCAAAAAAATCAGAAAAAACTATTGACAAATTGCGGATTTCAGTTTATAATGGAATTTGTGATGTTTGAGGTGTAATATGAAAATACAGCTGAAAGAACTCTTTGATATAGTAGGCGAGGTAAAGAATATAGATTATTCCATAGATCTTTCCGAGCTTGAGGAGTATTCATCGTATTCATTTGCAGCACCAATAGCAGTCAAAGGTAAGATAGAAAACAGGGCGGGGGTCGTGACCTTATACGCTTCTGCTGATTTCTCGATGAACCTTGTCTGCGACAGATGTCTTAAAGAGTTCTGTCGGGAGTTTTCCTATGATTTTGAACATACACTGGTCAGAAGTACCAATACAGGTACGGACGAGTATGTGGTGTGTGCGGAAAATGTTCTCGATCTGGACGAACTGATTATTTCAGACCTGTTATTGCAGCTGCCGACAAAGACGCTTTGCAAGGATGATTGCAAGGGTTTATGCTTTGTCTGCGGACAGGATTTGAACGAGGGCAGCTGTGAATGCTCTGAGGATTGATCTTACAGAGCGAAACATTGGTTTGTTTACTATTACCGAAGAGGAGGTGCCAAAATGGCAGTACCAAAGAGAAAAGTATCCAAGGCAAGACGTGACAAAAGACGTTCTGCAGTATGGAAGCTTGACGCACCTGCACTGTGTAAGTGCTCTAACTGCGGTGAACTCACTTCACCTCACAGAGTTTGCAAGAATTGCGGATATTATAAGGGCGTAGAAGTAATCAAGAAGGAAGCTTAATTTCCGATTGCTAGTCTTTACTGTTTTTATAGCGGTGCTACTTAGAGCAGAGGAGGATTTTCCTTCTCTGCTTTTTAGTTTTGTATTGCTTTTTCTGTCGCATTGTGGTATAATAATAAAGGCTTTGCTAAAAAGCCGACCTTGCTGCGTACTTACATAACCGCTGCATTGTGCAGCCGCTTTGTAAATACACAGCAGTTTTATAAGGAGATGATTTTTTATGGCATTACCTGTTGTTGCCGTTGTCGGAAGACCGAATGTTGGTAAATCAACGCTTTTTAATAAATTGATCGGACAGAGATTGTCTATCGTTGAAGATACTCCGGGCGTTACCCGTGACCGTATTTACGGTAAGTGCGAGTGGCTCGGTCATGAATTTATGCTGGTGGATACAGGCGGAATTGAGCCTGATTCTACCGATATTATCCTTTCTCAAATGAGAAGACAGTCGGAGCTTGCTATTACAAGCGCTGACGTTATTATACTTGTTACAGATATTAGATCTGGTGTTACAGCTAATGATACGGAAGTTGCTCAGATGCTTATGAAATCGGGCAAGCCTGTGGTGCTTTGCGTTAATAAGGTGGATAATGTTGGTGAGCTGCCTGTGGATTTCTATGAGTTCTATAACCTCGGTCTGGGTGAGCCGTTCCCTGTTTCATCAGTTCATGGTCACGGAACAGGCGATATGCTGGACGAGGTAATAAAATATCTTCCGGAGGCAACAGATGACAGTGAGGATGATACTGTCAAAGTAGCTGTTATCGGAAAGCCTAATGTTGGAAAATCCTCTATCATAAACCGCATCTGCGGCGAGGAGAGAGTAATAGTTTCCGATATCGCAGGCACTACCCGTGACGCTACGGATACTTCTATCGAAAACGAACAGGGTAAATTTACCTTTATTGATACTGCCGGAATAAGACGTAAGTCAAAGGTGCTTGAGGTTGTTGAAAAATATTCCGTCCTGAGAGCATATATGGCTGTTGACAGAGCTGACGTTGCAGTTATAGTTATCGACGCAACTGTCGGTTTTACCGAGCAGGATTCAAAGGTAGCAGGATATGCTCACGAAAAGGGAAAAGCCTGCGTTGTTGCCGTAAATAAGTGGGACGCTATCGAAAAAGATACAGGAACAATGAATGAGTTCAGAAAGGATCTTGAAAAGGATTTCAGCTTTATGAGCTATGTTCCGTTCGTGTTCATTTCTGCAAAAACAGGGCTTAGAATGGATAAGCTTTTTGAAACTATCAACTATGTTGCCGAGCAGAACTCTGTAAGAATACCTACGGGTCGTCTTAATGAGGTGCTTTCCTATGCAACTTCAAGGGTCCAGCCGCCGTCCGACAAGGGCAGACGTCTGAAGATCTACTATATGACTCAGGCTGCAACAAAGCCGCCTACATTTGTTTTCTTTGTGAACAGAGCAGATCTGTTCCACTTCTCTTATCAGCGTTATATCGAAAATCAGATCAGAGAAACTTTCGGACTTGACGGAACGCCTGTTGTGTTCAAGATCAGAGAACGTGATAAGACCGACGTAAAATAATTTCAGGAGGATATCAACTTGGATATAGTTTTCAGTCTTGCCTTTACGATAATTTTTTCATATCTTCTGGGCAGCTTAAATTCGGCTATAATCGTCTGCCGTCTGTGGAAGAAGAAGGATATAAGAGATTACGGCAGCAATAATGCCGGTCTGACCAACGTTCTGCGTGTTTTCGGAAAAGGTCCTGCGGCGGTGACTCTGCTTTGTGACCTTGCAAAAGGCGTTATAGCTGTTACGGTTTGCCGCCTTGTGGTGACAAATGCTTTTGATGTCGTATTTTTCAACGATGATAAGTTTATCGGATATATCGCAGGATTTTTTGTAATGCTTGGTCATATTTTCCCTGTGTTCTACAAATTCCACGGCGGAAAGGGCGTGCTTATCGCAGCGACCACCCTTATTGCCATAGATCCGCTGACCTGCCTTTTCTCGGTAACGGTATTTGCTATCGTGCTTGCGGCAACTAAATATGTATCGGTGGGTTCTATATGCGCCGCCGTTGCATATCCTGTTTTTACGTTTATAAATCAGAACTTCCTCTATTCAAACCATGAGGGAGTGCTGCCGAACACATTGGCAGCGGTGCTTATCGGCGCTCTGATAATCTATATGCACCGACCTAACATAAAACGTCTTTTGAACGGCACTGAAAATAAATTCGGTCAGAAGAAAAATTCATAGTACATAGGAGGATTTGCAATGGCTGACATTACCATTCTTGGTTCGGGCGGATTCGGACTTGCGCTTGCAATAATGTGCGATAACGCAGGTCACAGCGTTACGGTCTGGTCAAAATTTCAGGACGAGATCGACGCTATCACAAGAACAGGAGAGCTTAAAGCAAAGCTCCCCGGAGTACAGGTCAATAGATCTATAAAGCTTACAACGGATATCTCTGCGGTAAAGGATAAGGATATCGTTATCCTCGGCATACCTTCGCCGTTCCTGCGTGAGGTCTGCTGTCAGGCTGCACCTTATATGGAGAAAAGAACTATCGTTGTAAATACAGCGAAAGGTCTTGAGGGCGGTTCGCTGAAAACAATGTGCGAAGTGGCAAAGGAATGTTTCCCTGAAAATCACGTTGCCGTTCTGACAGGTCCGTCACACGCTGAGGAAGTTGCAAGGGGAATACCTACGACTGTTTGTACTGCGTCTGACGACAGGGAAGTTTCATACTATATCCAGAGTATTCTTTCAAATAAAACATTCAGAGTTTATGTAAATGACGACGTTATCGGCTGTGAGATCGGCGGCTCTCTGAAAAACGTCATTGCCCTTGCCGCAGGCGTTTGCGACGGTCTGGGACTGGGCGACAATACAAAGGCTGCACTTATGACAAGAGGTATCCGTGAGATCGCAAGGCTCGGTATGGCTATGGGCGCAGATTCAGATACTTTCGGAGGTCTGAGCGGAATAGGCGATCTTATCGTTACCTGCTGTTCAATGCACAGCAGAAACAGACGTGCAGGAATACTTATCGGCAAGGGTACAGACCCGCAGGAAGCCGTAAGGATAGTCGGCACAGTTGAGGGATACGTCTGCACAAAGAACGCATATGCTCTCGCAAAGAAAATGGGCATAGAAATGCCTATCACAGAGCAGCTTCACAGAGTTCTTTTTGAGGGTGAGCCTGCAAAGAATACAATAGTAAATCTTATGGGCAGACCTGTAAAGAACGAAACGGAAAACGATTTTCTCAGCTGACGGAGGTGCGGTCATGTTAAAGGTATTTCATCTCAGAACTGACGAAGAGGGATTGTATAATATAACAAGCTATGTCAGACAGGCTCTTAATGAGTCGGGTATATCGGAGGGGATAGCAGTAGTTTTCTGCCCCCACACCACCGCTGCCATAACTATAAACGAAAACAGCGATCCCGATGTTCAGACAGATCTTCTGTTCGGACTCAGAAAATCATTCCCAGACAGATCGGAATATCAGCACTGCGAGGGTAATTCCTACGCTCATATGAAGTCTACCTGCGTCGGAGCGTCAGAAACGGTGATAGTTCATGACGGCTCGCTTATGCTGGGTACTTGGCAGGGGATATATTTTGCTGAATTTGACGGTCCTCGTGACAGAAATTTCTTTGTAAAAATAATTAAAGGCTGATTTTGACAGGTGCGGATAACGTGAAAAAATATCCGCACTTTTTAAGAAAATTATAAAAATCACTTTACTTTTATCAGAAAATATTGTATAATTTTTATGTGAGTAATTATATATTGTTTTTCTTAAAATGATTAAGGAGTGTATTAAAATGGGTGCAAAATATAAGAGAATACTGCTTAAGCTCAGTGGCGAGGCTCTCGCAGGCGACAAGAAGATGGGTCTTGACTATGACGTTATCACTACTTTCGGTCAGAGCATAAAGAAATGCGTTGACGCAGGCGTTGAAGTAGGTATCGTAGTCGGCGGCGGAAACTTCTGGAGAGGCCGTTCAAGCGGAGCAATGGACAGAACAAGAGCCGACCATATCGGTATGCTCGCAACAGCCATGAACGCTCTTGCAGTTGCAGACGGACTTGAAAACTGCGGACTGGAAGTAAGAGTTCAGACAGCTATCTCTATGCCGCAGGTGGCAGAGCCTTATATCAGAAACAAGGCTATGCGTCACTTTGAAAAGGGCAGAGTTTGTATCTTCGGCTGCGGAACAGGAAATCCTTTCTTCTCAACGGATACCGCTGCTGCATTAAGAGCTGCCGAGATCGAGGCTGACATTTTCTTTAAGGCTACTATGGTCGACGGAGTTTATGATAAAGATCCGCACAAGTATCCTGACGCTGTAAAGTATGATGAGCTTACCTTCGGCGAGGTTCTTGAAAAGGGACTTCAGGTAATGGATTCAACAGCTGCAGCGCTCTGCAAGGACAATAATATCCCTATTCTCGTATTCGATCTTGCAAGACCTGACAACATCTATGATGCTTGCATGGGTGAAAAGATCGGCACCATTGTAAAATAAATCTGAAAGGAATAATCAGTTATGAAAGAAATAAAGAATAAAGCTAAAGAGAAAATGGAAAAGTCTGTTTCCGTAATGCTTTCCGACTTTGCTGCTATCAGAGCAGGCAGAGCTAACCCTGCTGTTCTCGATAAGGTAAAGGTGGACTATTACGGCGCACCAACTCCTATCAATCAGATGGCTGCTATCTCAGTAGCTGAGGCAAGAATACTTGTTATCTCACCTTGGGATAAGACAACTCTTAAGCCTATCGAAAAGGCTATACAGGCTTCTGATATAGGTATCAATCCGCAGAACGACGGTCAGACTATCAGACTTATCTTCCCACAGCTCACTGAGGAAAGACGTAAGGAGATCGTTAAGGACGTAAAGAAGGGCGGAGAAGAGTGCAAGGTAGCTATCCGTTCTATCAGACGTGACGCTATTGAAAAGATAAAGGCTCTCAAGAAGAATAACGAGATCACAGAGGACGAAATGAAGGACGGCGAGGACGATATCCAGAAGCTGACCGATAAGTTCGTTAAGGAAGTTGACGGTCACGTTGCAGATAAAGAGAAAGAGATCCTCTCTATCTGACAAGGGTGCTTGATATGGCTAATATTGCTAAGAAAAATACAGCAGCCGTTACAGCTCAGGAAGTTCCCGTTCATGTCGGCGTTATAATGGACGGCAACGGAAGATGGGCGAAAAAGCGTAATCTTCCGAGAAAGTTCGGTCACAGAGAGGGCGCAAAGAATTTCCGTGCCATTACCCGCCATGCAAAGGCGGTCGGGGTAAAGTATATCACCTTTTATGCTTTTTCTACCGAGAACTGGAAACGTCCGAAGGACGAAGTGGACTCAATTATGGAGCTGTTTGAGAAATATCTGGACGAAGTCCGTGACTTTGTGGAGGAGAATATCCGTATCCGCTTTATAGGCGACAGATCTGCGCTGAGCGAAACCCTCAGAAGAAAAATGGCTGCCGTTGAAGAGGACTCAAAGGATTTTAATGCGATGACACTTGTCCTTGCCATAAATTACGGCGGGCGTGACGAAATATGTCACAGCGTTCAGCAGATCGCAAAAATGGTAAAGGCGGGGCAGATAGAGCCTGAGGAGATAACTCAGGAGCTTATCGAGAAGAACCTTTACACGGAGGAGATACCTCCGCTGGATCTTGTTATCAGACCAAGCGGCGAGCAAAGACTGTCTAATTTTATGATATGGCAGGCGGCTTATGCTGAATTTTACTACACAAATATTCTATGGCCTGATTTTAAAAATGAGGATTTTGACGAAGCTATCAAGGCATACAGCGAGCGCAACAGACGTTTCGGCGGTGTTTAAAACTTTTTCGGGATCCGGAAGGGAATGGTCAAAAATATGTCAACTCGTATAAAATCAGCGGCAGTTGCCATCGTCATTGCGATCATCGCCTTGATTTTACATAACACGTTTATTTTTAATCTTTTTATAGGATTTATATCAGTAGTCGCAGTTTTTGAGATATTCAGAGCGACAGGTATGGATAAGTTCAAGTATCAGGCGATCGCCTGCTATGTTTTTGCAGGACTTGATGCATTGATGCCTGTTTTCTATAAGCATGGTCTGCTGTATTTTGTAAGTTACAGGCTGTATCTCGGACTTTATGTGCTGGCTATGTGCATACTTTACCTGTACGATCACAAAAATTTCAAGTACGATAATTTCTTCTTTATGATGGGTGCTACCGTGCTGCTCAGCTATTCATTCGGTACGCTTATCAATATGTCAAATATGGAGGTCGGAGGAGTTTTCCTCATAGTTCTTACCCTTGCAGGAGCTTGGTTGGCAGACAGCGGAGCATACTTTGTGGGAAGAAAGTTCGGAAAAACTCACCCATGGCCTGAGATAAGCCCGAACAAAACTCTTGAAGGCCTTATCGGGGGAGTTGTCTGCAACGGCATTTTCCTGCTCATCATAAGCTTTGTGTATGATGTTATCCTTAAGGGGGCGTCGGTGCGCTATGTAATGGTGTTCTTTGCAGGAATGGCTTGTGCGCTTATCGGACTTGTGGGCGACCTTACAGCGTCTATGATAAAAAGACAGACAGGCATAAAGGATTACGGCAACATAATGCCGGGTCACGGCGGAATAATGGACAGATTTGACAGCGTTATTCTTGTCGCTCCGTTTATGTATTACTTGATCTCACAAGGTCTGATACTTAAATAATTACATATGCTAAACTGGGGGCAGGCTTTTGGGCTTACCCCTTTTAAGCGTTATAGAGATTGAAACAGAGGTTTGAAATAATGAAGGTTATCACCGTTTTAGGTTCGACAGGTTCTATCGGAACGCAGGCATTGCAGGTGGCTGAAAAGCATAATATTAAAATAAAAGCCCTTGCCGCACATTCAAATGCAAAGCTGCTCGCACAGCAGGCGGAGAAGTTCGGCGCTGAATATGTCTGCATTTTTGATGAGAATAAAAAGCAGGAGCTTTCGGCATATCTTAACGGTTCAAAGGCAACAATACTTACAGGTATGGAGGGGTTAAAGACTATCGCCGCTCTGGACGGAGTTGATATTATGCTCAATTCCGTTGTGGGAATGGTCGGTCTTGTACCTACGCTGACGGCTATCGAAAAGGGAACGGATATCGCTCTTGCAAACAAGGAAACTCTTGTGGCAGGCGGCGAGCTGGTTATAAACAGCGCAAAGGAAAAGGGCGTGAAGATATATCCTGTGGACAGCGAACATTCAGCTATCTTTCAGGCTCTTCAGGGAAATTCGATGAACAGGATAAGGAGCATTATCCTTACCGCATCGGGCGGACCTTTTTTCGGAAAAACTAAGGAAGAGCTGAAAAATGTTACAGTAGAGCAGGCGCTTGCACACCCGAACTGGTCCATGGGCAGTAAAATAACTATTGATTCCGCTACGCTTATGAACAAGGGACTGGAATTTATCGAGGCTATGTGGCTGTTTGATCTGAAACCTGAACAGATAGAGATAGTAGTCCATAGGGAAAGTGTTGTTCATTCGGCGGTAGAGTATGAGGATAATTCGGTCATTGCACAGCTTGGCGTACCGGATATGAAGATACCTATCCAGTATGCGCTGCTTTACCCTGAAAGGGTCGAATGCCCGACAAAGCATCTTTCGCTAACGGACTATGGAAAACTCAGTTTTATGAAACCCGATTATGAAACTTTCGACTGCCTTACAGCCTGCATAAAGGCTGTTACCATAGGCGGAACGCTCCCTGCGGCGGTGAACGGAGCGAATGAGGAGGCTGTTGCAGCTTTCCTTGCAGGAAAAATAGGATTTTTAAGGATAGGCGAACTGGTTACGGAGGTCGCTGAGAATACAGAAAGAAAAGATATAACCTGCGTTGACGATATACTTTCAGCAGACGCAGAGGCGAGAAACTATGTGAAAAAGAAAATAGAGGCAGCATTATCGTAAGCATAGAAAGGCATTTTATGAGTATTATTATTGCGATCATAATTTTTGGTCTTATTATCATCATTCATGAGCTTGGTCACTTTATTGCGGCAAAGGCTAACGGTGTAAAGGTGAACGAGTTCGCTATCGGAATGGGTCCTGCGATCTTAAAAAAGCAGAAAGGCGAAACCCTTTATGCCCTTAGACTTCTCCCGATAGGCGGCTACTGCGCTATGGAGGGTGAGGACAACGGCAGTGAGGACGGCAGAGCTTTCTGCAACAAGGCTGTATGGAGAAGGATAATTATCGTTGTGGCAGGAGTATGCATGAACCTTATCTTAGGTCTGATAATCCTTATTATCCACACTGCCTGCTCTGACGCTATCGTTACTACGACTATTTCAAAGTTTGAGGATAATGCTGTGAGCCACAGCACTGGTCTTGAAGTCGGTGATAAGATCATACGCATAAACGGCATGAGGATATTTACATCTATGGATATGTCCTACCAGTTCACAAATGACAGCGACGGTATTTATGATATGGTGGTCGAGCGTGACGGACAGAAAGTCGAGCTTAAAGACGTTCAGCTTGAAATGCAAGATGATGTTATCCATTACGATTTCTGGGTAGCACCGGGCAAGGTAACGGCAGGCTCTGTCGTTACGCAGGCTTTCAAGCAGACTGCAACTGACGCAAGGCTTATCTACATTTCTCTTGCAGATATGATAAAGGGAAAATATTCACTTAAAGATATGAGCGGTCCTGTGGGAATAGTTGATTCTATCGGTTCGGTCATAGACAGCGAAACTGATGAGGAAACAGGAAAAGTGGACTGGAGCGCACTTTCAGATACGATAATGTCGCTTTCAGCCTTTATCACGATCAATGTTGGAATTTTCAATCTGCTGCCGCTGCCTGCACTTGACGGCGGAAGGCTAGTGTTCCTTATTATCGAGGGAATAAGAAGAAAACCTGTTCCGCCCGAAAAAGAGGGACTTGTGCATACTGTGGGACTGCTTGCGCTGTTTGCGCTTATGATAGTCATTACGGTCAGCGATATTTTAAAGCTTATATAGAAATGGAGGACAGCCTGACTTTTCAATATCTCAGGCATACATATGAGAAATGTTAAACCAGTAAGGGTAGGAGGACTTACCCTTGACGGACAGAAAATATATATCCAGTCAATGCTGAACGTTCCCTCGACCGATATAGAGGGTTCTGTAAAGCAGGCTGTTGAACTTGAAAAAGCAGGCTGCGAGATAGTCAGAGCGGCTATACCCGATATGGCTGCGGTAAAGCTTATCCCTGCAATAAAGGAAAAGATATCTATACCGCTTGTTGCGGATATCCATTTCGACTATCGTCTTGCTATTGCTGCGGCGCAGGCAGGCATAGACAAGATAAGGATAAATCCCGGAAATATAGGTGATATCGAAAGAGTAAAAGCTGTTGTGAAAGAATGTCAGAGCAGAAATATCCCTATAAGAATAGGTGTGAACGGCGGATCGCTTGAAAAGGATCTGCTTGAAAAGTATAAAAGTCCTTGCGCAGACGCACTTGTGGAAAGCGCAATGCGCCATGTTAAGATATTGGAACAGTGCGATTTTGACGATATCGTTATCTCTATTAAATCGTCCAACGTTATCACAATGATAAATGCATACAGAAAGCTTGCGGGACTTTGCAGCTATCCGCTCCATCTCGGTGTTACTGAGGCCGGAACAGAGCGTATGGGCATAATCAAGTCCGCAGCGGGAATAGGTTCGCTGTTGGCGGACGGCATAGGCGAAACTATCAGAGTTTCCCTTACAGACAGCCCCGTTAAGGAAATATATGCCGCTAAGGATATACTGAAAGCACTTGGCAAGGGCAGAGGTCCGCAGGTAATATCCTGCCCGACTTGCGGAAGAACGAGGATAGATCTTATAGGTCTTGCATCAAAGGTCGAAGAGGCTGTAAGGGATATCGACAAGGATATAAAGATCGCAGTTATGGGCTGCGTAGTCAACGGAATAGGAGAGGCAGGCGAGGCTGATATAGGCATTGCAGGCGGAAACGGCTGTGCAGTTCTTTTCAGCAAGGGAAAACAGCTCCGCAGAGTGAGCGAGGAAGAGGCTCTTGACGCACTTCTGGAGGAAATTGATAAACTGTAAACTTAGGCAGAAGGATTGAGTAATGAACACATATACGATCGGAACTTTTTTTGATGAATATAAGGAGCATATTCCGACTGAAATAGAAAACGGCAGGATACTTAAGCTGCTTTTCGGAGAAAATCATCTTTCAATGGAAGTAGTGGCGGCTTTTGACGATACTGTTAGCTATGATAACATAATACTGTTTCAGGGACGTATGAAAAAGGCACTCAGCATAGACAATTTCGTGCTGACGCCGAAATTCACTCCCGATAAGCTCAGCGGCGGATATTTTGCGGATATATGCAAATTTTTAAAGAGCAGATTTCCTTTTGTCAACGGATTTCTTGATAATGCAGACGTTACATATTCGGACGGAGTTTTCAAGGCTGTGCTTAAACACGGTGGACTTGAACTGCTGAAAAAAGCGGGGATATACTCTGCTTTTTCAACTGTGGTATACGAACTCTTTTCCGTAAAGGCGGAAATTGAGTTTGACGGAGTGCTTGTGACGGATATGGAGGAGCATAGAAAGCAGCAGGAGGAATTTCTCCGATCAATGCCTCTGCCTGATATCTCCCAGTCTGAGCCAAGCCGTCAGGTCACATCTGTTACAGACTCAAACGGACAGACCACAAATGTTGAATTCAGAACGGCAAGCGTTGATTTTACAAGGCTGTCGCTGCTGTGCGACAATGCTATGGTGCTGAAAGGCGGACCGATAAGTTCGTCGGAGCGTGTTGTAAGTATGGCAAGCCTGCCTGTGGATAATGAGACGGCTGAAAATTTTAGCGGAAATGTTACTGTCTGGGGAGATATCTTCCAGATAGAAACCAAGGAAACAAAGAACGGTGCGCTTATCGCCATAATGTATTTCACCGACTATACGTCATCTTATGCCCTCAAGCTGATAGGTTCGGCTAAGACAGGTAAGTATATAAGACTGACCAAAACGCACCTTGAAGCAATGTTGGAGCATATGAAAAAGGGCAAGACGATACTTGTCAGCGGTATGGTCGAGGCGGATCAGTTTGACGGAACATACATCAACCCTGACAACATCATGCTCGTCAAGAGAGAGCTTGAAAAGGATACAAGCGAGGAGAAGCGTGTAGAGCTGCACTGCCATACAAATATGTCGATGATGGACGCTCTTACATCGGCGGACAAGCTGGTAGAGAGAGCATATTCTTGGGGACATAAGGCTTTGGCTATCACAGACCACGGAGTTGTTCAGGGATATCCGGAAGCAGGCGGAAAGTGTCTTGACATAAGAAAAAGCGGAGGAGATTTTAAGATCCTTTACGGAGTTGAGGCATATGAAGTCAACAACGATGCGAGGATATTCAAGGGAGTTGACAAGAGAGAACTGACGGACGAGATAATCGTGTTCGATCTTGAAACTACGGGAACAAATCCTCAGAATGACAGAATGATAGAGATCGGCGCAGTTAAGATCCGTGACCTTGAAGTCGTTGACAGGTTCGATATGTTTGTCAATCCCGAAAGAGAGATACCTGAGTTCAATGTAAATCTTACTGGCATAACGGACGAAATGGTAAAGGACGCAGATGATGAGGAAACTGCACTGAAAAAGTTCATTGCATTCTGCGGAGAAAACCCATGCTTTGTTGCCCATAATGCAAATTTCGATACCGGATTTATTGCGGCTGCCGCTGAAAGGCATAATATAAAATTCAAATTTTCAAGTATAGATACAGTACCAATGTCGCAGATAATGCTGCCGCAGCTGGAAAAGCATAAGCTCAACTATGTTGCAGAGCATTTCGGTCTTGGCGACTTCAATCATCACCGTGGCTGTGATGATGCGGAAGTGCTGGCGCATATTTTTATAAATCTTTCTAAAATGCTTATGGAGCAGTATCCGCTGCTGCTTATAACGGTGGATATGCTCAACGGTCTGCTTGCAAGCACCGAACACGTTCGTGATGACAAGAACGTTTATCACCAGATCATACTGGTAAGAAATAATATAGGTCTGAAAAATCTTTACAGGCTTATATCCGATTCTAACCTTATTTATTATAAGCGCAGACCGAGAATACCTAAGTCGGAGCTTATAAAATATCGTGAGGGACTTATCCTCGGAAGCGCCTGTGAAAGAGGAGAGGTCATTCAGGCATACTTAGAGGGCAAATCTCATGAATACATAAAGCAGATAGCAAGCTTCTATGACTATCTTGAGATACAGCCGGACGGCAATAATATGTTTATGCTGACCTCAGAAAAGCCGCCTTATGACAGGATACATACTATCGAGGACGTAAAGGACATAAACAGGTTTATCGTGCGCCTTGGCGAAGAGCTTGGGATACCTGTGTGCGCTACGGGTGACGTGCATTTCCTTAACAAGGGCGACGCAAAGTTCCGTGCTATTATACAGGCTTCAATGGGATTTTCCGACTGCGATAATCAAGCGCCGCTTTACTTAAAGACTACAAATCAGATGTTGGAGGAGCTTTCCTATCTTGGTGAGGAAAAGGCGAAAGAGGTTGTTATCACCAATACAAATGCGGTTGCGGATATGATAGACCCCGATCTGAAAGCATTTCCGAACGGAACATATACCCCGTTCATCGAGGGTGCGGTGTATGAGCTGCAGATAATCTGCTGGAGAAAGGCTTGCTCTATCTACGGCGACTGCGACCCTATGACAATAGAAGTCCCAGAAGGGGAGGACGTGAAGGTCGATGAGTATTTCAAGGGGCATATACCTGACCTTGTTTACAATCGTCTGAAAAGAGAGCTTGACTCTATTATAAAACACGGCTTTGCGGTTCTGTACATGATCTCGCAGAAGCTTGTGGCAAACTCAAATGAAAACGGCTATCAGGTCGGTTCGAGAGGTTCGGTAGGTTCATCTTTCGTTGCGTCTATGTCGGGTATCTCGGAGGTAAACCCGCTTGTGCCGCACTATATATGTCCGAAATGTCACCATTCGGAATTTTTTGAAAAAGGCGAAGTCGGTTCAGGCTTTGACCTGCCGCCGAAAAAATGTCCCGAATGCGGTGAAGAGATGCACCGTGACGGCCATGACATACCGTTTGAAACGTTCCTCGGATTTGACGGAGATAAAGCGCCTGATATCGACCTTAACTTCTCAGGCGACTATCAGTCAAAAGCTCATAAGTACACAGAAGAGCTTTTCGGTCAGGACCACGTTTTCAAGGCGGGTACTATCGGTAAGGTCGCAGATAAGACCGCATATGGCTACGTTGTAAAATATATGGAAGAACGAAACAAGACCGCTCACAAGGCTGAGATACAACGGCTTATAAACGGCTGTCTTGATATCAAGAGGACGACCTCTCAGCACCCAGGCGGAATGGTAGTTATCCCTAGTGATTATGAGGTGTATGACTTCACCCCTGTTCAGCACCCTGCCGAAAAATTCGATTCGGATATGGTAACGACGCACTTTGACTTCCATTCGCTCCATGATACGATACTTAAACTTGACGAACTCGGACACGATGTACCGACGATGTATAAATATCTGGAAGATATGACAGGACTGGATATCAACAAATGCCCCATGTCAGATCCGTTGGTATATTCACTGTTCACCTCTCCTGAAGCGCTTGGCGTTAAGGAAGAGGATATAATGTGTAAGACCGGAACGCTTGGTATCCCTGAAATGGGTACGCCTTTCGTTCGTCAGATGCTGCTCGACTGTCAGCCGAAGAACTTCTCCGACCTGTTGCAGATATCGGGACTTTCCCACGGTACAGACGTATGGCTGGGCAATGCGCAGGAGCTTATTGCAAACGGAACTTGTGATATCTCCAACGTTATCGGTACTCGTGACAGTATTATGACATATCTGCTTCACCATGACGTAGAGCCTAAGCTGTCATTCAAGATAATGGAGATCACCCGTAAGGGTAAAGCGCCTAAGCTGCTGACAGAAGAGATGAAGCAGACTATGAGGGATCATAACGTGCCTGAGTGGTATATAGATTCCTGTCTGAAAATAAAATATATGTTCCCGAAAGCTCACGCTGCGGCTTACGTTACGGCTGCCATAAGACTTTGCTGGTTCAAGGTGCATGAACCCCTTGCGTTCTATGCGACCTATTTCACAGTTCGTGGCGAGGACTTTGACGCTGAAACGGCGGTCAAGGGCGTATATATGGTGAGAAATAAGATAGAGGAGATAAACAACAAGCCTAAGGACAAGCGTACGGCAAAGGACGAGGGCGTTAAGGATATGCTTATGCTCACCAATGAAATGCTGTCGAGAGGATATGATTTCCTGCCGATAGACATAAATAGATCACACGCTTTTATCTATAAGATAGAGGACGGAAAGATACGTCTGCCGTTCTGTTCCATGAACGGAGTCGGTACTAACGCTGCAATGAATATCTATGAAAAAGCTCAGAAGGGCGACTTTATCTCCATAGAAGAATTTCAGCAGCAGAGCGGTATTTCAAAGACGGTAGTCGAGGCGCTTACAAAATCAGGCGCGTTCGGCGATATGCCGCTTTCCAATCAGATATCGCTGTTTAATTTCTAAGGCTTTGCCTTAACAGTATTTTTACATTTGAATAGGGTATTTTGCACTAAAATGGTTGACAACACTCGTACATTGTGCTAAAATATTCTATGTTGATAATATGATAATGTAGTATCACTTTACTATAATAAAGTAATAAGGATGGGTTTTATGAAAAGATATGATTTGATAACTCCTGAAGGCACAAGAGATCTGCTTTTTGATGGCTGCCTTGCCAGAAGAGCGGTTGAGGACAAGCTTGCGGCTCTGTTCGAGGGCTTTGGTTACAGCGAGGTAGTAACGCCGGGCATAGAGTTCTATGATCTGTTTATGGGAAGTTCAAGAAACTTCCAGCAGGAGAGCCTTTATAAGCTGACGGATACAAAGGGCAGACTTATAGTTATGCGCCCTGACTCCACAATACCGATCGCAAGACTTGCGTCAACAAGACTTAAAGAAGCTAAGCTGCCTTTAAGACTGTATTACAATCAGAGCATTTTTGAAAACAATGCTCTTCTCAAAGGACGTTCCGATGAGGTAGTTCAGGCTGGTATCGAGCTTATAGGCGGAGTAAATTCAAAGAGAGCGGACTATGAAGTTCTCTGTACCGCAGTAGAAGCACTTGCGGCTTTCGATAAGGATAATTTCAGACTGGAGATCGGTCATATCGGATATTTCAAGGAGCTTGTAAACAAGCTTGACGTTAGCGAAAGCGTAAGAGAGGAGATAAGACTGCTTATTTCCACAAAGAATTATCCTGCGCTTAACGACCTCCTTGATGAAGTTGGCGAAAATCAGATAACAAACGCACTCAAGCAGCTGCCAAGACTTTTCGGCGGCATCGAGGTGCTTGACAAGGCGGCTGATATTTATGCTGACGATAAGATAACAGGTATACTTTACAACCTCAGAGAAGTGTTCACAAGACTTTCAAGCTTAGGCTATGAGGGCAAGATCTCAGTGGATCTGGGAATAGTTAGCCATGCGGATTATTATACAGGAATTGTTTTCAAGGGATATCTTTCAGAAGTAGGACAGTCTGTTCTCAAGGGCGGAAGATATGACAAGCTGCTGGGCGAGTTCGGAAATGATTGCCCTGCCGTTGGATTTGGCGTGAATGTTGACTCCGTTGCAAGACATATGGAGAAGATAGGCGGAGTGCCGCAGCTGAAAACTGCTGACGCTGTTGTGTTCGGCGAAAAGGGATATGTTGTCGAGGCAATGGCTTACGCTCAGAAACTGGTAAGAGATGGTCTTACAGTTGAGAACTCACTGTTCAACACACAGGACGAATCTGCTGAATATGCAAAGTCAAAGGGCATAAAGAAGCTCATCGTAGTGGGCAGCGAGATAACTGAGCTTGATATATAAGTTGGGAGGATAAGTAAAAATGAACAAACCCCTTAGAATAGCTCTTACAAAGGGCAGACTTGAAAAGGATACAGTAGGACTTCTTGAAAAGATAGGCTTTGACTGTACAGCGATAAGAGAAAAGGGAAGAAAGCTTATTCTTCCTGTTCCCGACGGAAATCTTGAAGTCGTTCTTGCAAAGGCGAACGACGTTATAACATATGTTGAACACGGCGTGTGCGATATGGGCGTTGTGGGCAAGGATACCATAATGGAAATGCAGGGCAAGTTTTTTGAACTTGTTGACATCGGTTTCGGAAGATGTAAATTTGCCCTTGCCACAAAGAAAGGCTCAAAGTTCTACGGCGGATATGATGTAAAGACAGTTGCGACAAAGTACCCGAATATCACAAGAAGATTTTTTGAATCAAAGGGTATGGACGTTGAGATAATCAAGATCGAGGGTTCGGTAGAGCTTGCTCCGCTCCTTGAACTTGCAGACGGTATTGTGGATATAGTTGAAACAGGTACTACCCTTAAAGAAAACGGACTCGAAGTCATCGAGGACGTTTGCCCTATCTCAGCAAGACTTATCGTAAATATGGTAAGCATGAAAATGCGTCAGCAGGAGATAGAGAATTTTGTAAAGCTTGTTGAAGAGAATATTGATTGATATACGAAAGGAAAGTTGAAAATGGCAGATATTAAAAAGATCTATGTCAACGGCAAAGATGAAGTTGAATTCTTCAAGCAGCTTGAAAAGAGAAGCGGTGAAACCAACAAGAAGGTAACAGCTGTTGTAAACGAGATAATCGAAACAGTAAGAGAGGGCGGCGACAACGCTGTCAAGGCTTATACAGAAAAGTTCGACGGCAGACTTCCTGAGTATTATGAAGTCCCGAGAGAAGTTATAAACGACGCTCTTACAGAGGCAGATCAGCGTTTTGTTGACGCTCTGCTCAATTCTATCGAAAACATCACAGATTTCCACCAAAGACAGAAGTCACAGAGCTTTATCAACGCTAAGCCTGACGGCTGTATCCTCGGTCAGAAGGTAAGAGGTCTTGAAAGAGTAGGCCTTTATGTTCCTGGCGGCACAGCTGCTTACCCTTCAAGCGTTCTTATGAATGCCGTTCCTGCAAAGATCGCAGGCGTAAAGGAAATTATAATGGTAACACCTCCGCTCAAGGACGGTACACCGAACAAGGATATCCTCGTGGCTGCTGCACTCTGTGGAGTTGACAGAATATTTATGAGCGGCGGAGCGCAGGCTATCGCAGCACTTGCATACGGCACAGAGGAGATACCTAAGGTAGATAAGATCGTAGGTCCGGGAAACATCTATGTTGCAACTGCAAAGAAGCTGCTTTACGGCGTAGTTGATATCGACATGGTAGCAGGTCCGAGCGAGATACTTGTTATGGCTGACGAAACAGCAAATCCTAAGTTCGTTGCCGCTGACCTTATGTCACAGGCTGAACATGACAAGCTTGCGTCTGCTATACTTGTAACCACAAGTGAGGAGATAGCAGACAAGACTATCGAAGAGATAAACAGACAGGTTCAGGAGCTGTCAAGAAAAGAGATCATCGAAAGCTCTCTTGAAAACTACGGCGCTATCCTTATCTGTAATACAAAGGACGAGGCTTGCGACCTTGCAAACCGTTTTGCACCTGAGCATCTTGAAGTCCTTTTTGAAAATCCTATGGAGTATGTGGGCAGACTTGACAACGCAGGTTCTATCTTCCTCGGTCAGTATGCGTCAGAGCCTCTCGGCGACTACTATGCAGGCCCGAACCACGTTCTTCCTACCAGCGGCACAGCGAGATTTTTCTCACCTCTGTCTGTAAACAGCTTTGAAAAGCGTTCAAGCTTTACATATTACACAGAGGACGCTCTCAGAAGAGCAAAGGACGATATCGTTCTTGTGGCAGAAAAAGAAGGACTTACTGCTCACGCAAACGCTATAAAGGTAAGATTTTAAGATATCTTTTTAAGGGGTGTCATATATCATGAAAAAGTGGTATGATGAGGAATATGAATTTGAGGTGGAGGTCACAGGCTTTCTGCGTGGAGATCATACCGAAAGATACTGCCGCAATGGTGAGGAGATAGGCGACAAATATACCTGTACCTACGGCTGTCCTGTGAACAAGGACGGCTATGGTATCTGCTCAAAGACTATGATGATGCTCTACCCTTTAATGGAGGCTGTCAGAAGCGGCGGAAATCTTGAAAATCTGGGCGGCAGCAGTAAATATGTCAAGGATATCGTTTGTCCTGACGGCTGCGTGATGTTCAGGCTTACGGCAAGATATCTTGGCAACGAGAATTTCCACAAGGGGAAATTTTACGATATCTGACGGCCGGATTTGAAAATTAAACATAAGCAGGTGATAAAATGCGTACAGCGGAAATCAAAAGAAAAACCAAAGAAACCGATATTGAAGTTTTTGTAAAGCTTGACGGCGAGGGCAAGGTAAACGTAAATACAGGCATAGGCTTTTTTGACCATATGCTCACCGCCCTCGGTGTTCACAGCGGAATAGATATGGAAGTCGAATGTACGGGAGATCTCTACGTTGACGGACATCATACGGTAGAGGACATAGGTATCTGTCTTGGCAAGGCTTTTGCTGAGGCTCTCGGTGATAAAGCGGGCATAGCAAGATATGGTTCGGCTTTTGTACCTATGGACGAGGCTCTTGCGTTCTGCTCTCTCGATATAAGCGGCAGACCGTTCCTTGCATTCAGCGCTGATTTCCATGATGACAGGATAGGACAGTATGATACCTGTCTGACAGAGGAATTTTTCAGAGCATTTGCTTTCAATTCGGGCATAACTCTCCATATAAGAGAGGAGTACGGAAAGAACGATCACCACATTGCCGAGGCTATGTACAAGGCAGTGGCACACGCTCTTAAAGACGCAATGAAAATTACGGGAACGGGAGTATTATCGACTAAAGGAGTGCTTTAAATGATAGCAATAATTGACTACGGCGCAGGTAACATATTCTCAGTAAAAAACGCACTGGATTATTTAGGATTTGAAAACAAGCTGACAAACAGAAAAGAAGATATAATAAATGCCGACGCACTTATCCTTCCCGGAGTAGGAGCGTTCCCGTGGGCAATGAATATGCTTAAACTCAGCGGTCTTGTGGACGTTATCAAGGAGCAGGCTCAATTCAAGCCGTTCCTTGGGATCTGTCTTGGTATGCAGCTGCTTTTTGAAAAGAGTTATGAATTTGAAGAGTGCAGCGGTCTTGGACTTGTAAAAGGCTATGTTGACAAGATAAACGAGCCTGAGCTTGTTATCCCGCATATGGGCTGGAACAAGCTTGAATATAACCACGACTGCCGTCTTTTCGACGGACTTACAAATGACGAATACGTTTATTTCGTACATTCCTATAAGGCTTTCTGCGAGGACAGAAATCTTTATGCTTACTGCGAGTATGGTTCAAAAGTACCTGCTGTGGTATCGGACGGAAGATATGTTTTCGGCTGTCAGTTCCACCCTGAAAAGAGCGGAAAAACAGGTCTGAAAATACTTGAAAACTTTGCTAAGATGTCAATGGAGGTAAAATAATATGCTTGCAAAAAGAATAATACCATGCCTTGATGTTCGTGACGGCAAGGTCGTAAAGGGCGTTAATTTTGAAGGAATAAAGGAAGTCGGCGATCCTGTTGAATGTGCTTATGAGTATAATCTTCAGGGTGCGGACGAGATAGTTTTTTATGATATAACGGCATCTCACGAGGGCAGGGGAGTAATGCTTGACGTTGTGAGAGAAACTGCGAAAAAGGTGTTTGTACCGCTTACGGTCGGAGGCGGAATAAAGACTGTTGACGATATAAGGGAAACCCTCAGAGCAGGCGCAGACAAGGTTTCTGTAAACTCACAGGCTGTTCAGAACCCTCAGCTCATAAAAGAGGGCGCAGATATTTTCGGCTGTCAGTGCATCTGCGTTGGTGTTGACGCAAAGAAAGTTGCCGACAACAAGTGGACAGTTTACATAAACGGCGGAAGAATAGATATGAAAATGGATCTTATCGACTGGGTGAAGAAGTGCGAACAGCTTGGCGCAGGAGAGATATGTTTAAATTCTATCGACACCGACGGCGTAAGGGGCGGCTTTGATCTGCCTATGCTGAAAGCGGTATGTAACGCTGTAAAAATACCTGTTATCGCCAGCGGCGGAGCAGGAAAGCTTTCTGATTTTGCAGAGGCTTTTCTTGAAACAGACTGCTCAGCAGCACTTGCTGCAAGCCTTTTCCACTTCAAAGAGCTGACGGTACAGCAGGTAAAAGACGATTGCAGGAGCAAGGGGATAATAGTGAGGTAAGCCTAATGCTTGTGTTCAATATTGTGTTTACGTTATTTATACCCGTGATTATGATATTCTGCGGCTATATGATGTATAAACATACGCCGAAGGAGATCAACGGTTTGGTGGGTTATCGGACTGCTATGTCAATGAAAAATCAGGACACATGGAATTATGCCCATGATTACTGCGGACGCTTGTGGGTCAGGGTTGGTGTGATCCTGACAGTTTTGTCGGCAGTGGTGTGTGTTTCATATTTTTTTATTGAAAATATGACGGCGACGGTCATAATGTGCGTATCAGAGATAGTTCAGGCTGCTTTTTTGTGTTGTACGATGATCCCAACAGAACGTTCACTTAAAAATACTTTTGACCAGAACGGCATCAGAAAGGAAAAATAATGAGCAAAATTAAAGTTGATATAAACGATCTTGACAAATATTTTGTCAAAAGCGAGCTTACGCCTGCGATAGCCTTTGATGTTGATACAAAGACTGTGCTTATGCTTGCTTATATGAATAAGGAGAGCCTTAAAAAGACTCTCGAAACAGGTTATACATGGTACTGGAGCAGATCAAGACAGGAATACTGGAACAAGGGTGCGACCAGCGGTCATCTTCAGAAGGTGGTTTCGATCTATGCCGACTGCGACAATGACACTCTTCTGCTCAATGTCAAGCAGACAGGTGCAGCCTGCCACACAGGCTCTTACAGCTGCTTTTTCAATGAAATTTATAATACGGAGGAAGAATAAATGACAGTTTATCAGGAAATTTTTGAAGTCATCAAACAGCGCAAGGCTGATTATGAGGCAGGACAGTCACAGGAGAACAGCTATACAGCATACCTCTTTGACAAGGGTGTTGACAAGATATGCAAGAAGGTAGGCGAAGAGGCTACCGAAACAGTTATTGCTGCAAAGAACGGCGACAATGACGAGCTTGCAAACGAGATCAACGATCTGCTTTACCACGTTATGGTCCTTGCGGCAAATCAGGGACTTGACTGGGCAGACGTAGAGAAGATACTTGATGAGAGAAACGAAAAGATCGGAAATCTCAAGAAGTTCCATCAGGTAGACAAAAACACCTGATAATTTATATTGAGCGGAGCGTTCAGACTGTGCGTCAGATGAACGTTCCGCTTATTTTTTTTCAGTTTGCTTATGTATTTTGGCAAATTTACGCACACTTATGCAGCCTGCTGAATATGATGTTAAAGAAGTGAAAAAACTTTAAAACAACATATTTTGTAGGAGGGTATACTATGAGCGATTTTAACTGCACACCAAATAAGCCGTTCAAGGAAGCTGTATGCATTGAAGCTATGAGGATATTCGATTCCTGCTCTTCGCAGGACTGCCTTGAAGATCTGGAGTTTACTGTAAGTGAATCCGACAGGGAAACGATAAACTATGCATCATACATCAAAAGCACCTGTATTGAGGTGACGGACGTTGCTTTTGCAATATCGCCTGTTGCTTTTAATCATGGTTTCTATGCCGTTGATGTTACTTATACTTTCAGAGCGCAGCTTGAGGTCTACAATTCAACAAGCAATGCGCCTACCATAGTTTATGCAACATCAACATTCACTAAAAAGGTGATACTTTTCGGAAGCGACGGCGGAACACTGAGATTTTCAACCTGCGAATGCGATCAGGATCAGACACCTGCCCCGACAAGCGGCTGTGCATCATGCTGCAGCAATGCGGCTCTGCCTTGCGCATCTGTGAACGTTGCAACACCAATGTGCCTTGACGCAAAGCTTGTTGCGCCTTCATCTCCCAGCGAGGATAAGCAGATCCTTATTACTATCGGTCTGTTCGCAATAATCCAGCTTGCAAGACCTGTGCCGATAATGATACCTGTATATGACTACTGTGTCCCAAGCAAGGAATGCTCGACCAATAGCGACAGCCCTTGTGAGATGTTTGAAAAGATATCTTTCCCGACGGCAGAATTTTTCCCAAGAGGACTTGATGAATGCAGCTGCGACTGCGACACCGACGCCGAGTCCTCAACTGAGTCCTAGTCCTCCTAGACGGAGTAATTCGGCAAACTCGCTGTCTGCCGTGGAAACTTATAATTTTCCGCTCGGAAGAATCTGAGTACGGAGCTTTGGTTTTATATTTTGGAATGATAGAGGCGGTTTTTACTGCCTCTATTTTTTATAGCCAAAATCAAGCTTAAAAATGTATTTTTATAAAACTATTAGAGGATAGCACTAGTTATTTTGCGTAACTATGCGAAAATACCAATAAAAAAGAGGCGACCTAAAATCGCCTCAATAAAATAATATAATATATAACAAAAAATAAACTAGCCTAAAACAAAACCTCATCAAACCCTGTTTCAGTAAAAGTCATATCTCTGTTTCTTCCGAGCGCAAATGAAAAGCCATAACCGCAGACAGCGAGTTTACGAGCGTCCCGAATCGAGCCGTTCGCCCGAGGACTTTATTTCGGGGATGGCTAGGTTGTCGAAAACCATGTCACCGCCCGATGTCTTGTCGTCAGCTTCTGACTTGTCTGTTTCTTCTTTTGTGTCGTTGTCAATGTGTACCTCAGGAAACGCAAGATTTTCCGTTGAGTAATCAAGATGTTTGTTTTTTCCTTTCATAATTTTTTCCTCCATTATTCTTCACTAATTTATAAAATTGATAAAACCTGTTATAACAAGACTGTTGAGAAAATCTGCAAACATACTTCCAACTATCGGAACAAGCATATATGCCTTTATGGACGGAGCAAATTTCTGAGTAAGCGCCTGCATATTTGCCATTGCGTTAGGCGTAGCGCCCATTCCGAAACCGCAGGTTCCTGCCACAAGTACAGCGGCATCGTAGTTTCTGCCCATAACGTTGAATACAACAAAATATGAGAAAAATGCCATGAGCAGTACCTGCGCAATAAGCATTATAACCAGCGGCAGAGCAAGTTCTGCAAGCTGCCAAAGCTGAAGAGTTATCATGGCTATTCCAAGAAACAGCGACAGACATATTCCTCCAATGTCGTTTATCTCACCCATGTGTATGTGTATTTTTCCGCTGTATTCGCCAATGTTTCTCATAAATGCAGCGACTATCATTGAACCGATGTATACAGGGAAGGTCATTCCTGTGTAGGAAAGCGACCACGATACAAGCGTTCCTATTCCCATGGCGATAGCAAGCTGATATGCAGCAGGAGCATACATACTTACCGAACGATGATGCTTCTGCTCGTCCTCAACAAGTATGGAATCGTCCTCAGGCACTACCGTTTTCATAAGATCGTGCTTGATTATGAGCCGCCTGCTGAGCGGTCCGCCCATTATCGAACCGATTATAAGACCAAAAGTTGCCGCAGCGGTGCAAAGCGTTGTCGCACCGTTTATTCCGAAATCTTCAAGGACCGCTCCGAATGCACCCGATGTGCCGTGTCCGCCTATCATCGGTATAGAACCTGTACACATTCCTACCAGTGCATTTATGTCAAGCGCCTTTGCAACACCGACTGCCACAGCATTCTGCAAGAATATCAGAACGATAAGGCACATTAAAAATGCAACAAGGCTTTTTCCGCCTGCTTTCAGCACCTTTATGTTAGCCTGAAAACCAACAGATGTGAAGAACATTACCATACAAACGTTTTTCAGAGTTTCATCGAACTGAAATTCAACTATGCCTAATATGTGCAGCAGACATGAGAATACTGCAAAAATTACTCCTCCCACAACAGGTGCGGGGATACAGAACGTTTCAAGAAATTTGACCTTCTTTTTCAGAACCCCTCCCAGATACAGCACCCCGACGGCAACCGCAAGGGTCTGATACATATCAATAGTGATCGTTTTCAAATTTATTTCCTCCTTACGGATATTCCTAAGCCGTCATAATAATCTGCCGCACCTTCGTGAAATCCGCAGGGGATATCCTGTGTTGCAAATTCTGCGTCAGCTTCTGCAAAAGGCACAGATTTTTTGATCTCATCATTGTTTTCAAATATCTGTGTTACAACTTCCTTGACGGAACTGCTGTCCGTTTTGTCAGCAGCAACAAGCACAGCCTTTACACCGACAGTTTTTATATCCTCGTCCTGTCCCTTGTATGTTCCGGCATCTATCACAGTTTCATAATAGCCGCCGTAAAGATTGGTCATATATGATATCGTGCGGTCGTCAAGGGATAATACTCTTATGTCCATATCCTCAGAAAGCTTAGTGACAACATCTGACGGAGTGCCAAGCACTGCAAAGAATGCGTCAATATCACCGCTTTTCAAAGCGTCGGCGGATTTAGAATATGTGAGATTGCGTATATCCAGCATATCCATATTAAGCCCCACAGAATTAAGAATATACTCTGCGTTTTTTGCAACACCTGAACCGTCCTCGCCGACAGAAACACGCTTTCCGTCAAGGTCAGCAACAGTCTGTATCTCAGAATCCGCAGGTACGATTATCTGAAAGGCTTCCATATAAAGTCCTGCCACAGCGGATACTCCGTCAATGCTGCCTTCTTCAAAATCCTCTGTGCCGTTTACAGCCTCGGACAAAACGTCGCTCTGCACTATTGCCATATCAACAAATCCGTCGTCCATAAGGCGAAGATTTGCCTGCGATCCTGCCGTCTTTTTAACAGTTATATCATCGTTGATCTCGCTCAGGGCAGTTCCGTAAGCATAATATACACCGCCTGTATTTCCTGTACCAAAGCGTATGTCGTCTTTTTTTGCACAGGAACACAAAGATATCAGCAGGCTGCCAGCAGCGATAATTGACAGCAATCTGTGTATTTTTCTCATCTGTATCTATCCTTTACAATAAAATATAAAACAAAAAGGCTGAACAGCAGACAGCAAGCTTGTCAGCTCAGCGTGTCCGCCTGTTCAGCCTAGGACTGGTTGGGGTGAAAGGATTCGAACCTTTGGAATGACGGAGTCAGAGTCCGTTGCCTTACCACTTGGCGACACCCCA
>NZ_CAKSNX010000008.1 GCF_934476685.1 uncultured Ruminococcus sp.
ATCTCTCTCCTGTTCAATTCAAAGCTTCCCATTCGGCTAAATAATTTCTGTACTATTTGGGGGTGACAATACACAATTTTTATTGTTGATTTTGTACAATTCTTTTATACTCAGCAAAAAGCCCCGACAATCTTTTAAATAATTGTCGGGGCTTATCTTATTGTTTAAATTTGCAGATAGAAATGTTAAGCCACTGTATAAGTTTTAGTAGTCGTTCCTGCAAGATTACCCTTGCCTGTAAGTGTTACCTTGACAATTTTCTTGTCAGCTGATGTAACGTATTTTACGGTGTAGTTACCGCTGTATACAGCATTTGAACCTATCTTTACAGCTACTGTCGGCTGATATTTGTTAGCTGAGTTCTTTGTCAGTTCAACAGTACAGTTTCCTATATTTCTAGGATTGATCTTAAAAGTCTTTGTAACTGTGCCTTTGAGGTTTTTCTTACCTGTGAGAGTAATTGTTGCTGTGCCTGCGGAGAGGTTATTGCTGTATGTTACTGTGTAGTTTCCGCTGTACATTTCTGTGCCGTTGCAGAATACCTTTACTGTTGGCTTGAATCTCTTACCATTAAAGTAATAGTTCTCGGCACTAAGTTCTACCTGACAGTTTGCGATCGAACGCTGAACTATCTCAAATGTTTTCTCGGTAGTTCCTGTGTAATATCCTTTTCCTGTTATTACAACTCTTGCCGTTCCTACTGAGAGATTATCAAAGTAAGAAACTGTATAATCTGTTCCCTGTTTAAGAGCAGTTTCACCATTCATGATCTTTACAACAGGCTTTATTCTTATGCCTCTGAAATAGCTTGTTTCTGAGCTGAGTTCTATACTGCATTCTGATATCGGGCAGGTGACTTTATATGTTTTGCTTATAGTGCCTTTGTAAAGTCCTTTGCCGTGTGCTGTTACGGTATATTCGCCGACAGCCATTGCAGCATAATCTCCGTCCAAATAATAGTCCTTATCCTCGGTAAGTGTTTTGCCATTAAAAGTTATTATTGGTGAAACATACTGTATCTCGTCGTTATAGGTTATATCGTCCATTGTTATTCCCGCATTTGAAATATCGTCCTGCTTTATAGGTACAGCTACCCACTGCGGATCATCACAGCTGTCTGTAAATCCATATTTCACAGTAAGCTTTCCGTTTTCATCGGATACAGCCTGAGTTATATAAAGCAGATTATCAGAGCCAAGAAGTTCTTCACTTTCAGCCGATCTCATTGCATAAATATTATAAATCTCATCGGGCAAAAGCTCATCAAAGCTTGCTGTGCCGTCATTAATGACAGGCTCTTTTATAAGCATTTCATCAGCAGCAGTCAATGAAATTCCTGTGCTGTCTGTTTCGATATTCTGGGTGGAAATTGTGGATCCTGTTTTCGGCTTATCAATAGTTGGTATAGCATTTCTGTCGGTTCTTGTTCCGTCACCAAGATAGAAACCATAGCTATTATTTCCCCATGTATATAATGTATCATCAAGTGATATGGCTAAACTTGTATGAGAACCCATAGAAATATACTTTACGTTATCAGCGACTTTTACTGGCTCATTACGAGCAGTAATTGTTTTATCACCAAGCTCGCCAAATTGATTGTTGCCCCATGTATATAATTCATTATCTTTGGTAATGGCTCCAGAATGGTTTGATCCAAGTGAAACGTAGTTTACATTATTCAGTATTTTCACCGGAGTCAAACTATCAGCATTATTTTTAGTGCCTAACTGACCATAATAATTATTGCCCCATGTATACAAGTTTCCCTTTGTATCTATTGCTGCAGAATAGTCATAGCCCAAATCTACCATAGATATATTGTTCTTAATCAATTCCGGTTTATTAGTTGAACTTTTGCTGCCATTTCCTAATTGACCATGTGAATTTAGACCCCACATATACAGTTCATTATCATATGTTATAGCTGCGCTGAAACCGTCGCCTAAGCTTATTGACTTTACATTTTCAAGAATTTTCACAGGCTTATTACAGTCGTCATCTTTGCCATTACCTACCTGACCGCCATAGTTGCGTCCCCAAGTATACAATTCATTATCATTAGTTATAGCAGCACAGGTGCGATTATGAACGCTTATTTCCTTCACATTACCAAGAATACTTTGTGCATCTTCCGGCAAAACGCTGTCAGATGAACCATTGCCCAGCTGACCATTGTCATTGCTTCCAAATGAACATACATTTCCATCATTTTTCAATACTATAACAAAAGTGTCACTGCCACCAGCACATATTGCATCTTTAACATTATCCATGACTTTTTCAGGAGTATCAGTATAGCTGCCCAAAGATTCACCTAGAACTGTATCAACTCCCCATACATATAATCCACCGTCATCAGTTACGGCTGCTGTTGTGTAAAGACCATTATGACTTACAGTTTTTACACCTGTTTTAACATCATCAGAATTATCAAACTCTACTTTTCCAGGGGTATTACTTTTCGGATCTTTCACACCAAGATGACCAAGGCTGCTATCTCCCCATGTATATAAAACATTATCATTGGTTATTGCCGCACTGAAATAATCATCAATAAAGGCATCTTTTACATTTCGCAAAATGCCTGATGCAAGAGATTGACCAAGATTTATTCTTATAGTGTTTTTATTATCATCAACTTTAAATGTTCCGTAATACATTCCTTTCATAGATTTATCTGCATAAATTTTATGTTCGCCTTTTTTAAGGAATATATTCACTTTACCTTGCTTATTTGCTTTATATGATTTGTAGTCAATTTCGACATCTGCATCAGAAACAGGATAAAAAGGATCATATACTACGATAGTTGTGTTATAGCTTTTATGAGGGCATTCACCCCAACCAAAATCACGATATTGCAATGAATAATAGTATTCACCTATCGGGAACTCCTTAGTGGCTGAAATTTCGAATGTTAATTTTTTCACTTGTAATATAGATGCTGAAAATGAAAATGCTATTTCAGCAGAAGCATTACCGCTTATACAGCTGGCACAATCATGTCGTTCTGAATACTTTCCCCACTTATAATCGGTTGAAATTGAACCGATTATTTTAACACCAGATGTTCCCGAGAGTTCAGCATCGGCTATTTTTTTGCTTATCAAAGAAATTTCAGGCTCAATAGATATACCTATAAATACATAACCCTCTGCCTTTACCTCAACTTCTAAATGCGGAGATTCCGAAATATTCTCCATACCATCTTTTGATACTTTAAATCCAAAAGATGCAGTTAGCTTTCCGCTCAATTCAATGGTTATATCGCAGTCAAAAACTACTGACGGTACAATAGTTATATCAATACCTGCAACAGGCATAAACTTGAAAGTTCCTAATGGGAATGAAAGCCTGCCTTTTCCTTCTATTGTAAGCTTAATCTCTGCAGTTGTTCCAAGATTGACCTCTAAATACGAATCTGACCAATCTATGTATAATTTTATTGAAGCCGTAACAGATAAATCAATTCCGCCATTAACAGATATACTAAGTTTACCATGTCCATCTTCTACTTCAGAAGGCTCATATTTATATATATCAAAATGCTTTTTTAATGTTGCTTCTCCTGTTTTGTCAACTGAATACGTCTGGATCTCACTTTCATTCTCGTCATTTTCAACATATGTAACGCCATCTCCGGCGGTAGACGGATCATATTCACATTCTGATGTATCCTGTTCAGTATCAATTTTCACATACTCAAAGACTTCATCAAGCGAGGTATCTTCGCCTGTAATAGTTACAGTTGTGCCGCTGATCTGAATGTTGGCAACTTTTACTATGAGAACATTGCCGTCACCATATTCATAGGCGAATGTATCTCCTGTTTTAAGAGATGTTATCGAGCTGTCGGCATTTTCAATAACATAATTATTATTCTCATCATCGGCGGTAACAACTTCATTTACGCCGTCCTGCTTTGTGATAATAATGGTATCATCACTATAAACTGCAAAGTTATTTTTCTTGTCATCGTCGAAATTGTATACTTTTTCTGCATCGAAATCGTCAGTAGTCTTGGCGAAAAACTCCTGCATTCTCTGAGTATAATTCGGAGATCTATACGCCGTACAGAGCGGACGCAGGCATTCGGTATCTACCAGAAATGCTCTTACATAAAAATACTGGGGCATTTCATCTGTTTCGATCTCCACAGTTGTGTTCTTTTCACCGGCTGTTACTTCTGTACTGCCTGACGCAAGCATTTTTTCGCCGCTTTCGTCATAAATTCCCACAAGCAGTGTGCAGTCCTGCAAAGTTTCAAATTTGACCTGAGCAGTTTTTGTGTCAGTCATTTCAACAGAAAATACGTTATAGCCGTTATTTTCCTGCTGTTCGTCAATTTTTTCGCTGAGTGTGTCGGTCAGCATATTGCCGAACGAATTTGTTCCCTCAACAGACACTTGACTGTTGTCCATTGATACGCCATCTGTGCTTTCATTTGCCGCAGTTTCTGCCCCTGCACCGACAGCAGGAACATACGCAGACAAACTAAAGACCATCAGCATACTGGTCAGAATGCTGACAATGCGTTTCTTCATAATTTTTCCTCCATACTTTTATTTTTTTGGAAATTATCCATAACAATTATACCACTTATTCCGACAAAAATCAATACAATTTATCATTTAAAAGACAAGTAACATATAATAATACGCATAAAAATAGCGGAACTGAAAGTCAGCTCCGCTAAAGAATATTAGGTGTTAAACTGTATAAGTTTTTGTAACTGTGCCAGCGAGATTTCCCTTGCCTGTGATAGTTACTTTGACTGTTTTCTTGTCAGCCGATGTAACGTATTTTACGGTGTAGTTGCCGTTAAAGATAGTGTTTGAACCTATCTTTACAGCTACGTTCGGCTGATATTTGTTAGCTGAATTTTTGGTAAGGCTTATAGTGCAGTTAGCGATATTTCTAGGGTTGATCTTGAAGGTTTTTGTAACTGTACCCTTGAGATTTTTCTTACCTGTGAGAGTGATAGTTGCTGTGCCTGCGGAGAGGTTGTTGCTGTATGCGACTGTGTAGTTGCCGTTGTACATTTCTGTGCCGTTGCAGTATACTTTTACGGACGGCTTGATTCTTGTGCCATTGAAGCTGTAAATATCGGAATCAAGCATGACATCACAGTTATTTATAGAACGTTGAATTATATCATATGTTTTAGTCACACTGCCTGTGTACTTGCCAATACCAATAATAGTAACGGTAGCTGTGCCAACAGAGAGGTTATTTGAATATACAGCCTTATAATCTGTTCCGCTTTTTAATGTTTCCGAGCCGTTTTTAACAGTGACAACAGGTTTTATTCTTGTACCACGAAAGTACTGAGTTGCTGTTGGAAGTGAGATTGTGCAAGAGGAGAGTTTTTCTTTCGTATTATCTACCCAATTATATTGAATAGTAGCTTTATCTATTGGATCATTTCCGTTTGCAATACTTATATTTCTCCACTCAGATTCTGTTCCTGTATAGTAAATATTACCTAAAAAATCGCAATATTGAAAAGCGCTATAATAAATATATGTTACACTATCCGGAATGATAATACTCGATAAACTTGAACATTTATAAAAAGATTTCATATTGATAACTTTAACGCCATCTGGAATAACTATACTCGTTAAATTTGTACACCCTTCAAAAGCAGAAGTGCCAATCACTGTAATGCTTTTGGGGAGAGTTACGTTTTTTAAACTTACGCAGTTCATAAAAGCTTCTTCAATATCCGTAACATTATTTGAAATAGTTATATCTTTTAAGCCTGTGCAGTAGTCAAACGCATGGTTACCAATGCTTGTAACACTATCTGGAATAATAACACTAGTTAATCCTATACATTTATAAAAAGCATAATTGTCAATTATTGCAACACTATCTGGAATGATTATGTTTGTTAAACTCTTACAGTATGAAAAAGTAGACTTACCAATACAAGTGATACTGTCTGGAATATTTATGTTTGTTAACCTTGAACATTGAGCAAAAGCCTGATTACCAATGTTTGTCACACTATTTGGAATCGTTATGTTTGTTAATTTGTTACATCTATTAAATGCTTCTTCGCTAATAGTTGTTACACTGCTGGGGATAATATATGATGTTCTGTCATTGCCAAGAGGATATTGTATGAGTGTTGTTTTATTCTTGTTAAATAATACTCCATCTTCAGATGTATAAATTTCATTATCGGAATTTACACTTATATTTTTAAGACTATTACAGAGGGAAAAAGCAGAACTTCCAATGTTAGTTACATTGCTTGAAATAGTTACACTCACAAGATTAAAAGAACAATAGAAAGCACAACTTTTAATATTTGTTACGCTGCTAGGAATATTTACATATGTAAGATTAGAACGACTAGCGAACGCACTATTTCCAATACTTGTTACAGGCTTTTCATCAATAGTACTCGGAATATCGACATAACTAGCATTTCCTGAATACTTTACTATTTCAATAGTTCCATCATCTAGTTCTTTATATTCAAACTTTCCATAAGTTTTTGCAATAGCCGATATTGCAAATTTATCTGTTATGCAGACACCGCTATCAGTTACTGGGAGAGCAAATATTCCTAAAGTTAGTGCAAATGCCAACGCTGTAGCTAATATCTTTTTCATATGGTTTCCCCCTAATACAAACTATTATATTATAATTTTACAACATATATTTATTTTGTCAACACTTTTTAATGGATAAATTTTCTCTGTGATTTTGTGGCAGTTTCACAAATGTTTTGAATTTAATACTAATTCAAAAATGATCCGTTACAGTTTTACCCCTGACGATACTTCCCTATTATAATAGTATATAAGCAGCATATAACAAAAAGTTTGCCGCATGAAACTGCTCACATCTTGACTAAACTGTAAAAATGTGATATAATTATCAAGCAATATTTTAATGGGCAATGACGCTCCGTGTTCTTTCACGGGGCGTTTTTTACTTTTTTAGGGGTGGTGAGGCTATGGCTCGTGAAAAGAAAAGGCGGCGCTTAATGCTCAAAAGCCGCAATATCACGATTTGCGCTGTGATCGTTTTTCTGCTCATAACTGTGCTGACGCTTATAAGCAGCAGGTATATGACCGACTGCATAAGCCATGAAAATGCGGCTCAGGTGAATCGTGGCGAGCTTTCCGATCTGGGGCAGGAGCTTGCTGACGCTTCCGACTATCTTACGGACGAGGCAAGGAAATTTTCCGTTACGGGAGATGTGGAACACCTTTATAATTACTGGTATGAAGTCCGTGAGGAAAAGACCCGTGACCGTGTTATAAACAGCCTTTCGGCGCTTGATCCGCCCGAAAATGAATCTGCGCTGCTGGCTGAGGCGAAAAAATATTCCGATACTCTTATCAAGACTGAAACAGTTTCAATGAAGCTTATGCTGACTGCCGAGGGGATAAATTCGGAGCAGTACAAGGATATGGAAAACGGCAGAATGGCTGAATACATCGCACTTGTGGAAAGCACTCAGCTGCCCGAACAATACGTCGGACTTAGTCCGCAGGAGATGAAAGAACGCTCCCGTGAGATACTGTATGACAGCTTTTACAACGACTCAAAAACTATGATAATGTCCCCTATCGAGCGTTTCCGTCATGCCCTTAACAAGCGGCTGGACGCTGAGGTCGAAAATGCTGCAGCAGGACGTGAAACGGCTTCGCTTATTCAGCTTATATGCTCCGCAAGCGTTCTTGTGATAATCGGCATTGTACTTATAGTTTTTGAGCAGCTTTATGTAAGACCGATAAACGATTATTCCGAAAGCCTTTCACAGCGAAGTGCAGAAAATTCAGCTGAACCAGACCTATCCAACGTAAGGGTATCGCCAAAGGGAGCATACGAACTTTTCAGATTTGGAGAGCTTTTCAACAGGCTTTCGCAGACGCTGCAAAACGAGCTGAAAAAGCGTGAAACCGCAGAGGAGCAGATGCGGCAGGCAAAGGACGAGGCGGACAGAGCCAACAGCGCAAAAAGTGATTTTCTGGCGCAGATGAGCCATGAGCTGAGGACTCCGCTTAATGCCATAACCGGTTATTTGTATATGCTTTCAAGCACACAGCTTAGTGATGTACAGCAGCGGTACTGCACGAACATAAACACCGCCTCGGAAAATCTTTTGGGGCTGATAAACAATGTTCTTGATTTTTCAAAGATAGAATCGGGCAATTTACAGCTTGAATACACTGATTTTGACCTTGTGAAGTTAATAAGCGACACATATTCCATAATGGAGAGCGCAGCTATTTCAAAGGGCATTGCTCTGCGGCTGGATATATCGGGAGATATCCCCTCATATGTCAGCGGCGACCCGTTACGGCTCAGACAGGTACTTGTAAATCTTCTCGGCAATGCGGTAAAATTCACAGACAGAGGAGAAGTTGTGCTGAGTTGTCAATGTGAGGAAACAAGAGGGAAAAGCACTGCCGTAAGATTCTGCGTTACAGATTCGGGCGAAGGCATACCGCAGGACAAGCTTGAAAGCATTTTTGAGCCGTTCATTCAGAGTGACGCAGGTGTAACAAGACGTCACGGCGGAACAGGTCTTGGACTGCCTATATCACAGTCTATCGTCAAGGCGGCAAGCGGCGGAAAATACCGGATAGAGGTATCATCTCAGCTGGGTGAGGGTTCAAGTTTTTCGTTCATTATGCCGTTTGAAACTGCACAGCCAACGGAAGAGCAGAGATATGATGATACTGTCGGCGGTAATGTCGAAGAGAGTGCACTTATTCTTCTTGTGGACGACAACAGGGTGAACCTTGACATAGAGCGTGAGATACTATGCACATACGGATTGCAGACAGACACGGCGGAAAGCGGAATGAAAGCCATTGAGTATTGCCGCACTCACCGTCCCGATATGATATTGCTTGACCTGCATATGCCTGATATGGACGGCTATGAAACTGCAAGGCGCATAAGGGAGATGGCTGACTTTGGTCTTACGCCAATTATCGCACTCACTGCTGACGTTGTATCGGGGATAGATCAGAAAGCTTATGAGGCAGGAATGGACGGTTACATATCAAAGCCTTTCCGCCCCGATGATCTCAGAAAGATGATACACAAGCATCTGCATATAAGCAGGGCAATGCCGAAAAGTACTGAAAAGCAAGGTGATGAGGTCTTTGACTGCGTAGCCTGTCTTGATTCACTGGGCGGCAGCAAGACTATTCTGTTCGATATAATAAAGAGGTTTCTTGATGACCACAAAAGCGACTGCGAATACATATGTCAGCACATAGAGGCTGGGAACTATATGAACGCAAGGATAATACTGCATGATGTTATAGGACTTTCGGGAAATCTTTGCTGCAAAAGGCTTTATGAAAGTGCAAAGGATCTCAGCGGTGTACTGAAATCTGAACAGCCGCAAAATTCGGACACGGCTGACTTTAAGGATCAATGGCGGCTTGCGGTCGGCAAGATGACAGAGTTTTTACAGCTCAGTGAGGATTCGACTGAACAGAAAACAGAGCATGAACAAAATTCTCAGCTTGTAAAAGAATTTCTTGAACTATGCGGAAAATTCGATATCTCGGCGGCTGATTATTTTCAGCAGCACAGGGCAGAGTTTAAGGAGCGTATGAATAAGACAAAATTCAGACAGCTTGAAGAATACATAAACAGATACGATCTTCTCAGCATTTCACAGTCTGAGGACTTATGGAGGTGAGTAATATGTATAAGATACTTTTAGCGGAGGACGACGCAGATATGCGCTTTATATATTCAAGAATGTCAGTATGGAAAGACAGCGGTTTTGTTATAACAAAGGAAGTTTCCAACGGCAGGGACGCTCTTGCGGCGGTCAAAAGCGAAGATTTTGACCTTGTGCTGACGGATATAAGAATGCCATTTATTGACGGGATCGAGCTGCTGGAAAAGATAAACGAGCTTGGCATAAATGTATGCGTGGCTTTTATAAGCTCATATGACGAGTTCGAGTATGCGAGAAAAGGGCTTGTGCTGGGGGCGTTCGATTATCTTTTAAAGCCTGTGAACGAAGAAAAGCTTGGAAGTATGCTTGCAAGGGTAAAGGAAAAGCTTGCAGAGCAGCAAAGTCAGAACGTATGCGCAGACTATGTGCTGTCCGCTCTGCAAGCTGTGGGCAGGAGCAATGACGACAGCTTTACGCAGGATATATGCACATATTTTTCAAACACAAGCTGCCGTGATATATCGGTGGAACAGGCGGCAGAGCATTTCGGTTTCAGCCGTGATTATTTCGGAAAGATGTTCCGCCGCCATATAGGCGAAAGTTTCAGCAGGTTCAGCACACTTGTCAAGATAGAATATGCCAAAGAACTGCTGTGGCAAAGCGGTCTGAAAGCCTATGAGATAAGTGAAGAACTTGGTTATTCAAGCGCAGATTATTTCACAAAGGTTTTCAAGGAAACAACGGGTATCTCCCCTGCTCAATACAGGCAGCAGATATGACTTGACTGAAAAATATAGGATTTTCTCTGATTTTTTATGTTTTTATCTCACCCTCCCTGTGCTATACTATAAGCACAGGAGGTGATAGAAATGGACAATTTCGTTATAACCATTGCAAGAGGCTTCGGAAGCGGCGGAAAGCAGATAGGGCTTGCGCTTTCAAAGCAGCTGGGTATCCCATGTTATGAAAGTCAGATACTCAGTATGGCTTCAAATTACAGCGGGATAAACAAGGACCTGTTCTTTCAGGTGGACGAAAAGCTGAGAGGTTATCACCTTATCAAGCGGCTTATGAAATCCGCCAACAAGGACGATATCGTCGAACCGACGGACAAAAGCTTCATTTCTGACGTAAATCTTTACAACATTCAGGCAAAGATAATCAAGGAGCTTGGCAGGCAGCAATCCTGCATCATCATTGGAAAATGCGCAAATCACCTGCTGCGTGATTATGACAACACTGTCAGCGTTTACATTGAAGCGCCGAGAGCGTTTTGTGTGAAGAACGTTATCGAAAGGCTTGGCGTAACAGAAGAGGAAGCACACAAGATGATCTATCAGACGGACAGGTACAGAGCCGATTACTACAAATATTACACAGGCGGCGAAACCTGGACGAACCCAGTGCTTTATGATATGACGCTTAATTCCGACCGTATCGGAATGGAAAAATGCACAGAGCTTATTATCCAATATCTGAAGATCAAGCTTGGCGATGATATCCTTGAGAAAAAGGGTACGGCTGAAAATGAAAAGGCTCTCAGACAGCTTGGATTGTATTAAGATAAGAAAGATAAGAGAGATAAAAACAGAATATCACAACAATGAAGTTGGTTTATCTGCATTTGGCAAGAGTTCAGACTAGGCAGAGGACCAATTTTTTATTTGCTAGGAAAAAGTGAAAGTAAAAAGTAAAATGAATTGGAGGAAAATACTATGAAAAAGGTAAGAATGAAGAAGTTTTTAGCGGTGCTTTCGGTGGCAGCTATGACAGCGGCAATGTTCACAGCCTGCGGAAACAATGAAAGCTCAGACAGCGGTGACGGCGATACAGTAAAGGTCGGACTTCTCCACTCGCTGACAGGTTCAATGGCTATCAGTGAAAAGTCCGTAAGAGATGCAGAGGTGCTTGCTATCAAGGAGATCAACGAAGCAGGCGGTGTAAACGGCAAGCAGATCGAGTATGTTGAAGAGGACGGTGCTTCCGAGCCTTCAACATTCGCAACAAAGGCTGAAAAGCTTATCGACAGCGAGGGCGTTTCAACTATCTTCGGCTGCTGGACTTCATCATCGAGAAAGGCAGTAAAGCCTATCGTTGAGGAATACGGCTCACTGCTCTGGTATCCTGTACAGTATGAGGGTATGGAAAGCTCATCGAACATCGTTTATACAGGAGCAGCACCTAACCAGCAGATCGTTCCTGCTATCGACTATCTTCTCGATCAGGGGTATAAGAAGTTCTTCCTGCTGGGTTCAGACTACGTTTTTCCAAGAACAGCAAATATGATAATCAACGCTCAGCTTGAAGCAAAGGGTGCAGAGGTAGTCGGCGAGGAATACGCTGATATGGATCAGACAGATTTTGCGGCTATCATTTCAAAGATCGAGGCAGCAAAGCCTGACGTTATCATCAACACCCTCAACGGAACAGGCAACGTTTCATTCTTCAAGCAGATGTCTGAAAAGAACTACACAAGCAATGAATATATGACGATGTCATTCTCTATCGCAGAGGAAGAGGTAGCAACTATCGGTGCTGACATTCTTAAAGGTCACATGGTATCATGGAACTATTATCAGACAACTGACACAGATAAGAACAAGGATTTTGTAACAGCATACAAGGAAGCTTACGGTGAGAACAGAGTTACATCAGACCCTGCCGAGGCTGCATATGACGCAGTTTATCTCTGGAAGGAAGCCTGCGAAAAGGCAGACAGCTTTGAACCGGAGGACGTTATCAAGGCAGTTGAAACAGGCGAGATCTCATTTGACGCACCGGAGGGTACAGTTACTATACAGGGCGACAATCACCACCTTGTAAAGCCAGTTAGGATCGGACAGGTCGGCGAGGACGGACTTATCAATGAAGTTTACGCTACTGACCCTGTTGCTCCTGACCCATATCTTTCAACATATGACTGGGCAGTCAAGGCAGGCATCCAGCCGCTTGAGTAATTTCAGCATAATAATCAATCCTCTATAAGTACCTTTATTGCACAGCCTTTTATGAGGCTGTGCAATATTCAGGAACGAAAGGACGTGGCAAAAATCTATGGATCGTTTTATAAACACCCTTTTCAACGGCGTGAGCCTTAGTTCTATCATACTTCTGACCTCACTGGGTCTTGCGATAACTTTCGGACTTATGCGTGTTATCAATATGGCGCACGGCGAGTTCGTTATGATAGGCGCATACACGACCTATGTTGTTCAGCAGATATTCGTTAAATACTGTCCCGAAAGCATTCGTGATATTTACTATTTCATAGCAATACCCGCTGCATTTGCAGTGACATTCATTCTCGGAAGCCTGCTTGAAAGGTTCATAATCTCTCGGCTGTACGGGCGGGAAATTGACAGCTTACTGGCTACCTGGGGAATAAGTCTTATCTTACAGCAGGCGGCACGAAGTATTTTCGGCACACAGGGAGTGAACGTTACTGCGCCGTCTTTCCTTAACGGCGGTATAAAGATCGGCGGCTGCACATTCTCATACAACAGACTTTTCATCATTCTTCTTGTGGCGCTCTGTCTGCTGCTGGTATGGTTCATTATGTACAGATCAAACTTCGGCAAGCAGATGAGAGCCGTTATGCAGAACAGAACAATGGCTAAATGCATGGGCATAAACTCACGAAAGGTGGATAACATCACCTTTGCTATCGGCTCAGGTCTTGCAGGCATTGCAGGCTGTTCCGTAGCTCTTCTCGGCTCTATCGACTCAACGGTAGGTCAGAGCTATATCGTAAACAGCTTTATGGCAGTAGTCCTCGGCGGTGTAGGCAAGCTCCTCGGCACGGTCATCGGATCTGTAATAATCGGCTCGGCAAGCATTTTCACAGAGAACTATACTTCATCAACTATCGCAAAAGCTATCGTTCTGCTCATAGTTATAATCTTTTTGCAGAAGCGTCCGCAGGGACTTTTCGTTATCAAGAGCAGAAATCTTGACGAATAAGGGAGGTGTTCTGGTTTATGAAACTCAGCAGGTTCTTTAAAAAGCGTGGGGCTGCGGTAAGCTTTCTCATAATAGCTGCCGTCCTCGGAATAATGCCTTTACTTCTCAATGCCGGAATGCTTTCGGGTTCATCAACGGTATTGTTCCTCGGAAAATGCATGGCTTTCGCCATAGCTGCAATGGGTATTGATCTTATCTGGGGTTATACGGGAATACTCAGCCTTGGTCACGGACTTTATTTTGCCCTCGGCGGATACTGCATGGCGATGTATCTGAAACTTCAGGAAACCGGCGGAAAGATAACCGACTTTATGCACATCGGCGGACTTGAAGAACTTCCGCTCATATGGAAACCTTTCAACTCATTTGCGCTGACTCTTATCCTTATCATAGCTGTTCCGTCTGTTGTGGCATTTATTATCGGCTACTTCATTTTCAAGAACAGAGTTAAGGGTGTATACTTCTCGATCATCTCGCAGGCTCTTACATGGGCGGCATATTCGATCTTCATTGCTCTTTCAACATACACCAACGGAAACGTAGGAATAACCGAGATAAAGACTATCTTCGGCAGCATAAAGGGCAATCTCCACAGGACTGAAATGTTCAAGCTTTATTATCTCGCTCTTATTCTTATGACGCTGATATTCGCACTTTCAAGATTTCTCGTCAGCCGCAAGTTCGGCAAGCTGCTTATCGCTATAAGGGACGGCGAGAACAGAACTTATTTTTCGGGATACAAGGTAAGCGCATTCAAGAACTTCATTTATGTTCTTTCAGCAGCTTTCGCAGGTATCGCAGGAGCAGTTTTCGTAAACTTCAACGGCAGCATCACTCCGTCACAGATGACGATATCCTATTCTATCACAATGGTGATATGGGTAGCCGTAGGCGGAAGAGGTACGATAATCGGTGCTGTTATCGGCGCATTCCTTATCAACCTCTGTGAATACAACCTCAGCTCAGGCAGTATGGTTGAGATATGGCAGTACATCATCGGCGCTGTATTCTGCGTAACGATAATCTTCTTCAAGAGCGGTATAGTAGGCATTGTCAGCGAACAGCTGCCTGCACTTTTCCGCAGGATAAAGGCAAAGGGCAAGGATACAAAGGTAAAGGAGGCGGCATAGAATGAGTATGGCAACGGCTAAAACAAAGAACGATATTGTTCCAAAGGACGATGTCGTCCTTGAGATCAACAATATCTCTGTCTGCTTTGACGGTTTCTATGCCTTAACTGAGGTAAAAACAACTGTACAGCGAAACAGCATACACTTCTTTATCGGACCTAACGGTGCAGGCAAGACTACCCTGCTGGATATTATCTGTGCAAAAACAAAGCCGACCTCAGGAACGGTCATATTCCACCCAAAGGACAAAAAAGCCGTAAGGCTCACAGGAATGAAAGAATACAAGATAGTTCAGGAGGGCGTAGGAAGAAAGTTTCAGGTACCGTCGGTATTTGTGAACCTTACTGTACAGGAGAATATGATACTTTCTCTCAAAGGTCACAAGGGCATATTTGATTCAATTTTCAGAAAACCGTCAAAGGAGGATATGGAGAATATCCGTTCAACTCTTGAACGTGTCGGACTTGAGGACAAGGCAGAGGAACGTGCGGGAAGTCTTGCCCACGGACAGAAGCAATGGCTGGAGATCGCTATGCAGCTTGTTCAGAAGCCTGAGATAATCATGCTTGACGAACCTGCCGCAGGCATGGGCAAGCCTGAAACTTTCCGAACCGGCGAGATACTGAAAGAGATAAAGAAAGAATGTACCATAATCGTTATCGAGCATGATATGGATTTTGTAAAACAGGCGGCTGATATCGTAACGGTTCTTCATGAGGGAAAAATGCTTATGGAGGGCAACATAAACGATGTGCTTGCGGACAAGACCGTACAGGCGGTCTATCTTGGAAGAGGGGGCGAATAAAATGCTCAGTATCAGAAATGTTGATTCATACTACGGTGAGAGCCGTGTCATAGAAGATCTGAGTTTCAATGTTGAAAAGGGAAAGATAGTGGGACTTATCGGCAGAAACGGCGTCGGCAAAAGCACTACCCTTAAAAGCATCATGGGCATAGTTAAGACTCCCAAAGGTGAGATAATTTTTGACGGCGAAAACATCATCAAAAAGCCTGTCTATGAGCGTGTCAAGCTTGGCATAGGCTATGTGCCGCAGGGACGTGACATTTTTCCGCAGATGACAGTTGAGGAAAATATTGAGCTTGGTTTACAGCCAAAAGGCGGCAAGGGCAAAGTCCCCGATTACATATATGACCTTTTCCCCATACTTCCGAAATTTGCAAAGCGCAAGGGCGGTGACCTTTCGGGCGGTCAGCAGCAGCAGCTCGCCATTGCAAGAGCGCTGGCGGCTGAGCCTAAAATACTTATCCTTGACGAACCGACCGAGGGTATACAGCCTTCGATAATACAGGACATAGGTGCAGCCATACAGAAGATAAACCAATGGAAAGGCATAACCGTTCTGCTGGTGGAACAGTACCTTGACTTTGTACTTGAAAACACAAACAAGCTGTATGTAATGGAAAAGGGCGAGATAGTTTATTCAAACGAAACAAAGCTTGCCAACAAGGACGAAGTTCAGCGGCTTATGACCGAATAGCGAATATCTTACAGAGAATAACGGGTGATAGAATGTTTGAAAAAGCGGAGATACTTATTGTTGACGATATGCCTGAGCATATTGCCTTTGCGGGAACGATACTGAGAAACGAGGGTTTCAGAGTGCTTGGTGCGACCAATGCGCAGGCGGCTCTGACGATGATCGAAAAGAGCAAGCCGCACCTCATCCTGCTGGACATAAAAATGGAGGGTATGGACGGTCTGGAACTTTGCAGGCATATAAAATCTGACGAAGCCACAAAGGAGATACCCGTTATATTTATGACCTCCGAATCCGATCCGACAGTTATAAAGGAAGGCTTTGAGCTTGGCTGCTGCGACTATGTGGTTAAGCCTTTCACAAAGGAAGAATTTCTTGCAAGGGTGAAAACCCACCTTGAAATATACAGCAAGCGGAGTGAACTGGAGGCTGCAAACAATGAACTCAGCCTGTTCTGCTCGGCGATATCTCACGATCTGCGCTCGCCGCTCAACGTAACGCAGATGTTGGCGGACACTCTGAAAAAAGAGATCGTTTTGGGAAACACTGAGGACGCTTTAAAGATCACCGCAATGATAGAGGGAAAGACCTCAAAGCTTATCATGATGATAGAACGGCTGCTGAGTTTTTCAAAAATGTGCAGCATAAAGCCTGAGTATGAGGAACTTGATATGAACGCTCTTATCAGGGATATCTTTGACGAATGCAAATCCGCAGAACCCGACCGCAGCATTACGCTTATAGAGGGCAGTCTGCCGCAGGTCAGCGGAGATGATGTACTAGTGAGAATGCTGGTGAAAAATCTTATGACCAACGCATTCAAGTTCACCCGACACAGGCAGAACGCAGTTATCACCGTATCAGCTATACCGAATGACAGCTATGCGGTAATATCATTCAAGGACAACGGAGCAGGTTTTGATATGGCATATGCCGACAAGCTTTTCGGTGTATTCCAGCGGCTTCACCTTGATGAAGAATATGAGGGCAGCGGCATAGGACTTGCCACAGCCGACCGCATAATAAAGCGCCATGGCGGAAAGATAGAAGCCTATGGCGAAGTGGATAAGGGAGCAGAATTTATTCTCTATTTTCCAAAATAATATGATGAAAATGCCGTGGGTATCTGAGATAGATCAGACCCACGGCTGTTTTTTGTCTTTGTATGATGTGCAGAAATGGGTTGGGTCTAATGTTATTGTTGGGACTGTTATACTATTATATAAGGCACTTTGATAACACTTAGAAAGTCCTTGACATTCTGCCGCTCATTCCTTGCCAATCGGCAAATTCTATGATATAATGATTTAATACAGCACCGCACGCAAGGCTTGTGCGGTATTGCTTTTAAACTAAATTTCGATAGGACAGATAAAATGAATAGAAAAGTAATTGGCATAATCGCTCATGTTGATTCGGGAAAGACTACCCTTTCCGAGGCTATGCTTTACCTTTCGGGCGAGATACGGAAGCTGGGGCGGGTAGACCACGGCGACGCTTTCCTTGATACGGATTTGATCGAAAAGAACAGGGGCATAACGGTTTTCTCAAAGCCTGCTGAATTTAAATATAAGGACACTTCTTTCACTCTGCTGGACACTCCGGGACACGTTGATTTCTCGGCGGAAACTTAACGTGCTTTGCAGGTGCTTGATCTTGCGGTACTGGTCATAAGCGGAACGGACGGAGTGCAGAGCCACACAATTACGCTTTGGCGGCTGCTCAGAAGATACCATGTTCCGACTTTTGTGTTTGTGAATAAAATGGACCTTGACGGAGCGAACAAAGACTTTGTTATGACAAGTCTTGATGGCAGACTTGGTTCGGGATTCGTTGACTTCTGCCGCAGTAAGGACGAGGTCGCAGAGGACTGCGCCGTTTATGACGAGGACATAATGAACGAGTTCCTTGAAAGCGGCTCTGTGGATAATGAGCTTATCTCCAAAGCAGTTTCCAAGCGCAGCATTTTCCCCTGCTTTTTTGGCTCGGCTTTGAAGTCGCAGGGTGTTGAAAGGCTGCTTGACGCTCTTGCGGAAATTGCTCCTGCTGTGGAGGAAAGCGGCGAATTCGGTGCAAAGATATACAAGATCTCAGAGGACGGCGGCTCACGTCTGACCTTTATGAAGATAACAGGCGGCTCGCTAAAAATACGCAGCATTGTGAACTACACCTCTGCTGACGGCGAGAGCATATCGGAAAAGGTCAGCAGGATAAGGATATATTCAGGGGCGAAATACCGCTCGGCGGACACAGCTGAAAGCGGTATGGTATGCGCTGTTGAGGGGCTTACAAAGACCTATGCAGGACAGGGACTTGGCTGTGAAAATGATTCGGAAATGCCTATGCTCGAACCTGTTCTGACATATCGTGCAGAGCCTGTCAGTGATATTGACGCACACACGCTGCTTGCATACTTCCGTCTGCTTGAAAATGAAGATCCTCAGCTGCACGTTGACTGGAACGAACAGCTGAAAGAGATACACGTCAGCTTAATGGGTGAGGTGCAGCTTGAAATACTGAAAAATATTTTCAAGCGGCGGTTTGATGTGGATATGGATTTCGGCGAGGGAAACATTGCTTACAAAGAAACCGTTGCGGAAAGTGTTTACGGTTATGGGCATTACGAACCGCTTAGGCATTATGCGGAGGTACATCTTAAGCTTGAACCGCTGGAGCGTGGGACAGGTCTGCGATTTGCCTCAGAGTGCAGCGAGGACGCTCTGGATAGGAACTGGCAGAGGCTCATTTTGACACATTTGCAGGAGAAAAAGTATCTCGGTGCGCTTACGGGTTCGCCAATAACGGATATGAAAATAACGCTCGTTTCGGGCAGGGCGCATTTAAAGCACACCGAGGGCGGAGATTTCAGACAGGCGACCTATCGTGCAGTAAGGCAAGGTCTGCGGAGTGCAGAAAGCGTTCTGCTGGAGCCTTATTACAGCTTTACACTTGAAGTTCCGTCGCAGAATGTGGGACGTGCCATAACCGATATACAGAATATGGGCGGCGAATTTTCTCCTCCAGAAGTTGCAGGTGAAATGTCAGTTATAAAGGGCAGCGCACCTGTTTCGGAAATGCGTGGATATCAGCCGCAGGTCATAAGTTACACAAAAGGTCTTGGCAGTCTTGTCTGTCTGCCCGACGGCTATCGTGAATGTCACAACACTGATGAGGTAGTTGAAGCATACGGATATTCTCCCGACAGCGACCTTGAAAATACGGCGGATTCTGTATTCTGTTCCCATGGGGCAGGATATAATGTAAAATGGAACAAAGTGGAGGAACATCTGCACCTGCCGCCCGAGGGTCGCAGAAAGCAGTATGCCGAGCCGCAGTTTAACGATCGTACAGGTCTTGCAGAAGATTTTTGCAGACGTGCCGCCAGCGACAAGGAACTTATGGAGATATTTGAGCGCACCTACGGCAAGATAGAGCGTGAAAAACGCTACGCAATGCGCACACCGAAAAAGGCGGAAAACTCCTCAAAGCAAAAGCCTAAACAGATCTATTCGGGAAAAGAATATCTGCTTGTGGACGGATACAACATTATCTTCTCTTGGGAGGAGCTGAAAAAAGCGGCGGCGGAAAGCCTTGACCTTGCAAGGAGTATGCTGGTCAACAGGCTTTGCAACTATCAGGGGTACAAGCAATGCGAACTTATCCTTGTTTTTGACGCATACAAGGTAAAGGAGCAGGAGCGTGTTATCGAGAACTACCACAACATCAGCATAGTTTACACCAAAGAGGCTGAAACGGCTGACACTTATATTGAGAAAACTGCCCACAAGCTGAGCCGTGAGCATAAGGTAAGAGTTGCTACGTCTGACGGAATGGAGCAGGTCATCATAATGGGCAGCGGAGCGTTCAGAATGTCGGCGCAGGAACTGCACGAGGACGTTGAGCGTGTTGAACGTGAGATCCGTGAATTTATTGCAAAAATGAAATAGAAAAGGCTGCGGCTAAAAGGAATGCACTAATATAGGGATTTTACGCTATGGGGTTTCTGTTGACATTTTTGCTTGGGTATACTATAATAGGTATAAGATAAATCGGAATTTACGGAGGAGATTTGTTTTGAAACGAAAAACAAGAACTATAACCATCGATAACCAACAATATATATGGTGGTATGAATTAGGAGCAGAAACAACAATCAATCTATCTCCAATTAATGATAAAACTTCTATTATTTCTATATATTTTCCATTAGATACAATTCACAAACATGAGCATCCTATTTTTGATATTTACAACGAAACTGTTATCATGAAAAAGGATAATGAAGAATACTGTTTAAAAATAATCTCTCCCAAAATGGTAGCTCTCATTATTTCAAATTTGTCTTTTAATGAATTTACTACAAGAAGACACGTTTTTTATAATGGATTTGATTTATTATTAAAATGGAATTTTATAATTTCAGATGTTGTTACAGGAGTATGTTGGTAGTATAAATTCCAGTTTGCAAAACTGTTTTAATTTTTCTTTTATCTCATCACGAATAATAAAAAAAACTGCCCCGAGGCGAACTGAACGCTTCGGGGCAGAATTTCTATATTGGTATCTGACTATGATTAGTCTGCATCATAGTCCGGCAGATGTGCAAGCTTTTTCGCACGTCTTCTTTCGATTATTTCCGTTTTATGCTCTTCAAAATACTCGTCATATTTGTTTCTGCCGAACTTTTTGATAAGGTTTTCCTGATAGTTCATTATCTTTGCGCTAAACTCTTCATTATCGGCATAATACAAGTTCTGATAATCATTGAATGTATATCTTACGCCCTTTCTGTCATGCTCCAATGCGTCAAGCAGAACAGCCGCATTGAATTCAGAACTTATCTCCGCATGGCTAAGCTTATCCGATTCATCTCCGCCTACCATAAATACATGGTACATATTGGTATCATAAATAAATCTGTATTCATAGCCGTCCTCTTTATATGCAGCGGCTATCAGCGTTTTTTTCGCCTTTACTTCGGCATTAGACAGGTTCTTTATAAGGTTGAGCAGACGGTAGGTTTCATAAAATTTCTGCTTGTCAGTATCGCCGTACCAAAGGCAATTTTTTGCGTCCTCTTCGGAAAAGGTCTTGTTTTCAGCCTCACACTCGAAAATTCTTTTAACAGCCACAGCGTTCCAGTAATTCCTTGTGAACAAACCTCTGGAGTGATCCTGATCCTGCTCTATTCTAAAATATCCGCCAACTGGGTAGAGGGAGAATGTGACCTTATCGTTCTGCTTTGCTCTGCTGAGCCTTTTGGTTTCGTCGGCTGCTCCACGAATGCTTATGGTAATAACTCTGCCGATAATGAACAGCACTCCCAGCACAGCGTTTGCGATTATGACCAGCGGAAGGATAAGTCCCCATATTATAGCACAAGTCATACGCAGTGCAAGCAGGATTATCCACAGCGGTCCCCATATGGTCATACCAACGTCAACCTCATATTCCTCACCGCTCGTTTTATCCTCCATAAGGAGAACATTGGAGAACTTATTGTATACTGAATTAAATATATTCAGACCTTTGCGCCCTATTCTGAAAGGAAAGCCTGCCGCAAATATCCAGCACAGCACACCGGAAATTATCGCTGTGATCCAATAGCAGTTAACATATTTCGCCTGTTTAAAGCTTACCTCTTTATTGAGAAATTTTGTCACAGGCTTTTGCAGGAAAGTAACTTTACTGCAAATTTTTTCAGGTGTACCGCTCATATCAGTATACTTTGCTGTTTCGCCGTCCTTTACAAGACCCCATGCGCTGGCAACAGTCACAGTTTGCTTTGAGCCTTCCGCTATGTATTTATCAAACCTGTTGTCATCACCGATCACTTTCGGAATAGCGAATGACGTTACGACCAATGCCACTATCAGAATTACTAACTGCATAAGCGCAGTTATCAAGTTCTTCATAATTTTTCCCCTTTCATATTTTCATGCTGATACTTTCAAGTATTCCGATTTTATGCACTTTATCGATCAGCGTAATCGTTTTCGCAGATATAGCAAATGCTCTCTGCCATACTAAAGTGCTTGATTATATTATAGCATTTATGGCCGAAAACTGTCAAGTGAAAATGCTATATATTTCACAAAAAACAGCGTCCTGCCAAGGTCGGCAAAGCACTGTTTTCACTCTTTATTATAAGCATATCACGCTGTATCTTATCTTCTTCTGATACAGAAATCGCACCTCTCGCCGCCACAGGCTAAGGTCTGGGTGCGCTCGAAAGCGAACTTGTCAAGGTTTCCGTACATATACTCATCGCTTTTGCAGAAACCTGCTTTCAGCTCCGAGCAGTCAAGCTCATCCAGATATCGGCAATATGGGCAGTCGAGAATAACAAAGTGTGCCTCGCTGCTATTGAACAGACCGAAATGGTTTCTGAAACCCGCTTCCTCGCCAAAGCCTTTAGCAGCCATTTTCTTCATACCTGACAGAAATATATTTGCCATTCCGGGGAAATTCAGCACCTTGTTTATGAATACTCCCGACTTTCTGCTGTACTCCATAGCGGCGCTGTCCACCCATTCAAAGGCTTTTTCGGGGAAATATTTCTTTACAGTTTTATACAAAGCCGCACGTTCACAGCACTGTTTCCAATGCACCACAGCGACCTTGTTGAGATTCGGGTGCATTTCTATCATTCTGTAATACTCGTCACTTGCCTCCTGCCGCACAGCATCTGCCCTGCCGCCTGCTGCGGTTATATTGTCAAACACAGAATTGTAAGTCGTATTCTTTAAATATATATTTTTTCTGTTTTTTCTGCTCATAACAAAGCTCCTCTATTGATATCGTTCACAAATTAGCGTAGACTAACCCATTCTTTTAATACAAGCCGTGCGGTATATTTCCACACGGCTTGTATATTATATCATTTTAGTTGCATATTGTCAAATGTATTGGATTGGTCGGTATGGTATATTAAAGGGATAGTTCAAATTCTGGGTGTGAACTATCCCTTACTTTTGGAGCAGATCGTTTTTCTAAAAGTAGAAAAATATAATTATTAATCCATTAAATTTATCTTTTCAAGCAGCCATACAATAGCCTTTTTTGAACCGCTTATAGTTTTAGCTTCTACCAGCATACCGTTTTTGACTTCTCGGATATTTCCCTTTCTATTTTTTAGTGACACAGCAGACAGATCAGCCTGAGCAATATAAAATTTAGTTCCTGCAGATTCCTTAGCCACAGAATCAGCTGAAATTGAGGTTATGCTGCCTGTTATTTTACCATATTCATTGTATGGTATTGCATCAAAAGCATATTCAGTTTTCTGACCTATCTCGATTTTGGATATTTCATTTTCAGGAATGTAAAGCATAACTTTAAGTTCTTCCTCCGAAGGTATTATGCTGCAAAGCTGATTTCCCGACCGAACAATATCTCCCGGACTAAGTGTATCTACAAGAGTTATCGTTCCACCGCAGGCAGCTTTAACTTCTGAGTTTTTTATTGTCTGATCTACTTCTGCCAACTGCGATTTTACAGAGGTGATATTTTCATTTAGAGAGTCTATTTCCGTATTTAATGTAACAACTGCTTCATTTTTTAGTTTCTCTTTAGAAAGTTTTTCGTATCCTTCTGTATCTTCTATTCCCTTTAAAGAAAGCTCTAATGTTTTCTTATTGTCATTAAGTGTTTTTACCTCATCTTCGATAGAACTTATTTTTGTTTGAAGCTGTGATAAAAACGTGCTTTTTAAAACGGTCAACTCCATTTGTGCGCTTTCATAAGCATTTTTGGCATCATTAATATTTGATTCTGTTATAACTGTACTGCTGTTTTGCTGTGTATACTCATTATAAAGCTCCTGATATTCAGCAGTCTTTGACGTATAATCATTTGACAAAGCAGTATAGTCTGCTGTATATTTATCATAGCTTTCTTTTAAAACACTGTTGTTTGTGTTAAAGTCATATCCTTGTTCTATTGATTTTTTTAGTTCTTTATAGTCATTTAAAGCCGTTTTTAACTGCGTATTTTCACGATCTGAAATAAGTTGATTTTCAATAAGAAGTATCTGAGAACGAATGTCTGACATATACGCAGAACTATATGAAACCATATTAGAATATGCTGAATCCATATTCTGTTTTGCAGTTTCTACCTGAACATAAGAAACAGTTTCCTGAGAATTCTGAATTTCATACTGCTCAGAGATATTCTCATATGACGCTTTATACTGACCGTAAATCAGCTCAGATTTATTATAATTTGTAATATACTCATTATAGCTTGCATTTACCGCATCATCTGTTCCTGTGTATTCTGTATCGTTTTGAATACATATCAGTAATCTCTTATACTCGGTAAGCTGTGCTTGCTTTTCACTTATATTCTTTTTCACCGATTCAAGATCATTTTCTTTTTCTTTTGCAGTCAGATCATTATTTAACTGAGATTTATCAAATTCCTTTGCAGACAGTAAAACACCATTTTTATATTGATCGTATCTATAATAGTACTTTGAATCAGTATCGTCATTTTTAAAGTAATTCTTATTATCTTCAATAGATTTTTTCAAAAGTTGAGTATTATTAAGATCACATTGATAACCGTCTAATTTTTCCTGTAAGATATCTTTTTGTTCCTTGGCATAATCTGAATCAAGAACAAAAAGTACATCACCCTCTTTTACCTGCTGTCCTTCATCAACACATATTTTTTTTAATTTGCAGTCAGATGATGATGTTACGGTGCTTGAAGCCTTCTGTGTTCGTATTTCGCCAGTTATCTTTGTATATTCGTCAACTTCAAAAAAGCAGGCAAATATGACTGCTGCAGCAACGGCAATAGAAAGAATATATATAAACCATCGAATTTTAGGAGCTTCCTTGCTTTCCATAACTTCACGGCTGTCGGTGATATCTTTTATGTCAAGTATAATTTCTTTCAATCATATCACTCCTTATATCATAGGATCCAGTAGAACAGGATATGCCGTCTGATAAGCCTCTTTATCAGATCTTACATTAGTTTCAGAAACATTTTCTTGACTATCAGGTATCTGGTCTTTCCACAGATCATAATATCTGCCTTTCTTTTGTATAAGTTCTTTATGCGTGCCCTGTTCTATAAATCTGCCATGCTCCATAACAAAGATCTTGTCACATCGCATGATCGTACTAAGTCTGTGTGCAATAATAATAGTCGTAATATTTTTCGAGAGAGCATTTATTGTTTTTTCGATAGCTTTTTCAGTTATTGAATCAAGATTGCTGGTGGCTTCATCCATTATCAGTATATCAGGCTTTTTCAGCAGTGCTCTTGCAATAGCAAGTCTTTGCTTCTGACCACCGGAAAGATTTGCACCGTTTTCTTCCAGCATCGTTTCATATCTGAGCGGCAGTTTATTTATAAATTCGTCAGCCTTGCTAAGCTTGCAGACTTCAATTATGTCCTCAAGAGCAGCATTTTTATTTCCAAGTTCTAAATTTTCCCGTATTGTTCCGCTGAAAAGAAAGATATCTTGTGAAATGTATGCTATTCTATTTCTTAAAGCCTCAAGATCAATGTCCTTTAAATTATAATCTCCTATAAATATCTCCCCTCTTTCCCAGGGATAGAAATTCATAAGAAGTTTTGATAATGTTGTTTTTCCTGAGCCGCTTTCTCCGACAAGAGCAATTTTTTCTCCGGCATTTATGGTCATATTTATATTTTCAAGCACAAGCTTTCTAGTACCATACCTGAAATCCAGGTCCTGAATCCTTATTTGATGATTAAGCGATGACGGCGAAAGTTTGCGGCTTTCATCGGCTGACTTTTCAAGCTCCAGATCAAGTATCTCACTTAAACGTTCTGCCGCTACAATGGCGGTCTGCATAGTAGGCTGAAGATTTATGAGATTTTTTACCGGGTCAAGGAAATATGCCAGAAGGGCATTAAAAGTTATCAGACTTCCCAAAGTCATATTTCCGTCAAGAACACTTACTACGCCGACCCACAGAATGACAGTACCTCCGATAGTAGATATTACACCTGTCAAAGTCTGCTGAGCGTTGGTTATCATACCGCCTTTAAAAATACTTTTAAGCAATTTAACAAAAAGCTTGTCCGTTTTAGCTTGTGCTTCGTCCTCTGCATGAAAAGCTTTTACAGTTTCTATTCCATTCAAAGTTTCTACCAGATATGATGTGACCTGAGAGTTATCCTCCATTTGTTTTTCATTGATCTTTTTTACAGGTTTATTGAATGCAAAAACAATAATTCCGTATAGTACAACTATTATGACTGCTATTGCAAAAAGAAGCCTATTTTGCATAAATAAAACAATACCGCCTATAATGGCCATAAGTGTATCTATCATTATCGACAATGTCGCACTTGATATAGCATCACGAATCTTAGAGGCATCCATAAACCTTGATACTATCTCACCAACTTTTCTTGTACCAAAAAAGTTCATTGGCAGACCTAATACATGCTGATAATAGCCTAGTATCAACGGTATATCCAGCTTTTGACTAAGATAAAGCATAAGGTGATTTCTGAACGCTTCAAGTATAGCTTTAAAAATATATAAAATGATAATACCTATTGAAAGGGTCATCAGTGTTTTTCTAAGTGAATTTGGAACAATATCATCCATTATAAAACGAAAATAGAATGATGCCAGTATCCCGAAGATCGTAATGATAAGAGAAGAAAGGAAAATATTCAGCAGAAGTCTTTTCTGAGGGAATATAAGACTTAAAAATCTTGAAAAGACGCCTTTATTCTCATTTCCTTTTTGAAATTTAGAAGTAGGCACAAGAAGAATAAGTACTCCTGTCCAAATCTTAAAAAAATCTTCAGGAGAATATTTTACTATTCCTTTTGCAGGATCAGCAATTATCACTTGTTTTTTTGTTATTTTATGTATAACTACATAATGGAGAAGACTTCCGTTTACAATTACATGAGCAACTGCAGGAAGCGGAAATTCAGTAAAAAATGCCTCCTGATTGCCTTTAACGCCTTTAGCGGTAAAGCCGAGCTGCTCTGCGGCTTTTATCATTCCATAGGCATTAGTGCCCTGCTTGTCAGTACCAGCAGTTTCACGGATTTTAGATATTGATAAATTCAGTCCGTACTGCTTTGATATCGTTGCAAGACAAGCTGCTCCGCAGTCGGTTATGTCGTGTTGTTTTACGCAGTAGTATTTCATTTTTTTCACCATAATTCTATTATCAGAACTTTCACTTCTTGTGTTTTATATATTAGTACATATTTCAAACAATAAAGAGAAGACAAGAAAAAAAGAACAGCAATAATGTATTTTTGATCCATAATCGCAAGAACGAATGAAATCAAACAAGCCATAAAGCCAATAGCTGCAATTATAGCTACGATTATAGAATTAGTAAACTCATTAAAACCTTTTTCCATTATACCGCACATGATTTCCTTCCTTTAAATATAGTCAAACAAAGCAATACAAAACAAATAACAAATGCAGGTATGCTAAAAAACGGCATAAATTCAAATTTAAACAGTGCTTTATAATCAGTTGCGCTGTATAGGCTTATTTGTCAGTTTTAAATTTATCTTATTCTCATCATCATAATAATTATTAAAGTGCGAAAATATATTATCCATAGATGATATATATACTTTTTTATTCAAACACTCATCTGTTTCTTTGCCGAACAATGCTTCAGATTGTGCAATACAATACCTGCCGTTTCTGTTATTCGGGATCATGTCAGAATACTTTTCCCATAATAAAACAGCTTTATCATACTGTCCATGGCAGCACATAAAAATCAGCATATGGCAAAAGAACTTAGAATACGTTTCAAATTTTAATCTGTCCTCTATTATTTTTAGATCATGGTCTAAGATCTTAAACAGCAGTTTCAGTTCTGTTTCATCACTTTCATGAGCGTCCATAATTATATTTTCATAAAAAATAATGTCCATTAAACTGCAGATTTCCGAATTTAAAACACACTTATCATTATTCAGATATATTTCATCTACATAACGGAGAATGATGCTGTAAAAATACTTTTCTTTTCTGAGCTCAGATTTTACATATGTATTTTGCAGCATAAGCTCATTATAAAATTGTATCAGCGCATATGACTGGTTACTTTTCAGCATATGGAATGCGGCATAATCCCCTATCAGACCGGCAAAACTCAACAAAGATGTTATATTAATATATGCGGCTGTAAGAACACAAAATCCAAAGAAAATAAAAAAAGCTGATCGGATATTCACATTTATCTTATCAGTAACAAATATCATCAGCAGCAATGAAACTGATCCTAAAGCAGCAGAAAATAACGGAGCAGCCATCAAAGAGCGTTGAAAGGCTCTGTAAATTTTCCTGATATCATATTCATTTCTGCATGGAGTCAGTTCGGGTATAACTATTCCTCCAAAGCCCAGCAAACCGTTTACAGCCAAAGTGACTTTAAACTTTTTATTTTCCTTAACAAAGCAAACGGGAAATATGTAAAACGCTCTTATTTTACAGCCGCTCAGCTTATACGAAACAGCATGAGCAGATTCATGCAGTAATAATGACAGCCACACCGCACATACCGCTGTTAATATACCGACAAAAATATTCGCTGAAAAATAATCAGGATGATTTTTATACACCATATTGGTGATAATTGCAAGGCAGACGCCTATTGATGCTAAAAAAGCTGCTATTCCAAAAAAGCAAAAATAAAATAAAACTTTTTTCATTATCGACTCCTGTTATTCTCATGATCCATATATAAAGTCATAGGGAGCAACTATTTATATTTTGTTGCCGATCAATTATTAAGAAAACGAAATCAATTATTTCATTTGTTAATATTCTATATATAATTTTAATGTTTTTTTATAGCGAATTCAAGTCTTGGGCGGTAAGCGGTCGGTTTTTACGGGCGAACGGTATTTTTACTTTAATAAGACCAAATACTTCTGCTAAAATGCACAATAAGCAACAGGACAAGAGATCAACTCTTGCCCTGCAAAGTTATAAGCACAATTAAAATATGTTTCGTATATTATTTAGTAAGTTTATTGTATACCAGCCTTATATTCACAAAGCTATATAATACTGCACCAATATAATCTGTTTTCACATATTGTTACTTCAATGCTTTATTAGTAACATCACGCCTATAATCAAGCCCATTGCAAAACCAAGCTTCACCAAATAAGGTAATAGCTCAGTTAATGTTAAACCAAAAAAAGAAAATTCTTTCATTTTAGCTCTCCATTAAAATTAACCGAAAATCTTATCTCCAACCCACTGTACGCCCTTACCTACAAGATATACAGTTCCAGCAGTAACAAAAGCAGTTCCTACAACAATTCCACCCGCTGCAAGAACACCCAAGACAAATGGCATTCCACCGTCGATATCCATCATTTCATTATTGCTTAATTCAACAAAATTATTATTCATTTTTTATTACCTCCATTACTTAAGAACAAGTGCTCCGCCAGCACAAAGACCGATCGCCGCTCCTGCAGCAAGTGCATGACCTACAGTTACTTCTACTCCCCATATTACAAAAAGAACGGGAAATACGCCTCCATCAATCGCTTCCATTTCATTTGCAGAAAGCTCTGCAAAACCGTTAGTCATAACATTTTCCATCGTTATGTACCTCCTCTATTATTTTTTATTTATATTAAGACAAAACAACAAGGAAACCGTACGCTTTTCTTTGAATACTTTGCCATAATATCTTAATTTTTTGTTTTACATCATAATATATTATCACTTACGCCAATATAAATATCAATTATAAGACTGCTTACATCTGTTGGATTTGCAGGTTCCTGTACAGTTACATTATAACCTGCTGTTATCGGCATCAGATCTTTTTCCTTGATATACTGCATTACTTCATTTGCAGTATTCTGTATTGTTGAAGGATCTCCTGTATGTCTGATCTTAACGGCATTTCTCAGTCTGAAAACAGGTTTGATAATGTATGGATCCGTAACTGAAATAACTTTATCAAGAGGATACATTATTTCAATATCCATAACCGGCACTTCTGCTGATGAATCAATTGAAAAGGTAGCCGAAACGCCTTTCATTACCTTTTGTGCATTATTTGAATGAATGAGTTCATTCATTTCTTTATTGATTTGTATAAACTGCTGTTGTGTTACCTTTCCTCTGAATGTAAGTACATTTGTCATTTCTAAAGATGCATTTTCAATTATTTCGTGCATTAATTTCACCTCATTATAATATTTGATATTTTATATGTTAATATTCTATATATAATTTTAATGTTTTTTAATAGCGAATTCAAGTCTTTGGCGGTAAGCGGTAGGCTTTTACGGGTGAACGGTATTTTTACTTTAATAAAACTAAATACTTCTGCTAAAATGCACAATAAAAAGCGGTCAAGATCGCTCTCAACCGCTTTGCATAAATATTATTTTTATTCCAAGTAATGCCTTGCCCTATCAATAATTCTCAGCGTGGACCTCAAAATAGCTCTGAGGGTGGTTACATACAGGACATACCTCAGGTGCTTTTGTGCCTACTACTATGTGACCGCAGTTGCGGCACTCCCATACCTTTACCTCGCTCTTTTCAAATACTTGAGCAGTTTCGATATTTTTCAGGAGCGCACGGTATCTTTCCTCGTGATGTTTTTCTATCTCGGCAACTGCTCTGAACTTTGCGGCAAGCTCAGGGAAACCTTCCTCTTCCGCTGTTTTAGCAAAGCCCTCGTACATATCTGTCCACTCATAATTCTCTCCTGCGGCAGCTGCTGCAAGATTTTCTGGTGTTTTTCCAAGCTCGCCAAGCTCCTTGAACCACATTTTTGCGTGTTCCTTTTCATTGTCTGCGGTCTTTAAAAACAGTGCTGACATCTGCTCATAGCCTTCCTTTTTAGCCACAGATGCGAAGTATGTATATTTGTTTCTTGCCTGAGATTCGCCTGAAAAAGCCTCCATAAGATTTTTTTCTGTCTGTGTTCCTGCATATTTATTTGCTGACATAATGATCTTCCTCCTTGATTTTTGTTGTCTGGTCCCAAAAAGTTGTATTATATGCACAATACATTCTATTGATCAATATGGATTATACCACATATTAACCTATTTGTCAAGTGAGATTAACAAAACAAATTTTCAGAAACTTTTAAAGATTTTTGCTTATAAACTACTGCAAAAAAGCAAGCACGGAACAAACTTAACTGCTCCGTGCTTTGGAAAATATCTTATGTGACAACCATTTATCTGTCTGCCTTTGCGCCGATGGTGATCGCTGTAACACGGTCATCTCTCATATTAAATCTTACATATGCGCTCTCTTTGCAGTAAGGATCATCCTTATCGGCAACTGCGTCAGGGTCCTGTATGTAGATATATGCGTCATAGTATGTTATCTTAGTCGGCTCGCCGAAAGCATTTACAACGTCCTCTGCGGAAGAACCTATGGTTATGCCGTTTGACATTTCAACGCTGTATTCATTTTCCTCATTGTCAAGTCCTGAGAACATCATTTGATAATACACAAAATCCTCTGTGCCGTATGCCTCGCCATAATCGAGAGTACTGCTGCCCTCGTTGAGAAGATTGCCCATATTTACAGAAACATTTGTTGTCGGGTCTATACACTGAAAAACATACATAAAAGTTTGATCGGTAGTTATATCTCCGTCACCCTTGTCATCGTCCGATATCTCATAACCCAGATCAGAAAGTTCCTTTGATGTTATAGGCATTTTGATTACTTTTCCGTTGATAAGAAGTTCACCGTCCCACAGTCCGCTGTTAGTAAGCTCTGTCTGAACAGGTGCTGCGTTATCTTCACTATCTGTATGTGCTGGCTCTGGGCTGTTTTCATTTGTGTCGGCAGTTGTCTGAGTGCTGCCATTGTTCATATCTTCTGATTTTGAGATCGTTGTATTTGTCTTGATCTGTGATGAAACTGCCTCGTTTACATTGTCGTCATTATCTGAGTTTAACATTACTGCGGCGGTGATAACTCCGCCTGCTACTGCTGCGCATACTCCTGCGATCACTTTTGATTTTACTGTTGCTAACATACCTTTTCCTCCCGATACTGTTTCAGCTGACGCTGTTGTACTGTCGGATACTGCTTTGGCTGATGCAGCAGAGGTATCTGTGAAAAGTGTGATCTTCGGAAGTTCGGCTTTTGAAGCCTCCTGCATAAGGAGCTTCGACAAGGTGAATACCGGAACGACAGCGTGAAGTCTGTCATCATTATTTTTCTCGTAAATAAGCACCGCCTCCTTTATCTTCTTCCTAGCAGCGCTTAAACGTGAGGTAACTGTGCCTGTGGTGCAGTTCATGATATCCGCTATTTCGGCAACGGTGAGCATATCAAAATAATACAGTATCACAGTCTGCCGCTGTTCATCGGTAAGAACTTTTTCTATGATATCCATTATGATCTTTCGCTTTGCGTCATTGCTTACATAATCCTCAGGGATAAGATCCTCGTCAGGAACTTCTTCAAGGATATCGTCGGAATTTTCCTCCGCCGCAGGAGTTCTGAAATACATTTTGCATTTGTTCACAGCTATGCGGTTTACCCATGCGCCAAAATTTTCAGGCTGGCTGAGAGTAGGGAGTTTCTGCAAAGCCGTAAGAAATGTTTCCTGCGTTATATCCTCCGCAAGCTGAGTATTTGCAAGAAGTTTCAGACAGCTGAAATAAACTGATCTGCCTGTTTCTTCATAAAGCTTGCCATAAGCCGCTCTGTCGCCCTGACTTGCCTGCAGGACAAGATTTTTGATCTCTTCCTTTTTAATACTTTCCATAATCGACCATACCTTCGCTTTCCACTTTTCCGAAATTAACTTTTCACTTATCTGCTGTTTTATCAGCCCCGACATTTACAAGATGCATGACAAGGGCGCAATGTTGAGCAAGTCAAGAAAGTTAATATTTTATTTACTTATTATTTAAAATTCAATTCAATATTACTAAATCACAGAAAATATTATACTACGTTTGGTCGGCGTTTGCAATACAACACAAAAGGGACAGCCTGAGCCGTCCCATATAGATCTGATATTTGTGGTCATAGCCGCCTTATTTTACCTTGTTTACATCTTCAATGTAAAAAGAAATCTCACCGCAATTCGGGCAGACAGCAGCTTTGGGTTTTCCGATCTTATTGCCGAATATTTTCTTGTCGTCAGAAGAGATCTCCATATAATAAAAGCCCTCTCCCTCGATCTTCACTGAACAGTTTTCTTTCATTTCCGTTCCGCATCTGATACATTTACGCATTATTATACCTCCTGATACTTGAATATAACTTTTAATTCAGTATAGCATTGCAGTCCGCAAATGTCAAGTTTGATATTTTACTCTTACAGAAAAAAGGAGTGCCCCGATACGGGACACCCCTGCGTATGAAGATTTGGTAATCAGTTGAAAGCTTTAGTCATCGAACATCTTTCTTGCGGCAAAGCAGATCATCTCTGCGGTAAGGTCTGTGCCGTATTCGCTTACGTCTATCATAAGATGCTTGTTGTCACGGTCGCCTCTGTTCTTTCCTGTGACATATTTATAGTAGTTGTGGCGCTGGCGGTCAACACGCTTGATGAGTTTTTCCGCCTCTATTCTCGAAAGCTTATACGCTTCGCACATATGCTTTATTCTTGCCTCAAAAGGTGCATAGAGAAACACGTTCATATGATTAGGATATTCCCTCAGAACATAGTCCGCACATCTGCCGAAGAATATTGCAGGCACACGCTTGTTGGCAAGATCTCTGATAACGTCCACCTGTGCTTTTACCGCCTTATCAGAATAGAACTGTGTAGAAGAGCCATAGCCGAATGATTTAAGCAGGCGGTCTGCGTTCTTATCAAGCATTTCCTCGCTGTCGAGGAAAGAATCACGGCTTATGCCTGCACGTTCTGCCGCCATATCCACAAGATCCTTATCATAGAACTCAATGCCAAGCTCGGCGGCTGTTTTTCTTGCAACTTCCCTTGCGTTGCAGCCGAACTCACGGCTTATGGTAATAATAAACTTTTTCATAGTCTATGCTCCTTTTTTATTTATGAGATTTTCTTTTATATTCTTTGTATTCCCGATCTGATGATCCGCTCTTCCGCTTATGCATATCTTCGGAAGATTCCAGCCGAATCTCACCGACAACAGTCTTAGGGATAATGTAACGCCAAGACTTATCATGCAGGCAGGCATAAAAGATAGTGTGCCGTATGTCAGCAGGAATGCCGCCGCTCCCATGGCTGAGGCGCAGGCATAAATGTTGCCGACGAATATTTCAGGCTTTTTATTGACGAAAATATCTCTTAGAACACCTCCGCCGACTCCCGTTATCACTCCCGAAAAAGCCATTAAAAAGACGTTTCCTGAAGCTCCGCTGCGCATTGCCGCCGTAATGCCTGTGACTGTGAAAATGCCAAGTCCCACAGTATCGAGAAGCAGCATTGCGATATCGTAAAGGTGCAGCGCTTTATCACCAAAACCGCCTTTTAGCGCAAGGGCAATGAATATTACCGCCGACACCAGTGCGGCTGCCGCCATTGCAGCAGGGTCACGAAAGGCTGCAACAGGGTGACTTCCGATGACGATATCACGCATTATTCCGCCGCCCACAGCCGTTGTAACACCTATGATTATCACTCCGAAAAGGTCAAATCTCCGTTTTATTGCGGTCAGTGCACCGCTGGCAGCAAAGGCAGCTGTACCGGTCATCTCAAGTATCGAAACGATAACATCAAAACGCTCGTTCATTTCAATCAACGCCCTTGCCTACATATTTGTGTATCTTACGCACCGCTGTTGCCTGACTTATGCCCAGCTTTTCAGCCACTGCCACAGATGTTCTGCATTTTTCGTATGCCTGTATTATAAGACCGCTTTCGTAAAATTCAAGCATATCTTTTAGTGAAGCGTTCTGCACGAAAACCTCTGACGCACCGCCTGTTATCCTGTCGGGGAGATCGAAAATATCTACCTTTTTCTTCTCCGACGTAAGGACGATACGCTCCACAGTCCGCCGCACCTCATCGGCATTTTCCTTCCATTCATAACTCAGCAGACAGCCGAGTGCTCTTGGGGTAAACTCAACGCTCCTTGAATATTTCTTGTTGGCTGAGTTCAGATAGTAGTCGATAAAGCTTTTAAGATCTTCCGCACGTTCGTTAAGCGAATAGACCTGAACCTGATATGACTCAAACTCTCGGACGAACTCTTCGGTCACTTTTCCCTTTGTTCTTAACTCTTCAAGGGAATATTCCGAAAGTCCCACAGGCAGGACACCTGCCGCTGTGCATTTTTCGATAACGGCTCGCTGAAGTTTAGGTGAAAGGCGGTCGATATGCTTTATGACCACCGCATATATTCCCGAAAGTGGTGAGATCATTGAACCTTCACCAAGCAGTTCACTTTCAATGACTTCTTCGCTGACAGGGGCGCAGTCATAGGAATAAAGCGCACCTTTTTTTCCGTATACAGCGGAGGCAAGAAAGCTTTTTCCGCTTCCCGACGGTCCGTAGATATAGCATGGGCAGCCTGCGTCACAGAACACGCCCACAAGCCGTCTTGAATCTCTCGAACGGCTGCTTTCGGCGATATAGCGTTTTCCGCCGTCACGGCAGGACATAAGGTCGATCTCTTTAAGCAGCTTTTTGTTCTGATACTGCAAAACATTGTAACGTTCACGGAGATCGTCAAAGCCTGTTATCTCCCACGAGGAATAGCTTATTATCATTTCAAGCTGGCCACCATTGAAAACTGGTATTCCCGTAACAAAGGTTTCGTCATTGTCCGCGCCTTTCTGTACAGTAGTAACACGCTGATGAGTTTCGTAGACCATCTGAGTAACGCATGGGGAAAACATCTTCATCATCTCGTCGCAGCCTGCGAACTTGCCGATGATGTCAGAACCTTTCACCGATCTGCCGCTTAAATATGACTCCGAAACAAATCTGAAAACGCCGTTGCTGTCGGCAATGGTCACACCTGGGTGAATGCTTTCAAGAATGTGTCCAAGACGCTCATAATCAAGATCATTTTGCTGCGTTGCCATTTTGCCGACTCTCCTTTCAGTGACGCTTGGGATATGATATTAAGATATTTTATACGTTCAGTATCTTTGAGAAGAACTGCTTTGCACGGTCGCTCTTCGGGTGCTTGAATACTTCCTCAGGAGTACCGTCCTCGATAACATAGCCGCCATCCATAAAGCAAACTCTGTTTGCGACCTCTGCCGCAAACCCCATTTCGTGGGTAACAACTATCATCGTCATTCCCGCTTCGGCAAGATCCTTCATAACGTTGAGGACTTCACCGACGAACTCAGGGTCGAGGGCGGAAGTCGGCTCGTCAAAGAGTATTACCTCAGGCTCCATTGCAAGAGTTCTTGCGATAGCGACTCTCTGCTGCTGACCGCCCGAAAGCTGTGTCGGATAGGCATTCGCCTTTCCGTCCATTCCTACCCTTGCAAGCAGTTCCATAGCTTTCTTTTTGGTTTCTTCCTTGTTTGCTTTCTTTACCTGTACAGGGCATTCCATAACGTTCTCAAGCACGGTCTTGTGCGGCCAGAGGTTGAACTGCTGGAACACCATTCCGACATTCTTTCTTATCTCCTTTGCAGCCTTTTCATTGAGCTTTTTGTTATGCTTATCCTCGTCGATACCTCTGAGGACTGCGCCGCCGATCTTGATCTCTCCCGAAGTCAGCTCTTCAAGATAGTTAAGGCATCTCAGGAAGGTACTCTTTCCGGAGCCGCTCGGACCGATAACGCTGACCACTTCGCCCTTATATATATCCATATCTATTTTTCTGAGGACCTTTAGTTCTCCGTAATTCTTTGCCATATTGTGAACCGATATCACAGGCGTTCTGCTTTCAGCCATAGTATTTTACACTCCTTTGTTTTGTTCCGTCAGACAGCAATGCGGTTATTGCGCTTCTCTATACATCTTGAAGCAAACTCGATAACAAGGTTCAGCGCCCAGTAAAGTACGCCTGCGCAGATATAAACTATCAGCGGACTGAATGTTATACCGATAGCTTCCTTTGTCATCATAGTCATTTCGGCTACTGTGATGATAGAGAGGATAGATGAATCCTTGACAGTCTGAACGAACTGTCCTGTAAGTGACGGAACGATGATCTTCAATGTCTGAGGGAAGATTATCCTTACCATTGTTTTAAATCTTGACATTCCCATTGCATAGGACGCTTCAAACTGTCCTTTCGGGATAGCGCTGACGCCGCTTTCAAGGATAACTGCCGTATATGCGGCGGTGTACATTCCGAGGATAATAACACCTGTGGAAAAAGCCGAAACGTTAAGACCCAATGCAGGCAGTCCGTAATAGGCGAGATATACCTGCACCATAAAAGGGGTACATCTGAATATTTTGATGAATGCTCTTGCGATAAGCTCCACGGTCTTGTTCTTTGAAAGGCACATATATCCTACTGCCGAGCCGAGTATCATTGCTATGAGTATCGAAAGCACAGATATTGCCGCCGTTGTTCCAAGTCCCTGCAGGAGCAGCGGAAGTGCTATTTCCGCAACGTGCATAAATTCGTCCATTGACTTCCGCCTCCTTATCTTCTTTCAAGTCTTTTCTTCTGGAGCTTTACAAGCTCTTCAAGTCCTGCACAGACGATGAAATACATAACTGCGATAGCGATATAGAACGGCAGGTTGATGTATGTCTGTGTAACAAGACGCTGAGCTGTTCTTGTAAGCTCTACGATAGCCAGCACCGAAAGCATCGGTGAAACCTTGATAACATTTATAAACTCACTTGTGAGCTGCGGAAGTGCTACCTTGAATACCTGCGGAAAAACTATTCTCATAAGTATTTTCGGTTCGCTCATTCCCAGCGCTCTGGCAGCCTCAGTCTGACCTTTCGGAACGGCTGTAAGACCGCCTCTGATGATCTCTGCGATAAATCCGCCGCTGTTGAGGCTCAGTGCGATTATGCCCGAAGTCAGGTTTGAAAGGTTAAGTCCCATTACAGCCAATGCCTGATAAATAATATATATCTGCACCAGCACAGGTGTGCCGCGGACAAAGCTTATATAGACCGCAACTATTTTTTTCAGTATTCTTGACGGCAGCGAATCGCCGCCCATTCTCATCACCGAAAGCAGCATTCCTACGCAGAGCGCAATGATTATGGCTGCAACGGACACGAATACTGTATAGCCCAGACCTTTCAGCAGCAGGTCTTTATATTGCCATACTATGTTGAAATTCTCCATTGATATTCAATGCTCCGCCGCAGCTGACGGAGCATTTCCTCCTTTCAAAGCCTGCTTTTATTCGGCAGGGATATAATCTGACTCAGGGAGATCTGTTGATTCACCGAACCACTTCTTCTGAAGTTCTGCAAGAGTGCCATCTTCCTTGAACTTGTGGATCTCAGAGTCGATATAGTCTGAAAGCTCTGTATCTTCCTTACGGACAGCCCATGAGACCCATGTATCTGTTCCTACCATTTCAGCATTTCCCGAATCGTCTGATACGATCTCATAATCATCAGGGTTCTTCATTACAACTGCGGCGCAGCTTGCATAGTTCTGAGCGACAAGGTCGATCTTTCCGTTTTTCAGCTCTGCGAAAGCCTCTGGGAATGAATCGTATGTGAGCAGCTCTGAATAGCCGTCCTTACCCTCTGATATGAGCTTGTCGTTGAACTTCTTTGTATCGTCCTCGTTATAGCAGGAAGTCTGTGTGCCGACCTTCTTGCCAGACATATCTTCGATAGACTTGATGCTGTCATCGCCCTTTCTCTTTACGAAAACTGTTGTACCGTTCTGGATAGGATAAGTCATTGTATACTTTCCTGCTCTTTCGGCTGTTACACCGAGGGTAGCGCCGACAACATCATATTTCTTTGCTTCAAGTCCTGCAAGGATACCCTGGAACGGGAGGTCGATATAATCAAGCTCTACCCCAAGGTCATCGGAGATTTTAGCGAACAGATCGGCATTATATCCAACGATCTTATCGCCGTCCATATATTCAAAAGGCTCATAAGCGGCTTCTGTCGCAACTGTGAGCTTACCATTTTCCTTGATCTGATCGAGAGTAAGCGGTCCGTCCTGTTTACTGCTTCCGCAGGCGGTAAGACATCCTGCTGTCAGAACTGCTGCAACAGCCATTGCACAAACTCTTCTTAACATTCCAAATCTTCTTTCGCTTTTCATAACTGATTCCAACCTTTCATTTACTTTTCTTTATTGATATTTCTAAAAAATAAGAAGCGTCGGCATATTTGGTGCATTTTCTGCACCTATGCCAACGCTTCTTTGCGTTCATATATCCGATCACTTTTTACTTTCTCTTGCCTGTCTTTTTCTGATATGCAAGGATAGACATAAACTCGAAGATGATATTTGCTCCCATATAAGCTGTGATCTCTGAATGATCGTAAGGAGGAGCAACCTCTACAACATCAAAGCCTGTAAAGTTAAGATCCTTTAGCGCTCTGATATACTGAAGGGTTTCAAATGAGGTAAATCCGCCGACCTCAGGAGTACCTGTACCCGGAGCATAAGCCGGATCGACAAAGTCGATATCGAATGTAAGGAACACCTTATTGTCCCCCACCTTTTCCTTGATGACCTTCAAAAGATCCTCAGGGGTGTATGTATGGAGCTTATCGCCCGGGATAACTGTAAATCCGAGATCTGCTGCGATCTTGAAATCGTCTGGATCGTAAAGCGAACCTCTCATACCGATCTGTACGGACTTTTCAGGATCTATAAGTCCTTCTTCCATTGCTCTTCTGAATGGTGTGCCGTGATTGTACTTCTGACCGAAAACTGTATCGCAGAGGTCAAGGTGTGAATCGAAATGCACAAGGCTTACCTTTCCATGTTTCTTTGCGATAGCTCTCAGCTCACCAAGAGTGATCGCATGGTCGCCGCCGATGCTTATCGGAACTGCGCCGCATTCAAGAACTCCGTCCAAAGTCTGTTCGATAGCCGCATAGGTTTCGTGGATATAGTCAGGAATTACCGGAACATCTCCGAGGTCTGCACCATTAAGGGAATCCATAATGTTTACACCCATTGCAACGTTGTTCGGCTTTATCATTGCGGAAATGTTTCTTACTCCGTTAGGACCGAATCTTGCGCCTGCTCTGAAAGATGCTGCTGTATCGAATGGGATACCGACGATAGCGAAATCCAATCCTTCTGCTGACGCTGCGTGAGGAAGCCTCATAAAATTACCCATATTACAAAAACGAGGAGAGCCTGAGGCACTCGGTGGCTGACAATTATTGTTGATCATTTGAGGTCACTTTCCTTTCAAAAATCGTTGAGAAACATATCCATTTGATCCTGACTTTCGGGTCGGGCAACTTTTCGTGTCGCTTTCAAGTCATTTCTGAATTGCTCTATGTGCAGAATTATAGCACTTATCCTGCAAGTTGTCAATAGCTAATTTTCGTTTTTTTGAAATTTTATTCACTTTGGAATACTGTTTGTTATTATCAAAACTGCGTATTTACGTTGTTTTATCCGTATTAAAATTTTTATTATTCACTTTTGAATAGTTTCTTTGTGCAACTTTACGAAGTCTTAAAATGCAATTTTATATTATACATCTTTCATTTTGTTCGCAGCTAATTTTTATTCAAAACTGAATAAAATAAGAATTTTTCTTTAACACTATTGCCAAATAAAAAACTCTGTGCTATACTGATAATCAAAGCAATGGCGCTCTTATGACCGATACGGCTTATGCCTGTCGGTTTATAGGGGCGTTATTTTTTTATTTAATTTTAATTCTATAATCATTATTTGAAAGGGTGTTTTATTATGGCATGTTTTTTAGTACCTGCAACAGAGGCTATCATTACAACTTTCGCAGCAAAGGCTGTTAAGTCACACGAGGCGAAGGCTGAGGAGCAGACAAAGGTCAAGGCTCTCGGTGAGGACAAGCTCCCGCTTTCAAAGAAGATCACAAGGCTTTCGGGATTTCTTTGGGGCGGTTCGGGACTGCTGGCTTTTGAACATCTCTGGCACGGCGAGATCGAACCTTTCTTCCCATTCCTGACGGCGGCGAAAGATCCGTCACAGATGGCGGAAGCATTCCACGAAATGGCGACGACGGGAACGACGATGGCGGTGGCGGTTACAGCGTTCTGGGCTGTGCTGACTATCGTATCCGACAAAATACTTAAACGCAGACCGCAGGCAGATAAAAAGTTGGGAGAGAGTACAGTATGACGCTACTTATAACATTGACAGCGGCTATTGCCGTTACTATCGTATGGTACACTTCCCCGAAAGCACGAAAGCTCAAAGCAGGACTTATGTGCTATATGTACTGGGGAGCGTCAATAATGTGGCTGGTGGACGCAGTTTTTGAATACAATGAACTGGGTGCGGCATACTTCACACCTGCTCTGTCGGATATGGCAAATGACAGCTTTTTAGGTGTATGTGCTGTTGCGCTGGGAGCAGTTGTATGGCTCTGCGCTTTGCTTATAAGCGACCCAAACGGAGTTGTAAAAGATGCGCTGACGCAGAAAAGACAGTAACGATACAATAATTATCCGCTGATATCTTCACTATTTTATCAACTATTATTGCACTATTATAAACAGGAGGAATTACAATGCGACTTGTTCCAAGAGAGCAGGATAAGCTTATGCTCCATTACGCAGGAATGCTTGCCCGTGACCGAAAAGCAGAGGGACTTAAACTTAATTACCCCGAAGCTGTGGCATACATCAGTATGATGGTAATGGAAAAAGCAAGAGCAGGAGTTTCCGCTGCCGAGCTTATGCAGTACGGCACAAAGTTACTCACCGCCGATGATGTTATGGACGGCGTTCCTGAAATGATACACGAAATTCAAATAGAATCAACAATGCCCGACGGCACAAAGCTTGTGACCGTACATAACCCTATCAAGGGGAACAGCAAGCTTTGCCCAGGAGAATTTATCGTGGAAGAGGGTACGATAAAGCTGAACGATGGTACGGAAAGCATAGAACTGACAGTTTCAAATACAGGTGACAGACCTATACAGACAGGCTCACACTTCCACTTTTTCGAGGTCAACAAGGCTCTTGAATTTGACAGAAAGGCTGCATACGGTATGCGACTTGATATCCCCGCAGGCACGGCGGTCAGATTTGAACCGGGCGAGAAAAAGACAGTCCGCCTTATCCCTATCGGCGGCAACCGCATAGGCTACGGACTTAACGGACTTGTAAACGGAAAAATGGACGACGAAAACATCAGGCAGGCTGCTTTCGCAAAGGCGAAAGAACTTGGTTTCAAGGGGGTGTAGGAAATGATCGAGATATCGAGAAAAGCATACTGCGATATGTACGGACCGACAGTCGGCGACAGAGTAAGGCTGGGAGATACTTCGCTTATTGCGGAAGTTGAAAAGGACCTCACTGTTCATGGTGACGAGGCAAAGTTCGGCGGCGGAAAATCTCTTCGTGACGGAATGGGACAATCCTGCAAAGCCACCGACAAGGAATGTCTTGACACGGTCATCACGAATGCTCTCATCATAGACAGCACAGGAATAATCAAGGCTGACGTCGGAATAAAGGACGGAAAGATAGCAGGCATCGGCAAGGCGGGCAACCCCGACATTATGAACGGTGTTGACGAAAATATGATAATCGGCGCTTCCACCGAGGCTATTGCAGGCGAGGGACTTATCCTCACCGCAGGCGGACTTGACACCCACATTCATTTCATTTCGCCGACGCAGGTCAGAACGGCTTTATACAGCGGTATCACCACTATGATCGGCGGCGGAACAGGTCCTGCGGACGGAACGAATGCCACCACCTGCACCCCCGGAGAGTTCAACATTCACAGAATGCTGGAGGCTTCCGAAGATCTTCCGATGAACTTCGGCTATCTCTGCAAGGGAAATTCCAGCGATATCACAACACTTGAAGAGCAGATAAAGGCAGGCTGTATCGGTCTGAAAATACACGAGGACTGGGGTTCTACACCAGACGTTATCGACCACGCTCTTACTGTTGCAGATATGTATGATGTACAGGCGGCTATCCACACAGATACTCTTAATGAGGGCGGATTTGTTGAGGATACGGTAAGCGCATTTAAGGGTAGAACTATCCACACCTACCACACAGAGGGTGCAGGCGGCGGACACGCTCCTGATATCATCAGAGCGGCTGCGTTCCCGAATGTTCTCCCTTCCTCCACCAACCCGACAATGCCATACACTGCGAATACGCTTGATGAACATCTTGATATGCTTATGGTATGCCATCATCTTGACAAGAACGTTCCTGAGGATATTGCTTTTGCGGATTCAAGAATACGTCCTGAAACTATTGCCGCTGAGGACGTTCTACATGATATGGGAATATTCTCGATGATGAGTTCAGACTCACAGGCAATGGGACGTGTGGGAGAAGTCATTACAAGGACATGGCAGACGGCGGACAAAATGAAAAAACAGCGTGGTTCTCTCCCTGAGGACAGCGAGAGGAACGATAATTTCAGGATCAAGCGTTACATCTCGAAATACACAATAAATCCTGCGATCACGCATGGCGTTTCAGAATATGTCGGCTCTGTTGAGGTGGGCAAGGTCGCAGACCTCGTTCTTTGGAATCCTGCTTTCTTTGGTGCAAAGCCTGATATGATAATCAAGGGCGGATTTATCTTTGCCTCAAAAATGGGTGACGCAAACGCATCTATCCCTACCCCTCAGCCTGTATGCTATACAGAAATGTTCGGCGGTCACGGACTTGCGCTGTCAAGCACCTGTATCACTTTCGTTTCAAAGTACGCATACGAGGACGGCATAAAGGAAAAGCTTGGTCTGAAAAGGAAGGTACTTCCTGTCAAGAACTGCCGAAATATCTCTAAGGCTGATATGGTATATAATAATGTATGTGCAGATATAAAGGTCGATCCCGAAACGTACACGGTAACGGTTGACGGCAAGGTGATAACCTGCGAGCCATTTGACGAGCTTGCGCTTGCACAGAGATATTTTATGTTCTGATTTTAAATAAGCGAGGAAATAGAGGAAATAAAAATGATAGCAGAAAAAATAATCGGAAAGCTTTCGGAACTTTCACCGAATGTTGAGGTCGATACAGTTGAGCTTGACTGGTTTGAGGCTGAAAAGAAACGTATACGCAAGACCACAGTCGGCGGACGTGAAATAGGCATTGCCGTTGATGAAACGCTCAGCGACGGCGACGTTATCTATCTTGATGACAAGCTTTGCGTTGCGGTCAAGCTTACAAGCTGTCCCCTTATAAAGATAAATGTTCACACCATGCAGGAAATGGGCAGGCTTTGCTTTGAGATAGGCAACAGGCATCTGTCGCTGAAAATATCTGAAGATAATGTGCTTATCCCACATGACGAGCCGACAGAAAAGCACCTAAAAAATCTCGGCTTTGACTGCGAGGAGATAATCGACAAGTTTGATGATTTTATCGTCTGCAAAGCACACGGACATTCTCACAGCCATGCTCACGAGCATGAGCATCATCACGGACATTCACATTAAACGGAGCTGATAATCATGACCGACACCGCAGGACTTATGAGCATTTTGCAGATATGCGACAGCCTTTTCCCTGTGGGCGCATTTACTCTGTCCAACGGACTGGAAACCTACGTTCAGAAAGATATCATAACTTCGCCGCAGGGACTTGAAGAGTATCTTCATTCTTACATTTCCGTACTGCCGTTCAACGAACTTGGTGCTGCGGCAATAGCATACAGCGCAGACGAAAAAACACTCTGCCGCCTTGACGAGGTATACTCTGCGGCAAAAGCGCCCTTTGAGATACGCAGCGGTTCTGAAAAAGTCACAAGACGGTTTTTCAAGATCTGCACAGCGGAGGGCGAAAGTGCGGCGGGGCATTACAGACAGCTTACGGAAGACGGCATCTGCAAGGGACATCAATGCATAGCATATGGACTTTATATGCGTGACAGCGGGATCTCACTATCCGAGGGACTTGCGGTCTACGGTTATTCCATATGCTCGGCTATCGTCACAAACTGCGTAAAGCTTGTCCCCCTCAGCCAGCTTGCAGGGCAGAAGATACTGAACACAGCTTTTGAGCTTATATCGCAGGCAGCCGAAAAAGCGGTCGGCACTTCCATTGATGATATCGGCATAAGCGGCGCAGGCTTTGACCTCCGTGCAATGCAGCACGAAAGACTTTATTCAAGGCAGTATATGTCATAAAAATACATAAGGAGAACCAGAAATGAGCTATGTAAAGATCGGCGTAGGCGGTCCTGTCGGATCGGGCAAGACTGCACTTATCGAACGCCTTACAAGAGAAATGTCAAAGGAATATTCCATTTGTGTTGTGACAAATGATATCTACACCAAAGAGGACGCTGAATTTCTTACGAAAAATTCCTGCCTGCCTGCCGACAGGATAGTCGGTGTTGAAACAGGCGGCTGTCCTCACACCGCCATAAGAGAGGACTGCTCAATGAATCTTGAAGCAGTTGACGAAATGGTAAAAAAGCACCCCGACACCCAGATAGTCTTTATCGAAAGCGGCGGAGATAATCTTTCAGCCACATTCTCCCCAGATCTTGCCGACGCATCTATCTATGTTATCGATGTTGCGCAGGGCGAAAAAATACCGAGAAAGGGCGGCCCCGGTGTAACACGTTCCGACCTGCTTGTAATAAACAAGACCGATCTTGCGCCGCTGGTAGGTGCGTCACTGGAGGTTATGGCATCAGACTCAAAGCGTATGAGAGGCGAAAGACCTTTCCTTTTCACAAACCTTATGAGCCGTGAGGGCGTTGCGCAGGTCATCGACTGGATAAAGAAGTCTGTGCTTTTTGAGGATCTGAAATGAACGGCAGGCTGAACATTTCGACAGTTTTTGACGGAGCAAGGACCGTTACAGAGGACTTGTATTTTGCGCCGCCTTTCAAGGTCTATTCCCCTTTTTATGATGACAGCGGCTGGGCAAAATACATATCAATGTGCGGCTCGGCAGGAGTTCTTGCAGGAGATGAAAATGCAACCAAGCTTTATATTGGCGAAAACTGCAAGGTTATATTTACAGATCAGGGGTATCAGAAGCTTTTCAACACAAACGGCGGCGTTTCAAGGCAGAACATCAAACTGGTGGTTCGTAAAAACGCAAAACTTTGCTATATCCCCCACCCCATAATGACTTTCACAGGCTGTGACCATATTTCTAACGGAAAAGTCAGCATTACGGAAAGTTCTTCCCTTATTTTCTCTGAGATATACTGCTGCGGCAGAACGGCAATGGGGGAAGAATTCGGGTTGAAAAGTTTCCGCTCCCGAACAGAGATAGCTATTGACGGTAGCGCTGATTTTATCGACAACACCCTTATTGCGCCAGCTTCTCTGCCCATAAGGAACAAAGGCTTTTTTGAAAGCTTTACCCATACGGGATTTATGTATATCTACACCCCCGACAAAGAACTTCTCGGCAGCGTTTATCAAACTGCTGTTTCCGAAGATAAAGTCCAGCTTTGTGCTACTCACACAGAGCGTGGTATCGCTCTGCGAGCTTTGGGATATTCGGGTGAGGAGATATACGACCTTTTTCTCAGCATTGCGGAGAAAGTCAGAAATGCTTAAAAATAAAATCTATTTCACTTATAAAAATAACCTGTCTGACACAGTATCAGACAGGTTATTTATTTGCTTTATCCGAATCATCAGCAAAAAATATAAATGTAACGGCGACCATTATAATGTATCCGCCGATCACCTCAAAGGGGAATTTAAGCAGTGCTGTTTTCGGTATTAGGAAAGGCAGAGTCGCTATCGCTCCGCAGGGCGGAAAGTAAAGCTTTGATCTGCACACCATACACAGGATAATTCCGCAGGACACAGCCGCAGACAATGCAAGTAGAAAGCCTGCAAATTCCGTCAGCAAGGCTCTTGAAAGCACACCTGCCACTGCCGCTGAGGATATGAGTATGACAGAATGTGCCGCACGTTTTCTGAGCTTTGACTGAGGCTTGCTCATTTCAAAAAACGCAACTATCAGAGGAGGCGCAATGAAAAATATCTGACTGAAAAAAGTGGGCAGAAAGCACATTATACTTGCCGCCGCTGTCTGCTTTGCACGGATAATGATAAGCTTTCTGTTCGGTGGGACTTCATGAAAGTCATATTTTTGCCTTATCCCGAAATGTTCAAAACAAAGCTGTGCCGCTAATATCAGCGCCGTCATTACAACAACGGACAAAACATAAACTATGCTCTTTGTCCCCATAAGTATCGGCAGAACGCAGGCGGATATGGCAGGAACGAACTCCGTTCTCAGCAAAGTTATCCAAGCGACGGCGCATATAAGTCCGACCGTCACCTGCACCCACAGCGGCACATGGAGATATTTTACTATTGCTATCCCCACAAAAGCCGCAGGCACAATGGCGGCGAAAAGTCTTATCCTTGATGTATTCCACGACTGCACAGGGGCGGCGAGTGCGCCTATGGCTATTGCAGTTATTTCGGGAAAAATTATCTCTTTCTCCCCTGTTATCTCAGCGACGGCAGTCATTCCCGCCGCCAGCAGAAGAGAAACAAGCACAGGCAGCAACTTTACAAACTCTGCGGTCATATGGTTATTTTTAGCTTTATCCACTATATTTTCTCCCTTAGATCTCTTGAAATTAAAATCAATACCCCGATAATATCTCATAAAAACAGAGCGCCGCCGAAAGAAAAACGCTCTGAAAATTTTATTCAGCCTTGATAAATCCCTTTTTCACCAACGGGATAAGCATTCCGCCTGCCGCATTTCCCAAGGTCATTATCATCATATAGCCGAGAGCCTTTGCGCTCCATGAGCCTGAAAGGGTGAAGTAGTACATATTTGCAATACAGTGTTCAAAGCCGCTGATTATAAATACCACAACAGGCAGGAAGATCGCAAGTATCTGTCCCACAGGATTTTTTATGTTCTTGTTTCCGTCAGCCGCTATGAACATAAGTATACCGCAGAAAAATGCAAGTATGAATATGCTCAGCAGTCCGTCCGACAGCTTGATATCACTCAGCTCCTTAGCCTTGTCACCTATGCCCGCTATCCTTGTTTGAAGTATCAGAAAAGCCGAAACCGCCGCACCTGCGAAATTGCCCAGCCATATTATTCCCAGCTCGCCGAGATACACAGGCTCACGCTCAACCGCATAGCCGACCTTTCCGGTAAAAAGGTTAAAGCCAAAGCTCAGTATAACGAAAAGTCCTGTACCGAAAAGAAATGCACCGAGGTACTTGTTGCCGCAGGACAGGTAGACCGTTCCGCCCACTGCGATAGCAACGCCTGTCATAAAGGAACGCAGAAATATGTCGATTATTTTCTTCATATGTTTTCTCCTATGTATTTTTATAAGTATACAACTTTATTATTATATAATATTTTCAGCCAACTTTCAAGGAAAATGAGTTTTATTTACAATTTTTTAGTTATTTAGCCCGAAGTTTGCCGCAGGCAACACAGCTGTTCTGTGTGGTCTTGCCGATCAATAACATATTTAACAACATAACAGGAACTTCACACAATTTTCTCGTAATTTTTAACAAAGCCTATTGCAATTTGTTAAAAACAGTTGTATAATAAACACATAAATTAATGGATATCATTTCATTTTCAGAAAGGAATGTTTGTAAAATGGCTAACAGAATGATTTTAAATGAAACTTCATATTTCGGTGCAGGCTCTATAAGCGAGATCGTTACCGAAGCTAAAAAGAGAGCTTTCAAAAAGGCGCTCGTCGTTACCGACCCTGATCTTATAAAGTTCAACGTTGCTCAGAACGTTACAGATCTCCTCGACGGCGCAGGTCTGGCTTATGAGATATTCTCTCAGGTAAAGGCTAACCCTACCGTTGCTGTGGTAAAGGCAGGTATCGAGGCATTCAAGAAGGCTGAGGCTGATTACCTTATCGCTATCGGCGGCGGCTCTTCAATGGATACTGCAAAGGCTATCGGCATAATCATTGCCAACCCTGAGTATGCTGACGTTACTTCTCTTGAGGGCGCAGTTGATACTAAAAATCCATGCGTTCCTATTATCGCAGTACCTACTACCGCAGGAACAGCTGCTGAGGTAACTATCAACTACGTTATCACAGATGAGGAAAAGAAGAGAAAGTTCGTATGCGTTGACCCTCACGATATCCCTGTCGTTGCAGTTATCGACGCTAAGATGATGTCATCAATGCCTAAGGGACTTACAGCTTCAACAGGTATGGACGCTCTTACACACGCTATCGAGGGATACACGACTCTTGCCGCATGGGAGCTTACAGATATGATGCACCTAAAGGCTATCGAAGTTATCTCACGTTCTCTCCGTGCAGCCTGCCAAAATGATCCTAAGGGAAGAGAAGATATGGCTCTCGGTCAGTACATAGCTGGTATGGGATTTTCAAACGTTGGTCTTGGCGTAGTTCACGGAATGGCTCACCCTCTCGGTGCTTTCTATGACACACCTCACGGCATAGCAAATGCGGTTATCCTGCCTTACGTTATGGAATACAATGCTCCTTACACAGGCGAGAAGTTCAAGTATATCGCAGAGGCTATGGGCGTTGACACCACAGGTATGGATCAGGACGCTTACAGAAAGGCAGCTGTTGACGCAGTTAAGCAGCTTTCAAAGGACGTTGGAATCCCTGAAAAGCTCCACGAGATAGGCGTTAAGGAAGAGGATCTCCCTGCACTTGCACAGTCTGCATTCGATGATGTATGCACAGGCGGAAATCCAAGACCATGCACAGTTGAATCTATCCTCGGAATTTACAAGACTGCATTCTGATGATCAACTTACTTTACTAATATAATATTAAGGGCGGATAACATCAGTTGTCCGCCTTTTCTTTATGTTCTGCGTTTTTTATTATTGCAGGCAGAGAGGACTGAAGTATGACTGTAACGTATTTTATCAGCTTTTTCCTGTCATAAGGCTGCTTGCTCCTTAATATCTCGATAAGATTTCCTGCAAGCGCCTCGGTATAGAAATTGCTGACAAAATCCTTATATTCCTCACTTATCGTAGCATTCACCAGTTTTTCAACGCTCTCTATAAGCTTGCGGCAGATGCCGTAAAAGTCATTGTAGAAAAATCGTTTTAACTCATCACGTCCCATAGAATCGTATGCGCAGTTTAGGATATGCTTGTTCTCCTCCACATAATCAAGGACGAAATTCAACACCTCGTCATAATCAAGCATAAGGTCATAATTCTTTACGACCTCCACAGCCTCCTGCTCCAGTATCCATTTCAGCAGGGATTGGATATCTTCAAAATGATAATAGAAAGTTTTTCTGTTTATGTTACAGTCGGCTACTATCTCGCTGACTGTTATTTTTGAGCTGGAATACAAAAGCAAGATATCAGCCGTTGAGGGAGTAAGCTCTGTAACGTGGCTTGACGACAGCATAGATATAACCGAGCCGCTCGAAACCGCCGACAGCAAGGCAGTTGAAAATTACTACAAGGACAACTTGGCACTTATGTCCATCACCATAGACGAAGATCACATCCTTGACGCAGTAAGCGAAATAAGAAACATTGTGGGCAGTGATAATAAAATGGAAGGTTCTGCCGTATCGACTGCCGCTGCGACCGAAAGCACGGTCAGCGAAATAGCTAAAATTGCGGCTATCGTCGTTGCCTTTGTGCTGTTCGTGCTTGTATTAACCACAACTTCATGGGCTGAACCACTTATCATCATGCTTGGACTTGGTGTGGCTATACTCATAAATATGGGCAGCAATCTTATATTCGGAGAAATATCCTTCGTTTCAAATGCCGCAGGTTCGATATTGCAGCTTGCCGTATCACTCGACTACTCCGTATTCCTGCTCCACAGGTTTGAGGACAGCCGAAAAAGCATAAGCGACCCGAAAGACGCAATGGTGGACGCTCTTTGCAAATCAACAAGCTCCATACTTTCAAGCGGTCTGACGACAGTTATCGGCTTTGCTGCACTCTGCCTTATAAGATTTAAAATAGGCGCTGACCTCGGTCTTGTACTTGCTAAGGGCGTGGCTATCAGCCTTATCACAGTATTTGTTTTCATGCCGAACTTCATACTTATTGTTTACAAACTTATCGACAAGAGCCACCACAGAAAACTTCTCCCAAGCTTTAATAAGTTTGGAAAATTTGTCAGCAGGATAATGATACCTATGACAGCGGTGTTCGTTATCATAATCGCACCGACTTATCTTGCGTCAAATGCTAATAGTTTCTATTACGGCTCATCTCACCATCATCAAAGGAAGAGGTCATATACATTATGACTGACGCAGACGGCTCTGTAAACGGAGTATACGCAGTAAATATTTTCGGCAGCGGTGATATAACCGATCACGGCTCTTACGACAGCGTAAAAATGCTTAACACAAACGATAAGATAACTCAGGACGGCGACAAAATAACCTTCAGCACAAACGCTGAAAAGGCATATATGCAGGGAACGCTCAAAAACGCTGAGATACCATGGGACATATCCATAAAATACTTCCTTGACGGAAAGGAATACACACCGAATGACATTGCAGGAAAAAGCGGCAAGCTTGAAATAAAGCTGAAAATAAGCAAAAACGAAAACTGCAAAAGTGATTTTTATGAAAACTATGCGCTGCAGGCAAGCTTCGCTCTTGACACAGAGCTTTGCAGCAACATAAAGACTGACGGCGCAACTACGGCAAATGTGGGCAGTGACAAGCAGATATCATACACTATCCTGCCGAACAAGGGCATCGACACCTCGATAACCGCTGACGTAAAGGATTTTGAAATGGACGCTGTATCAATAAACGGTGTGAAGTTAAATCTTGATATAGACATTGACAGCTCTGAAATTTCAGATGAGGTCGCTGAACTCAATGACGGAGTTACTAAGATAGATGACGGCGCAAATTCAGTTTCCGACGGTTCTGACAAGCTAAAGGACGGCGGAGCAAAACTCAGCAAGGGCAGCTCTCAGCTTTCAGACGGAGCAAAGACTCTTGACAACGGCATAACAAAGCTTTCAAGCGGCGTTTCGTCAATGCAGAGCGGATTAAAGGAACTCAGTTCACAGTCCTCTACACTTACAAAAGGTTCTGCTCAGATGAGATCTGCTCTGGCTCAGCTCCAGTCCGCTCTGAACACAGTTTCTGCCGACACAAAAAATCTGAAAAAGCTTACCTATGCGTCAAGCGAGATAAAGACCGCTGTCAGCGAACTTACAAGCGGAGCGCAGCAGCTGAAAAGCAGCGTTGATTATTCACAGTACAAGTCAGCAAATCTCTTGTGAGCGGTTCTCAGTCGGTAGACAAGGGTGTTTCAGACCTGTATGACGGAATAGTAAACCTTTGCGACGGAACAAAGGAATTATCCGACGGCACGGGAGAACTGAAAGACAGAACGTCGGGAATGGACGATGAGATAAACATCAAGATAGATGACGTTATCTCGGAGATGAAAGGCGGCGACGGCGAAGTTACATCTTTTGTATCGGACAAGAACACAGATGTTGAGTCGGTACAATTTGTTATAAAGATACCCGAAGCAGAAGAGGAAGAACAGCCCGCAGAGGAAGAGCTTACCTTCTGGCAGAAGCTATTAAGACTTTTCGGTCTGTACTGATAAAAAACAGCAAGCATACACACAGAGAATGAGTGTGTATGCCTGCTTTGTATATTCTGACATAAAAATAAACCGCCTGCTAAAAAACAGGCGGCTATAAAAAGCGCAGATGGAGAGATTTGAACTCTCGCGACGGTATTACCGCCCTACCGCATTTCGAGTGCGGACCCTTCAGCCACTTGGGTACATCTGCATATGCACATAAAAATATCATATGACATCTCATAAGACTATAATATTATACCACATATGCAGTGCAAAAGTCAAGCTTTTTATTCAAATTATTAGTTTGCAAGCCTTTCGTTAAGGTACGCTCCGACCTCTTCCGGTCTTATCTCAAGCGCCATTGCAAGCTCGTCAAAAAGCAGCTCTTCTGCGTCCTTGAAGAAGTATTCATCGGAGGCATGAAGCTTTCTTCCCTTTGCGAACTGAGATTTTCTGTGCTTATAAAGCGTCCTTACCATGATAGCAATGCTTTTTATATTGCCGTCTGAGAGAGTTTCTCTGAAATATCTTATTCTCTCGCTGTCGGACTTTATCCACTCAGCTCTTTCCTCAGACATTGCCTCAATTATATCCTCTGCATCGGCTTTAGTAAGCACAGGCTTTAGTTTTGACATAAGATTTTCATTGTCAACGGGAACATAAACCGTAGAATTATTCTTATACACAGGCTTAAGAACAAGATATTTCTTCATCTCGCCTTTAACCTTCTGCTGCATTTCGCCGCTTACTTTACACACTCCTGTTGAACCATATGACACAACACTGCCTATTTCAAACATACAAATTCCCGCCTTTCTCGCTAAAAATACACTTTTTCTTACTATTTAATTATATCACATTTTCTTAATTTCCGACATAGGCAGATTGCACAAAAAAAGCAGGATTTTACTATTAGAGGGCAAAAAACAGCGGACAGAACCTATAAATTCTGACCGCTGTATAAGCTGCGTGATATATTCTTAACTTACTCAGCTGTTTCCATAAGCTGAATAGCCTTCATAAGTATTGCACATTCAAGACGCTTTTTCTGTATCTGACATGAAAGCTTGTGTGCATTATGAATATCACCTGCGTAGATATAGTTATTTGCATTGCATCCGCCGCTGCAATAGAACTTTGCCCAGCACTTTTTACATTCAGGCTTTGTATAAACGTGAGCCTTTGCAAAATCGTTCTTCATATTGAGGTCAAATGTGCCGTCATAAAGGCTGCCCATTTTATACTCCTCGATACCAACGAACTGGTGACATGGGTAGATATCTCCGTCAGGTGTTACCGCAACATACTCGTTTCCGCAGCCGCAGCCACGAAGTCTTTTAATTGCGCAAGGGCCCTGATCCAGATCAAGCATAAAGTGGAAGAAGTTGATGAACTTTCCGCTGTTTCTGATGTTCTGTATCTTCTCGGAAAGCACCTCATACTCCTTGAATATCTTAGGCAGATCAGCCTCTGTGATAGCATAAGGCTCTTTCGGATCAGCCATTACAGGCTCTACTGAGATCTGGTCAAATCCCATATCATAAAGGTGCATAACGTCATTAGAGAAGTCGAGGTTATACTTTGTATATGTACCTCTTACATACCAGTCCTTATCCTTCGGACGCTTGTCCACAAGTCTTTTAAAGTTCTTTGTAATAAGATCATAACAGCCTGTGCCGTCGATCTTGACTCTCATTCTGTCGTTTACTTCCTTTCTTCCGTCGATAGAAAGGACAACATTGTACATTTCCTTATTGATGAAGTCGATCATATCATCTGTGAGATGAACGCCGTTAGTAGTAACGGTGAAGCGGAACTTCTTGCCGTACTCCTCTTCCTTTGAGCGGGCATACTCAACGATCTGCTTTACCACGCCGAAGTTAAGGGAAGGCTCGCCGCCGAAGAAGTCAAGCTCAAGGAACTTTCTGTCCGCAGATTTTTCAAGGAGGAAGTCGATAGCCCTCTTACCTGTTTCAAAATCCATAAGCTTTCTGCCGACACCGAAGTCACCTGTTGACGCAAAGCAGTATTTACATCTCAGATTACAGTCATGAGCGATATGGAGGCACATAGCCTTGATAGGTGACGCTACTGCTGAAAGAGCGTACTTCTCATAATCGTCCTCGGAGAAAAGTATCTTGTCATTATAAAGAGAAACTATTTCCTCATAGCACTCTTCAATATCGTTTCTGTCATATGCTTTTGCAAGCTTGTTCATAACGTTTTCAGGACATTTGTCCTCGAACGGAGGCTCAACGTTATCCAGCAGATCATAAGTCAGATCGTCAACGATATGCACACCGCCGCTGTTTACATCAAGGAGAACATTATAGCCTGCAAGCTTAAATTTATGTATCATTACACTACCACCCTCACTAAGTTCATACAAAAATAAAGGGACATAAAAATGCCCCTTTACTAAGCGCTTTACTTATAATTATGCTTCTCTCTCGCACTTCTGGTTAGCAACTGTGCATGAAGTCTTGCAAGCTGACTGACATGAAGCCTGACATTTGCCGCAGCCGCCTACTGCTGCTGTCTTCTTGAGATTAGCCTTGTTAATTGTCTTGATATGTTTCATAACAGATACCTCCGATAAATAAGTTACCTATATTATATCACATTGCGCAGGTAAATTTATGAATGTATAGTGAACGTAGTTTAAATATTTATGTTCATTATATTTACAGTTAATTCCTCTTAGAGTTGACGCCAACCACTCCCCCTGCTGCGGCGCAGACGAGGGTAATGACCAGTTTAGTCGGCACAGAGAAGCTTTCCGCCGCCTTTGTGAACAGCGCACTAAGTACGACTATGATAAGAAAAATGAAAACTCCGCACAGCACTCCCATAAGCAGACCGTTTCTTCTCCGTCTTTTTCCGCTTATATATCCCCCTGCATACGCTCCCACAGCCAGTGCTGCGGTTGACATAACTGACAGCATAAAGTCCTGAGCGTCTATCTTTGTGATAATGAATGCAAAGCCGCCTATAATAAGCAGCATTATGCCGAAAGCGATGACCGCCGAAAACAGCGGTTCTGAAACCGTTCTGAATGTTCTGAGATCCTTTATGCCACGCAATTTCATTTTTCTTTCCTCCGAATCAAATAGCATTGCCATACAAAATATAAATAATATTTATATTAAATAATATTTATATTATTTATATTCGTGAGGAAAAGAAAAAAGACCTGCCGAAAAACGACAGGTCTGAATTTCAAAAATTAATCATCATGAACAGTTTCGTTCTTTGCAATAGCCCATTTCTTGATACGGATCTTACTTCTGTCTCCGCCTGTTTCGATAACTACTGTGTCCTCCTTGATCTGGAAAACTATGCCGACAATACCGCCGTTTGTAACGATCTCATCGCCGATCTCCAGATTATCTCTCATCTGAGCGTCTTTCTTTTCCTGCTTCTTCTGTGGACGAATGATAAAGAAATAGAAAAATACAACGATAAGAATAAGCGGGATAAATGTAGCCGCATAACCTGCGGTAGTGTTTCCTGCCGCTGTAAGAATGGCTGCACTAGCTGATAAATTCATTAAAAGACCTCCAAATATTAAATACTTCTTTTATTATATCAGATATGTATTAATTATGCAAGGCTATTAACAATAATTTTTCAACTTTTACAAAATTATTTTTTGTTCTTGATGTACTCGTCAATAGCGGCAGCAGCTTTCTTGCCTGCGCCCATTGCAAGGATAACGGTAGCAGCGCCTGTTACAGCGTCGCCGCCTGCGTAAACGCCTTCCTTAGTTGTTGACTCGTTTTCGTCAACGATAAGGCAGCCGTGCTTGTTTACTTCAAGACCAGGAGTTGTGCTTCTGATAAGCGGGTTAGGTGAAGTACCGATAGACATGATAGCTGTGTCGATCTCAAGCTCGAAGTTTGAACCTTCAACAGCAACAGGTCTTCTTCTTCCGCTCTCATCAGGCTCGCCAAGTTCCATCTTGATGCACTCCATGCTCTTTACATGACCGTTCTCATCGCCGAGGATCTTAACAGGGTTGTTGAGTACGAGGAACTCGATGCCCTCTTCCTGAGCGTGATGGACCTCTTCCTTTCTTGCAGGAAGCTCGTCCATTGAACGTCTGTAAACAACATAAACGTGCTCTGCGCCAAGACGCATTGCTGAACGTGCAGCGTCCATAGCAACGTTACCGCCGCCGACAACAGCTACGTTCTTAGACTTCATGATAGGAGTTGCATACTCGTCCTTGTAAGCCTTCATAAGGTTGATTCTTGTAAGATACTCGTTAGCTGAGTAAACACCAACAAGACCTTCGCCCTCGATGCCCATAAATCTAGGAAGACCGGCACCTGAGCCTACGAATACAGCCTCATAGCCCATTCCCATAAGTTCGTCGATAGAAAGTACCTTACCGATAACCATGTTTGTCATGATATTAACGCCAAGTTCCTTCAGGTTGTCGATCTCGTGCTGAACGATAGACTTAGGAAGTCTGAACTCAGGGATACCATACATAAGAACGCCGCCTGCTGTATGGAATGCTTCGTAGATAGTTACATCATATCCCAGCTTAGCAAGGTCGCCTGCGACAGTAAGGCTTGAAGGACCGGCGCCGACAACGGCTACCTTATGTCCGTTCGGCTCAGCCTTTTCTACTGCAACAGCCTTGTCAGCCATATAGTCAGCGCAGAATCTTTCAAGTCTGCCGATGCCGACAGGTTCGCCCTTGATTCCTCTTACGCACTTGCCCTCACACTGATGCTCCTGCGGGCATACACGTCCGCAAACAGCCGGAAGAGCGTTTGTTGATTTGATTATCTTATATGCTTCCTCGAACTCGCCCTCTGCTACCTTAGCAACGAATTCAGGTATTCTAACGCTTACAGGACATCCTGTCATACAAGGCTTGTGCTTGCAGTTAAGACATCTTTTAGCTTCCTCAATAGCTTCCTCAGGAGTATAGCCAAGAGTTACCTCTTTAAAGTTTCTTGCTCTTACCTTAGGATCCTGCTCCGCGATCGGAGTTTTGGTCAAACTCATATTAGGCATTATCTTACACCTCCAGTAAGTCTGCACACATGTGCCTTTTCCTGTTCCTTATAAGTAGAATTTCTTCTCATAAGCTCATCAAAATCTACCTTGTGACCGTCAAAGTCAGGGCCGTCAACACAGGCATATCTGATCTTGCCGTCAACAGTAACACGACATCCGCCGCACATTCCTGTACCGTCGATCATGATAGGGTTGAGTGAAACAAGTGTCTTGATGCCGTAAGGCTCAGTTACCTTGCATACGAACTTCATCATAGGAACAGGTCCGATAGCGATAACTTCGTCGAACTTAGCGCCGCCGTCGATAAGCTCCTGCAGCTTGTTTGTAACGAAACCGTGATAGCCGTAAGAACCATCGTCTGTACAGATGTGGAGATGTGAAGAAGCCTTGCCCATCTCTTCCTCAAGAATAAGGATATCCTTATTTCTGAAACCTGCGATAAGGTCAACTTCAACGCCCATGGAGTGGAGCTTCTTAGCCTGTGGATAAGCGATAGCACATCCAACTCCTCCGCCGACAACGGCTACTCTCTTAACGCCCTCGCCATACTCTGTGGCAACGCCGAGAGGACCTACTACGTCATGGATATACTCGCCCTGTTCAAGCTTAGCAAGCTCCATGGTAGAACCGCCGACAACCTGGAATATAATTGTGATCGTTCCCTTTTCTCTGTCATAATCAGCGATAGTAAGAGGCACTCTTTCGCCCTGCTCGTTTACACGGTAGATGATAAACTGGCCGGCTTCAGCCTTTGCAGCAATGAACGGTGCGTCGATTTCCATCAGCACAACATTTTCATTTAGCTGTTTTTTGGTTACTATTTTATACACTGAAAATCCCTCCTGTAATTAAATTATAGCTTCACGCTTATAAACATTATACAGCTTTTCGCTAAAAAATACAAGGGTTTTTATGATGTTTTGATGATAATTTGCTGATTTTCACATATTTTTTACATTTAATACAGCAAAGTGTACATCGGCTGTGCAATATCTTTCCTCAGACAGTCTGATTTTCCAGAAAGGTCTTGATATTTTCCAGTTCCCCTGCCATACGCTGGGAGAGGTCAGCCTGCGGCCGGAAAAGGCTGTTATAGGTATAGACCGCTGTACCGCAGCAAACGCCCTGTGATACAGCGTCGGACATCTGCTGTGCGATAATACCCTCTGTGCGGGTAAACTCATCATCTGCGCCTATCTTGTATGCTCCAAGACCTGCCACCAGCCGCACGTTTGAGGTCATCATATCCTCCCAATCTCTGAGGGTGCTTTCAAAAGGCTTGACAGAATTTTCATAGCCGAAATAGATCTGAGGAACGATATAATCGCAGAACCCCGCTTCTGCGCACCAGCGTTTAACGTCCGCATACATAAAGTCATAATTATTTTCGATATTCCCCTGCGGAGATATCCCCACTTCTATCTGCGTATCGGCAGCTTTTACCGCACTGTATATATTACTGCACATTTCGGAGATATTTTCCGTCCGCCACTGGGAAAGCGTTTTGCCTCCCGACATCTGAGCATAGCATTGTGCGTCAAAATCCTCATCTGTGGTGGGGTAAAAATAATCATCATAGTGTATGCCGTCCACGTCATAGTTCTCTGCTATCTCCGCCGCTCCGTCGGCAATAAGCTCCCTCACCTCGTCATAGGCAGGGTCGAGCCATAGGTTCTCGCTGTTTTCAACTTCCTTTATATAGCCGTTCCCCATTGAAAGCCACTGCGCCGTTTTGTAATATGAGCTTACCACGCTCAGGCTCTCCTTTGTCTGACATCTCAGCGGATTTATCCATGCGTGGACGGAGAGATTATAACTGTGAGCGATATCGCAGGCTGTTTCAAGCATATCAAATCTCAGCGTTCCGTCAGCTGCGGTCAGATACTCCGACGCAGGGTACAGCTTTGACTCATACAAAGCGTCGCCGAAAGGACGGACGTGGAGATAAATAGTGTTAAATCCTGTATCAGAAATATTTCCGCAGGCTTTTTCAAACTCCGCTCTGAAAAAATATTCGTCACCTGTGAGCATAGGGGCAAGGTCGATATAGGAGAGCCATATCCCCTGCTGACTGCTGTAATTGAGCCTGTCCGAAGAGCTTTCCGCAGAATATCCGCTCACAGTATTTGAAACAGGTATGACCGAACCTGTTCTCAGCTTTTTCAACCGTTCCATACCGTTATCCTGCGGCCGGGCATCATCATTATATCCGCTGCAGCTGCAAAGCAGCACTGCTCCGACAAGCAATGCAAACCTTTTAAAAGCTCCGAATTTTATCATATTATCATCTCCGAAATAAACATCTTATGTTCTTTGTATTCTCACACCGATACATTATATTTATTCTATTGGCTGATTATGATAATTTTATTCAGACACAAAAACAGCCGATACTTTTTAGTAACGGCTGTAAGTTAAATAAGTTGAAACTTATATTTTCTTGTTGCTTAATACAAGCAGGGAAACTGCTGTAAACATCAGATTATATGCAATTACCACAGACGGTGTTATCTGCGAGAATGTTCCGAGGAGCATTGAGGCAAGTGAGATAACTGCCGCAAGGACGATAGCGCCCATTTGTATCGCTACCCCGAAATAAGCTGCGGATTTTATGCGCTTTGCGCCTACCATAAGCATTGCGAATGAAGTGAAATGTCCGCTGCAAAGCATTGAAGATGATACCTTATCAGTATACTCTGTTTCCTTTTCATACTCATTATGGAATCTGAAAGGCAGCAGCTTTACCGAGCCGCTTTCAAGACCGAACAGATCTGATATAAACTCCTCAGAAAGGAATCCGTCAACACTTCTTATAACTGCGACGATGCCCTCGCTTTCAAGCTCCTGCAGCCACTTTGTAACGGATATCGACGGCTGAACCCTCACCACGAACATAGTCGAAACAACGCCCGAAACGGAAAGGTAGAGAACTGTATTATCTCCGCCGTACTCCTGCTCCTTTGTGAGAGGAGGTATCCCGTCTATGGAATGGTTCTCCATAAGCTTTCTTGTGCCGAGAAGAACACGCTTGTTGTCTATCCAGCCGGAAAGTCCAAGACCGTCCTCATAGATATAGCTTTCCACAGGATAGAGCATTTCAGTTTTGCCCTTTAAAATGCGGTAAAAAGCATTTTTCAGAACGCTGCCTGCCTGACAGGTAAGGCTTGCCGCCATAAGTATACATTCTTCAAGAGAATTTGCTGAGAGCAGCTTTAGGTTCACAAGGTCAACGCTGTCCTTAGGGAAAAGCTGTTCAGCCTCCACCAGCATCGAGTTTGCGTCCGCATACTCATCAACTGCGCTGTAACCGAGCATTACAGAAGAATACTGCAAGAACTTGTTTGCTCCCCTGTTCATAGGAACGTTCACCGCAAGCATGAGCGAAACTGACGAACACATAGTCACAACGCCCGAAAATGCCGCAAGCGCAACAAATATCTTATCCACAGCCGCAGATGCGTTCTTATCAAAGATAAATGAAAGAAGAGCGACCACCGCTCCGGCTATAAGTATTATCGGAGAAACCTTACGGGCAAATTCGTCCGAAATATCGGGAGAATAGCTGTGCTTTACAAAGTCGCTGACGAACTCGGTCTTTTCCATAGCCGTCATCACAGCAGGATCAGCTTCTGTTCCCTTAGCAAAATTTGCAGCGTTCTCATCGCTGACACGCTTTACAGCATATCTGTCGAACTCGCCTGCAACGTATCTGAAATTCTTTTCAGTACGCTGAACTATCATCATCTTACCCAGCGTATTGAACACAAGTCCCATTATAGCCGCAGATATATAGACGTGATAATAGCCCTCTCTCACCGATTCAGGCTCAAAGAGGTTGATTATTCCCGTTATGACCGTGACGAAAATGCCAATGGCGGCAATGGAGTCGCAGTCGGGTTTTCGGTTTATCATATTTTTTATTCCTGCGGTCATTACCGTATAGGAAACGCCCAAGGCGATAAGTCCGAGGATAGTATTTGTAAAGAGGAATGCTGACGGTGATATTGACCTGTCGAAAGTCTTTATCAGCGGCAGTTCAAAATCATTCGCCACAGTTATGAGCAGGCTGAATATGCCCGTAAATAACAGAACGCAAAGCCTTAAAAACAGATTGCTCTTGACCTGAAGTATATCATTGAGTATCTTCGGCGCTTCACCGAAATTCTCAAATTCCTTCTGACCGTTCACCACTGCTGCGCCTTCGGCAGACTTTTCATCTTCATTTTCAGAGGTGTCAAGCACAAAGCTCTCGACCTTTTTTCTGCGGTGTTCGTAGAGAGCCGCAGTTTTCTCTTCAAAGGTAGCGTCATTATCCACCATAGGGCGGTCAAATTCCTCAGTTTTCGGGATTATCTTGCCTGTAAGTCCAAGCTTTATATCCTTGACGCTGGGTCTGTTCACAGGAGCGACATTCCTCTGCTTTCCTGTTTTCTTCACCTTTCCCCTTGACATACTGCTTATCTTCTGAGCAGCCCTTTCGGCATTCGCCTCGGTTTCAGCCGCCTCTTCATCGAAATCAGCCGCTCTTCTCGGAGTATACTCATCATCTTCCTCAACGTCATCTGAGCCGAAAGAAAGATCCTCCGCCACATCGGCAGAGCCGTTCACATTATCGTCGGAAGTATATATATCAGACTCCGCCGCATTTTCCTCATTATCCTGCTGCGGATCTGAGTTATTTATCTTATCGTTATATTCGGAAAGTATATCGTCTACCGAAAACTTATCCGCCATAGTATTATCACTCCAAATCCTACTTTACTACTTTAAATTTCTCTGCCTTACCACTTCGTACATAAAGATACCGGCAGCGACAGATGCGTTGAGCGACGTTATCTTTCCTGCCATTGGCAGACTAAGAAGAAAATCACACTTTTCCTTGATAAGACGTCCCATGCCGAATCCCTCAGAGCCTATGACAAGACCGATAGGACCTGTAAGTTCAACTCCGCTATAATTCTCTCCTGCTCCGTCTGTACCGTATATCCATACTCCCCTGCTTTTCAGCTCGTCAACGGCTGCTGCAAGGTTCGATACCCTCGCCACAGGCAGCCAGCTCGCTGCGCCTGCGGAGGTCTTGTTTACGGTAAAATTAAGTGACGCACTTCTCCTCTTCGGAATGATGATGCCATGCGCTCCTGCGGCTTCCGCAGTACGGATTATCGCTCCCAGATTATGAGGGTCTTCTATCTCGTCACATATGATAACGAAAGGATCTTCGCCTTTCTTTTCAGCAATATCAAGTATATCCTCCACGGACACATATTCTGCGCAGGCACCCACAGCTATAACGCCCTGATGTGACGCACCGCCCGACATAAAGCTGAGCTTAGTTTCATTTACTCTCTTTATAGGGATACCCTTTTCGGCAGCCATATTGCAGATAAGCGAAACTGAACCGGTAGCTTCGGGGTTCACGAATATCTTATCGATAAGCTTATCGGCTTTCAGCGCCTCGATAACGGGATTTCTTCCCACTATCAGTTCGCCGTCATTTTCCTCTCTGCGCTGATCTTTTCTCTGAAAATTTCTGCGCTCTGCATCTCTGCCGTCTTTATTTGGTTTGTTATTATCCTTTTTATAATTTTTCATAACTAATTTAATTAATTCCTTTTCAGTAAAATACACCAATATGCATTATAACACAAAAATCCTTAAAAGCCAATAGACTTCAAGGATTTTTTACAGTTTAAACAATTTCGCAATGTATTTTTGTGAATATTTATAAGCATAGGAGAAACGGCTCTCAGCACAGCGCAATGGCGAGCAGCAGCATACCCACAGCGGCAGAGGATATCACCGCCGCAAACACTATCTTCAGCGCCGATACATCTCCTATCTTTTTCCTGCGTACAGGTTTTGTGCTGCCGCCGAACTGACCGACAAACAGTTTAGCCTGCTCGTTGAGCTGCTTTCTTGAGGTAAGATTATTTTTTGAATTGACGAACAGAAGAGCCTTATCAAAGTATTCATTGTTCGGACACTTTACTTCAATAATTTGTTTAGAAATTCCCTTAATCATTTGTTCACGATCTCCGTTTTCAAGTTATTTATATCTTTGACAGGCTTTTAACACGGCTTTCAACATTTTATAGTTGAAATGTTGAAAACTCAGCTTTTCAACCGTTAAACTCAACATTTTTGTTGAAAACTCTGTTGAAAGAGTTGAAAACCTATGGATTTCAGCCGTTTTCAACATTGTTTATTTATGTTGAAAAAACTGCGCTGTTCAAAAATATGTACTTTAAAACAGATTTTTGTCTGACACCGAAACAAATTCGGCATTTTAAATATTACGAAACCGTTAAATCAGACTTTTGAGATTTGAACACCCTGCGGCTTTCCCCGATATTTCGCAGACAAGCCGCAGATATGAATTTGTTTTTGTGAAAATCGAGTGAAAAGTCCAAAAAGTCGTACTGACCAGCCACATTCCCGAAGATATCCGCCTGCATAGAAAGTCTGTACAGAAAACGGTACTTCTATTCAAAGAAAATCACCGAAAAAATTAAGTTCTCAGCGAAAATTTTTATCTTGTGGTAAGGAATTTTATGGCTCTTTCGATAGAGTCCTTTGAGTTGCCCCAGTCGGCATTTGCACCTGTATTGCGGTAGTCGTACATCTTGCAGTAGTGTGAAACGTCCTTTTCAAGCTCGTCGAGATATTTTACTGTCAGCTCGCTGCAAGCGTCGATAAACTGCTTCTGATACTTCTTGTCCATTTTCTCAGCACAAAGGCTTGTGAGGAGATCATAGTGCGGCAGGCACAGCATCTCCTGCTGGGCGAAAAGCTCTCTGAAATCACGCTGCTGGGTGTACATTTCAAAGAGGGTAACAAGTATTCTTGACATACCCCAGTCTATCTTGTTGCACACGAAACAATCGTTATTTACGGCTGAAACACGCTTTTGCTTTGCGGTCTTGCCCTCGAAAACGCTCTGCTTTGACATGACCTTTTTCTGTATCTGCTGGAGGTGTGTCTGGAGCATAAGAGCAAGGGAAAGGCGGTTCTTGCAGGCTCTCATCTGTTCAAAATGCACCTTGCAGAATCCCTGCTTATTTGTTTCGATACGCACGTCAGGCTCCATCATAGCCGCACCCATAATGTACTCGATAGTTCTCTGCTCCAGCATATCACGCAGGCGGCATATAGGACAGCCGCATTTAGGCTCAAATATGTCAGTAACAGGTATGGTAAGTATACTTTCTCTCATATTTTGTAAGGTCCTTTCCTATATATTGAGATTATTATATCATGTATTACGAATTATTTCAACATAAAATAATCAATATATAGTCAGAAGTATCTTTAGTCAATTATCATCGGTAAAGGAATATAAAAAGCAACTGTAATAATTGTCGCTATTATGTATGCTATCACTTCATGGTCTTCATCTATACAGTACTGTTGCAATGCATTCAACGCATGATTAACGAGCAATACTAGAAATGGAACAAGCATTATAATAACATAAGCAATTATTGATGCAATAATGTCTAGCAATGAATCATCTGTATAACCATCATCATGCCCGATATAATACATTAATATAAAAACAGGCACAGAACGTACAACATTTAAAATTATCGGTAATATTATTTTATTTTTATTCTTAGTATAGCATTCTGTAAATAAATAACATTCACATATTTCTAATGCTCCAGCAGCTATCATCATAATGATCGTTATTATTCCCAATGCATTCAGTATGAGTTCTCCAACTCCGATAGCTCCGATAATTATTGCCAAAACTACGGCTATTATAAAGCCGCCCCCAAAGAAAACTATTATCATAACTCAAATCCTTACTTTCTTTTCATTTTTTATTTGTGAATACTTAATAACACTACCTTGACGTTCTTAATGATAATAGCTCATAAAAAGCACCTCCAATGGTTATTTAAACATATTTTATGTACATATTATATGTTCTTTTGAATATTTTGTCAAGGCTTTTTTACGAAATTTGATAGAATAAAAAATAAGAGGGGTGATAATTTATGCATATTTATAAAAGAATTAAAGACCTACGTGAAGATAATGATATTTCTCAAAAAAAAATTGCCGAATATTTAGGTATAAGGCAAGAACAGTATCATTTGTACGAAAGCGGAAAAAGAGAAATTCCTTTCCATTTGGTTATATGTTTGGCTAAATACTATAAAGTATCTATTGACTATCTGGCAGGCATAAGCAATACAAAATCCGGTCTGTCTGTCAACACTTTGAAAGATGACGAATTGGATATGCTGAAAAACTATCAGATATTAACATATGAAAATAAAATAAGAATAAGTGAACGTGCCAGAATATTGGCAGAATTCCAACAAAACAAGTAATAATATCCAAACGAATATTATTTATATATTATTCTCTTTATATACAAATTTGAGATTTATTATATGTATGAGGTGAATTTTATGAACTACACAAAAAGCGGCAATGACATATTACTGAAACAATCTGACCTTGATCTTGACGAAACCCTTGACTGCGGACAGGCTTTTCGGTGGGAAAAGACAGGCGACAAGACTTACCATGGAGCATTTCTTGATGATCAGCTGACCGTCAGCGAGGAAAGTGAAAAGGGTGTTTTCAGATTTCACGATACTTCTGCCGAGGATTTTGAGAACATATGGGCAGACTATTTTGACCTCAGCACCGATTACGGCGAAATAAAAAAGCGTTTGTCCGAGGACGAAACGCTTGCAAAGGCTTGTTCATATGCGGGCGGTATCCGTATCCTGCGTCAGGACAGCTGGGAGGCTCTTTCTTCTTTCATCATCAGTCAGAACAACAATATCCCAAGGATAAAAGGCATAATCGGCAGGCTGACCGAACATTACGGCGGATATCCCTCACCTGAGGATATGCGTGAGGAAACCCCTGAAAGCCTTGCTTATCTGCGTTCGGGATTTCGTGCAAAGTATCTTACGGACGCTGTTGCAAAGGTGCTCAGCGGTGAGATAGACCTTGAAAAGATAAGGGAAATGCCTATCGACGAGGCAAGAAAGACTTTGCAGACCATAAAGGGAGTAGGTCCAAAGGTGGCAGAATGTTCCCTGCTGTTCGGCTTTTACAGGACGGAGGCTTTCCCCATAGACGTATGGGTGAAGCGTGTTATGGCGAACTGGTATCCGAACGGAATGCCTGCCTGCTCAAAGGGCATAGAGGGTATCGCACAGCAGTATCTTTTCCACTACATACGCACTTCGGGAGTTGAATTTGAAAGCTCTCCCCACCAGCTTTGATTTTCTTTGTACCACTTTATCGTTCTGTCAAGTCCCTCGGAGAAATCAGTCTGGGGCGACCAGCCAAGCTCTGACCTTATTTTTGCGGCATTTATGGCATACCGCAGATCATGCCCCTTTCTGTCGGCAACGTATTTTATAAGGCTCTCCGACTTGCCGAGTTTGTTCAGTATGAGTTTTACTATGCTTATGTTTTCCATTTCGGTGTTTCCGCCGATATTGTATATCTCCCCTGCTTTGCCTTTTCGGATCACTGCGTCTACGGCGGAGCAATGATCCTTTACATAAAGCCAGTCACGGACGTTCCTGCCGTTTCCGTAAACAGGCAGCGGCATATCATTCATTGCGTTTATGGTCATAAGGGGGATAAGCTTTTCGGGAAACTGATATTCTCCGTAATTGTTTGAACAGCGTGAGATCGTGGCAGGCAGACCATAGGTGCGGTGATATGCCTGCACAAGAAGGTCGGCGGCGGCTTTTGATGCGCTGTAAGGGCTGCTTGTGCGTATAGGAGAATTTTCATCAAAGCTGAGGTCAGGTCTGTCGAGTGGAAGATCGCCGTACACCTCGTCAGTTGAGATCTGATGAAAGCGTGAAGTTCCGTACTTTATGCAGGCGTCCATAATGACCTGCGTTCCCAGGATATTGGTTTTTAGGAATATATCTGGGCATTCTATGGAGCGGTCAACGTGGCTCTCGGCGGCAAAATTTACGGCAATATCGGGGCGGTGTTCGGCAAAAATGCGGTCTATGCTCTCCTTGTCGCATATATCCGCACGGCAGAACGCAAAGTTTTTTTTTGCCATTGCTTTTTCAAGTGTTGAAAGCCGTCCTGCATAGGTCAGCTTATCAACGCAGACTATCTTCTGATCGGTGTACTTTTCCAGCATATAGTATATAAAATTCGAGCCGATAAATCCTGCTCCGCCTGTTACTAAGATCGTCATAAATATCACTTCCGTTAAAAATCGTGCTGTATTTCCTTGGACGGTATTGTCAATGATATTATAGCACATTTTATTTGTATGTGCAAATGCTTTTGTCTGCGCCGTTTTAAATAGGCAATACCACACAAAAAACAGGCTGAAAATACGACATTTGCAATATTGACAAAAATCGTCCCATAAGTTAAAATTATAAAGACAATGTAAAAATAGAACTTAAAATGAGGTGTTTGTTTGAAATTAACTTTTGACGTTGCGGACAAGCCAAAGTCCGGACAGCTTATTGTCTTTGCCCTCCAGCAGATGCTCGCAATACTTGCGGCGACTATTGCTGTACCGCTTATAATAGGCAATGGGCTTACCCCTGCCGCTGCAATGTTCGGCGCAGGTGTCGGCACGATCGTGTACATTCTTTTCACCAAAAGAAAAAGTCCTGTTTTCCTGGGATCTTCTTTTGCATTTCTCGGCTCTATGGCTGCCGCTTTTGCAGGCGGAGTTTCTATGCAGCTCGGAATGTTGGGACTTATCATCGGTGCGGCTCTTGCAGGACTGGTGTATGTGATAATCGCCGTTGTGGTCAAATTCGTCGGAGTAGGCTGGCTAAACAAGCTTATGCCTGCCGTTGTTATCGGACCTACTGTGGCTATCATAGGACTTTCACTTGCGGGAAATGCTATCGGCGATCTTCTTAAAGGCGATGTGACAAAGCAGATCACAGAGTACGCTGTATCAACTGACAGCGGAACTCCAGAAATGATCGAAACGGTATCTTCTGTTGCAGTCGGTTCGCCTTATGCGGCATTTATCTGCGGAATGATAACCCTTGCGGTAGTAATGCTCTGCTCCACCTACGGCAAAAAGACTATGAAGCTTATTCCTTTTATTATAGGTATACTTGCAGGCTATGCTGCGGCTTCGGTTTTCACTGTTATAGGAAATGTCTGCGGCATAGATCCTCTGAAAATAATCGACTTCAGCGTATTCAGCAGCTATATGCTTGAAAACGGCAGCATATCACTTAAAACTTTCCTCAGCATTCCGGACTTCGCTTTCGTGAGCGGAATAAAGGGCTTAAAGGAATTTGATATTTCATACTTTGCAACTATTTTCGTTGCATATGTGCCTGTGGCGCTGGTCGTTTTCGCTGAACACGTTGCAGACCACAAAAACCTCTCTTCTATCATAGATCACGATCTTCTTGAAGAACCGGGTCTGACAAGAACTCTTCTCGGCGACGGAGTAGGTTCGGTAGCAGGAGCTATCTTCGGCGGCTGCCCTAATACCACATACGGCGAATCGGTAGCCTGCGTTGCTATTACGGGAAATGCCTCTGTTATCACGATATTTGCCGCAGCCATAGGCTGTATGCTGTTCTCTTTCATCACTCCGCTGGTAGCCTTCGTTGATTCGATACCTGCCTGCGTAATGGGCGGCGTATGTATCGCACTTTACGGATTTATCGCCGTATCAGGTCTTAAAATGATACAGAACGTTGATCTTGAAGATAACAGAAATCTTTTCGTTGTTTCCGTTATCCTTATTGCAGGCATAGGCGGACTTACACTTACATTCGGCAAGATAACCCTTACAGAAGTTGCCGCAGCGCTTATCCTCGGCATACTCGCAAACGTTATGCTTTCAAAGAAAACTGAAAGTGACAAAAATAAAGACTAGATACAGAAAGGACTAATGAAAATGGGATCAGTAAACATTATCAATCATCCGCTTGTAAAGCACAAGATATCACTTATGAGAAACGAAGAAACAGGCACAAGAGAGTTCAGGATACTCGTTGAAGAGGTCGCAATGCTCATGGGATACGAGGCTATGAGAGATCTCCCGACAGAGGATGTTGAGATCAAGACCCCTATCACCACAAGAAAGCTGCCTATGCTCACTGGAAAGAAGCTTGCCATCGTTCCGATACTCAGAGCAGGTCTTGGCATGGTAAGCGGTCTGCTTGCGCTTGTTCCATCTGCAAAGGTAGGACATATCGGTCTTTACCGTGACGAGGTCACACACGAACCGCACGAATACTACTGCAAGCTCCCTGAAAGCATAAATGAAAGACTTGTTATCCTCTGCGACCCTATGCTTGCGACAGGCGGTTCTGCTGTACAGGCTGTGGATTTCCTCAAGGAAAAAGGCTGCAAGAACATAAAGTTCATGTGCATAATCGCTGCTCCTGAGGGACTTGACGCTCTCAGAGCTGCTCACCCTGACATCGACATCTACGTTGGAAATCTTGACGAAAAGCTCAACGAGGACGCATACATCGTTCCAGGTCTTGGCGATGCAGGCGACAGAATATTCGGTACAAAATAAGCAAAAATATCAGTTAAACGAAAAGCTGCCATTCATAAGGAATGACAGCTTTTATATGTTTATTTAATTCTGCCGGACTTTGTCTGCGATAGCGGCAAACTCACGCTTTCGTGTAATGAAATATGCCAACGACACAGCCGTACCCGTTATTACCCATGACACAGGGTAAACTATCATAAGCACCCAATAGCTCCTGTGCATCTGAAATACTGTCGCTACCCATACAAGGCGGAAAACGCAGGTACCAAGCACAGTTATGACCGCAGGGATAAGGGAACATCCCATTCCACGGAGGCAGCCGCCGGATATTTCATATGTACCTGTCAGAAGTTCAAAGAAGCATACAAGACACATTCTTATCATTGCATAGTGGATAACATTTTCATCGGTGGAAAATATCCTTATGAACTGATGTCTGCCGATAATGAAGATACTGCTCAGCGTAAAGCAGGCAGCAAGACCGATGAGCGTACAGAGGGCATAGATCTTTTTGCAGCGCTGTTTTTCGCCTGCCGCAAAGTTCTGGCTCGTAAAAGTCGTGGCTGTCTGAGCAAAGGCATTTATAACAAAATATGACATAAACTCAAAGTTCTGAGCAGCCGTACCTCCTGCGATACCGCCTGAGCCGAAACTGTTTATGGCAGCCTGTATAACAACATTTGAAAGTGAGAAAACCATACTCTGTATGCCAGCAGGCGCACCTATCTGAATAACTCCAAACAGGTATTCTTTCTTTATTTTAAGCCGTCTGAGGTCAAGTCTGAAAGTTTCCTCCTCATGGGTGAGAAAAAAGAGTATAATGCCTGCACTGATAATATTTGAAATAACGGTAGCGATAGCAACGCCTGCTACTCCCAGCTTAAAAACTATTACCAGAAGAAGATTAAGGCACACATTAACTATACCCGACGCAATGAGCGCATAAAGCGGTCTGCTGCTGTCGCCCTTACTTCGCAGTACAGCCGAACCGAAATCGTATATCTCGATAAAAGGCATCGTAAAGAAGAATATCCGCAGATAGAGCGTAGCAAGTGAAAGGACTTCTTTGGGGACGTTCATCATTTTAAGCAGCATAGGCGCAATAAACTCGCCCAAGCCGAGGATTATAAGTCCGCTGAATATTGCAATAAGTATGATCGAATGAACAGCCTCGTTTATCTTTTCCTTTCTGCCCTGACCGATAAGCCTGCCGACAACAACATTTGCACCGACGGACAGCCCCATAAACAGACTGACGATCAGATTTACAAGTGAAGCGTTGCTGCCCACCGCCGCCATAGCATTGTCGCTGTCGAAACGTCCCACCACGGCAAGGTCTGCGGAGTTAAAAAGCTGCTGCAAAATACTTGACACAGCAAGCGGCAGAGCAAACACAACAAGCTTTCCCACAAGAGGACCATGGAGCATATCTATTTTTCTTGATCTCATTTCAAAACTTCTTTCTACACAAATCAAATTTTATAAAACAAATACCTCAGACAGATCAGCCTGAGGCACATTAACATCAGTTCACAAAAGAAACGCAGCATCATCTGCGGTTCAGACAATGGAAATTTATTACATACAAAAGAAAACGAAACAGTAAACTGACCAAATAATTGGATTCATTATTGTCAGCAAAACTGTCAGCAATGGACAGCGTTTATAGACATTTAGTAACTTAAAAAAATTGTACTCGGTTTCTTCCGAGCGCAAAATGAGAAGTTCGGACAGCAGACAGCGAGCTTGTCGAGCGTAGCGAACTGAGCCGTCCGCCCGAGGACACTGGCATAAAATTAAAAGACCGAACAGCCGACAGCGAGCTTGCGAGCGTAGCGTGTCGGCCCGTCCGGCCTTAGAATCTGGAGCTGCTAACCGGGCTTGAACCGGTGACCTCGTCCTTACCAAGGACGTGCTCTACCTACTGAGCCATAGCAGCACTCAACAGTAATATATTATACACTATTTTCACCGCTTTGTCAATAGCTTTTTTGCTATTTTAGTTTTTTTGCTATTTTCTTTCCACAAAAAATGCACCGAGCCTGTCCTGTGCGAACAAAGCCCTGTGCATTTCATACTTACATTCTTACATTAATTTTGTTGTCAGTCTATCTGCCAGCTGTTAAGATAGTTCTTCTGATCGTCAGTCAGCTTGTCTATCTCAAGTCCCCAGAATTTCAGCTTGCGGTTAGCTACCTCGCTGTCTATCTCCTCAGGGACATAAATTACTCTCTCGCCGTCCGCAGATTCAGCAAGCTTTTCCCTGTTGTTTGCAAGGTATGCCGCAGACAAAGCCTGTATAGCAAATGACATATCCATTATCTCCGCAGGATGTCCGTCGCCTGCCGCAAGATTTACCAGTCTGCCCTCGCCGATAACATAAAGCCATCTGCCGTTTGAAAGCTTGTAACCGTCAATGTTGTTTCTTGCAAGCTTGCTCTCAACGGCTATCTTTTTAAGTCCTGCAACATCAACTTCACAGTCAAAATGTCCCGCATTGCAGAGTATTGCGCCGTCCTTCATATTCATAAACGACTTCTCTGTGATAACGTCCTTGCAGCCTGTTACTGTTACAAAGAAATCTCCGACCTTTGCTGCCTCTTCCATTTTCATTACCTTGAAACCGTCCATTACAGCCTCCATAGCCTTTATCGGGTCTACTTCGGTTATGATAACGCTTGCGCCAAGTCCCTTTGCTCTCATTGCAACACCCTTGCCGCACCAGCCGTAGCCTGCAACGACCACATTTTTGCCTGCAACGATAAGGTTCGTCGTTCTGTTGATCCCGTCCCATACAGACTGACCTGTGCCGTATCTGTTGTCAAAAAGATACTTGCATTTTGCGTTGTTTACAAGCATCATAGGGAATTTCAGCTGACCTTCCTTGTTCATTGCGATAAGTCTGATTATGCCGGTGGTGGTTTCCTCACAGCCGCCGATAACGTTAGGGATAAGCTCAGGATACTCGTTGTGGATAAGGTTTACAAGGTCTCCGCCATCGTCGATTATAATGTTCGGACCTACCTTTACGACCTCGGAAATGTGCTTGTGATACTCCTCCGCAGTTGCGCCGTGCCATGCAAAAACATTAAGTCCGTCATGAACAAGACCTGCCGCAACATCGTCCTGAGTTGACAGCGGGTTGCTGCCTGTGATGTACATTTCAGCACCGCCTGCCGCAAGCACCTTGCAGAGGTACGCAGTCTTAGCCTCAAGATGTATGGAAAGTGCGACCTTCAGTCCCTTAAAAGGCATATCACGCTTAAAATCTTCCTCAATACTTCTGAGCAGGGACATATTCTGTCTTACCCATTCAATTTTTCTTTTGCCGCTTTCCCAGAGGCTCTCGTCACGAATTTCGCTCATTTTATCAATTCCTTTCAGTTTCAGATGAATAATTACCTTTAGAAATATTATAACCTAAATACAGATTTTTTGCAAGCATTTTTTACTTAGCCTTATAAGCCATATTTACATATGTTCAGAAAAGCTGAACCGCAGCGCTTACAAAAAGGCAGAACAGCCGAAACTGCTCTGCCGCATTTGTATAAATAAGTAAAAAAGATCAGATGATATCATCTTCCTGATTAGGAATGTTGAGCTGCTTTTTAGGTACTCTCTTTATAGGATCGTATACCCACTTTTTGCAGCTGTAATCAGCGTCAACAAGTCCCTGCTTTTCACAAAGCACCTTGTTACCCTCTTTTGAACGATTTCCGAACAAACAATAAGAACATGATGGCGATATCTTGTTGCCGAAATAACTCTTTTTTGCCATAATATATGCAACTCCTTTGCAAAATAGAATAATCTTTATTTGCTTATATTATATCATAATTGTTTAGAAATTACTAGACTTTTCTTAAAATTAAGCAAGAAAATCATTAATAATAGACAGATTGAAGGCACAAAATTGTTGAATTTGACTAATTCTTTAGTGCTTGTAACGGCAGCCAAGGTCTGCGGAACAAAAAACGTTTTCAAAGCCATGCACACCGCCGCAGAGATCACGGCGCAGACCGGTCTTGACAGCACAAGATATTTCATATTTATGCTCCCACTGCCCATGGCGGCAGCCTGTACCAGCACACATATCCCCCCGAAAGAACACACCGCCGCACAGCATGGCAGCAGCGAATATGGTGTGCCGTCAAGCTGAGAAATAAAGGAAATTTCCATACATGATCTTATCATCACCAGTGCATTTTCGGATATTCCTGTAAATTTCACAAGCATCTCAAACGCTCCTGCCGCCTCCGCAAGAGATATCAGAGCCGAACAAAATACTATCATAAGGCATATCATCATCATAGATCGTCCTGCCGAGGTAACGGAATCTATCAAGATCTCAGCAGAAAATTCGGTTTTATTTTTCTGAACTTTATATTTAGGCTTGAATATCCTGCATACCACACAGCCCACAAGAAAGTTTGCTGAAAGGACTGATATAAAAATAAGCATACCTGCCCTTGTATCGCCGAAAACTGCAAGTCCTATCGTTCCGCTGAAAAAGGCAGGCCCTCCGCAGTAGCAGAACGCTGAGAGTGCGTTTGCAGTCCGGGAGTCTATATCTCTCCTGTTTTTCAGGTCAGCAATCAGCTTTATCCCCACAGGATAGCCTGCAACGCTGCTTATAATGAACACATAGAACAGCTGTGCAGGCATACCCATTATTTTTGCGAATATCAAAAACGGCTTTGAAACTGCCGCTCCTGCACCGCTTTTAAGAAGTATCTGCGACAGAGCCATAAATGCAAAAAGCGAAGGTATGATGACATTCATACAGCGTTCAGCCGCCTCTGTGACGGCTGTTTTCACCTCTGATGAATATATGACCGACAGCAGACAGCAGGCTGATGTAAGAATTATACAGACAGCCGCAGATAACTTTTCCGACCTTTTTTCCATAGCTTATCCTCCCGAAAAATTTTCACTACATTCTCTGTGAAATGTATATGCCGAGATGTTCTCTAATATAATTTATTAAACTTGCAAACCGCCTAGGCGGAAAATTATCCTATAAGGGAGGACAAGATCGTTGAATACATCAGAAAAGGTAAAAAAGCCGAAGAAATTCCCTCTGCTGAGCTTTTTCGGACTTACCAAGGAGCTGCTTTACTTACAGTCATACATACGCATATCGGACAACTCATCTGCTTTGGTGGAAAACTGCAAGCAGATATGCGACTGCACAGATGTCTGCGTTCGGGTCTTAACAGGCTCTTTTGAGGTGGAGATATGGGGGGCAGGGCTTAGTCTTTCAAACTATTCCGAGCAGTGTGTAAGGATAAACGGCACGATCGAACAGGTCAAACTGACTTCAAGAAGAGTGAGGGAAAGAGAGCAATGATCTTCAGCAGCGTTGATTATGAAGTAAGGGGAAATCTTGTGCGGCTGTACAAGGCGGTCATAAAATACAGGATACCTGCAAGGGGAATGCTTGAAAAGGACGGCATACTCACAATGCGGCTTTCCCACGAATACTGTTTCAGATTTGAATGTGTCTGCGGCGAGATAGGCTGCGAATTTGTGCGGACTGGAGAACATGGTCTGCTGAAATTTTGCCGAATGGCTGCAAAACGTCCCGGGATAATTGCAGGAATAGCAGTTTCCGCCGCTCTTGCGGTATATTTTTCAAATGTTGTGGTGCGCTTTGAAGTGCTGACGGAGGACGAGGCGGTGAAGTCGAAAATAATGACAGTCCTCAGCGACGAGGGCATTACCGCAGGCACATATATCCCCGACATAAATTACACAGTTGCGGAACGTGCGCTGAAAAAACACGTCGAGGAGATATGCTGGGCAGGAATATCCCGTGACGGGAACACTCTCATAATAGATGTTATAGACAACATTCCTGCGCCGAAAGGCTTTAAAACAAGGCTGCCCTGCAACCTTATAGCCTGCGAGGACGGCGTTATAGAAAAGCTGGACATACTTGACGGACAAGTACGTCTGTGCGTTGGCAGCGGCGTTACAAAGGGAGATATAATCGTCAGCGGCGAGGTCGTCACAGTTACCTCCGACTGGACCAGCGGAAAGGAAATCGTCACCACAGACATTGACTACACCCGCAGCATAGGCAAGGTTTACGGCACTTTTGAGCGTGTAATGGTCTTTGAACAGCCTTTTGAACAGCGCACCGAGGTCAGCACAGGCAGGGAGGAAACTGTAAGATACTTTGATTTTTTCAATGCGGAAGTACCGCTTTTTTCAAAGATGCCCGACGGATATTTCAAAAACAGCGACAAGGTATATTCCCCGAAAATATTTGGTATGACCGTTCCCATTGCGGTAAGGGAGCGAAAACTTTCGGAATATGATTTTAAAACGAAGATACTTTCCGAAGATGAGGCGAAAGCGCTTGCAGGCGAGCAGGCATACCGCTATGAGCAAAACTTTCTGAAAGACTATGAGATCAAAGACCGCCAATGCAAGACGGAAGTCACAGACAGCGGTGTGAAACAGACCGTAACATACACCCTCTACGGAGTGATGAGCAAGGAGTCTGAATTTTTTATCCCGAAACAGTTAGAAGAACAACAGGTCGAAGAGCCTTGATATACTGTACAAAAAAACCGACAGTTCTGTTTAACCAGTTCTGTCGGTGATTTATTTATAAGCTTATGTTATTTCGCTGCGCCGTCAGAGCCAAGATCTCTGCCGTCGATATTCACGTTTTTGAGCATCATGCCCGAACCGTCAAAGTAGTAGTCCTTTCCGTCAATGGTCCTCCAGCCTGTAACTACCTTGCCCGATTTGTTGTTATAATATCTCTGACCGTTCCAGCTTATCCAGCCTTCTTTAAGATAGCCGTCCTCGCCGAAATTATAGTAGTCGGAGTCGATATACACAGGACCTCTGACAGCCACGCCGTTCTGGAGGAAGTACCTCTTTCCGTCAACCGTTGTCCAGCCTTTCTGAAGTTCGCCGTTGTCGGAGAAGTAGTATGTGAACTCGCCGATAGTACACCAGCCTGCCGCTGCTCCGCCGTCCTCACCGAAGTAGTAGGTCTTTGTTCCGCAGGTTACCCAGCGGTTCTGCTCTGCACCGTTTCTTGTGAGATAGTATATACCTGTATCGTCGCCGTAAAGACCGAGCTTCATCACGCCGTCCTTATCGAAATAATACTTCTTATCCTCGATAGTCTGCCAGCCGACCTCTGCGATACCCTCTTCATCGAAGTAATATGTTTTGCCCTTTTCGGTAACGAACTCGGACTTCACCCATTCGCCGTCCTTGTTCTTTGCTCTGATAACGCCGTCAAGCTTGATAACACCCTCAGACTGTGAGCCGTCGCTGGAGAATGTATAGCTCTTCTCATCGCCGTTATCGTCTGTATACTTGAAATCTCCTACGCAGGCAGCACCCGTTATGCCGAAATTATATGTTTCGCCGTCAATAGTCTGCCAGCCCGTGGATTTTTCACCTGTACGCTCGTCAAAGTGGAAGATATATCCGTTTATTTTCAGCCAGCCGTAAGCCTGCGTATGGTCGCTGTAAAAATAATACTCGCTCAGCACATCTGAGCCGAATTTTTCATAGACCTCACGCTGAAATCTCTCCATAGTGCCGCTCTCATACTTATCGGCAAGCTCCTCGTAAGCGTCCCTGTCCTTTTCTTTCAGCTTATCCTTTTCCTCATCGCTCATTTTTTCGTACTTGTTGAGCTTTTTGATCTCGTCCTTAAATGTTTTCACTGAGGACGGAACTTTCTCTTCAATAGTCGTCCAGCCGTAGGCAGCCTGATGAGTGTCGGGGTAGAAATAATACTGATCTCCGTCAAACTCCTCCCAGCCTGACGCTACAACGCCGCCTCTGCCGAAATAGTAAAGGTTGCCGTCTATGGTCTGCCAGCCGCTTTCAAGGCGGTATTTTTTGTTGAAATAGTAATAATCGTCCTTTATCTTCTCAAATCCGACAGCCGCCTCGCCCGTCTTTTTAAGGTAATATTTATTCGGCGACTCCTCATACCAACCTGTGGTCATAACGCCGTCGTCCTCAAAATGGTAACGCTTGCCGTCTATATCCTTCCAGCCACGGACCATTTCGCTGTTTTTATCAAAATAATATGTCTTATCCTCGATAACAGTAAATCCCTGAGCGCAGGCACCTGTCTTTTCGTCGCAGTAATAATACTTCTTATCCTGTTTCATCCAGCCTCTGTGTACTGCGCCGTTTTCTGTGAAGTAATACTTTGTGCCGTCTATGACCTGCCAGTCGGTAGCCATTTTTCCGTCATCACCGAAATAGTAGATATTATCATCTATCTCCACAAATCCCTTCGCCATTTCACCGTCAGCAAGGAAGTAATACTGCACACCGCTGATATTCGCCCAGCCTGTTATCTGTCTGCCGTTTTCATCAAAATAGGAATTGCCTGTAAAGCCTGAATCAGGGAAACCGTGATCGTCAAAGTAATACTCATCACCGTTTATCTCGCAAAGACCTGTTCTGAAAATTCCCGACTCGTCTGAAAAATAATATTTTTCGCCCTTGATCTTTATCGTTCCACGCTGGATAACTCCGTCCTTGCCCACATAATATGTATCGCCTCTGAACTTATGCCAGCCTTTGCTTTCAGTTATTCCGTTGTCGTCAAAGAGGTAACACACGTTGTCGATTATCTGATAACCTGTGGCACGCTCCCCTGTTTCCTTTAAAATATAGTAAGTCCCGTCTGCATGGGTATGCCAGCCGGCGGCATAGTAAGAGCCGTAGTACAGATATCCTCCGAAGCCTGCGCCGATCATAACTGTACACAAGGCTGCGGCAGCCGCATTATTCTTTCTTCTGCGGGCAGCTATTCTGGCTGTTCTGTTTATAACGCCTATATTTTCCGGATTTTCAACACTCATAAAAGATATTGTCCTCTTTCCCAATTTTCACAATTTTCCAAATAATACATTCGTTCAGACAGCTTTTTACCGTCTGAAAATTCATTTTACACAAAGTTATTATAGCACAGTTTTTCATTCAATGCAACCATTTTCACAAAACTTCTGCCTTCTGGCGCATCATTTCATCTTGCTGTCACATAAGCCCGAAAGATACGTCTGCGGTATCTCCCCCACGATAATGCTTTCGGAGATAAGTATGCTCCGCTCAGCCGACACAGCTTTCGTCCGCACAGGCAGAACGGCTTTCATATCCGCTGTTATATCCAGATAAAGGCTGAATTTGGTCTGATTTACGCCTGCGCTTTCAAAGCTGCTGCGTATCTTGCTTTTCACCGAACCCAAAAGGTCTATCCTTACATCAAGCTCAGGACCTCTTCCCGAAAGATAAGCTATGCCCGTGAGCGTTCCCACAGGTATCTCGGTTTTTACATTTCCGCCCTCTGAAAAGCTTTCGTTGACGGCTGTTATTATATCATTCTGCAATGAGTTCACCTTTGCGGAATTTATCTCAGCCGAAATTATCCGCCCGTCATTGCCGTAGGATATATCTAGGAAATCATTCTCACCGCTCTTTTCAAGTATATCCTGCGCCGCCTGTGATATTATCCTGTTTGCTTTTTCCTGACAGGCGAAAGAACTTATCTCCCCCATATGTATTTTCAGCTGCGACAATATATACACACCGCACAGAACCATGACCGCCGCCCCGCAAAGCAGCGCATACGACATTCTGCATTTCACCGACGCTTTATGTACGCTCATTTCATCACCCCGAATTATAATACTCATATCGGGGCAAAAAAGTTAAAAAGGCGGTCAGTTATTTAAAACCGACCGCCCGAAAGCTTGTATTCTTTTTTCAGAAATTACTTTGCCTTTACGGCATCTCTTGCCTTGTTTACGATGTTTTTTGCGCAAAGACCAAACTCCTTGAGGAGGTCAACAGCAGGACCTGAATGACCGAACTCGTCATTTACGCCGATCTTTACCATCTTTGCAGGATAGTTCTCAGCCAGAACGTCAGCAACCGCAGAACCAAGTCCGCCGATAACGCTGTGTTCCTCAACTGTAAGGATAAGACCTGTTTTCTTTGCAGCGTTGATGATGATATCCTTGTCGATAGGCTTGATAGTATGGATATTTATTACCATAGCGTCGATGCCCTCGGCAGAAAGTGCCTTAGCAGCCTCGATAGCCTCTGATACCATAAGACCTGTTGCGATGATAGCGATATCCTTGCCATCTCTCAGCTGTATTCCCTTGCCAAGCTCAAACTTGTATGTTGCAGGATCGTTGAATACAGGAGCGGCAAGTCTGCCGAATCTCATATAAACAGGACCGTTGTGGAGGATAGCAGCCTCAACGGCAGCTCTTGCTTCAACATCGTCAGCAGGGTTGATGATAGTCATACCCGGGATAGTTCTCATAAGAGCGATATCCTCGTTGCACTGATGAGTTGCGCCGTCCTCACCTACTGAGATACCTGCGTGAGTTGCGCCGATCTTTACATTAAGATGTGGGTAGCCGATAGAGTTCCTTACCTGCTCGAAAGCTCTTCCGGCAGCGAACATAGCGAATGTTGATGCGAAAGGTATCTTTCCTGTTGCGGCAAGTCCTGCGGCAACGCCCATCATATTTGACTCTGCGATACCGCAGTCAAAAAATCTGTCAGGAAACTTCTTCTTGAAAATGCCTGTCTTTGTTGCAGCGGCAAGGTCAGCGTCGAGGACATAGAGATTTTCATACTTATCTCCAAGCTCTGCAAGCGCATTGCCGTAGCTTTCTCTTGTAGCGATCTTTTTAACGTCAGCCATTTATTAACCCTCCAATTCTTCAAGACGTGCTGAAACTTCAGCAACAGCCTGTGCATACTGCTCAGCATTAGGTGCAGAGCCGTGCCATGAAACGTTATTTTCCATAAATGAAACGCCCTTGCCCTTTACGCTCTTCATAACGATGACAACAGGCTGATCTGCAACTGTTTCTGCCTCGTTGAAAGCGGCTTCAAGGGAATCAAAATCGTGAGCGTCGGCTTCGATCACGTGCCAGCCGAAAGCCTTGAACTTGTCAACGATCGGATATGGTGACATTACGTCCTCTATCTTACCGTCGATCTGAAGTCCGTTATTATCGACAACAGCTACGAGGTTGTCAAGCTTGTAGTGAGCGGCGAACATTGCAGCCTCCCATACCTGACCTTCTTCGATCTCGCCGTCGCCGAGAACTGTATATACCTTATAAGTGTCGTTTGATACCTTTGCTGAAAGAGCCATTCCGCAGGCAACCGAGATACCCTGTCCCAGTGAGCCTGATGACATATCAACACCAGGGATATGGATACATGGGTGACCCTGAAGAAGAGCGCCGATGTGTCTTAAGCTCTTAAGCTCGTCCTTTGAAAAATATCCTTTTTCAGCCAGAACTGAGTAAAGTGCAGGAGCGGTATGTCCCTTTGAAAGAACAAGTCTGTCCCTCTGCGGCTCGTCAGGCTTATCAGGGTAAACATTCATTTTTGCAAAATAGAGATATGTCATAAGATCAGCTATTGAAAGCGATCCGCCCGGATGTCCCGACTTTGCGTTGAACACTCCTTCGAGTATTCCAAGACGTACCTTACATGCTGTGATCTCAAGCTGTTTTTTTAATGTAGCGTCCATACAAAAAACCTCCCAAAATTATTTTTCTGCTTCACTAAAAATATGATCTATAACTGCCGCAATAAAGTCCTCCTCGCAGGATTCATCAAAGACTATATCGGCAATTTTTTTAACATCATCTGCTGCATTTGACGGGCAGACAGCCACGTCAGCAGCCTGAAGAAGTTCAATATCGTTATTATAATCCCCTGCTGCAACGAAGGTATGATCCTCCATATGGCAAGCCTTTCTCAGCTCGCCCAGCGCTGTTCCCTTAGAGATGTTCTGCGGCAGTATCTCAAAATACTCAAGACTTGAACGGACAAAATCCACGCCTGTATAGCCTTTTTTTGCCACATAGTCCATAAGGCTCTCCATATTCTCAGGCTTGACCGCAAACAGCACCTTATACCAGTTCGGATCGTCTATCTCGTCAACGGAACATTCCACAGGCGTTACCTTGCATATCTGATTGTGGACTCTCTCCATTTCGGTCATGGCAGGCACATAGACATTGCTTACCGTCAGCACTTCACAGCCTACGCCCTCATTGTCCCTCAGTATCTCCTTGACTATCTCTCTGACGAACTGCGGCAGGAAAACGTCATATATCTGTTCCTTGGTGTAAATATCATACACCATTCCGCCGTTGGACATAATGATAGGGCAGTTGACCTTGACCATATCGAAATACTGATTTGCCGCCTGTATCGCTCTGCCTGTGGCAATGGAAAACTTTCCGCCTGCGTCCTCGAAACGCTTTACTGCGTCAAGGCATTTCCTGCTCGGAACTTTGCTTGCAGGAAGAAACGTTCCGTCCATATCAGTTATAAGAACGACCTTTTTTATATCCTCAAACATAGTTTATCCTTTCCTCAGCCTGTTCAGCACAGCGGTAAAATACTGCGGCAGCTCGCTGTCGAACTCCATATATTCCTCCGTTTCGGGATGCACAAAGCCTATCTTCTTTGCGTGGAGGCACTGCCCCTCCAGTCCCTTGAACGGCTTGCCGTAGACATCATCACCGAGAACAGGGTGTCCGATATATGCCGAATGTACTCTTATCTGATGAGTTCTGCCCGTTTCAAGGCGGAATTTCACCAGTGAATACTGACCGAACTCCTCCAACACCTCATAATGGGTCACAGCCTCTTTGGAGTTGAGCTGAGTTACACACATTTTCTTGCGGTCATACTTGCTCCTGCCAATGGGAGCGTTTATCGTACCGCTCTTTTCTTTCAACCTGCCCGTGAGTATCGCCTGATACTCCCTTGTAAAGCTGTGTTCCTTTATCTGCTGAGCAAGGCAGTTATGAGCCTTATCCGTTTTAGCCACCATAAGCAGTCCGCTTGTCTGCTTATCTATCCTGTGAACTATTCCCGGACGTATCACGCCGTTGATAGACGACAGCCTGCCGTCGCAGTGATACAGCAGAGCGTTCACAAGCGTTCCGTCGGGATTTCCCGCCGCAGGGTGTACTACCATACCTTTCGGCTTGTTCACCACCAGCAGCGAATCGTCCTCATAAACAATATCCACAGGTATATCCTGCGGTCTGACATCAAGCACCTCAGGGTCAGGTATAGTCACATCGACCACATCGCCGCTGCGCAGCTTGTAATTCTTATCCGCAGGCTTTCCGCCCACAAGCACAGAACCTGCCGTGATAAGCTTCTGTATTCCCGAACGTGTCAGTCCGTCAAGCTGAGCCGCAAGGAACTTATCGACTCTCTCGCCCTTATGTTCGTCATTTACTTCATATCGGCAGTTATTCATCTGACTGCGTATTCTCCTTGCTTTTCTCAGACTTTTCAGCCTTTGCCTTTTTTGCGTCCGAAATTATTATCGACAGGCAGAACGTCACTGCCCCGACCACGACGCAGATATCCGCAAAGTTGAATATAGGGAAATTCACAGGCTCGAACTTTATATAGTCGATGACCTCGTGAAGTCTTATCCTGTCGATAAGGTTTCCCACACCGCCTGCTATTATAAGCGCTATTGAAATAAGTTCAAGCTTTGGACCCCTGCGTATCCTGTACATATAGACAAGTCCCAGTACGCACACAACTATCGGCAGCGCAATGAGGAACCATGTCTTGCCCTCCATCATACTCCACGCAGCACCTGCGTTTCGTATATGCGTCAGGCTGAATATCTTCGTGTCACCGAACTTTATCACTTCGATAACATCATAAAGCTTTATGCTGCTGTTCACGGCGAACTTTATTATCTGATCTATCACGATCAGCGCCGCTGCCAGCACGATACTGAAAACAAACATTTTACCCCTGTCCTGCGGAGCATATCCGCATTTACTGACAAAACAGGACAATACCGCACAAAGCCGTCAGACGGTCTTGCACGGTGCAGCCATATCAGTTATTTTTTCCGAATTTAAGATCGTTGAAAGAAGTCTTAGGGATCACCGGCTCGAATGAACCTGTGTTGAGTACCTTGTCGATATCTGCCTGATCTTCAGCCGGCTCAGCAGCTGTTTCCTCGGCAGGCTCTTCAGCGGCATACTCTTCCTCAGCAGGAGCTTCCTCCTCAGCCTCAGGCATTTCTACCTTTTCTACCTCTTCAACATACTCAGCAGCCTCGTCCTCGTAATATTCCTCAGACTCTTCTGCGCTGTTTTCATACTCCTCAAGCTCTTCAGCTGAAAGTGTCGGCAGCTGCATGATAAGCTTGATCTGCTCATTGTAAAGACCAGTCAGATTGCTCTTGAAGTATGTAACCTCTGCTCTGAGTTCGTCATAAGCAGCCTTTTCATCATTATAAGCCTCTCTGAGAGCAGTGATCTTACGCTCTGTGATCTCGGTGTTCTCCTTGATGAGCTGAGCGCATCTTTCCTTATGCTCTCTTACGATCTTCTCGCATTCAGCGGCACTCTGCTCAGCAAGCTTCATCTGCTCGCTCTTAGCGCTTTCGATCATATCCTTAGCCTTTGCCTTAGCTTCAGCAAGGATCTTGTTAGCTTCCTTCTGTGCAGAAACGAGAGCCATCTTGATAGCGTCCTCGTCCTCACGGTACTCATTGATCTTCTCAACGAGCTTGATTATCTTGTCCTCGCTCTCCTGATTTGCAGAAAGCGCATTGGCGTAGTCCGCAGCGACCTCTGAAAGGAATGCGTCTACGTCGGACTGGCTGTAACCATTCTTTGTAGTTTCAAAAGTCTTGCTTTTTATACTGCTTGGTTTTATCATTATAATAGCCTCCTATATATATTTACAAACTGTTATATGCAAACGTTCTTTTCTTGACTCACCGTTTACAGACTGAAAAAGGAACTTTCCACGTCCTCTTACCGAGAACTTGTCGCCCTCCTGCACAGCCCTGCTGGGAGAATCCACTCTGAGATGATTTATCTCAGCATTTCCGCCTTTTATCGCCGCAGCCGCTTTCTCCCTCGATATGCCCAATGCAAGAGCGGCAACGCAGTCAAATCTCAGTGATGCGACCGTACCGTTTATCTCTTTCATCTGTATCTCAGGAACAAGAGTGCTGTCATATCCCTCAGAGCAGCTTACGCCGACCCTGCCTATCTTCTGCACAGAAGCTACCTCCTGCGCTACGGAACTTCTTATGAACACAGCTGTTTTCCCGCTGCCCACAAGAATATCCCCCACAGAATCCCTTGAGATATTCAAAGCCATAAAAGAACCTAAAAAATCCCTGTGTGTGAGCCTGTCCCCGCTGCGGTAGCTGAATGTCAGCGCAGTTATGGGGAAATCTTCATTTTCAGCATCGCTGTACGGTGGGTGTACGCAAAGCACACACCTCTCAGCATTTTCATATCCGCCCCACAGCCTGTACCTGTCGCAGCATACAGACGCAAGCGCCTTCCTGCACAGATCAGCCTGTCTTTCGTCGAGAAAAGCCGAAAATTTCGTGATATATTTTTCCTCCGAGATCTCCGCCCAGTCAACGACCTTTGAGAGCAGTATCCTGTCGTCATCGGTCAGATCAGGCAAAAATGAGAACCTCTTCGGAGAATTTTCTTTTTTCATTACGGTATTTATCAGAAGCTGTAACCGTTATTTTCAAGCTCAGTCATAAGATCCTTGCCGTCGAACTTAACGTTGCGGGCCATGATAGCGAATGTTTTCTGAGCCATCATCTTGATCTGTGCGTCGTTTGCATATGCAACACCGCTGAGGAAGTCAAGTATTCTCTTGGCATCATCGCTCTTTACCATCTCAAGGTTAAGGATAACTGTTTTCATAGCGTTGATATCGTCGCCTATCTCCTTTACCTCTGAGAAATCAACAGGACGTGCAAGCACGATCTGCAAAGTCTGTGTTTCTTCTACGTTCATCTGACGTTCACTCTCCTGATAATCGTTGTATGAAGAGGAGCTGTTTGAAATATTGCTTCTCTTCTCGCTGTAATTTTCTCTGTATGAGCTGTTTGAATAGTCAGCGGAAGTCCTGCTGTACTCTTCACCGGCAGGTTTCTGCTGAACAGACTCCCTGCTGCTCTCGTAGCTGCTCTCATAGTGAGGCTGGAATTCGATCTGATCTGAATCGTCCTCGCCTATAAAGAGATTTTTGATCCCTTTCATTATGCCCATGGTACTAACCCTCCAAATAATTTCTTGCTCCGAAAAGACGTGTTCCTATCCTTATGAGATTTGAGCCGTGCTTGATAGCCATTTCATAATCCCCCGACATACCCATAGAGAGTATATCCATAGAAACATTTGACGCCGATCCCTCTGCGCTGTACTTTTCCTTTACATTCAGAAAGATCCCGTTCATTTTTTCAAAGATGTCCTCACCGCAGCCGGCAGGCGGGATAGCCATAAGCCCTTTGACTGCAATATTTTTCATCTGTGATATCTCATATATCAGCTCGTCCAGCATCTGTGTGCTGACGCCGCTCTTGCTCTGCTCATCACCTATATTGATCTCAACAAGGATATCCATTACCTTGTTGTTCTTAGCCGCAAGCCTGTTTATCTCATTGGCAAGCTTCACGCTGTCTACCGACTGGATAAGCGTCACGTCATTTATGATATATTTGACCTTATTGGTTTGCAGATGTCCAATAAATTGTACTTCCGCCGTTTTGTCGTACAAGTCCTTCTTTGAAAGGAACTCCTGCACCTTGTTCTCACCAAGCAGGGTAAATCCGTTTGCCACGGCAAAATTCACCTTGTCGGCAGGCACAGTTTTAGTTACCGCCATTATGTCAAGCTTTTCGCCGGGCTTTCTGTATTTCGCCATAGCGTTTTCAGCCTTATATCTTATTTCCTTTATATTTTCCAGAACTTCTGGGTATGCATTAGCCTGCTGCTGACCCTGACTGTTCTGATTTGCTGCTGTCTGACACATCTTTATTTGATACCACCTCTAGCAGAATTTGGTCATACAGAAGAAGATAATTTTCATCAGATGTATTTTCCGAAAGCACATAATCGTCCCCTTCGTAAATAACATTTATCTTCTTGAATGAAATATCCTTGCCCAGCATTACATAAACGCCCTTTTCGCCGTTCTGAAAACGTATGGCGCTTCTCGGAACTTTTATGCCCTGATACTCGTCGAATATGAGCTTCGCCGACAGCACTCTCGAATCCACAAGGTTCTCATCAAGCCTGTCGCAGGAAAGCACCACGAGCATCTTGTCCTCATTATCTCCGCACACCTTCACAGTTTCCACATCTGCGTCATAGACATTTTTGGAAGTGTTGAGCATTATCGAAAGGCTTGCGTCTTCCGTTATTCTCGGATCATAGTCGACCACGCCCGCTATCTTGCAGGTATAGCTGTCGAACATTTTTCCTATAACGTTGTCCGCAGGTTCAGCTCCGCCCTTTATAACGTCCTCGATATCCTGCGGTGTAAGCTTGTCCGTTTCATCGGCAGAAAGCTTATCCTCATATCCGTCCGCATAGGAAACGAAATATCCCGTTTTTGACGCCTTTATAACGTCGTCGGGAGAACCCGCCTCATTTTCAAGCTCCTGCTTTTTCTGCTGGAGCTGGCTTATCTTTTCGTTATAGCTCGTTTCCGTACCCGTAACTATATTATATATATTCATAGCCAGTTCAAGCTGCGATTTTACATCGGCAAGCTCTGAATAATCTCCGTCAGTCACATTATCAAGCAGCTCGTTATACTTGCTGTCTATTCTGGTGATAAGTGTTTCCGGCTCAACATAGTTGGTAGTTCCGGGGTTCTGCGCTCTTTCAAGCTGTTCTATCTGCTGGTCTATAAGAGCTATCTTATTTTTCGCCGAAATATCCTCCTCCGAGGAATACACCTCGGCAATGGTGTTATTCACCGAAACCTTGCTGCCGTCGGGATAGGCATAATCCAGCACTCCCCCGCCGTCATAGGTAACGACCTCTTCATCACGGATAACTATACCGCTGAAAACTATATCCTCATTTACCGTAGCAAGCACAGCCTCTTCGGTATCGTGCTTGTCATGCACAAAATAGTACACCTGCGAACAGATAGTCGTTATCATCAGTATCGAAGCCAGAGCCGCAAGTATTTTTACGGTCAGTGAATTCATTCAATTACTTCCTTTAGAAATCGCTGTCGTTTGCAGCGTCGAGAATATTTATCGGTCTTGCAGGAGCAATGGTAGAGATAGCGTGCTTATACACAACGTTCTGCTTGCCCTCGCAGTCGAGGATAACTATATAGCTGTCAAAACCCTTTACTATGCCCTTGAACTGATATCCGTTCATAAGGAACATTGTAACAACGATCTTATCCTTTCTTGCCTGATTCAGGAAAACGTCCTGAAGATTCAAATTCTTGTTCATTATAAAATCATTCCTTTCCGGAACCTGCCTAACCCTTAGATATAAGGCAGAACCATCGGCTCACCGCACCGCCGTAAACAGGCATTATGAGCCATACTTTCAACATCTGACAAAATCAGAAAAATATTTATCACGTTATATTATAGCACATAATTTCCGATTTGGCTACTGTATTTTCAACTTTTTCAATAATTTTTTTCAAATCGTCAAATTTATCTATCTCGACCCATAAAATATTGTCAACTCGCCTAAACCATGTAAGCTGTCTTTTTGCATAGTGACGGGTCTCAAGCTTTATCTTTTCGATACATTCATCAAGTCCGCATTTCCCCTCAAAATAAGGGATAAGCTCCTTATATCCTATCGCCTGCGCAGCCGTTGCAAGTCCGCCGTTTTCCCAGACCTCCCTGCATTCCTCCACAAGACCTTTTTCAGCCATTATATCCACACGCTTGTTTATCCTGTCATAAAGATACTGTCTGTCCGAGGCGGTAAGACCTATGATACAGCAGTCATATGGCGAACTTTCACGTCTGCTGTTCACCTTATGCTGTGAAAGGGGTGTACCTGTAAGCTCATATACCTCCAGCGCACGGATAACTCTCGGAAGATTGTTTTCATGCACCTTCTCAGCAGTTTCGGGGTCACATTCCCTCAGTCTGAGCCAAAGAGCGTGATTACCCTTTTCTTTTGCCTCATTTTCAAGCCTTGACCTTATCTCAGGGTCGCTGCCCGTATCGTCAAATATCACATTGTCAATAAGCGAGCTTATATAAAGTCCCGTTCCGCCGCATATTATAGGCAGTTTTCCTCTTGCGTAAATGTCACGGACAGTCTTTCCTGCAAGTGAAACATAGTCCGCTACGCTGAAACTTTCCCCTCTGTCAAGGAAATCTATAAGGTGATGAGGAACTCCCAGCTTTTCGCTTTCCTCAGGTTTTGCCGTAGCGATATCAAGTCCCTTGTATATCTGCATAGAATCCGCCGAAACCACCTCTCCGCCATGCTTTTTTGCATATGCGGCAGCAAGTGCGGTTTTCCCCGACGCAGTAGGACCTGCTATGACCAGCAATGGTATTCTTTCTGTCTGCGGCAAAATATCACCTCTTTTACAATACTCTTCTGAACTGTTTTTCTATGTCCTTTTTGGACAGCGTTATAAGCACAGGTCTGCCGTGAGGGCAGTATCTTATATTCTCATTTCCGTACACCATATTGAGCAATGCCTGCAGCTCCAGCGTACTTGTATCATCATTCGCCTTTATCGCCGCTTTGCAGGCTATGGAATGATATAGGTCGTCAAATATCTCCAGCTGCGGATCATGCTTTGACTCGATAAAATTCTTTGCAAGCTCCGTCACGATATCCGTAGGGTTCTCGTCATTAAGGATTATCGGAACGCCCTTTACAGCCACCGTCGGCGCAACGTCAGGCTCTATCTCAAACCCCAGCGTTCTTATCTTATCGAGGTTTGCCGACAAAGCGTCAAACTCGTCATAAGACAGCAGGACCATAACAGGTTCGAGCAGCATCTGCGTTTCAAGCTCTTCCGCATTATTCTTTATACGCTCAAAAATACATCTTTCGTGCGCTGCGTGCTTGTCCATAAGCAGCATCTCGTCCCCTGCCTGCGCCACGACATAGGTCTTGAAAAGCTCACCCACAACTATGGGCTTAGGCTTTTCGGGTTCTTTTCTTACCTCTCTGACAACAGACTTTTTCGCAAAGCTTTTCTGATCTATGAAATGGAAGTCGCCTTCGCCGTCCTTTTCGGGTTCTTCGGGGAGCGGTATCTCGTTGACTATCCTGTTTATCTCCTCGACCGTCAGCTTTTCGGGAACTTTTTTCTGCGGCACTTCTGCCTGCTCGGTCTTTGGGGCAGTATTCTCTTCCGCCGTCTTTTCAAGGCTTGCAAGGAAAGCGTCCTCCCCCGACTTCTTTTCCTCCTCCGTAACAGGCACTACCTTTACCGTGGAAACAGGCGGAACATACTCCTTCCTCTGGGGCGGTACATCCGGCGCAGGTATCTCCTCCGCCGCTTTGCGCACCTCTTCCTGCTTAGCAATATTCACCTCTGCGGCAGGCGGCAAACTATCCGAAATTTTGGACACATTCTCCGTATCGAACTGCATCTGAACGCTTTTATCTTCTTTCGGGATATCGTAAAGCTCTCTGTCCGTAAAATTCCTTGCAGGCTTTTCAAGCTGCATTTCATTAGGTCTGTCATTTTTCAGCAGCGAATTTTTCACAGCGAAATAAACAGCCTCATGTATAAGCTTTTCGTCCGAGAACCTGACCTCTATCTTGGTCGGGTGGACGTTTACATCTATCGTGTTGGGCGGAATGTCGATATACAGCACACACGCAGGAAATTTTCCAACCATTATGCTGTTCCTGTACGCCTCTTCAAGAGCGGCGGCGCAAACTTTTGATTTGACATAGCGCTTGTTTACAAAGAAATTCTGAAATTTTCTGTTTGGCTTTGAGGAAAGCGGCTTTACTGTATATCCGCTTATGTGGATATTTTTCCACTCATGATCAACGCTGATAAGGGAATTTGCAAACTCTCTTCCATAAACCGAATATATGGCGGAATACATTTTTCCGTCCCCTGCCGTAAGTATCTCTACCTTATTATCCCTAACAAATTTAAAGGATATCTCAGGGTGCGATACCGTAAGCTTTGTTACAAGGTCAGCCACATGGTTTCCCTCTGAGCTGTCCTTTTTCAGAAATTTAAGCCGTGCAGGCACATTATAGAAAATATCTCTGACCACAAAAGTCGTGCCGTCAGGACAGCCGCACTGTTCACAGCATTTCTCCTGTGCGCCCTCTATAACGTAATGAGTGCCGTAATCGTCCTCAAGACGTTTCGTAAGCACGTCCACCTTTGCCACTGCGCATATGGACGCAAGCGCCTCACCTCTGAATCCCAGCGTCATAATGCTGTCGAGGTCACGCTTTACAGCTATCTTACTGGTGGCATGGCGCAGAAAAGCAACAGGCAGATCATCGGGAGCGATCCCCTTTCCGTTATCCGTAACACGCATATATGTACGTCCGCCGTTTTTTATCTCAACGGTGATAACGTTAGCGCCTGCGTCTATTGCGTTTTCCAGAAGCTCCTTTATTATGGAGGCAGGGCGGTCTATTACCTCGCCTGCGGCGATGAGCTCAGAAACCTCCTTGCTTAAAACTCTTATTTCTGACATTTTCCGTTCCTTTTCTATGCTTGCTCTGAATATGCATCAGAAGTCCGCAAGCAACAGACCTCCGATTTCCGCCGACAGCGGTTTCTCAGCAGAGATCACACATATCTCAGCAGATCCTTCACAAATTCTCTCAGCTCTGTATCGTTCATTTCATCTATATTTGTTTTTCTAAGCTTGTCCGTAACTATGCCGTCGCTTATCTTTTCAAATGATATCTGACTTTCGTCTGCATTTTTAACGGCAAGCTTTGCCTTCTCATTCTCCTGCTCGAACTGTGTAAGAAGTGATTTCGCCCTCGATATTATCTTCGGCGGCAGACCTGCGAGCTTTGCTACCTCGATTCCGTAGCTTTCGTCAACTCCGCCCCTTACTATCTTTCTGAGGAACTTTATGCTGTCCCCCTGACGTTTTACCGCAACGGAATAATTTATAACTCCGTCCAGCTCGTCCTCCAGACATATAAGCTCATGATAATGGGTAGCAAAAAGCGTTTTGCAGCCCAGTGATCTTGATGTCGAGATATACTCCGACACCGCCCTTGCAATAGAAATTCCGTCAAAGGTCGATGTACCTCTTCCCACCTCATCAAGTATAACAAGGCTGTTCTTTGTTGCGTGTTTCACGATATCCGCAACCTCGCTCATCTCCACCATAAAAGTGGACTGTCCTGCGGTAAGGTCATCAGACGCACCTATTCTTGTGAATATCTGATCCACAACCGATATCTTTGCATACTCCGCAGGCACGAAACAGCCTATCTGCGCCATAAGAGTAATAAGAGCGACCTGACGCATATATGTTGATTTACCCGACATATTCGGTCCCGTTATAACTGACATTCTGTTTCCTGCAAGGTCAAGGTAGGTATCGTTCGGCACAAAGACCTCGTCCTTCTGCATAAGCTCCACCACAGGGTGTCTGCCGTTTTTGATGTCGATTATGCCGTCAATGGCTATCTCAGGTTTTGTATAGTTGTACTTTACCGCCGCAGACGCAAATGAACAAAGCACGTCCACCACAGCCACAGCCTCAGCCGTTTTCTGCACAAGCCTAAGCTGAGTTGCTATAAAGTCACGGACCTCTGTAAATATCTCCTGCTCCAGTGAGATTATCTTATCGCTTGCACCGAGTATCGTATTCTCCGCAACTTTAAGTTCATCGGTAATAAATCTCTCGCAGTTCGCAAGGGTCTGCTTTCTGATATAGTTGTCAGGAATGAGGTCATAATATGACTTTGTGACCTCTATATAATAGCCGAAAACTCTGTTATATCCGATCTTAAGATTTTTTATGCCCGTCTTTTCACGTTCACGGTTCTCTATATCCTCGATTATGCCCTTTCCGCCTGAGATGATGTTTCTCAGACCGTCAAGCTGCTCGTTGAAGCCGTCTTTTATCACTCCGCCGTCCTTCACGTTCACAGGCGGCTCGTCAACTATGGCATTTTCGATAAGGTTAGACACAGCGTCAAGGGTCGATATATCCGAATTGCACTGGGTAAGGAGCTTTGCTGTAAAATCGTCCAGTATCCCCTTTATTTCAGGAAGTTTCAATGCTGTTATCGACAGCGATTTCAGATCCCTCGGACTTGCGGTTTTGTACATTACCCTTGTCATAAGTCTTTCGAGGTCGTATATGCCGCCGAGTATCTCTTTAAGTTCACCCAGCTGCACAGGGTTCTGAGTAAGCTGTTCCACAGCATTGAGCCTGTCGATTATTCTCGCAGGCTTTATGAGCGGCTGTTCGAGCCACGATTTGAGCATACGCTTGCCCATTGAAGTGCCTGTATTATCCAGTACCCACAGCAGCGAACCTTTTTTCTCCTTATTTCTGAGAGTTTCGGTCAGCTCAAGATTTCTTCTCGCAGTAAATCCGATAGTCATTATCGGGTCTGCGTCGTGCTTTGTTATCTGAGAAAAACGTCCGACAAGAGCCTTCTGCGTATCATGTATATAGGCAAAAAGACCGCAGACAGCATACGCACTTACACTTTCGGGGTCTACACCGATAGATTCAAGGCTGTTTGCGGAAAACTGTTTAAGCACTTCCTCTGTGTGTATAAGAGGAGAGAAATCCTTTTCGTCCAGCAGCTGAACGCTGGTTTTAAGCTTTTCTCTTACAAAGCCCGATATTTCCTTATTGGAAAGCACAGCGTCATTGATAAGTATTTCCGACGGTGAAAATCTCGAAAGCTCGTTTATGGCTGCGCTTGCCGTATCCTTTCCTGAGAACTCAAACAAATGCACCTCGCCCGTTGATATATCGGCAAGACACATTGCGCTTTTCTGAGGCTGCATATAAAATGCACAGATGTAGTTGTTTGAGGTTTCATCAAGCATACTGCTTTCTATAAGCGTTCCCGGTGTAACGACTCTTATTACCTCTCTCGGAACTATGCCCTTGCATTTTGCAGGGTCCATAGTCTGCTCGCAGATAGCCACCATATAGCCTTTTTCGATAAGCCTTTTCAGATAAACGTCACAGGCATGATGAGGAACGCCGCACATAGGCGCACGTTCCTCAAGACCGCAGTCCCTGCCTGTAAGAGTAAGCTCAAGTTCTCTTGACGCAGTAACTGCGTCATCGAAAAACATTTCGTAAAAGTCGCCCAGTCGGTAGAAAAGTATATGGTTCTTATACTTTTTCTTCACCTCGAAATACTGTTTCATCATAGGCGAAAGTTTTGAAAAGTCAATGCTGTTTATATCCACTTAAGCTCACTCCAATACACGTTGATAAATTATTTTCAGATAAAAATTAGTGACATCCGCCGCATGATCCGCAGTTTCCACCGCAGCTGTGCGGTGCTTCCGCAGGGCAGGTCTCAGGATCTTCGCCGTTAGCTGACATCGAGATTATATAGTTTACAGAACCGAGGAGAGCGTCCATCTCAGCCTTAGCCTCGTTGAAAGCTACCATCTTAGGCATAGCCATTATCTCATCATAAAGTTCCTTGATCTCTGTATCGAGGCTTGTCATCTTGTCTGCGTCCTTATCAGGCTTCTGCATCTCGATGCTGAGAGCAGAACGGAGCTGATTGAACTTGCCGATAGCGTTCTGGATCTCTGTATCTGTATCATTGTCTGTGCAAGCCTGCATATACTTCTTATATCTTTCGTCTTCCTGGATAGCCTTTCCAAGTTCTCTTGTCTTTTCAATAACGTTCATAATTTAAAACTCCTTCAGGTTATTTTTGCGGTTTTCCGCTTTATTCTTCAACAAGTTCGCCCTCCAAAGCCCAGTTCATAGCCTTTGTTATGCGCACCTGTATGAATTCGCCGATATATTTTTTATCTGCCTTGAACTCAACGATGATATTCTCATCGGTTTTTCCCGTCAGATAGTCGGAAGATGTTCTTCCCTCGCCTTCTGCCAGTACAGTAACTGTTCTGCCCACAAAGCGTCCGAACCATTCAAAAGATATCTCCCTCTGCTCCAGCAGCAGCTCTCTGAGCCACAGACCTTTCTGCTTATCCGAGATATGATCTTCCATTTCGGCAGCCTTTGTGCCGCTTCTTCTTGAATACACGAACGAGTAGATATTATCATACTTTACCCGTTTTATAAGCTCCTTAGTTTCGCAGAACTCCTCATAGCTTTCGCCGGGGAATCCCACTATAAGGTCGGTAGTAAAAGAAAATTCAGGATCACGCTGTCTTGCGTAATTGATTATCTCCATATACTTTTCAACGGTATATCTTCTGTTCATCAGTTTAAGTATCCTGTCGCTGCCTGCCTGAACAGGAAGGTGCAGATGTGTACAAACCTTATCGCAGTCGATTATAGCGTCGATAAGCTCCTTAGTAGCGTCCTTCGGGTGGCTGGACATAAATCTTATTCTGAAATTTCCGTCCAGCTTATTTATCTCCCTGAGCAGCTGCGGAAAGCCGTAGCTGTACGAATTGACGTTCTGTCCCAGCAGGGTTATCTCCTTATATCCGCTGTCAACGAGTTTCTTTACTTCCTCGATAACGGACTCAGGCTTTCTGCTGCGTTCACGTCCTCTGACGTAAGGAACTATGCAGTATGTACAAAAATTATTGCAGCCGTACATTATAGGGACGAAAGCTCTCAGCTTATCATCTCTGAGCTGCACGAAATCCTCGTCGATATCAATATGATTTTCCGTCTGATTAAAAATACGCTTATGCTTTGAGATTATCTCCCACAGCATAGAATAGAGGTCGTTATATGCAAATGTACCGAAAACGAGGTCTACCTGTCTGTAAGCTGACTTTATCTTTTCAGCGACGTGCTTTTGCTGAGCCATACAGCCGCATATACCGATAACAAGCTCCCTGTTATTTTCTTTAAGCTTTTTCATATTACCGATATTGCCGAACACTCTGTCCTCAGCATTCTCACGGACGGCGCAGGTATTGAGCAATATAAGCTGAGCCTCATCGGTATTATCCGTAAAGTCATATCCTATCTGAGCAAGTCTGCCCTTAATTTTTTCGCCGTCGCTGACATTCTGCTGGCAGCCGTACGAATGTATAAAAGCCAGCGGCGGCTGTCCATGGACGGTCTTATAATCCTGCGCCCATTTAACAAGATTTTCTCTTGCAGCCTCGCCGTCGGCGGCACATTTATCAACAGTCAGGTTAATTTTATCCGACATCAAAATCCTCATTTCAGTTATATAAAATCAATTTTTTCAGCAGACATCCACCAAATCTGCATTCTATTTTATTATATATCTTTTCCCCATCTTTGTCAATAGGTCCTAAGGCCGGACGGGCCAGTTCGGGACGCTCGGCAAGCTCGCTGTCTGCGGTGCGGACTTCTCATTTCGTGCTCGGAAGAAACGGAGATATGGCTTTTACTGAAACAGGGTTTGATGAGGTCTAATGTGGATTTTTTCTCAATGTTTCCGTAGGGGCGACCTGTGGTCGCCAGTTTACATCAAATCTAACTTTGTTAAGGTCATATATTGGGCTCTTTTAGGTTTGATAAGGTCTTACCTAGATTTTTTAAATTCTGCGGTATGGGCGACCTGTAGTTGCCAGTTTATGCCAAGCCCAACTTTACAAAAGTCATATATTGGTTCATTTCGGTTTGATAAATTCTTACCTCGACTTTTAAAATCCTGCGTATGGGTGACATTGGGTCGCCAGCTCTCACAAACCTTGTATAGAAATTTGGTTAATTACACTTATCTCATACTGAGCGCAATGGCTTTATACATAAAAAACAGACGAAAACCGCATAACAAAGCAGTTCCCGTCTGTTTATCAAAAGTATCATTCAACGCTTGATACGTTCAAAGTTATTCTTCCAATTTTCTGAAATCTACGCTATATTGAATATCTCCCTCGTTATCGCCTGCTGTAAGCGTCTGATAGGAAGAAGAAATAGCAAGGTTTTCTTCTGGAAATTCCCAACGATCGCCATATTCAAAATAAACCTGATATGCCTCATAGCTGCTGTTTATAACGTCCTCGACAGTACCATATACGATATCTGATCTTTTAAAACCTAAATATACTTCCTTTGTATAATAATCATAAGTTTCTTTATCTTCAGTCATTAGGATATCAAAAGCAGCTGGAACAAGATCTGTTGTATAAGAAGAAATATATATGCTATCCACGGTCGGCAGTGGATTATCGCCAGAGTCTTTGCCAAATACATCGATCGGAGTTTTAAGATCATAAATAATCATAGTACAATGCTTATCGTCTGTTATATCAAACTCTGACACACTTCTTGACGAAACATCAACATCGAATTTTTCCAGCATCATTTTTTCAGCATCATCGAGAGTTGGCTGTGCGATAAGCTCCTCTGCGATCGCTTTGATGTCATCAAATGCCATTGTTTGAGCTGCTTCCGTGTCATCTGCGGCTGTGCTTGATTCGTCTGTTTCTTCAACAGCTGACGACTCGTCAGTTGTTTCGCTTTGTACTGCGTCCTCCGACTTGTCGCCGTTATCGGACTTTGCTGTGGTAGTCGTTGTGACCGCCTTGTCTGCCTTGCTTTCAGCACTGCTGTCGTCGGAACTTCCGCAGGCTGCCATTGCTGTGCAAATGCTCAGCGCAAGTGCAAACGCAAGGATTGATTTGATCTTTTTCATATGTTTTTCCTCCAATACATATTTATACAAAAAGGCATAGTATGCCCATATTAAACGAGCATACTATGCCTTAATATACAATATTTAAAATTTATAAATGTAAAGTTATGACATCTGTCTGTCTGTCTGTCTGTCTGTCTGTCTGTCTGTCTGTCTGTCTGTCTGTCTGTCTGTCTGTCTGTCTGTCTGTCTGATTATATGTACACTTCACAGGAATGTCAACCCTCATATTAAAATATTTTTCTAAACAATCTATTAATTGCATTTGCTAGAATTATATCACATATATAGGAAAAAGTCAAGGCTTTTTTAGATTTTTCAAAAACCTTGAAAATTGCAATATAAAATGTCACCAAAGTTCAGAAGGGAGATTTAGTAAAAGTGACGCTTCAAAAGGTGAAAG
>NZ_CAKSNX010000009.1 GCF_934476685.1 uncultured Ruminococcus sp.
CCTCTATAGCTCAGTCGGTAGAGCATGCGGCTGTTAACCGCAGGGTCGTTGGTTCGAGTCCAACTGGGGGAGCCAATCAGCATCTGTTGTCTTATGATGACAGGTGCTTTTTTGTTGGCATATTACTTTTTTACATACAAAAAAGCGTATCGAAAACGATACGCTTTTGTTTTCATGTAATTGCCGCCTTGCCGTCGCATAGCAGATAAACCCGCAATAAATTGCAGGGTGGGTAAAACGTCCTGTATTCTTCATGCTCCCTTCGTCCGTTGACTGCACGGCTATTGCGGTACAGGCGGGAGGTCTGCAATCCCTATACAGAGTACGAATCCCTTTTTAGAAGTGTTGGATTTATAATAACTATGCTTGATCGCACAAGGCAGTAATCTTTTTTTCTGAATATAGTATATCACATCTGATATAAAATATCAATGGTAATTATAACAAATTACAAGGTACATAATTTGTATAATATAAGACTTGACAATTTACTGAGGAATATCGTGCCCGCAGCCACATGAACAATCGTGATCGTGACAGCCGTCCTCGTCTTCGTCATCAAACTCAAACATTTCTTCAATTCTTTCCATGAAGATGTTGCCTATCTTCTCATAAAGATCATCGTCTTCAATAGATGCCATGATCTCTTCGCCGGTTTCCTCGTCAAACTCAGACTTGAGAATTACTACTTCGCCTGAATCCTCCAGCATTGCGGCTGCGTCCTCCTCATCAAAAAATGGAGTAAGCGCATAATATCTCTCGCCTTCGTAATCCATGCAGTCCAGCAGCTCAAAAGTCTGCTTTACGCCGTTTTCATCTTCAAGCTCATAAAGATCGGGTGTATACTCATTATCCATAATATTACCATCCTTTCAAAGCGGTTGTTTGCCGTGCGTACGTTATATTATGCGAAAAATACTGCAAAATATCATTATAACGGTCAAGTTCATTTAACTCAACCACAGCAACATTTATATTATACTACACTTGCTTTCATAAGTCAAGACGCATTGTGTAAAAGTAATATTAAATATAAAAATCACAAAAAAGTTGAGAAAAACTATTGACAAAGCACAAAAGATGTGGTATAGTATAGTCAAGGAAAAGGAAAGAGAGAGTTCAGAGAAACTCAAGAGTCCTTGACCTTGAGGATTACAGCATATAAATATCCGGTAGCTGCCGACAGTCAGCCGAATGGGGACGGGTTAAGCCGTAGGGTAATAAAGCTTAAAATTCTCGAAACATCATAGGCTTGTTTCAGAAGAAGTAAATACATCGCACATAGTGCCAAGCTTTTAAGCGGTTTCAGAAAGTGATGCAAACTCTGGGAAAGCCGAATATGATATGGAAGGAGCGAGTCCGATGGACGTATCAGAGAGCCTTACGAGTATTCAGGGCTCGACAGTTTCTTAAGATTTTCAGGATCAGGACGCAGACGTAAGAGCTGACAGATCTAAACCATATAAAGCTATTTAAGAAGAAACTGAAGAGACCGCAGGGTGGTTTCAGTATTAGGTTTTTACAATCAGGATACTCGGAAATTAAAATTGAATAATAAGAAAGTGCATAAAGGAGTCGGTTTTCATGATTCGTTTTAGCAGGTTTCTAAATATCTCATAGACGGGAGTGTTTCCAATGGCACTGTTTCAGTTTACAAAATAACTTGAAAGAGTGATTCCGATGTAATCTAAAAATTTTTGATAACGTTGATTTCAATAATATAATACTTTAAGGAGTGGTGCAGTATGAAAATGCACACAAGGATCTTGAATATCTGAGAGATTGGAGTGAGTCCGCCAAGAAGTTTGCGAGTTAGAAGCTCTTATTGAAATGATTTTAAATTCAGTTGATAGATTTCCTGTAAGGAGTGATGTAGTATGAAAATGCACATCAGGCTTTTGAACATCTGAAAGTTAGGAGTGAGTCCAAAGGGAAATTCAGCTTAGCTCCTGAGCGTTAGGAGCGATTCGACAGGCGCTTTGTTATCGGCGCAGTTTACAGAAAGGTGTTAAGACCAATGGAATAGTCAATAAACTTACGGATACTATATTTTGAAAGGAATAAGGACCGATGGAAAGGTAATCTTTTTACGGCTTGACTTTTATAGTACAGGTTTATTACGGACGGAAAATTTAACGTGTGAAAGGCGTGAGTCCGAAATTCTATTTAGCTTTTAAGCAATTTGTTAAAAATTTCTGGTAAAGGATGTTATACCAATGGCTTAAGTAACTGCTTTCAATTAATTTTATGCGAAAGGGTAAGTCCAATGGCTTAATCAATTTTGAAAATTCTATTTTAATTTACATATTGAGCGAATCTTTTTAGGTTCGCTCTTTTGTTTTGTATGGATTTGCGCTTTATTATACGGCTGCAAAGCTTGTTAACAAATTGTGCAAAATGGTTAGGTAATCTAAGGGAATATTGTGTAAATATACGATTTTTGTCACAAAGTTTATATTCGGTTTATATTTAGATTGACTTTTACTTGATTAAATGTTATAATCATATTATCCTAAGTAAAAGTTACGATGTAAGATGTGATCGGTTTTACTGTGGGGTAGATAATGAATTGTAGGGACAGTGCGGTGAATTCCGAAAGGTTTTTAACTGCGGCAAAAACGTGATTTCCGTGGCAGCATTTTCAGGGGGACGCTGCCGTAAATACGGTTTATGCATAATCACAGCCTGCGGACATATTTCCGCAGGCTTTTTTGCATATTATCTAAATATGTACAATGAGTGTAAAATTCGCTTTACTTTTTTAAAGCATTGTGTTATAATGCTTTATTATGGAATAATTCTTGCGATCATGTATGTTGGTGAGTGTAATGGAATTGATGTTGATATCAAAACATAACAGCCTTGTCAGAAATCTGCTTTCGAGTATGGCAGATTCTTTTGTGGGCGGCTATGGGATAATGTGCCTGTGCTGGATAGTTACGGGTATGAAATATAATGCGCTTGTCTGCTGTAAAATATATCTTATCGCTTATTTTCTTTTGCTGGCGGTGCTTGTGACCTGTTCTGTCGTTATATCGGTGCAGCAGAAAAACAAGGTCGATGATATCAACAGGCATCTCTCACAGTTTGGTTATGATGATGAGTATTACCGCCTGCTAGAGAATTATATAGGCGAACCCGATACGCCTGCGAAAATGATGATCTATGCCTCATGCCTTATTGAGGGCGGAAGATATGCTCAGAGCAGACGTGCTGTGGAAAAGATAGATTTTTCTTCGCTCCCTGCCAAAGAACAGGACGAATATTTTAATATCTGCCTGTATTCTGCCGTTATGGAGGGGAACAAAACCCTTGCAAATGAGATATATTCAAAGGGCAGGCTTTATTTTGAACGTGCCGTGACAAGACGGCGCTGCGGCGGTGTTCAGCATACGCTTGGTATGCTTTGCCTGCTGAACGGAAATTACGAGAATGCAGAAGAACTTTTCCTTGCGGCATTTGACCGCAAAGATCCCGCAATATGCTGCGAATGCTGTCTTTCGCTGGGACAATGCTTTATTGAAACAGGCAAGAAAGACGATGCGAAACAGATGTGCTATGATGCGGCAAAAAATACTCAGACCTACTCACAGGCTTGTCGTCTGAAACAGCTTATGATGAAGGTCGAGGCAGCATACAGCTGCTAACAGATAAGAAAGATGAGAAAGGAAAACAACATATGGTAGATTCACTGGTAAACTGGTTTACAACAACTTTGGACGGACTCCCGAAAGAGCTTATAATTTTTATAATTTCAATGGTGCCTATCCTCGAACTCAGAGGAGGAATTTTAGCAGCTGCTCTGCTGCACGTTCCGATAACGACTGCAATACCAATATGCCTTGTGGGAAATATCCTGCCTATACCGTTTATCCTGCTTTTTATAAAGCCTATTTTCAAATGGATGAAAGGCACAAAACTTTTCAAGCCGCTGGTCGAAAAGATCGAAGCAAAATCACTTTCAAAATCGGATCAGATACAAAAGTACGAATTCTGGGGACTGCTGCTGTTCGTAGGCATACCGCTGCCGGGAACAGGCGCTTGGACAGGCGCTCTGCTTGCCTGCCTGCTGGACGTTAAGTTCAGAAAAGCCGTGCCTGCAATATTCCTCGGACTTATTATGGCGACAACGATAATGTGCGTTGTTACCTACCTTATCCCTTGGATAATAACTCAGATCTGATAGAATTTATATTGTTATCCCGTCGGAATGCTGTTTCGGCGGGATATTTTATGTGCAGAATTGCTGAAATTATGCCGTCAGAATAAATTTATGAAATAAATTTTGAAAAAGCCCTTGACAAATGTGATAAATGGGTTTATACTCTTACTTGTGTGAATTACAAGAAAATTCACCGACTGATTATAACAATATGAAAGGAGTGGGTAAAATGACCATCAATAATCTAAAGAACAGACTTAACAGCATAATAAATAATGCAGCTGATAATTTTGTCGGAAGCCGTTTTGCCCGCACCTTGTATCTGCCTAAAAGCTGATGTATAAGCAGATATTTTTGTAAATGGTATAAAGGCATTTGTGACCTCTGACAGGCTGTAAATTCTGTCAGAGGCCTTTTTATGTAAATATGAATGTTATTGCTGGTGTTCATATTAAAATATTAACCTTAGCTAAGGAAAGAAAAGGAGTTGAAGTATATGAAGTTTTTTGACGTTCTGCCTGAGCTTGCGGAAAATGAACTGCTGAAAAGAGGAGTTATGACCGATGAGCTGCTTTACTGCGTAAAGGCAGATCTGGACGGAGAGGGCTGTTTTATAGATGTCTATATTACTTTTACCCCCGATACGCTCTGTGTTCTGAGCGGATATGAGAAATACGGGAAAATGAAAAAGCATCAGAAACGAAAAATACTGGAAGCTTTCGATGTTACAGACTATGCGGAGTACGCAGTGGCGGATATAGAGGAAATGTATGTTGACAGGTACACAAATTCCGCCCGTCTGATGATAAAGGATAAGGACGGAAGGGAGTTCCCCATAGCGAGATTTTCTCTCGGCTTTGCGGATAAGTTTGAAAAATTCTCCGCAAGAGTGAACTGCACAGCAAAAAATGAACCGATAGACGACAGCCTGCTGGAGGGAGTTAAAACTCATTGCCCGACCTGCGGCGAGCCTTTCCCCGATCCGAACAGACCCGTCTGTCCGAGATGTGTTGACAGACGTTCGGTATTCAAAAGGCTTATGTCTATGTTCAAGGATTTCAAAGCCGCTGTGCTTATGATGCTGCTGACGATAGTGCTGAGCAACGTGTTTGCTATAATCGCACCTGTTTTCGGCGCACAGATGCTCTACGATGATGTTCTTGCCAAAGGCGGAAAATTCTACGGCAGAGTGCTTTTGGTCGTAATGCTCATAGTTGCTGTGAATATTGCCAGTATGATAATGAAAGTGGTGTCGGGAATAATCACATCAAGGATCGTACCCATTGTCACCCACAGGCTCAGAGTAAAGATCTTTTCATCTATGCAGAGCCTTTCGCTTGACTTTTTCACATCTAAGCAGACAGGTTCCCTTATGTCGAGAGTTGACAGGGATAGCCAGAACATTTACTGGTTCTTTACCGATATAGTTCCATACGGCATAACGAACCTTGTAAAGATAATCGGTATCGCTGTTATAATGCTCATAATCTCACCTGTGCTTTCGCTGGGAATAATCGCAACCATAACCTTTATACAGATAGTTCAGCACAGGTTCTATAAAAGTCAGCGCAAGCTTTACAGAAAATATGACGTGGCTGTGCGTTCGGCCAACTCTGTGCTTTCGGACGCTATGAACGGTCAGCGTGTCGTAAAAGCTTTCGCTAGAGAAGATACTGAGATAGAGCGTTATAGGGTGAGAAATACAGGTGCATTTGAGATAAACTCAATGATAAACGGCAGGATAGCAAACACTATCCCTGTTATAAATACGTTCCACCAGCTTGTGACAAAGCTTGCGGTCTATCTTGGTGATATACTTGTTATAAAGGGCAGGATAATGTTCGGTGCGCTTTCCGCACTTATAAGCTATACAAGTATGACAGCCGAGCCTATAAGCTTTTTCACTTGGATAGGAAACCGCTGGGCAAAATGCATGGACGCAGCGTCAAGAATGTTTGAGATAATGGACGCTCTTCCTACTGTAAAAGAGGCTGAAAAGCCTGTCAGAGCTGAAAATCTTAAAGGAGATATACAGCTTAAAAACGTATCCTTTGAGTATGAGGCTGGCAGACCTATCATAAAGGACGTAAGCTTTACCGTTAAATCGGGGCATATGTTCGGCATAGTGGGAAAAACAGGCGCAGGAAAGTCAACTATCATAAATCTTATCGCAAGGCTTTATGACGTAACAGGCGGAGAGATACTTATAAACGGCATACCTATCAGGCAGATAGCCTTTTCGGATCTGAGAAGAAGCATAGGCATAGTTTCTCAGGAAACCTATCTGTTCATAGGTTCGATAGCAGATAATATACGCTATGCAAACCCAGAGGCGTCAATGGAAGAGGTAATAGAGGCTGCAAAATCAGCCAATGCCCATGAGTTTATTACAAAGCTGCCCGACGGTTACGATACAAAGGTCGGCGAAGGCGGAGTATCCCTTTCGGGCGGAGAAAAGCAGCGTATATCCATAGCAAGGGCTATAATACAGAAGCCTGACATACTTATCCTTGACGAAGCTACTGCGGCAATGGATACAAGAACAGAGCGTAAGATACAGGCTGCGATAGATAATCTCAAGCAGGGAAGAACTATAATCTCCATTGCACACAGACTTTCAACTCTCCGTGACGCAGATATGCTGTGCGTTATAGAGAACGGCGAACTTAAAGAAATGGGAACGCATGACGAACTTATACGCAAAAAGGGAAAATATTTCGATCTGTACAAGCTGCAGGCTGAGGCTTTGCAGTTTATTCAGGAGTAAAGGGGGCAAAACATATGGCAGATAAGGATATACAGAATGTACAGCAGGAAGTATATGAGGTCGATAAGCTTAATATACTGGACTGCAAAAAACTGAAATTCACAAAGGAAGACAGCGGGTATCTTACCCTCGACTATGACGGGAAGATATATCACAAGGTCAACCCAACAAGGCTTATCCCGTTTTATTCAAAGGATACATATATCAGTATAAACTACGAAAATGATGAGAAGGAGTTCAGAGAGATAGGCGTTATACGCAGTCTTGACGAACTTGCAGAGGATCAGAAAGAGCTTATTTCCACATATCTGGAATATAAGTACCATATGCCCGAAATAACTAAGGTTTACAGCATAAGGGATAATATGCGTGGTGCGATATTCGTTAAGGCGGACACCACTTCGGGACATAAAACTATCTGTATCCGTGACTGGTATCAGAATTTCAGAATGAGGGGACAGAACTACCTCTATGTAAATGACGCTGACGGCAACAAATATTATTGTCAGGACATAAACAAACTTGACCGCAAGAGCCGTCAGATACTCGAAATGTACACTTAATATCATAAAAAATAAACGAAAGGGGGAAGATATATGAACCTGAATATCGCAAAGCCTGTATCGGCAGGGAATGACGTTATATATTCTCTGCCTGCAAACCTTGACCGTGACAACAAAGCCTGTGACGGGGCAATGTGCGTTACAAGAGAAAAGATACTTATATATCTTGATGGCGAGCTTGTCCGTGAGCATGATATATCTGATTTCAAGGAATTTGTCTGTCAGCAGCAGATAGGTTCTTCTATGGCGCAGGGTATAACTGCTGATGGGAAAACGATATATTTCTGTTCGTTCACGCAGGAATATTTTCTGAGATATGCAGAGCTTATGAAGCTGCTGGACTATTTTGTCCGCACAGGCAGATTTATAGAGAAAACTGACGGCGACGAGCCGAGATGCCCTAAATGCGGGCTTCCGCTGGAGGGGGCAAAGGAATGTGTTTTCTGCACCAGCAAGGGAAAAACAATGGTAAGGCTGCTGAAACGTATCGGACCTTACAAAAAGCCTTTTGCCGCTGCTGTTATATGCACTATATTGGCGGAGCTTGTCTGGGTGCTGCTGCCTTATCTCGACAGGTATGTGATAGACAACTATGTTACACCGAAGTATGAGCATTGGAGCGGGTTTGTGGCAGTGGTCATAACCATTATAGGCTTGGTGCTTGCCGCAGGAATATTTGAGTACATAAATATGAAAAGCAGCTTTAAAGTGGCACTTAGTCTGGGCAGGGATATAAGACAGGATGTCTTTGAAAAATCCCAGTCGCTTTCCATTGCCTCGACCTCAAAGCGAACGGCAGGCGAGATGATAAACCGTATCTCAGGGGACGCTGCAAAGCTGGAGGATTTTATTACAGCCAACGGAAAGGACGCTATCGTAAAGATACTTTCCCTTGTTATGATCGGCATTATACTTTTTGTAATGGACTGGCGGCTTGCGCTTATGACAGTTATCCCTGTGCCGATAGTGTTTATTATAGTCAATAAGCTTTTTGAAGCCATGGCTATAAGATACACAAAGGTGTGGAAATATTCCGTAAAACATTCAGAAACTCTCCACGATATACTCAACGGTATAAGGATAGTTAAAAGCTACGGAAATGAGCAGAGGGAGATAGAACGCTATTCTGACTGCTCGGATCAGTGGGCAAAAAGCTGCACAAGGGCGGAAACGATGTGGTATCTCACGACCCCGTTCTCTGAATTTATACTCACCATAGGCAACTTCTTTGTGCTGTATTTCGGCGGAAATATGGTGCTTGACGCAAAGATGACATTAGGTCAGCTCATACAGTTCACCACTTACGTTGCAATGCTGTATGAACCCATACGCTGGCTCATACAGATACCGAGAAATCTTGCAGAGGTATCTGTTTCAGCGGGAAAGGTCTTTGAGATACTTGACGAGGAAAGTGATGTTCGTGATGCAGAAGATCCTGTGGAGCTTGATATAAAGGGCGAGATAGAATTTGATGATGTCTATTTCGGATATAAAGTCTATAACCCTGTGCTGAAAGGCATATCATGCAAAATAAATCAGGGCGAGATGATCGGCATAGTTGGCCATTCGGGCGTGGGAAAATCCACAATGATAAACCTTATCATGCGCCTGTATGACTGTACTCAGGGCGAGATAAAGATAGACGGCGTAAATATAAAGGATATCTCTCAGCACAGCCTGCGTTCGCAGGTGGGAGTTGTTTTGCAGGAAACTTTCCTTTTTGACGGAAACGTTCTTGACAACATAGCCTATGCAAAGCCAGGTGCGACCTTTGAAGAGGTCATAAGGGCTGCGAAGATAGCAAACGCTCATGACTTTATCACAAAGCTGCCCGACGGATATAATACGAGAGTTGGCAACAAGGGATATCAGCTTTCGGGCGGCGAAAGACAGCGTATCGCTATCGCAAGGGCAATACTTCACGACCCGAAGATAATCATACTTGACGAGGCGACTGCATCTCTCGATACACAGACGGAAAAGCAGATACAGGAGGCTCTCGGCAGGCTGACAAAGGGCAGGACAACTATCGCCATTGCGCACCGCCTTTCAACACTTTCCGGAGCAGACAGACTTATCGTTCTGGATAAGGGAAAGCTTGCTGAATTCGGTACTCATACCGAACTGATGAAGGCAAAGGGTGTATATTACAGACTTGTAATGGCACAGCGTCAGACAACGAAGATGAAAAAGCTTTCACCTGAAACTGCGTAATATGATATAAGATAAAAAATATCCTGTGCAGGAAATTGCACAGGATATTTTTATGTTTATGCAGTTAAAACAGTAAAAACAGTTTAAACTGTTTAAATAGTTTAAGCAAATGGATTTTCCTTTGGATACATCATTCCCTTAGGCTGATTAAATCCGATATCAGTCATACCGAGGTATGTCATAACTGAGTGGAGAGCCTTTCCGTAGTGACCGAAAGCAACTGCACCGTGATGAGGATAGTTCTTTTCAATAAGAACATGACGGTAAAATCTTCCCATCTCGTTGATAGCGAAAATTCCGATAGAACCGAATGAACGTGTTGAAACAGGGAGAACTTCGCCCTCTGCGATATATCCTCTCAGCTGAGCGTCAGCTGTTGACTGGAAACGGAAGAAGGTGATATCTCCGCCGATGATGTCGCCCTCAAGAGTACCTCTTGAAATGTTCGGTTCGCTGTCAGGCTCAAGGTTTCTCTTCATGATACGCTGGAACTTCATCTCAGGCTCTTTTACGAGGCAAGAAGGTGTATTTCCGCAGTGGAAGCCCATAAATGTATCCTTTATAGTATATGGGAACTTTCCTGCGATCTCTTCATTGTAAATGTCAGCAGGAACTGTGTTGTTGATGTCGAGGAGTGTAACAGGCTTTTCTGATACGCAGATTCCAACATACTCGCTGACTGCGCCGTAGATATCAACTTCGCAGGATACAGGAATACCTATCTTTGTAAGACGTGAGTTTACATAGCATGGAACAAAGCCGAACTGTGTCTGGAATGCAGGCCAGCACTTGTTTGCAAAAGCAACATACTTTCTTGAACCCTTGTGAGCCTCAGCCCAGTCGAGAAGAGTAAGCTCATACTGTGCAAGACGTGGGAGAATGCCTGACATCTTGTTTCCGGCGCCAAGCTCCTTTTCCATATCAGCAACGATCTCAGGTATACGCTTGTCATCAGCGTGAGCGTTGAATGACTCGAAGAGGTCAAGCTCTGAGTTCTCTTCGATCTCGATACCCATATTGTAGAGCTGCTTGATAGGAGCGTTGCAGGCAAGGAAGTCCTGCGGACGTGGACCGAATGAAATGACCTTAAGATCGTTAAGACCGAGGATAGCTCTTGCAACAGGGACAAACTCATTTATCATCTTTGCAACTTCGTCAGGCGTTCCCACGGGGTACTCAGGTATGTAAGCCTTTACGCCTCTGAGAGCGAGGTTATAGCTTGCGTTGAGCATTCCGCAGTAAGCGTCGCCTCTGTTGTCGATAAGAGCCTTGCCGCATGGTTCTTCGGCAGCTGCAACGAACATAACTGCTCCGTCAAATTTCTTTGCCAGCAGTACCTCTGAGCTTTCAGGACCAAAGTTTCCGAGGTAAACAACGAGAGCGTTGCAGCCTGCGGCATTAACTTCGTCAAGAGCCTTGAGCATATCCTTTTCATTTTCAACAACAGTAGGACATTCGTAGATATCACCATAAGCAGCTTTGTATTCCTTGCAGACATTTATTCTTCTTGACTCTGAAAGGGACATCGGGAAGCAGTCACGGGAAACAGCTACTATACCTATTTTTACAACAGGGATATTATTTATCATTTTAAAACCTCCATTTCGGCAAAAGCCGTATAATTTATTATATTTTAGCACATTTCACGATAGTTTGCAATAAGGATTTTGTATACAATGTAAAAATATGAACTGTGCTGACAGACTCATCGAAAGAAAATACAGCTTAACAAACGTCATATTCTTTAGACAAAATGTAAAGGATTTCAACTAACATTTATGTATGAAAAACGGTACATATAAGCTTGTAAGGTTAGAAAATATACTTTATCCGGCAATAGATAAACAGGATGAAATTTTGAATATTAATTAATATCTGAACATTTATAATGTGACATATGTAGATTATAATGTAAACGTAACCATAGATATTGTACATTATGCACAATAAAAATGATAATTAATTATTTTTATCACCAAAAATGCAAGTTTAAATGAAGTAATTTTCAAAAAGCTGTTGACTTAATTTAATTTGTGATATATACTTAATTGCAGTGATTAAAGTGAATTAACTACGGAGATAATTTAGAATTTATATTTATTTTTTATGGAGGTACATTTTATGAAAGCAAAGAAAATACTTGCCGGAATGCTCGCTCTCACAATGTCAATGGGCGTGCTCGCAGGCTGCGGCGGATCTAACGATTCTTCAAAGGGTTCTTCAGGAAAGAAGGATTCAAAGGGCGGCACAACTCTTGAGGTGCTTACACACCGTACAGATCTGGAGCAGAACGGTAAGCTCGCAGAGATGACAAAGGCATTTGAAGAGGCTAACGACTGCACAGTACAGTATGTATCATACACAAACTACGCTGACGACGTTTCAACAAGAATGTCAACTTCTGATTACGGCGATGTTCTTATGATCCCTGATTCTGTAAAGCTTGCAGACCTCGGCAACTTCTTTGAGCCGCTCGGTACATATGACGAAATGAAGGAAGAGTGGGACTGCATCGATTCAAAGATGTATGACAACACAGTTTACGGTATCCCGACAGCTCTTAACCTTGCAGGCGGCGTGCTTTACAACAAGCAGGTATTCGCTGACGCAGGTATCGACACTCTGCCAACAACTCCTGACGAGTTCGTTGCAGACCTTCAGAAGATCGCAGACAACTGCGAGGGCGTAATTCCTCTTTATACAAACTTCTCCGACAGCTGGACACTTGCTCAGTGGCAGGGACTTGTAGTTTCCGCATCAGGCGATCCAAGCTACGAAGTAAATCTCCTCAAGAACAAGACAGACCTCTTTGCTGAGGGCGGCGCTTACTATGAGGTTTATAAGATGATGTATGACATCATGTCAAACAAGGCTCTTCACGAAGAAGATCCTACATCAACTGACTGGGAAGGCTGCAAGCCTGCACTTGCTCAGGGCAAGATCGGTACACTCGTACTCGGTTCATGGGCAGTAGCACAGTTCAGAACAGCAGCTGAAGAGGCTGGCGCAGATCCTGACAATATCGGATATATGCCAATGCCTGCAAATGTTGACGGCACACAGTATGCACAGATCTCTGCTGACTACTGTATGGGCGTAAACAAGAATTCAGACAGCAAGGAGCTTGCTGAAAAGTATATCAAGTGGTACTGCGGTGAGTCAGGACTTCAGACAGAAGAAATGGCTATCTGCGCAAAGAAGGGAAGCGCACTTCCTGAGTTCATGAACGGTGTTTCAACATTCGTTAAGGACCCTGAGCCAGCTGAATACGAGGGCAAGTTCAATGAAATAGACAAGACATCTGAAGTTGGTACATGGGATACAGATACTGCTAACTTCAAGGTCAAGCTCTGCGAGGCTGCATTCGCAGGCGAGGGCGACGAAGCGTTCAACAAGATCATCAAGGATACAAATGAAAAGTGGAACGCAGCAAGAGATTCAGTTCTCGGCTAATTAATCAGCATTCATCTTAATTTTTCTTCTAATACTTTCAATACTGCATGCAGGCAGACAATACGGTCTGTCTGCGGTGGTATTGAAAAATTTTATCAGGGAAAATATCACACATACCGCATAAATCTTACATAGTTTCATTCAGGGAGTTTAATAAATGACTAAGAAAAAAAGCTTCACAGAATGGCTGAAAACCTATGACGGTCAGAAATTCTATACCACTATACTGTTCCTGCTTATTCCGCTGGCTCTGTTGGTGGTGTTTACATTTGTGCCCGCTATCAATATGTTCAAGTACAGCTTTGAGCAGAGGGATCAGTTCGGACTTGATGTAAAGTTCGTTGGTCTGAGCAACTATAAAACTGTATTTACAAGCAGCGACTATCTTGTAACATTCAAGACCAGCTTGTATTACCTTGTCGGTTCAGCTATTCAGCAGGTACTTGCGCTCCTTTTAGCGTCTATACTCTGCAGCAAGATCAAATTCAAAAACCTCTTTAAGGGAGTGCTTTTCTTCCCTTATCTTATGAACGGCGTTGCCGTTTCGCTCATATTCCGCAGATTCTTCCAGAAGGGCGACGGAATAATGACACAGGACGGTACTCTCAACAGCATCATCACAGCGCTGGGAGGAACTTCTGTAACATTCCTTCAGGATCCTGTTGTGGCAAATATCTGTCTGGTATTTGCGTCTATATGGAAGTATATCGGTTTCGATATCATCATGTACATAGCTGCGATCCAGTCTATCAATCAGGATCTTTATGAAGCGTCAGATCTGGACGGTGCAAATTCATGGCAGCGTTTCCGCTACATTGTTTTTCCGGAGATAAAGCCTATCATTTCACTCCAGCTGATACTTGCTATCAAGGGCGCAATTTCTGTTTTCGATATTCCGTACATCATCACAGGCGGTAAGTTCGGAACAAGCACATTCGTTATCAAGACCATTGAAACAGCGTTCGTATATAAGAAGCTGGGACTTGCGTCTGCAATGGGTGTCGTTCTGCTGGCTATCATTATAATAGTTACCGTGGCACAGAATATGCTTTTCAAGGAAAAGGATCTGACGCCTAAAGAATCACGGACGGATAAGATCAGAGTCCGTGACAGAAAAGGAGGCGGAAAATAATGAGCAGATCTAGTGCAAGTGAAACAGGAACATCTGTAAAAGGTAAAGGACCCGGCGCTGTTGCGCTGACCGTACTTAAATATCTTGTGCTGATAGTTGCCTGCTTTATAGTTATAGCTCCGCTGGTGGTTATCGTAGTGGGTTCGTTCAAGACTCATGACGAGTTCCTTAACTCTAAGGTGTTCGCACTTCCGAAAAGCCTTGATCTTGAAAACTATAAGGAAGCCTTTATAAGCGGTAATGTTCTCGAAGGTCTTAAAAACACAGCTATAATCGTAGTTGTATCCTGCTTCGGTACTATCGTTACAGGTACTATGACCGCATTCGTTATCCAGCGTTTCAGCTCTGTTTTCACAAGAACAGTCAAGGCAATGTTCCTTCTGGCTATGCTGCTGCCTAATATTTCGATGCAGGTAACTGTATTCCAGATCGTAAACAAGCTGGGACTTTACAACACAATTTTTGCACCGATAATTCTGTACGTCGGTACAGATATCATATCTATCTATATCTTCATGCAGTTCCTCAATCAGATCTCAGTATCTCTTGACGAAAGTGCTATCGTTGACGGAGCATCTTACCCAAGGATCTATGTGAGCATAATCCTTCCGCTCCTCAAACCTGCAATCGCTACTGTCCTTGTAATAAAGTTCGTGTCGATCTACAACGACTTCTACACTGCGAACCTTTATATGCAGGACGACGACGTAGTTTCTACGGCGCTTTACAGATTTATCGGACCGTATGGTGCAAAGTGGGAAATAATATTTGCGGGAATCGTTATTTGTATCATTCCTACGCTGATTATTTTCCTCACCTTGCAGAAGTATATTTACAGCGGCCTTGTTTCAGGCTCTGTAAAGGAGTAAGGCGTACAGCCGGCTATGGAAATTATTTTCTGAGCGGTTTTACCGACTTATTGAATTTTTCCTTTCCTATATTACTAAAAGACAGCGCTGCGCAGAAATGTGCGGCGCTGTCTTTTTTGAAGTTATTTCCTTGAATTTTGCCTGCATAGTCTGATTGACAAAGCTGTGCTGATATACTATAATGTAAAAGAACGAAAATAGTCGGATATTTTGTTCGGAGGTGGACAAAATGAATATTTACAGAGAAATGAAAAAAGCTGCAATGACTCATTACAGCAAGACCGCCCTTATACTTATGGAGGACGACGGCGCAAAGACCGAATATACCTTTGCGCAATCGCTTAGGTATATAAACGATTTTGCTGACAGGCTCACAGAGCTTGGAGTAAGAGAGGGCGACAGAGTAGGTATAGCCTCTGAGAGCCGCCCTGAATGGAATTTTGTTTTTATGGCTTGTGCTAAGATACAGGCGACAGCTGTGCTGCTAGATTACTCGCTTACCCCACCGGAGCTTGCCGCATTGGCTGAAAAGGCACAGCTTTGCTGTGTGGCTGCGTCGGAAAGATCATGCAAGGCACTGAGTGGAAATATAGATGTGCCTATCCTTGACCTGTGCAGCGGACTTGCCCTGTACGGAGAAAATTCTGAGATAGTCAGAAGAGGTGTAAAAGGGGATAAAGATACTGCGGTCATAATATTCTCCAGCGGAACTACAAGAACTGCGTCGGGAATAATGCATACCCATGATTCACAGCTTTTATCATGCAAAATGGTGTGCGAATGCAACGGCATAACAGATGATGAAAGGTATCTCGCTATCCTGCCGAACTCTCATATATACGGACTTTTCGCACAGGTGCTTGCGCCTATGACAACAGGCGGCACAGTATGCTTTCTTAAATCTCTTAATGGCAGAAGCCTTACCCTCGGATTTAAGAATTTCAAGCCGACTATCCTGCCTGCTGTGCCAAAAATATATGAGCTGCTGAAAAGTCAGATAATGCGTCAGATAGAGGAGAGCAAGGTGTCCTCCGCCGCATTCAAAAAGCTTTTCCCTGCCGCACTGAGGTCAAGAAAGGTGTTCGGCATAAATTCGGGCAAAAAGCTTTTCGGAAAGATCCACGATGCACTTGGCGGCGAGATAAAGATACTCTGCTCCGCAGGCTCGCCTATGTCAAGGGAAACCTTTGAGTTTTTCTACGGAACAGGCTTTAATATAGTCAATAACTACGGAGCGACCGAAACAAGTATCCCGACCATAGGAACATACGGCAGGCATATCACCTGCGATTCCTGCGGAAGAGCATATCCCGATATAAAGCTTATGATCGACTGCAGCGGTGAGATGCTTATAAAATCGCCTTATATGATGCAGGGATATTTTAATGATGATGAGGCGACCGCTGAGGCTTTCACATCTGACGGCTGGTTCAGAACAGGCGACCTTGCGAAATTTGACGAACATAAAAACATAGTTATCCTCGGAAGATGCAAGGAGAATATTGTCCTTTCCACAGGAAAGAAAGCTGCCCCCGACGATATCGAGGCGGCATACAAGGACGCAGAGGGAGTGGACGAGCTTGTTGTCTGCGGAGTTCCTGTTGAGGACGGCAGCTTTGACGAGGTACACGCCTTTGTGGTATGTCCGCAGGACAGCAGAGATCGTGTAAGGGAAGAACTTATGAGCATAAGCGACAGCCTTAATCAGGCTATGAAACTGAGCGGCATACATTTTGTGGAGTCTATCCCTACCACAGCTATCGGAAAGCCTAAGCGTTATCTTCTTAAAAAGATGGTCATGGAAGATACTCTGAGCCAGCTTGACGCTGCCCCTGAGGAGCAGCTGGACTCTACGGATATCCCAGCTGTTGTAAAAAGCGCTGTGGCAAAGATCGCAGGAGTAAAGCCTGAACAGGTGCGCTCATCTTCGAGAATATTCCATGACTTCACCATAGACTCGCTTTCTGCAATAGAACTTTCTCTTGAGATAGAGCAGAAGTGTGGAGTAAGGGTAGACGAGAGTATGGACAAGGATATCACAGTCGGCAGGCTGATAAGCCTTGTGCAGAACCCGAACAGAATAAAAAAATCCACAGTAAAGTCGATGCTTTATCCCCTTAACAAGACAAAGATAGATTTCAGAATATACCGTTTTTACAGAAATTTAGTGAGAGCGATATATGAAGTCAAGGTGGTAGGGCAGGAAAATCTGCCAACAGAAAAGGGTTATATAATCTGCGCTAATCACGTTTCAAACTTTGATTATCTTTTCCTTACCACGAATTTCAGATATGACAGGTTTGCGAAATTCTGCTGTATGGCGAAAAAAGAACTTTTCACAGGCGGATTTTTCAGTAAAATGATAGTCCGTATCGGAGGTATGGTGCCTGTTGACAGAGGCGGACGTGTAGATGACGCTATGGCGGCATTAAGGGACAAGCTTTCTCAGCGCTGGGGAGTTTTGGTTCACCCTGAAGGAACAAGGAGCAAGACAGGCGAAATGGGAGATTTCAAGAACGGAGCGGCTATGCTTGCCATAGAAGCCAATGTGCCTATCGTGCCTGCATACATAAAGGGCGGTCACGAGATATTCCCGCCCGACAAGAGCCTGCCTAATCTGTTCAACTGGAAGAGAATGAGCAAATACAAGGTGCTTGTTATATACGGAGAGCCGATTTATCCGCAGGGTGATGATCCGCAGGCACTCACACAGCAAGTGCGTGAAAGCGTACTAGCTCTAAAGGCATCGTCTTCCCAGACGTAGGTTCTCGGGCGGACGGGTCTTCCCAGACGGGGTAATTCGGGACGCTCGACAAGCTCGCTGTCTGCTGTCGGATCTTTTACCTTTGCGCTCGGAAGAAACAGAGATATGGCTTTTACTGAAAGTCCTCGGGCGGGTCTTCCCAGACGGGGTAATTCGGGACACTCGACAAGCTCGCTGTCTGTTGTCGGATCTTTTACCTTTGCGCTCGGAAGAAACAGAGATATGGCTTTTACTGAAAGTCCTCGGGCGGGTCTTCCCAGACGGCTCGATTCGGGACACTCGACAAGCTCGCTGTCTGCGGTCGGGGCTTTTACTTTTGCGCTCGGAAGAAACGGAGATATGGCTTTTATTGAAAGTCCTCGGGCGGACGGGTCTTCCCAGACGGGGTAATTCGTTACGCTCGACAAGCTCGCTGTTTGCTGTGCGGTCTTTTACTTTTGCGCTCGGAAGAAACGAAGATATGGCTTTTATTGAAAGCCCTCGGGCGGGTCTTCCCAGACGGGGTAATTCGGGACACTCGACAAGCTCGCTGTTTGCTGTGCGGTCTTTTACTTTTATGCACGGAAGAAACGGAGTGCTGATTTTTACTTAAACATAGTTTGATAGGGTCTTATAAGGGGTTTAGAAAGTTTGATATTTTGGTAGAGGCGACCTGCGTCGCCTCTTTTTATGCATTTTATTCAATGAAAATGAACAGCGAGAATTGAATATGTGCCGAATAATCCATTTTAAATTACATTGTGACAGTGACATATACAATAAAAAACAAGACCCGAATAATCAAATTCGGGTCAAAAGTATTATTATGTATATCTGTCTGATTAAATATTATAAGTTCTGATATTATACTGGCGACCAAAGGTCGCCCCTACGCAAATTTTGAAAGCTAATATAAAATCTAACCAAAGTCGGTTTAAGTAAAAGTCAGCACTTGGTTTCTTCCGAGCGCAAAGTAACAGCCTCGCCCGCCGACAGCGAGCTTGTCGAGCGTCCCGAACCGAGCCGTCCGCCCGAGGACTAAATGAGGGTGTCTTTGTATTTTTTGTCTTCAACTACCATGATGGGGTAGCCGCTGAGGTATGGCTTGACTGAACCTGGGTTTTCGTCTGCGTATTTGAAAATTTCAGGCGCAAGTTCCTTTGCAACAGCCTGTATGTCCTCTAAAGGCTTCTTCTGTACTATGGGACAGACCGTTGAAAGCGTGATGACTCTTGTGTCATTGAGCGCCATTATCCTGAATGGCCATATTTTGCAGTCAAAAGGCTTGTCATCACCAAGTGTGCAGCCGCTTTCCTGATCCAGCATTGAACAGTAGTATAAATCGATGTCAGGCTCTTTCTCCATCTTGAAAAGAAAATAGTCGTCTTTCTTTATAAACTCCTGCTCAGGTCTGTAATCCTGAAGTATGCGGCTGGCAAGCTTTGTGGGGATAACCGGAGTTTCCCAAAGATCGTAGCTGTCAAATGAACAGCATATCCTGCACTTTGCACACTCTTCACGGGGTAAAATTTTTCTGAGCATATCGTCACATCCTTGTATTTATTCTTAATATTATTAGTTTAACATATTTTCCCTAAAAAATCAAGAGGATTTTAAGGATATTTTATGATATATGCCCATATTATAAGATGACAGCAGGGTAAATATCATATATGATACGGGTTTTGGGGTTGAATTTGCAGGTGAAATGTGTTATAATATTACGAGCGGCTGAAATCGCCGTGTGCTAAATATGTAAGAGAAGGCAGGTATTTCGTGTATGAATACTTCCAGAATGTTATGGTATAAAGCTCCTACTGAGGATTGGAACACAGCGCTCCCCGTCGGCAACGGCAGAATAGGCGCAATGGTGTTCGGTCAGCCTGTGTGCGAGAAGATACAGCTTAATGAGGACTCTGTGTGGTCGGGCGGTTATAGGGAAAGAAATAATAAAAGCGCTCTGCCTAATCTTCAGAAGGTGAGAGATCTTATCGCTGAGGAAAAAATCGAAGAAGCTGAAAAAATAGTTCTTGACGCTTTCTGCGGTACACCTGTCAATGAAAGACATTATATGCCGCTGGGAGATCTTTCTGTGGAGCATTGCGGCGCAGAAAATGCTGAGTATATAATGCGCAGCCTTGATATCGAAAATGCGGTGTGCGCTGCGGAATATATTATAGACGGAGTTAAGTACAGACGTGAGGTCATCTGTTCAGAACCTGCACAGATACTCGCTGTTAATGTAACTGCATCAGAAAAGGGCAAAATAGCTCTGCGTGTCGGCATAGACGGCAGAGATGACTACTTTGACGATAACTCACCTGTCAGCGAAAGTGATATCCTTTATTACGGCGGCTGCGGCGGTAAGGACGGAATAAATTTTGCAGCCTATATAAAGGTCATACCAACAGGCGGAAGAGTTTACCGATGGGGAAGTTTTATTCAGACCGAGGGCTGCGACGAGGTAACTATAATCCTCGGTGCGCAGACGGATTACCGCTTTAAATACTATAAAAAACAGGCTGAAAGCGATGCTGAACTTGCGGCTGCCAAAACATATGAGCAGCTGAAAGAGGAGCATATAGCCGATTATAAAAAATATTTCGACAGAGCGGAGATAAATCTCTGCGATAACAGCGACGGCGCTGCACAGCTGCCAACGGACGAAAGACTTAACAGAGTCAAAGAGGGCGGAAAAGATAATAAGCTCGTTGAAATGTATTACAATTTCGGACGCTATCTTATGATCTCCGCAAGCCGTGAGGGTACGCTGCCTATGAATTTGCAGGGTATATGGAATAAGGATATGTGGCCTGCATGGGGCTGCCGTTTTACTGTCAATATCAATACCGAGATGAACTATTGGGCGGCGGAAACCGCAAACCTTTCCGAGCTGCATACTCCGCTGTTCGACCATATAGAAAAAATGCGCCCTAACGGACGTGTTACCGCTAAGGAAATGTATGATTGCGGCGGATTTGTCTGCCACCATAATACGGATATATGGGGCGATACAGCTCCGCAGGATCTGTGGATGCCCGGTACGCAGTGGCCTATGGGTGCGGCGTGGCTCTGTACACATATATGGGAGCATTATCTATTTACACAGGATAAAGAGTTCCTTGCGGAGAAGTTCGGTACGCTGAAAGAAGCGGCTGAGTTCTTTGTGGATTTCCTTATCGAGGATAAGCAGGGCAGACTTGTGACATCTCCGTCAGTTTCCCCTGAAAATACATATCTTACTGAAAGCGGCTCAAAGGGTTCGATATGCATGGGACCGTCAATGGACAGCCAGATAATATACGAGCTTTTCACAGCTGTTATAGAAAGCGGCAAGATACTTGATACAGACGCTGAGTTCTGTGAAAAACTGAGCCGGCTCCGTGACAGACTGCCTGAACCTGAGATCGGCAAGTACGGTCAGATAAAGGAATGGGCGGTGGACTATGACGAGGTAGAACCTGGTCATAGACACATCTCGCAGCTTTTCGCCCTCTATCCTGGGGATATGATATCAATGAGAAAAACTCCCGAACTTGCGGCTGCGGCAAAAGCTACCCTTGAAAGACGTCTTTCCCATGGCGGCGGTCATACAGGCTGGTCGAGAGCGTGGATAATCAATCATTGGGCAAGACTGTTCGACGGCGAAAAGGTAGAGGAAAATATTCAGGCTCTGCTTGCACATTCCACTTCGGATAACCTGTTCGATATGCACCCGCCTTTCCAGATAGACGGAAACTTTGGCGCTGCGGCAGGTATCTCAGAGGCTCTGCTGCAAAGTGAAAACGGCGAGATAATCCTACTGCCTGCCCTCTGCCCTTCATGGGAGAGCGGCTCTGTATCCAACCTCTGCGCAAGGGGCGGATTTGAGATCTCAATGAGCTGGAGCTGCGGAAATGTTTCAGAGTGCGAGATAAGGTCAAAGGCAGGTCAGAAATGCAGACTTGTCTGCGACGGAAACATAAAGGTAGTATGCGGCTGTGATGAGATAAAATACAAGTATATCAACGGCGCAGCTGAGTTTGAAACAGAGAAGAACAAAACATATATAATCAGATTCTGAGATGACAAATGAAAGAGGTTTATAAATGAATATCAAGCATCTTGCGGCTATAACGGCTGCCGTCTGTATGGCGGCTTCCCTTGTCGCCTGCGGAAATGAAATTCAAAAGAACGACCGCCTTGAACTCCCTCCGCAGGAGGATATAATAACTCAGGCGGAAGAAAGCAAGCCTGACAATACTGTTGCAGAGGAGCAGGATCAGCCTGTGAGGAGCTTTGACGAAGTAACGATCACGGCGAAAGAGGCGAAGTACACAAAATTCAGCAAGAAGTACAACGCTGAAAGCGGCTCGATATCGGGTAAGGCGAAACAGGCGGATAAGCGTGAGGGTTATGAAGGAAAAGGCTATGTCACAAATATCACCGATCAGTCCGATTGGGAGATAAGCTTTGACCTGCCGTCAACGCAGTATTACAACATATCCATTACAGTCGCATCTGACGAAACTGTTCAGAACGGCATTGCTGTTAATGGTACTAAAATAAGCGAATTTACTGTAAGCGATTCAGGTAAGTTTGAAACCTGCACGTTCAGAAATATAAAGCTTGAAGAGGGACTGAACAAGGTGTCTATCGTCCCTGAGAACGGCGTTCTTGATGTGGACTATGTAGAGGTCACAGCCAGCGAGGATATATCAAAGCTCAGTTTCAAGCTGAAAGATCCTGCGCTTTCAAATAAGAATGCTGAATACAACGCAAAGGCTCTCTATCAGTACATCTGCGACAATTTCGGCAGCAGCGTTATACTCGGTCAGTATGATACGGCAGGAACGACCTACGAATCAGACCTTATCTACCGCACCACAGGAAAAAATCCTGCAATACGTTTCGGTGATATGATGCAGGTAACAGCAGGCAGCGACAGCGCAGACGTTGTTAAGAGTGAGATAGCTGCAGCGGAGAAGTGGCACGAGGACGGCGGAATAGTAGCCTATATGTGGAACTGGATAGCGCCGACAGATGGAAAAGATCCCGAAAGCATCTATGCAGAAAACACAGATTTTGATATTTCAAAGGCTGTCACTAAAGAGGACGTTGCGGGCAAGAGCATAGACGAGCTGAAAAAGCTTGTTTCTGATAAGAAGATATCGCAGGAATGTCTTGATGTTATAGAGGACATCGACGCAGTTTCCGAACAGCTTGCTGTGCTGAGAGATGAGGGTATCGCTGTATTGTGGCGGCCTTTGCAGGAGGCAAGCAACGGCTACTTCTGGTGGGGACATGACGAGGATTCCTATAAGTGGCTGTGGAAGCTTATGTATCAGCGTATGACAAATTATCATCAGCTGAACAACCTTGTTTGGGTGTGGTCAGCGCAGAACTCAGGCTGGTATGTGGGCAACGATCAGTGTGACGTGCTTTCCGTTGACGTTTATGACGATTCAAACGGCAGGGACGGACAGGTGAACTCACTGCTCTATCTTCAGAGCGTGTGCGCAAACAAACCTATCGCAATGAGCGAATGTGGCAGTTTCCCTGATATACAGAGCATAGCTGACGAAAAGGCAATGTGGTCTTACATAGGTCAGTGGGGCGGAAACTTCATTGTTGACGAAGAGGGTAAGCTTTCGGAAGAGCATAATACCGAGGCTGATCTTATCACAATGTATAACAATAATCTCACAGTTACCCGTGAAAAGCTGCCTGATTTTATCACACTTGCCAATGAGATAAAGCAGAAAGAGGAAGAAGAGAGCAAGGACGCAAAGGATACAAAGGACACCAAAAAGTCTGACAGCTCATCGGAAAAATCCTCCGACAGCAAAAGTTCAAACGATAAAAATGACAAAAAATCAGAAACCTCTGAAAAATCGGAATAAATAACAAAAAACTTCTCATACTAGCAATAAAATTGCTGTGCGGGAAGTTTTTTTGTGCGGCAAAATTCAGTTTCGGAGGTCTGACAATGAACATAAATCTAAGCAAAACCCAGTACAGCGAAATGTATAAGGAAGCGTCACATGGCACAAAATGGTGGATAACCATACCTAAAGCGTTCTTTTTCGGCGGTCTTATCTGTATGATAGGGCAGTCCATATTCAATATGTACAGCTATTTCGGACTCGATAAGGACGCATCTGCAATGGCAACATCTGTGTCGCTTGTGTTCCTTGCGGCACTTTTCACAGGTCTTGGCTGGTATGATCGTATAGCCAAACACGCAGGAGCAGGTACCCTTGTGCCGATAACAGGTTTTGCAAACTCTGTGGCTGCGCCTGCCCTTGAATTTAAAACAGAGGGAATGATACTCGGTCTTGGCGCAAAAATTTTCATCATAAGCGGGCCTGTTATCCTCTACGGTACGTTGGCAAGCATAGTGTACGGCATAATTTATTATTTCTTCCTCAGATAAATGAAACAGCAGGCAGTCGGATATCTCTCCGTCTGCCTGCTGTTTTGATAATTAAAAGTTGTCTGAGTAAAGTATCTTTGATGTGTCTTTAAGTGAACAGCAGCTCATTCCTTTGTCTGTGAAGCTGTAAAGCTTGCCGTTAAGGAATACAAAATCTGTGGCTAGATTTTCTTCCGATGAATATGCGTCGGAGGTTTTAGAATATATCTCTGTTTTTCCGAGAACATCAAGCTTGTTCTTTTCAAGATCGACCTTTACCGCTGTGCAGTATATTTTTTGTGTGACGCTTATCTGCACCTCGTAATAAAATTCTCCGTCTTCCTTCGTTTCTACATCTGTGATCTCATAATCACCATATTTTCCCTTAGAGTATTCCTCATCACTGACGGTAATATTCTTTTGGATGTATTCCGTATCGGTAATAAAGAGTAGGCTGTTCTGACTGTCAAAATAAATGTTGTCATAACCAATAATAATATGATCGATATCAACACTGGCAGTCTTTTCAGGAAGCATAATGTCAAGCTTTTCTTCTATATCATAGGTTATGACGCTTGAGTCATCTTCATTATATTTATAGCCTGTATGCTGTACAGTTTTACATGAATCCGTTCTGCGCAGTTCAAGTGTGGCCGAGTCATCGTCCTTTACTATCAGATCTGCAGTATGGTTAGCATCAAGCTGGAAATACTGGCTGCTAAGCAAAGCAGGCGCTTCCTCTGCGGAATCCAGATCAGTTACCTTCGGATCATACGGATCAGACATATCTATTATGCTTGTGCATACTGCGTCATAAAAAATAGAAGATTCCTTTGTAGCGACGGCGTTGTATATATAAGCCTTTGAGCCGTTAAGTACGACCGCTGCTGACATACCCACTATATAATTATCTGTCATGTGGCTGGAGTAATCCGTCATCATTCCCGTATCATTAACAGTGTTTACAATATTAAGATCATCATCGAATATGAATATCTGATTGTTGTTATAGCTGTACAGATATGTGTAACCGTCCTGCTGGCTTATGCTTGACAGATATCCGATATTGCTTCCGTAAAATTCGTATGATGTTGCGAAGTATTTTGCTTTGGTTGTTATCGGACCGTCATCAGTGAAGTCTATCTCTATAATATGCCCTTTTGCATCAGCTGAATCTGCTTCCGGTTCGTCTGATAAATTGTCTGAATATCCTGATACGAAAATAAGACCGCTGTCTGAGAATAATGCACTGTCGGCAGGCAGCGTGAGTATCATATCACCGCATTTCTTTACGCTGCTTATGCTGTCCTGACTTTCTGTGCTGCTGTCATTTTCTTTTGTACTGCTTATATTATCCGTGCTGTCTGTGCTTTCTTTATCTGTGTTTTCCTCATTGCTGCATCCGAGATCAAAACTGCTTATGACAGAGATCTCGGCAGAGTCGTAGTTGTCGGAGATGTACAGCTTGTCTTCGCTGACAGGAATAACTTCTCCGTTTTCGTATGTCATGGGGAAAAATGATGAATCCTCTGAATCAAGACTTTTCTTGTATCTGGCAATATAACCGCCTTTGGTGAAATCAGAGAGCAGCAGGAGCTGACCGTCATCAGTAAGTCTGGTGCTGCGGAGAGCCCCCGGCTGTTCATACTCAAAGATCAGGGAAATATTATCGATATCCGAAACGTCATACACGCAGAATCCGCAGTATTCGTTCATAACAGTTTTCTCGCCGTATATAGCAGGTAAGTGGAAGCCAAATAAGACGGTCAGCCTGTCATTTTCGAGATACATATCCACGATGTATGGCTTAAGGGTATGATCCAGCTTTTTGTATGATTCATTCTGCGATAGGGTATCTGCAAAATATGTTTCGCTGAAAAAATCATAGCTTATCCTTGTGGTAGCGTCGCCCTGAAGCTTATAGCCGTATACATTCGTATAACTTGCCGCAAACGCAGCGCTGCCGCTGCTGACAGCAAGCTGAGTCTTTTCGCTGCCGTTATCCGTGCCGCTCAGGCGGTATTGTGCAGTTGACTTTTGGTAGTAACTTCTGAATCCATCGGAAATTTCCTTGTCACTGTAAGCTTTCTCATCAGACATAAAAGCGTAGATACTCTGAACATTTTCATTTACTAAATTGGGATCTGATCTGCTCTTGAAGAAGTTGAAAAGCGATCGGTAAGTACCGCCTCTCAGACCTTCAAGTCCATCGGTATCAGCTGTCTGCGGCTGGCTTTTTGCGGTGTGGGTAAGTGGCACTTTATTCTTTCCGTCAGCGGTGTTGGATAAAGCGATACCGCCTAAAGCAATGACGAAGACTGCCGCAGCTGCTGCAAGTGTTCTGAACACAGTTCCACGGCTGCTGTTAAGTCTGATCTCAGGCTTTGCTGAATTGTCCTCAATGATCGGTCGGATCATACTCTGCTCGTCCAGCATATCTTTTATTCTCTGCGGGGCAAGCTTATCGGGAACTTTATTTATCTTTTCAAGCCTATCAATAATATTCCTGTTTGCCATTAAGTCACCTCCTTACAGTTATTATAAAGACCTGTTTTCATTTTCTTTCGTCCTCTCGAAATGTACGATCGCACGGTGGCGATATTTATTCCCGTTATTTCGGATATCTCGCTGCTTTTATACCCTGCGATACAGTTTAAGGTAATGCAAAGACGTTCGTTTTCATTAAGGTTCGCAAACTCCTCCAGTATCTCGCATTTTTCAAATGAAACAGTATCCTTGATGAGTGCGTCGCTTTCATTAATTTCATCTATTGATACATGACTTTGCGAGTATTCGGCTTGCTTTCTCTTTATCTTGGTGCTGAGTATCCTGAACATCCAGCTGTCAAAAGCAGAGGACTTTTTCAGTTTTGATATGCTGCTGAAAGCGTCCAGCACAGCGTCCTGTACTGCGTCCGCTGCATCTTCTGTACTGCGAAGGTTAGCCAGCGCATAATAATACAGCTGCTTATAGATCTCTCCGTAAAGTTCTGAGAATGCTTGGGTATCACCTTCTGCCGCCGCAGCGGCAAGTCTTGCTTTTGTACGTCTGTTCACTTTTTTCCCCCCTATAAACGTCCGTCTATATATAAAGTGGAAATTCCGCCTGCAAATGTTGCAAACGGAATTGAAGTTTTCATATTTTTGTATGTTGTCACAAAAAACGGCATTGTTTTTTATACACTTTTCTGAGTATGCAGAGTTTTGATGACCTCAGTCATAAGATCCGCAGCCTTCTGCTTTTTATCCAGTGTGATATGGAAATAAGGCTTATCCGAATCGAAAAATCTTATCCTGCTTCGGTATTTTCCGAGAAGTCCCTGTATCTGCTCAGGCGCTATATCTCTGATAAAGAACAGCACCTTGTCGCCTGTCTGCTTTATTTCCTTTATGCCCATTGCGGACGCTGAGTTTCTTGTGAGGGCAACATTTATAAGTCCCATTACCGACTTCGGCGGGTCGCCGTATCTGTCTATAAGCTCGTCGATAACGTCCGTTGAATCCTCCTCCGTGGTGATAGACGCTATCTTTCGGTATGCGTCTATACGCTGTGAAAGGTTTTCGATATAATGCTCAGGGATAAATGCGTCAATGGATATATCCACAAGGCAGTCCTCTGGAGAACGTGGGATAGCCTCGCCCTTTTGTTCAGCAATAGCCTCGTTGAGAAGTCTGAGGTACATATCATATCCGACCGCCTCCATATGACCGTGCTGTCTGCCGCTGAGAACAGAGCCTGCACCTCGTATTTCAAGGTCACGCATGGCAATATGAAATCCCGAACCGAACTGAGTGAACTCACGGATAGCGTCAAGACGCTTTGCTGCCACCTCTGTCAGAACTTTTCCACGGCGGAAAGTGAAGTATGCGAAAGCTCGCCTGTTTGATCTTCCCACACGTCCTCTCAGCTGGTAAAGCTGCGAAAGTCCCAGCCTGTCTGCGTCCTCTATTATAAGAGTATTTGCGTTCGGCACATCAACTCCCGTTTCAATGAGGGTGGTGCAGACGAGTATGTCCACCTCGTGTTCAACTACCTGCCGCCATATTTCCGACAGATCGTTTTCACTTATCTGACCGTGTGCAACTGCTATCCTTGCGTCTGGGATAAGCTCCTGCAGCTGTGCGACTGTACGCTGAATGGTGTCTATCCTGTTGTGGATATAGTAAACCTGACCGCCCCTGCGCATCTCCTTGTTTATCGCCTGCGCAATGACCGCCATATTGTGTTCTATTACATAGGTCTGTACAGGGTGTCTGTCCATAGGCGGCTCTTCAATAACGGACATATCTCTTATGCCGCTGAGCGCCATATTCAGCGTTCTGGGGATAGGCGTAGCGGAAAGGGTGAGCATATCAACGCCGTTGTACATCTCCTTGAATTTTTCCTTGTGTGCAACGCCGAAACGCTGCTCCTCATCTATAATAGCAAGTCCGAGATCCTTGAAATGCACGTCCTTCTGCACAAGCCTGTGTGTGCCTATGATAAGGTCTATCGTACCTCTGCTCAGTTCACGGAGGATAGTCTGCTGTTCTTTCGGTTTGCGGAATCTTGAAAGCAGCTCGACCTTGATAGGGAAGTGCTGAAATCTTTTTACCGCCGTCTGATAATGCTGCCATGCAAGGACGGTTGTCGGCACAAGTATAGCGCACTGCTTTCCGTCAAGCATACACTTGAAAGCGGCACGGAGTGCGACCTCTGTCTTTCCAAAACCAACGTCGCCGCAGAGAAGTCTGTCCATAGGAACAGGTCTTTGCATATCGTCCTTTATTTCCTGAATGGAGCGCAGCTGATCGTCGGTTTCCTGATAATCGAAACGCTCTTCAAAATCAGCCTGCCAATCGTTGTCGGGGGAGAAAGCATAGCCCTTTGCCATCTGCCGCTGTGCATACAGCTTTGTAAGCTCCTCCGCCATATCCTTTACAGCCGAGCGTACCTTGTTTCGTGTCTTTGTCCATTCGGTGGAGTTCAGCTTGTTGAGCTTTACGCCCCCCTCATCACGAGGACCAATGTACTTTGATACAAGGTCAAGCTGTGTAACAGGCACATAAAGCACATCTGAGCCTGCGTAATTTATGGTGATGTAGTCCTTTTTTACGCCGTTTGTTTCAAGATTTTTTATGCCCTGAAAACGTCCTATGCCGTACATCGAGTGTACAACAAGGTCGCCGTTGTGTACGTCCGAGAGAGATTTTATCTCTTCCCCTGCCTTGTGTTTAGGCTTTTTGCGCTTCGCCGACATAGATTTCATCTGTGTAATGACAGCGCATTTTATATCGGGGTAGTCAAATCCTGCTGAAAGACTGCCTGTTCTGACATATACCTTGTTTGGCATAAGCTGACTATCCTCAGTCAGTATCTCAGCAGGGATATCAGCCTCCACAAGATCCTTTACGATTATAGGGACAGTCTTTTCCGAACCTGCAAGGACAATGGTGCAGTAACCCGACTCGCAAAGTCCTTTCAGTTCCTCTTCAAGATTGATTATATTTCCGCCCCATACCGAGGTCTGGCGGCAGTCTGTGTTGATAAGCTTTTTGAATTTTATGCCGTTGTTTGAGCGCATAAATGTGTCGAGGAATACGGAACGCATACCGGTAATGATGCTCTCCGCTCTGCCCATATCAATAAAGAAGTTTTCGAGTCTTTTGAAAAGTATGCCGTCATCATACAGTATCTTCATATCCTCGGACAGCTGAGAAAGCGCCGCTCTGCCCTTTTCAAGACAGTTAGAATATTCCGAAACAAGGCATATCCCGTCCTTGAAATAGTCGAAAACTACCGCTGTCTGCTCATAGGCAAGGGAATAATACTTGTCGAGATTGGTGAGAGTAAGTCCGCTTTTTACAGCGTCAATGTCACGGTAAATATGCTCTCTTATCTTGTCGGTCTGTTTTCCTCTCACCGATTTAGCCAGCGTTTCAAGCTCCTGTACAAGCTCGTCACGGTCGGGGAAAATTATTTCCAGCGCAGGGAATATGGTTATGCTGTCGATGCTGTCTGTCCTTCTCTGATTTTCTGTATCAAAATATGAAACAGCGTCGATCTCATCACCCCAAAGTTCTATACGCACAGGCCTTGTGTCCTGCACAGGGAAAATATCCACAATAGAGCCACGGACAGCGAACTGCGCCTGTCCCTCGACCTGATCTGTTCGGGTGTATCCTGCACAGATAAGCCTGCGTTCAAGATCGTCAAGAGCTATCTCGCTGCCTGCTGATATCTCAAAGGAATATTCGCTCAGCTTGCTTTCGGGGATAGTACCTTGTAAGCAAGCCTCCATACTAGCCGCCATTACCTTGCATTTGCCCTGTGCGATATTGGAAAGTGACTCCAGCCGCTTGTGCTCATACTCACGGGAAATACCCTCAAGGTATGCAAAATTCATATCCTTTGCAGGATAAAAGCAGGCAGTCTGTTCTCCCGTCATTTCGTTTATATCGTTCATCATTCTCATGGCGGAGGCTTCATCATCGCATATGATAAGGCATTTGCCAAGACGGCTCAGACCTGCCGCAAGCTGAGCCTTATGAATATTTGAAACTCCCGTAACAGCACAAGGAGTGTAACCTTTGAGCAGACAGTTTTTCATATCCTTGTAAAAATCAAGTCTGCTGCAAATTTCAAGAAATAAATTACTCATATCAAAATCTGATCCTCAGTGGAAATTTAAACAAAAAAGTCAAAGTTTTTATCTGTTGAAGCTGTTCATAGCGTCTGATATCCTGCCTTGGACCATAAGCTCCACAGCCTCGCATACTCTGCCGTCAACGTCTGAAAGGGTCTTTAATTCATCGTCAGTGAATTTTGAAAGCACCCAGTCGGCAAGGTCATAATCGGGGGAAGGCTTTTTGCCAACACCTATTTTTATGCGTGGGAAATCCTCTCCGCCGCATTGAGCGATAATGCTTTTTATGCCGTTGTGACCGCCAGCCGAACCCTTGCGGCGAATTCTCATATGACCGACATCAAGGGAAATATCGTCGAATATCACAATAATATTATTCAGCGGTATCTTGAAAAAATTCATAGCCTCCATAACAGCGTCGCCCGACAGATTCATGTAAGTTTCGGGTTTCATCACAAGGCAGTTCTTGCCGCCGATAACAGCCCTTGCGGTCAGCGCCTTGAACTTGTGTGTGGTCACGTTAAAATTATACTTCTTTTCCAATGCGGAAATTGCCATAAATCCTGCATTATGCCTTGTATTTTCATAAGTTACGCCTGGATTTCCAAGACCGACCACAATAAATTCAGGCTTGCCGACAGGTTCAGAATGTTCAAGCGAGAGCTTTTTCAGCTTTTCAAATATATCCATAAATTCCACTCCTTACATTATCTCAACGCACAATAACCCCGTCTTTGCGCAAGACGGGGTGTTTGATTTGTTTTATTATAGCATAGCAAATGGGATTTGTCAAACAGCTTTGTTTGAATTAGTATGAAACTAGTATGAAACGGACACTTCAGCAAGTTTTTCTGTTATTCTGCCAGTCACTTCAATATAATATGAAAGTTCAGCGTTTGTTAATTCCTGCTGATCGACCTTACCTATTGCCTCCATAGTTTCTGCATATTTTTGCATATAATCCGTATAATCTGACATCATAGACAAAGGATCATCAGATTCATTATATTTTTTCATAAAAGCAACGTACTCATCAAAAAATTCTTCATACTTATCCATCATATCTTTGAACTCTGGGCGCATATCTTCTGAATTTGTGTTTGTTTCTTTTTCTTCTGTTTCTTTTGGGTCAGACTTGGAATCGACTGGTTCTGAATTTGCTTCGGAACTTTGCTCGTCTTTCACATCTGATGTATCAATGCTGTCTTCATCTTCATATATTTCGGAATATGAGCTTTCAGTTTCATCTTCTTGATTATTTTTACTCTTATTTTTGTCAAGGAGTGACACTGCAAATGCCGCTATAACACATATTACTATTAACACAAGTAATATTCCTCCGCAACCGAATTTCTTTTCCTTATTCATATTTCTTCCTCCTGAATAATATTAAATTTTAATGTATTAGTACTTATAAGTTCTAATACATACATAATATCATACAAAAGTGGTAAAGTCAATAGTACCAAATGGTACTAAAACAAATTCTGCAATATTACCAAAAATAAGGGGGATTTTTTATGTATTTTCCAAGATTAAGAGATTTGAGGGAGGATAAAGACATGAATCAGACGCAGATCGCAAAATTGCTTTTTACAAGTCAGACTGTCTATTCACGCTATGAGCGTGGTGTGCTTACTATCCCCGTTGAACATCTCCTTATCCTCGCCGATTTCTACAACGTTTCCACAGATTATATCCTCGGAAGAACGAACTGCAAGCATATGACCACAAAATAACACCGCAGGACTTTGCGTTCTGCGGTGTTAGCCTTGTATTATTTTTCCTTTTAGCCATTTTAGCCGTTCAGCCATTACCTCCAAGCCGCCGAAAGAGCGGGTATGAAGTTTCTGAGTATGTAATATGCAAACATAAGCGGCAGTATCACAGCGAGCGTCCAGCCTGTTTTCGGTATAAGCGTTACCTTTTTGCCGAAAAGCTTTGCCCCTGTTTCAATGTACAGACAGAGCAGTACAGCGCATATCACCACCGGCGTGATGTTGTATTTTACCGCACCCCATATGTCAAATCTTAAAAGACTTAACACGCTCCTTGTGTTGCCGCAGGCGGGACAAAGCCAGCCTGTTCTGATGCGGAATACGCAGGGCGGGAACTTTTCCGCCAGCCCTTTGAGCGCTCCTCTGAAAATATAAAACGCTGCCGCAGTTAATGGCAGCAGCGCTATAAATATTCTTTCGCAGATATTGAGCCTTTCCTTAGCTTTCATATCAGTACCATGTGGTCGGCATTCCTGTGAAAGGAGTGATAACAGATGTAAGCATAAGCAGCTCAAAAACTACTGCAACTATACCTGTGCTAAGTCCTGCCACAGCCATTCCACGTCCCGGTCTCTTTGATGCGAAACCGCAGAGCGCAAATATTATGCCGAGAAATCCGCAGGCTAATGAAAGTACAGGGAAGCAGAAAAGAAGTATGCCAACAATTCCCATTATCATTGACGCAATGGAAAGTCCTGCCGCCTCAGCACGGCTCTCCTGTGGAAAATTCTGCTGATAAGCAGGTTGACGCATATCCTGCGGTATAAAATTCTGCTGAGTGTTCTGTGAATAATATGGCTGCTGTGCGCCCTGAACAGGGGGAACATTAGTGTTCTGTGCAGCGTTCATATCTTCTGCGCCGACTTTAGAACCGCATTGGTTGCAGTATACCGAGCCGTCGGCAAGCTGGCTTCCGCATTTGTTACAATACATAATCATTTCCCTTTACGTTTTTAATTTCTAATTAAAGATAGCTTGTGATAGATGCAGCGGTCACGATGACCAGTATAGATGGGATAATAGCAACTATACCGCAGACAAGACCTGCGATAGCCATACCCTTTCCGCCTGCCTTTGTTGCAAGAGCGATTCCGCCGAGGATAACAGCGAGAAGTCCGCATACGATACCGATAAAGCCGAAGCAGCTTGAGCAGAGTGAGATGATGCCGAGTACCATTGCAGCGATCGAAAGACCTGAGCTTTTCTGTGCAGGCATCTGCTGATAACCCTGAGGGTAGCCACCCTGCTGGAAGTTCTGCTGATAACCCTGCTGATAGTTCTGCTGCTGGAAATTCTGCTGTGAGTAATCCTGCTGATAGCCCTGCTGTGAATAACCCTGCTGAGTATCCTGAGGATAACCGCCCTGCTGAGGTATATTGGAATAACCCTGAGCGTTCTGATCGCCTGAGTAGTTCTGATAGTTGTTGTTTTCGTCCATAGTTTTTTCCTCCTGAATAAACTTCCTTAAAAGATGCGTTAACAGAAATGCACGATAAAAACCGACATTCTATTACGAACAATATACCATATTATACGGATAAAGTCAATAGTTGGCGGAAAATGCGGTCTGATTTTCAACACTATGCACAATATAGGGACAGCTATTTTGTTAAGGCAACACTGCACAGCTGTTGTGTGCGGTGCTGCCTTTATGCGAATGTTATCTGAAAAAAATGTTTTGCGCCGCTTTTTACTTTTTTCAACAGCTTGCAACAATAATATTTATGTGGTATACTATTATAGAAAAATTGTTTAATTTAAGGAATTTCATTCGGAATGGAGAAATAAAAATGAAAGACGGTTTTGTAAAAGTCGCTGCCTGCACTCCCGAAATACAGGTGTGCGATGTTGATTTCAACGTTTCAAAGATAATCGGACAGATAAATGAATGTAAAAAAGCAGGGGTAAAGGTAGCTGTGTTCCCTGAACTCTGTGTTACGGGCTATACCTGTCAGGATCTGTTTTTTCAGAACACTCTGCTCGACAAGGCAATGGAAGGCACAGTTGAGATAGCAAAGGCTACGAAAGAAAGCGATATGCTGGTGGCTGTGGGAGTACCGGTCAGAGCAAAGGGAAAGCTTTATAACTGTGCGGCTGTGATACAGAACGGCGAGATATTAAAGTTTATCCCGAAAACTCATCTGCCTAACTATAACGAATTTTATGAAGCAAGACATTTTGCAGCTTACCGTGGCGGTAATGTTGAGATAGAGCTTACTAAGTATTATAAAGACGGTGAAGTCCATGCTGCGGCAATGGGTCAGTATGTTTTTGAGCTTGACAACTGGGAAAATGGTGGCGAAAGCCTATGTGACTGTGTGAAGATAGGCTTTGAGATCTGCGAGGATCTGTGGGTAGCAGATCCGGTTTCAAATTATCTTGCAAAGTCGGGCGCAACGCTTATATGCAACCTCTCGGCAAGTGATGAGGTCATTGGAAAAGACTCTTACCGCAGACAGCTTGTTTCAAATCAGTCTGCAAGACTTGTGGCAGGCTATATATACTGTTCCGCAGGGGACGGCGAGTCAACACAGGATATGGTTTTCTCAGGTCATGATCTCATAGCGGAAAACGGTGCGATACTGGCTGAAAGCAAGCTCTTTGAAAACGGCATAACGGTTTCAGAGATAGATTTTAAAAAGCTTGCCTTTGAGCGCAGGAAAATTTCTACCTATCCCGAAAGCAGCTCAGAATGGGATTCACCTGCTGAAAATTATAAGCCGCATTTTCTGGAAAATCTGCCTGTCGAATATATCAGCTTTGATATAACGGAAACTGAGCTTACGAGAAGGATAGCAAAAACACCTTTTATCCCGTCTGACAAAGCGGAACGAAATGAAAGATGCGATCTTATCTTGAAAATGCAGTCCCACGGACTTATGAAAAGAATTGCACATACCCATTCTAAAACAGTTGTTATCGGAATTTCTGGCGGACTGGATTCAACCCTTGCTCTGCTTGTGTGCGTAATGGCTATGGATCTGCTGAAAAGACCTCATACCGATATAGTCGCAGTAACAATGCCGTGTTTCGGCACAACAAAGCGTACACGCTCAAATGCGGAGATACTCTGCGAGGCTCTTGGAGTGACTTTCAGAGAGGTGGATATATCCAAAGCTGTTCTCCAGCATTTTGAGGATATCGGACATGATTTCAACGACCACAGCGTGGTGTTTGAGAACGGACAGGCGAGAGAGCGCACAAAGGTGCTTATGAATATCGCAAATCAGGTCAGCGGAATGGTAGTCGGTACGGGCGATCTCAGCGAGCTTGCTCTAGGCTGGGCAACATACAACGGCGATCATATGTCGATGTACGGTGTAAATGCGTCTATACCGAAAACGCTGGTGCGCCATATCGTTCAGTATTACGGCGACACCTGTACAAGCGAAACGCTCAGCGCAGTGCTGTATGATATACTCGATACACCTGTTTCACCAGAACTTCTGCCGACGGACGAAAGCGGTACGGAGATGACGCAGAAAACAGAGGACCTTGTCGGTCCGTATGAGCTTCACGATTTCTTCCTTTATTACGGCATACGCTGGGGATTTGAGCCGTCTAAGGTAAGAAGACTGGCTAGATATGCTTTCAGCGGCGAATATTCCGCCGAGGTCATAGATAAGTGGCTCAAAACATTTTACAGGAGATTTTTCTCCCAGCAGTTCAAGCGTTCATGCCTGCCTGACGGAGCAAAGATAGGTTCAGTTACCCTTTCACCAAGGGGCGACTGGAGAATGCCGTCTGACGCTGTGGCAAAGATATGGCTTGAGGATATAGAGAAAATTTAGAAAAATACAGCATTTGATAAAAATAAAAAATTAAGGGAAAAAAGTATGAGAAGAAAAAGAAAACCAATGGATCCTGCAAAAGCCATGGCAATAACCTGTATCATAACGGCATTGGCAGCAGTGTGGTGCGTAGTTTCGGGGATAATAGGTATCACTTTCAAGGATAAGCAGAGTATAAACAAACTCATCAGCACAGGCTGTGAAGAGGGAGATTTCTTTGAGGGTGATGTAAGTTACAGCTCAGACTGCATACTTCGAATGAAACATACTATAAATTTTATACCTATCGCATATGAAAATTACTTTATCGTAATATCCAGTGACGGGAAAAATGCGGCAGTTGTCCGTGCTGACAAGGATTTCAGCGAGTCATTCCATAATGGTATCGCCGCAGAACCTGTTCATGTAAAAGGACGTGTAAAGGAAACGGACTATAAAGTCCAAAGAGAGCTTACGGATATAACCGCTCAGCTGCGGCAGGAGGGGATAAGCGTAAGTTCAGAAAACTATTATGACTTTATAAGCACAAGATATTATGTGCTGAGGATAATTTTAGGCATACTTCTTATTTTATGTACCGTTTCGGGGATAGTCATGAGCAAAAATCAGATGAATGGTTCCGGCAGCGTCAGAACATCGGCGGGAGTTTTTACGATCATTCTGTGCGTATCATGCGTTCTTATGCTGCACGTTATGTCAATGAGCTGATGTATCTGTATGCTGTGTTGGAATAAATCGTGCGTTATAACATATAGATTAAAATATTGTAACAAAATCTTTATAGCTGTTCTGTTTTATGGAAATCAAAATTCCTGTATAATTAAAAAGTATGTTTGGGGTAACTCACAAAGCGGACAGCGCTGACAGGAGGTCAATTTACTATGAAATATACCGAAAGAGAAGTTCTTCAGTTCGTTGAAGAAAATGATGTAAAGTTCGTAAAGCTTATGTTCTGCGATATTTTCGGGGCGCTCAAAAGCATTTCCATAGTTTCAAGCGAGCTGGGTAATGTTTTCAGAAAAGGTCTTATTTTCGATGCGTCAAAGCTTATCGGCTTTATGAATGTCAGCAGCACAGATCTGCTGCTTTTCCCAGATCCGAATACCCTTGCGCTGCTGCCATGGAGACCTCAGCAGGGCAGAGTAGTAAGATTTTTCTGTACGGTCAAATATCCTGACGGAACGGTTTTTGAGGGCGACGGACGTTCCTTCCTCAAAAATGCAATCGACTACGCAAAGGCAAAGGGATATAACTTCCAGATCGGAACTTCCTGCGAATTTTATGTTTTTGAAAAAAGTCAGGACGAAAGACCGACCAAGATACCTCACGATTACGCAGGCTACTGTGACGCTGCCCCTGTGGACAAGGGAGAAAATCTCAGACGTGACATATGCCTGACCCTTGAACAGATGGATATTTTCCCCGAAAGTTCACGCCATGAAAATGGTCCGGGACAGAACGAGATAGATTTTCAGTATTCAAATGCCCTCAAAGCGGCAGATAACCTTGTTACATTCAAGAATGTTGTAAAATCCGTTGCAGACAGAAACGGACTCTATGCAACGTTTATGCCTAAGCCGCTGTATGACAGACCTGGTTCGGGACTTCATATCACTCTTTTCTGCATGAAAGGCACAGAGAATATTTTTGCGCCAAGATGCGGAGAACTTTCAAAAGAGGCAAGCAGCATGACAGCGGGCATACTCAACAGGATAAAGGACATCACTCTTCTGCTCAATTCGACGGCAAGTTCGTACAGCAGACTGGGAAACCTCCTTGCACCAAAGTATGTTTCATGGTCACACGAAAACTATGCTCAGCTGCTTAGAGTTCCTGTTTCGGGACAGGAAGAGAACGGCATAATCCTTCGTTCACCAGATAATACCTGCAACCCATATTTCGCCCTCGGTATCCTTATCTATGCCTGCATAGAAGGCGCTGTTAAAGGCGCAGAGCTTTGCGAACCTGTAAACTTCAGCACCACAGGAGCGTCAAGAGAAGTTCTTTCAAAGCTGGAAAAGCTGCCTGAAAGCCTTGACGAGGCTGTAAAAGCTGCAAACGACAGCGAGTTTCTCCATGAGCATATGCCCGAAAATCTTCTCAGCCATATCCTTGCGGTAAAGGCTGCGGAGGCAAAGGAGTATAATTCCTGCGAGGATAAGGACGCTTTTGAAACCGTAAGATATTTCTACACTTTATAATTTGTGTTATAGTATCTTTATTCATATGAAAAAATTACAGGCGAGGGGGTCTGACTGTGGACAGAATATTGATTTCGTCAAGCAACGAAAAAGCGGCTTGTATGCTGGTAACGCTGCTCAAAGAGGCATTTCCTGCGTGTTCAGTTTCAATGGTATCCACAGGACTTGAAACAAGACGTGCCTGCAGCTCAAATAATTACGACTGCGTTATAATAAACTGTCCGCTGACCGACGAGAACGGAACGGAGCTTGCGGAGATAGTTACTGCAAATTCAACGGCGGGCTGCGTGCTTATAGTTAAAAATGAATATGCCGACAGCATTGCGGAACGGGTGGAGGATTACGGAGCAATGGTAATACCCAAACCGCTGAACCGTCAGAGTTTTTACCGCTCCATGCATTTTGTCAGCGCCGCAAGAAAGCGTATGCTTGGCATACAGTCGGAAAATCTGAAGCTGCATAAAAAGCTGGAGGAGATAAGGACGATAAACAGAGCAAAATTTGCCCTTATGCAGTACCTCAGCTTTACCGAACAGCAGGCGCACAGATACCTTGAAAAACAGGCAATGGATCTGAGATGCACCAAGCTGGAGGTCGCACAGAAGGTCATTAAAATGTACGAAGTTTAATTTTAGAATTTGTGTGAAAAAAATATTTACATAATGTTAAAACGAGAAAAAGTGCTTGCAATTTATGTGTGATTGTTGTATAATTAACAAAGAAAAATTATAAAATAACGGAGGTTATCAATATGTTAGTATCTGCTAAGGAAATGATGGCTAAGGCAGCTGAAGGCAAGTATGCAGTAGGTCAGTTCAATATCAACAACCTTGAATGGACTAAGGCTATCCTTCTCACAGCTCAGGAGCTTAATTCACCAGTTATCCTCGGTGTTTCTGAGGGCGCAGGAAAGTATATGACAGGCTTTAAGACTGTTGCAAATATGGTAAAGGCTATGGACGAGGAACTCGGAATCACAGTTCCTGTTGCTCTTCACCTTGACCACGGCACATATGAGGGCTGCTACAAGTGCATCAAGGCAGGCTTCACTTCTATCATGTTCGACGGTTCACATTACCCATTTGAGGAGAACCTCGCTAAGTCAACAGAGCTTGTACACGTTGCAAGCCAGCTCGGTCTTTCTATCGAGTGCGAAGTTGGTTCTATCGGCGGCGAAGAAGACGGCGTAGTAGGCATGGGCGAATGTGCTGATCCTAACGAGTGCAAGGCAGTAGCTGATCTCGGCGTTACAATGCTCGCAGCCGGTATCGGAAACATCCACGGCAAGTATCCAGAGAACTGGCCTGGTCTTTCATTCGAGACACTTGCAGCTGTTAAGGAAAAGGTTGGCGATATGCCACTCGTTCTCCACGGCGGTACAGGTATCCCTGCTGATATGATCAAGAAGGCTATCTCACTGGGCGTTGCTAAGATCAACGTTAACACAGAGTGCCAGCTCGCATTCCAGGAAGCAACAAGAAAGTACATTGAAGAGGGTAAGGATCTTCAGGGTAAGGGCTTTGACCCAAGAAAGCTTCTCGCACCTGGCTTTGAGGCTATCAAGGCAACAGTTAAGGAAAAGATGGAGCTTTTCGGTTCAGTAGGAAAGGCTTGATTCACAGCTTTGTAAACTGAATTAATTTGAATGTTATTTCTCCGGCTGAGTAATATCAGTCGGAGATTAATATTGTATAATTAAATAGAGTGTAGCCCAGAACACCACTCGTAAATAAAAACAAGGAGGAATCTCAATGGAGATTTTTAATGCACGCAGGATCACTAATATCGGAGTAATGGCAGCGCTTTATGTAGTTGCAACGCTGCTTTGCGGAGGACTTGCATACGGTCAGGTACAGTTCAGAGTATCTGAGATGCTTATGTTGCTCTGCTTTTTCAACAAGGACTACATAATCTCAATGACTCTCGGCTGCTTTATCGCAAACCTTTTCAGCAGCTTAGGATTTATTGACGCAGGCTTTGGCACAGCGGCAACGCTGCTGGCAGCCATACTTATCTATGTTTCAAGGAACAAGACGAACCTTTTTGTGGCATCGCTTTTCCCTGTTATAACAAACGCTTTCATCGTTGCAGCAGAACTTAAAATGGTTCTCGGTCTGCCTTATTGGGTAAATGCAGCGTGGGTAGCTTTAGGTGAATTTGTATGTGTATCTGTTCTCGGAGTAATAGTAGTTTCAGCTCTTGCGAAAAACAAGGGATTTATGAAACTTATTATGACAGGCTCTGAGGTCAAGACAGCATAGGCTCAGAAATATACTGCTTTTCAGTCGGTATGCTGGGTTCGCCTGCTGTTTAGCAAAGTTAAATATCTGATAAAAGCCGTTGGTTCTATCCGACGGCTTTTTTTGATGCATAAAATGCTGCAAGTGAAGATAACTTATTAAATCTTAGTTAAAAAAGCGTATAATAACATAAATGTTAATTTATTATCGGCAGTAAATGCTATGAATGTTATAATTATAATGAATTAATGTGAGTTTGCAGCCGTATCGACAAAAACGGTGCAAAGCTTGCCGAAACTTTCTTAAACGGAGAGGAACTATGGGTATTTTCAGCGTTGTTCGGACAGAATGCCCGTGTATTTCTCGGATAATTTCGGCAAGGTGCTGAAAACGTCTGAGGAGGGTCTGAAAAATGATATTGAAAAGCTTGATGATATAGCCGACAATAAGGAGCTTTTTCAGATATACAGCAAGTGGGACGGCACAGAACCGCTGACCTGCGCTTTTAAGATAGCTAATGATGAACGCTGGATGCAGATGTCGGTCGCAAGAGATGAAAGCGGTCAGTATGATCTTTTCGTTTTCGGCGATATCACAGAGTGTAAAAAAGAATGTTTTGAACTTGAGGACAAGATCAGAAAGGCTGAAGAGGAAAGTATGACCAAGAGCCAGTTCCTCTCAAGAATGTCCCACGAGATAAGAACGCAGATGAACGGCATAATCAGTATGCTTTCCCTTGCTCAGAAACAGTGTAAGGAGGATGAACAGGTAGTAGAGTATCTCGGAAAAGCGGAAAATCTTTCTCACTATCTGCTCTCTATTATAAATGATATTCTCGACCTTTCAAGAATAGAGGCAGGCAAGCTGGAGCTTGAAGAAAAGCCTATGGATCTGCTTTCCGTTGCGGTAGGCGGAGCGACCAGCCTGAGCTTACCCTTATGCCCGATGACGCAAACCTTAATGCGATAGTAATAACCGATAAATCGGGTGCGCCTGCCATAAAGCAGATGGGTACAGCAAAGACGCTTATCGAGATACCTGCTGAATACATACGCAAAAACAATAAATTCAGCATAAACCTATAAATATTTGACATGATGAAAAGGAGTCGGAGTTTTGAGTAAAAAGCATCTCAGACGGAAAAAGCTATGAAAAAACGATGTGCATATCGAGATAATCGGTGCTGACAGAGGATATGTGCATCTTTCGTATTCGGCATAGAAATGCACCTTGGCTGGAATGTTGAAGAAACGGAAGAAAAGCTTCGAGAAAGATTTCCTGATGTCAATGAGGGCGAATTTGTAAGAGTAAATCAGCTTATGGAGAAATGTATTTACGGCGCAGAAGAGCTGCCTGAATACGAGCTGAGAGTGCTGTGCGCATTCGTTGAAAAGCTTTCTGATTTTAAGCGCAAGTCGCTGACATGGAGAGAAAAATGGAAATGCGTCATATAAGACCGCCTAAAGAAAAACACATAAAAGCATAATATAAATAGTATAGAAAAAAAGAAGTCTGAGGATAAACCCAGACTTCTTTTTTTGTAAGCGTAAACAAAATAACTGAACATCAAAAAAATAACCTGTCTGAAACAGACAGGTTATCAAAGGGTGGGTAGTGGGATTCGAACCCACGGTCTTCAGGACCACAATCTGACGCGTTAACCAACTACGCTATACCCACCATATAAAAATCACTCGCACAATGGGCAGTAAGTAATGTCCATACTGCGAGTGATGGCACGCCATACTGGATTCGAACCAGTGACCTACCGCTTAGAAGGCGGTTGCTCTATCCAGCTGAGCTAATGACGCATAAAAAATGCACTTAAAAGTGCATTGGAGCGGGTGATGAGAATCGAACTCACATGACCAGCTTGGAAGGCTGGGGTTCTACCACTGAACTACACCCGCAGGTTACGCTGACTAATAATCTGTATTACCTCAATCAACGTAATCTATTATAGCATGAAAACACGCTCTTGTCAATACTTTTTTATGATTTTTTTTATTTTGTGAAAATATCACTATTTGTTTTTTCTTCTTTGTTTCATTTTGTTTACTATGACGTCCTTGAAGAGAAATCCCAGAACGCCCACTACCACAGCAACGATAAGTACGATTATGACCGCCTTGAAATTGCCGCCTATGACGTTTCCGCCCAGTATGGTAGACATAAGTATGGCAGGAAGTCTGCAAGGCATAACGTAAAGGAAAAAGTCACGCTTGCTTATCTGCGTCAGCGGAACGATATACGAAATAACGTCCTTTGGTATTCCTGGGATAAGATAAAGTATCATAAGTATGACCGTAAGCTTTTTCTCATCGTGCAGAAATTTATATTTCGACAGATATTTTTCGTCGATAAAAGCTTCGACCACAGGTCTGCCGAACTTGTTTACCAGCAGGAATATGCAGAGCGTTCCAAGCATAGTCCCCGCAAAGGAGAGCAATGCTCCGAAGAACCAGCCGAACAGCACTCCGCCTACTATCTGTATAGGCGGTATTACGGCTATGACCACCTGCAAAGCCTGTATCACTGTAAATATCAGCACGCCCACGATACCGTTGTAGTGGGAAAGCTTTTCCTGAAGCGCAAGCATACCGTCCTCTGAATTGAGCGCCTTTACAAGAGGTATAGACGCAAAGGTGGCTATTGCAAGCACCGCAAGGAAAGCGCATATGCTGATTATCTGTACACGCTTTTTGTTTGCTATCTTCCGCCGCTCTTCCTTGCTTTTCAGCAGATGATTTTTTGTTGTGTTGTTTTCGTTTGTGTCATTTGTTTTGTTGATCTCGTCCATTTTTATTACCTGCCTCAGTTTTGATCTTTTTATTTTCTGCGCAGTATCTTTTTTCTAAACCAGTTTATGTACAGGCTTATAAGCTGAGTTAATGCATAATCGTAAATAAGGAAAAACACATTTGCCGCCGCCCAAAGCACTAAAACTGCATACTTCCCGAACATTCCCATACCCTCCAGCATATCCACAGATGTGAAAATGTACTGGAAAGCGAGGAAGAAGAGTACAGCCGCAGCGTTGAACACAGCGAATTTCAATATGTATATCAGAGCCTTGTTTTTCATACGCTCAAGGCTGAATTTCAGTATAGGGTAATATCCCATAAACAGTATGAACAGCAGAGTAGCCTCAAAATTCGGCGTTACGAATATGCACAGCAGGCTTACCGCCGCATAGGTAGCTATCGCCCACTTTTTATTCGCCTCTACTATCATTACCACCATAAGAAAGCCTGCAAAGGTCGGTATAGTGTAATCCAGCATAGGCAGAAAACCGCTGGAGAACATCAGCAGCAGACATACCGCCGAACATATCCCTCCCAGCGCCACACGGAATGCGAGAGAGCCTGATTTTCTGCTGCCGTCATTTATCTTATCGTATTCTGACATAGTATCGTTTAACAGCATGGTATAAGGTCGCCGCCCATACATTCACAGCAGCAGTCAGCACATATAAGGTTTGAGCAGCAGTTGCAGGCTGTGTCCATATCCGATCTTCCGCCTGCACCCATAGGGTTTCCGTTCATATATCCGCTGCGCTGTCTGTTCATCTGATTCATAGCCTGTGCATATTCCATATTTGACGGGTTTCTCTGATATGCCTGTGCAAAGTGTGTGTAAGCGTCGTTTAGCCAGCCTCTTTTATAGCATACCGAACCCATAAGGAAGAACCATTCAGCGTCACGCATTGAGTTCGGCACGTCTGAAAGTATCTGTTCTGCCTGAGTTATGCTGCCCGACTGAATAAGCTGACGTACTCTTGCTGCATCAAAAGCGGAGGAATATCCGCTGCCTGAGCCGTCCTGAGAGTATCCGCCGGAACTTCCGCCGTAGCCGTAGCTGTATGAGCTAGAGCCTCCGAAAGAGCCTGCCGAGCCGCTGCGCCTTGCGGTCATTATCTGATCGTAGGCTGTGTTGACCTCAGTCATTTTCTCTGCGGCAACATCTGCAAGATCTGAGTCCTGATAGCGGTCGGGGTGATATTTTTTTACAAGCTCCTTATAAGCCTTTTTTATCTCATCATCGCTTGCATTAGGACTTACGCCCAGTACCTTGTATGGATCGTTCATTAACTGTGTTTCCTTTCGTCTGATTGATTTTTATGTTTGTGTCCTGCATTTTGTTTTACATTGGAGTAAGTATTTTTCAGACCGAGATAAATAATATTGTCCAGTATATCTCTGTATCTTTTAAGGTCAAGCTTTACATATATCTCCGCCAGCTCGCCCAGCGTGAAATTTATGCTGTCATCGGCGAAAGCTTTTATATCATCAAGCATATTCTGTGGGATATTTTCACTTTTGCAGTCTTTCCCGTTCTGTGAGAATTTATACAGCAGGGGATTGTATCCGCCCTGCTTGTGGTCGTCATAAAGATCGTCAAGCGCATCGGTGATGTAAATATATCTTCCCAGCAGATAACCGAAACATTCCAGCAGATCTCTTTGTTCATCATTTACCGCTATCATTCCGAAAACGGCTTTCATCATCATTGCCGTCGGCTCACAAGCCTGATCTATGCCTGCGCATTTTTCCTTTTCGATCTTATTCTGAAGAGCCATTGCATCTTCGATCTTCGGCGCAAGCTCAGGATAAAGCTTTGCCGCCTGCTTGTAAGGCTTTTTAAAAAACGGTATCACAGAATAAGCGAGAAGTCTGCTTTTGATATCCCTGTCGGCAATATCGTCTTTCAGCTTATGATATGTAAGTATCACCGCCGCAGCGGAGGATCGCCCCATATCATTTTTGCAGGTAGCACACATGGACTTTTTATGCGGGTGAGCAATGCACCTTTCCATCTGAGCATCAAGCTTTTTGTCATGGACGGAGAGATCCATAAGTGCAAGAAACGTAAAATCATAGCTCAGCGTAAACCTTGTGAAAAATCCGTACCGCCTGTCCATATCTTTGCATAGTCCGCAGTAGACAGCCTTGTAAATATCATATTCAAAAACTCTCATATACGGCTTGAAGGCTCTGACGTAACCGAACATACAAACTCCTTTTAGTATTTATAATAGTATATCCCATATTTGTGTATATTTCGTGATAATATTGACATTATACAACTTTTTAAGCCTGTTTGTCAATGATATTAAGAAATTCTTATGTTTATGATCGGCATTTCAGCCGCAGAATATTCTCTTTTAAAATAAAAAGGTGCAGGCATAAAGTCTGCACCTTGAATTTATCTTTTAGTAGTACATTACAACAGGAGTGCCAAGCTCAACGTTATCATAAATGTACTTTGCTCCGTCATACGGCATATTTATGCAGCCGTGAGAGCCGTTCCATTTGTATATCGAGCCGCCAAATGCTCCGTTTCTCCATACTGAATCGTGAAGTCCTATTCCGCAAAGGGAAACATTGTTCCAGAAGTTGCAGGTAACGTCCCACTTGTCGCCGTCTGCATTTGAATCCTTCATACGGTAGTTTGTGTCCTTTGCCCAAAGCTTATATACACCCGGCAGGGTAGTTCTTGCGGCAGATGTGGTCTGTCCCGAAACTATATAGCAGTCATATTCAAGCTTGCCCTTCTTGTAATACCAAAGCTCCTGATTTGAAAGGTCTATCTCGATATATGTGTTGCCGATATCATCGTCCTTTGATCTTGCAGACTCAACGCCTGTGAAATCATAATAGCCTGTGCTGTAATATATCGGATCGACCGAGGCAACGGACTCGCCCTCTTCGAGCATTTCCACAAGTGCGTCCCTGGTCTTTTCCTTATCTATCCACCAACCGTATTTTGCGTCCGTACTTGTTGGAACGGTTATCTTGCCCTGCAAAGTAGCCTTAAACTTTCTTTCGGTGTCATATGTATCATACTTCTTTGCAAGCTTTTCAACATATTCCATTGCCTTGTCCTCGTCAACCTTGTAGTTGCCCTCATCGTCAACATCAAGTATTTTCAGCAGTTCCTTGCCTGTAAGGGTTTCGGTGGTGTAGTCAAAGTCATATGTGATAGACATATCAAAGACCTTGTTCCTTGCGTCGCACTGCTCCTTGTAATCGTCTGACGTTACCTCGGGCTGAGTGTATACACCTGAGTCGGCAGTCAGCGCAACATCAAACTCACCGTTGCTCAGCGCAGTTTCCGCAAGGTATATGAGCTGATCCATATCCGTTACTTTGTTGCCCTGAACTTCCTTATTTATAACATATCCGTCATCAGTAAGTTCAAGGGTAGCGTCTGCGGTTTCTGTATCGCCCCATTTTGCATCTTTAAGCAGCTTTTCCAGCTTGTCGGAATCGTATGTTGCGTTTTCGGTGTAAGTATATTCGCTCTTGCTTATAAGCCCTGAGAACCAGGATGAATGTTTTACCTGTCCGAGAAGCTTTTTCACTTCGTCCTTAGAGTTTCTCTTATAATCAAAATCTGCTGTGCTTATGTCTATCTGCTTTCCGTCAACAGTTGTGAAACTGAGTTTTTTCGGTGTAACGTCCGCACCTGTTTTCTTGCAGGCTTCTTCATAGTCAAGTCCGCTGACGTTTACTCCGTTGATATAGGTGTCGGCAAGGAACTTGCCGCTGTAATAAGCTCTTCCCACACAATATGCTCCGCCGATAGTTACGACGAAAGCTCCCAGAATTGCGCCGCAGAGAATGCCTGTGTTATTGTGCAGCTTCTTCTTTTTCTTTCTTGAAGCGGGCTTTTTTGCTGAATGGCTTGCAGGCTTCGGGGCAAGTCGGGTCTTATTTTCGCTCATTGAAATTATCCTTTCCTTAAATCTAAAAAACAAAAAAATCGGCATTATCAAATTATTGCCTGTAAAAACTATTATAGCACGAACACACCGAATTTGTCTATACCGTTTAAGACATTTTTCTTCAAAAAAATCAACAAATTTCTATCCAAAAAACTACCCTGCTGCTGTTGACTTTTTTATAATGTGCCGTATATTAAAATTTGAAACTAAACGGTATGCTATACCTCTTGACTTTAAAGTTAAAATGTGTTATCATTATGAGGAATATAAAAGAGATAAATTATGTGTAAGTAAGGGACTTCAAACGAAAATTATCTATCAGCATAAAACCGTACAGCGGTTAGGCAGTTGGTTCTCGGTAACGATTACATAGCTTTTGACCTAAATAGTTTTCGTGAGGTCTTATTATGAAAAAACATATTATGGCTGCTGCTTTCAGCGTAGTTTTTGCAGCGGCTGCATTTTCCGGCTGCGGCACTAAGGCCGATAGCAGCGCAGAAAAGTCATCGTCAGCGGATAGTTCAGATGTTTCTCAGATCCAGTCTGAGCCGACTCCTGAGCAGGAGCGTGAAGATGGTATCGAGTCGGGAAAATACGATCCCGTTCAGGTGAATGATGAGGTCGAAAGTTCGGTCGAGGCAGGAAAGACAGAGCCTGCGTCACCAAGCGGCTATTACAGCTTCACATGGTCGGATTTCGGCGACGTATATTCAAATGAGGAGCTGGAGGATTGCTTTGACAGACTTCAGAAGATATGTTCGGAGTCATATTTTGATCTGGCTTTCTCTTATAAGAACATAAACACAGGTGCGTATGTGGGATATAATCAGTATACTGATTATATGACCTGCAGCACCATAAAAGCGCCTTATGTAAAGTCTATACTGCAAAACGGCATTGATCTGTCGGAGATCATCACAAGAAATTATATCTGGCCTGGTGATGACGGAACTGTGGCGCTTGCCCCTTACGGCACAACGTATACAGCAAAGCAGCTTATAGAGTATACCATACTTGAATCGGATAATACGGCGTATTATCTGCTTTTCAATAATTATGGCTATTCCACATACAACAGCAATCAGTATCAGCTGGGTTCAAGCGTCCTGCTCGGCGACAGCTGGATATTTACATACTGCACTTCTGACGAGATGATGTATAACTTTGAGGACATATATCATTTCGGTGAGGAGAATAAAACGGGGGCATGGCTCATCGACCTGCTTTCGGATACGGACGTAAATATGCAGATCGGACAGGCTCTCGGCGGAAAATACAAGGTCGCACAGAAGTACGGCTCAGAGTTCAATGAGATCGTGTTCAACGACTGCGCAATAGTTTATGCAGATTCACCTTTCGTGCTGAGTATTTTTACAAATCAGATGCCCGAAACGGAGGAAAGCTGCAAGGTGTTCAAGGATCTTGCTGTGGTGTTTGACGATATAAATACGCTGCTGGCAGAATAGATATCAGAAAGTATCAAATAAAATTCAAAATACAGGAGGAAAATTATGAGCGATTACAAGGCATATTCCGTACATATGGGAAAGGCAAAGTGCGCAGTTGATCTGGGCGACGGTTCTGAAAGAGGAGAGTATGTAAATCAGGATTATATTCTCAACAAGCTCGGCAGACCGCACAGAAGCATCAGCCTTATGTACTGCTACTATCCGCTGGACGAGCAGTTCCCGGGAAGAATTTCCGAGGTAATGAAGGACGCTGAGGTGTCTTTTCAGTGGGATTATCCATATGACGATTATTTCACATACAAGGGCGGTCTTGAGGGAAATACTCTCGGCGAGCCATTCAATTATATGAGAGATGTAAGACGTCACGGACAGGACGTTACACTTACACTTACAGTTGATCCTAACGTTTCTGACGAGCAGCTTATCGCTATCGCAAAGGACCTCAGACCTTTCGGAAGAATGTTCCTAAGAATAAATCACGAGGCAACAGGCGACTGGTTCTCATTCACAAAGAGAACAGGTGACGCAGGCTATCAGGGCGTTGCAGATTTCTATGTGCGTTTCCATAAGATCATAAAGGAGTATGCTCCGAACGTTCAGACAGTTCTCTGTATCGGCGGTATCGAAGATCCTAACGCAACAGAGATCATTATGGAGAAGGAGTTCTCCGAGGCTGTAAAGGAAACTGATGTATGGAGCGTTGATAAGTATATGGCTCTTCACTGGGGCTGGCCTTATGACGTTGCACTTAAGGATTCTCCTAACAAGTCTTTCAAGAGAGATACTGTTGAAAACACATATAAGCTCACAAAGATGTCATATAACAGATTTAAGGAGATCAACGGCGGCGAGTCAAAGCCTATGGTAATGAGCGAATTCAATGCTGACGGCGACGTTACAGGTGCTTACGATCAGGCTGTAATGGTAAAGGAATTCTGCGATATGCTCAAAAACGATCCTGAAGAGTGGTTCTCAGGCTTTACTTTCTATCAGTTCAGGGACAGAGGACGTCTTGGACTGGAGATCGAAGATCCTAACTATGCTGACTGCGGTATCGAGCAGCCTGTTATGCAGACTTATAAGGAGATCATTCACGATGACTTCTTCAAGCCTTCAATGACAAAGGGCGAAGAGCTTTCATTCCCTGTAAAGCTCAGATGGGGCGGCGCAGAGGACGCAGAGGGTATAGAGATCCCTATCCACTTTGAGAAGAACCCGCACTTCTGCGAGGTAACTTTTGACGATGATTCAAATATCATGATGGAGATAAACGGCAAGTGGTTCTATAAGTCACCTAAGGCAAGAACTATCGACCTTATGGCTGCTTTCTTTGAAAAGCCGCTGACAGGCGAGGCTGACCTTACACTCAGACTTTTCGCACCTCCTGCAAGCGGTGAGAACGATCTTTCAGCTGAGGACGGTCTTATGAACAGCTATGCAACTATTGAAAAGCTCCCTGCTATCAGAGTTGAATTTGAACCTGTTGAAAAGTAACGGCATATAATTATATCAGCGGGGAAAAATAATAAATAATAACAATTATGATTTGTATTTTTAAGAGGACAGCAGCTGTTGTCCTCTTAAACTGTTTATGGGGTGATAGTTTTGACTAACAAAAATCAAATGAATGCCGTGTCGGACGAAAAGCAGGAACTTGCCATAGCAATGCGTGTTTCGGTGGTCAGCATAATCGTGAATGTTGTGCTGTCGCTGTTCAAGCTTGTGGCAGGTATACTCGGTCGGTCTGCGGCAATGGTATCAGACGCAGTTCATTCTGCGTCCGACGTATTTTCGACTATCGTTGTTATCATAGGGGTAAAAATATCAAAGAAAGCCTCCGATGAGGAGCATCCTTACGGTCATGACAGACTGGAAAGCGTGGCGGCGGTAATACTTGCGGCTGTGCTTGCAGCAACGGGTCTTGGCATTGGCTGGACAGGGGTAAAGAAGATAATCGCAGGGGATTTTGACAATATAGCTGTTCCGACTATCCTGCCGCTTGCAGCCGCAGTTATATCCATTGTGGTCAAGGAGGCTATGTACTGGTACACAAGATCTGCCGCAAAGAAAATAAAAAGCGACGCTCTTATGGCGGACGCATGGCATCACCGCTCAGACGGATTTTCCTCTGTGGGAAGTTTGATTGGCATCATAGGCGCAAGAATGGGATTCCCTGTGTTCGACCCTGTGGCAAGCGTTGTTATATGCCTGTTTATCCTTAAAGCCGCATTCGATATATTTATGAGTGCATTGGATAAAATGGTTGATAAATCCTGTGACGCAAAAACTATCGAGAAGATGAAGGAAACTGTCCTTGAGGACGATGATATCATTGCGCTTGATGATATCAAAACAAGACTTTTCGGCTCAGGCTGTTACGTTGATATCGAGATAAGCGCAGACGGAAACATCACGCTTTTTGAGGCTCACGATATCGCAGAGAGAACTCACGACAGAATAGAGCAGACCTTTACAGACGTTAAGCACTGCATGGTACACGTCAATCCTGTGGACGTTAAAGCCATTGAAAAGGATATGGATAATATGAACAAATGATTTGGCATCGGCGGCAGGGTGTGATACAATACAGGTAACTCTTTTCAGAAACGGAGCATATTTTATGGAGATAGTTTATGAACTTATCATACTCGCATTCCTGTTCAGCGCAGGCTGCGTTATCGGCTGGGGAATAGAGGTAATTTACCGCCGCTTTCAGCCGTCAAATAAGGAGCGTGTGTGGATAAACCCGGGTTTCCTTGTCGGACCTTATCTGCCGCTTTACGGATTCGGACTTGTGCTGCTGTATCTTTTGGCAGGACTGGAGCAGTATATCCATATTGATAATGTCGTGGTGCAAAAGCTTGTGCTGTTTGGCATAATGGCTGTGGCAATGACGCTTATAGAGCTTATCGCAGGCGAGATATTCATAATCCATATGCACATCAAACTGTGGGACTATACGGACAACAAATGGAACTATAAAGGCATAATCTGCCCGAAGTTCTCCCTTTGCTGGGCGCTGTTGGGAGCGGTGTATTACTTCCTTATCCACCCGCATATATTGAATGGGCTGGAGTGGTTTTCAAGGAATCTGCTTTTCTCGTTCGTTATCGGATTTTTCTACGGCATATTTGTTCTCGACCTCTGCTACTCATTCAAGGCGGTCGAGAAGATCAAAAAGTTCGCCGCTGAAAATGAAATGGTCATCAGATATGAGGAACTTAAAAAGCATATCAGACAGTCTGCCGAGCAGCGTAAGGAAAAATACCGCTTTATGCTTGCCCTCAGAACAGAAACCTCATTTTCTGAGTATCTGAAACTTTATCTCGAAAAACAGCGTGAGCAGCAGCGTATGCACAAGCTAAATGACTTTATCGTAAAGAAAATAAAGAACAAAGAATAAAGAATAATTAGTAAAACTAAACCCGTGAAGAAGTGAGAAATTTCTTCACGGGTATTTTTGTGGTGGGTCAAATTTGTCAAACTGCACTTTCTATGGCTTTTCTGTATAATTCAACAGTCGATCGGCAGCCTTCATTCCACCATTTTTCATATAGATCAATGTATTTCTGACATTCACTCCACGGCAGTGTCTCACCTAACAGCTGTCTTAGGAAAAACTCTGCCAATCCCTCGGTTTGGTTCCATGTGCTTAGTGTTTTGAATGCTGGTTCATCTTTTAGAGCTTCAATAAGCAGGTATATAATAAATTCATGTCCAATAAAGCAGAATGTGTCTTTAGAAGCTCTGTCGATACCAAACACGTCCTGTTCGTTTGAAATATCTATCGCCTCAGCACCGCCTTTTACAGATGATACCATTGCAGCAGTAAAGCTTTCAGTAGGCAATATCGTACCAAGCAGGTCTTCTGCCTTCTGAGTAAAGTCTGACTTTTCAAACATTTCCAGAACTTCGGGGATATATGATGTTATCCTCTGCTCTTCGGTTTTCCATATCTCATCACAATAATGGTCATAATGTTTTATCATTATTTCAGATATGTCACGAACAGTATCAATATATTTTATACTTTCTTCGGGTACTTCATTATTGTCTATCATTTGGATAAGTCCTGCATAATATTCCTTTGCAGGCATATATGCGCAGGCGGGTTGTGCTGCTAATAAACCATAGAGTTCACCGCAATGCTCTCCGCCGCATACTGTTATCATACTTTCATAGCTTTTCAATACCTCAAGGTCTCCTTTTGGGTATAAATCACGATAACGTTCGCCGTATTCATTATTATAGCCGCATTTGGCAACTGAAAGCATATGAAAAACATAATTAGTATCTTTGTTTGCTGTAAATTTGATCTTATTCATATAATGTATCACTCCCCATAAAATCCCGATCAATTTTTTCTTCTTTTTCTGCACTATATCAAATACATCACATTAAGCATTTCCCCAAGTCAATAGCTCCCATTCGCCGCCCTCAGAACGTGCAAGCCACCATTGCCATCCTGTGTATTCCTCATCTTCGTTCCATGCTTCGCCGCCGTCCTTTGGAGAATGAAAACTGCTTTCAAACATAATGCACTGATCCATTTCAGCGTCCGGATCATCAGCCTTTGCCAGATCGTTCATCCACGCAAGATTTTTGGAATTGCAGGTGTCGTCCGATACATATGTTATACAGTGAAGTTCACAGCCTTCCCATGTGCTGAATTCGTCTTTTATCACTTCTATTGCCGAATCCATATCCTCCTTGGAATAAATATCAGAACTGCCATAATCAATTTTTACATCTGCCTCAGACGATTTTCCACAGCCCACAGTCCCGCAAACGCATACCGCCAGCAGGATAGATATTGTCTTTTTCATAGTTGTTTGCTCCTTTATTTTTATATTATTTTTAGCTAAGTCATATTATTATTCCAATGTTACTTAATATTGATTTGAAGCAAGACCAATTTTCAGGAAAATTATCTTTGCCTTTACAATAAACATTAATATCATCAGAGCGAATTATTAATGACTAATAAAATTCTGGAAAATACTCCATAGGACCATCAAAGTTTTGACAGTTCCATTTGTTTATGTTCATATTAAGCATTTCTGCACATAGTGTGTCAACCTTGTTTTATATATCAACAGAAATTATAGCCCCATTATCATAAAACAGTAAATGCTGATCATTTCCGCAGGTTCAAGTATAATATACTTACTTATCTAAAATGAATAATGGTCGTGATATTTGTACTCAAAACCGTGTAATTTTAAATTCGAGGTGTTTATATGTTGAAAACTTCTTTTAGATATGATAAAAATCCCCCCATAATCATGATACATATCAAGGAAAGAGCTAAATATACAGCTATTATTAAGAATAAGTATCGAATTCCCTTTATTTTTGTTTTACGAAAAACATAAAAAATAGAAGGCAAGGCTAATATCGACCATATTACTAATTCAATACACCCCAACAATATTGAAATATCTTTTTCTGAACCAAGATCATAGCTATATCCTTTGGAATGACCAGTTATATCAAGAAAAATCAATTCAAAGCATATTGGAAACGAGAATGCAATAATACTAGTCCAAATGAGATTGAGAAAATATATTATTTTATCTTTCATTTTCACAAGCTTATCCCTCCGTGCATCGCCTCGTTTTTCATATTCCTGAAATTCCTCTTTTGACGCAATATTTTTTGAAATGTAAGTGCAATCACATACTTTTCCGCCCGTAGCAATATTTCCCTCACAAACCGACTTTATCCTATCAATATAATCCGCTGTATTCTTTATGGAATAAGTCAGATGTCCATAACCTGCCACTACTTTGTAATTTGCAGACGGATATGCTTTTTTCACACCGTTATAGCAGGACTTGTACGCTTTTTCATCTTCGCCGTAAAAGAAATACATCTTGCCTTTTTTATATTTTTTAGCTTTTTATCTTTGAGTACATTATAGCAAAACCTCCCACAAAAGTCAACGAAATTCCCCCCGTATCGGCTTGATTATGGGCAAAAGATGTGATATAATCATTACATAAAAGCATATACGAAAGGAAAATATTTTACTATGGAATTCCAGAATTTGATCGAAACAAGAAGGACTGTCAGAAAATATGATACAAGCAAAAAGGTGCAGAAAGAGGATATCGAAAAGCTTATTGCAGCTGCCATAGAAACTCCGTCATGGAAAAATCAGCAGACCTCACGCTATCATTGTATCCTTGATGAAGAACTTGCTGCTAAGTTCAGAAGCGAGTGCCTGCCGTCTTTTAACGCTCAGCGTTCAGAGGGTGCGGCTCTTATCGTATGCACATTCGTAAAGGACGTTGTGGGCTTTAATACTGTAAACGGCGCTCCGACCAATGAAGTTGCAAACGGCTGGGGCTGTTATGACCTCGGCATACAAACAGAAAATATTATCCTCAAGGCTAAGGAGCTTGGTCTTGACAGCCTTATTATGGGCATAAGAAATGCGGACAAGATAAAAACTCTTCTCGGTATTCCAAAGGAAGAAGTCGTTGTTTCCGTAATAGCAGTAGGCTATGGCGACCAGTCACCTGAAAAGCCGCACAAAAAGCCTGTTGAAGAGGTCGCAAAGTTTTATTGATATATTGATTTAATTGATTTTATGTATTTATCTCAGGAGATGATCTTATGCCAAAGTGGGATTCGGCACAGTATTTAAAGTTCAATAAGGAGAGGACTCAGCCGTCCATAGATCTTTGCTCCAGAATAGCGGGCATAAAAGCGGAAAGAATACTCGATCTCGGCTGCGGTCCCGGAAACAGCACCGATGTTCTGGGAAAAGCTTTCCCAGACAGCCGCATAGTCGGAGCGGACAGCTCCCCCGAAATGATAGCTTCTGCAAAAGAGAAGTACCCTCAGTATGATTTTGAGATATTTGACGCAACAGGGGATTTTTCGCAGTTTGGCAAATTCGATATCATCTTTTCAAACGCCTGCCTGCAATGGGTGCCTGAGCATAAAAAGCTGCTGGGGAAGATGATGTCTGCCCTCAATGACGGCGGAACTATGGCGGTGCAGATACCAATGAATTTCAATGAGCCTATACATAAGATAATAGGCGAACTGAGCAGCAGTGATGAATGGCGTGAAAGGCTGCATTTCAGCAGGATATTCTATACCCTCAGACCTGAGGAATATTACGATATACTGGCTGAGATATCTTCCGACTTTTCTATCTGGGAAACTGTCTACTGCCACAGAATGAGATCTCATCAGGATATAATCGAGTGGTATAGGGGAACAGGATTTCGCCCATACCTCCAGTCACTTGACGAGATATCCGCAAAGGAATTTGAGTCGCAGGTCTACGAGCGTGTAAAACAGGAATATCCCATTCAGAAAAACGGCGAGATAATTTTCAGATTTCCGAGGTTTTTCTTTACCGCACAAAAATAAGCACCAAAAAGCCGTATCAGCAGATGAATTTCTGCGGATACGGCTGATTTTTTATTTTGTTATTTCTGCTTGTAAACAAGCTTGTCTTTTATATCGACCTTGTTGTATGTTATTTTGAAACCTATCCATGTAGAGATAGGGTAGAGCAGTGGGAGTATGCCTGTCATAATAAATACGAGGGGCGACATATCCTTTATGTCTGCAGAATGAGCGGCAAGATCCATAAGCATGAACCAGCTTGCGTTCAGTATCTTGTAAGCAGGAAGAAAGTTTCCGATTATCTCAGCCTTTGAAAGCACCAGCAGGAGCATAGTCAGATAGCTTGGCAGGCAGGCGATTATCCCCATAGTGAGTCCGAAATTCTGTTTTACATCATCACCATGCAGTCTTGCACGTTCGCCGGCCTTTTCGCCCTGTTTCATTCCGTAGTCAGCCATTATGCAGACAACGCACATCAATCCCGTAAATCCGAAAAAGATATTAGAAAACACGCCCATAAAGTTTCTCACAGCCCAGAAGAAAAGCATTACGAAAAATCCGAAAAATTCCACCTGAAACGCTTTTACCAATGAGAAAAGGGCAGCATTTTTTTTGCTGTATTCCATAGTTTTTATCCGTCCTTTTAAAGATAGTATTATAATTATAGCACATAAATTTTTTGTTTTCAATAAATACTATATAATTTTCATCATAATTACACATAAAATCCGATTTGCTGCACATAATGTATCAGACAGGCAGAAAAGTCTGAACAAAATCCAATAGAGGAGCTGATGAAATGAAAAACAAGCAGAACGGATATCCGACAGAGCCATTCATGGAGGACGATACAAAGATATATTTCCCGTCGGGGCAGTCATATACCCTCGGTCAGTTTCTTTCACAGGTCAACCCAGAAACAAGGTTATCTGACGAATCCGAAGATAACGCAAATGACGGGTTCAGAGGATAAGCGGATAAGCAGATAAATACCTGTTGAAAAAACTTACCGCCTGTGATATAATGTAAAGGCAGCACAAAGGGCACTGAGATAAGCGCCCTTATGCTGCCTGTATTTTATAGATCGAAAGGGCGGAAGAATGTTGTACGGAATGAAAAAAGCAGCCATTGTTACAGGCGGTTCGGGCGGCATAGGCAGCGCAGTATGTGAAAGGCTTGCGGCAGAGGGCTGGCTGACAGCGGTTTGCTATAACAACGATAAAAGCTCAGCTGAGAGCATTGCTGAAAAGATAAGGGCAAACGGCGGTACAGCCGAGGCTTTCCGATGTGATATATCCTCTGCCGAAAGCATACAGCAGTGCGTTGAGAACGTTAAAAAGTCTTTCGGCGGAATAGGTCTGCTGGTGAATAACGGCGGAATTGCGGACATAAATCTTTTTACAAGCATTTCTGACGAACGTCTGACGGAAATAATAAATATTGACCTGCTTGGAGCAATGCGCCTGAGCAGAGCAGTCCTGCCAGATATGATAAGGGAACACAGCGGAGTGATAATAAATATCTCCTCCGTCTGGGGAGAGTGCGGAGCGTCCTGCGAGGTGGCATATTCTGCGGCAAAGGCAGGAATTATCGGGTTCACAAAGGCGCTTGCAAGAGAGGTCGCACCAAGCAATGTAAGAGTGAACTGCGTTTCCTGCGGTCTGATAGATACAAAAATGAATGGCGAGCTTTCAAAGGCTGACCTTGACGCTGTGATAGGGGATATTCCGGCAGGCAGGATAGGTACTCCGCAGGACGCTGCAAATGCGGTCGCTTTCCTCGCGGACGAAAAGTCGTCATATATACAGGGACAGGTAATAAGAGTGGACGGCTGCTGGATATGAGATACAAAAATATACATAAGGGCATTTTTCTCAGCCGCCCAAACAGGTTCATTGCGTATGTTGATATAGACGGTGAGGAAGTAAAATGCCACGTCAAGAATACAGGCAGGTGCAGAGAACTGCTTGTCAGCGGCTGCACAGTCTATCTTGAAAAATCGGATGATCCTGCACGAAAGACAGCATATGACCTTGTGGCTGTGGTGAAAAACGGCAGGCTTATAAATATGGACAGTCAAGCGCCCAACAAGGCGGTAAAGGAGTGGCTTGAAAATGTAAAGCCTTTCGGTGATGATATGAAGGTCTTTCCCGAAAGGACATACGGCTCGTCACGGTTTGATTTTATGCTGAAGTCAGACACAGGCAGGACATTGTATCTCGAAGTGAAAGGCTGCACACTTGAACAGGACGGGGAAGTGCTTTTTCCGGACGCACCTACTGAACGTGGATTAAAGCATATAAATGAGCTGATAAAGTGCAGGGAGGACGGCTTTGAGGCAGCGGTGCTGATACTTGTGCAGATGAGCGACGTAAGGTTCTTTTCACCGAACGATAATACCCAGCCTGCGTTCGGAGAGGCGCTTTTGAATGCATACAAAAGGGGAGTAAAGCTGCTTTGCTATGACTGCGATGTAACTCCCGATACGCTGACGGTAAAAAGTCCTGTTGAAATGCATATCGGTTCTGAAGTGCTGAGCGGAGGATTTTAAAAACCTGTTTGCGTATATTTTGTAAAAAGATTTTGTATAAAAAAGAAAAAATCATAAAGCATTAATCTTTTTTTTCGTGATTAAGTCCATTGACGTAAACTGCTCGGATATGATAAAATGTATATGCGGCAATGTAAATTGCTGCTTAATATTATATTTTTAATACAGAGAGGACAAATTTTAATGAAAAAGTATATCGCTATTATCTGCTCAGTTGTAATGACCTGCGCAGTTTTCGCAGGCTGTTCAGACAAGGCTTCTTCAAGTTCTTCTGAGGCAAAGGCTACTTCTGCCGTTGTTTCTGAGAGCGTAGCTGAAAAGAGTGAGGGCGGAGATTATTCCGATACATATGCAGCTGCATATACAGAAAAGATAAAGAGCAAGAACTTCGCTATGAAGATGTCGGTTGACAATGAGTATACAGGCGCAATGTCACTCACAATGGAGTTCTGCGGCGGAAACTATCATATCAATCTTGATTCTGACGCATACGGCGTTGAAATGTACCTCGTTGATGAAAAGATGTACATTATGGACGCATCTACAAAGACATATTCAGTAATGGACTATTCTTCTGACGTTTACGGTGAGGAAGATCCTGTTGAGTCAGGCTTTGGTCTTAAGGACGGCTATGAGTTCGTAGGTTCTGAGGAAACAGATGACGGTATGGTATGTGAAGCATTTACATACGTTGACGAGATCGGCGCACTTTATGAGGATTCATCTGCATCTGATGCAGTGCCTAACCAGTGCAAGTATTACTTCGACAAGGAAAGCGGAGATCTCAAGAAGATCGAAGTTACAGAGAGCGGCATGACAGAAACTATCGTTGTAGACAGCTTTACAACAGATATCACAGAGATCACACTCCCTGACCTTACAGACTGGACAGAGCAGTCAACAGATACAGATTCTGAGCTTGCAGAAGATGAGGAAGAGATCGAAGAGGTTCTCGGTGACGAGTCAGAGATCGCAGAAGATACTGAAAACTCAGATAACGCATAATTGGCAGGGGGCTTTAAGCTATGAATTTTAAGCGTTTGCTTGTTTTAGCGTCAGCAGCTGCGGTTTGTGCTGCATTTACAGCTTGCAGCGGTTCAGAGGACAGCAGCTCGGCTGCGGAAAATTCATCAAAGGCGGCTGTATCATCTGTCAGCACAGCAGATAACACCGAAAGTGCGGCAGACAATACAGAGAGCAGCACGGACGAGGGCGAAAATGTTGCCATTGACGGTACAGGAGAGATTTACAGCGCACTTGCTGAAAAATATGCCGACGGATATACTCTTACAATGACGGAGGACAATTCGGGACAGAGCATTGATTTCAACTTCACAAAAAGTGGGGATCAGGCTTATCAATCCAGCGTGGTTTCCGGTATGAAATCATATCAGGTAGCGCCCGGCGACGGAGTTATATACAACGTTTCTGAGGCAACCACAACATATACAGAGGAAGAGGAAACTGAGGAGTCTATCGTTTCGCTGGATTTCCTTTTCGGCGCAACAGGTGATTTTACTGCCGAGGAAGAGAATACAGTAACAAAGAATATATACGAGCATTTTGCTCTTAACGAGGATATCTCAAAGTCGGCAGGAGAGATAATCTACTGCTTTGACGGAACTTCCAAGGAGCTTATCAGTATTCAGATAGCTTACGACGGTGTAGAATTCCCAGAGGAATATACTGTTACCGGGCTTAAAGAGCCTGATATGACTCTGCTTGAAAAGCCTGACCTTTCGGCTTATACAAAACAGTGATTTAATCGGACTGCTGTGAGGGTATATTATCTTATACCCTGCGGCAGTCTGTTTTTTTGCTTATTTTTAAGGCTGTTTCATTCCAAAAATTATAAATTTGTACTATTGATTTTAATTGATAAATATGCTATAATCAATTTAATGTAAAGTATTAAGGAGTGCGTTTAATGGCGGCAAAAAATAAAATTGCTAAATTTACAGCGGTCATATCAGCGGCAGCGGCTTTGTCGGTCTGCGTGGGACTTTCCTCCTGCGGCGGTATAGACAATAACAGCAGCGGCGGCGTAAAGAGAAGGATCGTAACGACAACTACGGCTGTGACCGATAATAACAGTAATTCTGACGCAGACGGAAAAAATAACGGCTCGTCATATACAACAGCAGAAATTGCCGATTGGCTCGATAATGATATATGGACAGACGGCATAAGCCGTATAAAGTGGTATACTGTCTACGGCAATGACGATAAAGGCAAGAAAATAGATATCGACAGCGTTATGGCTAAGCTTGATATTGAGCTTGAAAAGAAGGACGCTTATACGCTCTATATCAACTCCCTGCCTGATGACAGCCTTAAAGCTGCATGGAACCAGTCGATAAAGGAGCTTAACAAGCTTTGTCAGCAGATAAAGGACAAAAAGCCTGAGCACAGTAAGTCATATCAGTTCGAGGTGGACGATTTTGCTGCTACCTGCACAAATTTCTGCAATCTTGTGAGAAAAACTGAGGAAAGGTATAATTCCAATACCTTTACCACCACTACAACTACCACAACGACTACTACGACAACGACCACCGCTCCGCCGGAAACGGTTATAGTCTATGAAACCGAACCGCCTGAGGAAACTCAGCCGCCTGAAACGGAAGAGCCTAAGCCTGAGATCAGATCGGCATCTGATTTTGTCAATGAAATGGGTTCAAGGGTAGGACTTGATGATGTTCAGGAGGTAAAGGATCATTACCTTAACGAGCAGGACAGCTATTCGTTCAAGTATAAGGACGTATCCTATACAGTTTATCATTTCAACGACGGCGAGCAGATACTTAAAGACGCTGAGTCCGGCAAGATAAAATACAAGGATAAAGACGATAATGAAAAGGAAGTCAACGTCAAGGTAAGAGGCAGATACATTATTGCTTTTGAAAGTGGTAATATTGACGGCGAGATAGAGGATATCTTCAACAGTATCGACTTTTCAGAATAATTTCAGACAAAAAATCAGCTCCGTATGGATTCCATACGGAGCTTTTTGCAGCTTTAAAGCTGTTATTTCTTGTATCTGAATTTGAACATTCCCTTTAGCATAGCATAGTGAATGAACATAAGCAGGGCTGCTGTAACGATAAGAATTATACCGCCCTTAAAAACTTCATTTGTGATAGCGTAAAGCGACTGAGTAAGTGCGCTGTATATTGCGTCATTTGCAAGCACAAGGCTGTCGAAATATCTTGTGCCTTTCAGTATAGCTGTCGGCAGCACAAGTATTACTCCGCCTGTGAGGAATGCCACTGAAGTCCAGTAGAACAGATTGCGTATATGCCTGCGGTTTATCAGCACAATGACCGCTAACAGCAGTATACATACGCCCAGTGCGCCATACATTATCTTGCCGAGGTTACTGTAATTGTTTCTGATTGCTGTTGAAATGCCGCCGTCCTTGTTGAGATAGGACAAAAGCATAATGTCCAGCTTGTTGAGTATTACCGACTTTGCCGAAGCAATAGTCCTGCTCTCATAGCCTGCAAGCTCGTCCGTGTACTGAACATTGTTTTCCGCCGCCCAGCGCAGATAGTCATTATGTACATTCTCCTCAAGTGCAGTAAAATCAAATTCAAACTCAGGGAGCTTTGATGTCTTTCCGCTCATGTACTCAAAGGTCGAATCCACATATGCGAACATAGATGCAGAAACGTCTTTCTGTGCAATGGAATTTTTCAGAACATCAGCGTTCACGCCTGTGTATGCGGACTGTCTTTCAAAATATGCGTTGATTTCGTCAAATGCCGTTACATCAACAGCGCTTTTGTACATAGCGTCTGTGTATGTTTTCGGCGAAAGCGCCATAGTTTTCACAAGGTACAGCATAATGAATACTGTAAGCGCAAATGAAAGCAGCACGGTGAAAATTACGTTAGGCAGGTAGCTGTAAAGCTTTCTTCTGTGATTTTGCATCGTCAGCCTCCCTAATTGTAAAATTCTTTGCTGACTACGTCGCAGATAACGTAAAGACGCTGGTCAGAAAGTCCCATATATCCGTTGTTCCAGCAGGTGTACAGAATAAGGTCATCTGTGATCTCGTCTGCGTTAGGATCGTAGTACAGCAGGGAAGTGTCATCATCATAAAGTATCTGAGTTTCTCTTACCTTATATGTGAAAACGCCGTAATCGGTTGTCAGCGTAACGGTATCGCCTACCTTAACGTTAGGCAGATATCTGAAATAAGTGTGGTTGTGTGCAGCAAGAACAACTCTTCCCGTTGCGCCAATGTATGCGGAATAATTTGACTGAACAACGCCAAGATCAAGCAGATCGTCAGAATCACCCCAATAAACAGGGTAGTCCTTTATATTTGCGCTGTCATTGTCTATGGTTATCTTTGCATACTGATCCCCATAGTAAGGGTAGATTATCTCATGCTCTTCAATAACAGGTTCAGCCGTTTCACCGTCAACAGGGTCGGCTGTCTTGACTACCTTAGTAGTCCCTTTCATAGGAAGAGCGTCTGCGTTGCGGTATTTGTTATCCTCCGCAGCGTTCTGTATCTTTGCCTTGTCATTGAAAATAAATCTTGCGTAGCTTTCAGCTGACACAAAAGTCCTGTATCCGAAAAGCACTATCAGTCCAAGACACAGCATAATTACAAAAAGAGGCGTGAAAAACACTAAGGCTTTGCACGTCTCTTTACTTTTGTGCTTATGTGGCTTTGACTGAGAGCTGCTTTTATTTTCAGCAATCTCTCCCGCCATGATTAATCCTCAGCCTTAACGGACTTCTTGTTAAGTGCATAGATGCCTGCGAAAGCTGCTGCAACTACCATAGCTGCTGCTGCCTCTGCTGCACTCATACCGTTAGAACCTGTACTGAGCGGCTTGTCAGCTGTATTTGTTTTGCCGTTGCTGTCTGTTGACTTGCCTACGCTTGCGCTGAGAACAACGTTGCCGTCCTTATCTGTGATCTTGATATCATAAATACCAACATCCTTCTTGTCAACAACAACTGTTACATCGTATGTTGCACAAGTATCCTTGAGGGCATTGATAACACCGTTGTACTCTGTTTCAGTAAGCTTTGAGTAAAGTGTGTTTCTCTGGTCAGCTGTGAGCTTAGCAAGATCAACATCGTTGCCGAAAAGCTCTTTAGCCTTTGGCATAAGATACGTGTCAGCTGTTGTATCGAGCTGCTTGATCATGTAATCATAATCGCTTGCCTTGAAATCAGCTGCGTGAGAGTCAAGATAGTTCTTAAGAGTTGTAACATATCTTGTCGGAACGCCTGCATTTGTTGCTGCTGTGATAACATCAGCAGATGTTGAGTCAGCTGCAAATGAAGTAATAGTCATTGCTGCGCCAAGGATAACAGCACATACTGCTGCGGAAATTTTCTTAGTAAACATTTTCATCTCATTCACCTTCCAATAATTTCTCTATGTATTTTTTGTTAAAACAACGTCACAATATAAAATAGTAACATTATTTTTTTATTTTTCTATATTATAATCTTTTTTTAGTCAAATGTCAAGTCCCAACAGGAACATTTTTCTTTTTTTACAATACTTACAACACTTTGACGAGTTTTAGTGCTCATTTTAGTGGATTATATCATTCAAAATGATTTTTTTCGGGTTTTCACAGAAAATTTCGTATGCATAGCCTTCGCCGAAATTCTCTGCTGTGTACTCATAAACATACTTCATGAACGGTGTTCTTGTGGTCGCACCGTGAGCATCGCTGCCGACGAAGGAGTAAAGCTTGTCGGAGAGCATATCGCAGGCGATCTGCTGGATCATTCTTCCGAATTTTCCGTTTATGCTTTCCTTGTTGCATTGCAGCAGGCAGCCCATATCCAGCCATTTATAAAGCACCGACGGCGATCTTGCCACAAAGCTGTATCTTTCTGGGTGCGCTACCACAGGTTTAACTCCCATTTCAACAAGCTCGCCCAATATATCATATGTCTGCTGAGCAAAACCGTTAAAATCGAACTCTATGAGCAGATAATCTGACCCAGCCAGTGTACAGAGCCTGCCCTGACGATAGTCCTCAGGGGTAGAAAAGCAGCCGAATACCTCCATACCAAGATGTATGTCCAAAGGCAGCTTTTGTGCAGCCGCCTCAGCTTTAAGCTCTTCAAAGCGTCTTGTGAGCCTTTGACCTGCGTAATTCTCATAAAGTCCGGGATAGCAGTGGGGAGTTAATATCACGTTCCCTGCGCCGCTCTCGCAGGAAAGCTCCAGCATTTCAATGGAATGTTCGATAGATCTTGCTCCATCATCTACCCCGAAAAGGCTGTGGTTGTGTATATCCGTAAGCTTATGCTTCATTGTTCTCACTTGGTTTCGTTATCTTTTTATTATAGTAGCGGTTTGAATATGCATACTTGTTGTATTTTCCGTATGATGTATATTCAAGCAGGTTCATCTTGTCATATGATCCGTTAAGAACAAAGCCGATAAGCTCTGCCTTTGTCTGCTTCATGCTTTCCACAGCGTAGATAACGTTATTGAGCTTGCCATAGTTCTGCTTTACAACGAAAAGTACAGCGTCAGCATATCTTGTGAGTGCGATAGCGTCGCCCATAAGGTCGGAAGGCGGAGTATCTATGATAACATAGTCTGCTTTTTCCTTTGCTTCCTTTACGGCTCTTGCCATTTCTTCTGATACGATAGCCTCAGCGGCATTGGACATAGGATTTTTGCAGGTCGCAAAGAAAACCTTGCTCTTCGGCAGCTGAACAAGTGCGTCATCGAATGAACATTCACCGTTGAGATAATCGTCAAGTCCCATTGCACCGTTTTTAGCGCCCAGTCTTTCGATAAGAGATGGGTTTCTAAGGTCGCAGTCGATTATGATAACCGTCTTGTTGTTCTGAGCCATTGACATTGCGATGTTCATTGATGTGGTAGTTTTACCTTCGCCTGGGAATGTACTTGTTACAAGTATGGACTTGTAGTCATTTCGGCGGCAAACACGTTCGGTCCTTGTTCGTATGAACTGGAATGCCTCCTTAAAGTCATTCGGCACATTTCTGTTCTCAACAGTTATGTACTTGACCTGACCGACAACCTTTGAAGTCAGCATAGGAGCTTTACCAACACATTCAACGTTGACATACTTCTGGAGAGTTTCAGCGTCTGAAACAAGGTTAAGGCTCAGGCTGTAAAGGAATACGACAGCCGCACCGATAAGCAGACCTGCCGCACCGCCCAGTGCGATCATCTTGTTCTTCTGTCCGCTGTTTACAGGTGTGTCGGAGGCTTCAACTTCGTCGAGGAGCGAAACGCTTACATCGCCGAATATCTTCTGTGATATTTTCGGGAAGTCTGCAATTACTTCCTCAACGGCAACATATGCCTTAGCCTTTGAGTCTGCTGTAACGTGTATCGTCACGATGTTTGTTTCGGTGATCTCGTCAGCGGATATCTGACAAACGCTGTAATTTTCGCCGAGGTTGTTCACAAGCATCTCTTTAAGGGTAGAGCTTGTGATAACATAAGTTTCTGCTGAAACCAGCTTGTCGTCAAGGGTGGACTTAAAACCATAGTCAACATCACTTGAACGGCTCTCCGCTATGGTGAATGTTGCGCTTGTGGAATAGACAGGCTCGTAAAGGAACTTTGACGCTGCTATTCCGCCCAGTATTCCGATAAGGATCGCAAGAATGATTATCCAGTAGAACATTCTGAAAGCGATCATAAGATTGCTCAGCGAAATGGATACTTCATCGTCCTCTTCATGGTCACGCTGTGGTTCTGTATAGCCTTCTAAATTGACTGCGTTTGAAGTGTGCATCTTATATCGCCTCCTTATTTGTGATCTCTGTGAGAGTAGTTTGAATAGTTGCCGTAGCCGCTGTATCTGCCGTAGTAGCCGTAACCGTAGCTTGATTCCTTTGCGCTCTTTGTATCACCGTTGAATACACAGCCGATAAGTTCGCACTTATTTCTTTCAAGCATATCTATCGCCTCGTTTATATCGGCTGACGGTGCAGTATCCTGCTTTACCACAAGAACGGCATAATCGATTATCTCCGCAAGAACTTCCATATCTGCTGACGCAGAGATAGGTGAGGTATCTATTATAATGTAGTCATACTGTTCCTTTACATATGAGAAGAATGTTTTCATGTTCTTGCTGTCAATGACCTCGGAAGAATTATTAACAGCGTTTTCCTGAAACAGCACCTTGATATTCTCAACACTTCTTGTGGTTTCCGTCAGAGTGCCTTCGCCCTCAAGGAACTTGCTGAAACTTGGTATAGTTCCGTCATAGCCGAGGATTTTATGCAGGCTTGGATTTTTAAAGTCCATATCAACCAGCAGGACTTTATTTTTGTGCATCGCAATACTGAGAGCAAGGTTAGCCGCAATGGTGGATCTTCCCTCGCCTGATGAAACGCTTGAAACTGCTATGCACATACCCTGATCCTCAGGTTTGAGCAGTTCGATCTTACTGCGTATCTTCTTTATGTTCTCGATGTAATAGAAACCTGTGTGCTTATCTGTAACAAGCAGATTTCTTTTAGCCTTTTTCCTGCCCTTCATAGATACGTCAGGTATAGACGCAAGGAGTTTTGAACCAAGCTTTTCCTTTATTTCCTCAGCATTTCTTATGCTGTCACGCTTAACTGAGATAAATCCTGCAATGGCGCAAAGTACAACAAATGCCGCAGCGAACACCAGTATGTCAGTTTTAATGTAATTAACCGCATTGCTGTCAGCAGACGGGATAGCAGGCTTTTCAAGAACTGTTAGTATAGCGTTCTTGTTGATATAATCGGAGGCTGTTCCGCAGTTGCTCATAAGAGCCTTTGCCGCATAGTAAGCTTCCAGAGGATCGCTGTCAGAAACGGTTACGATAATGATGTTTCCGTTTTCGTCAACACCGTTTATGTTGGTGTTCTGAACTATCTCGGTGGATATCTCGGCAGTGAAATTCTCCCCGTCCTGATATCCGAGGGATTCTTTTATGCTGCTGCGCAGCAGGCTGCTTTCAAGAACTTCCTGAAAGACTTTAACTATCCTGTTCTGAGTGTCCTTATTGTTTATGACAGAGGTATCCGTTGAAACAACAACGTAGGAAAGCTTTGACTTGTATGTCGGCTTGTGAGTTGACTTTATCACAAGATGAGCCGCAAGAGCAGCCAGCATGGATACCATTATAATAATAACAAGATTTTTTAATATGTCGAAGACCATGCTTCTGAGGTCTATCTTGATTTCATCATTATTTTCCACTTTGCACTCTCCCATCTTTATCTTACAACGACCACAAGACGTGTGATCGCTGTGAGGTAGTTGTCGCCGATATATTCAAAGGTGACATAGTAGCAGCCGGGCTCATTCAAAGAAACGTTTGAATCGTCGATGATGAGCTCGCTCTCATAGCTGTCGGCGGAGAGCGTTTCCGCTGCGTTGGAATGAGGTCTTACAGCGCTTATGTACTGTTTCCAGTCGGGCTTTGAAGAACCTGCGTCCATATAAATAAGGTAATCTGTCAGATCAATGGCAGGGGAGCTGGGATTAGATGTAAACGATTCAATAAAAACAGGCAGTTTAAGCTTTGAACAGTCGCCTGCTGAATTGTATACGCTGACCTCTGCATAATATGTTCCGCCCTGTCCCACAACGATGTTGTCATCAGTCAGCTTAATAAGCGGAGTGAGATCGCCGTCGAAAATATCCGATGCGGTTATTTTTTCGGCGAGGTTAAGGGTGGTATTGCTTGAATAATAGGTCATATCCGATTTCAGCTGGAACTCAGGCGGCTTGTAGTCGCTGTAAAAAACAGTTTTTTCAGCCTTTGCAACGTTGTCCGAATTGTCGGCGACAGCATATGTAACTATCCTTGAACCATCGGTCAGAAAGTCGGATATAGATTCAACGACAACAGCCTGTGAAAGATCTCCGTCAACATCGTCGGAGGCTGTGACTCCTGCAAGAAGGTCTTCTTCCGAGGCGGAAGCGCTGACAGTGATGCTCTCGCTGCCAACATCTATAACAGGCGGAGTGTTGTCCTCCTCTTTATCCTGAATTACGATCGCCGCAGCTGCAAGACCGATAAGCACAGCTGTTGAAAAATATACAAGCTTTGGTATTTTTATCACGGCAGACATTCTCCTTATTAAAAATTTAAAAACATATACATATATACAAATATTATACGATAAATCGGCGTCAGTGTCAAGAAAAAAAGCAGTTAAAGGCGAATAAAAACAAAAATTGGCACTATGATTATACTATTAAAATATGCAAGTGCGAAATTAGGCAATATTGCATAAAATATGAATTGTTTAATTGACAAATCAGCGATAAGGTGATATAATGCAAATGAAACATTTTTTAGGAAGTTACAGTTCGTGAATAAACAGATTGTAAAATATAAAAATATAAAAAATAAAAATTGGAGGAAAAATTATGGGTAACACAGCAGCTAAAAAAATCATATCGGGAGCATTGGCTCTAACACTTATTTTTGGCGGAGCAGCAGTTCTTCCGCAGGACGCAGTTAATGAGATCACTGGTATAAGTGCAAGCGCAGCTTCATATGCAGTTGGAGAGGAATTTACATATGCTGCATATTGGTGTAAGGTTTTATCCGGCGGAAATGTAATGATAACAAAGTACACTGGCTATGCTGAAGAGCTGACGATACCGTCTGTTATTAATGGTCTGAAGGTAACTGAGATTGGTGCAGAAGCATTTAATAATAATGATACAATAAAAAAAGTAGTTCTTCCGTCAGATCTTAAAGAGATAGGAAACGAAGCCTTTTATTCTTGCTATAACTTGAATAATGTACAGTTTAATAATAAACTGCAGACTATTTCAGACTATGCATTTCAGAAGAGCGGACTTGTTAAAGCAACATTACCAAATTCATTGAAGACAATCGGTTCAGCCGCATTTGATAGTTGTGCTTATTTGGAAACGATAACCATACCAAACTCTGTAACAGAAATTAGCATCACTTCTTTCGCAGACTGTAATAATCTTACTATAAATTGCATTAAAGGCTCATATGCCGAAACTTATGCAAAGAGTTTTGGCATTAAGTATACTAACTATACGGATAAGAAAGTATCAAACTGCACAGTATCATTCTCTGCTTCAAAGTATTATTTTAACGGAAATCGCATCAAGCCGGCAATTACTGTTAAGTACGGCAGCAAAACTTTGAAGTCAGGTACAGATTATACAGTAGCATATAAAAACAATCTTAATGCAGGTACAGGCTCTGTTGTTATTACAGGAAAAGGCGCATACGGCGGTACTGTAACAAAAACATTTACCATTGCAAAACGCTCGGTAGCAAACTGCCATATCGATTTTGATGCAGTACATTATTTTACAAATGCAAAGATCAAGCCGGCAGTAAAAGTTAGTATAAATGGTACAGATGTATATTCGGGAAATTATACGGTTTCATATTCACATAATATAGCTTCTGGTGCGGCAACTATCACTATTAAAGGTAAAAATAATCTCAGCGGCGAGGTGAAAAAGAAGTTTGCTATTCTCCCTAAGTCAATTTCAAAGTTTACTATAATCACTTCAACAAATTCAGCAAATAAATATCAGCCAAAAGTTACAGTGAAAGCAAAAGCTTCTGATTCCAGTGCTGTATATAACGGCAACTATACAGTAAGCTATAAGAAACTTTCAAACACTCAGGTACAGATAACTGTCACAGGCAAAAACAGCCTCAGAGGAACGAAAACGATCAAGGTAAATGTATAAATCATATTTGTATTAAATTTCCTAAAAAGACTGCTCCTGCATTGCGCAAGGGGCAGTCTTTTTGTAAAATGTATTTTTCTATGGTAAATACTTCACAAACAATATGTTAATGCATAAGGTGCTATATGTGCAGAATAACGGAATAATTGTTACAGAAAGAATACAAATTATTGCATAAAAAGTACAGTTGCCGCAAAAAACTTGACTTTTTTTATGATAGTTGTTAATATAAAGTGATAGATCATGATGTTAGGAGGTTCGGTATGGAACCAAGTGTTAAACTGTGTATGGGATGTATGAACGAGCTTGAGCCTGACGGCACTTGCAGTCATTGCAGCTATACGGACGACATTCCTCATTTGCAGTCTTATTTAGCACCAAAAACTGTGCTGGACAACAGGTATATAGTCGGAAAAATGCTCTCCTATAACGGTGAGGGAGCGTCTTATATATGCTATGATATGGTCGGAAAATGCAAGTGCGTGTGCAGGGAATATATGCCAGACACCCTCTGTGAAAGAAACAGTTCGGATCAGAGCATAACCGTAAATCCGGACTGCCTTGCAAAATACAAGACCTTTATGTCGGAATTTGCCGATATGAACAAGGTGCTTTCCCGAATGAGAAACCTTAACCATATCGCCACTGCAAAGGATATGTTCTTTGAAAACAACACCACATACGTTATCCTCGAATATGTGGAGGGTGTTTCCTTGAAGAAATTTCTCCAGTCCAATACGGGATTTCTTACATGGGAGCAGGTCAAAAAGCTGTTCGTTCCGCTTTTTACTACCCTCAGCATAATACATAACGCAGGCATAATCCACAGGGGAATATCTCCTGAAAATATAATCGTCACAACTAACGGAGAGCTTAAGCTTACAGGTTTCTGCATAAGTTCCATAAGAACGTCTAATACAGGTCTTATCCCTGAGTTTTATTCGGGATATACTGCGCCTGAACAGTATACCTCTCTCCAGTGGCAGGGTACATGGACGGACGTTTATGCTGTGGCTGCTGTGCTTTACCGCATACTTACAGGCTGTATGCCTCTTGACGCAAACACAAGAATGAACAATGATACTCTTGTGGAGGCGAACAGGATAAATCCGAGGATACCTGCTCATATATCGAGAGTCCTTGCAAAGGCTATGGCTGTAAGGGGTGAGCAGAGAATACAGACTGTGACAGAGCTTGTGGCTGCGCTTTTTGAACAGCACTCAACTCATATGGAACACGCTAAGGGTGCAACTCAGACTATCCCGATACAGCATATCCCGAAACAAGATCCACGCCGCAGAGCTGCCGAGCAGGAACAGCCTGCTGAAAAGCAGAGAACAAAGGCATCAAGCATTCTCGGCTGGTGCGTACTTGCGGCTGTGCTTGTGCTTGCGCTTGTACTGCTTATACAGCTGTTTTCAAGCTCTGACGGAGATGACTCAAATTCGGCGGCAAGCAGCATAGATTATTCTTTTGACGAAACCGATGATGAGGACAGCGACGGCTATGTTTATACCGATACGGTCACAGCGTCCACAACTGCTGAGGACAGCGGCTCTGAATATGGCTACGGCTCTATAATGCCTAACCTTGTTGGAATGGATTATTCCGATGTTGAAAGACAGGTCGGCTCAGAATTCTCACTCAATCCTAAGTATTATTATTCCGACGTTGATGACAGAGGATATGTAAAGAGCCAGAGTATCCCTGAGGGTGCAGATTACGATCCTGCAAAGAAGAACAAGCTGGTGCTTGATGTATGTGCAGGTCCGTCAAGCATACCTGTTCCTGATTATTCGGGATATAATAAGAAGAGCTATCTTACGCTCCTTGATTCACTCAATATCAAGTATAAGGTAGAGAACGAGAAATCTTCAACTGTCGATGTTGACTATATCATCAGAACAAGTATCGGCGTAGGAAACTATATTAACGTTGAAAAGGGAGAAGTCCTTACGGTAACTGTCTGCAACGAGAAGATAAAGTCCACCACGACAACGACTGCGTCAAGCACTACATCAGCTCCTGCGCAGACGGAAACCCCTGCCGATACCGAGCCGGCAGATACGCAGTCACCTGTTACAGAACAGCCTGCTGAATAAAGGCGGCGTTTGGTATACTATGACGAAAACGTTTTAATAATGTGTAAAAAAGTCATCAAAGCCCTTGACAATTCAAGGGCTTTGTGTTATGCTATTTGAGGAAAATAAGCAAAATATATAAACAATTTTTATTTGGCGGCTGAGCATTTGAACTTATGGATCAAGCTTTTCGCCTGATTTGGAGGTATATACAATGGCAAAGAAAATCGGTGTATTGACTAGCGGAGGAGATGCTCCGGGAATGAACGCTGCTGTCAGAGCAGTTTGCAGAGCCGGTCTTCAGAAGGGAATGGAAGTAGTAGGTATCCGCAGAGGATATAACGGACTTCTCAACGGAGAAGTTATCCCAATGAACGCTAGAAGCGTTTCCGGTATCATCCAGAGAGGCGGTACAGTTCTCTATACAGCAAGATGTCCTGAGTTCAGAGATATCGAAGGCGTTAAGAAGGGCAGAGATAAGTGTCTTGAAATGGGTCTTGACGGTATCGTAGTTATCGGCGGCGACGGTTCATTCAGAGGCGCAGCTGACCTTTCAGCACAGGGTATCCCATGCATCGGTCTGCCCGGAACTATCGACAACGATATTTCATGCACAGAATATACTATCGGTTACGATACAGCTATGAATACAGCTATGGAAATGATCGACAAGATCAGAGATACTGCACAGTCACACGACAGATGTTCTGTTGTTGAGGTAATGGGCAGAGGTGCAGGCTATATTGCTATCAATGTTGGTGCAGCAGTAGGTGCAGAGGCTGTTATCACACCTGAGAAGGAATATGACCTTAATGCTATCGCTAAGAAGATGCAGGAAACAAAGAAGTCAGGCAAGACTCACTTCATCATTGTTGTTGCAGAAGGCGTTGGCAAGACAGAATACATCACAAGAACTCTTCAGGATCTTACAGGTATCGAGTCAAGAGCTACTATCCTCGGTCACGTTCAGAGAGGCGGCTCTCCGACAGTAAGAGATAGAGTTGTTGCTACTCAGATGGGCTATCACGCTGTTGAACTTCTCGAACAGGGAATAGGCAACAGAGTTGTTGGCATGAAGAACAACAAGATCTATGATGTAGATATTCAGGAAGCTCTCTCAATGAAGAAGCCTTTCGAGGATGAGCTTTACGATATCCTTAACAAGACTGCATTCTAATTGACATTTTGATGTTTCGTCCGTAAGGACCTGACATATACAGAGTAGAAGATCGAGCGTTAAGTGTTCGGCAGACGGGGAGTTGCTGCCGGGACGAAAAAGGCAAAACCTTTGCGGTTCGGTTTTCGCATCCCGCTGAATGTGTAATTGAAGCTTTTCATAAGCAGCATAACACAAACCGCAGGAGGTCGTGTTATGCTGTTTTTTGTTTGCCATATGCAGACAAAGACCGCTCCGTTATGCACAAAGCGACAGGCTCGCATATCAGAAAAGGAGGAATTTATATGAAGAGCTTTTTCAAAATGTTTTCTGACTCTTTCAAATCGCTGAAAGATATCAGAACTCTCACCACCACAGGAATACTGATAGCGCTGGCGTTTGCTATCAGAACATTTTCCATTGAAATAACGCCTGACCTGAGAATAGGTTTTACGTTCCTTGCTACCTGCACGATAGGTATGCTTTACGGGCCGGTGGTATGCGGAATGTCAACATTTCTGCTTGACTTTATCGGATACCTTGTGCAGAATAAGTCACCTAGAGCGTACAGCCCTCAGCTTGCTATGGTAGTAATAATTTCGGGAATAATCTACGGCTGCCTGCTTTACAAATGCGACTTTAATAACAAGAAAATGGTTTCTATGATAAGGATAGCCGCAGCAAGAACAGCGGTAATACTGTTCTGCAATATCGGACTTAACTCCTATTTCCTTTATACTCTTTATGTCAACAAGAATTTCGGCATAACGAACCTTACTGCCGACGGCATAAGCGGTTTTGCAGCATACTGTGTGCCGAGAGTTATAAAGAACCTTGTGCAGCTCCCTGTGGATCTGGTTCTGCTTATGCTCTTCCTGCCTGCAATAAAATTTGCCTATGAAAAGGTAAGATCGCAGTTCGGTCATGCAAAGAGCGCAGCATAGGATAGAGTGAAAAATCTATATACATAAGATACAAGCGGCGGGATGCAGATGTGCGTTCCGCCGCTTTATATGTGAAAAATAGGTGAAATGCTTGCAATTCGGCGCAATATGTAGTATAATTAAAAATATAATTCCTAATATGAAAGGTTCTGTTTATAATGATAAATGTTGGTTTTATCGGTGCGGGAAATATGGGCTATGCCATTATGAAGGGCATAGCAGGTTCTTCTATGAATGATAAGATCAGACTTCATGCTTTTGATGTTTATGCTCCTATCCTTGACCGCCTTGATGAGTTTTCAGCTGTAAAGTGCGGTTCTGCGGCAGAAGTCGTAGAAAAGTGCGGCTATGTTTTCCTTGCTATCAAGCCTCAGCAGCTTGATGAAGTGCTTGATGAGATCGCAGGAACTGTTACAAAGGATACAGTTATAGTTTCTATCTGCGCAGGTATCACCGACGAATATATCGCCTCAAAAACAGTTGAGGGCGCAAAGGTCGTTCTCGTTATGCCGAACACACCTCTCCTGCTGGGCGAGGGTGCAACAGCTTTGTCACGTTCCGATTCTGTTTCAGATGAAGAATTTGAGCTTGTTTGCAGCATTTTCGGCTCATGCGGCGAGTATGCTGTCATTGCAAAGGACAAGATGAAGGAGATAATCGCTATAAACGGCTCTTCTCCTGCTTTTATCTATCTTTACGCACAGGCTTTCGTTGATTATGCAAAGAGCGTCGGCATCGGTGAAGATGTGGCGAAAACTCTTTTTGCAAAGTCACTTGTTGGCTCGGCAAAGATGATAACCGACAGCGGAAAAACTATCGACGAACTTATCACAATGGTTTCATCAAAGGGCGGCACAACTATTGCGGGACTTGAAAAGCTTCGTGAGGGCAAGCTTTCCGAAACTGTTGAAGAATGCTGCAAGGCTTGCACAAAGAGAGCTTACGAGCTTTCAAAATAAAATAGTTTTATAGTATTTTTTACGCTCGGTATGCATATATTTTTCACAGGGAGTGATAATTATGCAGAGTGTAAAAAGTATGCAGCCGCTTAAATACGGGCAGACGGATCTTGTTTACAGAAAAGGATTTTTCGCTTTTCTGTGTGGTGCGGTGCTTATGGGTGTGCTGCTGGGAACGATAGCTTACTGCTGTTCAAATGCTGATTTTCTGTACAAGCTTAGTCTTACGCAGTCGGATTTTATAAAGTCTAGGGCGGAAATGGATCATAGTCAGATACTGACAGGTTCGCTCACAGGGACAACGATCTTTCTTGCGGCGGCTTTTCTGTGCGGACTTTGTCCTTTGGGACAGCCTGCGGAACTTGCTCTGCTTGTGTTCAGGGGAATGGGCATAGGACTTACCCTTTCGCAGCTTTACGGCACATACGGAAGATCCTCTGTGCCATATGCAATGGGACTTATCCTGCCTGGGGCGGTGATATCAACTCTGGCAGTTGTTATAGCGGTTCGTGAGGCGATGTCGCTTTCGGGGGTATATCTTGGGATATCCCTTTCGGACAGGGCAGAAAACGGACTTGCGGAAACGGTCAAGCTTTACGGGACAAAATTTATGGTGCTGGAGGCGGCGCTTGCGGCTGCGGCAGGAGCGGACTGTTTATGCAGCTATCTTTTTATCGGTCATTTCGGCTGACGATATGGCTTTACTGAAGTTTAAAATTAAGGAGTATCTAAATGTCTTTATTCGGAAATTACGATTCAAAGGGCGGCGGAGTGCTTAAAACTCCCCATGAGAAAAAAGGCTTTTTCAAGTTCTGGGAGGTTTACGGCAGGCATATGTGGAAGCTTATGCAGCTGAACTTTATATATTTTCTTTTCTGCATACCGCTGATAGCAATGGTCGTTCTGCTGCTTATGACGGCAAACCCTGTATGGCTGGTGCTGGCTGTTCCGTCTGTGATAGTCGGACCTGCAACGGCGGGAATGACAAAAGTCGCAAGAAATTTTTCGCAGGAAAGACCGTCTTTTGTACTGCATGATTTCTGGGATTCTTTCAAGAAGAATTTCAAGCAGGGCATTGCAATGGGTACGATCGACGTTGTTTTCTCAATGGGATTTCTTGTAGGAATACCTGTATACAAGCAGCTTGCTGCGCAGAACTCGATGATGTACATTCCTTTTGTGCTGTGTCTTGCGTGTATGCTGACATTCTACATGATGCATTTTTACATTTATCTGATGATATGCTCGACAAATCTGACCATGAAGCAGATACTGAAAAACTCGCTTTTCCTTGTGAGCATAGGAATAAAGCAGTCGCTTTGGACGCTTATAGCGACGCTGATAGTTATAATGATGGTATATCTTTTTATGCCATACACATTCTTTATTGTGCCTTTCTTCCCGCTTACGTTTATTGCATTTATATCATGCTTTAACTGTTATCCGATCATAAGAAAGCACGTTATTCAGCCTTACTACGATCAGAGGGGTGAAGAGAACCCTGAGTTCGCATACAAGACCATTGCTCCTGAAGAGGCTGTTTTTGAGGACAGGGCGGCAGAAGAAACTCCTGTCAAAGAGAAAAAATCCCGTCACAAAGGCAAAACCATCTCCTAGGTCCTCACCGGACGGGGTGATTCGGGACGCTCGGTCCTCGGGCGGACGGCTCTATTCGGGACACTCGGCAAGCTCGCTGTCTGCGGTCAAGGCTTTTCATTTGCGCTCGGAAGAAACGGAGATATGGCTTTTACTTAGGAAAAAATTGATTAGATTTTATATGCTTTTTTCAAAGTTTGCGTAGGGGCGACCTGATGTCGCCAGCTTTTGCACAAACTATATTTAATTAGGTTTTGGATAGGCTTTTTTACGTTTGGCGTTAAGCAAGCGTGTTTTTAAGCAGGCAACTATATACAACAATTTTAGTTTTGTATAATAAATTCTATTTCTTATAATTAGCAATAGCAAGAAAACAAGGGTGGTATTCATTTTTACCACCCTTTATTTATTGGCAAATGAAAAGCCATACAATAATAACACCTTGTTATAGCAGTTCAAATTCAATTATATTGCATATAATTTTACATCATTCTATTTTATTAAAAAAACACATAATAAGAGGCGGTCAAAGACCGCCCCTAAGAAATATCAAATTAAATAGTCAAGATAAAACCTAACCAAACCGAAAAATCCACTACAAGACCTCGTCAAAGCTGGTTTTGGTAAAAATCTTGCACTCCGTTTCTTCCGAACGCAAAGTAACAGCCCCAACCGCAGACAGCGAGCTTGTCGAGCGCCCCGAATAGAGCCGTCCGCCCGAGGACTTTCAGTAAAAGTCAGCACTCAGCTTCTTCCGAGAGCAAAATGAAAAGTCCGCACAGCCGACAGTGAGCTTGCCGAGCGTCCCGAATAGAGCCGTCCGCCCGAGGACCGAGCGTCCCGAATTACCCCGTCCGGCGAGGACTAGGACTCTATTTCGCCTAGGGAGAGGGCTTTGAGGTAGGCGTTGATGAAACCGTCAAGATCACCGTCCATTACTGCATTAACATTGTTGTATTCAAAACCTGTCCTGTGATCCTTAACTAGAGTGTATGGCATAAATACATATGAACGTATCTGAGCACCCCATGCGATCTCTTTCTGTACACCCTTGATGTCCTCTATCTTTTCAAGATGCTCACGCTCCTTGATCTCAATGAGCTTTGCTTTCAGCATCTTCAAAGCGTATTCCTTGTTCTGGAACTGCGAACGCTGTGTCTGACAAGCCGTTACTATTCCTGTCGGCTTGTGGATAAGTCTTACGGCTGATGAAGTCTTGTTGATGTGCTGTCCGCCCGCACCACTGGCTCTGTAAACTTCCATTTCAATGTCCTCTGGACGAATGTCTACTTCTATCTTGTCATCAAGCTCAGGCATTACCTCTACCGCTGAGAATGATGTGTGTCGGCTTCCTGAACTGTCGAATGGGGAAATTCTTACAAGTCTGTGTATGCCAGATTCGCTCTTGAGATAACCGTATGCGTTTTCACCCTCAATTATCATTGAACAGCTCTTTATGCCTGCGTCACTGCCTTCAAGAATGTCAAGGGTTTTTGCCTTGAAACCGTGGGAGTCTGCCCACTTTGTGTACATTCTTATAAGCATTTCCGTCCAGTCCTGAGCCTCTGTTCCGCCTGCTCCGGCATGGAAGTTTAAAATAGCGTTATTATGGTCATACTCGCCTGTGAGAAGAGTTTCGAGTGAAGCGGCATCAAGTCCCTCTTTCAGCTTTGTTATCTCAGCTTGTATCTCTTCTGTCATTTCAGCCTGAGTGTCCTCGTCCTCTTCTGCTGCCATTTCCAGCATAACTTCTATGTCTTCAAATGATGATTTGAATTTGTTGTATCGTTCTACCTTGCTTTCAAGATTTCTTGTCTGCTGGAGTACCTCCTGCGACTTTTCAAGGTCGTCCCAGAAACCCGGTTCGGCAGCTTTCTCGTGAAGCTCCTCTATTTTCTCAGCACAGTTGTCAATGTCGTAAACGTCATGTATCTCTTTTACGGCAGGACGGCAGGCTTCAAGCTCTGACCTGAGATTTTCTAAAAATACCATATTATTTTCTCCTTGTGATCACAATTTTATCGTATATTATATTATAAAACTTTTTTTGTGAAAAGTAAAGAAAAAAGTGAGAAAAAGTATAGCAATTAAATAAAATATGTGCTATAATACAATTAAATGAAAATTAAAAAACTGAAAGGATACAGAAATGGGTAAATATACAGGTTCAAAATGCTTTTCCTGCGGCGAGGTCTTTACCGATAACGACGATGTTGTTGTCTGCGCAGACTGCGGTACGCCTTATCACAGAGCGTGTTACGAAAAGGAAGGCAAATGTATAAATGAACAGCTCCACGAAACAGGTCAGTCATGGCAGGAAGATGAGACTGATTTTTCGTCCGAAAATGAGGAGCGGGAGAATATCAGATGCATAAGATGCGGATATGAGAATACTCCGGAAAAGCTGTTCTGCGAAAAGTGCGGTACTCCGCTGATGAAAAATCCTGAGCAGGATGTGCCTTTCAATACCGCTGACGGAAGAACAGGCGGCGTAGACGGAGAGCAGAACGGTCAGCAAAATGATTTTATGGGATTCGGCGGACAAATGGGCGCTCAGCCTCAGATGGGCAGAGTTATGTTCGATCAGAATTCCGATATCGACGGAGTAAAGCTTGGGGACTATGCAAAATATGTCGGTCCTAATCCGCTTGGTATGCTGTCGAATTTTATAAGATTCGGCAAGTTTGGCAAAAAAGCCTCGCTGAATTTTGCAGCGTTCCTTTTCCCAGAAGTATACTTCCTGTACAGGAAAATGAAACCATGGGGAATAATCGCTGTGCTGCTTTTCAGCATTCTCAGTATCCCGACTATGATCTACGGACTCGGTTCGGGTGTGTACGGAATGAAGCTCGATATGGGCATAAATTTCAAGTCACAGAGCTTTACTGTAATGTACGAGGCAGCGTCTTATATAACGCTGGGACTTAAAGTGCTTGCCGGAATGTATGCAAACTATCTGTACTATAAGCAGGCGAAAAAGGATATAACCGATATCCGCAATGATGAAAATGTGGGCGGAAAAACTCCTGAACAGGCTATTGCCGAAAAGGGCGGAGTTTCATGGATAAACGTTATTGTCGGTTTTACTCTTTATATGGTAATAACTATGGGTGCGACAATGCTTATCAAAAGGCTGATGTAAAATTTACAAAATGTTAATTATTGCAGACGAGCCCGCTGTTGACAGAGGGGGGTAGCTGTGTTATAATAATTAAGTTAATCCTTGCTTGTATTTTATACAGGCGAAATCCAGAAGGAGGTGCAAAGATAATGGCAAAGATCAATGAGTCATATGAAGCAATGGTTATTTTCAGCTCCAAGCTTGATGAAGAGGGCGTAAAGGCACTTACAGAAAAGTTCAACGCACTGATCGAGGCTAACGCAACAGATGTTGAGCTTAGCAACTGGGGCAAGCGTAAGCTGGCTTATGCTATTAACTATGAAACAGAGGGTACTTACGTTCTGTGGACATTCACAAGTAAGACTGATTTCCCTGCTGAGCTTGAGAGAATCCTCAAGATTACAGACGGTGTTATTCGTTTCTTAGTTACAGTAAAGTAAGCGGTTTAACAGGCGGTGGATACCGCAGATCGGAAAGGTAAAGTTATGCTTAACAGAGTTATTTTAATGGGCAGGATCACACAGGATCTTGAGGTAAGACAGACTCAGAACGGTACTGCTGTGCTTTCATTCACAATAGCTGTGGACAGAAGCTATGCAAGACAGGGCGAGGAAAGACAGACTGACTTTATCAACTGCGTGGCATGGCGCCAGCAGGCTGAATTTATCGGAAGATATTTCGGCAAAGGCAGAATGATCGCTATTGAGGGCAACCTCAGAACAAGGACCTACGATGACAAGAACGGCACAAAGCATTATGTGACGGAAGTCTTCGTTGATTCAGTTTCATTTACAGGCGAACCTAAGCAGAACGGCGGAAATTATTCAAATAACTACGGAAACGGCGGTTATCAGAATAACGGAGGGTATCAGCAGAACAACGGCGGATACCAGCAGGGCGGCTATCAGCAGTCTGCACCCGCACAGAACAATAATCCAAGTTATGGCGGCGCTCCTTCAAACGATGCATTGTCGATAGGCAATCTTGCGGATTTTGAAGAAGTTCTCAGCGATGACGGTGTACCATTCTGATCTAATTAATTGAACTTAATGTAAATATTCCTGCAAGGAGGGAAAATAATCATGGAGAAGGAAAGAAATTCCGGCAGACCTGCTAAGAGAGGTCGTAAGAAGGTTTGTATGTTCTGCGTAGACAGAGCTGAAAAGATCGATTACAAGGATATCGCAAAGCTCAGAAAGTGCATGACAGAGAGAGCAAAGATCCTCCCACGTCGTGTAACAGGCACATGCGCATACCACCAGAGAGAGCTCACATCAGCAATCAAGAGAGCTCGTCATGTAGCGCTTCTTCCATACGTTTCTGACTAATATCTGATAAATTAGAGGTATCCTTTCAGGGTACCTCTTTTTGTAATCTTTTGAAAAAATATTGTGATGTTTGTGTCACTGCATTGTCTGCACTTGCAATAGAACGCAGGTTATGATATAATTGTGTAACTAAGGGAGGATCGTATGGCGGCTCTGCCTTAGATGCATAAAGCAGATGAGTTATTTTACATATAAAGGAGGCAGTTTCCTGCGTCTTTACGGCGGCAGGAGGTTTTATGAAAGATAGAAAAGATAAGATAGATATAAACGAATCGGGAAATGTTATGCCTATGATCCCGACAAGGGATCTTGTGGTGTTCCCAGGTATGACGGTGCATTTTGACGTGGGCAGGGAAATGACTATAAAAAGCATGATAAATGCCCGTGACGGCGAGGGATATGTTTTCCTCTGCGCACAGCAGGACGTAAACGTTGAAAGACCGACTAAAAAGGATATGTACAAGATAGGCACGGTGGCTGTAATAAAGCAGATCGTGACTACCCCTAACGGCATTTACAGATGCCTTGTAGAGGGCGTAAGCAAGGCGAAACTGGTGCATTTCTATGAGAACAGCGACTGCTATGAAGCTGAGGTAAAGAGAATGCCGAATTATTCTCCTGAAAAGCTTGACGAGGTAGAGATAGAGGCTGTTATAAGAGAGATACGCTCCGCTTTTGAAGAGCTTGCAAAAATACTTCCGAAAATGCCGCAGGAGATATACTCTGCTGTAATGGGAGCAAAGACGGCAAAAGAAGTTTTTGAGAGCCTTGCGTTCAATATCCCGCTGAATTTCCTTGACAGACAGTCGCTGTTGGAGGCATCATCGGCTGGCGAAAAGCTTGTGAGAATGATGACTATACTCGCAAAGGAGATAGATGTTCTTTCTCTCGAAAAGCAGATACATGAGCAGGTTCAGAGCCAGATAGAGGACGGTCAGCGTGAGTATTATATCAGAGAGCAGATAAAGGCTTTGCAGGCTGAACTGGGTGAAGGAAATCCCGACGGTTCGGACGAAAATGAGATAGTTAAATACTATGCAAAGATAGAGATAATCAGAGCTGATGAGGAAATAAAGAACAAGCTGAGAGATGAGGTAAAGCGCCTTTCAAAAATGGCTTCCATGTCGCAGGAGGCTGTGGTCATAAGAGGTTATCTCGATACTGTACTCGGACTGCCGTGGGGAGTTTATACAGAGGACACAACTAATGTTGCAAAGGCGCAGAAGATACTTGACAGAGATCATTACGGTATGAAGAAGGTCAAGGAACGTATACTTGAAAATCTTTCTGTAAGAGCACTGTCGCCTGATATAAAGGGACAGATAATCTGCCTCGTTGGCCCTCCGGGAGTTGGTAAGACTTCTGTTGCTAAGTCGGTGGCATCTGCACTGGGAAGAAAGTTCGTCAGAGTTTCTCTTGGCGGTGTAAAGGACGAAAGCGACATAAGGGGTCACAGAAAAACATATGTTGGCGCAATGCCGGGACGTATAATCACTGCTATGAAACAGGCAGGTTCAAGCAATCCTGTTATGCTCCTTGACGAGATAGACAAGATGAGCAATGATTTCAGAGGAGATCCGTCATCTGCTATGCTTGAGGTGCTGGACAGCGAGCAGAACAATGCGTTCAGAGATCACTATACGGAAGTTCCTTTCGATCTCAGCCGTGTGCTGTTCATAACTACTGCAAATACACTTGATACTGTGGCTGCGCCGCTTTTAGACCGTATGGAGGTCATTGAGCTGTCTAGCTATACGAGAGAAGAGAAGTTCCATATCGCAAAGGAACATCTTATCAAAAAGCAGCTTGCCAAGAATGGTATGACTGCAAGCATGATGAGGATAACAAACGACGGTATATACAAGCTTATTGACGGTTATACCCGTGAGGCAGGCGTAAGAAACCTTGAACGTGCTATCGGTTCGCTTTGCAGAAAGGCTGCAAAGGAGATAGTTCAGAACGAGGTAAAGCGTGTTACTTTCAAGGCGGCAAATATACCTGACTATCTCGGTCATGAGAAGTTCCAGCCTGATCTGGTGGCAGATAAGGACAGCGTTGGCTGTGTAAATGGTCTTGCTTGGACATCTGTTGGCGGTGTGCTTATGCCGCTGGAGGTGCTGGTGCTTGACGGCAAGGGCAAGATAGAGCTTACAGGTTCGCTTGGCGACGTAATGAAGGAGTCGGCTAAGATCGCAGTAAGCTATTGCAGGAGCATTGCGGACAAATACGGCATTGACAAGGACTTCTACGAGAAAAAGGATATACATATACACGCTCCAGAGGGGGCAGTACCGAAGGACGGTCCTTCAGCAGGTGTTACGATGATAACGGCTATCGTTTCGGCTCTCAGCGGTATAAAGGTGCGCTCTGACGTTGCAATGACGGGCGAGATCACTTTGACAGGAAGAGTTCTGCCTATCGGCGGACTTAGGGAAAAGACAATGGCGGCTTACAAGGCTGGTGTAAAAACTGTTATAGTACCTGCGGCTAACCGTGGCGATATGGACGAGATAGACGAGGCTGTAAAGCTTGGTCTGGAGTTCATTTTCGCTGAGAGGATATCTGATGTTCTTGATAACGCTCTTGTGCATGACAATAACGGCAAGGACAGCAGTGCGGGAAATGTTCCTCTCGAAATGCTTGGAACAAATAAAGTCCACAGAGCAAAGCTCACTGTTTGACAGACAACAATGGAATGATCGGAGGAAAAATGAACTATAATAAGGCGGAATTTGTCACATCATACGGCAAATTCAATCAGATACCAAAGTCGGAGCGTCCCGAATTTGCTTTTTCGGGCAGATCCAACGTGGGAAAATCCTCGCTTATAAACAAGCTTTTCAACAGAAAAAATCTGGCGAGAGTAAGCTCTGTACCTGGAAAGACGGTTACGATAAACTTCTTTTCACTGGAGAATGTGTATATAGTCGATCTTCCCGGATATGGCTATGCGAACGTTTCAAAGTCGGAAAAATCAAAGTGGGGAGATCTTATAGGCGGATATCTCGGCGACGGCGAGCGTGATCTTGCGCTGGTGTTCCAGCTTATAGATATGCGCCACGCTCCGAGCAAGGACGATATACAGATGATAGATTATCTTATCGACTGCGAGATACCGTTTGTTATTATCCTCACAAAGGCGGACAAGCTTAAACCTACTGCGAGAAAGGCGAGAATGGAGGCTTTCCGCACGGAGATACCATGCTTTGACGACATAACCTGCATACCGTTTTCAACAGTTACGGGCGAGGGTGTTGAAGAAGTCAGAGGGATAATAGAAGAGCTTGCCGAGGAAGCGGAGCAGTATTCCGAGCAGGAGTATGATGAAGATCCTTCCTATGGTGAGGACTTCGACGAGGACGAAAGCGAGGAGATCTCAGCGGACGCAGAAGAAAATGATGAGGAAAATCCTTTCGGCGGTTTTCTTACACCTAACAGAGATAAATAGATAAATAAATTTCTTTATTCACATAAAATATTCAATATACTCCTTTACATTTGGACTGTAATGTGCTAAAATATTATCATAGTTTAACACTTTACAATATGAAACAACAACCTTATGCAGAGGAGTTTTTTATTATGAGAGAAAAGCTTGAGATAAAAAATCTGGACGATCTTTACGAGGCTGTGCTTTGTCTTGAAACTGTGGACGAGTGCAGACTGTTCTTTAAAGATCTTTGCACTATACCTGAACTGAAGTCATTTTCACAGAGATTTCAGGTAGCTAAAATGCTTATGGAAAACCACGTTTACAGTGATATCGTCAAGGAGACCGGTGCGTCAACGGCAACTATCAGCCGTGTGAACAGATCACTTTCATATGACGGAAGCGGCGGATATAATATCGTTTTTGATAAGCTAGACAAGAAAGATAAGGAAAACGATAAGGAGAAGTCTGAATAATGAGCGGCGGCGCAGGCAGTTCTGCTTACAATAAGTTCGCATGGTTCTATGACAAACTCCAGAGCGAAGTAGACTATGACGGGATATGTTCGCTCATTGACGGATTTATAAAGAAATACAGCGCAGAAAATGAGGTCATCGTTGACCTTGCCTGCGGTACGGGAAATCTGAGCGAGAGGTTTTATAAGCTCGGATATGATGTTATCGGCGTGGATCTGTCGCAGGATATGCTGGAAGAGGCTCTTGAAAAAAAGTATGACAGGGAGCTTGATGTAAGCTACCTTTGTCAGGATATGAGAGAACTTGACCTTATGGGTGCGGCGGACGTTATAGTTTGTGTGCTGGACAGCCTTAATCATCTTGGCAGCTTTGAGGATCTGTGCAGGACTTTTGAGCGTGTGTCTATGTTCACCTGTGACGGCGGACTGTTTATTTTTGATATGAATACGCCGTACAAGCATCGGGAGGTGCTGGGAAACAACAGCTTCTGCTATGATATGGAGGGGCTTTTCTGTGCATGGCAGAACGAACTTTCTGAGGACGGAAGTGTGCAGATAACGCTGGATTTCTTTGAGGAAAAGGAAAACGGCAGCTATGAGCGTTTCACTGAAAGTTTCAGGGAGATAGTTTTTGACAGCGAACAGGTCGATGAAGAGCTTAAAAAGAATGATTTTGAGATAATCGGAAAGTATGATGATTTTTCGGAAAACCCTGTGAATGACAATAGTCAGAGGGTGCTTTATGTATGCAGAAGATCAGCAAGATAAAGAGGTAATACAAAATGGGCAGAATTGTAAGAGCGATAGCAAAGGACGCATCAGTGGTATGCAGCGCCATTGACGGAAAGGATATTGCTGCAAGAATAGAAGAGATACACAAGCCCTCCGCAGTGGTAACGGCTGCGCTGGGCAGACTTGCGCTCGGCACATCTCTTATGGGATTCGGTTTAAAGGGCAAGGATGATACTATTACAGTAAGACTTGACGGAGATGGCCCTGCGGGAATGATGATATGCGTTGCAGACAGCTACGGCAACGTCAAGGCGGACGTTATGAACCCTGTTGTGGAGATACCTGCAAACAGCGCAGGAAAGCTTGACGTAAGGGGAGCAGTCGGCACAGAGGGAACTCTGAGCGTAATAAAGGATATGGGTCTTAAAGAGCCTTACTGCGGTCAGGTTCCTATCGTTTCGGGCGAGATAGCAGAGGACATAACAAATTACCTTGCTGTCAGCGAGCAGGTACCCAGTGTATGTGCGCTTGGTGTGCTTGTGAACAGCGATCTGTCGGTTAAGAATGCAGGCGGATTTCTTATTCAGGTGCTGCCTTTTGCAAGCGACGAGGTTATCACGCAGATAGAGCAGAACATAACAAAGATGCAGTCGGTGACAAAGCTTATGGAAGAGGGTAAGAGCTGCGAGGATATTGCTCTTATGGCGCTTGACGGACTTGAGCCGAATGTACTGGACGATTTTGAGGTAAACTATAAGTGTGACTGTTCAAGAGAGAGGACGGAGAGGGTCCTTGTATCTTTGGGCAGGGAGCAGCTGGAGGATATAGCTAAGGACGGCGGCACAGATGTAAAGTGCAATTTCTGCGATAAGGTGTATCATTTCACTTCCGAAGAGATAACCGAGCTTAGCAAAGCAGCCGCAAATGGCGGAAAATCGGGCGAAGAGAATGCCTGAAAATATTTTTTTGAGAAAAAATAAAAAAATCTCAAAAAAGCACTTGACAAATGCGCCTGAATAGTGTATAATAAATATCGTCGCTGAGAGAGATGTACAGAATACAGAGCGAACGGCGGCGATAAGAATTTGGAAGCATAGCTCAGCTGGGAGAGCATCTGCCTTACAAGCAGAGGGTCATAGGTTCGAGCCCTATTGTTTCCACCAAGCGGATCATTTGATCCGCTTTATATGGCCGGGTAGTTCAGTTGGTTAGAACGCTAGCCTGTCACGCTAGAGGTCGTGGGTTCGAGCCCCATTCCGGTCGCCACTTTTTTGGAATATTCAGTTTATGTCCTGCATATACTAAAACAGTTGCAAAAGCAGGAAATGCTTCTGTAGCTCAGTCGGTAGAGCAGGGGACTGAAAATCCCCGTGTCGGTGGTTCAATTCCACTCGGAAGCACCATTTGCGGATTTAGCTCATCTGGTAGAGCGCCACCTTGCCAAGGTGGAGGTAGCGAGTTCGAGCCTCGTAATCCGCTCCAGGCGCTATAGCCAAGTGGTAAGGCGTGGGTCTGCAACACCCTGATCCCCAGTTCAAATCTGGGTGGCGCCTCCAACCGAATGGTTGAATCCTTCGCAGTAATGCGGAGGATTTTTTTGTATATATTTTTGTTTGTAAAAGCTGATGAGGAGCATCGCAATGTATATTACCGAAGAGAATAATCCAAGACTTCCGTATCTGCGGGATAAGACATCAAAGCTTACAACATCTCCCGGCTGCTATATAATGAAGGACAAAACAGGGAAGATAATTTATATAGGCAAGGCGAAAAATCTGAAAAATCGTGTAACGTCATATTTCCGCAAGGGGCAGGATCATCTGCCGAAGGTGTGGAAAATGGTTTCTAATGTCAATGACTATGAGTTCATTGTGACGGATTCGGAGTTCGAGGCGCTTGTGCTGGAATGTTCGCTGATAAAGCTCCATACGCCTAAGTATAATATCCTGCTGAAGGACGATAAGGGGTACAGCTATATAAGAGTGACGGACGAGCCTTTTCCAAGGCTTCAGGCTGTGCTTCAGAAGTTTGATGATACGGCGGAGTATATTGGACCGTATATGAGTTCGTATGCGGTAAAGCAGGCGGTGGAGGAGGCAAACAAGGTGTTTAAGCTGCCGACCTGCACGAGAGTTTTTCCGAGGGATTTCAAAAAGGCAAGACCTTGCCTTAACTATCATATAAAGCGCTGTATGGGCGTGTGTACTGGGGAGTTCTCTCAGGAGGAATACAGGGATACTGTGGCGCAGGCTGTGGACTATATACAGAACGGTTCTGCACAGTCGGTGGAAAGACTTACGGCACAGATGGAAGAGGCTGCGGAGAATTTGCAGTTCGAGCTTGCCGCAAAGCTGAGGGACAGGATAGCGGCTATAAAAAAGGCTGCAGAAAATCAGAAGATAATAGACGAAACTATCCCCGACTGCGATATAATTGCGGTGTCGCAGAATATTGAGGTAGCCTGCGCAAGTGTTATAATGTACCGTGGCGGCAGGCTTGTGGACAAGGCGGATTACTTCCTTGGCGAAAAAGAGGATTCAGGCAAGATGCTGGAGGATTTCCTGATGAGCTTTTATCTCAGCAAGGAGGACGCTCCGAAAACTATCCTGCTTGATGAGGAAATAGAGAACAGGGAGATAATCGAGCAGTATCTGAGGGAAAAGTACGGTCATGCAATAAAGATAAGTGTGCCGAAAAAAGGTCATCTTTTGCGGCTGACGACTCTTGCAAAGAGCAATGCCAACGAATTTATTTCGGTCAAGGTGGGACGGACTGGCAGGGAAGTGGCTGGTCTGGAGGAGCTTGCAAAGGCTTTGAATATGCCTAAGCCGCCGAGATTTATCGAATGTTACGATATTTCAAACCTTGCGTCTGCAAATATGGTGGCTGGTATGGTGGTTTTTGAGAACGGCAGACCATGCAGGAAATTCTATAAGAAGTTTTCCATAAAAACTGTGGAGGAGCAGAATGACTACGCTTGTATGCAAGAGGTCATTGAGCGCAGATTCAGAAACTACTATGAGAAAACGGACGAGGGATTTTCCACTCTGCCCGACCTTATATTGCTGGACGGCGGAAACGGTCATGTCAATGCCATAAGACCTGTGTTGAAAAAGATGAATATAAATGTGCCGATGTATGGACTTGTAAAGGACGATAAGCACCGCACAAGAGCCATTGCCACAGGTGACGGCGAGATATCCATAGTCAAGAGCAGGAGCGCATTTAATCTTGTTACAGAGATACAGGACGAGGTGCATAGAGTAGCCATAACCTATCAGCGGTCAAAGCGTAATAAAAGCGCATTCAGCCTTGAACTTACAACTGTAAAGGGGGTAGGCGAGAAAAAGGCGCAGAAGCTTATTACGGCTTTCAAGACAAAGGAAAATCTGAAAAAGGCAGATGTTATGGACATAAAACAGACCGCAGGCGTGAGCGTGGAAACGGCTGAGGAGATAAAAAAGGTCATAGACGAAATGAACTGATATACAAAGGAGCTAGGGTTATGTTTGAAAACAGCAGCGGCAGCGCAGTAGATTATATTATGACATTTTCACATTCGGGAAGTCCTGTAAAGGATCTTTCGAGGATAAAAAAGCTGCTTTCTGCGGCGGGTGATCCGCAGGACAGCCTTAAGTTCGTGCATATTGCAGGGACAAACGGAAAAGGCTCTATGGCGCAGATGTTCAGCTGTATTTTCACCGATGCAGGACTTAAAACGGGTCTTTTTACTTCGCCCTATATGCTTGAATATGCGGATAGAATAAGGATAAACGGAAAAAATATCCCTGAAAAGGATCTTGCCGAACTGGCTGAGAAGGTAAAGGATATAATAGCCGAAAACGGTGACGAGGGTTATTCTCAGTTCGAGGTGACGCAGACTATTGCATTTATGTACTTTGCACAGCAGGGCTGCGATGTAGTGGTTTTGGAAACAGGTGTGGGCGGTCTGCTCGACTGCACGAACGTTATAAAAGATCCTATGCTGACGGTCATAGGCTCTGTGGATTACGATCATATGGCTGTGCTTGGGGATACTCTGGAGGAGATAGCCGCACAGAAAGCAGGCATAATAAAGCATGGTGTGCCGTGTGTAATGAGCGCAGGAAATGCAGAGGCGGCTGTAAAGGTAATAACCGATACTGCTGCGGAAAAGTCTGCTAAGCTTGTTGTACCCGACGCAGAGGCAGTAAAGATATTTTCATGCGGACTTTACGGAAGTGAATTTGAATACAACGGCGGCATATATTCCACCGCTATGGGCGGAGAGCATCAGATAATGAACGCTCTGACGGTCATAGAGGGGGCAGAGCTTATCAAGGAGCAGCTTGGGATAACTTTTGAGAATGTTTTCAAGGGCATTTCAGAGGCACGTCTTATCGGCAGGACAGAGGCTATATGCAGCTATCCGCTGACCATACTTGACGGGGCGCACAACCCAGACGGACTTTCCGCTCTGGCTGAACTTATTGCAGGCTGCGGCAAAAAGCCTGTAAAGGCGGTCATAGGTATGTGCAGGGACAAGAACATTGCCGGTGCGGTATCAAAGCTTATACCTGTTGTGGACAGCTTTGTGACCGTAGACGGATTTTCAGAACGTGCGGAGGATAAAAACAAGCTTGCCGAGATAATAAATTCTTTAGGCGGAAAAGCTGAGGCTGCGCCTTACGGCATAATGTCGGCGGTGACGGTCATGCAGTCATCGAACCCTGACGGATTGAATCTTATATGCGGCTCGCTTTTCCTTGCGGCAGAGGTAAAAAAGCAGACCTTGCAGGGGTAAATTTATATAAAACACAGAAACATATTATAATAAAAAATAAACGAAAAAAATTCCGCTGAGTTATCCCAGCGGAATTTTTGTTTTATGGCTATATAAATTGTTATCAGTTATTAGTGTCAAAGCCGCCTCTGTTGAAGAAAAGCTCTCTTATTGCAAGGGCGCAGCCTGAAAGGAAACGATGCTTGTCTTCAATGATAGAAGCTTCGATCTTGCTTGCTACCAGTGAGCCGCCTATTTCGTTTATTGCCTTTCTGATAAGAGTGAAATCGCTGTCCTCACCTATCTCAAAATGATGAAGGACTATCTTCTGCGGATTTGTTGAGAAGTAAAGGTTGTTGATAAGCACAGCGGTAAGTCTGATCTCGTTGTCGAGTATCTTCTTTACGGCAGGGTCACCCTTTTCGTAAGCTGTGAGTATCATATCCCTGTTTACGTCCTCAAACACACCTCTTGAAGCCTCGTAGAGGAACGGTGCAGAGTCAGGGGAGTATACTGCTTTAAGCTTTGCCATAGTTGCGGCAGGAGTTATCTCACTCTCAACGCAGCCCTTTCTTCCGCAAAGCTCACAGGTCTTTCCGCTGTTAGGGTTGATTATCATTTTATCAACGAAGTTCGTTCTGTTATCATATGAAACGATAGGGTCGTTAAGGTTTGTAACAACGAAGTGCATGGTGTTTCCGTACTGGAGGAAAGCTATATTGTGTCTGTTAGGGTCTTTGCTCTTCAGGAAGTCGATATTAGCCATAGCAGTACCCTTTACGGAGTTGTCGAACACCAGCGGAAGTTCGGTGTATTCCTTTATGGTAGCTTTGAGCTTGCTGTAATTAGGAACGCCGTCTGTGACCTCTATGCCAAGCTTTTCATACATAGTAGGGAAAATACCGAAGCCTATGCCGAGGATAGAGTTCTTGTCAAGACAGTTGTCTGCAAGTACCTCGTGGATAGATTTCTCTGTAAAATCAAATATTGTCTTATAATCTGTATCAAGGTCTGTGGCAAGGTTACGCTTGTCAAGCACTGCGCCTGCAAGGGTGGAAAGTCCCACGCTCACAACGTCCTCTTCGATAGTTACACCGATAACGAACTTGTAATGGTGGTTGATGTCGATAAGGATCTTCTTTCTTCCTCTTGGGGCTTTTTCGGTAACGTGCTTGTATTCGCCGATCTCCTGAATTATGCCCTGCTCGATCATTTCATTTGTAATGATAGTTACAGCGGCTCTTGTAAGCTCCAAAGTGCCTGCTATATCTATTCTGGAAGTAGGTCCTCTCTGCTTGAGTATTTTAAGGACCTGCATTCTGTTTCGCCTTTTCAGGTCAAGCTTGCTTATTCCGTGCTGCTCCATTTTAATGAATTCCTCCGAATATAGTTTAAAATTTCATAGATATTAAGGTGACAGCACCGCATAACAGCCGGCTGCTGCCTTTGTTCCTGCAAATTATAGCAAATATATGTTAAATCCTTATGAACATTCAGTGATGATTTAACAGTTAAGTGAACTTTTACATTTTGTTAAAGAATATTGCCATTTGTGAAAAACCGCACAAATTTCCGAAGAATTTTGTGCGGTTTAATAGGTTTGTTGATTTTGCGGAAAAGGTATCAGACGAAGTTCTCCTCGTCGATGTCGTCCTCTTCACCGTTGAGGAGTGATCTCAGAGCCTCGATATCCTCATCGGTGAGTGTGATGCCCTTACCCATTCTTGCGTGGTCCGGACTCCATTCTCTCAGATCGTATTTTGCAGGACGCTCGTTCCATGAAACCTTGTTAAGCTCCTTTGTCCAGCCTTTTGCATTTTCGGAAAGAACACCGATGTGTTCAACGATCTCAAATTTAAGTTCTGCCATAAAAATTGCCTCCCAGCAGTAGATTTTATATGTATAAAAAGCATACCTTGCGGCAGCTTTCTATATTCATTATTTCCATTATTTTTTCAGTGAACTGATATTCTTTTTCACTTTGGCTTTCATATTGCTTACAAAAGCCTGTCTGTCGAAGCCGTTTCTTACATATCCCTTTGCGGCCTCGATGATGATATTTCTGTATACGATGCTCATTGCAAGTATTTCCAGCAGAGCGACAAATATGCCCAGCCATGGATTTACGCAAACGCTGAGGAAGATATCTGTTGTTATCACTGTAAATAGTATGCAGGAGAATTTTCTGTATTTCACAAGAGGGAATACGGACATTGCGAGCAGAGCCGCAAAGAAAAGATCCCATCTTGTAAGGAAAGCGAACAGCAGTGAAAATCCCAGCGCACAGCAGATATACACAAGCTTTTTATTCTTCTGTATGCCGTAAAGCACCCCTGCGATAAGCAGGATATACAGAGGGATAAATTTAAGCAGCACATTGAGTGCGACGAATACTACCAAAGCGGCAGTTCCTATGGCAAGCGTCTTTGTGCTGAGCGAGGATATCCTGTCGGCAATGCTTCTCGGAAGTATTCTGTAAAGTATGCTTGTGACGGCTTTGATATTGAGTACGAATACAACGCAGAAAAGTGCAAAAAGCAGCAGATAAAGCAGCGGCTTTTTTGAAAGGTGCGGTTCAGCAAGCAGGATACCGAGCATTACAAGCAGCACAGCGTTGCTTGCGGCAAGCTTGCGGTAGTTTATCCTGAACGGCACAAGCTTTCGTGAGTCGTATGCACGGATAGCAAAAACGGCGATATAGCTTGTGACGGTGGAGATAGCAGGACCATAAAGACCTATTCTTGGGATAAGGATAACGTTCAGTCCTACATTTACAACGCCTGAAACAAGGCTTGTGAAAAGTGAACGCTTTGTTTCCTTTGTTGCGAGATAGATAGAACCCATGAAGGTGGTAAAACAGGAAAAGATAGTGGAATATATGAGCAGCGGTGAATATCTTACACATTCACGGAAGTTTTCGCCTATCATTATATTAGTGAGCGGCTGGATAATAAGCATACATCCGCCTGCAAGGATATAAAGAAGGCTCTGATTGAAGTCAAAGACATTTTCATAGAACTTATCTCTGTCCTCAGAATCATTTTCTGTTATCGCTGACATATTCCATGCCTGACCGAACATAAGGTAAACGGTGGCAACGATATTCGGTATCTTGTAAGCTGCGGAAAGTATACCGTTGCTTGCAGAACCGAGGTAGTGAGTGGTCATAAATGAGTCAGAGCTGTTTGTTATGAGCCAAAGCAGCTGAGCGGGGATAAGCGGCACAGAATACTGGAGCATTGTGTGGAGCATTTCCCTGTCGATATGACGGAAGTCGATATATTTCCAAAGCTTTGCACGAAAAGTTACAAAAATAGTTGTGATAAAGTCGGAAAGGATAGTGGCAAGAAGATATTTTTCTATGCCTGTGCCTTCACCGAGAAAACTGGACGGCAGCACCATATAGAACATTGCCGTAAAGAACAGGGTGAAGAATGTTGCCACGATACCAGCGACGGCGAAAAGCCGCACACGCTCCATAGCACGGACAAAGGTGGTATAAAGCGATTTGATGCTGGACATAAGAACATATAAGAACAGCAGCATTGCGTAACCGCCGATATACTTATCCGCCAGTCCTGTAAGATCGACTAGGGGAAGTATTATACCGAAAACGGCAAGACCGAATGCGCAGACCATATTTCCTATGGTGAAAACGCTTTTCTTATCGTAGGCACGGTCAAGACCGAAACGGATTATCGCCTCGGTTATGGTCATAGTCACCAGCGGGATTATCCAGTTGGCGATCTGAGTAAGAACATCGGTAACTCCAAGCTCAGCTGTGGAGAGATAAGACGTATAAATAGGTATAAGAAGCAGCACAAGCACCTTTGAGCTGAATGAGCCGATCGCAAATACCAGCGTATTGGAAAACAGCTTTCGGTAGCTGCTTTGTTGTTTCTGTTGAGCCATATTGATTATCCTCAATTTATCCTTATTAAATACATGGATCTGATTTTTGTTATTTTCCAATTATCCGATTTATCCAATCAGTAGTTATTATAACACATATTTTCCGATAATGCAACTTTTATGAAATATGGAACAGTTCTGACAAAATGTTCAAAAAACATATTGTCAATAAAGTGTGAAAATCGGTTGCACTAGACTAACCAATGTGGTATGATCTATACGTTTGGTTATACCAAAAAGCAGCATTGATATAAACACTTTTATAATAGTCAGAACGAGTGATAAACCTGCATTGCATTTTCGCAAAAAAAGAATGTTATTGAAGTGATGGATTATTTCTGAATGGGGTTGAATTTTCTGCGGTTATGTAGTATACTATTAATAAGAAAAAAATGACCGTACATTATCACGGGGAGGTTGAATCATGAGCAAGGGAATGAAAGTTTTTCTGACGATATTTATTTCTGTTGCGGCGGCTGTTGTTACGGCTAACATACTCACGGAAATATTCAAGACAAAGCTCAATAAGTATTATCTTGTTGACTAGGTTACAAAGAGATACTATAAAAGAGAGGTGATTTAATCGCCTCTCTTTCTTTATATAGTATAAGATAATTTTGATAAATGTGAACTGGGGAGTAAAAGCTTCATTTGTTGAAACATTAAACTGCATAAAATCGTGATATGGGTTTAGTATAGTCGGGGTAGTGGGAACGGGCGACCAAAGGTCACCCTTACGCAAACATTGAGAAAAAATCTTCATTAGAGCGCATCAAGCCCAAAAGAGCCAAAACAAGACCTCATCAAAGTCGGTTCAAGTAAAAGTCATATCTCGGTTTCTTCCGAGCGCAAAAGTAAAAGACCGCACCGCAGACAGCGAGCTTGCGAGTGTCACGAACCGAGCCGTCCGCCCGAGGACACCCGACTGGTGAGGTCGCAAGGGGCAAGCCCTTGCGGGGGAGTTTGTGCGTGAGGCGAGTAAGGGGCAGCCCTCTATCGCAGGGCATGCCCCTCTTTGAAAACAGTCCGCTGGACTATTTTCAAATTCACCCTATGCGGAGCTCACGCTGTGGGGGAGTTTCGCTCCTGCGGGAGCGACAAGGGGACGCTGTCCCCTTTGAACCCTAGCAACCCCTTTTGGAAAAGGGGTTGATCCTAAAACTTGCCTTGTGCGTTTGAGGGTTTGTGGTTGCTTTTTTCTTTGTTTGGTGTTTATGGTTTGTGTGAGAGCGTGAAAAGCCGAGATAAGATTGTGACAAAGTGGGTTTCAGTAAAAGATATATCTCGGTTTCTTCCGAGCACGAAAGTAAAAGACCCGACAGCAGACAGCGAGCTTGCGAGTGTCCCGAACCGAGCCGTCCGCCCGAGGACTAATTGCAGAAGCGGTGGCTGCCGATGACGGTGACGGTCGGGCGAGAGTGCATGAATGCGTTGGACGTCTTGGCTGGATTGTAATAGTATATGCAGCCGCCTGTCGGATCCCAGCCGTTTAAAGCATCTCTTGCTGCGTTGTATGCAGAGTCTGAAACTGGCTCGTTGAATTGTCCGTCAACTATGGCGGTGAAAGCTCCATTCTGATAAATTACCCCTGAAAGACTGTCAGGGAAAGAGGGGTGTTCTATGCGGTTGAGAATAACTGCACCCACCGCTACCTGTCCAACGTAAGGCTCACCTCTTGACTCAGCTGAAATTATTCTTGCAAGCAGATTGATGTTAGCCTCCGTCGCTGAGGGGATAGTGCCTACGGATATGCCAAGTGCCTTCAAAGTCTGTGGACCTGCTGTGCCTGTCTGTGATATACCTTGCTGCTTTTGAAAAGCTAGTACAGCCTTTCGTGTCTTTTCTCCATAGTAACCTGTTACACTGTCGTTGAATAAACCACGCTCTTTTAAACGCTCCTGTATAGCGGTAACTTCCTTGCCGCTTGAACCTAGAGAGGATATGGCAGGCTCGTCTATTGGAGTGACCAGAGAAATAAATGTAAGCAGCAGCGCAAAAGCGGATACTATAATAGAGATAGTAAGAAAATATCTTGATCTTGTTTTCATAAGATAACCTCCTGTGAATTTGTACTTGTAGTTTATCCTATAATAATGAAAATACTCTAAGTTGTGCAAAAAATACAAAAAAATCAAACGATAATGAAAACTAAAAGAGAAACACAACAAATCTGCGAAAAATGTCAAAAAAGAGTTGACAATCTGGACCTGAAGTGATATAATAAATAAGCTGTCTAAGAGGGCAGCGGATATAGAGCTTCTAAAAAAAGAGCGGGATTGAAAAAAAGCCTGAAAAGCACTTGACAAAACCGCG
>NZ_CAKSNX010000010.1 GCF_934476685.1 uncultured Ruminococcus sp.
GGCTTTCACCTTTTGAAGCGTCACTTTTACTAAATCTCCCTTCTGAACTTTGGTGACATTTTATATTGCAATTTTCATATGCATAAAAAGATAAAAAAGGCATTGACAAAGCGGAAAAATTAGTGTATAATATATTAGTAATTTCGAGGTGTGGCTCAGTTTGGTAGAGCGCTGCGTTCGGGACGCAGAGGCCGTGGGTTCAAGTCCCGTCACCTCGACCAGTAAAAAGGGCTATGCTTTGAGAAATCGAAAAGCATGGCTCTTTTTATTTTGGTCGAAACGCAGGCTTGAACCCACTGTTCAACGTCCCGTCACCTCGACCAGTCCTCGGACGGGGTCCTCCCGGACGGGGTAATTCGCTACGCTCGACAAGCTCGCTGTCTGCTTTCGTCGCTTTTCATTTAGTGCACGGAAGAAACAGTGAGCTTTTTTTGTCCTCACCGGGCGGGTCTTCCCAGACGGGGTAATTCGGGACACTCGTAAACTCGCTGTCTGCTGTGCTGGCTTTTACTTTTGCGCTCGGAAGAAACTAGGATATGTCTTTTACTTAAACCCACTTTGATTAGGTATTACATTGGCTCTTTTCGGTTTGATAAGGTTTTATCTCGGCTATTGAACGTTTCCGTAGGGGCGACCTGTGGTCGCCAGCTTATACCGATCCTATCTTTCCTATACCTACTGCAATTTACAAATCACCTGCGGTCGCCCGCTTATCCAACTATGTTAAATCCTTATCTTGCCTTTCAACTTTCCGTCAGCACAGTCATGCCAAGCGCTGTGTTGCGCTTATATTTTTTTATTTGCTGCGACAGATCCTTGTGCATATGTACTAAGATAAAGAGAACGCTATTGTGTGTAATGGCGGAAATGCGCCGTTCCCCTTGACAAACGTAAAAACGTCTGTTAAACTTACTTTAAGCAAAGACTGGGGACGGCACCCATAGAAAATAACAGCGTCGCAGCTTGAACGCAAGCCTGTACTGTGCAGGCGGTAAATTTAATATTTAATGTTAAACTGTGCAAGGGGGAGATACCCATAGAAAAAAACGTTATTGTTACAGACCTAAACGGAAAACGAATTGGAGCTACCTATCCCAAAAGGGCTAAGGGGCTTGTGAAAAACGGTCGGGCAGAGTATGTCAACGGCTGTGAAAATGGTACGGATCGTACCAATGATATGAATCGTACCATAAGAATATTGGATACTCATAAGCCGACCGTGGATATTACGGAGGTAAATAATATGAGTAAAGTAATTAATTTTGATCCTAGAGATTTTAAGGCAGATAAGTCCTGCGAAAGTAATGTCATAGCTAAATATTTTGTGACCGACAAGGACGGCAAGAACGCTATCGCCTATTCTATCGGAAACTGGAGTTGGGATTGGACGCAGATATGCTGTGACAAAAAGCTTGAGAAAAATACCGACTATGTTTTCAGATTTGTGATAGTCGGCGGCTATTGCGATACGCAAGACGAAACTTCTCGCTTTATGATCCTGCCGATGCCTGAGGGCAGTTCGGTAGAGGAGGCATATGAGAACTGCTATTCCTATGATTTGGCTCAGAACAGATATAAGCCTCTTCTATGCAAAAAGACCGACGAAGGCATGCTTAGGCTGTTTGAGATACCTTTCAGCACTTTCGACTGTGAGGATTTCAGGTTTGTGTTCGTTGCAATGCACGCCGTTGCAACGCTTTGTGCGCCAAAAGAGCTTTCAGCTTATGCAGATCTTGAGGATATGACTTTTGATGAGGTAAAAGCAGAGATCAACAGCAAAGATGATGATACCGCAAATGTGGCGATCGATTTATCAGGAGCATTCATCACCCGTTCGGCTCTCAACGACATTTTAATACGTTTCGGGGACAATGGAAATTTTGCCGTTGACCTGTCAGGCGCTTGTATAGCAGAAGATGTCAAAAACAAAGAGCAACCTGATTCGGAGTATGCCGACCCCAGTGGTTCTACGAACTGTAACGCAGAAGATATTTTTACAGAGCAATGATAGATCTCATAACTGCAAACATATACTTTACTAAAATATTATGATTTTATAAGTCAACAGGGAAACCATGGTTTGTGGTTTCCCTGTTTTGATTTTCTCTTGTCCCCAAAAAAGGAGTGGTCTTTAACACCACTCCTTTTTGTTATATTTGTTATGCTTATTAATATTACGAATAGCTCAATGACGTAAGCTCTGCTCCGTCTGCGGTCTTGGTGAAGTCAAGGATAAACCTTTCGCCGCCTTTGTATATTGCCTCGCCGTCGGTAAAATCATAGTCGCTGTCATATTCCGAATATGATGTCGCACCGATTTTCAGCTCTATATGCGCCGTACTCCAGCCTTCCTCAAAGTCGATTTTCAGATGCTCCTCATACTTGTCATTTGCTGCGATGGTATGAGTTTCCAACATGGAATTTGCGTTGCGTGTTGCGTCGGGGTCTTCTGTAAGGTCTGTATAATAGTATTTGCCGGGAGTCACCGACAGACATACCTCTTTGTCGCTGCGGTTTTCAGTCACTATTGTGAAGTCTATGCTGTCTGCGTTCTCGCTCATTTCGTATGTGTAACTGCAGCTTATCATACCGTCATCTGACAGCAGCTCGTTATCCGACACAGTTGTAAATCCCACTCTCACAGGTCTTATAGGCTCAAACTCAGAGGTCGTGACATCACTTCCGCTGCTTTCGGGTTCAGACGGAGCGGACGTTGTTTTCTCGGACGATACCTCCGCCGCAGAATATACTGCCGAACTTTCATTTTTAGACGATGAATTATCCGCCGCCTGCGAACAGCCTGCCAGCATTCCCACAGCTGACAGAATTGATACTGTAAAAACAAGATATTTCCTCATAGCTATACCACCTTTCTTCTGTACTTTACGATCCTATGTTTTCCCTGATTTGAGTATAGCACATTCTGCCATTATTAGCAATATATATTTAGAATATTTTTGATATATCTGTATGTTTTCGGCATTTGATACAAATTCCTCCCCTGCTTTCTGTCACAAAAGTCACAACAGTTTTCAAGCTTTTTATGGGCATTATCCTTTGCTCTGCCTCAGTCGGCAAATGTCATAATATGTATTAGAACTTGAATAAATATGGCTTTTATGGTATAATGTGCTGTAAGGATGTGATAAAATGCTCGCAGTTTGTCTGGCAATGATAGATAATGACGATGATCGGAAAAGTTTTGAGAGGCTGGTAGAAAAATATCAGAACAAGTTGTACCACGAGGCATATAAGGTGCTGAACTCCCACGACCTTTCGGAAAATGCCGTTTGGGAGGCTTTTTACAGGATAGCAGAAAATTTTCAATTTGTTTACAATTTACCTGTGCACAAAATGGAGGCTTACCTTATCATAACTATTAAGAGGGAATCTTATAAGATAAGCAATAAAGAGAAGCTTTATCTGAACAGAGGTACTATGTCCGAGGCAGAAAAAAGGCTGAATTTTGACTGGCTCGAACATATGGACAACACTATCATATTGCAGGCTGTAACTGAGCTTGACGAAAAATACAAGGCTGTTTTGGCTTACGTCTACTATTACGGTCACAGCGCAGTTGAAACGGCAAAGATCATGGGCATATCAAAGCGAACTGTTTACAAATACCTGAACAAGGCACATAAGAAATTATCAGAAAGGTTGAATGATGGTTATGATAAATGAAAATTCAGCATTGTACAAAGCCATTGAAGAAGCTGTAATTATCCCTTACGCACAGCAGCTTGCACAGGCTGATGACAGCAGCGTCACATTCTCGGAAGATTACATCAGAAAAATGCAAAAACTTATCCGCCGCAGGAACAAGTCATATTATCCGCTCATAAAGACATCGTTCAGACGTACCGTATGCATCATAGCGGCTGCAATAATAGCCGGAGCAATGACGGTAGCTGCGGTAAAGCCGCTGAGGGACTGGTTCACAGGCTTGTTCGTGAACACTTATGACACTTCGGCTGACGTTGGCTTTGTCAAAGGCGACACAGTTATAGATGATGAGGATATTTTTGAATATCTTGAACCGCAGGATATCCCCGAGGGATTTTCGGTGGAAAGTTCCGTCAGGGAGGACGGTTTCTTTATCATCACTTATACTGACCAAAGCGGCAGGATAATAGACTACAATCAGAGCGACCTCAGCTGTATCCACAGCATTGATACAGAGGGAAAAGGTCTTGAGGAAACAGAGATAAACGGCACAAAAGCCCTTGTTTCCTATAATGACGAGGAGTCTATAATCTGCTGGACGGACAGCGAATACTCTTACATTATATCGGGAGATATACCAAAAAGCGACATAATTCGCATGGCGAATTCGTTGATTACAACAAATTAAAAAAATTTTGATATAAAAGTGTGCACACTTTCACCCAAACCCGTATCTTAATATACAAAAGGGGAAAATTTGCGTGAAAGGAGGTGCATACTATGAAAAAGCTGATCTCTGTGCTTATCTCTGTATGCATTCTTGCGGGCTGTTTCGGAATAACTGCCTGCGCTGATGAAACGAATGTTTATACGGCAAACAGCGTCGGTGCGAGAAACCTGTACACCATGTCGGTAAGCACTTCGCTGTCAAAGACCAACAGCAAAATATCATACTATTGTATGGTAGCGGCAAAATCCAATGCCACAGAGGTAAATATTTACCTTTACCTTCAGGAATACAGGGACGGTAAGTGGGTGGACGTTTCCGCAGTTTCAAAAACAGCTTCCACAAGAACTGTTTATGCGACAAACACCTACGATAAGCACGTCAAGGGCAGAAAATACCGTACTGACGCTCACGTTTATGTTTACAGCGGCAATAAGTGCGAGTATATCCACTCCAACAGTTCAGTAGTTACCAATACATAACCTGAACGTATGCTTAAAGTTCATCACTGCGGCTGCCGAATGATTGATCGGCAGCCGTATTTTTTTATCATTTTGCAGGATAGAGTTCAGTTTCCTGCAAATTATTTTATTAGCTGTAAGATAATGTTATCGAAAATGTGTAAATAATTAAAACAAGCTGTATAAATTAATTGTGAACGCTTGCAATTTGCAAAAAGATATGGTATAATGATATTGCCCTTAAAAGTGCGGTTAGAGGACTAAACATTGTTTTGCAGTGTTCCGTCAGCTGAACTTTCAGCAGTCGGGATAGATCGTATCAGGAAAGAAAATGAATGTGTCACTTCTTTCAGCACATGGGTGTTAAAAATGACAATTTTTTAGAAAAGAGGTTATTGCAGCATGTCAAAAATTGATTTGAGCAAGTATGGTATTACCGGAACCACAGAAGTTGTTTACAACCCTTCTTATGAACTGCTTTTCGAGGAGGAAACAAAAGCTGATCTCGAAGGCTACGAAAAGGGTCAGGAAAGTGAACTCGGCGCAGTAAACGTTATGACCGGCGTTTATACAGGCCGTTCACCTAAGGATAAGTTCATCGTTGTTGATGAAAATTCAAAGGACACTGTATGGTGGACTTCTGACGAGTATAAGAACGACAACCACCCTGCTTCACAGGAAGCTTGGAAGTCCGTTAAGGATCTCGCTATCAAGGAGCTTTCAAACAAGAAGCTTTATGTAGTTGACGCATTCTGCGGCGCTAACAAGGACACTCGTATGGCTATCCGTTTCATCGTTGAGGTAGCTTGGCAGGCACACTTCGTAACAAATATGTTCATCAAGCCAACAGCTGAAGAGCTTGAGAACTTCGAGCCTGACTTCGTTGTTTACAACGCTTCAAAGGCTAAGGTAGAAAACTACAAGGAGCTTGGTCTTAACTCTGAAACAGCTGTTATGTTCAACATCACAAGCCGTGAGCAGGTCATCATCAACACTTGGTACGGCGGAGAGATGAAGAAGGGTATGTTCTCAATGATGAACTACTACCTCCCTCTCAAGGGCATGGCTTCAATGCACTGCTCAGCTAACACAGATATGAACGGTGAAAACACAGCTATCTTCTTCGGTCTTTCAGGAACAGGTAAGACTACACTTTCAACAGATCCTAAGCGTCTTCTCATCGGTGACGACGAGCACGGCTGGGACGACAACGGCGTATTCAACTTCGAGGGCGGCTGCTACGCTAAGGTAATCAACCTCGATAAGGATTCTGAGCCTGATATCTACAATGCTATCAAGCGCAACGCACTTCTTGAGAACGTAACTCTTGACGAGAACGGCAAGATCGACTTCGCCGATAAGAGCGTTACAGAGAACACTCGTGTATCATATCCTATCGATCACATCCAGAACATCGTTCGTCCTATTTCTTCTGCACCGGCTGCAAAGAACGTTATCTTCCTTTCAGCTGACGCATTCGGTGTACTTCCTCCAGTATCCATCCTCACACCTGAGCAGACACAGTACTACTTCCTTTCAGGATTTACTGCAAAGCTTGCTGGTACAGAGCGTGGAATCACAGAGCCTACACCTACATTCTCAGCTTGCTTCGGACAGGCTTTCCTTGAGCTTCACCCAACAAAGTATGCTGAAGAGCTTGTTAAGAAGATGGAAAAGAGCGGTGCTAAGGCATACCTCGTAAACACAGGCTGGAACGGCACAGGCAAGCGTATCTCCATCAAGGATACTCGTGGAATCATCGACGCTATCCTTAACGGCGATATCCTCAACGCACCAACAAAGACTATCCCACACTTCAACTTTGAAGTTCCGACAGCTCTTCCAGGCGTTGATCCTGCTATCCTTGATCCTCGTGACACATATGCTGACGCTTCTGAGTGGGAAGCAAAGGCACAGGATCTTGCTGACAGATTCATCAAGAACTTTGCTAAGTATGAGGTCAACCCAGCTGGTAAGGCACTTGTATCTGCAGGTCCACAGAAGTAATCTTTTGACAGTTGTAAAACCGCATAACAAAAGCCTCCGCAGTAAAATCTACGGAGGCTTTTTTGTCCTCGGGCGGACGGCTCATTTCGCTACGCTCGACAAGCTCGCTGTCTGCTGTCGGGTTTTCTCATTTGTGCTCGGAAGAAACCAAGTGCGGAACTTTTACTGAAACCGACTTTGATGAGGTTTTGTATTGGCTCTTTTCGGTTTAATGAGGTCTTATCTCGGCTTTAAAAGTTTGCATAAAACTTTAAACACCAAACAAAGCAAAAGCAATCGCAAACTATCAAACGCACAAGGCAAAGCGGTCGATCAAGCCCGCCGCTAGAGGGCTTGCAGGGGTAAAATTCTTACTCGACAAGCTCGTAAGAATTAAAGGGGGCAGCGCCCCTTTGTCGCTCCCGCAGGAGCGAAATCCCCATCGGAGGAGCTCCGCACAGGGTGAAAAGTCAACGCCTACGGCAGTTGACTTAGGCAAGCCCTGCGATAGAGGGCTGCCCCTTACTTGCCTACCTCGCTCTTTCCCCTGCAAGGGCTTGCCTCTTGCACGTCCTCGTTCGGGTCTTCCCAGACGGGGTCGTTCGGGACGCTCGGCAAGCTCGCTGTCTATTGTCGGGTATTCCCATTTGTGCTCGGAAGAAACAAAGTGCCGGCTTTTACTGAAACCTATCGCTAACCCCGATTACCTGCGATTGCCGATTATCCCCCAACACCGCTAAACTCTTATCTTGACCTTTCAAAATATGCAAAAGGGCGACCAATGGTCGCCCTTTGTATTGAACTAAACTTTGATAATGTTTAATGCAGATCGTCCGTTTATTATCTATTCAGCCAGTGTTTCCATTTCCTTTATCAGCTCGCCGAACATTTCAAGTGCGTCTGAAACTGGCTTTGTGGTGGACATATCTACACCTGCGATTTTGAGCAGTGTGATAGGGTCTGCTGAGCAGCCGCCTTTAAGGAAGCTGAGATAATCATTTACGGCTGGCTCGCCCTCTTTGAGTATTCTCTGAGAAAGGGCGATGGCTGCGGAATAGCCTGTTGCATACTGGTAAACATAGTAATCATAGTAAAAATGTGGTATTCTTGCCCATTCAAGCTTTATATCCTCGTCAAGAACTATTCCGTCGCCGAAATAAAGCTTGTTAAGCTCGCCGTATATCTCGCAGCACTTTTCAGCTGTCAGGCTCTCCCCTGCTGCGCACATCTCGTTTATTTTCAGCTCAAATTCAGCAAACATAGTCTGTCTGTAAAGAGTTGTTCTGAACTGTTCAAGGAAATAGTTGATAAGATATGCCTTCTCCTTCTTGTCCTCAGTATTTTTCAGAAGGTACTGCATAAGCAGAGCCTCATTGCAGGTCGATGCGACCTCAGCCACGAAAATAACATAATCTGAATATACCACAGGCTGATTTTTGTTGGAGAGGTAAGAGTGAATAGCGTGTCCCATTTCGTGGGCAAGGGTAAACATACAGTTAAGTGTGTCCTTGTGGTTGAGGAGAACGTATGGGTGTACTCTCGCTCCTGCGGAATACGCTCCGCTTGTCTTGCCCTCGTTTTCGTATACGTCTATCCAGCGGTTTTCAAAGCCCTCTTTAAGAATTGCAAGATAATCCTCGCCCATAGGTGCTAAGGCTTTAAGGACAGTTTCCTTTGCCTCTTCAAAGGATATCTTCATATCCACATCGGAAACAACAGGTGTGTAGAGGTCATAGAAATGCAGCTCGTCAACTCCCAGCAGCTTTTTTCTGAGGGCAACGTAGTCATACATATAGTGCATATTCTCGTGAACAGCCTGAATAAGATTTGTGTAGACCTCAACAGGAACTTCATTTCCGTCAAGAGCGGCTTCAAGGCTTGAATTATATCTTCTCGCCTTTGAATAGAACTGAACAGCCTTTATCTGACCGTTGAGTATAGCGGCGCAGGTGTTCTTATATGAGCCGTATGCGGCATACATTGACTCAAAGGCAGATTTTCTCAGCACTCTATCCGAGCTTTGGACTAGTGGGATATAGCTGCCATGAGTTACCTGATGAGCCTTTCCGTCCTTGTCAACAGCGTCAGCGAATTTAAGGTCTGCGTCAGAAAACATTGAATAGATGTTCTCAGGCGACTGTCCCATTTCACCCGTCAGAGCGATTATCCTTTCCTCAGCCTCGGAGAGTATATGCTCCTTTTTGCGTCTTACTCTGTCCAGCTGTCTTTTATAGAGTTTAAGCTCAGGCTTCTGCTCATAAAATGAATTTATGGTTTCTTCGGGGATACCGATAAGTTCAGGTGTTTCAAAGCTGCCTGCGGAATTTATCTCAACGTATGCGTTCATTATCTGACCCATATATCCCTGATATTTCGGGTTCGCCGTATCCTCGTCCGCACGGCGCTGGGCATAGTTGCCAAGGCTGTCGCACAGCACGGATATCTCGTCGGAAAGCTGCATGAACTCATAAAGAGCCTCTGCGCTCTCCCCCAGTCTGCCCTTATATGAAGTCACCTTTTCGGGGATAGCTTTCAGCTTTTCAAGGTCTTTCTCCCAAGCCTCGTCCGTTGGATAGATATCTTCAAGCGCCCACTTGAATTCTTCAGGCACTTCACTTCTCTTTGGTATTCTCTGTATAGTTTCTTCGCTCATTGTCAAAGCCTCTTTTCTATTATTTTATTGTTTAATGAACCTTACTGTTCATTGAACTTTTACTGTTCATTGAACTGTACTTCTATTATACCCCAAAACTTTCCGAATGTAAAGCCTGCAAAGCAACAAAACAAAAAGATCGGACAGCCGTCAGACTTTCCGATCCTTTTTGATATATTTTACTGTGAAACGTCAACATAGTACGCAGGGTTGAGGATATATCCCTGATATCTGATCTCGAAATGCAGATGATCGCCTGTGGAAAATCCTGTTGAACCCATTTTGCCGATAACGTCACCCTGCTTGATCTCATCGCCCACCTCAACGTCAACCTCTGTAAGGTGTCCGTAAAGGGTGATGAAATCATTGCCGTGGTCTATGATAATATAGTTTCCGTAACCGCCGCCGCAGCCGCAGGAAGATGTTTTTCCGTAATCGTGGGTGCAGGTCTGGCTCGCTCTTATGACCGTACCTGTTTCGCTGGCGTGTATCTCCGTTCCGTGTGCGCCAGAGATATCAAGTCCCGTATGGTATGAACCCCATCTTGCGCCGACGCCTGAGGTTATGTTGTAACAGCCCGGCACAGGCCATGCAAAGGTATATGTCGGCTCATTATCTTCAAGCTTTTCTCCGTTCTTCTGCTTTTCCCTTATCTCGGTATGCAGCTCCTCCAGCTTGACATCAGCCAGAGCCATAGTCGCCCTTACCTCATCATCACGGGAGGTCGTACCTGAGGAAGTCTTTAATATTCCCGACAGGTCCTCCTGATACTGTGATTTTTCCGAATCGAAAGCGTCATTTTCCTCCTGTAACTTTTTCTGCTTTTCCTCCAGCAGCTTTTTGGTTTCCTCGGAGGACTGATAAAGCTCGTCCAGTGTTGCTTTCTCCGTCTGATACTGCTCATACTGCGTATCATACTCAGCCTGCTTTGCGGCAAGCTCCTTTTCCTTTGACTCGTACTGCGCTTTCAGCTTATAGAGATTATCTATAATGCTGTCATCGTGCTTTGCCACACGCTTTATAAGCTCCATTCTCATAAGCACGTCATAAAAGCTGTCCGACTCCAGTATCATTGTGGTATAGGAATCCGAGCCTGCGATATACATTGCACGCAGACGCTTTTTCAGTCCCTCAACGCCGTCATTTATCTCCAGCTGAGTGTTTTCAAGCTCACGCTTGTTGGTGCTTATCTCTATTTCGAGAGCGGTCATATATTCGTTAAGAGCGTCTATCTCCTCATTGATAGCGTCTATCTTCTTTTTCAGAATTTTCTGAGTTTTTTCCTCGTCCTTGATATCCGACTCCGCCTGTGACATCTGATCGTCAAGCTCCTGCTGTTTCTGAGCTATCTCCCTCAGTCTTTCGGCATACTGTGTGATATCATAGCTCGGCGCAGCGTCCTCTGAACTTTCGCCGCTGTTGGTATCATCGCCTGCGGCGGAATCCGAGCCTTCATAATAATAGCTTTCTGAGCTGTCTTGATCTGCCTCTGCGCTTGTATATCTGAACCCGCTGCCGACTGTGCCGGAGGCTATCGCCACGGCAGCCGTGCAGGCTAAAATTCTTTTGAAGCTAAAACGCTTGCTCATAGAAATAAATTACTCCTTACTGTTCAACGGTCTACTATATTATACAGCCGTTTATTATACATAATTTGTCGGATCCTGCGCTACTCCGTTAAGGCGCACCTCAAAATGCAGGTGGTCGCCTGTGGAATGTCCGGTCGAACCGATAGGTCCGAGAACATCTCCCTTTTCAACGTGCTGTCCCTGCTTAACGGTTATTCCCTGCGAATGTCCGTAAAGCGTCCAGTAGCCGTTTCCGTGGTCTATGATACAATAATTTCCGTAACCGCCGCCGCAGCCGCAGGAATAGTTCTTACCGTAGTCGTGGGTGCAGGTATTGCTTACGAGAATGACCGTACCTGATGCGGCAGCGCAGATATTTGCGCCTCTGATGCCGTTGGACCAGATGTCTATACCCTTATGATATGCGCCCCAGCGCCAGCCCACGCCGTAAGAGATATGATAAAATCCCGGTACAGGCCATGTGAACATACTCTTGTCAACATAGTTGTAATCTCTGTTGTTGGTAGAGTTATTGCTGTTATTATTTCCGCTGTTGCTGTTTGAACCGCTGTTGGAATTATTGTTGTTATTATTCTGCTGTTGCTGTTGTTGCTGCTGTTTTTTCAGCTCTTCCTGACGCTTGCGCTCCTCTTCCTCAGCCTTTTTCCTTGCAGCCTCTTCCTTATCCTTTATCTCCTGCTGCTCCTTATAGAGTTTCTGGAGCTGAGCCTCAAATTCAGCCTCTTCCTTTTCGATGCTGTCCTTATTGGACTCATAGTAAGCCTGATCTGCGGCAAGCTGGTCGAGGTTAGCCTGACTCTGTGCAAAGAGTTCTTCAAGCTTTTCTTTCTGCTTCTGATGAGCTGCCTGCTGCTCCTCAAGGTCAGACTTGTTCTTTTCAAGGTTAGCCTTTTCCTCGTTGAGAGCCTTTTCGTCATTCTCATACTGCTGCTTGAGGGAAACAAGGTTGTCGATCATTCCGTCGTCATGCTCTGCAACTCTCTTCACAAGCTCTATCTTCATAAGCATATCGTAAAAATCCGTTGCGCCGATGATGATGTCCGAATATGAGCCGCTGCCCGAAACGTACATCGTTCTCACTCTCGACTTGAAATCGCTGACGCCGTCCTCGATCTCCTGCTTTTTATCGGCGATCTGGATCTCCTTCTGTGCGATAGAGTCCTCCAGCACGATTATATCGTTTCCAAGCTCATCGATGGAAGTTTCGAGGGTATAGATAGTTTCCTGAACGGTATTTATCTGCTCCTCGATAGCGTCCTGATTTTCCTGCTCGGCAGAGATATTATCCTTTGTATCGCTGATTTTCTGGTCAAGCTCCTTCTGCTTTTTTTCAAGCTCCGACAGCTTATCCTTTGTATCTGAGATGTCTGTTTTGTTCTTCTTCATTTCCGTGCTTTCAGCTGAGGCGGTTTCTGTGGCAACAACGCCTGAACCTGCGCCGACAAGGGCTGTCATACAAATGACTACCGCAGCCGCACACGCCAGCACTCTCTTGAACTGAGTTATTCTTTTCACGTCAAATCCTCCGTCTGAGTTGAGCTGCGCCGTCTGTTTCTATATCTTTAACTGTACGCAGCATTTTTACACAATCGAGCTTATATAATTAATGGCAGAGCATAAGCATTACCCCCATCCTCTGCCATTAACGTCAAATTAAACTTTAAGGTGCTTGCCTGTACTGATAGAAGTACCGACAGCTCCTATGAACGCACCTGCCACAAGGTAGGATACGCTTACCGGCAGCAGCAGATCGTCGAACGAATAAAGGTTCTGCATACCGAGAATACTCCATATACTGAAGTTGTCATTGAATATGTTGTAAACGCCCTCATAAGCGAACTTAGTCAGCAGCAATGCGCCCAATGCAGCAAGCAAGCCGACGATCATACCCTCAACAAAGAAAGGTATTCTGATGAATGAGTTTGTCGCACCAACATATTTCATAATGTTGATCTCCTTGCGTCTTGCGAAAACGCTGGCTCTCGTGGTGTTGGAAATGATGATAAGACATACTATTACCAGCGCCAGAACCACCGCAAAAGCGACGATAGAGAAAATTCTTCTGATATTGATAAGGATATCGGCGAAAGCCGTAGGCGACTGAGTTGACTCAACGTGATCGAAGGTTTCGATCTGTGTTGTGGTGTCAGCCATTATCTCGATATCCTTGACTGTTATCTTGTATGTATCGGGGAGCGGGTTGTCATCGGCATACTGGAAGAAATTCTTTTCCTCCTCGGTCATGCCCTTGAGCATATTCTCCCAAGCCTCTTCCTTAGTGTAGAGGGAAACGGTATTAACGTTCGGGATAGCTTTCAGCTTGTCGCCAAGCTCCGCCTCCTGCTCCTTAGTTGCAGCATCATCAACGATAACAACTACCTCACTCTGATCCTCGATACCGCCGATAACTCTCGTCAGGCTGATAGCTGTCAGGCAGGAAACGCCTACCATAAGCAGTGATACCAGCAGGATACAGAATGAAGCGAAAGTCATCATTCTGTTGCGCCAAATTCCCTTAAAGCCTTGATTTACAAGGTATCTGAAGCTACTTGCTTTCATTTGAACCTCCTATTACCTCGTCAAAGGCGATAGCGCCTTTGTTGATATTGATTATTCTGCCGCCGAAGTAACGTACAAGGTCATGCTCGTGGGTAACCATAAGAATGGTAGTGCCGCACTCGTTTATTCCCTTGAGAAGTTCAACTATTTCATATGAAAGCGCAGGGTCGATATTACCCGTAGGCTCGTCCGCAATGATAAGCTGCGGATCGTTTACCAGCGCTCTCGCCAGAGCCACACGCTGCTGCTCGCCGCCCGAAAGTTCGGTCGGATAGCATTTAGCCTTTTCGGAAAGTCCAACAAGGCTGATAACGTAAGGCACTCTGCTCCTTATGTACTTTGCAGGAGCGTCGATAACTCTCAATACGAAAGCTACGTTTTCATACACCGTCATTGTGGGTATGAGCCTGAAGTCCTGAAATACCACGCCGATAGTTCTTCTGAGCGCAGGTATTTTTCTTCTTCTGAGCTTTTTGAGGTTAAATCCGTTTACCATGACCGTACCGCTCGTCGCATCGATCTCTTTAAGCACGAGCTTTATCAGCGTAGATTTACCTGCGCCTGACGGTCCGACAACGAAAGCGAAATCGCCGTCGTTTATCTTCAGATTTACTTTGTTCAATGCGTCTACACCACTTGATGAATAGGTGACGGACACATCCTTAAACTCTACCAAAATTTACACCGCCTTAAGTATTTGGGAGTTACACATTCTCCCGACTATAAGGTCCGCTTAGAACTTGACCGGATTGGCTGACAAATATTTTCTTACCATCAGCGCAATCTTAAAGATGATAGCATGGTCAAACTCTCTAAGATCCAGACCTGTGAGTTTCTTGATTTTTTCAAGTCTGTACACCAGAGTATTTCTGTGTACAAACAGCTTTCTTGAAGTTTCCGAAACGTTGAGGTTGTTTTCAAAGAATTTCTGTATAGTGAAGAGTGTTTCGTGATCGAGATTTTCGATAGAACCCTTCTTGAAAACTTCCTTGAGGAAGGTTTCGCAGAGTGTTGTCGGGAGGTGATAGATAAGTCTTGCGATACCGAGATTATCATAAGAAACGATATTCTTGTCGGTATCGAACACCTTTCCGACTTCGAGAGCGATCTGAGCTTCCTTGAATGAACGTGCAAGATCCCTTACACCCTCGATGACCGTACCGATACCAACATTTACACGGGTATAGAACTCGCTTGAAAGGGTATCAGAGATAGAACGTGCCAGCTTTTCAAGGTCCTTCGACTCAACGCCGTTAGCGACTTCCTTAACAAGCACGATATCGGATTCTGTGATATTGAACACGAAATCCTTGTTTTTATCCGGAAACAGATTTTGAATAACATCATATGCTGAAACATCGTTTGAAGAAACTATTCTTATGAGCAGAACGACTCTTGATATATCAGCGCTGAAATGCAGCTCTCTCGCCTTGACATGAACATCGCCGGGAAGAACGTTATCCAGCACAACATTCTTGATGAAGTTGTTTCTGTCGTACTTTTCATCGTAATACTGCTTGATGCTTGAAAGAGTGATAGCGAGAATGCTTGCATACTTCGCAGCCACCTCGTCTGTACCCTCAACAAATACAGCATAGTCAGGCTTCATATGTGCGCCAAAAGGCTTATAGGTATAACCGTCACGGACGAATATATCGTGAGAATCACCCAGATCGAGTGACACGAACTCGTTTGTAGTACCAACCTGAGCCAGTTCGGAGCAGGCGATAATAGTTGCAGTTTCATCTATAACGCCGATAACACAATCTATCGTGTCACGCATCTGATGAACTACGCTTTGAAATAATCTGTTTGACATAAGTTATTCCCCTCTGCTTGCAAATTTGAATTATAATTACCGTGTACAGGCGCAATATGCCCGTCCAGCGGCAAAACGTCTGCTTACTGTAATTATAACAAAAAATGCGGAATTTTGCAAGTGTTTTATAGTAAAAAGTGCAAAAATACATAAAAAACTTTTTACTGACCGCAAAACGGTTACATTTCAGCTTAATGTATTACAAATTGTAACACATTTTTCAATGCAATGTGTGAACACATTGTTAAATTACTTGTGCAATTGTTAATTTTACACAAAATTCGCACTCCATTTTTCTACACTTAGTCATCAAATTGTAAACAATAAATTTTTTATGAACGCTGCCCCGCCCTTTATTTACGCAGTTTTCACCACTTTATACACTGTCTGAAAAAGTTTCACAGCGGCAACAAAGTTGGCGACATTTTACAGCCGATGCACACCCGAATATCGCAAAAATGAACTGCCCAAAGAAACAAAAGGGGGTGCAAAGCAAGCAAAAAAAGGGGATTGTAAAAACAATCCCCTTAACAATATCACTATAAAAAATCAGATAACGATTATCTTGCGTCCTCAGAAAAACCGCTGTCAACCAGGTCTACAAGGCCTTTTACTGCAGCTTCCTCATCAACGCCGTCTGCAATGATCTTTATTGTAGTTCCGCCTACGATACCGAGTGAAAGAATACCGAGAAGGCTCTTTGCATTTACTCTTCTGTCTTCCTTTTCGATCCAGATAGATGACTTGAATTCATTAGCCTTCTGGATGAAAAATGTAGCCGGACGAGCGTGAAGACCTACCTGATTCTGAACAACAACCGTATTCTGTAACATAATTAATCTCTCCATTCTGAATAGTTATAAACTTCATACTCTAATTAAACGGTCTGAGTTGGCATATCGTTTAATTTGATAAATTAATTATACCCGACCAGCCCGCATTAGTCAACGCAAAAATTAGACAAACAATCACCGTTTCTTTTATTTTCGTATACTTTGCCTAAAAGTAACTTACAATCAGGTTAAAATTTGTGCATTTGTTTGTTTTCCTTTTTCGCTATTTATCAGTTTATACAAAATCATTTAACATTTGTATCCGAATTGTCCAAATTCATATTTTTAAATTCGGGTCGGAATTTTTGTATTTGTGAATTATAGCCAAATCATCTGGGGATAATTTCAATTTTTCAAGCAGTTCGGGGCGCTTTTTATAAGTGTTGAGCACTGCCTGTTCATGCCGCCATTTTTTTATATTCGCATGGTGTCCTGAAAGCAGAACGGGCGGCACGGTCATATCGTGCCACACTTCGGGGCGTGTATACTGAGGGTACTCCAGCAGTCCGTTGTAATGGCTCTCGTCCTCATAGCAGTCTGGCTGTGAAAGTGTTCCGTCAAGCATTCTCACAACGCAGTCCACAAGCACGAGCGCAGGAAGCTCTCCCCCTGTCAGCACATAATCCCCTACGGATATCTCCTCATCGACGATAGTTTCGATTATCCGCTCGTCCACGCCCTCATAATGCCCGCATAATATAAATATGCTGTCCAGCTGAGAAAGTTCCCTCGCCCTCTGCTGAGTGAGAGTTTTTCCCTGCGGGGACATATAGATAACGTGAGGCTTAGGCTTTCCCTCCGTTACGGCGCAGTAACAATTATATATAGGGTCGCACTGCATGAGCATACCTTTCTGCTCGCTGTACGGGGTATCGTCCACTCTGCGGTGCTTATCCTTTGTATAATCTCTTATATTATGGCAGTTCACGGTGAAGATATCCTTTGCCCTTGCTCTTCCCACAACGCTTTGGGTAAGATAGCTTTCCAGCATTTCTGGGAAAAGGGTAGCTATGTCAATATTCATCTGACTTCCTCCATGCCCTCGAAAAGTCCTTCGAGGGGAGTTATCTTCATTATGCCATTTTCGGTATCCGTTTCAGCCACCACCTGCGGAATGGCAGGGATATAGTACATTTTGCCGTCCTGAGCCTTAATATGATATACGTCGTTTGCGCCCGTTTCGGTAACGTCGGTTATAGTTCCGTAAACTCTGCCGCTGTCGGCGTCCACAACTTCAAGACCGATAAGGTCGGCGATAAAGTAACAGCCTTCGTCAAGCTCCACGTCATCACGGCTGATATAGAGGACACGGTTGCGTATCTTCTGCGCCTCTTCAACGGTATCGACGCCCTTTATCTTCATAACGACGATATTTTTTGCACGTCTTGACTTTTCTATCTCCACAGGAGTTCCGCTTTTATAATAGAGTGTATCGAACTCGCAGAGAAATTCGGGTGAATCGCACCACGGCTGCACCTTTACCTCGCCTTTTATACCGAACACCGATACTATTTTTCCCGCTTCAAGCAGATTATTCAAGCTAACACTTCCTTACACAAAATTATTTTATTATTTTTATTATTTTTCAGTAACAATTTTACCATACCCGCTGAGATAAGTCAACAGTGCGTCACTTTATATCTCCCAGCTTGCTGACATCGACATAGTAGTTAGAGTAGTCCACAGGGTTCACGAACACGCCAAGCTGAACTCCTTCAAGATATGGTGTGGGGTCATTCAAAAACGGCTTGCTCGTAAAAACGAACTCTCTGCCTGTTTTCTCGTCCGTATAGAAACAGTCTATCACATATGGGTTAAAGCCGTTGACGGTATTGTTCATATCCACACGGACTTTCTGCTTCTGTGGAATGATGAGCATATGTTCAAGGTCAAGCCTTGACTTTTTCCGCTTGTCAAAATACGGCACGATGAGCAGCTTTATCACAGCCACCATTATAAGCAGTATCACCGCCCACGACACCAGAAACGGCATACTCAGCACAAGTCCCACCAGACCCAGTATAATGAGCAGCACCGCTGCCACAGGACCTGCGAACATAACTATCACCACGAACAAGGCGACGGACAATATTATTCCCAGTACAGCCAGCAAAATAGTCAATATCATTTTATATCCTACCTCCCCTTTCTTCTAAGGCATCACATCTTACAGTGCTGCCTAAACAAAACACCCTCTGAACTGCTTATATCGCTGTCAGAGGGCATTTTTACGGTATCTTTTCTCTTTCCCGTTTACTTTTCTCCAAAATCTCCAAAATTTCAAAGATCAAACCTTTTTATAGCAAGAGCCAAGCTCTTCTATGTACTCTGCCGCCTGCTCCACAACGTTTTCAGGGGCAAGTATCCTCGCTTTCGTTCCGAACTGGAAGAACCAGCCCCAGAACGTAGGAGCGATCTGCACGTCCGCCGTTAAGCAGAACGTATTTTCCGAATTTCTGTGAGGGTGACAGTTCATTCCGAACTTATCTATCACCGCATTGGCAAGGGAATTATCAAACTGCATTGTAACGCTCTCAAGCTTACCGCCGTACATACCGTATACAGACTGCTGATTAGCTATCTCAGCCTTATCCTCATCGCTGGCTTTCCTGCGCTCGGTATCGGTATTCTCCACATTCACCATTCTGTCCACTCTGTAACGGCATATTTTCTCATGCTTATTGCAGTAGCACACAAGATAGTAGTTCTCATTTTCCCACACAAGGGAATAAGGCGAAACGGTATATACCTCTCCCCCATGCTTCAGCACCTGCTTTTTATCGGGGTTGAATTCGGTATACTTGAACCTTATCTCCGTTTCATTGAAGATGCCTGCCTGTATCTTGTTTATGGTGTAGTAGATCTGTTCGTTGAAATTCTTTACACGGTTCTCGACATAGAACATACGTCTGAGCTGCTTCGCCTTATAGTCGGAAGTCAGCGACTGTATTTTCTTTATAAGCTCCTGCGACTTTTTCTTTGTGAGAAATCTGCATGACGCAACTGCGTCCGCAAGCACAAAAAGCTCCTCGTCCTGAAAAGTACGCTGTGCAAGATAGTATGCGTTTGAATGACCGTCCTTTGTGGTCTCGATATCCATACCGCTGTCGCACAGGGTCTTTATGTCGTCGTATATAGTTTTTCTCTCAGCCTTTATACCATCGGCGGCAAGCGTTTCGATCAGCTTTGCCCCCGTTATGGAATGGCTCTCGTCGGTCTTGCTTTCAAAAAGCTTCTTCATTGTCAGAAGCTTTTGTTTCTGCCTTGATAGTCCTGCCACTTTTATTTGTCCTCCCCGCTGCGCTTCATATCCGAAACTTTTATCTTAGAACCGTCGGGTTCAAGGATCGTCGTATGCTCAAGGGTGTTGGTAAAATTTGCCCTTATCGCCAGCCTATACTCCGTCCTGAGCGCCTGCCTCTCATTTTTTTCTTCTTCGGTAAGCTCTCTTTTTCTGGAAATAGCTGTAAGCTCCGACAATCTGTCAAGCTTTTTTTTCTCCATAAATTTTTACACTGCTCCTTAAAAACTTGTCCCGATATTTTTATTTTTGCGGGACATAATTTTATGATATAGGATAAAAAACACCTTCGGGCTTACACAATACCCTCAGGATATCAGAAATATACTGTTTGTTCTGCGGAACATTTCTCTTTATATTTTTTTAATTTTTACAGTCCAACAAAACGCCCAGAACCCATTCTGTAAGTAGTATTATATCATACATTTCCCCAAAATGCAACGGTAAAATGCACAAACAGTCCGAATATTTTCCCTCAATTTCACCAAATTTCAAAAAAATAGTTTCCCGTCTTGACTTTGACCACAATATATAGTATACTATTTTTAAGAACATTTGTTCGTACAAAATTACAGGAGGCGAAGTTTATTGCAGTACAGGAGGGTAGATCTTGATCTTGCGGAGAGTGAAAAGGCGGGGCAGAACGTCCCTGTGGGGTATGACGGAGATGATGATGTCGGCGGTTCGGCAGGTCGGCACATTTTCGGCAGCCGAGCCGTTTTAGATCTTCTCAACGACAATTTGACGAAAAAGCAAAAATGTTATATAATGTTATATTACAGAGATAAGCTGACTATGGACGAGATCGCAGAGCGTATGGGCGTTTCAAAGTCCACAGTTTCACGGACGATAAAGCGTGGACGTGAAAATCTTCTCAGAGGGGCAAAAAAGCGCTGCATAAGGCAGCTGCTGGATTGCTGAAAAGGAGGTGCGCTATGTCAGCGCCGATAAATGAATTTATAAAAAAATATGCACAGAGCGGTACGGTGAGGTTTCATATGCCGGGTCACAAGGGCGTGAAGTTTCATGGTATGGAAGATATGGATATAACCGAGATAAGGGGTGCAGACTATCTTTTTGAACCCGACGGCATAATCGCACAGAGCGAGGCTCAGACTGCCGCCGCATTCGATACGGCAAGGACGCTTTACTCCACCGAGGGTTCGAGCCTTTGCATAAAGACGATGCTTGCGGTCATTGAGCTTAAAAGGAAAAGCAAGGGCAAGCGTATGCTGTGCGTTGCTCCGAGGAACGTTCACAAGGCTTTTATAAATGCCTGCATACTTCTCGACGCTGAGGTTTTCTGGGTATATCCGAAAAAGCCCAGCAGTTCTATTTGCTGTGGTGAGATAACTGCGGAGGATATAGAAAAAGCTATTGCGGAATGCGAAAGTTCAAAGTTCGGCAGAAAGCCCGACTGCGTTTATGTGACCTCGCCCGACTATCTGGGGAACATATGCGATATAAGTGGTATGGCGGAGGTCTGCCATATAAATAGTATACCGCTTATATGCGACAACGCTCACGGGGCATATCTTAAATTCCTGGAGGAGGATATCCACCCTATTACACTGGGTGCGGATATGTGCTGTGACTCTGCTCACAAGACTCTCCCCTGTTATACGGGCGGAGCGTATCTGCACATTTCAAAAAATGCGCCGAAAGTATTTTCCGAATGTGTGAAAAACGCTATGTCGCTTTTCGCCTCCACAAGTCCATCGTATCTTATTATGCAGAGCCTTGACCTTTGTTCGGAATATATAAACGGTGAATACAGAAAAGAACTTGCGGAAACTGTAAAGCGCACTGCGCTGTGCAAAGAGCGGATAGCCTCATACGGCTGGGTGCTGTGCGGTGATGAGAAGTGCAAGATAACCATAAACGCAAACAGGAGCGGTTTAGAGGGGACAGAGCTTGGTGATATGCTGAGGGAAAATGGCATAGAGCCTGAGTACACTGATCTTACTTACGTTGTGCTTATGATAACGCCTTTTAATAAGGAGAGAGATCTCGAGGTTCTTGAAAAAGCTATGACGAAGATAGTTCAGCCTAAAATAAGAGTTCGTCCGCAGGAAGATGATATTTTCATACCTCGTGCAAAGCCGAAAATGAATATCCGCAGGGCGGCTTTTTCGGACTGCACTTCTGTAAAGGTCGATGACGCTGAGGGCAGGATATGCGCTATGACCGTTACCTGCTGTCAGCCTTCTGTACCTATCGTTATCAGCGGCGAGGAAATTACTGCGGATATAATAAAAATTCTTAAAAGGTATAGCATTTATGAGATAAATGTGATATAATGATATTATCTGAATGTATTTGTATGTCGAAAGGAGGATATGCTTCCTGCCCAATAAGCACGGAGCATAGTTACGATATGAAACTTGTGTATGCAATAGTAAACAATGATGACGCTTACTCGGTAAACAAGGGACTTTCCAAAAAAGGAATAAGGGCAACAAAGCTCGCTTCATCAGGCGGATTTCTTATGGCGGGAAACACCACCTTTATGATCTGCTGTCAGGACGGCGAGGTGGACAGCGTTATCGAGGTCCTCAAGGAACATTCACGCAAGAGAAAACAGTTCGTTCCTTCCTCCGCTGTAATGGACAACACAGGGGGACAGTCTTATCCCGTTGAGGTTTCTATCGGCGGCGCTACTATTTTTGTTACAGATATCGAACGTTTTGAGCAGGTCTGACCTTTTATGAAGATATACGGAAACGAAGAGGTCGTTCAGACTGTCGCCGGTATGATAAGAAAGGGCAGAGAGCCTCATTCTATCATGATACACGGCGAAAAAGGTCTGGGGAAGAAAACTCTTGCGAAATATATTGCGGCTCAGCTTATGTGCGAGGAACATTCGGGTATGCCCTGCGGTCACTGCAAGGCTTGCAGAATGCTTGAAAAGGGCGTTCACCCCGATCTTATCATCGCACAGGCGAACGACAAGGGGAACTATCCTGTGGAGAATATCCGTGAGGGGATAGTTGCGGATTCGGTGGTCATGCCCACAGAGGGCAGTATGAAGGTATACGTCATACCCGATTTTGACCGCTCGACCATAACTTCTGTCACCATACAGAACATACTGCTGAAGCTTATTGAAGAGCCGCCGGAGCATACCGCTGTCATAATGACAGCACGTTCAAAGGAAGTTTTTCTCGACACCATTATTTCGAGAGTGCTTTCCCTTGGTATGGTGAGCGTTACGGACGGCGAAAGCGCAGATTTTCTCCAGAACAATTTCCCCGACAAGTCACCGGAGGAGATCTCGGCGGCGGTATATGCAGGCAGAGGAAATATCGGAAGATGCTCCGACTATATAAAAAGGGAACAGTTTTTCTACTCTGCGGCGGCTGCAAGAGATATTGCGGCTGCGGCGGCAGGGGGCAGCGAATACGAAATACTCAAAGCCTTTGTTCAGACGGACGGCAAAAAGGCTATGGTCAGAGAGGCTGTATATCTTTTCTCGGAGATAGTGCGGGACGCTTGTATTTTCCGTCTTGAGGGAAAAGGTTCGGATATGTCGGTGAGCTGCGACAAAAGGCTTGCGGCAAAGCTTTCGGACAGGCTCTTATGCTCTTCCTGCACAGAGCTTTACGATACGCTGGAAGAATACATCAGACGCATAGACGCAAACTGCAATCTTTCCATGACGGTGAACAGCCTTGCGGGACAGATAGCGCAGATATGCAAATAGATACATTTATTTCAACTATTTCAACTTTTCGGTTTTAGAAAGGAAAAGCTTATGCTTAAGATCATAGGAGTGCGCTTTAAAAGCGTGGGAAAAATATACTACTTCAATCCCCTCTTCAACAGGATAAATGTGGGCGACCACGTTATCGTTGAAACGTCAAGGGGGATAGAGTGCGGCGAGGTCGTTCTCACAGACAGGGAGATAGACGAAACGAAGTTCAACTCGCCTATCAAGCCTATTATCCGTGTTGCGACAGAGGCGGATTTCAAGACCATTGAGAAAAATAAGGAGAAGGAAAAGGACGCTTTCAGGATATGCGAGCAGAAAATTGCCGCACACAAGCTGAAAATGAACCTTATCGACGTTGAATGCACCTTCGACAACAACAAGCTGCTTTTCTACTTCACCGCTGAAAACAGGGTGGATTTCAGAGAGCTTGTAAAGGACCTTGCGTCCATTTTCAGGACGAGGATAGAGCTGCGTCAGATCGGCGTAAGAGATGAGGCTAAAATGCTGGGCGGACTTGGAATATGCGGTCAGCCTTTCTGCTGTTCGAGATTTCTGGGCGAGTTTCAGCCTGTATCAATAAAAATGGCAAAGGAACAGGGACTCTCCCTTAACCCAACAAAGATATCGGGTACTTGCGGCAGGCTTATGTGCTGCCTTAAATACGAGCAGGACGCTTATGAAGATCTTCTCAAACACACACCAAAGGCAGGAGCGATAGTAAAGACCGCTGACGGCAAGGGTGTTGTCGAGGAAGTCAACCTGCTGACAGGAAAGCTGAGAGTAAAACTTGACAAGAGCGATAATGTGGTAACGGTCAAGAAAGATGATGTTGAGGTCATAAAGGACGCTGTTATCAAGCTTGACAAGCACGAGATAAAGGCTCTTAAAGGACTGGAGGGAAAGTAAATGCCGTCATCACCTGTACATCTGAAGCTTGCTTATATGATGAGCGATGAAATGGGAATAGAAAATAAGGCAGATTTCCTGCTGGGTTCCATAGCTCCCGACAGCGTTAATTTCGGAACTGAACAGGCAAGCGAGGAGGTCCGCTATGCCGCACATATCCGTTCGAGGGATTACGACATATGGAAAAAGCAGCTCCACGATTTTTATATCAATAATAAGGAGAGATATTCCCATTGTCCCGACTACCTCAAAGGCTATATGTTCCACTGCTGGGCGGATATAGCTTGGGACGAGGCGGTTCAGCCAAAGCTTTTCGATTTCCTCGGAACGCTCGGCTACGGCTATGACGATATGACAAAGCAGAAATGGCGTGAGCTTTACAGGTTCAACAGCGTTATCGTTGCTGAGGAAAGCTATAAGGAATGTGTAAGGCTTGTAAAAGAGGCTGAGCCACGGACCATTGCCGCCTGCTCCGCAGAACTTATCGGCAAGTACCGCAATTATGTGGCGGACGATTACAGGGACAAGATAATTGACGAAAAGCCGCTTTTCCTCGGTGAAAAACAGATGGAGGATACCATAACTCAGCTGCGTTCGCAGGGTTACATAATTTATCCGTAAAAAAATAAAAAACATAAAAAGCATAAAAAATCAATGCAGTACCGCAAAAGCGATACTGCATTTTTTGTTGTCTTTATTTCTTTGTTTGATTTGTCTAATTTATCTGATTTGTTTGATTTTTTACCACGAATAGCTGTTTTCAAAAATATCATCGTTTTGGTCACATGAAAATCCGTCTATTTCAAGTATTTTATCTTTGAGATCTTCTGTGGAATCCTTCGGTACATAAAATCGTATCTCATAGCTTTCATCAGTTGACTGATCTCTGACCGTCAGATATATAGAGGTAAGTCCACGTTCTGCAAGGTTATCGAAATAATCTATGCCGCTGTTGAGGTAGCTTGATCTGCCCGAACTGTCTGTTACTGTGTCCCAGAAGGTCACGTTGCTCTTGACGGAAATATCCTTGTATCCGTCCATAACATCAAGCAGCTTGTTCAGCCCGTCGTTATCAAGTTCATAATTGTAATAAAAGTTTGTGCTGCGGGTGTAGACTTCGACATCTGTGGTGGAAATTGTCGCTGTAAACTCGCTGCCGCTGAAATGAGGACTTATGTACTTTATGCCAAATCCCTCGGTCTGATAGCCTGCAAACATTATGAGGAAGAAAAGTCCTGCACTTGCGGCGAACTGCACTATCCATATCATAAACGACTTTACCGACAGCTTTGCTCTCGAAACTACTATTCTGATTATCATACTTATGATGCCCGCTATAAGTACTCCCAGCCACCATATCAACGAATGGAAGGAGATATCGCAGACGGTTATTATTCCGAGGAACATAAATATCTCGAAAAAGCCTTTGAAAACTATCGGCTTTCCTGCCGCCTGAGCGTCACGCTTTTTGTAGATGACACCTGCCGCCGCTATAACAAGGCAGGATATGATGACATTTATAAAGAACATCAGTATCGGCGTATCGCTGTCAAGCCCGATCATAAAAGCACCTGCTCCCCAGTAGAAGAGGAACGTCGGTTCGGTCGGCAAAGATTCTACGCCTGCAAAGGTGATGGATATCCTGTACCACATAAGGTAAGGCAGTACGCTTATGATGAACATAAGAATGAACGATGTGTATATCCCTTCGCCCTTTGCTCCGCAGCAGGTCATACAGAAAACCGACACGCTGATAAAGAACATGGTCAAGGCAATTATCACCAGATAAATTCTCACTATTGGAAAGAACGCAGAAAGCGCATTGCCCAACGTTGCGCCGCCCCAAAATACGCATATCATCAAGGCAAATATCGAGAGGACTATCTCAGCTGCCGCAATAGGCAGAACGCTTATTTTCAGCACCGAGAGTATTTTGGAAAGAAATCTTTCATTTGCGCTGACAGGCAGGGAAATCTGAACATCTGCGTGCTGTCTTGAAGTCAGCTCTCTGAACACCTCAAATACGGTGAAGCAGCTGAAAAATGCCGCCGTACAGAGCAGGAATATTCCCACATATGAATCTATATAGATACTTTGGAACTCACCGTTATCTCCTATTCCCGTGCTAAATTCCGCAAGCCCCATAAGCATACCTGCCACCGTCAGCAGCAGAGTGATAAAGCGCATTTTTTTATGGGTCATACATTCAGCCTTAGAGGCTTTGACTATCCTACTCCAGGATATTCGTGCCATATCCACGCACCTCCAGTTCGTAAATGAAAATTTCCTCCAGCGTGAGAGGTACAAGCTCCAGAATAGCAGGTTTTTTCTTTTTCAGCTTTTCCATAATGGTCTGCGGTTCGCCCTTTGCAATGACCAGCGCAACGCTGCCCACTGCGCTGTACTTCATGACCTCTATTCCCTCGGCTTTGATATCGTCGCAGGTGATGAGCTTATCCTGAAAAGCTATCTGAATTTTGCAGAATCCGCTTCTCAGTTCGTCTATCTCGTCGGCGAAAATAAGTTTTCCCTTGTGAATGAGCATTGCCCTGTCGCATATCTCGCTTATCTCCGCCACGTTATGTGAAGAGATGATGAGGGCAGCTTTTCTGTCCATAAGCTCCTCGATTATCATAGTTTTTATGATATTTCTCATTGCAGGGTCAAGTCCGTCAAAGGCCTCGTCGAGCATAAGATATTTTGTCTTGCAGGCAAGTCCCGCAATGACTATCGCCTGACGTTTCATACCCTTTGAGAACTGCGAAAGGCGCTTGTTTGTGGGAAGTCCGAGCTTTGCCGTAAGGCTGTCGAAAAGCTCTTCGGAAAAGTCTGGATAATATCCTGCGTAATACTTTTTCAGCTCCGTCATAGTGAATGAGGCATACTGAATGGTTTCATCGTTCACAAAGAATATTTTCGACTTTGCCGTCGGGTTATCGTAGACCTCCTCGCCGTCTATCATTATGCTGCCGTTTTTCGTTTTGTAAACTCCGCAGATCATACGCATAAGCGTACTTTTTCCTGCTCCGTTAGAACCGAGGAAGCCGTATATACAGCCGTCGGGTATCTGGAAGCTGACGTTATCCAGTGCTTTGAACGTATCCCTGTCGCCGAAACCTCCGCCGAAATCCATACTTACGTTATTGATCGCTATCAATGTTCCCCTCTCCTTTCTCCACACTATCTTTCTTTTCCTTTTGCTGTGCGATATTTTCTATTTTTTCTATTCTTTTGCACAACTGTTCTGCACTGACTCCTGCGTTCAAAGCAGCCTGAGCCTTTTCGTCAAATTCGTCCAGCAGTTTTTTCTGTATACTGCCCTGCTGTTTCGCCACAAAGCAGCCTTTTCCTGCCACGGAATAGATTATCCCATTAAGTTCCAGCCTGCTGTAAGCTTTAGCGACGGTATTCGGATTAAGTCCCAGATCCTTCGCCATAGTTCTTGCGCCGGGCAGCTTATCATTCTCTTTCAGCACGCCCGTTGCGATAAGCTCGCTTATACGCTGACATATCTGCTCATATATCGGCGCTCTGCCAGTAAGATCCAACGATATCAAACTGCTCACTCCTTTCCGCCTTACGGCTTTTGTTTTGTTGTTTCTTTTCGATCGTCCTATGTGTACTAACTGTATTATCCGCTGTGGTACAGTTAGAGTATACACCCTTTATCCCGATTTGTCAACAGTATAAAAATTTTTCAGCGTTCTGCACATACTTTAAATCAATTTACTATTATTTTTACACAAAAAAACTCCCCGACGCATTCACATCGGGGAGATACTGTACTATTCAGTTTATTCAGTTTGCTTAATTCGCTCTCGGTGAGCTTATTGCCCTTGTTATCTCAGGCTCTGCCTCGCCTCTTACGCACTCGGCAGTTATCTTTATTCCGACTATCTCGCTGTCAGACGGAGCTTCAAACATAAGCTTTGTCAGTATTTTCTCGACAATAGCTCTGAGTCCTCTTGCGCCTGTTTTCTGCTCGATAGTTACCTTTGCGATCTCACGCTTTGCGTCCTCAGTTACCTCAAAATCAATGTTATCCAGCTTGAAAAGCTTTGTATACTGCTTGATAAGTGAGTTCTTCGGCTCGGTGAGTATTCTGCAAAGAGCGTCCTCGTCGAGTTCGTCCAGAACGGTTATAACAGGAAGTCTGCCCACAAGTTCAGGCACGATGCCGAACTTAACAAGATCGTGCGGGAGGACTTTCTTCATAATATTATGCTCGTCCTCTTTACTCTTGACCTTTCCGCCAAATCCCATAGAGGATGATTCCGTTCTCTTCTTGATGACATTTTCAAGTCCCTCGAAAGCACCGCCGCAGATGAAGAGAATATTTTTCGTGTCGATCTGTATAAATTCCTGATGAGGGTGCTTTCTTCCGCCCTGCGGAGGAACGTTTGAAACTGTACCCTCGACGATCTTCAGGAGTGCCTGCTGAACGCCCTCGCCGCTTACATCTCGTGTAATGGAGGTGTTCTCGGACTTTCTTGAGATCTTATCAATTTCGTCGATATAGATGATACCATGCTGAGCAGCCTCAACATTGTAATCCGCCGCCTGAATAAGTCTTGTCAGCACGTTCTCAACGTCGTCGCCAACATAACCTGCCTCAGTGAGAGTGGTTGCGTCTGCGATAGCGAAAGGAACGTTGAGCAGTCTTGCCAACGTCTGGGCAAGGAGAGTCTTACCCGTACCTGTCGGACCTAACAGCAGCACATTGGACTTCTGTATCTCGACATCATCGTCATTATTATCCAGCGAGATTATTCTCTTATAATGGTTATAGACCGCAACTGAGAGCGCAATTTTAGCGTCCTCCTGACCGATAACATAATCGTCCAGCACAGCCTTTATCTCGGCAGGCTTTTTAAGAGTTATGCCGTCAGCAGGGTTTCCCTTCTTAGCGCCGCCCTTGCTTCTGGCAGGTACGCTGCCCGACTCCGCAAGTATATCATAGCAGAAAAGAACACATTCTTCGCATATATGACTGTTTCCCGCAGAGAACATATGCTGTACCTTGGTTTCAGGTTTTCCGCAGAAACTGCATCTTTTTGATGTATCGTTTGCCATTTATTCTTTTCACCAAACCTATCTGTTTGTAATTACCTTGTCGATCAGTCCGTATTCCATAGCCTGCTGTGCAGTCATATAATTATCACGCTCTGTATCCTGAGCGATCTGCTCGATAGACTTGCCTGAATTCTGTGCAAGTATTCTGTTGAGCTTTTCTCTTGTGGCAACCATATGGTCGGAGTGGATCTTGATGTCTGTACACTGACCTGAAATTCCGCCGCCTCCGATGAGCGGCTGATGGATCATTATTTCGCTGTTAGGCAGAGCAAATCTCTTGCCCTTTGCGCCGCTTGAAAGCAGGAAAGAACCCATTGAAGCAGCCATACCTATACAGATAGTAGAAACATCGCACTTTATATACTGCATTGTATCATAGATCGCCATGCCCGCAGTGATAACTCCTCCGGGGCTGTTAATATAAAGGTCGATATCCTTTTCAGGATCCTGTCCTTCAAGATACAGCAGCTGTGCAATAACCACGCTTGCAACAGCGTCGTCGATCTGGTCGCAGAGCATTATTATTCTGTCGTTGAGCAGTCTTGAATATATATCATAGCTGCGCTCGCCTCTGCTGGTCTGTTCTACAACGTAAGGAACTAATGCCATAAAAATTGCCTCCTTAATATATTTTCGCCTGCATCAGAAAATCAGTGCAGGCGAAAAATTATGCATTACTTAATAACTGCAGCTTCCTTGATAAGGTCAACTGCCTTGCCAACCTCGATATCCTTCTTGATGTCCTCTTCGTGGATATACTGCTTGATCTGATCAACGTCCATTTTATATGTTTCAGCGAGTTTATCAAATTCAGCGGCAGCCTCTTCGTCAGTAGCCTTGATACCTTCAAGCTCAACGATCTTCTCAAGAGCGAGTCTGAGCTTGACCTGCTTTTCAGCCTGCTCAGCATATGCCTTCTTTACAGTGTCGATAGTCTGACCTGTATACTGCATATAAAGCTCGAGAGAAATACCCTGAGGAGCAAGTCTCTGCTCAAGCTCAGATATCATTTCATTTACTCTGTTATCAAACATTACCTGTGGGATCTCAGCTGTCATATTCTCGATGACCTTATCGAAAATGTCAGCCTCTACCTTAGCGTCAGCGGACTTCTCAGCAGCCTCTTCAAGGTTTTTCTTAATGTCAGCCTTGTACTCGTCAACTGTATCGAAATCTGTTGAATCCTTTACCATATCGTCGTCCAGCTCAGGAAGCTCCTTCTTTGAGATGCTCTTGAGCTTGATCTTGAATACAGCAGGTGCGCCTGCGAGTTCCTTTACCTGATACTCCTCTGGGAAAGTAACGTTGATATCGAACTCTTCGCCGATATTATGACCTGCGATCTGCTCTTCAAAGCCAGGAATGAACTGACCGCTGCCGAGAGAAAGTGTGAAGTCCTCAGCCTTGCCGCCGTCGAAAGCAACGTCGTCCTTGAAGCCCTCGAAGTCGATAACAACATCGTCGCCCATTTCAGCGGCTCTGTCGTCAACTGTGATGATCCTTACGTTCTTTTCTCTGAGCTGATCTACTCTCTTCTGGATATCCTCGTCAGTTACAGGATTGACAGTTTTTTCGATCTCTATACCCTTATAGTCCTTAACTTCAACCTCAGGCTTTGTTGTGCATATTGCCTTGAGCTTAACGCCCTCTTCCTTGCTGATAGCTGTTACCTCGACCTCAGGCTGGCAAACAAGAACGAGCTTTGACTCTTCGATAGCGCCGTTTACCTCAGGAGCGTAGAGGAGATTTACTGCGTCCTCAAAGAAAACGTTCTCGCCGTACTCCTTCTCGATAAGCTTACGAGGAGCTTTGCCCTTACGGAAACCAGGGATAGAGATGTTCTTCTTAGCTCTGTTATAAGCCTTTCCGAGAGCTTCCTCGAAAGCCTCAGCAGAGATCTCGATCTCCAGTTCATACTTATTTGTTCCAACATTATTTGTAGCCTTTAAACTCATTTATTATTCCTCCATTATAAAATGTATCTTATGTATTATATCATACTTTTAAGCCTATTTCCAGCGTTTTTTTAAGAATTGTCACTTTGCACAATTTTAGTAATGTCCAATGGGTCAAATTGCAAAAAATCGCTGGCAATAAGGTGATAATCAATGCCGTCATACATACCGTTTATGGCATAATTCTTGGCTTTTCCGTGAAGATGCCCATAAAAGACGGTCTTTATGCCGTACTTATACAGCACATCAAGTATAGGCTCATTCCTGCTGCCTGCAAAAACGGGGGGATAATGCAGGAACACGACCGGTCGCAGTCCCTCTTTCAGAGCCGACTCGATGGAGAGCGTAAGTCTGCCTGCCTCCCTCGCAAGCACCTTAGCGTCGGCAGGTTCGGATCTGTCGTTTATCCAGCCTCTTGAACCGCATATGCCGATATCCTCCCATTTAAAATGGTTGTTGTGAAGTATTTTTATGGTATCGAAAGAATTTTCAGCCAGAAAATTATCCATTTTATTCTTTGTGGTCCACCAATAATCGTGGTTGCCCTTTGAGATTATCTTCCTGCCGTTTAGGTCATTAAGGAACTCGAAATCCTTTTTAGCCTCCTGAAAATTCATTCCCCATGAAAGATCTCCGGGCAGAACGACAAGATCATCGGCGGTAATTTTCCGCTGCCAGTTTTCTTCTATCCGAGCGGCATGGTTATGCCAGCCGCCGAAAATATCCATCGGCTTGTTCACGCCGAAAGACAGATGCAGATCTGCTATCGCATATATTTTCAGAAAATACACCTCCAGAATTTTTGAAAAACTTTCCACAAATATTTTGCTCTTCCCTGAACACAATACTAGGGCAACATGACGTTGCGGAAGGAGTGTTTATCTATGGAAAAGGATAGAATTTACGGAATCAACTGTGACGTGACAAACTGCGTCTACAACAAGAATGACTGTGAATGTACCGCAGGCAAGATCGACGTCTGCTGCACTTGTTCAGATCCAAACTGCTGTGACGAAACAGAATGTAAGACATTCAAGCCTAAGGGCTAATGTCTGACATTCAAGCCAAAGGGCTAATGTCTGACATTTAAACCGAAGGGCTAATGTCTTTCACCGCATATCCTTTTAAGCTGTCCGGATCATACGGTCATAAAAGGATATGCCCGCCCGTACTGAATGTGCGGGCGGTACATACATTCACATATATTACTTCACATTGAGTGAATCAAAAACATATTCTTTCATTTCAGTTTTGTCGATGACCTTATCAAATCTTACAGCCTTATCTTTAAGTGCTGCAAGTGAAGCAGGTACAGTCATACCTGAAACCTCAGCCAGCTCGTCAACAAGACCGAACTCATCGCAGTCTGTATTCTTTCCCAGTGCAGAAAGAACTGAGCCTGAGAACTTATATGGGCTTGCTGTGGAAGCGATAACTGTCTTTGTCTTATCGCCTGTTGCCTTTACATAGTCCTCGTACACCTTGACTGCAACGGCAGTATGAGTATCGCAGGTATAGGAATACTTGTCGTAATACTCCTTGATAGTAGCCTTTGTCTGCTCATCATCGCAGCAGCCGGCATAGAACTCGTCCTTGAGCATAGCCTTCACTTCGTCAGTTACCTCATATCTTCCTTCGGAAGCAAGCTTGCCGAACCACTCTCTGATCTGAGCGTCGTCAGAACCGCTGAGGTGATAGAGAAGTCTTTCAAGGTTTGAAGAGATAAGGATATCCATTGATGGAGAGATAGTTGCGTGGAACGGACGGTTTCTGTCGTAGATACCTGTTGTGAGGAAGTCTGTAAGAACGTTGTTAGCGTTAGATGCGCAGATAAGCTTGTTTACAGGAACGCCCATATGCTTTGCATAGTAGCCTGCAAGGATATTACCGAAGTTGCCTGTCGGAACAACGATATTGATCTTGTCGCCGAGGTTTATCTCGCCGTCCTTTACCAGCTGAGCGTAGCTTGATACATAGTAAATGATCTGCGGTGCAAGTCTGCCCCAGTTGATAGAGTTTGCAGATGAGAACATCATACCGTTCTCTGCAAGCTTGTCAGCGACTTCCTTATTAGTGAAGATAGACTTTACTCCGTTCTGAGCGTCGTCGAAGTTGCCCTTGATAGCGCATACGCCTACGTTTTCGCCCTCCTGAGTTGTCATCTGCTTTTTCTGCATAGCTGAAACGCCGTTGTCAGGATAGAAAACGAGTATCTCTGTACCAGGAACGTCCTTGAAGCCTTCAAGTGCAGCCTTTCCTGTATCGCCGGAAGTAGCAACGAGGATAACCACCTTCTTGTCGAGGTTTATCTTCTTTGTTGCAGTTGTCAGCAGGTAAGGAAGTATCTGGAGAGCCATATCCTTGAATGCGCAGGTAGGACCATGCCACAGTTCGAGCATATATGTACCGTCAAAAAGGTGAGCAAGCTCTGCGATATTTTCTGTATCGAAATTCTTTGTGTTGTATGCGCCGTCAACGCAGTAGCGGATCTCAGCCTCGGTATAATCTGTGAGGAACTTTGAGAAAACGAACAGCGCTCTTTCAGCGTATGTCTTATCTCCCAGAGCCTTTATATCCTCCAGAGATACAGACGGGATCTCAGACGGAACGAAAAGTCCTCCGTCCTCGGAAATTCCCTGTGCGATAGCCTGTGCGGACGTAACATTCACATTACCGTTTCTTGTACTTTTGTAAAACATAAACAACAACCCTTCTATGATCTTTCGGCTCACCGAAATTTTTTACTGTTTTTATTTTTTGCTTGCGTCAAATGCTCCTGCGTAATACCGCAGGCTTTTTACTCTGCCGTTTTCCAGCGTGACCGCCGCCACGTCGAACCGACAATTATACTGCTCCGCCCACGGATTTTTCCCGATATACATTTCGGCAGTCCTGATAATATGCTGCCTTTTATACTCGTTCACCGCAAGCTCAGCCTCTTGAAGAGAACCCTCGCTCCGTGTTTTGACCTCCACAAAAGCAAGCGTATCGTTCTTCCGTGCGATAATATCTATTTCCCCTCCACGGACGGTAAAATTCCTTTTCACCGTTTCATATCCGTTTCTTCTCAGAAGATCGCACACAGCCGCCTCGCCTATATCGCCGATACTACGGCTGCTCTGATTTTTTTGCATAATATTTTTTCAGAAAGCTCATTCTGTGTATCTCACAAGGACCGTACTTATCCAGCATTTCATAATGGAGCTTTGTGCCGTAGCCCTTATGCTTTTCAAAATGATACTGGGGATATTTCTCCGCCATTTCAAGCATATGCCTGTCCCTTGCCACCTTAGCAAGTATGGAAGCCGCCGCAATGGTCTGCGACTGTGCATCGCCCTTTACCACCGCCTGAGTTTTATAGGGCAGGTCGGGAGTTTTATTGCCGTCTATGATGCAGATATCAGGCTTTATCTCCAGATCCTCCACCGCTCTTTTCATAGCGAGCATAGCGCAGTTGAGTATATTATACTCCTCTATCTCCTCCACGCTTGCGGTCCTTATGGAATAGCAAAGTGCCTTTTCGATTATCTCGTCATACAGCAGCTCACGCTTTTTTTCGGTAAGCTTTTTGCTGTCGTTCACGCCCTCTATGACCGTATCCTTATCGAATATGACAGCCGCCGCATACACCTCGCCTGCCAGCGGACCTCTCCCCGCCTCGTCGCAGCCGCATATTATCGGATAGTCATTTCTTACGGCACAGTCGTACTCATACAGCGTCATACTGCACCTCTGCTCTTCGGCTTTTCAAGTGAGATCCTGCCGATCTTTCCGCCTCTGAACTCGTCTAGGACGGTGTTCGCCGCTCTCTCCGTATTTATCTCGCCGCCCGAAACAAGGAAACCACGCTTTTTTCCGATACGTTCGAGTATCTCATAGCCAACTGTACAGCCTGCAAGCTCATCTTCCGCAGGGGGGATATCGTCCGTTTCGATGCCGTATCTTTCCGTCAGCATATCGTGGTAGTTCTCGTCAAGGAACTCCAGCAGACGGCAGGCAAGATATTCCGTATCAAGGATAACGTCCTTGACCGCACCTGTAAAGGCAAGTCTTTCGCCCACCAGCTTATCATCGAACTTAGGCCAAAGCACACCCGGCATATCCAGCAGCTCAAAGCCGTCATCGAGGGACACCCACTGTTTTCCTCTTGTAACGCCCGGTCTGTCCTCCACCTTTGCAGCCTTTGCGCCTGCAAGGCGGTTTATAAAGGAGGATTTTCCCACGTTCGGTATACCCACTATCATAAGCCTCAGCGGTCTGCCCGCCATGCCTCTTGTATTCCACTTTTCGATATCGTCAACCAGCAGCTCTCTCAGCATAGGATAAAACTTATTTACATTTCTTCCGCTGCGGCAGTCTGTCGCAAGGGCAGGCACACCGTTTCGATTATAATAGTCTATCCACATCGACGTAACGTCAGCGTCCGCCGAGTCAGCCTTATTGAGCAGCACCAGTCTTGGCTTTGCTCCGCATATTTTCTTTATTTCAGGATTGCGGCTTGAATAAGGTATGCGGGCATCTGTTATCTCGACCACTGCGTCAACGAGCTTCATATTCGATGCCATTATGCGCCTTGTTTTCGCCATATGCCCAGGAAACCACTGTACTCTTGCAGCCTCGCTCATTCAATCCTCTCCTTTACTGTTGATTTATTAATTATTTATTCCAGCCGTCCGAGTTTTGCCCTTTCGGAATAAAATCTCAACTCAGCCTTTCCGACTATATCCTCTGTCGGTACAAAGCCTATCGTCCTGCTGTCGGCGGAATGATTTCTGTTATCCCCCAGCACGAACACGCAGTCCTGCGGCACGTCATACTCATACACATCTCTGTCGGAGTCATAAAACTCCTCCGAAAAAGAGCCTGTATCGGACATATGATGATAGTTCACATAGTCCTCCTCCACCGCTCTGCCGTCCACAGTCACGCTGTCAGCGTTATAGTCTATCTCGACGTGCTGACCGCCAACGGCGATGATGCGCTTTATTATCATTTTATCCAGAACTTCCGATTCTATCACAACTATATCGCCCTGTTTCGGGGTATAGAAAAGGTGAGAAACTATCAGCCTGTCGTTTTCAAAAAGTGTGCTTTCCATAGAATGGCCGTCCACCACCGCAATGCGGAAAATGAAAGTAAAGCAGAATATGACCACAAACACCGCAGCCACAAGTGTTTCGCACCATTCAAGCACAGGATCGAGTATGCTGTTCTTCTTGTTTATATTTTTTATCTTTTGAGAATTTTTATCTTTCGCTTTTTTCATGACCTGTTATTCGATACCGCCGAAGCTGTCGAATGGGAATATCCTGAAAACAGCCTCACCGAGAACGTCATCTATATCCACGCAGCCTATCCTGCGGCTGTCCATAGAATTATTTCGGTTGTCGCCCATAACGAAAACGCTGTCCTTAGGCACTTCATACTCATAAACGCCGTCCGAGACCTTATGCGCAATGTCGAACATACCTGTATCTATCATAGTTTCCTTGTTATGCTCGTTGGATATTTTTTCGCCGTTGACCGTAACGGTATTTGTGCCGTAATCAATAGTTATCTTATCGCCCTCAGTGCCGATAACACGCTTGATTATGGTCTTGTTCAGCACATCGCTGTTGATAACGACGATATCCCCTTTTTCGGGAGTGTAATTTATATGGGAAAGAATAAGTCTGTCCTTGTCCTGAAGGGTATCGTTCATAGACTCGCCGTCTACCAGCACTATCCTGAACAGGAAGGTGAACACCAGAATGACGATGAACATTGCGAACACAAATGACTCGCACCATTCCAGTATCTCATTCTTTATATCCACAGGCGGCTTTTCCTTTATGTCCTCAGGTTCAGCCTGCTTTGCAAGCTCGATATCCTCCTGACTGACCTCGCCGAAAGCAGTCTTTTCAGACTTCTCAGAATTTTCAGAGTTCTCAGAGATATTTTCGCTCTCGCCGTCATTTATATTATTATCATTATTTTCATTGTTCTCTTTATCGTCAATGATATCATTTTTCTCGTCGAGATTATCACTATTCATAACATAATCCTCTTAACAACGCATCAGATGCATTAAATTTATTTCATATAGATTTATTATAGCAAAAATCCGCACAAATTACAAGGCTTTTTTTCAAAAAAATTACCTTAAACAAAAAAGAGCCGACCGAAAAGCCGACTCTTTCATAAAAATTAGAGTTATCTGATTGCTTCCTTGACCTTAGCAGCCTTACCAACTCTGTCACGGAGATAGTAGAGCTTAGCTCTTCTGACCTTACCGCTTCTTACGACCTCAACCTTTGCTACTGCAGGTGAGTGAACAGGGAATACTCTTTCGATTCCGCAGCCGTGAGCAACTCTACGAACTGTGAATGTTTCGTTGATCCCGCCGTGCTTCTTAGCGATAACAGTACCCTCGAATACCTGGATTCTTGACTTGTCACCTTCTGTGATAAGAACGTGTACCTTGACAGTGTCACCTACGTTTACTGCAGGTGCTTCAGACTTAAGACTTGATTCAGCAATTTTCTTTAAAGCGTCCACTTTAAAATTCCTCCTTATATTTTCAGACGTTCATTCACTATAAATACAATAGTCAGAGGACCGTCCGCTTTAATGTCGTGTCCTTTCGGACTGGCATTAACTCTCGTCGGCGAAACCGACGGTAATTCAAATGCTTTAATATTATACCATATTCCTCACGCATTTTCAACGGTGGACTATGTAAAACTTTCTCCATTCTCCACCATTATTTTTGTGCGTTCTATACAAAGCTCATCTGCTGTGATATCATACATACCGAAAAACGTATCCATGACCACGTTTGCGTTAAGGTTAAAGCTGCCGCCTGCGGGGAGCGTGAGGGTGATATAGACATACTTCCCATCACATTCCGCTTTTTCCGCCTTGATATGGGGACGTATATCCACCATATTCACGGTTTTCTTTTTTGTGCGCTTTTCTATCTCTATCTTCTCGTTTTCAAGGAACTTCCCGAAAAGCGAAAGACATTCCTCCGATGACTTGTCGGCGCAGAATTTTATCCTGTACTGTGCGGCGGCTATCTCGGTATGCTGATGAACGGGACGTGCGCAGGAAACTATCTTCATTCCCTCCGGCATCTGTGCGTCAAGTCTTTCCCTCACCTCTTCAAAGGGGAGGTCCTCGATGAGCGCAAAGTCCATAACCTCCACACGGCTCTCAAAACCGAGAGAAAGGTTTATGGGGAACATTATATAAATGTGCGGATTAAATCCCTGCGTATACCATACGGGGAGCTTTGAGCGTTTTATCGCCCTCTGCATCATTCTCATAAGGTCGAGGTGGGAGATATATTTCGCTCTGCCGCATTTTTCGTACACCACTCTGTAATCGAAACGCTCCAGCCGCAGATTTACGTTTTTAGGCTCAAGCCTTTTTGCCACAGTAAACACCTCCGCATTCAGGTTTTATTCCGCAGCCCGAACAGCCCTCTTTGCAGTTGCGTGTGGTCTGTGCTGCGTGAGCCTTTTTATTTTCCCTCACGAAAAATTCGTGGGACACGAGATAGTCGAGGTGCGACCATGGTGCGACCTCGTCATAGGGACGCAGGCGGTTGGCATAAAACGCTGTATCTATGCCGCACTCCTCAAAGGTCTGCATCCATACATCGAACTTGAAATGCTCTGCCCAGCCGTCGAGGTAGCAGCCTTTCTTCCATGCCTCATATACAGCCTTGCCCACACGTCTGTCGCCCCTTGCGAGGACGGCTTCCAGTATAGATGTCGGCTGATGATGACAGCTCAGCTTTATCTTCTTGCTCTTTATGCAGCTTCTCAGATATTCCTGCTTGCGCAGTATCTCCTCAGGTGTCGCCTGCGGTTCAAACTCAAAAGGCGTGAACGGTTTCGGGACGAAAGTCGCTGTGGATATCGAAACCTGCACCGAGCGTCCTCTTATCTCCTTCGGGGTCTGATAGTATATATCAAGCACCTTTTCCGCAAGGTCGGCTATGCCCTTTATATCCTCGTCCGTTTCGGTGGGCAGACCAAGCATAAAGTACAGCTTGACCTGTGTATATCCACCTGCAAAGGCTATTTTGCAGGTACGCATTATCTCCTCTTCCGTGATGTTCTTGTTTATTACATCACGCAGACGCTGTGTGCCGGCTTCGGGGGCAAAGGTCAGTCCGCTCTTTCTCACCGCCTGCAATCTTTCCATAAGCTCATCGCTGAACGTATCAAGACGCAAAGATGGCAGGGCAAGGTTTATCTGCTCCTTATCCGTATACTCCGAAAGGCTCAGCAGCAGTTCGTTTATCTTCGTATGGTCGCTGGTGGAAAGTGAGGAAAGTGAAACTTCCTCATATCCCGTCTGTTCGCAGAGGGACTTCGTTTCCTTTTTGATAGTGTCGATATTCTTCTCTCTGAACGGGCGGTAGATAAATCCCGCCTGACAGAAACGGCAGCCTCTTATGCAGCCTCTCAGCACCTCCACCACCGAGCGGTCGTGTACTATCTCGCTGAACGGCACAACAAAACTTTCGGGGTAATACACGCTGTCAAAGTCCGCAATGACACGCTTTTTCACCCTCGACTTTGCTTCGGGAACGTTCGGCTTTATCTCCTTCACCGTATTATCCTCGTTGTACGAAACGTCATAGAATGACGGAACATATATGCCCTCTATCTTCGCTGCCTCACGCAAAAACTGCTCCTTTGTGGGGTGATGCGGCTTCATTTTTTCGTAGAGCGAAAGCAGCTCCATATTCACCTGTTCGCCCTCGCCCAGAATGAACAGGTCAAAGAAATCTGCGATAGGCTCAGGGTTGCAGACACAAGGACCGCCGCCCACAACTATCGGTGTAAGCTCCTTTCTGTCCTTTGCCAGAACAGGCAGACCTGCGAGGTCGAGCATTTCAAGCACGTTGTTGAACGAAAGCTCATACTGCAAGGTAAATCCGATAAAGTCGAAATCCTTTATCGGGTCGAGGCTCTCCAGAGCGTAAAGTGGGATATCATTTTCACGCATATGCTGTTCAAAGTCGGTTTCGGGCATAAAAACTCTCTCGCACCACCAGTTAGGCACGTTGTTTTTCAGTCCGTAAAGTATCTTCATTCCCAGATGTGACATTCCCACGTCATAGGTGTCGGGGAAACAGAACGCAAATCTTACATCGACTTTCGATCTGTCCTTTACCACGCTGCCTATCTCGCCGCCGATATATCGTGCAGGCTTTTTTGTTTTAAGCAGCACCTTTTCTATTTTCTTTCTTATTTCTTCCAATTAAATTATCCTCCGTAACAGGTCACAAACGTCATAAAACGTTACGTTATAAAATAATGATATTATACCACAATATCCTGTTTATTTCAAGGCACAAAAGGCAACGCCGCACCGGTATTATGCGGCATTGCCCCCATATAAATTATAATTTTATTATAATTTTTATAATTTGAATTCTGCTCCCTCGCCAAGCTTGAATGAGTAAATATAGCTGCTCTTCACCTTTTCGCCGTAGATAAGCTCGAAAGCCGCTTTGTACAGCGCAAGCTGTGTGCCGTATTTGTTCATATCCTCACGGGAGCGGAAATTATCCGTCTTGTAATCCACAAGCACCCAGCCGTCCTCTTCCTTGAAAATGCAGTCGGCTATACCCTGTATCATACCGTCGCCGCCTGTAACGTTCTTTAACTCCTGCGGCAGGTCGAGATCCTTTACCGCCGCAAGGAACTTCTGCTCACGGCGGAGGTCCTTTGACGCTCTCATTCTTGCAAAGAAGTCGGTTTTCACAAAGCTTTTCAGCCTGTCTGTGTACACGCCCTTTGCCTCACGCTTTGTCATAAAGCCCTCTGCCACAAGCCTTTCCAGCTCGCCCTCGACATCTTCAAAGGCTCTGTTATAGTCTGCGCACTCCATAAACTTATGCGTGCTTGTTCCACGCTCCGCCGCCGTAAGCTTGTCAAGCTCGTCATTCAATCTCGGCAGGTTAGGATAAAACTCAGGGTCTTTGCTGCCTAACTGTCTGCGCTTTTCTTCGGCGGTTATCTCCGTTACGGTAAGCTTTGCAGGCTGCATAGAACGCTCTCTGTCATACTCAAAGGCATACTTTTCCCTCAGCCTTTGGACGATCGCAATATCTGCGGCAGGGTATTTTTTGTTTTCCTCCTCGTCCGTCAGCAGCTCTGCGGCGGAGAAGTCGCTGTCATCAAAGGTCATATTTATGTATTCGACATCAACAGGATTTTCATTATCCTTTACGGGATAAAAGTCAAGATCCATACCGAGCCACTGCGCCAGCGGCTCTCTTCCCGAATGTTTTGACATCGCCGCCATTACCCAGCAGAGGATAGTATCCTGTCTGTCCAGTATATCGGCAGGTATCCTGTCATATTCTGCGCACTTCTTTATTATCCTGCGGTAGTTCTCTGATCCGTCGGGATTATTTTTCTCTTTCTTTTCGGGAACGCAGACGATGATAAGCCTTTCCTTTGCTCTTGTACAGCCAACATAGAATAACCTCATCACCTCGCTCTTCTGCTCCCTTGCCGTTGCGTCTGCGATAAAGTCAAAGGCGAGGTTATTTCGTTTTACGCTGAGATGATTTTCGTCGAACTTCAAAGCATATCCGAACTTTGAATGAATATGGAAATTCTCGCTTTTAACATCTCTTATCATCTTGTTCGCCAAGCTGCACAGGATAACGAAAGGATATTCCAGTCCCTTTGATTTATGGTAGGTCTGGATATTGACGGAGCTTTTGCCTGACGTTACGGTCACTGCGTTCTGAAAAGCGTCCTTCTGGTCTGAGAGGGAATCCACATAGCGCAGAAATCCGCTTACGCCGTCCTTGCCGTTCTGCTCATAGGAAGATGCATATTCAAGAAGAAGCCTTAAATTCGCACGTTTCTTGTCCGAGTCGAGATAGAGTGACGTTACAGCCATAAGGTCGGTCACGTCGAATATCCTGCGGATAAGTCTTTCCAGTCCCATACTCATTGAATCGTAGCGGAGGGATTCTATAAGCTTATGCGCTCCCGCACATTTTTCCCTCAGCAGCTCGCTGCCCATATCGTTGTATCGGCTGAAACTTTCCTGCGAAGCGGATTCCTTTGAACTGCGGCAGTTGCTCAATATCTGATAGATATGCTTATATTCTCTCGTTCCGCTGACGTGGCACTGCTCTCTTATGACGCTCATTTCGTCCGGAGTGAAATTCATCACAGGGGACATCATCACCGCCGTCAGAGCAATATCGTTCATAGGGTTATCCACCGTTCTTAGCATATCAAGGGCGAGGGATATCTCCCTCGACTTTATATAGCCGTCTGTATCCTCGCTGAAAGCGTCAAGGCCATACACCCTAAGTGCATTGGTCAGCATCTTTTTTTCTTTGTTGTTTCTGATAAGTATGCAGAAATCCGACGGACGGCATGGTCTGTCTGCGCCGCCGTCAAAGACAGGCTCTTTGCTGTCCAGCATCTGCTTTATCAGCTTTGCGGCGGCAAGCTGTTCTGCCGTAAAGCCGCATACCTTTTTATCGACCTCCGCCTCAGGGTCTACCAGCAAAAGCTGTGCGGGACAGTTTCTTTCGGTGTAGTAGTCTGCGCCGAATTCAAGTCTGTTTTCCTCGTCATAGTCCACCTCGCCGCATTCCCTGCTCATTATCTGCTCGAAGATGAAGTTTGTCAGTCCGACAACTTCCCTGCGGCTGCGGAAATTCTTTTTAAGGCTTATGTGTTCGAGGTCATCTTTATACTTTTCATCTTTCGCCTGCTCTATGCAGTTTACAAAAAGCTGCGGATTAGTCAGTCTGAAACGATATATAGCCTGCTTTACGTCGCCGACTAGGAAAACGTTCTTTCCCATTATGTCAAGGCTGTCCGTATCGGAGATCGCCTTGAAAATGGTTTCCTGAAGGTCGTTCACGTCCTGATATTCGTCAAGGAAGATGAGCCTGTACATTCCGCTGCTGCGTATCTCCTCCGCAAGCTCTGTGCGGACAAGTCCGTTTTCCGTTTCCTTTACAAGGAGGTCTTTCGCCATAAGCTCGATATCGCTGAAATCGAGAGCGTTTTTCTCCAGCTTTTTCTCCATTGATATCTCCTCTGTGCGCTTTTCAAGCTTGCATATAACGGAGAATATCCTGTTGGATTTTCTTATATTTTCCCTGTAATGCTCTTTCGGTATGCTGAATACAGAGAGGATATCTTTTGTTGTGTCCTTAATGCTATCCCGTATAGTTTTTGCAGCCGCTATCGCATTGACAAGATCTTGCTTAGCCGCAGGAGAAAGTTCTTTTTCTTTGCTGATCCTTAATGATGATAATGATTTCGGAACATCGACTGCCCCGACCTTTTCCCATTCACCGTGGCTGAGTGCAAGGCTCATTTCGCTTACGATATCAGAAAGCACAGCAAAATTTTTCTCCAGTGCATTATAATGATCTCTCAGAAATATCTTCTTTCCGCCCTCTTCAAAGCAGTAATTATAATAGTATCTCAGCCGCTCAACGTCAGCCTGTGCCGTTTCCATTTCCGCAAGTGCGTTCTGCATAACGTGGTCGGTCAGCATTTCAAAAACTTCGTCCGACTCGTAAAACTCCATAGCCTTTGCTTTCCACCGTTCGGCATAGGATATGGTGTGGAAATAGTCTATGAGCTTTTTCACCATTTGCGTTACCTTTGCCTCAAACCCGCTGCCGAAAGCGTCGTCCAGCAGGGCATAGTCCTGCGGCTCATCTCTGCAAAGCTCTTCCATCGCCTCGGCGGCTGAGTCTGCAAGCAGCTGTTTTGAGTCCGCATCTTCAAGGGTTCTTATGCCGCCCTGAAAATCGAACTTGTGCATATTATCCTTTACAAGGTCAAGGCAGAAAGAGTCTATCGTGGCTATCTTCGCAAGGCTCACAAGGCTGTACTGCTGCAAAAGCCATTCGTCCCTTGGATCCTGCGCAAGCTTTTTTTCTATGGCTGTGTTCAGCTTGTCCCTCATCTGGGCGGCAGCGTCCTTTGTGAACGTCACCGCAAGAAGCTTGTCCGCAGGCACTCTTTTCTGTTTGTCGCAGAGTATATTTATTATCCTCTCGATAAGAACGGCAGTTTTTCCGCTGCCTGCCGCCGCAGAAACTACTGTGCCTTTGCCGCTCGGAGCAATGGCTTTTTTCTGATCGTCCGTCCATTTTACTCCCATTACTGTTCAGCCTCCTTTCCCTCGTTTTCGGTATTTTCGGTATTCGATGCCTCTGCGTCAAGTTCGTTCGCTATCTCGTCAAGTATTTCTTCCATAGCCGCCGTTTCCGCAGGCTTGTCCGTATTTTCGTCAGTATAGACTGCCATTGCGCATATGCCGCTGTAATCGCAATAGCTGCACACGCCCTCATAAGGCTCTGCGGCGATATCACCCTCCAGCAGTCTGTTACCGTATTCGGCTACCTTACGCTTTGCATACTCACGCATAGCGCTGAACTTCCTGTCCGTCACCTTATACCTTGTTGAAAGATCCATAGCCTTGACTATATCCGCCCTGTCAACAAGTCTGCCGGTGCGTTTAAATCCCTTTATGCAATGCTCCGTCTGCGTTTCTTCAAGCTCCTCGTCCGTACAGCCGCTGTCCGCTCTGTTTTCGGCGGTTTCCTTGAAATTGAAGTATATCACACCTGCCTGTTTTAGAGCGTCCTCCCTGTTTATCTCGTTTTGAGTTTCAAGTATATCCGACAAGTAGACAAGCATCTGAAGATTTAGTCCGTGATACAGTGCCCTCAGATCAAAGGTGGTGCTGCCGGTCTTGTAATCTATTATCCTCAGATATTTCACTCCGTCCTTGTCTGTGTATATATCCGCCCTGTCAACTGTTCCCGTCAGAACTATCTTTCTGCCGTCTTTGAGTTTTAATGCAAGGCTGCCGCCCTCTTCAGGATCACGCCACAGCTTATATTCAAAGGCGCATGGCACAAAGCTGCCCTTTTTTATATCGTTCTGAACGAACTTAACTATGTAAAAAGCCTTTTGTTCAAGCTTTTTGTATCTGAAATCAAAGCCTGCGTCCTTGCCGAAATCCCCGCCAAGCTCCTCTGCGTAACATTCCTCAAAATGCCTGCGGATAAAATCCTTTATCTCATCATCGGTCATAAGCACGAAATTGGTGTCGTATTCCTCGCTGTCGGGCTTTTTCAGTATCTTTTCGAGCAGACCGTGGATTATGTTTCCTGCGCTAAGTCCGTCCACCTTGACCTGTCTTATCTTGCTGAGGTGAAGTCCGTAGTTGCAGAAGTACATAAATGGACATTTATAATAGTTATCCAGCTTTGTCGGCGAAACGGGAGATATATCCCCTTTGAAAAACGTTTCCGCCGCCTTTTCGGGGGCAAGGGTATATTTCGGGGAGGAGTTCTTTTTCCTCAGTCCGCAGAGCTTGTCATAATACAAAGGCGAACCCATAACGGAATCATATATGCTCTGCATCTCAGCCGTTTTGTCCCTTGAATGTTCGATATATTTTGTGTATGCGGTCTTGTATGAAGTGCAGAAAAACTCCGCAGGGAGGGAGGATATTTTTCTCACCTTTGTGCCGAGTATGGCTGTTACCTCTTTCACAAGCATTGACGGACGTTTTTCATTGCCAAGCAGGTCTGCGCCCGAATAAAGTATGTACAGCTTTTCCTCCGCTGAGGAAAGGGCGGTGTATGCCGCAAGACGTTCGTTCTGAAAATCGTTCATTGCCCCCGAACGGATATCTATATCCTGCGTCAGTCTGAGCATTTCCTTTTCGTGTTCGGAAACAAGTCCCGCTCCGCCTGCAGGCGCAGGGAAAATGCCGTCGTTGACCTCTGCGGCGAACATTACCTTTACGCCGTCCGTCCTCGACCTCGCTGCGTCAAGAAGTCTTACGCAGTCCAGTTTCTGCGGCGGATTTGATATCTTCATCTGCGAAAGCATAAGCCTGTAAAGCTCATAATACTGCCTTAAAGATATCTTATCGTCACCCAATATCTCATAAATGGAACGCACCGCCGAAAGGCACATCGTCCACAGCTGTTTAAGCTCTCTTGAAAGTTCCGTTTCGGTCTCATTCTGCGATGCGCCTGCACGTTTTACGAGGGAATATGTCTGTTCCGAAAGCTTTATATCCCCAAGCAGCTTATAGAAAGCGGTGCATATCTCCTTTGCCGTTGCGTCTGCCGCAGCGGTCTTGAAATCAAGGAGCGGCTGAATAATGCTCACACGCAGGTCATTTATCTTCTGCAGCTTTGCAGCCTTTCTCTCCTCGCTGTCGGACTGCTCTCCTGCGGGGGCGGTGAAAGGCGCAAGCCACATCTGCCTGTCAACGTTCCACTTTATGCAGTATTCCTCCAGATCGGTTATATCGTATTCCAGTATACCGAAAAGCGGAGATTTTATCAGCTTCATTATGTCCGCCGTTCTGAACTCTTTCGTAAGGACGGTTCTGAACAGCGCATTTATATAGTTGACGATGGCGGAAGATGAAACGCTCTCACGTCTGTCGGTATAATAAGGTATATCATACTTTTCAAACGTACTTTCCAGCACAGGGGCGAATTTAGAAAGGTCACGGGCGGTGCAGGCAATATCGCTGAACCTGTAATTTTCCTCACGCACCAGTCTGCATATCTCGGCGCAGATGAAATCAGTTTCCTCATAAACATCGTCCGCAGAAAATATCTTCACATCTTCAGACTGAGCCGCATAGCCTGCTCTGCTGTAATTGAAAAGCTCTCTGCCGAGGAAACCGATGTCGTATGATCTCCCCTCTCGTCGGTCGGCGAGTATCATATTTATGCTCTTGTTATGCGCTTTCGCCATATCCGTTATCTGCTGCTCCGTTCTCACCGTTACGGCAAATGAGTGGCTGTGAAAGCTTTTCACGCTGTCGTTGTCCATAAGCAGCGAGATAGTAAAGCCTGCCCCTTGGGAGATACAGAGGTCGATGATCTTCTCCTCATCATATGTAAAGCTGTTGAATGAGCTGACGAAAATATCCGCCCCTTTGAAATACTCCCTCTCCTTCGCAAGCTCCGCAGCGGCAGCCATTTCGGAAACTTCGTCCTTCATCTGAGCATTATCCAGTTCATCGAGGTAATATCTGAACAGCCTTGAAAGGTCGGCAAGTTTCAGCGACACAGTTCCCTCCAGCCTGTCGGCGGCAAGGGCAAGGTCATCGGGTGTAACACCGCTCTGGCGCAGTTTCCCCGTAAGGTCGATAAGTTCGGAGATAAAGCTGCCCTTATCAAGGCTTTTCTTATAGAACTTTACTCCGCCCTCTTTTGAAAAGCGTCTGACCGCCTTATACATAAGTATCATTCTTGCGTTATCCCCTGCGTTCTCACGGGAATATCCGCCATACTTTTCGGTTATCTTCTCGGCAAGCCTGTTGAAGCCTGCCGTTCTTATGCCGTTGAAAAGCTTTGCGCCCATGGAATCGTAAAGCTTTTTTTCATAATCGAAAGAGAACTGGTCAGGCACGATAACGAGGACGTCCCTGCCCTGCTGTGCAGCCTCTTTTATTTTATCGGTAAACAGATCTTCTCTGACGCTGTCGCTTCCGCCTGTGATAATATTCACCATACTCTGCCGCCTCCGCTTGTTATTATTTAGATAATTATAACACTGCCGCAAAGTTTTGTCAACGATCATGTGTCCGAAATTTTGTACATTAGTCAAGAAAACAAACTTTTTATTATCTCCGCCAGTTTAAAGCCGAACTCTGTCTGCGAGCCGTCCTCTTCAATGACGGTGACAGAGCCTATCTTAGCTTTTTTAAGTCGGCTGTTTTCGGTTTCGCCGTCATCTGTGAATTCACGCTGTTCTATTGCCTGAGATGGGAAAAAGAGCGACATTTTCTGCGCTCTGCACATATCCAGCCGACCACCGCTCTCCGCAGAGGACATAACAGTAAAGGCAAAAGCAGCGCAAAGGCAAAAGGAAAGCTTTTTAAAGCCGCAGTTTTTCCCGAATTTTTTTTCAAATGAATACATAATACCCGCTCCAATCAAATCATTTCTGATATGATTATTGACAGAAAAAAAACTTTTAATCGTCTTCCCAGACGGGGTCGTTCGGGACACTCGGTAAACTCGCTGTCTATCGTCCGAACTTTTCATTTGCGCTCGGAAGAAACCGAGATATGGCTTTTACTGAAACAGGGTTTGATGAGGTCTTGTTTTGGCTCTTTTGGGTTTGATTAGGTCTTATCTCGGCTTTTAAAATCCTGCACACAAACCATAAACACCAAACAAAGCAAAAGTACTCACAAACTATCAAACGCACAAAGCAAGTTTTAGGATCAACCCCTTTTACAAAAGGGGTTGCTAGGGTTCAAAGGGGACAGCGTCCCCTTGTCGCTCCCGCAGGAGCGAAATCCCCATCGGAGGAGCTCCGCACAGGGTGAATTTGAAAATAGTCCAGCGGACTGTTTTCAAAGAGGGGCAAGCCCTGCGATAGAGGGCTGCCCCTTACTCGCCTCACGCACAAACTCCCCCGCAAGGGCTTGCCCCTTGCGCTGTCCTCGGGCGGACGGCTCGGTTCGCTACGCTCGACAAGCTCGCTGTCTACTGTCCGAACTTCTCATTTTGTGCTCGGAAAAAACGGAGATGTGGCTTATACTTAACCCCACCTTGCTAAATTCTCGTATGCCTTTACCTCACAAGACGTAAGCAAATCCCCACAAAAAATCGGAACGCAGAAACTCTCTCCACGTTCCGATAATATTTTTACTTTTTCCTGTCTATCAGGTCAGTTTCCGAATACCTGCCTTGCAATGTCTACCGACTGCTTTGCGTCCTTTGAGTAGAAATCTGCTCCTATCTGCTCCGCATAGTCGGGGGTAACTACTGCTCCGCCTACCATTATCTTGCAGTCAACATTGTTCTCCCTCAGCAGCTTTATGGTGTTCTCCATACTTACAAGAGTTGTTGTCATAAGCGCTGAAAGTCCCACAAGGTGAACGTCATTCTCTATGGCTGCGTCAACGACCGTCTGATAGTCAACGTCCTTGCCAAGGTCTATAACGTCATAGCCGTAGTTTTCAAGCAGCACTTTTACGATGTTCTTGCCGATATCGTGTATGTCGCCCTTTACTGTGGCAAGGATTATTTTTCCCTTTGATACGCTCTTTTCGCCGTGGGCAAGTATATACTGCTTTATTACCTCAAAACAACCCTGTGCTGTGCCTGCGGTCTGTATAAGCTGTGGGAGGAATATCTTGCCCTTTTCAAACTCCTCGCCTGCCTTGTCCAGTGCAGGGATAAGCAGATCGTTCACTATTACCATAGGGTCTGTGTTCTCTTCAAGAAGCTTTGCAGTAATGTCTGCGCCCTCTTTTTTAAGTCCGTTCGAGATAGCATACGGCAGGTCGATATCCGACTTTGCCTCTTTCTTTACGGGGGCTGCGCCGTCTGAATTTCCGTAGTGCGCAATGTAATCCACCGAGTTCTTATCTATGTTCGCAAGCAGCTTGTACGAACGCACTGTGCCTGTCATAGCGTCGATATTAGGATTTATTATCGGCAGGTCAAGTCCCTTTGTAAGACACATCATAAGGAAGTTGTGGCTCACAAGCTCTCTGTTCGGCAGACCAAAGCTGATGTTTGAAACGCCGAGGACAGTTTTCAGTCCAAGTTCGTTCTTTACACGCTCCACCGCCTTGACCGTTTCCATAACGTTCTCCTGCTCAGCCGAAGCTGTAAGGGTAAGGCAGTCGATATAAACGTCCTCTTTTCTTATGCCGCAGGAAAGCGCTCTGTCCAGTATCTTTTTCGCAAGCTCAAAACGCTTGTCTGCGCTCTTAGGTATTCCCTCTTCGTCAAGGGTAAGACCGACCACCGCTGCGCCGTACTTTTTAACAAGGGGCAGAACCGTGGAAAGTGACTTCTCCTCTGCGTTTACCGAGTTGACGATAGGCTTGCCGTTGTACACCCTCAGCGCAGCCTCCATTACCTCTGGGATAGTGGAATCAAGCTGGAGCGGAACGTCCGTTACGCCCTGCAAAGCCTTTACCGCTCTGCACATCATAGCCTTTTCATCAATGGCAGGCAGACCAACGTTCACGTCAAGTATATCCGCACCTGCGTGTACCTGCTCGATAGCCTGTCCGAGGATATAGTCGATATCCCCTGCCAGCAAAGCTTCCTTGAAACGCTTTTTGCCGGTAGGATTTATTCTTTCGCCGATTATTCTCGGCTGATCTATAACAACAGTATTTGCGGCAGAACAGCAGGCAGCAGGTACCTTCACATCACGCTGAACATACTTCTTGTCCGTAAGCATCTCTGCCAGTTTTTTAATGTAGTCAGGGTCAGTTCCGCAGCAGCCGCCTATTACCTTTATTCCCAGTGGTATAAGCTTTTCGGCAAGCTCCGCAAACTCCTCCGGCGAGCAGTTATACTCATTTGTCACAGGGTCAGGCAGACCTGCGTTCGGCTTTACCACAACAGGCAGAGTTGTCCATCTGCACAGCTTTTCCACAACAGGATAAAGTTCCTTCGGTCCGAGGGAGCAGTTTACACCCACTGCGTCAACACCCAGTCCCTCAAGGGTAAGGCACATAGAGCTTATATCGCAGCCTGTGAATGTTCTCATATTCTCCTCAAAAGTCATAGTGCATATGATAGGCAGGTCGCTGTTTTCCTTTGCCGCAAGCACAGCCGCTTTAAGCTCATAGAGGTCAGTCATAGTTTCAAAAACTATAAGGTCAGCGTCCTTTCCTGCGATAACAAGCTCCTTGAAAACGTCATAAGCCTCTTCAAAAGTCAGCGTTCCTGTCGGTTCAAGCAGCTGACCGATAGGACCGATGTCGAGAGCCACCAGAGTTGAAGTACCCTCCGCCGCAGTTCTTGCGTTCTTTATAGCCGCAGCCACAGTTTCCTCCACTGAGTAGCCGCACTTCGCCAGCTTGTATCGGTTTGCGCCGAATGTGTTTGCGTAAATAACGTCCGAGCCTGCGTCAACGTACTGCTTATGGATATCCACCAGCCAGTCAGGCTTTTCGATATTGAGCGCCTCAGGTGTCTCGCCCATTTTCAGACCCTTTGCCTGAAGCATAGTACCCATTGCGCCGTCAAGTATGATAAATTCTTTTTCTTTCAGCATTGTTCTAAGATCCACAATGTTCGCCTCTTTTTCTATACGGACAAGTGTCTTTCATACTGCATATGACGCAGCCTCTCCTGCCCTTTGATATTTTATTTTCAGACAGACCGATAACAGCCGTAACAGACTTTCTCGGTGTCAGTATATTGTTTGCCGTAGCATTAAGACCGATACGTTTCGGAGCGTCAAGCACCTGAAGGAACTCGCCCTGTATCTCAATAGGGAGATCGCCGTATCCCGGTGAGAACCGCCATGTCTGTTCAAGCTGAGGAAGGTCGCTTTTCACAGTTTTGTCCACTATATCGCACACCTGCTCAACAGCGGCGCTTGCGAGGAAATCAGTAATAACGGCTTTTGTCATATCCTCTGCCTCAAGCCGCCTAATTATCATATCCGCCCCAGATGACAGCGTTGCCGCAAGCAGGACGCATTTTGTGCAGTCTTTAAGATGAGCGGAGATATCCTTCCCCTCCAGCACAAGAGTAGTCCCCTCCACATTCACCGCATTTTCGCCGTGACTGATGTCAAAGACCTTATAAATAAATTTCGGTTTTACCACCGCAAGGAGATCCTTTTCGCACCGATCAATTATCCCCTGAATTTTTTCATCGGGCATATCCGACTTATACCCCATATATCTCAGCGCCTCACGCTGATCTATTTTTTCAAGCAGCAACATCTTCACCTCCGCTGTTCGATACATTATAACACATTTCATACCACATTACAAGGACTAACTTTTTAATTTTCTGTTTTCATGTTTTTCACGCTTTTCATATTTCCACATTTCCACGGGTATACTATTATAATATATACTTGTGGGCGAAAAAACATATATAATAGAAGAAAGCCGCCTTGATCTCTCAAAACGGCTTTCAAAGCAATGGTTATTTGGCAGGCGTAGCATTCTCCTGCATCTCTCGAGATTTCTCTCTGTCGTACCAGCGGCGTGTGGTCGCTACGAAGTTTACCACCTCAAATAACCTTTCTTATCTTATTCATATTATAGCATATTTATTCTTGACTGTCAAGTTTTTTATATACAGGAGTGTTATTTCTTAAACGTTGTGCAAATCGTTTTTCACTTTCGCTTATAGCGGTTATGATCGAGTTTTTAAAGTTAGGATCATCGCCTTCAACAACTAATCTTACCACAAGATTTATGTTTTTTCCTTTATGAGAAAATACTTTGGATACAATTGCAGTATCAGCCTTAATATCTTTAAATATGTAATCAGGATCCTCAATTATACTGCTGAAATACTCGTGATACTCAACATAAAAGTTCTGACCTCGTCGTTGAATTATATGCTCAATGCGATTATCTGTAATTATTACTTCATTAGTTAATATTCTTTTATCGGTAATATTTTGATACTTTTCAACATCTATCTTTCCTATACTATACACATCATTTACCGCCGTTCCTGTGGTCTTGGTATTAATTATACCACTTTCCGCAGTTTTGTCAACCAACCTCGCAGGCTTTATTGATTCTATTTTCAGATATCTGTATGCCAACACATAATAGAAGAAAACCGCTTTGATCTCTCAAAACGGCTTTCAAAGCAATGGTTATTTGGCAGGCGTACAACTCTCCTGCGTCTCTCGGATTGCTCCTGTCAGTACCAGCGGCGTGTGGACTGTACGAATTCCTCCACCTCAAATAACCTTTCTTATCTTACTCATATTATAGCATATTTATTCTGATTTGTAAAGTATTTTTTTATTTTTTATAAGTCGATTCCATTCCTTTTCATCAATTTTCATAAAAGTAATAATAGAATTTTTATATGTGGGATCATCTCCGGAAGTTGCAAGTCGTAAAACTGTTTTGAACTTTTCATTGTTGATCTCTATTTCTTTTAAAATCAATGCCGTGCTCGGTTTATTCGCTTCTATAATAAAATCTGGATACTTAACTATTTCCTCAAAATATCGGCCGAATCGTTCAAAGTCATTAGGGTGACGTTCCTTTATATGCTCGATCTGGCGTTCAGTGATAATAACTTCATCTGTCTGAATATCCTCCGTCACGCATTTATATATCTCAACATCTATCTTTCCTATACTATACACATCATTTACCGCCGTTCCTGTGGTCTTGGTATTTATTATATCACTTTGCGCAGTTTTGTCAACCAAAACAGCAGGCTTATTGATTCTATTTTCAGATATCCGTATGCCAACACATAATAGAAGAAAGCCGCCTTGATCTCTCAAAACGGCTTTCAAAGCAATGGTATTTTGGTGGGTGTGCCCTTTCCCACATTTCTTTTGACCCAAAGGGTGCGTAGCAGCACATTCTCTACTTCAAAATACCTATTCTTATCCTACTCATATTATAGCATATTTATTCTTTCTTGTAAAGAGTCTTATTCTTATTTATCAACTTACGCAAATTCTTATCTCTGATACGATAAAAAGTCATAACCGAATTTTTCAGTTCATCTTCGTCAGTTTCTAGAATAACCTTTACTACCAAATTCAAATTTGTATTCTCCAGTTTTTTAGTAACAAAAACTGTGTTTTCATTCTTTCCGTCTTTTATAATAAACTCAGGATCACTAACAACAGACAGACTATACTCCTCAAACAGCTCAAAATCCTCAGGATGTCTTACCCTGATATGTTCTATCCTCTCATTAGTAACGATCAGCTCATCAGTTTTTAATTTACCGAATTCACTTTCTAATGGCTGAGTATTGAGTTTGCCAAGTTCTATTATCTCAGCCACATCATCACTTCCTGCCTATATTATACCATATTTTATGGTTTTGTCAACCAAAACAGCAGGCTTTATTGATTCTATTTTCAGATATCCGTATGCCAACACATAATAGAAGAAAGCCGCCTTGATCTCTCAAAACGGCTCATCTTATACCTATCCGCTACTTGTCAAAGCTCGGATTGTATGCATAGAAATTCTTACTGTCAAGCATATCCTGCACAAGGCGAAGTCCCTCGCCGAAACGCTGGAAATGCACTATTTCCCTTTCACGCAGGAACTTTATCGGGTCACGCACGTCTGGATCATCGGCAAGCCGCAGAATGTTGTCGTATGTGACTCTTGCCTTCTGCTCCGCCGCAAGATCTTCCGTCAGATCTGCGATCGCATCGCCTGTACACTGGAACGTTGAGGCAGAGAATGGCACTCCAGAAGCTGCGATAGGATAAACGCCCGTGGTGTGATCCACGAAATAGGTGTCAAATCCGCTCTCCTTTATTTCCTTCATGGACAGGTTCCTTGTCAGCTGATAAAGGATAGTACCGATCATCTCGATGTGAGCAAGTTCCTCCGTGCCAACATCATTTAGTATCGCCTGCACCTCTCTGCACGGTGCAGAATAACGCTGGTTGAGATACCTCAGCGCCGCACCAAGTTCGCCATCGGGTCCGCCAAGCTGAAAAAACAGATAATGAGGATGATTAATTTGTATCTTTAAAAGCTAGAATTTTTAAATTTAAGGTATAATAATACAAATAGTCTTGAAAAATGTAAAAAAATATGTTATTATAGTTATGTAATCGTTATAACTATTACAATTATACATATGCTTTTTAATAATCGACACTTAAGCGAGGCGTAAATATGAATTGCAGACTAAAAAGCTCAAGACCTAAAAAAACAGCAGTTCAATTAGTAAGAGAGATGAGCCTTAACAAAGGAGTAACATTCAATAATATTACAAGGACGCAAGCCGTAAAATTTCTTCAAAGCAGAAATAATTACTTTAGAATTATATCGTACAAGAAAAACTATAAAAAAATTAATGGAACTTATCAGAAACTTGATTTTTCTTACCTTGTTGAACTGTCAAAAATAGATATGTACTTACGCAATCTAATTATTAAAGCGTGTATTGATATAGAACACTGTTTAAAAGTAAAAATATTACATGACATTGAATATAATAATCTCGAAAATGGTTATGATATTGTAGAAAGCTTTTTGTCCATACCAAAGAAAAAATATGTTATAGATGAAATACGCAGAGCGTCGTCTTCTCATTATAATGGGGAATTGATTGACCATTATTTTAACTATGAAATTACTAATGGCAAATTGCAACTTGATTGTCCTGTATGGGCCTTTTTAGAAATGATTTCATTTGGCACATTAATTGATTTTTATAACTTTTATTACAATAAGTATAATGGTTTTCCGATTAAGGCTAATATTCTAAATTCTGTACGAAGTTTAAGAAATGCTTGCGCACACAACAATTGTATAATACATGATCTTTCTCCCAGTCAAAGCACAAAATCGTTATATGAGATAGACTATTTTGTGAGCAAATGTAACACTATCGGCAAAACTTCCAGACGAAAGAAACTAAAAAATCAATTTATTTTGGAATTTACTTCCGTACTGTATGTTGTCGATCAATTACTTCCCAAAGACATGAAATCTTTACGCAAGAAGGAATTTAAGGAATTTTGTAATAAAAGACTTATTAGAGAAATAGATTATTTTAGTGATAGTTTATTAATAAAAAGTTCAATAATTTTCTTGAAGAATCTTGTTGACTTTTTCTAAGAAATCGCATATAATATTAAAGAAATAAAAAACCTGTTGTGAGGTTTTTGCACGGATAGTTAATGGATTTTATTCATTACTATCCTTATTTTTTACCCAAAATACCCGCCCCGATACTCTCCGAGTGTATGAAGTATTAATATATAAAAACACATACGCCATGCGTGGTCAAGAATGATAAAAATAAAAAATCAGCCGACAAGGAATAACCCCTGTCGGCTGAAACTATATCTACTTTATCTTAATTTTCTGCCCCACATAAATGAGATTTGCGTTCTTGATACCGTTGTCCTTGACAAGCTTCGCAACAGTAGTCTTATAACGCTGAGCGATCGCTGAAAGAGTGTCGCCACGTTTTACGGTATAAGTTACTACCTTTTTTGCGGTGGTCGTAGACGGCTTGCTGGTCGAACTGGTGACCTTCTTGAATCCGTTCAATCCTTTGGCTTTGATGAGCGTCGGATAATCCACATAGCAAATATCCATATCAACATTGCCGCTGATACCGTTGACCTTGCCTGTTGAGCTGTACTGCCACATACCGTATGTACCGCCATAGTTGCAGCGTGAGCCGTACTCAGCTACCCATAGAGCGTATCTCTTTGCGACATCTGTGGATATGTACTGCTGCAAAGGACTGCGGCTGATGTACAGCCCTGCCCAGTATCCTGCGCTTTCAAGTGCGTTGCAGAAAGTCTTGACAAGGCTATCGCAAAATGCTCTGCCCTTTACAAACTGTGAACGCTCCTCAAGGTCGAAGTATATCGGATACTCAAATGTCTTGCCCTTGATAGCGTTGATACAGGTCTGAGCCTCTGCCTTTGCTTCCTCGACAGTCGCTGCATAGCTGTACCAGTAAGCGCCGACTTTAAGTCCTGCCGCCTTAGCCGCCTTGTAATGACTCTCGAAACAAGGGTCTTTCTGATTGGCATACTTGCCGAAGCCAGCACGAATAATAACAAAATCAACCCCCGAAGCCTTTACCTTCTTGAAGTCAACGCCCTGCTGATACTGCGAAACATCAATGCCTTTGAATGTCTTTGCCATAACTATTCCTTCCTTTCCAAATCGTCAATCCTGTGATTAGCCACCTTGATTTTCTCGTCCATAAGTGCATAATCCTGCTCCAGCTTGTAAGTGCGTGCGATAACGGAATTGTGCTTGTCCACACGCTCTGACAGCTTGTCTATCTTGTATTCAAGCAGCTTCTGGCTGTCATACTGCGCCTGACGCATTGATTTTCGGCTGTTGGCGGCGATCAAAAGCTGACATATCACCGCCGATGCCGCCGTTATCAGTGCCACGATTATTGCTTCTGTCATTCGTTTTCACCTTTGCCTTTCTGATACTGTGTACCAAAGTAAAAAGCTATGACCGTTGTAAATATCGTCAAAAACTGCTCCGCTGAAATGGTATGTTTGAGTGCCAGCACGCAGAACACTATCGTCAGCAGGATAGTGACGATGGATTTTACGTCGATAAGTTTTGCAAGTTTGTTTTTCATGTTCTCCCTCCTATTATTCATCAAGCAGCGCATACGCACCGCTGTAAAGATAGCTTTTGCCGCCTATGTCAATAATGCCCTCGACCCCTGAATACGGCGATGTGGGGGTGACGTAAAGGTCGGGGCAGTAGTCATCAACGCCTGAGCAGACCACATTTACTATGGACGTGTACGGCAG
>NZ_CAKSNX010000011.1 GCF_934476685.1 uncultured Ruminococcus sp.
TGTTTAGTCACTTACATTATACCATGAGTTTCTCTTTGAGTCTTCTTTTTTGTGTCATTTTATTTTACAACTTGCCGGAAAGTTATGAAACTGGTCTGCGGTCAGGATCATTCAGTTCATTTAGTTTATAAAGAAAAACCTTCTGAGTATCTGGAATATAAGGAGCGCAAGGTAAGCCAGTATAACAGGGTTTCTGAAAACGATCCTTGAAACTGTCTTTTTGTCCAGTGCGTTTGTGCCGTCCTTGTAACGGAGTTCTTTTATCTTGGTGAAGAGAACAAGAAATCCGAAAAGTGCGATAGTTATTTCAAAAATACTGAAAATAAGGTCGGAATGAGGTATGTTCAGCACATCTGCAAACTCAGTATAGCTTGATATGATATTGTTTGCGATATGGAGAAGTATGGTCGGGAAGATAGAGCCGCAGTTTACTGCAATGATAGCGTAGACAAGACCTGTTCCGAAAGCGGAAACTGCCTGCGGTATATTTCCGTGCATAAGTCCGAAAGCAAGCGCAGATAAAAGTATAGCCGCCGAATTTCCGTACTTTGATAGCATACCGAGGATAAGTCCCCTGTAAATAAATTCTTCTATAAACGGTCCTAAAAGCACCACATAGACAAATTGGAGCGTCAGCGATGCGGCGGACGGCGAGCTTATGGTAAAGTCGCTTGTGGGGACGGCAATGCCCTGCGTGTTAAGAAACGCAGTAAGATATGATACTGCCAGCGAAAGCGCTATGTTTATTACAAAACAGCCCGGTATCCATACTGCCGCAGTCTTTGCACCCTGTTTAGACGGCTTGATAAAGCCGTTGAAGCTTACTTTCAGCAGGACTTTTCCCATAAGCAGTATGACGGTAAGGCTAAGGACAGTTACGGTTATGTTTGCGCTCATACTGTACGCTGTAGATGTAACAAGTGCTTTGTGGTTATCAACAAGGTAGTTTACAACAGTATTATAACTGAGCGTAAAGCTCTTTGCAAGAACATAGTAAGTCGCATAGTAAAAGCCGTAGGCAAAAACTGTGTTGGTCAACACATAGGTAAGCAAAAGCAGACCGAGTTTTGAACAGTCTTTTGAAAGGGAACGCTTTTCCATTATCCCCTCTTCGGTCATGTAAACACCATTGAAATTCGGGTTGTATTGGTAGTTCAAGGATATGTCACCTCGTTTGGTCTTTGTTGTGATCGTTATAAACTATTATAGCATATTCCAAGTGTAAAATGCAACTATTAATTAAATGTAAATAAAATACGGATATTTTATTATAACCCTTGCATTTTATCAAATATGAGTTATAATATATTTAGCACTCAGAAAGTGAGAGTGCTAAAATCATGACAGCAAATAAATAATATAAACAGGTATTGGAAAGGTCGGAATTAATATGCAGACAAAGGAATTTAAAGCGGAATCCAAAAGACTTCTGGATATGATGATCAACTCGATCTATACACATAAGGAGATCTTTTTAAGAGAGGTGATCTCGAATGCAAGCGACGCTATCGACAAGCTGTATTTCAAATCTCTTACAGATACATCAGTAGGTATGAACAAGGACGATTTTGCTATCACACTTTCACTTGATAAGGAAAACCGTACTATCACTATTGCAGATAACGGTATCGGTATGACCGAAGAGGATCTTGAAAACAACCTCGGTACTATCGCAAATTCAGGCTCTCTCGCATTCAAGAAGGAAAATGAGCTTGGTGATGACGTTGATATCATCGGTCAGTTCGGCGTAGGTTTTTACTCCACATTTATGGTAGCAAAGGAAGTTACCGTTCTTACAAAGGCTTACGGCTCAGACAAGGCTTACCTCTGGAAGTCTGACGGAGTTGAGGGCTATACTATCGAGGAGAGCGAAAAGCCTGACGGCGCAGGTACAACGATAACTCTTTATCTTAAAGACGATACAGATGATGAGAAATATTCTATCTACTGCGACCAGTATCAGATCCAGTCACTTGTAAAGAAGTATTCTGATTATATCCGCTTCCCGATCAAAATGGAAGTAGAGCATACTCATTATAATGAAGAGGGTAAAGAGCCTGAGGTACATAAGGAGATCGAAACCCTTAACAGCATGACCCCTATCTGGAAGAAGAACAAGAACGAACTCACAGACGAGGATTACAATAACTTCTATATCGAGAAGTTTATGGACTATGAGCCGCCTGTTGCACATATCCATTCAAAGAACGAGGGTATCGCAACCTATGACGCTTTGCTTTATATCCCTGCAAGAGCGCCTTTCGATTATTATTCAAAGGACTATGAAAAGGGACTTCAGCTTTATTCAAGCGGAGTGCTTATTATGGATAAGTGCGCCGACCTGCTCCCTGACTGGTTCAGCTTTGTAAAGGGTGTAGTTGACTCAGAGGATCTCTCACTGAACATTTCAAGAGAACTTCTCCAGCAGGACAGACAGCTTAAGATCATCGCAAAGAACCTTGAAAAGTCCATAAAGAACGAGCTTACAAAAATGCTCAACAACGACAGAGAGAAGTATGAAAAGTTCTATGAGGTATTCGGACTTCAGTTCAAGTTCGGTATCTATCAGTCATACGGCGCAGCAAACGATACGCTTAAAGACCTCATAATGTTCCCATCATCATTCGAGGGCAAGAACGTGACCCTCAAGGAATATGTTTCAAGAATGAAAGAGGGACAGGAGAACATCTATTATGCCTGCGGCGAAACAAAGGACAAGATCGAGATGCTGCCGCAGCTTGAAAAGATCAAGGATAAGGGCTATGAAGTCCTCTACTGCACTCAGAATGTTGACGAGTTCGCTCTGAAAGTTATGATAAACTATGACGGAAAGACATTCAAGTCCATAAGCGACGCAGACCTTGACCTTGATACAGAAGAAGAAAAGGAAGAGGCTAAAAAGCTTGATGAAGAGAACAAGGATATGTTCACTTTCATGCAGGAGGCTATTTCAGATAAGGTAAAGACAGTAAGACTTTCAAAGAAGTTAAAGAGCCACCCTGTATGCCTGTCCTCAGACGGCGGCGCTATCACTATCGAAATGGAAAAGGTGCTTAACTCAATGCCGCAGAATGACGGTCAGAAGGTAAAGGCTGAAAAGGCTCTTGAAATAAATCCTAACCACCCTATCTTTGCAAAGCTCCAGTCGCTCTATGCAGATGATAAGGATACATTGAAGGATTACACAAAGCTGCTGTACGATCAGGCTCTGCTTATCGAGGGCATGAGCATAGAGAACCCTGTTGAGTTCGCAAACCTTGTATGCAGCCTTATGACAAAATAAACTAAACTATACTAAACTATACCCCCATAAAACTATAAAAAATCAGCGTACGGAAAAATTCCATACGCTGATTTTTATTTGTTTAGTTATTTCACTAGTGAGTTTTCATAAAGGTTGCAGTATACGTTAACTACGAACGGCATAATGTAGATCACAAAGAGTATCAATGCGCCGGCCATTATAACAGCGTAGTATGAGATGCTGCATACTGTATCGTTGAATTTTATCTTCTTTCTGAATACTCCGTAAAGTACGCATAAACCTGCACCTGCGATAGTCAGAACTATTCCTGCGGCAAAGCCCTTCGGCGTTGATGTTATCTCGATATCATTTTTGCCGCTCTCCAGCTTGAACTGTACCATATCTCCCAGTACCTTGCTGTATTCGACCTGCTTGCCGTTGACCTTTACATTCAGCGTGTCGCTGTATGGCAGGGATACAAGACAGTTTTGCGCCTTGTCGAGTTCACAGCTGCCTGTAAGTCTGCCTTTGTCTGCGGAAAGGTTTACTGTCTGTGCATTTTCGGCGGCAGCTGAAAGCTTGTCCAGATCCATTCCGAATAATCCGTAGGACGCACATTCGCAGTCCTGAAGAACCTTTACAGTTACGGATATAGTCTGATCTTCAAATTCACCGAGATCTATAAGACCGTTTTCTCGCTGGCTTGGATATTCGCTTTCGATAACGTTGTGGTTCACCATAACAAGGAAACTCTTGTTTATCGGTTCGTTAAGCGCATTTGACGGCTGGTCAAAGCAGTCAAAATATAAGCTCTGTCTGCCCTTTACCTCAATGGTGTAATTGAAAGTCGAGCCGTTTTTAAAAGTATATTTACCTTCTTTGTTCTTTGCGATAGCCTCGGGGTGTTCGCTCTCATAGAAAGTAACGATCTTATCCTCGGAGTCTGAACTGCCGAGGGTGTTTTCGTAAACATACTGCTGTATCTCACCTCTGGTGACTTCTGGAAGTTCAGCGTCTGTTATCGCATTGTCTGTAAGAAGTCCTGACGGGATATAGTGATCTGACTTGTCGATATTGTATATCTCGCCGTCATAAACTGTGCTTTCGCTTGTCTTGCCTGTGTGGATAGTGTACTTGATGTTCATAAGTGCGTCGGTAAGCTCCGTTCCGCCGTATGAGCCGACTTCCATCCAGTAGGAAGAATAACCCAGCCTCTTCATCATATACATATAATCCTTGCTGGTAAGAGATGTGTAGTGGCTAATGGAGTTGTATCCCATTGCACCCACAAGGTTCACATCAAAAAGCTTTGATGTGGTGTTTACCCTGTAAAATCCGCTGTCATCATCTATCTTGTCGGCAAGCTCCATAACAGCCTGCTGATTTTTAGCACGGTCAGGGAAGTTTACATAAGGAGAAGTTATATAAATGCTGACGTTTGCATAAGCCTCAACTATTACCATAGAGCATATCAGCATAGCTGTAAGCTGTCTTGAAAGCATTCCCTTGCGGAAGAGTATAAAGTATATGCCGTAGATAAGAGCCGCAACTGCGGAAAGTTTCAGTATAAGATGATAGGACGTATCATCTCCCCAAAGGGTTCTGGAGTAAGCTGAAAATTCGTGGAGATTTACAGCTGTGAAATCAAGAGCAAATTTGTAGAAGAAGAATATAAGTGCCGCACATATAAGGGTAAGGAAAATGTTGTCCGCCTTTGAGCGTTCGTGAGATACCCTGTTCTCATCGTCCTTTGAGAGGAAATATCCTGCGCAGGCTATGAGCATAAACTGTGTGATAAAGCCGTATCTTGTCGGGAATGACATATAGCTTCCCGTATGCCACATGGTATTTATCGGCTCTATGAAAATAGGTATGAGCATAAGGAAGAGAAGTATAAGGCAGGTGTTCTGCTTTTTGCTCCTCGGTTTTCCGTCACACAGGCATACTGCATTTATTATAAGGATAGAGATAGTTGAAAGTATGGTCGGTATGGTGGTCTGATAGTTTGTAAGGAAACTGCATGATGCAACATTTTCAAGGAAGTTTTCTGTACGTCCGCTTGAAAGGTACTGGATAAAGCATGGTATCCATACCGCCGCAGAAAGCAGAGCCGCCAGCAGAGAGCCTATTATAAAATGTACAGGCGCTTTTTTGTAAGGCTCTTCATTTCTGTATCTGAAACATACAACGCCCATAAGCAGGAGAATGAAAACAACTATCATATAGCTTATATAATAGTTTACTATCATCATTGCCGTCAGCACAGCCACATATGGCGCAATCTTGCCTTTCTTGAAAAGGCTGTTGAAAGCTGTGAGCAGGAGAGGGAAAAGATACATCATATCCAGCCAGATGATGTTCTGGAAATAAAGCATCACATATCCGCTGAAAGCATACATAAGGCTGAAAATCATTGCCCATGCCACAGGCAGCTTTTTCTGACAGCTTTTGAAATATACCATAGATGTGACCGAGCAGGTCATCATTTTCAGTATAAGCAGAATGTTTACAAGGTGAATGACCTCAGTTTTCTGCACAAACAGGGTGAGCAGCGAAAACGGGCTTGCCACAAAGAAGAATATTACACCCCACAGGTTCATTCCGCCTGCGTTCTGGAAATTAAGGAATATTCCCGCCTTGCCTGTAAGTATATCTTTAAGATCAGTGAGAAGAGGTATGACCTGCTGAGTCATATCGCACCATGCGATCGTTCCGCCGCCGAAAGGATATAATCCGTTGGCATAGAAGTTTATAAGCATTATCACTGCCACAGCCACAGGCGGCAGCAGGAAAGGCAGTATCTTCAATGCTTTTTTCTTAGGCTCATTCACTCCGGCAGAACTGCCTGCATTATTTACATTGCTTGTATCGTTTGTTTTACTGGTGCTTTTTTTCTTTTTTGCTCCATTTGTTTCCATTGGTTTATATTGCTCCTTTATTAATGTAAGACCGATATAATATAAGTAGACATTTATATTCGATAGGTTTCATTTTTGTCGAAAAAAACAGACGTTAAAGACATTAACTAATATATTATACCCCGATACCAAACAAAAGTCAATCGTTAGGAAAAACGAATAAAGGTATTTTCATACAAAATTTGTTGTGCGTTATAGCAAGCATAGAAAAAAGCCGTCAGACTAAAAATGAAAATTCGGTGAAATGTACCTGCCGTTATTGATTTTTTTTCGGGGCAATGCTATAATGATAAAAGCGGTCTTATATGCAGACTGCCGTACAAATAAGAAACGGGGGCAAATATAAAAGATATGAAAGATTCAAAATTTAAAAAGCTGCTCAAAGGCATTGCGCTTACGGCAGCCTGCGCAGTAACACTTTCTGCGTTCAGCGCCTGCGGAAGCAAGGAGTCGGATTCGTCTTCCCAAATTGATACCTCTACACTTGATGAAAGCAAGTCTTTCACCATTACACTCTATGAGGACAAAGCGCCTATCACCTGCAAGAACTTTGAAAAGCTTGTGGACGACGGCTTTTATGACGGACTTACTTTCCACAGAGTAGTAGAAGGCTTTATGGCGCAGGGCGGCGACCCTAAGGGCGACGGCACAGGCGGAAGTGATGAAACTATCAAGGGCGAGTTCAGCGCAAACGGTGTTGAAAATGACCTTTCACACAAGCGTGGAATAGTTTCTATGGCAAGAAGTCAGGATTATGACAGCGCATCAAGCCAGTTCTTTATCTGCTATTCAGACGACTGCACTTTCCTTGACGGACAGTATGCGGCTTTCGGCGAGGTAACAGAGGGAATGGACGTTGTTGATGAATTTCTCAATGTTGAGAGAACAACAGGCTCGGACGGGGCAGAGTCCTCACCTAAAACTCCTATCACAATAAAGAAAGCTGTAATGATAGACGATGATGACAGCGGAAACCACAGAGCAAAGTTCTATATGGACTTCACATATGATGAGCCTGAACCGAGAACACCTGTTGACGCAAGCTTTGTTATAAGCCTTTATGCAGATAAAGCACCTATAACCTGCGAGAACTTTGAAAAGCTTGTTAAGGAAGGTTTCTATGACGGACTTACTTTCCACAGAGTAGTAGACGGTTTTATGGCACAGGGCGGCGATCCTAACGGTGACGGCACAGGCGGAAGTGATGAAACTATAAAGGGCGAGTTCAGCGAGAACGGCGTTGAGAACGATCTTTCTCACAAGCGTGGAATAGTTTCTATGGCGAGAAGTCAGGATTATGACAGCGCATCGAGCCAGTTCTTTATCTGCTATACAGACGACTGCACTTTCCTTGACGGAAAGTATGCGGCTTTCGGCGAGGTAACAGAGGGAATGGACGTTGTTGACGGATTCCTTGAAGTAGAGAGAACAACAGGCTCAGACGGAGCAAAGTCCTCTCCTAAAACTCCTATCACTATCACAAAGGCTGAAATGATAGAAGATGACGCAGACGGAAACCACAGAGTAAAGTTTACAGTAAACTATTAAAAATAATAAAATCAAAAGCGGTTCGGGATATCCTCCTGAACCGCTTTTTGTGTGCCTATCTGTTTTTCTCCAGCCAGTGCTGAGCGTATGAGCAGGTGGCTGTGATCTTTCCGCCACGGCTCTCAATTTCCTTTACCGCAAGCTCCATAAGCTTTCCTGCAATGCCCTGTCCTCTGAGGGAATCGTCCACAAAGGTGTGATCTATGCAGAAAACGCCTTTTTCTGTTTCGGGAAAGGTTATCTCGGCAAGGAGCTTTTCGCCGTCAATACTGTATATCCTGCTGCTTTCAGTCACAAATTCCATTTTATCACCCATTCTGAAAATATTTTTGATATGGATATTATACCACAGCGGCGGAGTATATTCAAGCCGATGAAAAAAGTTAGAAAAAGCATATATTTTCACTATTTGCATTGACAAAACCGCTTTAATAGGTTATCATAGTAATGTAGCTTTGGCTGCTTTTATTTTTTTATTTATAATGATATAAAGGAGAAAGGTATGAAGAGTACAGGAAGATCTTTTAAACGGCTCTTTACGCTGCTGACGGCGGCGGTTATTTTTATGGTATGCGCTCAGTGTATCGTGGGTGCAGCCGTAGGTGACGATAACGTCTTTACAGTAGGCTTTGACGCAGAGTTCCCGCCTTATGGCTATAAGGACGACAGCGGTGAATATGTGGGCTTTGACCTCGACCTCGCACAGGAGGTATGCAACCGAAACGGCTGGACTTTGAAAAAACAGCCTATCGAGTGGAACTCAAAGGATATGGAGCTTAACTCAGGCTCTATCGACTGTATATGGAACGGTTTCACAATGAACGGCAGAGAGGATAAATATACATGGTCAACACCGTATGTTGATAACTCTCAGGTAGTTATAGTTAAATCAGACTCAGGCATAACAAAGCTTTCCGACCTTGCAGGAAAGATCGTTGCAGTTCAGAGCGACAGCTCTGCTCTTGCCGCCCTCACAAGCGAGGACGCAGAGCCAGAAAATCTGGAGCTTGCCGCATCTTTTGCAGACCTCCAACAGGTAGGCGACTACAACAGCGCATTTATGAACCTTGAGTCTGGGGCAGTAAACGCTATCGCAATGGATATCGGCGTTGCGAATTATGAGATAGAGTCAAGAGGCAGCGAGTTCGTTATGCTTGACGAAAGACTTTCCACAGAGCAGTATGCCATAGGCTTTAAGCTTGGAAATACAGAGCTTCGTGACGAAGTGCAGGTCGCACTCCTTGAAATGCTGGCTGACGGAACTTTTGATGAGATAGCACAGAAGTGGGGTCTGGAGGACAGCGTAAGCTTGTCAGCTGATGATTCGGTTATAGACGCTGCTGACGAAAGCGCATCAGACAGCAGTGCTGCAGCAAGCACTGCATCAAAGGCAAAGCAGAGCTTTGGCGAAAAGTTTGTTGATATCTCAAAGCAGCTTTCAAAAGGACTGCTTGCGTCACTTTCTATCTTTCTGCTTACCCTGCTTTTCTCACTCCCTCTCGGCTTGCTTGTAACAGCAGGCAGAATGTGCAAGATAGCACCTATAAGATGGCTCGTTAAGCTGTATATCTCGATCGTGAGAGGTACACCGCTTATGCTCCAGCTGTTGGTAGTGTTCTACGGACCATATTATCTGTTCGGTATGGCACTTTCATCGGAATATCGTTTCTATGCGGTGATAATCGGTTTTGCGGTAAACTATGCAGCGTACTTTGCAGAGATCTACCGTTCAGGCATACAGGCTGTGCCTAAGGGACAGTATGAGGCTTGTGACGTTCTCGGTTACAGCAGACCGCAGAGATTTTTCAAGATAATCTTCCCGCAGATGGTAAAGAATATCATACCGTCAGTTACAAATGAGGTCATCACCCTGGTTAAGGATACGTCCCTTGCATTTGCGCTTTCGTATACCGAAATGTTCACTATCGCAAAGCAGGTAGCTGCGGCAAAGACAACTATTATGCCGCTGTTTATCGCAGGCGTGTTCTATTACATATTCAACTTCCTCGTAGCGTTCATTATGGAGCGTATCGAGAAGAAAATGAACTATTACAGATAGGAGGCTTGAACTGTGAATTTGCTTGAAGTAAAAAATCTGCAAAAGAGTTTTGACGGACTTGAGGTCCTGAAGGATATAAGCCTCTCTGTTGGTGCAAGCGAGGTAGTTTCCATAATCGGTCCGTCCGGTTCGGGAAAATCAACTTTTCTGAGATGTATCTCAATGCTTGAAAAGGTGGACGGCGGAAGTATTTCCTACTGCGGCGAGGAGGCTGTCAATTCTGACAGCGGTTCGCCTGTGTATGCGCCGAAGAAAAAACTGAAGGAACTTCAGGGTACATTCGGTCTTGTGTTCCAGAATTTCAATCTTTTCCCCCACTACTCACTTATGAAAAATATCACAGATGCACCTATATGCGTGCAGAAACGTGATAAAAACAAGGTAATGGACGAGGGGCAGGCTCTTCTTAATAAAATGGGACTGGGCGATAAGGGCGATTATTATCCTTATCAGCTGTCGGGCGGTCAGCAGCAGAGAGCGGCGATCGCAAGAGCGCTGGCAATGAACCCGAAAATGCTCTTCTTTGATGAGCCGACATCGGCTCTCGACCCTGAGCTTACGGCAGAGATACTTAAAGTTCTGAAAGAACTTGCAGCGGAGCAGATGACAATGGTCATCGTTACCCACGAGATAGATTTTGCAAGAAGTGTTTCGGATAAGGTCATCTTTATGGACGGCGGAGTTATCGTTGAAGAGGGTACTCCTGAGGAAGTGATCGACAATCCGAAAAACGACCGTACAAAGGCTTTCTTAAGAAAGCTGCTTGATGAATAAATTATATAAGCATATTAAAAAGGAGATCGGCTCATAAGGCTGATCTCCTTTTGCTGTTGGTTTAAGTTTTCTGTCAGGCAGTTTCTTCTGCGAAGTTGCCTGTGTAGAGCTGATAGTATTTGCCCTTCTTTTCGATAAGCTCATCATGTGTTCCACGCTCGATAATGCGTCCCTGTTCGAGGACCATTATGCAGTCTGAATTGCGGACCGTGGAAAGTCTGTGGGCGATAACGAACGTTGTTCTGCCTGTCATAAGTGCGTCCATACCTGCCTGAACGAGTCCCTCTGTTCTTGTGTCGATAGAAGACGTTGCCTCGTCAAGTATCAGTACAGGTGGGTCAGCAACAGCGGCTCTTGCAATGGCGAGGAGCTGTCTTTGTCCCTGTGAAAGGTTTGCACCGTCGCCTGTGAGCATTGTGTTGTAACCGTCCGGAAGTCTTTCGATAAAGCCGTTTGCGTTGGCAAGCTTAGCGGCTGCTATACATTCCTCATCGCTTGCGTCAAGGTTTCCGTAGCGGATGTTATCCATAACTGTGCCTGTGAAAAGGTGAGTATCCTGTAAAACTATGCCGAGAGTTTTTCTCAGAGCGGGTTTCTTTATCTTTGTGATGTTTATTCCGTCATAACGGATCTTTCCGTCCTGAATGTCATAAAATCTGTTGATAAGGTTTGTGATAGTCGTCTTTCCTGCGCCTGTCGAACCTACGAAAGCTATCTTCTGACCGGGCTTTGCAAAAAGCTTTACGTCATGAAGTACGATCTTGTCATCATTGTATCCGAAATCAACTCCGTCGAATACGACCTCGCCCTCAAGCTTTTTGTATGAAACAGTGCCGTCCTCCTTGTGAGGGTGCTTCCATGCCCATGTGCCTGTGCGCTCTTTACATTCTTCAAGCTCGCCGTTCTTGTTGTATCTTGCGTTCACGAACTCAACATAGCCCTCGTCCTGCTCGTGCTTTTCGTCCATAAGGTCGAATACACGCTCTGCACCTGCGCTCGCCATAATGATGAAGTTCATCTGCTGGCTTATCTGGGTGATAGGCTGAGTAAAGTTTCTGTTCAGCGTAAGGAATGCAACGATAGTACCAAGGGTAAGTCCGCCTATGCCGTTGATAGCAAGCACAGCGCCGAGTATAGCGCATATTACATAGCTGAGGTTTCCGATGTTTGCGTTTACAGGCATAAGTATGTTTGCATACTTGTTTGCGTTGTTTGCACTGACTCTGAGCTGATCGTTGAGCTTTACAAAGTCGTTTACAGCCTGCTCTTCGTGGCAGAATACCTTTACTACCTTCTGTCCGTCCATCATCTCTTCTATGCAGCCGTCAACTGCACCGAGGTCTTTCTGCTGTTTTGCAAAGTAAACGCCCGACTTTGCTGCAAGCTTTTTGGTGACGAAAAGCATAAGCACAGCCATAGCGATAGAAAGTATCGTCATAGGGATATCCATTGCCACCATGGAAACGAATGTTACAACCAGCGTAATAGCTGAGTTTACGACCTGTGGTATACTCTGGCAGATGAACTGACGGAGAGTATCAACGTCGTTTGTGTAAACCGACATTATATCGCCGTGAGGGTGAGTGTCAAAATATTTGATTGGCAGCGACTCCATATTGTCAAACAGCTCGTCACGGATATTTCTCAATGTACCCTGACCTACGTTTACCATTATCCTGTTGTATCCATAAGAGGCTGCAAGACCGATAAAGTATGTTACAGCAAGCTTTACAAGCGCCGCAGCAAGCGGTGCATAGTCTGTTGAACCGCTCTTCAGCATCGGTGTGATGTAATCGTCCACCAGCGACTGTATGAACAGCATTCCCACAAGTGTGGTAACAGCCTGCACAACTATGCATATAAGCACCACAATGAACGGGAACTTATAGCTTTTGAGCATGAATTTAAGCGCTCTGCCAAGAACTTCAATGTGCTTTTTTTCAAGAGCAGGCTTTTTTCCTGCAGGAGCTTTGTTTTCAGCCATCAGTCATTCTCCTTTTCATTTGTATTATCTGTATTTTCTGTGTTTTCGATATTTGCAGCAGGGTTATCAAAATCTCCGCCGCCTTTGACCTGTGAGGTGTATATCTCGTTATATATCTCGTTATTTTCGATAAGTTCGTCATGTGAACCTATTCCGTTTATCTCGCCGTTATCGAGAACAATTATCCTGTCAGCGTGTTCAACGCTGGAGATCCTCTGTGCGATAATGAGCTTTGTTGTGCCCGGTATCTTGCTTGCAAGCTCAGAGCGTATCTTTGCGTCTGTTGCCGTATCGACTGCGCTTGTGGAGTCGTCAAGAATGAGCACCTTCGGCTTTTTCAGCAGCGCTCTTGCGATACAAAGTCTTTGCTTCTGACCGCCCGAAACATTTGCGCCGCCACGCTCGATATAGGTGTTGTACTTGTCAGGAAAACGCTGGATAAATTCATCTGCGCAGGCTGACTTGCAAGCATCTATACATTCCTCGTCAGTAGCGTTCTCGTCACCCCAACGGAGGTTGTCGAGGATAGTGCCTGAGAAAAGTACGTTCTTCTGAAGTACCACAGATACCTGATCTCTCAGATATTCCATATCATATTCCCTTACGTCAAGTCCGCCGACGCATACAGAACCATCAGATACATCGTAAAGTCTGCTTATGAGGTTTACGAATGAAGTTTTTCCGCAGCCTGTCGAACCTATTATACCGATAGTTTCGCCCGACTTGATGTGAAGATCAATGTTTTTCAGTACGTCCTTGCCCTCGCCGTGGCGGTATGCAAAGCTTACGTTGTTGAAGTCGATAGAGCCGTCTGCCATTTCTGTAACAGGGTTTTCAGGATCTCTCAGATCAGGAACTTCTGTAAGAACTTCGCTTATACGCTTTATGCTGGCTGTGGACATTGAGATCATAACGAATATGAATGAGAGCATCATCAAAGACATAAATGCGTTAAAGATGTATGTGAAGAGTGAAGTAAGCTCGCCTGTGGTGAGTGAGCCGCCTACGATAAGGTGTGCGCCCATCCAGCTTATAAGAATAACTGCGCCGTAGCTTACCAGCATCATAGCAGGGTTGTTGTACGCAAGTATTCCCTCAGCCTTTGTGAAAAGCTTATAGAGGTTTCCCGATGCCTTAGAGAACTTTTCCTTTTCGTAGTCCTCTCTTACATATGCCTTAACAACTCTTACAGCTGAGATGTTTTCCTGTATGCTTGCGTTAAGGTCGTCATACTTTCTGAAAGCCTTGTCGAAAAGCTTCATTGCTCTGAGCATTATAAATCCCAGTACCGCAGCAAGGAAAACGAGTGCGATAAGGAAAGTAAGGCTCATTTCCGCATTGATAAGAAAGCTCATGACCATTGAAGTGATAAGCATGAGCGGCGCTCTTACCGCAATTCTTATGCACATCTGATAAGCGTTCTGCACGTTCGTTACGTCCGTTGTCATACGGGTAACAAGACCTGCTGTGGAATATTTGTCGATATTTGAGAATGAGAATGTCTGTATCTTGCGGTATATAGCCTCACGCAGATTGCAGGCAAGTCCCGAAGATGCGCTTGCGGCATATTTACCTGCCATAACGCCTGCGAAAAGGCTCAGCATTGCGGCGAGTATCATAAGTCCGCCGTAGAGATAAACTTTTGACATATCTCCTTTTTCTATGCCGTTGTCAATGATCTTAGCCATTATAAACGGCAGCAGCACTTCCATTACTACCTCAAGAGCGGAGTAGAACGGAGTGAGGAATGAATCCTTTTTGTACTGCTTGACCTGTTTTAGAATTTCCTTCATAGGTCTTAAAGTCCTCCTTTTGTGATTTGTTTTGTGTTTTCAGCCATTTTGGTAAGAAGCCCGTTGAGCGTATCCAGCTCCTCTTTTGTAAAGCCTTCAAAAGCTGTGCTTTCGATATTTCTCAAACACCTGTCTATCTCAGCCTTATGCTCCCTCGCCTTGTCTGTAACGCAGATGCGCTTGTGACGTTCGTCGCAGCATTCGCTGCCGTTCTCGTAGGTTATATAGCCGTTTGCACGAAGCTTTTTTATCAGCCCCGAAACGGTGGAACGTGAGATATGCAGTCGTCTGTGTATATCGGAAGAATATATGTCCCCACCGTCCATTATGCACATAAGAACGTGGCTTTGCGCAGCGGTGAGATCGGTTTTTGAAAGCTGAGCCGTGATAGCCGCCTCGACTTTGTAGTGGATATACTTGGTGGCTTTCATTATGTTCGTTTTAGTTTCCATTACTGAAAAATATTCGCCCCCTTACTGTTTCAATCCGAATTGTTAGCGTCCTAACAATTCTTTCTTTGTACATTATACTACACAAATACTTGAATGTAAAATAGAAATATGTTATAATCAATAAAGGATATTTATAGATACTTATTAAATGCATTTTTAGAAATGTAATATCATACAACAAATTAACGGAGGTTAAACTTTATGAATACAGTACAGCTTGAATGTTTTCTTGCAGTGGCGGAATATCTGAATTTTTCCAAAGCCGCCGAATCGGTCAATATAACACAGCCTGCGGTCAGTCACCAGATAAGCTCCCTAGAGGACGAGCTTGGGGTAAAGCTTTTTGTCCGCACCAGTAAAAGCGTCAGCCTTACTCCGGAGGGTTCACAGTTCATAAATGACGCAGATTCCATAATGAAAATAGCCATGAGCGCAAAGCACCGTATGCTCAGCCGAAAGGACGATAACCGTGTTCGCCTCGGTATAGGCTGTCACAGCGCATATGAACTTATGCTGGTGCAGAATATACTCTGCAGTCTGCGTGAGATATCCCCCGAAGTCTATCCCGATGTGAGAGTTATCCCATTCAAGTCTATCGACAATCTTCTTGCCGATGATACCATACAGGTAATGGTGTCTTTCCGCAGTGAAAACGAGAAAAGCGGAGCGGCTTACAGGGAACTATGCAAATTCCCTATGGTCTGTGTGTGCAGGGAGGATAACCCTTTGGCGCAGTATGAAAGCCTTACCATGTCACAGCTGAAAGGCAAGGTCATACTTAATGAAAGGGTAAAGTCCCACGAATCAGTCCACCATATCCACAGTATGCTCGCTTCTGCGAATGAAGAACAGGATCTGTATTTTGCAGACAGCGCAGAATGTTGTCTTACTCTTGTTAAAGCTGGCTTTGGGTTTACAGTCGAACCGCTTTTCCCTGTTGAGAGGATATCAGGACTAAAATATATCCCCATAACGGATACAGAGCCGCTTTCGTTCGGTATGTATCACCGCTCTCTTATGAACGCCCCTATGCTTAAAAGCTTTGTCGAGGTGGCTGTAAGTATGTACGGCAGCAAGGCTGGAAAAAGGCTTAAAAATCGGGAACATAAATAAACCGCATAAATTTGATCTTCCCACATATGAAAAAGAACAAATGTTCTTGACAAAATCATTTTATGGTAGTATACTATATTACAAAGGGATTGAACGTACGTTCGGATAGTGTGACCGAGCGAAATGAGTTATGATTTGGGAGGATCGGAATGAGAACAAAGGACATTATGACTGCCGTAAGCCTTGAGGAGTATCTGAAAGAGATAATGAAGATAAGCCTTTCGGACGGCAAAAAGGGAAAGGATCTAGCGGCTTACAACACTTCGGGCGGCGAAAGAAAGCCGTCTGCGGCAGGGAAAACGAGAGAGTTCGGCAGATACAGAAGTATAATTCTCCGTGAGAAAAAAACGAGGGTTAATATTCTGCGTCTGTCACAACAGCTGCTGAAAGAGGAAAAGAGCGGAGAATGTAAGCCGTATAAAAAGGCGGAGCTGAGGGAGCTTGCTGTCGAACTGGGCAGGCTGACCTTGCGGCGCAGGGAACTTGAAAAAAAGCGTGATGATATTGAGTGTGATTTTCTGAGAGAGGTAATAGATCACCGCTATTTCGAGGATATAGAAAGACGTATCCCCACATGGTCGCAGACCGCCTGCGAGCTTGGTATTGCCATAAGCGGCGAGGAATTAAGACGTTACGTCAGTATGAGCCTTGTTACTGCATAGCAATGATAACATTGATAGCATTGATAAAATTGACAAAGAAAAAAGAACTCACTTTTTTTGGTGAGTTCTTTTTGATATCAGAATTATTTATTATCTTCTGCCCTTGCTTGCAGTCTTTTTCTTTGAAGACTTATCTTCAAGAGCCTTTTTCTTAGCCTGATGCTTTTTCCAGTGAACCCAAAGTGTTGGTGCGATGCAGTTTGAAGAATATACACCTGCGATCATACCGATGATGAGCGGGAATGCAAAGCTGAGAATCGAAGTAACGTTGAACACAAGACAAACTATACATACGGTCGTCATAGCGGCAACTGTTGTTACTGTTGTGTTGATAGAACGTCCCATAGTCTGAGTAATGGAGAGGTTGACAAGTTCGTCAAGCTCCATGCTTTTGCCTTTGAGGTTCTGATTTTCTCTTATTCTGTCGTAAATAATGATAGTTGCGTTGATAGAATATCCGAGGATAGTGAGGAGAACAGCCATGAAGTTTGCGTTGATGTCAAAACGGCATATAACGAAACAGCCGTAAACCATGCACATATCGTGGATAAGTGCCACAACGGAGAATACACCGGCAGAGATACCGCCGATCTTCTTGAATCTGAATCCGATGTAGATGATAGTGATAACAGCTGCAAGTGCACAGGCTGCAAGACACTTCAGGAAGAAGTCCATACCGTTTGATGCGCTTACGTCGTTTGTTTCAAAAGGCTCGATCTCGTTGTCAGGGAAGTTTTCAACAAGTGCAGCTTTGAGAGCAGTCTGCTTGTCATCGCTTATTCCCTTTGTAGATGCGAACTGGATCTTTACTGTTTTCTGTGAAGTAGCTGTATTCTCGCCCTTTGTTACAGTAGCTTTAAGGTTAAGAGTATCAGAAACTATCTTTGAAACGTCTGAGTCGCTTATATCACCTGTATAGCTGTAAGTAAGTATCGTACCGCCCTTGAAAGCGATATCGACGTTAAGTCCGATAACAGCGGTGAGGATAATGAACAGTGCAATGAGTGAGCAGGATATCGTGTAGAATATCTTGCTGTGTCCGGTCACATTAAGAATTTTTCTTTCTTTGGTGTTTTTTATTTCCTTAGTCATTGATCTCAGCACCTCCGTAAAGTTTGCGGTTCTTAAAGCACTTGAATTTTGAAAGTGATGAGAGCATCAGTCTTGAACAGAAAATACCGAACACGAAGTTGAGTATGATACCAACAAGGAGCGTATAGCCCAGCGAGTAGATCGTACCTGCGGAAGATGCGCCGAAGATAGAGAACAGAGGGCTGAGGAGAAGTCCGAATGCGCTGTCTGTCGGTCCGAATGCACCCATAAGGATTATTGCAACGAATACAACGGTGATGTTTCCGTCGAATACAGCGCTCCATGCTCTCTTATAGCCAAGCTCGATAGCGCCGTTAAGAGTTTTGCCGTTGTTAAGCTCTTCCTTGATTCTTTCAGCAGTGATGATGTTTGCGTCAACGCCCATACCGATAGCAAGAATGATACCTGCGATACCCGGTATAGTCAGGGTAAAGCTCTCGAACACTCCGAAAAATCCTGAGATGCAGGCGATAGAGCCTACTGCCTGTCCGAAAAGTGCGATAGAAGCAACAACGCCTGGGAGCTTATACATTATTATCATATAGATAGCAATGATGATGAATGCGATTATACCGGCAATGACCATTGCATTCTTTGCGCCCTCACCGAGAGTAGCTGAAATGATGTTTGTGCTTGATGTTTTAAGATTGAACGGGAGTGAACCTGCGTTGATCTTATCCGCAAGGGATTTAGCAGATTCGTATGTAAAAGGATTTGACGTGCTGCCTGTGATCTGACATTTTCCGTCTGTGATAGCCTCGTTTACAGAAGGAGCGGAGATCATATCATCGTCCATCCATATGGATATCGAACCGCTGCCTGCAAGCTCGGTAGTAGCGTCGGCAAAAGCCTTCTTGCCTGACTCGTTAAGTTCAAGGCTTACAGCATATGTATAGCTGCCTGTCTGCTGATCCTGATATGTAACAGCCTCAGCCTTCTTTACGTCGCTTCCTGTCAGAACGATATTTTCGTCATCGTCGCCTGTCGGAGCGGTCGTACCCTTTATGAAAACCAACTGTGCAGTTTCGCCAAGCTCTGAAACAGCCTCTTCAGGGTCAAAGCTCTCTTCTCCTGCCTGCCATGGGAAGGATACCATTATTCTCTGTTTTTTGTAGTCTGCGTAAACTTCGCTGTCGGTAATGTTAAGGCTGACAAGTCTTTGTTCGATAACAGCCTTCGCAGCGTCCATTTCGTCCTCGGTGGCATTAACGTCGCCGTCAGGCTCAAAGGTAGCGTTTACTCCTCCCTGGATATCTATTCCCCAGCGGATCTCGTCAACGCCCTTGATATAGCTTGTTTTTATATCACCGTACTGAGTGTGTATGCCTGCATAGGTAAGATAGGCGAAGCCTAAAATGCAGATCAGCACGATAAAAAACACGGGTTTTTTAACTTTTCGCACCTTGAAACCTCCTAATTAATATAGATTTGTCAAAAACACATTCACCTGTATATTATAAATCTTTTAGTCAAAAAAGTCAATAGCAATCGCATACTTTTTGATTAATATGTCAATCTGTGCAAAGCGGAGTCAAAGGGCGGGGGAAAATCCTTGACAAGGGGGAAATTGTTTGGTATGATATTAATTAAACTATATATAAATACAAATATACTATTTAAAAAGGACGCTGATATTTAATGGACGACGCCGGGCGATTGAGTACGGGATTTATAGTTTGCATAGCCGCAGCATTGGTAATGGCATTTTTCTGTGCCTGTGAAAATGCGGCGGTGGAATTCAATGACGCAAAGCTAAAGAAAATGGCGGAGCAGGATAAGCGGGCGGCAAGGCTCATGAAAATGCTTGAACAGCCTGGACGCTTTATGGCTGCCAACCTTATTTCAAGGACGATAATGATAGTGCTGATAACTGTGTTGGGTACAGTATACTTTTTTGAACCCATAGCAGAGGCTTTCACGCAGAAGATCTTTCAGCCCTCCGAGGGGTGGAAGTATTATGCGGTTTCCTTAATAAGCTTTGCTGCGGTGATATGCATTTTTGCCCTGTTTATAAGCGTTTTCGGTATAAATATCCCTAAACGTCTGGTATCATCGGGACGTGTGGGAGATAAATTCGTGCTGACGGTGAGCGGAGTGTACAGAGTATGGCTTGCACTTTTCAAGCCGCTGGAGATAATAAACAACGGTATATCCACGGTCTTTCTCAGACTGATCGGTGTGCGCAGCGTGAAAAAGAATGACGCTGTAACTGAGGAAGAGATACTTATGATGGTGGACGCCGTAAACGAAACGGGTGCTATCGAGGAAAGTCAGGCGGAGATGATAAGCAACATCTTTGAGTTCGACGATATCGAGGTAAGCGACGTTATGACCCACCGAACAGAGGTGGAGGCTATCGAGGAGAACGCTCCGATAAAAGAGGCGGTAGAGCTTGCCATAGAGAGCGGTTTTTCCAGAATACCCGTATACAAGGAAACTATCGACGATATTCAGGGAGTTATCTTTGCCAAGGATCTGCTTACCCTTGTGTTCCATGAGAGCGCAGACAGCAGGACGGTAAAGGACTTTATGCGTGAGATACTTTTCGTTCCTGAAACCCATAAGTGCGGCGAACTTTTCAAGGAAATGACGGAGAAAAAGATACAAATGGCTGTTGCGGTGGACGAATACGGCGGAACGGCCGGCGTTGTTACTCTTGAAGATATAATCGAATCCATTGTGGGAAGTATACAGGATGAGTATGACGACGAGGCGGAAGAGATAACGGAGATATCCGACGGAGTGTTCGAGATACTGGGCAAGGCGGATTATGAGGACGTTATGGAGGCTTTAGGGAAAGAGGCTGACGAAAATTCGCCGTTTGAAACTATCGGCGCAATGGTGATAGAACTGTTGGGAAGAATACCTGAGGACGGCGAAACACCTGCCGTAAAGTGGGAAAATGTGCTTTTCAGCGTTGAAAAAACAGACGACAGAAAAATAGAGAAGCTCAGAGCGGAGCTGATCCGTGATGAGAATGACGACGAAACAGCGGACAATAAAAAAGATAAAGACAGCAAAGACAACGAAAACAGTAAATAAAGTAAAAAATCAAAAAGACAAAACGAATTTGTGACAGATAAACAATGTAAAGAGTGTAAATAGTGTAAAAATTTTTAATGCGGCGGATATGAAACGGGGATTCAGAGTGGCGCAGTTAAATTGCAATGATGACAAAAAATACAGAAAATCAAAAAAACGGAAAAACCTAAAGATCAAAGTGCTTTCGGGACTTCTGGCGGCTATGGTGTGTGCGTCGGGAGTGTGGTATGCATTTTACAGAAACGGCTGGGAATTTGAACTGCCTTGGGCGGCGGAGAGAAAGTATGCTCTGCTGGACAGCGGCATAACAAATGAGGCTACTGGAATACAGGTCAAATACAGCACAGTCGGTAAAACGGACAATAAAAATGAGGACTCAGCCCTTGAAAGCAAGGACGTTTCGGACGTTGAACTGCCCTATGCGGCGGAGTATTTCTCTTCTTTCCTTACTGAGGAGGAACAGACCGTTTGCAGACAGCTTTATAAGGGATTCAGAGAGTTCCAGACGGATATAGATATAACTGACGGAGTGATAGAGTCGGAGGATATATGCAGCTTTATAGTGCTTTGTACTTCCTGCGCCCCTGAGTTTTCCTATATCGGGCAGGAGTATTCGGTCACCCTCGACAGCAGCGGATATGTTATGTCCGTAGAGGTAAGCTATACAATGACAGCGGAAGAGGCTGCCGCTCAGCAGGCTGAGATAGACGCAAGGGCGGAAGAGCTTATTGCAGGCATGGGGTCTGACTGGGACGATTATGAAAAGTTCAGATATATCCATGATAATCTGATACTTTCGTGTCAGTATAAGGAGAATGAGGGCAGCTGCTATACTGCTTACGGCTGTCTTGTGGAAGGCGAGGCTGTGTGTGAGGGCTATGCTAAGGCTATGCTCACGCTCTGCGAAAAGGTCGGCATAGGCTGTGTTCCTGTGGTAGGTTCGGGATATGAGAATGGTGAACCGCTTCCACATATATGGAACAAGGTGCTCCTTGACGGAGAATGGTACTGCACAGACCCGACATGGGACGATCCTGTTTCGCAAATGGGTGAAGATTATATAAGGTATGACTACTTTGCCATAACAGATAAGCAGATGAATCTTGACCATACTGCGGACGAGAACAAATATCTCCATTATCCTGCGGCACAGAGCGTTGAAGATGATTTTTACCGCCGCAGCGGAGCGTTTATTGAAAGCGCTGACGATGCGGAGAATATCATATTGAATGCAGTATGCACAGCTATGGCAGGAAACGGTGATTATGCGAGAGTGAAATGTGCTGATGAGAATGTCTATGGGCAGACGCTTAAAACAGTGTTCGAGGACGAAACGGAAAGCGGTAATCCTCTGATATTCACTATCTTAAAAGAAGGCTCTGAGAACTATCCCGATTTCGGTTATTCCTATGCAGGATATTCTATTATAAAGAATGAAAAGGATCATTCTCTTACCATAAAGCTCATAAGGGCGGAAAATTAGAGGATATCAAAAATATATAAATTTACGGTTGAAATTTGCGGATAAATGTGATATAATAAAAAATAACGGCTCAGTGGGAGTATGCCCTCTGTGTAAAATCGACAGGCTGTGTCTGTGCGGCACAGGTCTTTATGAAAGGAATGTTAGTGTATGGGAGCGAAAACCAATAAGAAGTCCAATGCGGGCAAAAACGTACTGGTGTTTTTCATTGTCTTTATTATACTTGAAATGCTGATAATCTTCGGTGTGGGCAAGGTGTTCAAGAACAAGGACGTTACACCGAGCATCGCAGGATACAGCATCTATATGACCGACAGCGAGCTGAAAGCTCAGAAAGAGGACGGAACATATGAAACTTCTGTTCCAAAGGGAGTGCTTGTTATCGCATCGAACGGTCTGACAAATGCAGTTGAGAAGATCGGTTCTGCTGTCCTCTGTGAAAATGTTGAGGGACAGGGTTCGGGAATTTACTGGCTTGCAGATGTAAACACAACTGAGGGCGAGGACGGAGTTACATATACTGTTGCAAACGGCGACAGATACTATACTATAAAGTCATCTGACGTTGTTGGCGTTACATCAAGCTATTTCACAACAGCAGGAAAGGTGATTACTTTCATCACTTCTAAATTCGGTATGATCGTGTGCGCAGTAGTTCCGCTTTTCCTCCTTGTGCTTATTGAGCTTATAATCGCTATCGCAACTCATTCACCTGAAGAAGATGAAGAGGACGAGGAAGAAGAGGAAGAAACTAAGGAAGAAGTCAAGCTTGACGATTTCCTCTTTGGCGGAAAGGACGAGGGCGAGCAGATCGCAAGACACCGCCGTCAGGCTGCTGAAAAGGCAGAGTCTGCTGAGATAAAGACTGAGGAAAAGGACGATAGCCGCATCTATATCCCTGAAAAGGAAAAGAAGGACGAAGATCCGCTTGCCGGCTTCAATTTCGATTTCTCTAAGAAGGAAGAGAAGAAGGAACAGCTTACAGATGATTCACTCAGCCTTAATGATGACGTGAATATGTCCGCATACTATGAAAAGGCATCAAAGCTTCTTGACGAGGCTGCGAATGAAACAGCAAAGCCTGTTCAGAAGCCTGTACAGCACAGACCTGCACAGCGTAAGCCAAGACCGCAGGCTAAGCCAACATCAGCGGCAAATACTTCAGCTACCCTTGAGGATCTGATGAAGCTTATGGAAGAGGAACAGAACAAGCTGAAAAATCAGATGAAGTAAAATTTATTGTAAGAGATCAAAGCTCCGTACCTGTGAAAATCACGCAGATACGGAGCTTTTTTATGTGAAAGCAGTACCTGCTATGTTAAATCTGCACTCTAATTTTCAACAAATCACGATTGCGGTTATCTGCTTTTCACAAACTGAGAAAAAGTATAAAAAAACTGAAAAAAAGCCTTGACAAAACAGGATATGTGTAGTATAATAGATACTGTTGTGAGGGACATGAGTTAAACGAAAGCTTAACGAAAGTCTTTTGACAATATGGAAGCATAGCTCAGCTGGGAGAGCATCTGCCTTACAAGCAGAGGGTCATAGGTTCGAGCCCTATTGTTTCCACCATAGAGTGTGTGCAGAGAGATCTGCACACTCCCTATTTTTTTGACTTAAGTTCCGGAATGTCGGATCACTTAAGATCTGGCCGGGTAGTTCAGTTGGTTAGAACGCTAGCCTGTCACGCTAGAGGTCGTGGGTTCGAGCCCCATTCCGGTCGCCATATGCTTCTGTAGCTCAGTCGGTAGAGCAGGGGACTGAAAATCCCCGTGTCGGTGGTTCAATTCCACTCGGAAGCACCATTTGCGGATTTAGCTCATCTGGTAGAGCGCCACCTTGCCAAGGTGGAGGTAGCGAGTTCGAGCCTCGTAATCCGCTCCACTGAGTTGCTGCTTTTGCAGCAACTCTATATTTTTCTTGCGGGTTTATTTCAATTACTAGAATACCTTTCTTCCTGAGAGGAGATGAAGGTGCAATCCCTTTGACCCGCTCCAAAGTTAAGCCGTAACGGATATTTCCGCTGCGGCTTTTTTGTATCTTTTTGCAGTATGGGCTATTCATTATGAGCCGTGGCAGAAGTTACTATTTGGCTCTGAACAGGTAAATTTGAAATTTGATGTGAAATGTCTTGCAAAATCAGTATTGATGTAGTATAATGATAGTGTATAAAGTCTGTATAGTGCAGTTTTGCACCGCTGACTTTGTCAAATTGGAAATATCTGATGTAAGGATAGTGAAACAGATAACTATGGATAATTATACTATGATAATGCCAAATTACAGTATAGGAGATGACGTCTATTCAAAAATAGGCGAGTTCTGCTCCGGCTATGGAAAAAAGGCTGTAATGATCGGCGGAAAGACTGCTCTTTCAAAAGCTGAAAAAGCTATAAAGGAAAATTCAGAGGGCGTTGTGGAGTTCACCGGTACGCTCTGGTACGGCGGAGAGTCGAGCTATGAAAATGTTCAGGCTCTTATGGAGAAAGATGAGGTAAAGGCTGCGGATATGATCTTTGCTGTCGGCGGCGGAAAGGCTCTTGATACCTGCAAGTGTCTTGCGGATAAGACGGGAAAGCCTGTGTTTACTTTCCCGACCATTGCGTCAAACTGTGCCTGCTGCACATCGGTTTCGATAATGTATAAGCCTGACGGAACTTTTATCGAGCCGTATTTCTTCCTCAGCCCTGCGGTACATTCTTTTATCAATACAAAGATACTCTGCGAAGCACCTGCGGAGTTCCTGTGGGCAGGAATGGGCGACACATATGCCAAATACTATGAGGCAACTATCTCTTCAAGAGGCGAAGAGGTGGAGCATTTCAAGGCTTTCGGAGTTGCAATGAGCAGTATGTGCGTTGATCCTATTATCAGATACGGCAAAAAGGCGCTGGAAGATAATAAGGCCGGCATATGCTCATTCGAGTTCAAGGAAACTGTCCTTGCTATATGCGTGACAACAGGTTTTGTTTCCATATTCGTTACAAGGGATCATACACCTGACTATAACAGCGGACTTGCACACGCTGTGTTCTATACCCTCACTTCTATCGGCATAGAGGAAAAGCATCTTCATGGCGAAGTCGTGGGATTCGGTGTTCTTATCTGCCTGCTTGTTGACGGTCAGACTGAGGAATACAAGCGCATAAGGGAATTCAATAAGTCAGTCGGTCTGCCTGTAAAGCTTGCTGATATAGAGGTCACAAGAGATCAGTTTGACGGTCTGCTTGAAACTATCACGACTATGAGCGATATAAGACACTATCCATATAAGGTCACAGTTGAGATGCTTGAAAAAGCTATCAATGTAATAGAAAACGAAAATGTTTAAAGGAGAGTAAGAATATGAAAAAAATTATGAGATCTGTCGCTGCGGTCTGCACTGCTGCGGCTCTGACTTTGGGAATGGCTTCCTGCGGATCTTCCTCAGACAGCAGTTCTGGCAAGTCATCAAATGGTGAAAAGCGCACAGTTTATGTAATGACAATGATCGAAAACGGCGCATTCCTCGATATGAAGGACGGCTTTATTCAGGAACTTCGTGATAACGGCTATGACGAGGACAAGTGCGAGATAATCTATAAGTGCGCTCAGGGCGACGCTACCAATATGAACACTATCGTTCAGGACGCTATCGCTAAAAAGCCTGACGCTATCGTAACTGTTGCTACCCCTGCATCACAGGCTGTTGTGGGAACAGGAACAGATATCCCTGACTTCTTTATCTCAGTAGGCGACCCTGTCGGCGCAGGTCTTATCTCTGATATCAACGGTGCGCCTGATATGAACGCAACAGGAACTTCAAACGCTGTCCCTGTAAGCGAGATATTCGGTCTTGCTGAACAGCTCACACCTGACGTAAAGACATATGGCATTCTTTATAACACAGGCGAGGTAAACGCTGTTTATACTGCTGAGAACGCTAAGAAGTATCTTGACGAAAAGGGATTGAAGTATATCGAAAAGACTGTTACAGCAGCTGGCGAGGTACAGACAGCCGCAGAGGCTCTTGCTTCACAGTGCGACGCTATCTTCGTTCCAAACGATTCTATAATCCAAACTGCAATGCCTGTTGTTTCTCAGATCGCAAGAGATCATAAGATACCTGTTTACGGTTCAAGCGCAGTAATGGTAGAGAGCGGCGCATTCGCAACAAAGGCTATCTCAGATACAAAGATCGGCGCTATCACAGCTGATAAGTGCATAGAGTATCTTAACGGCAAGGCAATAAAGGATATCCCGACTGAAATAGTTGCAGCAGACGATATTGTAGTAAACACAGACGCAGCAGCGGCTATCGGTATACAGCTTCCTGACGATCTGGAGGGAATGAGAACAGTTACCGATACAGCTGACAAATAGCGGACAGCAGGTTCGGCGGAGAACAGATAATGAGTATAATTTTAGGAACTTTGCAGCAGGGCATACTTTTCGGTCTGCTTGCAATAGGAATTTATATCGCATTCAGGATACTTGATATACCAGACCTTACCGCAGAGGGTTCTTTCACCTTCGGCATTGCGGTTTCTGCTGTGGTGACCATAGCGGGACATCCTCTGCTGGCGATACTTGCGGGTACGGCGGCAGGCTTTGCGGCAGGCATACTGACGGGAATATTTCAGACAAAATGCGGTATCCACCCCGTTCTTGCAGGTATTCTTACAATGAGCGGACTTTATTCTATAAACACATGGGTGCTTGGTGAACAGCCCAGCATAAATCTTATAAGCAGTCCGCAAAATCCTGTGAATACGGTCTTTTCCATATTCGAGGAAATGCTCAGCGGCATTGATAAGGACATAGTAAGACTTGGCGTTATCTTTGTTATAACTGCCCTTGTTAGCCTTATCCTTATCCTGTTTTTCAAGACAAGAACAGGTCTTAGCATAAGAGCGGCAGGCGACAATGACACAATGGTAAGAGCGTCATCTATAAATGTTGACAGAGTAAAGATACTTGCCCTTGCGGTGGGCAACAGCTGCATAGGAATGTGCGGTGCTATCTACGCTCAGTATCAGCGCTTTGCAGATATAAACTCAGGTGCAGGAATGTTGGTAGTAGGTCTTGCGTCTGTTATCATCGGTGAGGTTTTTGTGGGCAAAAAGGGCGTTACCCTAGGCATAATCTTTGCTGTGGTAGGCTCTGTTGTGTACAGAGGCATAATCGCTGCGGCAACATATTATGATATTTTCCCTGCGTATATGCTGAAGCTTGTGGCTGCTGTTATAGTTGCGGCTGCCCTCACTATCCCTGCGGTAAAGAACCGCATAAAGCTTGCTAAGTCAAAGAAAGCGATCAAAAATGCAGGCTCAGTAAAGGCGGGTGAACAGAATGCTTGATATAGAAAACGTGTATCTGACATTTTTTAAGGGAACGCCTAATGAGCATACTGCGCTGGACGGTCTTGATCTTCACCTTGACGAGGGAGAGTTTGTGACTGTTGTCGGTTCAAACGGCGCAGGAAAATCCACTATGTTCAATGCCATATGCGGTACATTTATGCCCGACAGCGGAAGAATACTTCTCGGCGGCGAGGATATAACCTATGTAAGGGATTTCAAAAGAGCAAAGTCTATCGGACGTGTTTTTCAAGACCCTATGAAAGGTACTGCACCGGATCTGACTATTGAGGAAAATCTTGCCCTTGCATATTCAAGAAGCAGAAAAAAGGCGCTTGCCTTTGCGCTGAACAAAAAGGATCTTGATGTGTTCCGTACTGCTCTTGCGCAGATGAATATGGGATTAGAGGACAGAATGAAAACAAAGGTCGGACTGCTTTCGGGCGGTCAGCGTCAGGTCGTAACGCTGCTGATGTGTACTTTAGTTACACCAAAGCTTCTGCTCCTTGACGAGCATACCGCTGCCCTTGACCCTCAGACCAGCGACAAGATAATGAAGATAACACAGGATATCGTAAGGGAGAGAAATCTTACAACGCTTATGATAACCCATAATCTTAATTCCGCTCTCAGAACAGGTTCAAGGACGATAATGATGGATTCGGGAAAAATTATCCTTGATGTCAGCGGAGAACAGAGGGATAAAATGTCGCTTCAGGATCTGCTGGATATGTATTCTGCTAAAAGCTCCAAGGTATTCGATAATGATAGAATGCTGCTCACAAAGGACAGAGCTGATAAGCAGGATTAAAAGCTTAAAATCAAATACAATGAACATTCCCTGCTCTTTAACACTTTGCATGACTTTGCATAGAATAGAAGAGCGGGGATCATTTTTTTTGCTTGTCGCTGCTGTCCGCAGAGTGGCAGAGCGTGAAAAGCGTTTCTGTCCGCAGGGGAGCTTTGCGGATATGACATAGCAGATCTTTCGCTTTATATAAATCAAGCTGCTGATACATTTCTGTATCAGCAGCTTTTTGGTGTGGATATCATGCAATGGTGTTAAGTTCGCAGCAAAGCTTGTCGGCTATGATAAAGATAAATTCGCTGTTGGTCGGAGTCCAGTCCTTTTTAAGTGCATATGTGCCGAATATCTCTACCTTGTCGGAGGGTTCAGCCTTTTTCCAGCTGCGGTGGATAGCGGTGCGTATGCTGCGTTCTACGGCAGATGGGGTAACGCCCAGCTTTGCGGCGATATCGGGATATATTTCTTTCGATATCCCTCTTGAAGTGCCGCACTCAACAGATATTTTTATTGCCTCTCTTATGTAATTGTAACCGTTGTATCTTGGTGTGACGCACAGCGTTGTGAGTATCTCTGTTATTTTGTTGTGCAGTTTACATTCATATTTCTTGTCAGTCAAATGATGATTTTCGGTGAAATCAATGTATTCAGACTTTTTCTTATCCGCCTTTTCAATAAGCATTCTGTAAACGGAATCCCAGTCATCTGGGTCGTTGATCTCATCATCGAAGTATTCGCAGGCGCTGTTCGATATCTTGTAATCCTTGTCATCTTCGTTGTGCAGGAGCAAAAGACATGGCGGATCGTCTATGCTTTTAAGATTTTCACACAGCGCTTTAGGATATTTTGTCCTGTGAGAGATGATAACTGCATCATAATTTCTTTTCAGCGACTGAAACTGAATGGAAAGCGGATTTGCGTCAACGCAGCATACATACATTCCCTTTGCTTTCAGATAGTCAGCCAGACAGCAGGCACGAGCGGATATTCCGCCGATCAGCACCTTTACTTTGTGTTCGGGTTTAATTGAATTCATTGTTTTCATTGTATTCATCGCTCTCTCTTCCATAATATTGTCAAATTCGCTTTAATGTATTAAATTATACATAATTATGACATTTCTTACAATGCAAAATTTAATAAAATGGTCTGCATCAACCAACATTAATATCTAAAAACTATATTATTAACTTGCAGTTAATAATTGTCGAAAAGCCTGCTGCAAATAAAAGAGAAAATATATAAAAAAAGAGAAACAGAGGTAAAACAAAAAAGCAGAGCGGAGAAATGCTTTTCCGCTCTGCTGATAGTTTATATTTGGTATCAGATCTTGTTTTCCATAAATGCAAGGGTCTTTTCATCATAGATAAGATCCTGTGCGCACATATCCTCTTCAAGCTGCCACATTTTTGTTACCGCAAAAACTGAGGAAACAAAGAACGGCTGGCTGTTAAGATATCCGAGAGGAACTACCGCAGGCGTCATGCCTGTTTTCTTTGTTATCTGCTTTACCTTTGCAAGCTTTGCAAGGTTTGCTGTGGTAGCATACTGTCCCTCAGGAAGATTGTTTGCAGCGTCGCCCTTTGCAAGCTTTGCAAAAAATCCCTTAGCCTGCGGCGAAAATGCCATAACAGGGAAGTTGTTTCGTCTGTACCACGAATACTCTTTTGTATCCATACATACAAGAGTATCGTCGCCGAGAGTTTCTGCACTTGCGTGTGCAAGGCTGTAATTTATCTGGCTGACTCTGATAGGTTCCATTGAATTTTCAGCCGCAAATTTGTTTGCAGCCTCTATCCTTGCAGTAGTCCAGTTTGAAACACCGATAAAATGTATCTTTCCGCTCTGATAAAAATCATTCAGCACAGGCATTATCTCTTCCACAGGAACGGTGACGTCATCTCTGTGAAGAAAATAAATGTCTATATAGTCGGTCTGAAGACACTCCAGACTTTCGTTAAGGTCCTTTGTAAGCTCATCTCTGCTCAGGCGAGCCTGCTTGCTGCCCATTTCGGGATGACCGCCCTTTGTTGCGATAACTACCTTGTCACGGCAGTTTCTTGACTTTATCCATCTGCCGATAACGCCCTCGCTCGCATTATGACCGTCCTCAAGCCAGTCACAGTAAACTCTTGCGGTGTCTATACACCAGCCGCCAAGCTCAACATATCTGTCGAGAAATTTAAAATATTCCTCGTCATTGTCATGTCTTTGAAAATCAGCTGCGCCGAATGTAAGCGCAGGCAGTTTGATCTCGTATCTGTCATTTTTCAGTACACAGCTCAGCATACTTTTTCCCCCTAATATACTCATACTTCGTTTTTATTCACTAACTATATTCATTATACAGTAGTTTTCAGAAAAGTATATCAAATAAAAAATGAAATTTTGTTAAATTTTATTTTTTTGGATAAAAACCCTTGACAAGGTGAACAACTTGATATATAATAGAATCTGTTGTAAAGGTCTATGACTTTACAGCAATGCGAAAAATGATGATATTTGTAATAACGGATCTGAAGGTGGAGGGCAATGAGCAAAAATCTTGAAATGAATAACCTGCTGGATCTCTATGGCTGCCTTCTTACTGAAAAGCAGTCTGATATTATGAATATGTATTATAACGACGATCTGTCGCTTGGCGAGATAGCGGAGCAGTACGGCATATCAAGACAGGGTGTCCATGATACCGTAAAGCGCTGTGAAGAGGCTATCGAGGATTATGAAGAAAAGCTCGGACTGTATGCAAGTCAGAAAGCATATGTCAGCGAGCTGGAAGAGTTCAAGGCTCAGGCGCTGGATATTTTCAATGAGTGCAAGAGGATAAGTCTTTCAAGACCTATTGCGGAAAAGACTATCGTGCTGCTTGAAAATCTCGACAGCAAGCTTGAGGATTACGATACATCAGTCTATATGAACGAAGATTGAATCGGGAGGTAAAGTATGGCGTTTGAAGGATTATCAGATAAGCTTGGCGTTGTATTCAAGCGTCTTAAATCAAGGGGTAAGCTTACCGAGGCCGACGTTAAGGAGGCTATGCGTGAAGTAAAAATGGCGCTCCTTGAAGCAGATGTAAGCTATAAGGTAGTAAAAGATTTTATAAAGAACGTGACCGAGCGAAGTGTTGGAGAGGACGTGCTTAAAAGCCTTACTCCCGGTCAGCAGGTCATAAAGATAGTAAATGAAGAGCTTATAAAGCTCATGGGCGAGGCTAACTCAAAGATCAATTTCCCGAATAAGCCGCCTTGCATCATTATGATGTGCGGTCTGCAGGGTTCAGGTAAGACCACCCATGCGGCAAAGCTTGCTAAGATGTTCAAGCGTGAGGGCAAAAGACCTCTGCTTATCGCAGCTGACGTTTACAGACCTGCGGCTATCGAACAGCTGAAGGTCGTTGCTGAACGTGCCGAAGTCGCTGTCTTTGAAATGGGACAGATAGATCCGAGAAAGATCGTAAAAGAGGGTATAAAACACGCAAAGGATCATGGTAATGACCTTGTTATCATAGATACGGCTGGTCGTCTGCATATCGACGAAGAGCTTATGGATGAGCTTAAAGATATAAAGAAGATCGCTGAGCCGAACGAGATAATGCTGGTCGTAGACGCTATGATCGGTCAGGACGCAGTAAAGGTCGCTTCAAGCTTTGATGAGGCGCTGGGAATAGATTCTGTAATACTGACAAAGCTTGACTCAGATACACGAGGCGGTGCGGCGCTGTCCGTGCTTGCTGTTACCGGTAAGCCGATCAAGTTTGTCGGCATGGGCGAAAAGCTTGACGAGTTCGAGCCTTTCCACCCTGAGAGAATGGCGTCGAGAATACTGGGCATGGGCGATATGCTCACTCTTATTGAAAAGGCAACGACTACTGTGGATCAGAAGGACGCTGAGCGTCTTGCCAAGAAGGTTCAGGAAAAGGGATTTGACCTTAATGACCTGCTGGAGCAGATGAAGCAGATCCACAAGATGGGTTCTATGAGATCCATAATCAAGATGCTGCCTGGAGCAAACAAGATAAATGACGAGCAGGTCGAGCAGGGCGAAAAGGCTCTGAAAAAGACCGAGGCTATGATAAATTCGATGACAAAGGCGGAAAGAGAAAAGCCGTCGATAATCGACCCTAAGAGAAAGCGCAGGATCGCCGCAGGAAGCGGTACGCAGGTATCAGACGTTAATCAGCTGTTGAAGCAGTTTGAGCAGATGCAGAAGATGATGAAGCAGTTCGGTATCGGCGGAAGTCTGCACGGCAAGGGTTCAAGAAAGAACAGAGCCGCACTTCTCAAAGGACTGGGCGGCGGAATGGGTTCGTTCCCTAACAACTGATTTTAATGATTTATACCGTAAAACGGTTTAAATACAAATAGTAAAGTATTCGGAGGTGAATTTAAAATGGCAGTAAAGATCAGACTCAGAAGAATGGGTGCTAAGAAGGCTCCTTTCTACAGAATTGTTGTTGCTGATTCAAGATATCCAAGAGATGGACGTTTCATCGAGGAGCTGGGCTACTATGACCCAACTAAGGAACCTTCCGTACTCAAGGTTGACGATGAAAAGGCAAAGTCATGGATCGCAAAGGGCGCACAGCCAACAGATACTGTAAAGAATCTTCTCAAGAAGAACGGTACTCTTTAATTCCTGACATTTCCGATCGGTAAGGCTCTTATCCCACCCCTCGCCTTACCGGTTTATTCGGGTGGATATCCGCCCCGTTTTTGTGGGAGAATGTATGCAATGGAGGAAATCAAATGAAAGAATTGCTTGAAACTATCGTATCAGAGCTTGTTGAGGACAAGAGTGCCATTGAGGTAACTGTTGACGAGCCTAACGAGGAGGGCGTTGTAGTATATCATCTTCACGTTGCTCCAGATGACATGGGCAGAGTTATCGGCAAGCAGGGCAGGATCGCTAAAGCTATCAGAGTTGTTATGAGAGCAGGAGCATCCCGCATCGATCAGAAGATAATGGTCGAGATCGACTGATAACGAAAATAGTTTTTTGGATATATGAGAGGATCTGTTCGGAAGTATTCGGGCAGGTCTTTTTTGTTTTATTGTTGAGTATTTAGTAATTAATATTGTGTAATTAACAGATAAAATACAAATGAGCGTGCGTGATTTATTGACTTATATTCCTTAATGTGGTATAATTTAATCGAAAATTGGCGAGATATTTCGGCGTTTTGGGGACGCCGGATACTTATGCATTTGTAATGCTTAAAGATTTTATCAGAGAGGTGTCGGCTGTGGGAAAGAACAGAAAAGGCTTCACTTTGGTGGAGCTTGTGGTAGTGATCGCTATAATCGGAGTGCTGGCGGCGATCCTTGTGCCGAGCATGATGGATTATGTAAAAAAGTCGAAATTAAAGACAGCGAATGCGAACGCAAAGATAGCGTACAACGCTGTAAACGAATATGTTGCGTGGGAAATGCACAACAGCGGACGTTCTTTGCCTGCTATACTATATGATTTTACAAAGGGAAATTCGGTAGACGGAGTAAGTTGCACAACTGAGCCTGACTCTGTTGGTGACAAGCTTATATACAACGTACTTTCGGACAACGGCGCACACGCAGGAACGGTATGGGTACTTGGAGCAGGTGCAGGCAGGGTAGATGCAGACGGAAATCTTGAAGGTGATGTAATAATCAACGGAAAGGAATCATTTGCGGTACAATGGGCAGATGGTGACAAGAATGCAAAGCTTTGGGGACAATTCCCGAATCCGATATCGTGGAGTGATTATTCTAACTACATAATGAACGGTTCATTCCACCCAGGTTGGTACAAAGACGACTGGAGCACTCCCTACTAGGTCCTAAGGCCGGACGGCTCGGTTCGGGACGCTCGGCAAGCTCGCTGTCTGCTGTCCGAACTTTTCATTTGCGCTCGGAAGAAACGGAGATGTAGATTTTACTTAAGCCTACTTTGATAAGGTCTTGCATTGGCTTTAAAAGCTTGTACATAAATTATAAACACTAGACAAGAAAAAAGTAATCACAAACTTTCAAACGCACAAAGCAAGTTTTAGGCTAAAGCCCTTTTCCAAAAGGGCTTTCAGGGGATCAAAGGGGACAGAGTCCCCTTGTCGCTCCCGCAGGAGCGAAACTCCCCCACAGCGTGAGCTCCGCATAGGGTGAATTTGAAAATAGTCCAGCGGACTGTTTTCAAAGAGGGGCAAGCCCTGCGATAGAGGGCTGCCCCTTACTCGCCTATCGTACTCTTTCCCCTGCAAGGGCTTGTCCCTTGCACGTCCTCGGGCGGATCCTCGCCGGACGGGGTAATTCGGGACGCTCGGCAAGCTCGCTGTTTGCTGTCCGAACTTTTCATTTGCGCTCGGAAGAAACCTAGATATGTCTTTTACTTAAACCTATTTTGATAAGGTTTTGCATTGGCTTTTTGAGGTTCGATGTTTCGGTAGGGGCGACCTTTGCTCGCCAGTTCTAATAAGTACAAACCTAATTATTTATGATTCACAAACTCCGTACAGCGCAAACTATAAATTAGCTAAATCGTTTCGTGGCGGTAATGTATGTGCTTTCCACATCTTTTGTACAGGTTTAAATATTTTTTACAGGTTTGATATGTCGGCAGAGGCGGTCTTTGACCGCCTGTATTTTTTAGACCGCTGATAGTTTTTGTCGGCGAGATTTTATTTGCAGAGATTTTTTTGAGGTGATATTTATTATGAGTCATAGGACTACAAAAATAAAGCTGATAGTTCAGTCGATGTTTACGCTGAGAAATGACACGGCTTCTTATGAGGAAATAGAAAACACTATCGTTTCGGGTGCAAAGCTTCAGGGTACAAATGCCTGCATACTGATACTTGCGATCTTAGTAGCGTCGATAGGTCTTAATATGAATTCTACTGCTGTCATAATCGGTGCTATGCTTATTTCCCCTCTTATGGGAGGTATTACTGCGATAGCATACGGAATTGCCACAAATAATCTCGGATTGGCTAAATGGTCTGCATTCAGACTTGGTGTTCAGGTGCTTATAAGTATCGTTACATCGTGCATATATTTCTCGATATCACCTATAACCGACGCATCAAGTGAGCTGCTTGCAAGGACAAGCCCGACCTTATGGGACGTGCTTATTGCGGTTTGCGGCGGTCTAGCAGGAATAATCGGGCAGACACGAAAAGAAAAAAGCAATGTTATCCCAGGCGTGGCTATTGCGACTGCACTTATGCCGCCGCTTTGTACGGCTGGTTACGGACTGGCACATTTGCAGTTCCAATATTTCTTCGGTGCGCTGTATCTGTTCTTTATAAACGGATTTTTTATTTGCCTTACTGCAATAATCGTGCTGAAATATCTGAGAGTTCCGCAGTTTAAGGAGCTTAGCAAAAAGGCACTCTCTAAAATACACCGCTCTATCGCTGTACTTGCAATAATAACTATGCTGCCAAGTGTGTATCTTGCCTACGATATAGTTTTGAAGTCCATAGACAACAGCAGTGCGGAAAGTTACATAAAGAATGAATTTGTGCTTGACGGAACACAGGTAATACAGAAAAATATTGATACCGATAAGCATACAATAGATGTTTCGCTTTTGGGAAAAGAGGTCAGTGATGAGGTTTGCGATCAGCTGAAAGAAAAGCTCAAGGACTATAACCTTGAGGACTATACGCTGAATATCTCGCAGACAGCAATAAGAAACGGCGTAACGGAAAACGAACTTAAAGATATTTTGTCCCAGTATGAGGAATCGGAGGAACAGCCTGATGTTGACGCTATTATCCTCCAGCGTGAAAATGAGGATCTGACAGAGCAGAACAAGGAACTTCAGCAGCAGGTCGCAGAGCTTGAAAGTAAAATAAATACACAGAGTGAAAAGTTTGACGCTCAGCAGCTTACCGAAGAGCTGAATGCGATAAACGGCAAGATAATCGGCGCAGCAGCATCTTATGCGGCATATGCAGAGGACAGCACAGAGAATAAAAATGATGACAAGCTTGCGGTGACTATCGTGGCAACAGACAAGCTCAGTGCAGACGAGCAGAAAACCATAAAGAATTTTATATGCAAAAGATTTGATGTTAAGGATATACTTCTTAGCACGACAACTGCTGATTAAGATAATTTGTTAGAAAATATGTGGCTTTTATCATATAACGAGAAGTTTTAACTGCAAACAGACTAGTATTTTCAATACAATGGGGATAGGTGAACTGTTTGAAACCGTATGAATTTTGTTTGTGGCAGGGAGAAATGTGAAAATAATTGGTTATCACATATTCAGAATTTTGTAAATGGTGGTAAATGGTTATCAGGGCTGAGTGGAAACTGGCGACCATAGGTCGCCCCTACGCAAACATTGAGAAAAAATCCTCATTAGACTTTATCAAACTAAAAAAGTCAATACAAGACCTTATCAAAGTAAATTTCAGAAAAAGTCATATCTCAGTTTCTTCCGAGCGAAAAGTAAAAGACCCGACAGCAGACAGCGAGCTTGCCGAGCGTCCCGAATTACCCCGTCTGGGAAGACCCGCCCGAGGACAGCGCAAGGGGCAAGCCCTTGCGGGGGAGTTTGTGCGGTAGGCGAGTAAGGGCCAGCCCTCTATCGCAGGGCTTGCCCCTCTTTGAAAACAGTCCGCTGGACTATTTTCAAATTCACCCTATGCGGAGCTCCTCCGATGGGGATTTCGCTCCTGCGGGAGCGACAAAGGGGGCGCTGCCCCCTTTGAGCCCCTGCAAGCCCTCTAGCGGCGGGCTTGATCGACCGCTTTGTCTTGTGCGTTTGATAGTTTGTGAGGACTTTTTCTTTGTTTGGTGTTTATAGTTTGTATGGAAACTTTTAAAACCGAGATAATACCATGACAAAGTTGGATTTAGTGGGGGCTGGCGACCACAGGTCGCCCCTACGCAAACATTGAGAAAAAATCCACATTAGACTTTATCAAACTAAAAAAGTCAATACAAGACCTTATCAAAGTAAATTTCAGTAAAAGTCATATCTCAGTTTCTTCCGAGCGCAAATGAGAAAACCCGACCGCAGACAGCGAGCTTGACGAGCGTCCCGAATTACCCCGTCTGGGAAGACCCGACCGAGGACAACGTATTGACTTTTGGGGAGGAATGGGGTATAATTAATTTATAATTTATTTATGTTATGAAAGCATAAATTTAATAAATGTGTGCAGAATCAGAAATATCATGAAGGGAGAAATAGCTATGGCTGAGATCAAGGTAGTTACTATCGGAAGACATTATTGCTCAGGGGGAAGCGATATCGGCAAACTGGTGGCTGAAAAACTGGGGGTGAAATGCTACGACAGGGAAATAGTAGAAATGGCTGCCAAAAGAAGCGGGATATCTATGGAGGAAATAAAAAAATATGAGGAGTCTGTCCTTAATCCTCTTAAAACGCCTATCACACTCTTCGGCAAACCTAAGGAGGATATAACCGAAACTATCTTCGCCGCCGAAACTGAGGTCGTTATGGAGCTTGCGGCTAAGGAAAAATGTGTTATAGTAGGAAGATGTGCGGACTTTATTCTGAAAAATAAGGTCAAAACACTTAACGTCTTTGTGTATTCCTCCTTTGAAAAGCGTATGGAAACAGCTATGACTAAGCACCATATCGCTCCAGAGGAGGTTGAGAGCAGACTGAAAAAATATGATAAGAAACGTGCCGATTACTATAACGCTAATACAAATAAAAAATGGGGAGAAAAATCAAGCTATGATATCTGCCTCGACAGCGGTAAGCTTGGTCTTGAACTCTGTGCCGATATCATCGCACATACTGTGAAAACTGTGAAATAAAGGAATTGACTGAAATGGCTAAGGATAAAAAGGATAAGGACGTTAAAACAAATGCAATGAGAATACTTGACCGCAGTAAGGTGAAGTATAAGGTAAATACATACGAGTGTGAGGAGTTTATCGACGGCGTGCATATCGCAGATAAGCTTGGACAGGCTTATGAAAGCTCTTTCAAGACACTTGTGGCGGTGGGCAAAAGCGGAGGATATTTTGTGTTCGCCCTGCCTGTGAACGAAGAGCTGGATATGAAAAAGGCTGCTAAAGCCGTTGGAGAAAAGTCCGTTGAACTTATCCACGTCAAGGATATAAATAAGATAACAGGATATATCAGAGGCGGCTGTACTCCACTGGGTATGAAAAAACAGTATCCGACAGTCATTGACGCAAGCGCAGAAAATTTTGATGAAATAATCATAAGCGGCGGAAGAATAGGTTCGCAGATAATGCTTGATCCGAAAGACCTTGTTAAGGTCACCGGCGGCAAGTTTGAAAATATAGTTTTCCGCAGCGAGTAAAAATATCAGAACAGACAAATTTAGCAGATAAGCAGAGCAAAACCTTTCAGCAGTATAGGTTTTGCTCTTTTTCTTTGCATGATATGGAAAATATGAACCGTGTGCAGAAAAATGATTGACATTGTACAGCGATTATGGTAAAATTAAAGTGAATAATTGTGCAATATAGCAAACTAAAGCTTTCATGTGTTGAGAAAGGAGGAGTTTCGTTGGGTAAACAAATAGGTAAATACGATCTGCCGAAATACAGCGTTCTTATGTCCGTTTATGATAAGGAACTTCCCGAAAATCTCAACGAGAGCTTAGAGTCTATGCTTATGCAGACCTACCCGCCGTCGGACTTTGTGCTTGTCTGCGACGGAAAGCTGACAAATGAACTTAATATCATAGTTAAATCCTTTGAAAATGAGTTTAAAAATATATTCAGAATAGTGCGGATAGATGAAAATGTCGGACCCGGCAAAGCGCTTAATGAGGGAATAAAAGCCTGTAAATATGAGTATATAGTGCGAATGGACAGCGACGATATATCTATGCCGAACCGATGTCTTAAACAAATGCTGCTTTTCGCCGTCAAGCCTAAGCTTGATATCATCGGCACTTATGTCGAGGAATTTGAGGACGAAACGGACAAGACGATGTGCGTTAAAAAAGTTCCAATAATGCAGAAAAATATCGTTGAATACTCAAAGAGAAGAAATCCTTTCAACCGCCAGTCGGTGGCTTTACGCAAGAGTACAGCGGAAGAGGTGGGCGGTTACAGCGACCTTAAATTGTGCGAGGACTATGAGTTTGCGGCAAGAATGCTTGCGGCAGGGGCAGTGGGACAGAATATTCCAGAGGTGCTGGTGAGATACCGTGTGGATAAAAATACGCCCGAAATACGCAAAAGCTGGAAACGCACAAAGGCTTTCATCAAGGTAAGGTGGATGATCTTCCTGTCGGGGTATACAAGCTTCCGTGACTTTTTCCCGCCGTGCGCACTTCAGCTTGGACTTTTTATCCTGCCGAGAAAGTTCACGAGATGGGTCTATACAACTTTTCTGAGAGGTTAAAAACAGACTGTATCCGATTAAAAAAGTGAACACGGTTATAAGGATTTTAACGGTAATCGTTATCAAATTTGAACTTGCTGTAAATCATTTCTTATGGCTATTGACTTTGTATTTTATTGTGATATCATATATTTGTAAACGTAAGCAAAGGATAGATTATTAAAATCTGAACCTTTGCCGCACAGACTGAAACTATAAGTTAAAAGGAGAAAATTAAAAGAATGAAAAGATTTATGAAACGTATGCTGGCAGGCTGTATGGCGTTTTCCATGACAGCGGCTGCTGTCGGATGTGCAAACGACGGATCTGATTCAGGATCTTCAAATGCATCATCAGGGGATTCTTCCTCAGAGGCGGAGGCTGAACCGGTTGTGGAAAGTATAGGAAACCTTGACCTTTCGGACGTTACAACAGAATATGATGTTCCGGAGGATTTCTCATTTGAATCTGAGGCTGAAAAAGGCACTCTTTCGGGAAATGCCGCTACATATGACAAGGCTTTTCTCGGCGACTTTTCAGGTGACGGATTTGTTGGTATCGACGGCGAAGGCGACGAAGTTGACTTTGAAGTTGAGATACCTGCAAAGGGCAGCTATAATATAATTTTAACAATGGCAGGCGACTCAGAGGGACTGTCGAACCTTATCACGGTAGACGGCAGCGTAGCGTCAGCTTTCAAAAGCACCTCTACAAAGTTTGCTGAAACCACTGCTGAAAATGTGCTTATCGACGAAGGAACGCACACTGTCGGCATAAAGGGCGACAAGGGACATATCTTTATCGATAGCATAAAGATCGTTCCTGCTCCTGCGATAGACCTTTCACAGTATGATGTTACAAAGGAGCTTTGCAATCCGAACGCTTCCGACAGAACAAAAAGACTGTACAACTTCCTGACGGACGTTTACGGCAAGTATGTTATATCAGGTCAGTTCTCAGGAAACAATGACGGCAAGGATTCAAGAGAATTTAAGGAAATAAAGAAAAATCTCGATAAAGTACCTGTTATCCTCGGACTTGATGTTGGAAATCTGGGACTTTCCGCAACAGGCAACGGCGCAGGCGGCGGAGATATGGTGCCGATACAGGCGATAGACTGGTACACAAACGAAAACGGAATAGTTTCACTCTGCTGGCACTGGCTCGCTCCTACCGAATACCTTAAAGCGAACGGTCAGCCATGGTGGAGAGGATTTTACAGCGACAGCACTTCATTTGACCTTGCAAAGGCTATGAACGGCGAGGATCAGGCAGGTTATGACGCTATCGTAGCTGAGCTTGACAACATGGCTCAGCAGCTTAAGATCATTGCAGACGCAGATGTTCCGATACTCTGGCGTCCGCTCCACGAGGCAGCAGGAGATCCGAACTATCCGGGCAACGCATGGTTCTGGTGGGGTTCAGCAGGAAAGGACGCATACCTCAAGCTCTGGCAGCTGATGTATGACAAGTTCACAAATGAATACGGACTTAATAACCTTATATGGGTATGGAACGGTCAGAATCCTGACTGGTATCCGGGCGATGAATACTGCGATATCATCGGCTATGACTGCTACCCAGCCGAGCATGACAGTTCTTCACAGAAGGATTATTATGATCTTATGAAGACCTGCTCACCGACACAGAGCAAGATCATTGCTATGACAGAGAACGGTGCAATATTCGACCCTGACGTTTGCTTTAATGACGGCTCACGCTGGGCATGGTTCTCAACATGGAACGGAGAATTTACTCTTAAGGATATGCAGCTTTCAGATCAGTACACTACATTCGATATGTGGAATAAAATATACAACAGCGAGAGAGTGCTGACACAGGACGAGATGCCTGATCTTAAGTGCTATCCGCTGGATACAGAAGCTTTCCTTGCATCAAACCAGTAAGCAAAGCAGAATAAAATAATCAGCTGACCGCTCTGCACTGAAAATGTGCGGAGCGGTCATTTTTTTCACATTTGCATATTTTACTGAGGTCGGACATATTTTTAGAAAGAGATCTGACAAGCTGATACGGAGGGAAGAGTATGCATAAAATATCAGAAACAATAGTAAACAACAGCAGCGTTAAAAGCGTACTGAAAAAGACCGCAGGGGTGCTTTGCACAGCCGCCTTTGCAGGGGGAGTGCTTTTTCTATGGAGCTTTATGGGCAGCAGAGAGGCGGTAATGACTAATGCAGCAGCAGTTTCATCGAGGACAAGGCAGATAGTCGTTGTAGACGCAGGTCACGGAGGTGAGGACGGCGGTTGTGTTTCGGTGGACGGAACAGCTGAAAAGGGGATAAACCTTTCCATAGCCTGCTGTGAAAGAGATCTTCTGAATGTAATGGGTTTTGAACCTGTTATGACGAGGGACAAAGATGCTGCGATATATGATAAAGGGGTAAAAGGTCTTTCAAAGCAGAAAAAATCGGATATGGACAACAGACTGAAAATTTTCAGCGGATATGAAAATGGGATATCCATATCTATTCACCAAAATCAGTTCACAGACAGCAAATACAGCGGAGCGCAGATGTTCTACTCTGAGAAAAATTCGGGCGGTGAAAGACTTGCCTCAGCTATGCAGAAACAGTTCGTTTCACTTTTGCAGCCTGAGAATACAAGGGAAACAAAGCCGGTGGGTGATGAACTTTTCCTGCTCAACAATACTGAAAGTCCTGCGGTAATGATAGAATGCGGATTTTTGTCTAATCCTGATGAGGCGGCAAAGCTGGAGTCAGAGGAGTATCAGAAACAGGTGGCTTTTACCGTACTTACAGGTATATTTGAGTTTACGGGAGAAGAAAATTAGGCAGATCATATCAGCATAACCGTTTCAAAAGGCAGCCGCATGGAAAAATGTGACTGCCTTTTGCACTTTTTTGATGTTTCTGGTAAGTTAAAACTAACTAAAAGTTCAGTTTTGTCAAATATTTAATACTAAACACTTGAAATAGTCCGTCTGTTGTGGTATAATGTAATATATTTTTATGAACGGTCATCGGCTCATTGGACTGTGTTAAGTTCATTGAACGGTTTCAAGTTCATTGGGATCATTCCCGTCATTCTGACTTTACAGAGGAGGCGTTCTGATGATAAAAATAAAAAATCATCTTGGTACGATAGGTATATCAACTGCATATCTCAGACAGCTTATTTCCAATACGGCGGAAAGCTGTTTCGGTGTTTCCGGTCTTAACGCCTACGGCGCTAAACAGGGCGTTTATGCTATGCTGAAGAAGGAGAACACGACTAAGGGCGTTATTATCCGTCAGGACGGTGATGAACTTGTGGTCGATCTGCATATCACCGTAAATTACGGCGTTAATGTGGGTGCTATCGTTGACAGCATTATTCACAAGGTCAATTTCGTACTCAGCGAGCAGGCAGGAGTGCCTGTTAAGTCCGTCAATGTTTTCGTTGATGAAATGACAAGCTGATCTTTAGATAGTTTTTGAGTTTAGGAGGAAAAAACAAGTGATAAACGGAAGTTTGCTCCGCAGTGCATTTATAAGCGCTGCACACAGCATTGCAAATAAAAAGAAATCTGTTGACGAACTCAACGTTTTCCCTGTGCCTGACGGCGATACAGGTACAAATATGTCCATGACCATAGGAAATTCGCTGGCTGAGCTTGAAAATCTGAGCAGCGACGCTCCATGCTCCACAGTATCCCAAACTATGGCGTCATGCCTGCTGAGAGGTGCAAGGGGAAATTCGGGAGTTATCCTGTCGCTTATTTTCAGAGGCTTTGCAAAGGCTTTGCAGGGTAAGACAGAGATGACGGCAGAGGATCTTGTAAATGCGCTGGAGCTTGGCGTCCAGGGTGCATACAAGTCAGTTATGAAGCCTACTGAGGGTACTATCCTCACAGTTGCAAGGGAGTCTGCTGAAAAGGCAAGGGAGATACTGCATACGACAAACGATCCGACGGCTATAATGACGGACGTATGTATTCAGGCTAAGCTTTCCCTTGACGAAACACCTAAGCTGCTGCCTGCACTTGCTAAGGCCGGAGTTGTTGACGCAGGCGGAATGGGACTGCTCATTATCTTTGAGGCTATGAGAGATGTTTTCAACGGCGGAAGCATTGTTCCGCTCAACGATCCTGAGGGTGCAAAGACTGTAACGGTAGAGAATTTTGCATCAACTGTCGGTCAGTATGATGCTGAGATACATTTCACATACTGCACAGAAATGCTTATCACAAAAAAGCAGGGCTGCGACGATCCTGCAAAGCTGAGAGCATACCTTGAAACTATCGGCGACTGCGTTGTTGTGGTTGAGGACGATGAGATAATAAAGGTACACGTTCATACGAATAATCCGGGAAAGGCTATTGAAAAAGGTCTTGAATTCGGTTATATCAACCTGCCGAAGATAGAGAATATGAAGCTTCAGCATGAGGCAAAGCAGAAACAGTCAAAGCGGGAATTTACACCTGCAAAGCCTGAAAAGGAATTTGGTTTTGTTGCTGTTGCGGCAGGAAAGGGAATAGAAGCAATGTTCCGTGACGCAGGCGCAGACTGTATCGTTCAGGGCGGACAGACTATGAACCCTTCCACAGAAGATCTGCTGGCGGCAATAATGTCCTGTCCTGCGGAAACTGTTTTCGTTCTTCCTAATAACAAGAATATAATAATGGCTGCGGAGCAGGCTGTAAAGCTTGCAGACAGAAGGGTATGCGTTCTTCAGACAAGAACTATCCCACAGGGAATGGCTGCAATGCTGGCATTTGATCCTGATGCAGATTTCAACACCAACAGACTTGAAATGACCAATGCACTTGAACACGTTTCAACAGGTCAGATCACATTTGCCGCAAGGGATTCAGACTTTGAGGGACATTCCATAAAGCAGGGCGAGATACTTGCTCTCGACAACGGCAAGCTTTCATTTGTCGAAAAGGATCTTGCAAAGGCAGCATACAAGCTTACAAAGAGATTGGTAAAGGGCGACAGCTCATTCGTTACTATCCTGTATGGTTCAGATGTTACTGACGATGCGGCAGAGGCTTTTAGCAAGCAGGTATCTTCAAAGTTCTCGAACGTTGAAGTAAACCTTATCAACGGCGGACAGCCTGTATACTACTACATCATTTCAGTAGAATAAAGATCAAAGACCGATGAAGCGTAAAAACGAACTTCATCGGTCTTTTTGTATGTGCTGTATTTATTTTGTCATATAGGTTTGCTTACATTTTTCTGTATAGATGTCAGCGGGACTTGCTCTCGCCAATTAGGTATATAATTAACAGAGATTAGATATAGTTATTTATAAACTGCGTTTTGCCAGTCGTGAATATGATCATAATAGCTGGGCAAGGAACAGGCGATCATCGATACTGCAAATGGGATACCACGCTCTTGACATCTGTTTGGAAATATTGTATAATAAAATTATAGAATAGATGTTTACTTATGTAAACTTTACACAAGGAGGAATATGTATAATGGATCGTTTAAAAGGTAAAGTAGCCGTCATCACAGGCGGAAATTCAGGAGTAGGCGCAGCAACAGCTAAACTTTTCGCAGCAGAAGGTGCGACAGTTGTTATTACTGCGAGAAGAAAAGAGGCATTGGACAATGTTGCCGCAGAGATCACCGCAGCAGGCGGAACGGTCCTTGCTGTTCCTACGGATATATCCAAGGGTGAGGATTCTGAAAGGCTCATGGATACGGTAATGGAGAAGTTCGGCAAGATAGATGTTCTTGTAAACAATGCAGGAATACTTGAAGAAGGGTTAAAGCCTATCGACCGTTTCACAGACGAGGATCTCGACCGCATAGTTGAAACCAATCAGAAAGGCACAATGAAGGTAATGCGTGCCGCAACAAAGAGAATGAAGGCTGGTTCTTCAGTAGTGAACGTAGCGTCAGTTGCAGGTGCGATGGGCTGCGGCGGAGCGGCATATGTTTCTTCAAAGGCGGCTATAATCGGCGTTACAAAACACGCAGCTCTGAGATTCCAGAAAGACTATATCCGTTTCAACGCAGTTTGTCCTGGAACTATCGTAACACCTATGGTAGCGGGAATGAATGCTGCAAATCTTGACAAGGATATGTTCGGCGCAATGATGACTCACAACGATCTCAAGGCTCAGCCTTGTATGCCTGAGGACGTAGCAAATATATTGCTTTTCCTTGCAAGTGACGAGTCAAGAGCTATCACGGGACAGATACTCATAACTGATTTCGGCAGCACACTCTGATATTTTTGATAAGCAAAAATCCTCTGACTATGTGTCGGAGGATTTTTTTTGTCAATATATCCGTTATATTTTGTTATGCCTCTGGGAGGATAATAGCGGCTACGATATATGCTATAACTCCCACTCCGCTGCAGCAGCCGAGTATAACTGTGCCTATACGAACAACATTTACATCAACGTTGAAATATTCTGCTATACCGTTGCATACGCCGCAGATAATGCTGCCCTGTCTTATCTTGTATAATGTTTTTCTCATAAGGATCGTCCTTTCTGTGTTATATAGTTTTTTATAAATTTTATTCTCCGAAATTGATATCCACGCTGCCTATTCCGCTGTCGATATCTATGGTGTAGAGTGCGTCGGAGGAACGTTTTTTATTCTTTCTGTTCTTTGGTGTGTAATCACCATCAAAGCTGAAATCACTTTCGGGATTTGTAAGGCTGAATTTGCAATCGCCTACTCCGCAGTCAGCTTTGATATCGCCGTTTATTGTACCGCTGAAACTGAAATCTCCTACACCGAGATCAGCGTCTATGCCGCCTGCGGTGCAGTCTAATATATATGCATTGCCAACGCCCATATCGATATCAAGGTCATTTTCAAATGTGCAGTCGGATATTGTGCAGTTGCCTGCGCCCAGATCAAATTCGCCGTTCTTACAGATCAGACCGCTTATTTCGTTATCGCCTGCTCCGATGTCAAAGCTGAATTTTCTGTAAGTTTTTTCGGGGAGATATATTGTAAGCTCGCCTATCGTATCAGAATTGAACCCGAAGTTTATCCCATTTACACCCATAACACTCAGCTCAGCTTTTGGTGTTACCTCAAAAGTGTCACCGTCAGCGGAAAATGTGTATACGTCGGGGATATTTGTTCCTTTTACATAAATGTAATTATCATTGCTTGGTTCGATATTTATATTGCCTGCGGCATATTCAATATCTATTGCGGAGATATCATCAGCGGCAAATGATTCATTCACATCAACAGTTGAGAAATAATGTTCAATGCCGTTCTTTTTCGCCAGAACTATTCCTATCGTCAGCAAAACTGCACCGATCACGATAAAAATTATCCACAATACAGGAAGCTTGCTTCTTGCAGGTATCTTGTCGCCTGCTGCATCATACTTAGCCATTCGCTCTCACACCTCCGATATTGAAAATTTTTCTTATAAGTCCGATAATGCCGTTTACAAGACCTACTGCGCCCTTGAAAATAAGCTTTGCGATAGGGCATACTATAAGTCCGAAAAGTCCTATGGCAATAAGTCCGCAGCCAAGAAGTGCGATACCTATCGGCGGAACATAGAATATAGAAACGATACCGCCAATGGTAAGTCCGAAACCGATGGCAGCAAGTGCAACGACAAGTGCTGCGCCCACCGCAAATATCGACGCTGCTATTGCAAATATCACCGCAGCGCAGGGCAGCCATATAGGGAAAGTAAGAAGTATAACGAGCAGTTTAACAAGGTTATTTTTTGCATTCCCGCTGTTTCCTGCGTTGATCGTTCCGTTGTATCCGCCGTAATTATATTGATATCCGTTTTGTGCCGTGTTCTGTTCTGTGTTGCCTGTATTGCCGTGATTTTCAAAAGGCTCTTTTACGTCCTCCATCTGGAACTCAGGTTCGCCGTCTGCGTGGATACCGTTTTCAATAAGTATCTCCCTTGCAAGCTCCTTAGGCGAGCCGAGATTTTTGGCAGTCTGTTCCTCATTGTCTTTTCCTGCGTCGAGAAAGATCTCTTCATAATAGCGGAGAGCTTCATCTATTTCACTTTTCTGAAGTCCTCCCTGTTCAAGGCTGTATCTTAATTCTGTAAGAAAATCAAGCCTGTTCATATATCCTCACCCTCATTCAATAAAATACTGTCTACCTTCATTTTATGAACTTTCCATTGTTCTCTGTAATCTTTCAATGCCGCTGTGCCTTGCGGAGTAACGTGGTAATATCTTCTGTTCCTGCCCATATACTCTTTATCGTAGGTTTCGAGAAGTTCATTTTTCTGAAGTCTTCTCAGCACAGGATAAAGAGTGGATTCGGAAACATCGACCGCTTTTCTCAGATATTGCGTTATCTCATAGCCGTAGGTATCTTCCTTTTCGACTACCGACAGCACCATTGAGTCCAGCAGTCCTGCACTCACAGGAAATCCCATATGCAAACTCCTTTCTGCAAAAATATTCAATACTTTGCTTTGGTATATTTAGTATAAATAATATTATATCGTTGTATATATTATACGTCATATAATATTATTTGTCAATACAATATTATAGATTTATACACACTGCATAAATTCGTTGGCAATGATTTTACGATATTGCACAGTAAGACACAAAAAATAGGCAGCATAAACCGATAATGAGGTGTGATGCGTCCTTTGTACTTGACAAAACGGGAGTAATGGTGTATAATAACATAGTTAATTAATTGCTTGTGTAGCACAGCTGGTAGTGCAGCTCATTCGTAATGAGCAGGTCGCAGGTTCGAATCCCGTCACAAGCTCCACCGCAAAGGCGGTCCGAAGTTTGCCCTCTGATCCATTTACATGGGTCGGAGGGTTTTGCTATGTCGGGCGGTGGTATATCTTTTTGGTATCAGCAAGAAATTATCCGATATCGGTTAAATGATATTCAGTGTCTTGACAAAACATTGCAGCTATGGTATAATAATTTTATTGGTTTGTAATTTTATATGCCGCTGTGGTGGAATAGGCAGACACAAGGGACTTAAAATCCCTCGGAGTAAAATCCGTACCGGTTCAAGTCCGGTTAGCGGCACCATCGAAAGAATGTCGATTTTACGGCATTCTTTTCTTATTTTCTGACTAATTTGGTAGAAAAGTTTCTTGTGAATGAGCGTTTTTCTACCGGATTTCTACCAAATTTTCTACCAAAATCGCTGCTTTTTTCAATTTCACTTTCATTTTTGGTCTTAGCACAAAAGATTTTTATCCCCCGTGTCAAGTTGACTTGATTAACTTTTTTTTACTTTTTTTATAATGCCGCCGTGGTAGAATGGGTAGACGATCGGCACACTATTATCGCAGGTTCTCAGGTTGAGGACTTGCGACTTTTTTGCCCTCAGAACCTTTGTCATGGATAGCCTGCTCCGTATCTGCACTGTCTCCACCCAACACTTTGGCGATAGTCTCCGCAGACTCCACTTTGGAATGAAAGTCGAGGTGACTATAAAAATTGGCTGTAACATTAAATGTTGAATGTCCGAGCCACTCCTGGATCGCCTTCATGGATACTCCGTTTGCAAGCAGCAGACTGGCACATGAATGACGAAGATCATGGAATCGAATGTGTTTGAGCTTATTTTTCTGAATGATGTACTTGAAGTGAGAAGTCACAAAGTTTGGCGTGATCAGCTTACCGAAGTTGTCACGGCACACAAAGCCGTCATATTCCCTGTCAAAGTCTTTACCGAGGAGCTTCGAATAGTATTCTTCAAGGGTTTTGCGTTCGATCAGCATCTGCTCAATATGAGGGATCAAGGGAAAAGTTCTTACACTGGACTCAGTTTTAAGCTGATTTTCGACAAAGATCATTTCTTTGCCGCTGCCATAAGTGCTGGAGACCTTACGGCGAACCGTGAGTTTCTTTTCTTTAAAGTTGACGGAATCCCACTTCAAACCGATAATCTCGCTCTTGCGAAGTCCGTAGTAGGCTGCAATATGTACCACAAGTTCAAGTCTGTCGCCCTTGAATACTTCAAAGAGCTGTTCCAACTCGTCCTTGTTGTAGAAATTGGCTTCAAACTTCTGGATCTTCGGGAGTTCAACCTTATCTGCAACGTTTATATCGAGCATATCCATTTTTACAGCATATTTTAGTGCTTTGTGGATATTGGCGTGGTAATGCTTTACAGAATTGCCCGAAAGACCGCTGTTGTACTTATCGTTATAGAACTGCTGAAGCTGTAAAGCTGTCAGGTTGCCGAGTAGAAGATGCGGATAACGCTCGTCAAAATAGTTTTTGATCCTGGTGATATAACGAGTGTAGCTCTGATGAGAGGTTCGGGCGAGTGTCGGTTTGATCGTTTCAAGCCAGTAGTCCAGAAATGCCGTGAACTCAAAACCTGTCTTGCATTCAGCATCATCACTGAGGATCTCCTCGCTGATTTCGGTCTTCTCCTTTTCCTCTGGAGCTTCCTTGACTTTTGTTAAGCTGCCTGTGAGAAACTCCTCATAGAACTTTGCTACAATGACGTTCACCTTTGCTGTCAGTGCTTTATAAGAACAGTCAGCAGGCAAATCGGTCGTGACCCATTTTCTCTTACGCTTGCCACTGTCGTCCTTGAAATCAAAGACAACATAGTTTTTGCCTTTCTTATCGGCAAAATGTACTTAAAAGGCAGACTTGCTTTCATTATATTATCCTCCTTATGTCGAAAGCGGTGGTCTGCGCGATTGACCTCATAACTCTATTGTAGCGCGAAACAAAGCCATTTGCAAGCGTTTTCCTACCACTTCTACTAAATTTGACACAAGGGACATTTCTACCGGTTATTTTTGTGCGCATTGCAGAACGAAATCTATAACCGTAACTTTTGCGACCTTGATCGTTCTACCACAAGGAATTTTTTTGAGTTGTCCTTCCTTGACAAGCTGATAAACCTTTTTCTTTCCATAGCCGAGAATTTCACATAAGTCCTTCACTTCCAGTAGCTCAGGATATTCGCTATACATATTCTTATATACAACTTCAAGCAGTATTGAATCCATAGGACATAACCTCCTTCCTGTCAGAAAAAGAAACTGAAAAAGCGTAGATGTTCCATATTCTATTGTCAAGATACAAAGTGCATCGTTGTCAGTTATTTTTATGCCTGATATTTGATGTACTGTTGGCAGCTCCCCCCTCAGATCGTCAGGAAGCTCCCGACAGCATATCAGCTGCCAAACAAAGCTAAGGGGACTGTGCGGCAAATGGAAAAAACGTACCGCCCCTTATCACAGAGGATAGTTATGTCAGCAAGTGATCCGTACCCTTATCAAACATCAGTGGTATGAACCCCTCTATATATCAACCGAGGATTTTGCAAAATCGGGAAGGTTTTTCCCATATTTCTGTCTCCAAAAAGAAAAAATCAGTGTTCTGCACATATTTATTCATTCATTTTCGTGCAAGATAATATACTCTTTGAGCTTCTGCTTTGCGATCTTGATTCGATAACGCACCACGTCAATGGACAAGCCGTATTTCTCAACGAGATACCACATCGTCACCTTGTCCTCTCTCAGAAAGTAATCCCGTATCAGCTCATACCCTTCAGGAAAATCCGATTTCAAAAGTTCTAAGGCATCAGGCAGATAGTCATGCCTGTTCCGGTGCCTGATCTGCTCCTGCTCTTCTTCCTCGCTTATGGGGATACTTGCAGGATCGGGATTCGCAGCGAGAACAGCGTCAAAATTGGGATAGATCAATCCGTTTTCTGCATCCCGCTCCTCAAGGTATCGTTCTTTTCGCAAGAGCTTGTTATACTCTTTCTCAATATTACGGGGAACATCATCGCCAAAGTGGACATACATAAATCTTCCCATTACACACTGTCCCCCTTAGCAGAGGTCAGGTGTGTAAGAGGTTTGGCATGGATTGCCTTCAACTGTTCATTGCAGGCTGTCAGCGTATAACGGTTATTGAACGCACAGCCGTCAAGATACGCCATGATGATGTTCTTATCTGCTTTTCTGAAATCCTGATAACATGGCAATGCATACATCAGGAGCGAAAACAAATAACGCTGCCTGCAAGGGTGAAGTCTGAGTGCGATACAGACCGCACAGAGGCAATCATACTGCATCTTTCTTTTCCCCGAAAGATACCGTGAGAGTGTAGAGGGAGCAATTCCTGTCAACCTTGCCAGCGTTTTCTGGCTTATATGGATCTCGTCTAAATACCGACATAATGCTAAGCAGAAGCTGTCCTTATGCTGCTCAACAAGATCATCAGTTCCGTAAACGTTAATTTCGTAGCTTTGCGGCTCCTCCTGTTCGCTAAATAATAGAATCTGAGGAGTATGTAAATCATTCATCATACTGGTTCCGTCCTTTCTGTCGGACGGAAATCAGCAAATGAACATAGTAAGCCTGTCATTCGGAATATACCCGTCCGACAATCAAACATTACTCGTCCATTCGATTGTTTGATGTTCAGTTTCCATACAGTGATCGAGTAGCCCCTGCGCAGTAAGGTTCACTGTTGGAGAAACGCACCGATGCGTTTTATATTATTATTATGAACTATTACAGCATAAAAAGCAACTTCTTGGCGTTCCCGTTCGGGAACACCCGATTTTTATAAAAGCCCCATTTTCCTGCACTTTTTGATAATGCACTGCTTGATAATGCACTACCAATCCAACATTTTCACCTAACTCATTCAAACCTCTGTCCCACTATTGAAAACTAACCCTTCGTGCAAAGCCATAGTGCGGCAACTTTTCACCAAAATTTCATCTTCCTATCACATTAGGCATAAGAAAAAGGACGGCCTGATCTGCTCAGACCGCCCTTTATGCCGAGAGGTTACAGCATAACACACTCAACTTCTATATCAGCACAAATAAATCCGCAAGGCGATCAGTGCAAAGCGTGATCAATTATCATCGTCCAGTACACCGTTATCACCCCTGAGAAACCCTTGTCGATCAAAGCGTAGTATGCCGTGTTATGTTCACGGTTATGCTTTACGATATGATTCCCCATAGCAGTCAGCCTGTCAAGATCACGGCGAATCGTTACGTTCTTCACCCTAGTCAGATTGCAGGCATTGGCGAGGTGTTCTTGTATTTTGCTGATCGATACATCGTGGTTCTCGTCTGTGTACCGTGACAGATAATCGTAGATGTATATAATTCTTTCATGATCCATTTTATTTTCCCTCCTGCAAAAGCTGAAAATCCCTGTTCTGAACTCCGTTTCAGAACAGGGATTTTTGTATTTTTCTTATCCCGTTCACGCATCGCCCTAAATGAAATTTTTTCTTCTGTCAGACAGCGATACGGACACAACCTGCTCTTAACATTTCACCATAATTATGCACGAGAATCAATCGGGTTAGGAAAAAAGCGGCATAACGTTCGGAATGCTGTATCACCAGCAAATTCGATCGTAAACTTTTTGTGAACTCTTGCAGATTTCTTTCCCGATTTTTCAAATATGGCGGTAGATAAGTGAGGGGGTATTGCAGCCGAAGTCGCAAAGCTCCAATTCCTCCAACTGAGAGAGGAAACTTTACAGAGCCAAAGGCTCAAATTGAAGTCGCGCACGAAGGGCGTGATTCAAACCTAGCAAGCTCGGTATCTCCGCATTACAATTTCTCAGAAATTGAATGTTCCGATACAATGCTTGCAAGAGGGACACCCCTTGACAATGCCAACAACTTAAGCGATATTGGCATTTACCCCGCATAAAAAATCAAATAGAATATTTGGGACAAAACACCT
>NZ_CAKSNX010000012.1 GCF_934476685.1 uncultured Ruminococcus sp.
TCACCTTTTGAAGCGTCACTTTTACTAAATCTCCCTTCTGAACTTTGGTGACATTTTATATTGCAATTTTCACATTTATTGCAATACCCCCTGTTTTATGCAAAAATGTTGACGAACAAAGTAAAGTGTGCTATAATGTTTTTATATGTTTCGGTTATAATATTTGAAAAGGTATAACTATATTGATATTTAAAATTTCCAAAGGAGAATAAAAAAATGAATGTTGCAGTAATCATAGCAGGCGGTTCAGGTCACAGAATGGGGCAGGATATCCCTAAGCAGTTTATCAACGTTTATGACAAGCCTGTGCTTATCTACACTCTCGAAGGCTTTCAGAAACACCCTCAGATAGACGCTATCGAAGTTGTCTGCATAGACGGCTGGCACGATATACTCTGGGCATATGCAAAGCAGTTCAATATAACAAAACTCAAATGGGTCATCTCAGGCGGCGAAACAGGTCAGGAATCTATCAGAAACGGTGTTTACAACCTTGAGGACAAATGCTCCCCTGACGATACGATCATCATTCACGATGGTATCAGACCGCTGGTCGATGAAACTGTTCTTTCCGACGTTATCGTAAAGTGTCAGAAGTACGGAAACGCAGTAACTTCAATGCCATACAACGAGCAGATCTTTGTAGTTGACGATGATATCTCAACAGTAAAATATATACCGAGAGAAACACTCAGACGTGTTTCCACTCCGCAGGCTTACAAGTTCGGCAAGCTTGACAGCGCTTACCACGAGGCTTTTGAAAAGGAGATCGGTATTTACGGTTCTTCATACACAAACACAATGATGGTAGAGCTTGGCGAAAGACTGTATTTTGCCGCAGGTTCTGACAAGAACATCAAGCTCACCACAAAGGACGATCTTGAAATGTTCAAGGCTTACCTCAAGTCCGATACGGACAACTGGCTCAAGTAAGGAGTGTGACGAAAAATGCATCTTCTTGAAAACGAGCTTTACAGATCAGATGTAGCTGCTGCGGCTGCTCTGCCTTTTGAATGGGAAAAGCTTAAAAATAAATCTTTCCTTATCACAGGCGCATCGGGAATGATCGGCAGCTTTCTTATCGACGTTATCATGAGCAAGCCTGAGCTTAACTGCACAATTTATGCAGTGGGCAGAAATGCTGAAAAGGCTCACAAGCGTTTCGGTGAATATGAAAACAGCGGACTTTTCAAATTCATATCAGCTGACATAAACAAGCCTATCGATATAGCTGCTGATAAAGTCGATTTTATTTTCCACGCTGCCAGCAACACTCACCCTGTTGCATACGCAAGCGATCCTATCGGAACTATAACTACAAATATTCTCGGCACATACAATCTTCTTGAATTTGCCGCACAGCATGGCACAGAGCGTTTTGTTTTCGCATCATCTGTTGAAGTGTACGGCGAAAACAGAGGTGATACGGATAAGTTCAGCGAGGACTACTGCGGTTATATCGACTGCAATACTCTTAGAGCAGGTTATCCGGAGGGCAAACGTGCAGGCGAGGCGCTTTGTCAAGCTTATATACGTCAGAAAGGACTTGACATCGTTATCCCAAGACTTTCGAGGACATATGGTCCGACAATGCTTATGTCAGACACAAAGGCTATCTCACAGTTCATTAAGAAAGGCTGTGCAGAAGAAGATATCGTGCTTAAATCTGAGGGTACTCAGTTCTATTCATACAGCTATGTTGCGGATGCTGTAACAGGAATACTCACCTGTCTTTTCAGCGGAAAGTGCGGTGAGGCTTACAACATTGCAGATGACGGTTCAGACATCTCGCTGAGAGATCTTGCGGTTATCGTGGCGGATTATGCAGGCACAAAGGTCGTTTTCGATCTTCCTGACGAAACCGAAAAAGCAGGATATTCAAAGGCAACAAAAGCTACTCTTAACAGCTCAAAGCTGGGTTCACTTGGCTGGTCAGCTGCATACGATATGAAAAAGGGACTTACAAGAACTATCGACATTATCAGAACGCTCGATTAAACATTTACAAATAAAACAGGCTTCGGTGCAAAAGCATCAAAGCCTGTTTTTTATTATGGGTTATTTTCCATTGTGATATCACATTCATCAAGGATAAGATTTTCGGGTTTTGTGACCAGAATATCCTTTCCGTTATCAGACTTGACTGAGATAGCACCGTTGCAGTTGTACAGCTCAATAGTGCTGTTTTCAGAATCACTGCCCATTGCAACTACGTCCGCACCGTTACAGGCGATATTCATATCACATTCGTGCATCGTTATAGCAAATTCTCCGTCATCTGTTCCTATTCCATGGAGGTCTTTTCCTCTCAGCATTATATCAACTACTGTGCGGTCGATATTTACGCTGCTGCATTTTGAGGTGTACGCACAAATTCCGCCAAGCTTATTGCCTGAGTTGTCAATGTGCAGCTCGCTGTCCTCCATAACAACGTCAAGGCTCTTGTTCATACTTCCTATGCCAATGCCCTGTGAACATTGCTGCTTTATGTTTAGCTTTGTATTGTTTATTCTTACAATAGGACTTGAATAAAAGCTGCCTAGCGCAATTACCTCAACACCGCTCTGCTCTATCTCCAGATCCAGAGTGTCAATGATTATCTTTGAACCTGAATTATTGTATCCTCCGCCGATAGCTGTGCAGTGGTCGCTGTCGATATGGATAAACATTCTGTTTTTCAGATGTATGCCGATATTTCCGTATGAATCATCAACTCCGCAGCCTATGCCGTAGCTCTGATTGTTAAGTGATGATGACATAGTAAATGTTCCGTCACCCACAATGTCGATAGACGAAGTTTCGGGAACTGTTATTGCGCCCGATATGGAAACATTTCCGCTGATATTCAAAGTCAGCTTTGTGTTGTTTCCTATATGGATACAAGATTCGCCGTGTTCGTTCTTCATGGAAACATCAACAAGGTTAAGCTTACAGTTTATTCCGTCCTTGATACGGATAAGGATATCGGAGATATAGTCGCTGCTGCCAACAAGGGTGAACTCGCTGCTGCCAACAAATATATCGGTGTAATTGTCAAATCCCAATGACATAAGTGAAGCCTGCGTTTCGTTTCCTGTGAAATAGGTCTTTCTTGCAACACGGTTCTCAACAAGCTTGTTGTAGTCCTTTATCTCGGTAAGAACATCACTGCCTATATTCTTTATAAGCTTCTCCGACGGCTTGGCTGTGAAGTAGCCCTGAATAAGGTCTATGCCCATATCAATAACGGTTTTCAGTTCCTCAGAACGTTCAACGCCCTCGGCAAGAACAGAGAAGTTATTGTCATGCGCATACTCTATGATATTCTTTGTGAAATGCTGTTTACGCTTATCCTCATGGATATTATTTATAAGACTTCTGTCTATCTTGACGCAGTTAGGCATAAAGGTCAGCAGATTGCTTATGTTTGAATAGCCTGTGCCATAATCGTCTATGGCTATCTTAAAGCCCATTTTCTTGCTGCGTTCAAGTATCTTTTCAAGCTGATTATGGTTAGCCTCAGTCTGCTCTGTGAACTCTACCACTACCTTATCCATAATGGCTCTGTATTTTGAATAAAGGACATCAAAATCCTTGTCAGGCAGAGTGCATGACGGAATACTGTTGATGAACAGCTTTTTATCCTCAAAATGCTCTGAATTTTCATTAAGGAAGGAAAGGAGATTGCTCATTGTGAGCCTTTCCACGTCCATAAGTCTGCCCAAAGCGCTTGCGTGATTGAGTATAGCCACAGGCGAAAGCTTTATCTCCCCTGCGGAACGCATAAGAGCCTCATAAGCCACTATCTCACCTGTTCTTGCGTCTACGATAGGCTGGAAACAATATTTGAGTAGATTATCATTAAGCAGCTTTGAAACATTCTTTCTTTCCTCAGGATCAAACTCTTCTTCCTTGACATCAGCGGCTACCTTTCTCGACTTATTATGATTATCCTTTGTCAGGGTACGCTGATAGTTCGCCTCATAAGGCAGGGTGTCGAGTATCTCAGGATTATTTATAGGCGCAGTAACTCTTGATGTGAATATATGTATGCCATACTCACTGTCATTTCCCGAATTATACGCATTAAGATTTCTTTCAAGGTTATGCGGAACTTCGTCCACAGGCACAGCAGCGTCTATAATGCCTGCAATAATGAACTCATCTCCGCTTACTCTTACGCAGATATCCTCATCACCTGCGCAGTTATTGAGAATGACCGCAAGTTTCTGAAGAAGTCTGTCGCCCTCGCTGTAACCGTATGCGTTGTTTATTCCGCCAAGGTTTTCCACGTCAACGGAAATGATACGCAGCAGCTTATCATCACGGTCGAACTTTCCGCAGCGTTTTGACATTATCTGCTTAAAGCCTCTCATATTGAGCAGACCTGTCAGCGAATCTCTTATCTGAGCGTCCACAACTGCGTCATTGTAGATCATATATCTGCGGTGCTTTTCCAGAGCGCATGTAACATATCTGAGCCACTTAGCAAGGGTTATATCATACATAGCTCCGCTGTCGCCGAAAGAAAGCACGGTATAGCCGAAATTAACGTGAGAAAAATGCAGCGGTATGAAAACGAATGCACATGGCTTTTCACGCTTTTCAAAAAGTTCGGGCAGCATAAGCTTTTTATCAAAGCTCCTGTTGAAATCAACATTGCCAACTCCGTTCGCTCTGCAAAAAGGCATATCCATTTTATCAGTATAATGTACAGGACTGTCCTCGCTGTGCATTATATGGTCGTTAAGACACATCCAAAATCTTTCGAGATGAGGGATATAGAATGTATACCAGTCAAGTTTCCATAGATAGTCCTCAAAATCCTGAGCGGCAATAAGCTCTTCCGACATAAAGTTATAGTATGAGTCAAAGCCGTCACATCTGTTCTGTATCATACTATCAATGGCTGATCTTGCAAGGGCAGGATAGTTTATCTCACCACAGCCGCAAGTCATACCTGTACACAGTTTACATGATGGTATATCTCCGACAGGTTCATATTCTTCACCTTTTACAGCCGCTATTATCTTATGTGCGACTATTTTTGCCATTTTTTCAGGACTTCTCTCGGTAGTCGTGATATTAATGTAATTAGCCACATATGGTTCGTTCTTGCTATAACCGGAAACGATAACATCTTCAGGCACTCTCACTCCCCTCTTGGAGAGTTCGCCCACAACTGCGCTGGCAGTAAAGTCGCTGCAGCATACAACAGCATCGGGCAGACCTTTTTTTATAATATCATCTGCAACAGAGCCGTAATCATCTTCCCAGTCTTTTCTGTGATATGTATTATTTTCATCTATTACTATGTCATACTCGGCAAAAGATCTTCTGAAGCCGTCAAGTATCCTGTTATGGAAATCTGACATTTTCGGACCGCTCACATAAATGATATTCTTTACATCATGACATTTTACAAGATGCTCCGTTATCACCTTTGTACACTCGCTGTCGTCAAAAACAACGCTGTCAAAGCCTTCCTCTTCCACCTCTGCGATAACAACAGGCTTATCGAAACCCTTGAGCTTATCCACTATTTTTCTTTTTATATTTTCGCTGTTGAGCGACTGCAAAAATACGATAGCACCGTCAAGATATTCAGGATTTATCAGCTCGAATATCTCGTTTTCAAGATCGAGATAATCACCGTCGCCTCTGGTCAGCTGAGTGGAGAAAACAGCTACGTCCATATCAACAGCAAAAAACTCTTTCTGAATATAGTAAAGGGCACGGCTAAGATAATTTCTGTCAGCTTCATTTATCAATAAACCGATCAATGGTCTTTGCTTTTCCAAATGTATTCCTCCCCAAGAGCCAGATCACAAGATACTTATATCCTGCGCAGCGGCTGCCGTTTTATAGCAAAATGCACAAATAAGCCATTTAATTTCATATTATTAATAAACATTATAACACGGCCGTTCTCAAATTTCAATAGATTCCCCATCATTTTTACCATTATTTCAACTCTGTTAAAGATTTGTTCTAAATCCGTTTGATGCCAATTTGTTAAAAGGCTGAAATATTTGTGACAAATAAACGAAAAGGCAGACTTATATTTGACAAGGCACGAAAACTGTTATATAATGTTGGTGAAGTTGATCAAAAGATGTATGGTATCATACAACTAAAGTACGAAATGGAGGCAAAGCTGTACGCAATAATACTGTACGGCTGTCACAATGAATAAAAAAAATTACGGCGCAAACCCAAGGCAGGAATACCCTGGGCAGCCTTACTATGATGAGAACGGTGTACTTCACCGCCCGATGCAATCCGACTCTGGAGGATATGCAGATCAGTATGAGCAGGAATACCAGCGGCAGCTGGAGGAATACAACAGGCTTATGGGAGGGACTGACAATGATATTGATCTTCAGTTCCACAGTATGAATGAAAATACAGAAAGTCAGTATTTGGGAAAAAGAGAATATGTTCACCCTCAGCGTCAGGCTTCGTCCTCAGGGCAGACAAGACGTTCGGGGCAGAGCGGTCAGAGCCGCAGCAGAACATCGGGAACATCTGAAAAATACCGTCCCGAAAACCTGAAATTCGGCTCGAACACACCGAAAAAGAACAGCTCGGACAAGTCGGGCAGTTCTAAAAACACAAACAGATCAAAAAATACAAAAGCAAAGGAGAAACCGAAAAAGGTGAAAAACTCCGAAAAAAAATCACGCAATCCGCACCCAATAAGAACATTTTTCAAGGTGCTTTTTGTGCTTATAATAGTGCTTTTCCTGCTGCTGAACCTTCTTCTGCTCAGATACATAGGAATGGTGAACATAAAAGAGAGCGGAGAAAGAACTGTCACAAACGCTTCTATGAACGACAGCAATGTTACAAATATCCTGCTTATCGGCTCTGATACAAGAGAAGAAAATGTCAACGGCAGAACGGATTCAATGATAATGCTGTCGGTGAACAGAACCACAAAAGAGATAACTATGACTTCATTTATGAGAGATATGTATGTGGAGATAGTCGGAAAGAATTCAAGCGGCGAAAGCGTTGATTTCTGGGACAAAATGAACGCTGCATATGTTTACGGCGGTGCTGAACTGCTTATGGACACCATCGAGTATAACTTTGATATACAGGTGGACAATTATGTATATGTTGATTTCTATTCATTCGTTGACATAGTTGACGCCATAGGCGGAATAGAGATAGAGGTAACCGACGAAGAGGCTGAGGGAATGAGAGCGCCTATTGGCGAGCAGAACAAGATACTCGGCAACGAAAAGGGTACAGACTACCTTTCAGGCGGCGGAAAGATACTTATGAACGGAAATCAGGCTCTTGCATATTCAAGACTCCGCTATGTGGGCAATTCAGACTTTGAAAGAACTGAAAGACAGCGTGAGGTAATAACAAAGATAATCGACAAGGTAAAGACCTCAGACCCGCTTACTATCGACAAGTTTATGAGATCTGCCTGCTCCGATCTTACTACTAATATGTCAAAGGCAGAGATGCTGAAAATGACATACAAGGGAATATTCTCTCTCGGATATGAAATGAAATCACTGAGAATACCGGATGATGATTCATACACCTACGGCACGCACAACGAACAGTCTACTCTTGATGTGGACTTTGACCGCTACCGCCAGCTGCTCAGGGACGAGATATACGGATAAACACATTATTTTGGCTGCCGCAGGTAAATTTCTGCGGCAGCTTTTTTATTCTCTGCGACCTTTTCTGCGTTGCATTATACTAAAAAATGTGGTATAATAAATTTAATAGTATATTCAGACTTCAATATGAAAGGACAGATAAATATGCAGAATCTTCTCAGCGGAAAAACCGTTGTTCTGGCTGTTACAGGCAGTATAGCAGCTTATAAAATGCCTAACCTCGCCCGTATGCTGAAAAAGCTCGGCTGTGATGTGCAGGTGCTTATGACTGAAAATGCCACACAGTTCATTAACCCTATTACCTTTGAAACTCTCACTTCTACAAAGTGCCTTATAGATACTTTCGACAGAAATTTTCAGTACAGCGTTGAACACGTTGCGCTTGCCAAAAGGGCTGACGTTGTTCTTATCGCCCCTGCATCTGCAAACGTGATCGGCAAAATAGCAAACGGCATAGCGGACGATATGCTCACCACAACGATCATGGCTTGCCCATGCAAAAAGCTTATCTCCCCTGCAATGAACCACAATATGTATCACAACCCTATCGTTCAGGACAACATCGAAAAACTGAAAAGATTCGGCTATGAGATGATCGAACCCGACAAGGGTATGCTTGCCAACGGCGACAGCGGCGACGGAAGAATGCCTGAGCCTGAGATGCTTTTTGAATATATCTTAAAGGAGATAGCATACGAAAAGGATCTTTCGGGCAAAAAGGTGCTTGTTACGGCAGGAGCTACCTGCGAGCCTATCGACCCTGTACGATTTATCACTAACCATTCAAGCGGAAAAATGGGCTGCGCTGTTGCAAAGGCCGCAATGCTAAGAGGCGCTGAGGTAACTTTAGTTGCAGGTCACTGTGAATGTACTCTTCCGCCTTTTGTAAGATATGTTCCTGTAACTACCGCAGAGGATATGTTCAATGCGGTAACTTCTCTCAGCGGTGAGCAGGATATGATAATAAAGGCTGCCGCCGTAGCGGATTACACCCCTGCACAGACGGCAGACCACAAGATAAAAAAATCCGAAGGCGATATGTCTATCCCTTTGAAACGCACAAAGGACATTTTAGGCACTCTCGGAGCAAACAAGAAAGAGGGACAGCTTATCTGCGGATTTTCTATGGAAACTGATGACGTTATCAAAAATTCGGAGAAAAAGCTGTCGAACAAAAACTGCGATATGATATGTGCAAATTCTCTCAGAACGGCTGGCGCAGGCTTTGGCACTGATACAAATGTCATAACGCTTATCACAGAGGGCGGCGCAGAGGAACTTCCGCTTATGTCTAAGGAAGAGGCTGCCCACAGAATACTTGACGCACTCTCGGCTATGCAGAAAGGAAACTGACAAATGAAAAGAATAAATATATATGAAAACGGGATATATCTTGTACTGGAAATAAACGATAACAATGAGCCAAGGCTTCTGCACTTCTCTTCCCTGCCTTTTGATGAAAAAACACTTTATTCAAGAACAGGCACAACAGGTTTCAAGCTTGTTGAATTACAGGTCAGCGGCATAGACAGGGCAGGCGAAAGACACGGCAACAAGTATATCGTTACTGCTCCGGGTTACAGAATGAAGTTCAAGGACATAAAGGATCTGAACAACTCTCTCGGACGAAAGATAGAGATATACTGCATAGACGAACCGACAGGACTTGAAACTGTTTCACATTTACAGTTCTATACGGGAACTTCCGCTGTGCGCTGCTGGACAGAGGTAATAAATAACGGCAGCGAAAGCTATACTGTGGAATATGTATCCTCTTTCGCTCTGACAGGAATAGAAAAAGAAGGACTTCTCTCGCAGGACGAAAAGCTTAAAATAGGTATCTGCCACAACTCATGGCAGAGAGAACTGCAATGGCAGTTTTACAGCCTTGAACAGGTTGGACTTGGACTTGCTCAGCCTCTCGATTATCAGCATTCCTCAAAGGTCCTCGGCGTAACAAACGTAGGAAACTGGTCGGCAAAGGAATATATCCCTATGGGTTATCTTGAAAATACCGAAACACGCTCTGCACTTATGTGGCAGATCGAAAACAACGGTTCATGGCATTGGGAGATCTCCGATCAGGAGGGACATCTCTATCTCCAGCTGTCTGGTCCGTCAGAGATAGAATCACATTGGAGCAAGGAGCTTAAACCGAGCGAAAGCTTTACATCTGTTCCATGTGCAGTATGCGCTGTAAAGGGCGGATTTGACGAAGCCGCAGGAGAACTTACAAAGTACAGACGACTTATCCGCAGAAAAAATCATGACAACAAAAGACTTGCGGTAATATTCAACGATTATATGAACTGCCTTTGGGGCGATCCTACTGCTGAAAAGGAATTTCCGCTTATCGACGCTGCCGCAGAGGCTGGCTGTGAGTATTTCTGCATAGACGCAGGCTGGTATGCTGACGGTTTCTGGTGGGACTGGGTAGGCGAATGGGAGGAAAGCCGCAAGCGTTTTCCGAACGGTCTGCGTGAGGTCACAGACTACATACGCAAAAAAGGTCTTATCCCAGGAGTATGGCTTGAGATCGAAGTAATGGGTATAAAATGCCCTATTGCAGACAAGCTGCCTGACGACTGGTTCTTTACCCGCCACGGCAAGAGAGTTTTCGACAGAAGCAGATATCAGCTTGATTTCAGAAACCCTGCCGTAAGGGAGCATTGCGACAAGGTCATAGACAGGCTTGTGAATGACTACGGCGTGGGTTATATAAAAATGGATTACAATATTGAACCCGGTATCGGCACAGAGCATAATGCCGACAGCTTCGGCGACGGCCTGCTCGGTCACGAGAGAGCATATATCGCATGGCTCGACGGAGTTTTTGCAAGGCACCCCGAACTTATCATAGAAAACTGCTCCAGCGGCGGACTAAGAATGGACTATGCGATGCTTTCAAGATATTCTATCCAGTCCACCTCGGATCAGGACGATTACAGAAAATACTGCACCATTGCGGCAAACTCCCCGTCTGCCCTCTGCCCTGAACAGTCGGCTATATGGTCTTATCCTATGACATCGGGCGACAAGGAAGAAGTAGTTTTCAACATGGTCAATGCAATGCTGTTGAGAATACATCAGAGCGGACATCTCGGCTATATCGAACCCGAACGCAAGGCGCTTGTAAAAGAGGCTATCTCAGTTTACAAGAAGATAAGGAATGATATAAAAACTGCTCTGCCGTTCTGGAGTCTTGGACTTTCAAAATTCTCGGACGAATGGGTATCCCTCGGTCTGAAATGCCAAAACAAGGCTTATCTTGCGGTATGGAGAAGAGAAAGCTCAAAGGATACCTGCGTGCTGCCTGTTGAATTTTTAAAGGGAAAGGACGCAAAGATATCCTGCATTTACCCGTCATTCAGCGAGGACAGTTTCAGTTACAGCAAAGAGGCAGGAGCAGTTACAGTAAAGCTGAAAAAGCAGTACACTGCAAGACTTTTTATGCTGGAGTTCTGACACCGAATCTTCTTATTATGGCAGCTAATATCACAGCGGCGGGCATGGTAACGAAAATATCACCTGTTTTTGAATAGAGTGAAGTCTTTTCTATGAGCATTGCTTTGCCCGAAACTGTACCTTTGGTATTTTCTCTGAGGACGTTGGTCTGTTCTCCCCATGGGGAGATAATGGCTGAGATACCGCAGTTTCCTGCTCTCAGCAGCCACCTGCGGTTTTCCACGGCTCTCATTATGCTGTGGCGGTAATGCTGTTCCCTTGCGAAAGAACGTCCGAACCAGCTGTCATTTGTAGATACGCAGAGTATCTCTGCTCCGCTGTCGGTCTGCTCTTTTAAAATAGCTGGGAATATTGATTCTATGCATATCGCACAGCCTATTTTCATTCCGTCAGCGTTCAAAGGTGAAGTCAGCCTTTCGTCCCTGCATGGGCAGAGGGTAGGTTCATCTGTGAGGAAAGCAAAGGGATCTCTTTCACCGAAAGGCACAAGCACCTGTTTGCAGTAGGCGGAGAGAGCTTTTCCTCCTCTTAGTGCAACGGCGGCATTATATTCATTATTTTCCGACATAAGAAATGCCCCTGTAACAATGGTGAGGTCTTTGTTTTCGGAAAGTTTCAGCAGATATTCAAAAGTGTCTGCCGTACCGCTGTAATCATCAGGAACGGCGGTTTCGGGCAGGAGTATTATGCCTGCCTCAGATATTTCCGCTTTTTCAAGTATCTTTTCGTATGCGGCGGCAGCGTCTTTCGGTGAAAGCGAGGTCTTATATGCCCCCTCGCAGTTGTCCTGTGCGCATACGGCATTGATCTCTTTGCCATCTGCCGAAAGCTTTTTTGAATATCCTATGGAGTAATATCCGTAGCCGAAAATAAATATGGCTATGCAGGAAAGTACGGCGGCAGATCTTATGCGGTCATCTTTAAACAAAGTCCACAGCAGAGAGCCGTTCAATGCAAGGATAAGAAAGCTTGTAAATCTCGCTCCAAAGAGGTTTGCGCTCTGCATAAGCAGCGGAGAATCCGTAACGGAGAGCCATACCCCCGACCAAGGGAAAGCAAGGACAAAAATATGCTCCTGCAGCCACTCGCCGCCCGATATGAGCAGAGAAATGATAATGATATCCCATACCTTGCCGCTTTTCACCCACCAAAAGAAGCAAAGTGGGAAAATCATAAGGGCGGTTTCCCACAGCATAAGGCATATCACAGCTAAAACAAGCAGGATAATGCTCAGCACAGTGTTAAGTGGTGAAATATTGTAAACCGTAACGAGAAAGCAGAGTTGTACTGCATAGTACGGCAGAAAAAATGTAAAGGCTCTTTTGACAAATTCACGCTTTCCGCTGCTGACGGCAAGCATACACACCAAAGGCGAGTATGCAAAAAGGGCGGCAAAGGGCATATTCCACAGTCCTTGAATAAGTCCGCAGAAAACACCCGATAATATGAGCAGCCATACTGCATATTTACAACAGTTATTAATGGATAAAACATTCGATAATTTTTTCATACGCTTATTTTATCCGTCCGCAGCATATTTATTAACGATACAGAAAATTTGCAGCTGAAAAGAAGGAACTGACATAACAAATGAACGAAAAAAGCAAAAAAAATATCACAATAGATATCCCCTCCTACGCCGCAGCGGTCATAAGCCGTCTTGAAGAGAATGGTTACAAGGCTTACATAGTCGGCGGCTGCGTAAGAGACAGCCTGCTCGGCAAAACGCCCCACGATTTTGACGTTTGCACAGACTGTCTGCCGCAAAAAATGCAGGAGATCTTTTCAGATCATCACACCATAGAAACAGGTCTAAAGCACGGAACGCTCACTGTAATGTCTGAGGGCGAGCCTGTCGAGATAACGACTTTCCGCAGCGACGGAGAATATTCCGACCACCGCCGACCTGTCAGCGTTAAGTTTGAAAGAGAACTTTCGGAAGATCTGAAGCGCAGAGATTTTACGGTCAATGCAATGTGCTATAATCAGAGTGAGGGACTGACCGACCTTTTCGGCGGCAGAGAAGATCTTGAAAACAAGATAATAAGATGCGTCGGGGACGCTGAAAAAAGATTTGAAGAGGACGCTCTGCGCATAATCAGAGGGTTGAGATTTGCCTCTGTTCTTGGTTTTGACATTGACTCTAAGACGGCTGAGGCAATGCGCAAAAAAGCTTTTCTGCTTGAAAAGATATCGGCAGAACGCATTTTTGTCGAACTTAAAAAGCTTATCTGCGGAGTAAATGCAACAGAGATACTTCTTGAATACAAGGATCTTATTGCAGTTATCATTCCTGAATTTATACCCGATTTCGGCTGCGAGCAGCATTGCCCTCACCACATATATGACGTTTATGGTCACATTTGCCACAGCGTTTCAAACATCGAGCCAGATGAAGAGCTAAGGCTTGTTATGCTGCTGCACGATATCGCAAAGCCTCAGATGAAGCGTACAGACGAGAACGGCACAGATCATTTCAAAAAGCACCAGTTTGCCAGCGCATATGCTGCAAGAGATATACTCACAAGGCTGAAAAGCTCCACAGCCACAAAAAAGCGTGTTTTTGATCTTATATGGGAACATGATAACCGCATACCAGCCGAACGCAGACCTGTCCGCAGAATGCTTTCAAAATACAGCTATGATTTTTTCTGCGACTGGCTCAAGGTCAGACGTGCGGACACCCTTGCTCAGTCAGATTATATGCGTAAAGAAAAGCTTGCCGAGCTTGACAGGCTTAAAGAAGTTGCCGATGAGATAATGGCGGAAAACTGCTGTTTAAAGATAAAAGACCTTGCCATAAGCGGCAAAGATCTTATAGAAGAGGGATACAGCGGAAAGGCTGTCGGCGAAGCGCTTGACCTCGCCCTCAGCGGTGTGACAGAAGAGATAATATCAAACGAAAAGAAAGAGATACTAGACTACATTAAGGAGAACACAAAATGAAAAAATTAAGCGCAGGAAAGATAATCATACGATATACCCTGCTTGCGGCGGTATGCGCTGTGATATTCTGGTTTTCATCAAACAACGGTGAGGATTCGACCTATCAGAGCAGCAGGATAGTAGACCTTATATGCAGGATATTTTTCCCAGACATAGACCTGCTTGAACCTGCCAGAGCAATGGCGATACAGGATATGCTTACTGTGCTTGTGCGGAAAGCTGCACATTTTTCAATATACACTCTGCTTGGGGCGCTTGCCTTTGCGGCATTTTTCCCCGTCAGATACAAGTCACTGCGTTTTCTTTTTTCGATAAGCTTTGTTTTTCTCTACGCCTGCACAGACGAGTTTCATCAGACTTTTATCAGCGACAGGACAGGAAAATTCTCAGACGTGATAATAGACCTGTGCGGCGGCACTCTCGGAGCATTCATTATTCTTGCTGCGGTCATGCTTTTGGAAGCGCACAGGATAATAAAAGAAAATAAACTCAGACAGACAAAAACATCGGAAGGTCAGAACTGAACCTTCCGATGTTTTATTATTTGTTATTTTCCGAAATATTAAACGTATCCCACAAGTGAAGAAACAAGAATGATGACCATAAATACAGGTGCAACATACTTCATCATAACGGTGTAGAGCTTTTTGCTCTTGAACTTTCCTGAGATATTTATCTCCTCCTCGATGCAGGCAGGCTTTACGATATATCCAACAAATATGCAGGTGAAAAGTCCCACTATCGGCATAAGGATATTGTTGCTTATAAAGTCAAAGAAATCAAGGAAGCTTCTGCCCAGTATCTGAACGCTGCTGAGTTCGCCATAACCGAGTGCAGACGGTATTGCGATAAGGAACGATATTATAAGAATGAGTATGCAGCCTATGGTACGCTTTATATGGAACTTATCCTGAATTACAGAAAGTACAGTTTCCATAAGCGAAACGGAAGATGTCAGAGCTGCAAGGAACACAAGTACAAAGAACACTGCGCCTACTATCTGTCCGCCCGGCATTGACGCAAAGACCTTAGGAAGGATAACGAACATAAGCGTCGGACCCTGCTGGAGCATTGATGTATCGCCGTTTGAGAAAGCAAATATCGGCGGGATAATCATAATGCCTGCCATAAATGCGATACAGGTATCGAATATCTCTATCTGTCTTACAGAGCCTTCAAGGTCGTTTTCCTTGCTCATATATGAGCCGTATGTTATCATGATACCCATTGCAAGTGACATGGAATAGAAAAGCTGTCCCATAGCCGCTACAACAGTTTTTATAGAAAACATACTGAAATTCGGTTTAAGGTAATAAACAAATCCGTCCATTGCTCCTGGGATAGTCAGCGCATAAACTGCTATGCCCACGGTCATTACCGCCAGCATAGGCATAAGCACCTTGCTGACCTTTTCGATCCCGTTCTGAACTCCCGCAAGAATGATGACGGTAGTTACAGCCATAAATATTCCCAGAAAGACCAGCGGCTGACCTGTCTGTCCGATAAAGCCGCCGAAGTATTCATCGGCAGCGGCGCTTTTTCCTCCGCCTGTTGCGAAAAGGGTAAGGAATTTTGTTACCCAGCCGCCGATAACACAGTAGTAAGGGAAAATGATTATAGGCACAAGCGCAGCGAGATAGCCTATAAACGAAAACTTCTTGTTGAGCATACCGAAAGCGTCAACGCAGCTTTTTCCTGTTTTTCTGCCAATAGTTATTTCTGTCAGCATAAGAGTAAAGCCGAACGTTACCGCCAGTATAAGATACACAAGCAGGAAAATACCTCCGCCGTATTTTGCCGCAAGATAAGGGAACCTCCACAGGTTGCCCAATCCTACTGCTGAGCCTGCGGCGGCAAGCACAAAACCGAGCCTGCTGGAAAATCCGCTTTTATTCTCCATATTTTTACCTCCGAAAATTTTTATTTGATATATATTTTTATATTATAACATGATTTGCCCTATACTGCAAGTGTTTTTTTATGGTTATCCTCAGAACATAAAAAAACAGGCTGCCGCAGCGTTTTGCAGCAGTCTATTTCCTTTATTTTTCATACATTGCAAAGCTTTAATGATAGTAAGCTACTGTACAGCTGTCCTTAAGATTTCCTGTGCCTGTAACTGTAACGTTCACAAGGTTATTTGAAACTACGGTATACTTTACTGTATAGTTTCCCTTATAAACTGCGTTGTCGCCTGCCATTACTGCAACTGTCGGCTTATTTGCATTAGACGGATCAGCCGTCAGAACGATGTGGCAGTTATTTACAGAACGCTGATTTATCTTGAATGTTTTTGTCACTGTGCCTTTGAGATTCTTCTTTCCTGTAAGGGTAACGGTAGCCGTACCTGCGGAAAGGTTGTTTGAATATGAAACTGTATAGTTTCCGTTATAAAGCACTGCGCCGTTGCATACTACCGATACTTCCGGCTTTATTCTCTCGCCTGTGAAGTCTGCGCTTGACGGAGAAAGAGTTATATCGCAGTTGCCGATAGAACGCTGTACTATCTCATAAGTCTGTACTGTTGAGCCTGTATAGTTGTTTCTTCCCTTTACAGTCACCTTTGCAGTTCCTACCATAAGGTTATCTGTATAGCTGAGAGTGTAGTTTGAAGGATCTACCACTGTATTACCTATCTTGACCGTAACAAGCGGCTTTATTCTTGTGCCTCTGAAATAGTTGCTCGGTGTTGATACCACAACTGTGCATTTAGACATATCCTGCGGTGCAACGGTGAAGTTTCTCTGAACGCTGCCGCTGAAATTGCCCTTACCTGTTATAGTTACCACAGCTGTTCCTGCGTTCACATTTGAGCTGTAAGATACAGTATAATCTGTGCCTGCTTTAAGAACTGTGCTGCCGTTCTTTACTGTAACGGTAGGCTGCTTTGCTGTTCCGTCATATGTATATGAGGTCTGTGAAAGCTCTGCTGTGCAGAGAGAAATATTCTTCTGTGAAATGGTGAACGTTTTGCTTACGCTGCCGTTATAGTTTCCTGTGCCGTTTATGGTCACTGTCGCTGTACCTGCATTAACGTTTGAACTGTAAGATACAGTATAATCCTTGCCTGCTGTAAGGGTAGTGCTGCCGTCCTTAACTGTAATAGTCGGCTGCTTTGCCGCTCCGTCATATGTATATGAGGTCTGCGAAAGCGATACTGTACACTGAGAGATAGATTTTACAACAGGTTCAACTGTAATGAGAGTTACCCAGCAAGGATCTTTTGTAAAAGTATAATTTGATCTTGCCTTTGTAAGCTGGAGAGTTGCAAACGTACCCTTTGGCAGATCTATGCTCTGAGCGCCGCTGCCGTTAAGCACGGTTTTATGTGATGATGAAGCCTTGAAAACTCCATTTGTACTCATATCTGTCATATTGCCTGCGAGATAAAGCGTACCTGCTGTCATAGTGCTTGAAGCTGAAGTGTTCAGCAGCAGATCTCCGCCGATATTAAGCACATCAGCAGAATTTTTCATAGCTATGGCAGAGCTTGCGGTAGATGCAGTTGTACTGCTCTCGTTCTGAAGTCTGTAATCACCGCTGACAGAAAGCTTACCGCCGTTAAGCGTCATCGTTCCCTTTGACGCAACAAGATCACCCTTTACTGTCATGCTCTTTCCTGCAAGGTCGATATTTACAGCCTGTTTTACGTCGCCGTTGAATGTCACATCATGTCCGTTTACAGCCAGCTGATTTATTGTAAGGCTTTCAGGGGCAAATACTGCGTCGCTTGCAAGCTTTGTTACCTTCATTCCGCCCTTGAATCCTATCTCCCTGCTGTAAGGGTTCTGGATCTCAAGCTGACTTATCGTTGTATAGGCATTTGTGGTTATCTTCTGTGAACCCGATCCGTTGAGGAGCAGCTTGAAAGCCGATGATGAAACAAAGCTTCCGCCTGAGGTAGAAGATATATCCGTAAAATTGCCGCCCACGCTGAATGTACCCGACGTAAGCTTGCTTACAAAGGAGCTTGAACCTCTGTGGAGATAGTTTCCGCCTACGATAACTTTATCGTTTGCATTTGTCATGGAGAACCATGTTGACGAATCTGTGTACTTTGTTATGCCGTTTGAAACGTAATCATATCTGAGATAAAGATCGTTCTTTACCTCCAATGTTCCGCCGGCAGGATTTATCTTGCCGTTATAACTTTTGAGCGTACCATTTATAGTGAGCTTTCCGCCTGCAAGCTCGATAAAGCCTTCCTGCTTTACATCACCGTTTATAGTGAGATTCTTGCCTGTGCAGTAAACGCCCTTTATGGTAGCGTCCTCTGAATTTATAGTCATATCTCTGGCAAGTCCCTTGAAATGGAAGTTGCCTGTTGCTGCGATATACTGTCCCTGATTATTCTGTGTGTCGATTATATTCAGATAGCTCCAGCCCGTAAGGTTAAGCTCCTGTCTGCCGTTTCCTGCGAAAACGACTTTATGTGTTCCTGACGCTCTGATACACGAAACGCTGGAATTTGCCTCATCGGTAAAGTTGCCCTTTACTGTGATAACGCCTGCGGTAAACTTTGAGCTGCTGTTATATGCGGTAGTCTTTTCAACGTCCCACATAAAATCTCCGTCAACGTTGATCCGATCTGCGGCATTGGTCATTGTTACAACAGTAGTTACAGAAAGATCTGTAAGCTGTGAAGTAAGGACCTTCTGAAAATACAGACTTCCCTTTACGTTGAGCGTACCGCCGTTGAGCTTGAATGTGCTGCCGGTGATGAACATATCGCCTGTTACTGTAAGGGTATGACCGTTAAGATTAAGATCCGATTCAAAGACTGCATCTCCGTTTATAGTCATATCCTGCGTCAGCGTAACTGCATTATAGTATGCGTCAGCAGACGCTGTGATCCCCTTTGCTGGTGACTCACCGTTTCCCATTGGGATGGCCGCAGCCGAACAGGTCAGCACGACAGCCAATATCCCCGCTATAATTTTTTTCATTCTAATACCTCCAAAAATGCTTTTTTCGGAAAAACTTTCAATAAAAAATATTATAACATATTTATTTCACATTTTCAATATTTCAACGCTAAAACTAACAGTATCTATAATTCCGCCCACCGTTTTTTGTGGCATTTGACATATTTTCACCCACGCAGCAAGCCGCTTGCGCAGGAGGAAAAGTTGAAATTATATATATGTTTTAATTAAGTTGCATTTATGTAATTTATACAAAAAATAATGCACAAGTCACCAAACACTTGAAAATGACAATGGGATATGATATACTTTTAAGGCAGTACACCGCAGCTATTTGCGTTTTGCACTGCCGTTATGTACATATGAAAGGAAAGAAACAAATGAAAAAGACAACAAGCACAAAATTTTTAAGTGCCGTATGCGCCGCAGCAGTATGCGCTGTTATGATGACAGGCTGCACAGACTCCGCCGACTCGTCATCAGATACTGCTGTAACTTCTGAGGTGCAGAGTTCTTCCTCCGCAGCTGAGGAAAGCGCAGCCGAAAGTTCTGCGGCACAGACTGAAAGCTCTGACAGCACGTCAGACTCTTCTGCGGCAGATCAGAACACAGAACCATCAGACATAACCCCTGCAATGTGGATAGTTACCGCTGACAACGGCGCACAGATAACAATGCTCGGCTCAATGCACGCCCTCAGCGACAGCGACTATCCTCTTCCTGCAAAGATAACAGACGCTTTCGACAGCGCAGATATCCTTGCTGTTGAGTGCGACACCACCACAACAAACAACCTTACGTTTCAGGCGGCTCTTCTTAAAGAAATGACCTTTGACAACGGTGATACCCTCAAAGATCACATCTCGGAAGAGGGATACAATGCACTTTCAGATTATCTTCAAACTTACGGTATGAACGTGGCTATGTATGACACATACAAGCCTTGGGCAGTGGCAAACGTTACAGATTCGCTCCCTATCCTTTTCTCAGATCTCAAAGCTGATTTGGGCATAGACGCACACTTCCTTGAACTTGCACATGATAATAACAAGGAAATATATGAAGTAGAATCCGTTGACTTCCAGATGGATCTGCTTATGAATTATTCAGAGGATATATATGACCTTACCTTCCGTTTACTCAAGGGTGAAACAAAGGATACTCAGGTAAAGTCACTTGACGAACTCCACGAGGCATGGAGAACGGGTGATGTGGACAAGATAGTTGAACTCAACACTGACGAAGAGGACACAGAGGAACTTTCTGAAAAGGATCAGAAGCTTTCCGATGAATACTACAAGACAATGATAACAGACAGAAACGTTACAATGGAGAATGCCGTAAAGGAACTTCTCAGCGACGGAAAGAACGTATTCTACGTTGTCGGCGCAGCACACTATGTGGGCGAGGGCGGAATAATCGACCTTCTTGAAAAGGACGGTTACACAGTAGAACAGGTAAAATACTAATATATACATATATACATATAAAATAAAGGCGGTCACAGCAACATTGTGACCGCCTTTTGCTATTGATCCTATTGATTTTCTTCGTCTGACTTTTCAGACTCTTTTTTCACGCCCACCTTACAGCCGATCGCACCGTAATGCTCTATCTTATAGTTAAGACGCTCTATGGTCTTGTCTATCTCAGCACGTTTCTCCAGCAGGATCTTTCTCTGCTCGGTAAGAATATTTTTTCTCGCCTCAATAGTGCTGTCGCCCTGCTGATAAAGCTCAACATACTCAATAAGAGCCTCGATCTGAAGACCTGCTCCCCTCATGCACTTGATAAAGTTTATCCAACCACAGGATTCTTCATCATAATTTCTCAGTCCGCTGGCAGTTCTCGGTACAGGAGGGATAAGTCCTATCCTTTCATAGTACCTCAGAGTGTCCGGTGACAGACCGTACTTATTTGCCGCCTCAGATATGGTCATAGCTTTTCGCCCTCCTTTCAGATCATCTTACGTTCACATTATAAACTATGGAGTACACTCCATGTCAAGTACCTATTTCATATTCTGGCGAATATTTTTCCAATCGGGACAGTACCTTCCCACAAGCGTCCAGAACTGGCTGCTGTGATCCATATGCACAAGATGCGAAAGCTCGTGTATGCAAACATAGTCAACATAGGCTTTCGGAAAGGTTATGACCTTATAATTTATAGATATCCTGCCGTCAGAGCTGCACCGCCCCCAGCTTGCTTTTAGATCTTTCAGAGTAACTTTTTTAGGGTAAAGCTGCATTTCCGCAGTAAGCCTGTCCATGCTCTCCCTTACCTCATTCTGGGCAAGCTCTATGATATAGTCCATGACCTGCTTTCTGACATAGTTATTATCGCTGTTCTCACATACTGCCACCAGCAGCCTGCCGTCATCTTTCCTTGCAGGGAAAAATCTGTCGGAGCGCACATAGGTTATAACAAGTTCTTCCCCCAGCAGCCGTATCTTTTCGCCGTCGCTGAAAGTCTGCGGCAGTCCGCTTTTTTCAGCCGATCTTGCAAGGTTCGCTTTTATCCACTGGATATTCTCATCAAGAAAATCCATTATCTGAGCGGTGGAATAATTCTTTGGCGCTCTCACAGTAAGCTTACCCTCGCTGATAGCAAGGGCATATTTTTTCCGCTGAGCACAGTCGAGGATAAAATCGAGCCGTTCTCCGCTTTTTGTTATTATATATGTACTGTATTTAGGCAAAGAAACCAGCTCCCGTTATATATTACTGCTGCCATGCAGGCACAACAGTCTGTGTTTCGGAAAGGTAATCCTTATAAATATATCCTGTGAGAGGGCCGTCTATGTTCTGGAAAGTTATCTTTACATAGCCGTTATCCTCATAGTTAAGCACAGTTACCTCTATTCCCGGTGACATACAAACTATGTTCTCTGCATCATTTGACGGAGCGGTATGCAGATAAGCATATTCGGTGATATACATTGTACCAAGCGCTTCATCAGCTTCTGAAGTCGTTGTATCCGTCTTAGATGAGCTGTCAGAAATGCTGTCTGTGCCGCTGTCGGGAACAGTTGTCACCGCAGGAGTCTGCGAATCGTCAGCTTTCGGCTGTGTTATATCCGTATTTATGGTAGCCGTATCAAGCCCCGCAGGAGCTTTTGCAGAGTTGGCTGAAAAAAGCTTTGTGGCAAAAAGGAATATTATGCACACAACAAATATCCCCACAACGATTATAGCCGCCGCTCCCGAAAGGTCTATCCTCGGTCTTTTTCTTGGAGTTTGATCTTCCATATTATTCATTAAAGTGTCTGTATGCAGGATATTTTCCCTGCAAAACAGGCTTTCCTCCGTTTCGTTTTATTGACGCAGTACAGCATCATTCTTCCTTATCCGCTGTAATACTGCTGTTTAATATATATTATAATTCATTTAAGAGTGACTGTCAAGCGGTATTTCTCCCCATAGCAGGGGTGTTTTTAGCATTAATAAACAAATCGGGAACTATATATTTGAATAAATTACATATTAACAAATCCTCATAAATATGTTATAATAATCTGTATGTTAAAATAGTGGGGGTGAATGTGTATCAAAGCGGCGAAATATACTGTATCAGCAGTCTGCGCAGCATTTATCCTGCTGACATCATGTGATTCATATTCTTCTGACAGCAACACCCAGAACGACGTTCCCGAACCCGCACAGATAGTTGCGGACGCTGAGGACGGCGGTTCAGACCTTTTTGATATCTGGACGGGAGAAGAGATAACGCAGGAATATGCATATGCAAACGGCGGACTTTTTATCGGCGACACAAGAGCATATAATGAGCAGCGTTTTGACAGCTTTTCATACCACATAAGTCAGAGCGAAAAAACTGAGCTTACAGTATGCAGTGCTGACAGCGTTACGAAAATAACTGCCGCCTGCGAGGGCGGAGAATATAAGGCTGTTTTTGAAATAAAGAGCTGTTCGGACGGAGTTGTTTCCGAAAAATCACGCACGATCTCACCTGTTCAGATATGGTGCAGCGAAAGCGATGATACGCTGAACTATTATATATGTGACTACCTTATTTACCGCCGACCTGTAAAGGAAAGCGGCGAATATGTTTCCACGCCTGCCGAGTTTGATATATACAGCATAAAGTCAGACGCAAACATTACACTTCCCTATCAGAAAACTTTTTCTTCATACAGTGATTTTGAAAGCTACTATGATAAATACGATCAGCAGCTTGGTTTAGACAGCATAAAGAAAACGCTCTCCGAATATGACAGCGACGGCGGTTTCAACACCCACGTTATATTCCTCTATGCGGATATGGCAGGTTCGGAGGATATAAGCTATGAATTCATAGACGCAGTGCAGAACAACGGAAAGCTGTGTATTTACCTTAAAAAGAATGTTCCTGCTGAAAGAAATTCCACCGTTGCAAAATGGCAGTTCACCTGCACAGTTCCGGGAGAATATCTCTCTGACGTTCAGCCCGACAGCATAAGCTGGGTAGTTTACACCGATATTGAAAACTGATAAGACGGACATATAAAAAGCACACAGATCTGCTGTGTGCTTTGTTTTTTATTTATCTTTATCCTTATCCGACTTGTGCTTTCTTCTGTAATCGAGATAGCTTTCAAGGATAACAGTCGCCGCAACTGTATCGACTACTGCTTTTCTGTTTTTTCCTCTTACATTTACCTCATTAAGTATCTGATGTGCTGTAACTGTCGTTGAACGTTCGTCCCACATTCTTACCGGGCAATCCACAAGTTCCTCTATCATAACGGCAAACTCTCTGCATTTTTCCGCTCTTACGCCCTCTGTGCCATTCATATTCACAGGCAGACCGACGATTATCTCATCCGCTCTGCGCTCGACAGCAATATCCCTTATCTTTTCCGCAAGCTTCTGCGCATTGTATTCCTTTATCGTACCCACAGGCGTTGCAAGGAACTCAGAATTATCCGAAACTGCTATGCCCGTTCTTGCGTCACCATAATCCACTGACATTATCCTCATTTTACTGAACATATCCTCCTTTAATATAGTATACGAAAAATCATCTGTATCATTATATCATAATATCCCATTCAAGTCAAATTCAAATCTTTGCATACCCCCGAAATTCTGAACTTTATAGGCTTAATAATGATTAATGTTGAAAATAGCTTTACAGAATATTAATTGAAAAAATCATATGTATATGATATAATTTTCCTTGTTGATAAAATAATTGTTATAAATAGTAAATTAAGAAAAGCAAATCGTATTAGGAGTTGTGAAAGAATGAAAAGCACGAAAAGACTAAAAAGAATCGAAAAATTATTTGCTTCACTTTTTCTTTGCGCAGCAGTTGCTGTTTCGGGAGCTATTCAGGCATCTGCTTCCGACAAGACATCTGATGTAAAGATCGACTGCAAGAAAGCAAAGGAAACATATTCATGGGGACAGAGCCTTTCTATCCCGAAAGAAGATTTCGATATCAGCAGAATAACAGAGAAAACTCAGTTTATTGTAACCTTTGAGTACAAGGACAGCAAGGACGCAGAGAACGTCACAAAATCCCCTGTTGGTCTTGCACTCCAGAGTTATTCCGATCCTGACAACGCTCTTGCGGACGATAAGGGCGGTGTATGGGCAGAGGTAACGCCTACGTCATACGATCAGAACAGCGCTATCTTCTATTATCAGGACATCGTCAAGGCATACACATCAAAGGATTTCAGCAAGGTAGATTATCTGCACGTTATCGCTCCTTCTGAAATAACTATCAAATGTACAGGTCTTACTATCACAGACTGCAACGACAAAGCACCTGAAACTACCACCACAACAGCAGCAGCCGAGGTATCTCAGGCTGAAGAGGAAACACCTACCGAGGCTGTAACGACCACAACACAGGCTGCGGCACCTGCTGAGTCTGCGGCATCGACCACAACTTCCGCAAGTTCAAGTCCTATTGCACTTATTGTGGGCATAATCGCCGGTATCGCTATCGCAGTCATCATCATCGTTGTGATAATGAACAAGAAGTCAAGCAAGGCTTTCGATGTAAGCACAGGTACTTTTGTTGACAAGAAGAACGTAAAGAAGTAACGCAACAAAAAGAACATAATCATTAAAATATGAACATTTCACAGAAGAGATTTTCCTCTTCTGTGATTTTTTATTTTATTCACAAATAATGTAAAGCGGTTAAAAACCAATTAAGGCTTTACGCTATTTTGTGCATTATTGTTATTGATTTTTATTTTTAATTATGTTATAATGCTTATATTATAAGTTGAAATGCACAAATTATGAACATTTTTTTGTGCATAAGATCTAAAAGAGAGGGATTTTAGAATGAAAAAACTTTTATCGGCAGTTTTATCAGCTTTTATCGCCTGTTCAACAGTTATAACAGGTGCTTTTACAGCATACGCAGAGGAAGAGGCTCAGACAGAGGATATCAAGATAGATTGTTCTTCCGCACAGCCAAGCGAAAATTGGGGACAGTCCATTACTATCGAGCAGTCAACTTTTGACGCAACAAAGATGACAGAGGATTCAAAGATCATCGTTACATACACAAGCGAAGACATAAACGAAAAAGCAGGCAACAAATACAATGCTGAACTTGTTTTCCAGAGCTGGGACAACACAACTTCCCCTAAGGCTCAGGAAGGTGCTGTATGGGCAAAGGTTGCTCCTGTGGAGTTTGATGATACATCAGCTACCTACGATTACAACTCCATTGCTGAGGCTTACGGCACAAATGATTTCAGTCAGGTATACAACGTTATCGTAGGTTCTACCGACAGAGCAAAGATCACCTGCACAGGCATCACAGTAACGAACTGCAAGACAAAGACATACATCGAGACTGAAAAGAAAGCAGAAAGCAAGACAAATCCGCTCATCATCATCGGTGCTGCTGTGGCAGGCATTGCGGTTGCAGTAATTGTTATCGTTGTGATAATGAACAAGAAGTCAAGCAAGGCTTTTGACGTAAGCACAGGTACTTTTGTTGACAAGAAGAACGTTAAAGACGCTAAGAAATAAAGTTTGATATGCAAATATCCGTCAGATCGTAATTGATCTGACGGATATTTTTTGTTTTGTTATTTTTATTTGGTTATACCGTAAGGTCACGTCTGACCTTTTCAAGTTCATTTATAAATATCTGATCTATACTGCTGAGCCTGTAATTGTTGGGACAGACAAGAACGTCCTTGTTGGTCTTTTTAAGCTCAGGGACTTTGCGCTGAACAAGTCCGTAACGCTTGAGCAGTGTTTTCGGGATAGGTGAAACCCACATAAATGAGTCGGGACATGAAGAAAGTATATCGAACTGACTTCCTCTTTCATAAACATAGATATGCTTTTTATGACCCGTTATTTCTGCATTTTTCTTCTGATATGCCGCAGAGATGTTCGGAACTATGTTGTCACTGTGCATGACCTCTATATACTTATCAAGCACATTTTCATTTATAACAGGCTCGTTAGCAAGCGGACCTTTCTCGCTGGTTATAAGCACATAGTCATACTCCCAGACATTATGTATCTGAAGATTTTTCTCCTCCATAAGCGGCATAAAAAAGCTTTCATACGCTATCGGATATCGGATTATACCAAGATCATATTCGCACTCGACTATGGAATTTATTGCGTCCATAGAGTTTGTTTCCTTTATCTTTATATCCATAAGAGATGTGCGTTCTATCCTGTTAAGAAATTCTGTGAACGCATGGGTGATATAGCTTGCTCTGGGCAGCAGGAGTGAAAAGCTTATCTCGCTTTCCGTATTGTCCTTATAAAGGCTTTCCATTTTATCCATCTGCACAAGGATAGCCTTTGCGTACTGCAAAAACGCAGTACCCTTTTCCGTCGGGACAACGCCCTTTGCGGAACGCTTGAATATAGGCACACCGACCTCACGCTCCATTTCCTTTATAGCTTTGGAAAGATTAGGCTGTCCCATATAAAGTGCGGCGGCGGCTTTTGTTATTGATCCAAGCCTTTCGACTTCTACCATATATCTTAAATGCGTCAGATTCATTTTACCACTCCTTGCTGATTATGTAACTAAATATATATACTATGCAGATTATACTATATTTAAAATGTAATGTCAAGTATATAAGCAATAACAGCACACAAAAAGCGGCAGCTGTACGAAACCAGCTGCCGCTAAAAATTTTACATATGACTTTTGATTAGTATGCAACGCCCTGCCACTTCATAGCGTCTGCTACCTTAAGGAAGCCTGCGATGTTAGCACCTGCTACGAGGTTGCCTTCAAGACCATACTCCTTAGCTGCATTGTATGAGTTGTGGAAGATGTTTACCATGATGTTCTTCAGCTTGCCGTCAACTTCCTCGAATGTCCATGAAAGTCTTTCGCTGTTCTGTGACATTTCAAGAGCTGATGTAGCAACACCGCCGGCATTTGCTGCCTTTGCAGGTCCAAAGAGAACGCCTGCGTTCTGGAATACTGCGATTGCCTCAGGTGTTGAAGGCATATTAGCGCCCTCAGCTACTGCGAATACGCCGTTAGCAACGAGTGCCTTAGCTGACTCTTCGTTGATCTCATTCTGTGTAGCGCAAGGAAGAGCGATATCGCACTTGATTGTCCAGATACCTGAGCAGCCCTCGTGATACTCTGCACCCTCAACTCTGTCAACGTACTCCTTGATTCTTCCTCTCTCAACTTCCTTGATCTGCTTAACAACGTCAAGGTTGATTCCCTTAGGATCGTAAACATATCCGTTTGAATCTGAGAGAGCTACTACCTTACCGCCGAGCTCAGTAGCCTTCTGAGTAGCGTAGATAGCAACGTTTCCTGAACCTGAGATAACAACTGTCTTGCCTTCAAATGTTTCATTCTTCATGCACTTGATCATCTCAGCTGTATAGTAGCAAAGACCATAGCCTGTTGCTTCTGTTCTTGCAAGTGATCCGCCGTAAGAAAGTCCCTTACCTGTAAGAACACCTGTGAACTCGTTTCTGATCCTCTTATACTGACCGTACATATAGCCGATCTCTCTTGCGCCTGTACCGATATCGCCGGCAGGAACGTCTGTGTCAGCACCGATGTGCTTGCAAAGCTCTGTCATAAAGCTCTGGCAGAATCTCATAACTTCAGCGTCAGACTTGCCCTTAGGATCGAAGTCTGAACCACCCTTACCGCCGCCGATAGGAAGACCTGTAAGGCTGTTCTTGAAGATCTGCTCAAAACCGAGGAACTTGATTACTGAAGCGCATACTGATGGGTGAAGTCTAAGACCGCCCTTGTATGGTCCGATAGCAGAGTTGAACTGTACTCTGAAGCCTCTATTTACCTGTACGTTGCCCTTGTCATCAACCCAAGGAACACGGAAAATGATCTGTCTTTCAGGCTCAACGATCCTGTCGATGATTCCTGCTTCAACGATGTCAGGTCTCTTCTCTACAACAGGGATAAGGCTCTCGAGAACCTCATATACTGCCTGGAGGAATTCCTTTTCGCCGGGATTTCTCTTCTCAACCTGCTCGTATACCTTCTGAAGGTATTCATTTTTCAAAGTCATTGTAAAAACTCCCATCTAAATTAAAATTATAGACAACCGTATCAGCGGTATTTGAACACCCGCTTACGTTTACGAGATACATTATAGCATACTATTCACGATTTTGCAAGTCCCAGTTGCGAAAATTTCAAAATTTTATTGAAATTATATAAAAATCACATAGTTTTTTTGAAATCTGCCACTAAATTTGAAAATAAATTCAATTACTGCACCATTTAAAATCAAAAATTTTACACATTCAGGATTTTATTTGCAACGATTTTACATTCAGCGTCACACTTTAAGCCGCTGATTTTGCCGAATTATGTTGCAATATACTGCACGGTAAATATTGAAAATGAAATTTCGATTGACTAATCCTGCAAAAAAGTGTACAATGTATACAACAGTCAAACTTACGATAAGAAATAAAAGAAAGGAATTTTACTCAATGACTTTGAAAGAACAGGCAATGCTTATCATTGAAAGGCTGGAGCAGGTCTATCCAGATGCGGTATGCTCATTGGAATATTCTCAGTCTCACGAGCTTATGATAGCAGGCAGGCTGTCTGCGCAGTGTACAGACGCAAGGGTCAATATCGTCACAAAAGAGCTTTTTGAAAAATACCGCTCAATAGATGATTTTGCCGATGCGGACGTGAGTGATGTAGAAAGAATAATAAAGCCATGCGGTCTTTACAAAACAAAAGCCCTCTCCATCGTCACAATGTGCCGACAGATAAGGGACAGTTATAATGGTATCATACCCGACAGCATTGAAGAGCTTACAAAGCTTTCGGGAATAGGCAGAAAAACAGCGAACCTTATTATGGGCGACGTTTTCCATAAGCCTGCCGTTGTGACCGATACCCACTGCATACGCATATGCGGACGGCTTGGTCTGACAAAAAATAAAGAGCCTGCAAAGGTTGAAAAAGACCTGCTTAAAATACTTCCGCCGGAAAGATCCTCTGACTTCTGTCACAGGCTCGTGCTGTTCGGAAGAGAATACTGCAAAGCGAGAGGAGAACGCTGCGGTGAATGTCCTCTTGCCGATCTATGCGTGACGCTCAACCTTGCCGTGCAGAATAATGCACAGGCTGAATAGACTTTACAAGCTAAATAAGAAGATATCCAAGTCCCAGCAGCAGCTTTACATCTGCCCCCTGCTTGTATAATATGTATATAAGCAGACCGATAAGTGCTTTTTCCTCGTCGATCTTTACCGAACCTATATTGAAAAGTTCGCCGTTCTTTGCCCCTGTCGTGCCGAGCAAACTGCTGAGTATGCCGCCTGCTCCACCCTTTCCTATGCCTGAATTATTCAGTGCTGCGGCGGTATTTTGGACAGCTTTTTCCTCAGCGGTCTGTTCAGGATTTAAAGTTTCCTCCGACTCCCCTACCATAGAGCGTGACCTTTTCTGCATTTCACGAACACGGCGGACAGCCTCCTCCTGCATTACGCTGAACTGATTATCCGAGTAAGCCAAACAAGTCACCTCCCAGCAGACCGCTTTCTTTCAGAACAGGATAAACGGCGAGCAGTCTGAATATTTTTATAAGCTTATCTATCTTATTCTGATTTTCTTCTTTCAGCAAAGGGCGCAGAGCAAGGAGTAGATCAACGTTTTTATCCGACTTGTTTGCCTGACTTATGACCTGCCCTATCTGCATTATTTTTGAAATGTCGATGTTAGGGGCTGGCTGCTGAGCAGGTGCGGCTGCTGAGGGTGCTGCACCGCCGCCCATACCAAGGCCACGCAGCAGAGCGGAAATATCGGGCATACCGCCTGTATTCTGCGGAACACCGCCTATACCCCCTGTCTGTGCAGGAACGGAAACAGGGGAATTTTCCTCCGCCGAGGGAGCTTGCGAGACTATCATATCCGCAAGCTCTTTTATCTGCTTCATACTCTCCTCATCATTCAGAACGTCCTGCAGCTTATTCATCAGATCGTCCATTTTTATCCTCCTTGCAAATTCTTTTTCTTACTACTTTATTTGTCTATTTGCCCGTAAGCTTGCGGTATATAGCCTGCGCCTGCGGAGAGGACAGTATCTTTTCACAGGTCTGCTTGTTTGAAAGCGCCTGCGTAAGCATTGCCGCCTCATTTTTCGGCATAGATGACAGCGCCTTGTCAAAAGTGCCGTTCTGCAGCTGTGAACGCAGTTCTTCCGGAGATGTGCCAAGCTTTTTTGCGGCAACGTTCAGCAATGGCTGGAGGTTCTGTTCGGGAAGATCACTTAATTTATTCGGATTATTTTTACCAAAATTACCGCCATTATTATTCATATTATTGATTCTGCTCATAAAAAATTCTCCTTTTCTTCGTTTTTTGTAATTGTAATCACTAAATAATTATGTTATACTAAGAATAATTATTCTGCATAATTATTCTGTTAGCAAATGGTCAAACTGTTCAACGGCTCTTTATTCGGGAGGTCACTATCATGCGTATCGTAGTTTTTTCAGACACACACGGAAACTATTCCGCAATGCATAAAATATTCAAGCGAAACGGCGACGCCGACCTGTTCATTTTTCTCGGCGACGGCGAAAGCGAGCTTAAAGCGCTGAAAAAACAGTATATCGACAGCAGGATACTCAGCGTTGCAGGAAACTGCGATATGTGTTCACAAGCTCCCGAAAGCGACGTATGCACTCTCCCCGACGGGAACAGGATATTTTACACTCATGGTCATAAATGGCACGTTAAATTTTCCGTTGACAGATTGTTTTTTGAGGCAGCAGACCGAGGCTGCAAGATAGCGCTGTTCGGTCATACACATTGCAGATATGCAGAATACCGTGACGGCATACTTATCCTCAACCCCGGCAGCGCAGGATGTCCCCGTGACGGAAAGCCCGCCTGTTATGCATGGATAGATGTGACTGACGGCGGAATAATGTATAATCATGTTGATCTTTGATCTGATCTTACAGGCAGTGCTTTTTATAAGGTGCTGCCTTTGTACTTTATTTATGATGTGCTGCTTTAACAGTATATGCAGATACGATACAAAAAGTTATAGAAATATACATCTTGAACTATTGACAAGCGTTCTCAGCGGGTGTATAATGTTCACAGGTTAGGAAAAGCTAACCTGTATGTTTTCTTGTCAGGAGGAATTAAAATGAAAAAGATCACACTAGGTATCGACGGTATGGCTTGTCCAATGTGTGAAAGCCATATAAATGACGCTGTAAGACGTGAGTTCAACGTAAAAAAGGTAACATCGTCCCACTCAAAGGGCGAAACGATCATCATAAGCGATGACGATATCCCAAAGGAAAAGCTTGAAAAGATCATAGGCGACACAGGTTACAAGGTGCTTTCCGTAAACTCGGAGGAATACACCAAGGAGAAAAAGAAAGGTTTCCTTTCAGGTCTTTTCAGCAAATAATAAATAAAAAGCAAAGAGGCTTCTGCACAATGGTACAGAAACCTCTTTTGTAATATCAGCTGTTGCTGCTTTCATATGTATAATCATGAGTGACTATCGGTGCGCCGTATTCCTCCGTCAGAACATCTTCAAGAGTTGTGTTTATCATATAGGCACTGAAAGACGCAAGCAGGATAAAAAAAGCTATGATAAGGGCGATATCAAGGCGGAAACGCTTTTTCTTTTCTTTTCGGTTTTTGCCTTTCCTGCTCTTTGAGCCTTTTGCCTGCGTATTTTCCGCACGCTCTTTATTTTCAGTGATTTTTTCAATATTTTCAGTCATTGACCATGACCATTCCTTTCCGAACATAAATCATAATAATTATACATTATAAGCTGAGCTTTTTCAAGTGCTTTTTAAACTTATTTTCGGTTTTATTGAAAAAAGCACTGTTTTGTTCGCAGAATTTTATGATTTTACTATTGCAATGGAGATCAAATTGTTGTATAATTAAAAGGTATAAAATTTTTTAATGACAATTTTGATAATATTTTTGAAACGAGGTTACGATATGTGTGGATTTGTAGGTTTTACAAATAAAATCAACGACGCTTCCATCGTGCTGGGCAAAATGATGGACAGAATAAAGCACAGAGGTCCTGACTCCGACGGAAAATATGTCGATGAGCAGATCGCTATGGGCTTCCGCAGACTGTCGATCATTGACCTTTCCGATGTGGGAAGTCAGCCGATTTTCAATGAGGATAGATCTATGGTTCTCACTTTCAACGGTGAGATATATAACTACAAGGATCTGAGGGAAGAGCTTATTGCCGCAGGTCACAGCTTTTACACTCAGACAGACTCCGAGGTGCTTATCCACGGCTATGAGCAGTGGGGCGAGGATATGCTCAACAAGCTGAGAGGAATGTTTGCGTTCATCATTTTCGACAAGAACAAGAACGAGATCTTCGGCGCAAGAGATTTCTTCGGCATCAAGCCGCTGTACTACGCTCAGATGGGTGAAACACTTATGTGGGGTTCTGAGATAAAGAGCTTTCTCGATCACCCTCACTTCAAGAAGGAGCTTAACACAGACGTGCTGGAAACATACCTTACTTTCCAGTATTCTCCGACAGCTGAAACATTCTTCAAGGGCGTTTACAAGCTTCCTGCCGCTCACTGCTTTACTTACAAGAACGGCAAGCTTGACGTAAGAAGATACTGGGAGATAAAGTTCAACGCAGATAACGGTCCTGAGCTTGAAGAATGGGTGAACAGGATATCCGATACGTTCAAGAACTCTGTGGAAGTACACAAGTTCGCTGACGTTGAAGTAGGCTCATTCCTTTCGAGCGGAGTTGATTCAAGCTATGTTGCCGCTGTGGCTGATGTTGACAAGACATTTACAGTAGGCTTCGGCGAGGACGAAAAGTACAACGAGATAGGCTACGCAAAGGAATTTTCAAAGTATATCCACAAGGATAATTTCTCAAAGGTCATTACACCCGAGGAATACTGGGATAACCTTTCAAAGATACAGTATCACATGGACGAACCTCTTGCAGACCCTGCCGCTATCGCTCTGTTCTTCGTATGCCAGCTTGCCTCACAGCAGGTAAAGGCTGTTCTTTCGGGAGAGGGCGCAGACGAGATCTTCGGCGGATACAACATCTACCACAATCCTGCCGATATGGCAAGCTATTTTAAGATACCACGTCCTATAAGAAAGGCTGTCGGCGCAGTTGCCGAACATCTGCCGCACAAGCACGGCATAAACTACCTCATCAGAGGTTCAAAGGATCTGGACGAGAGATTTATCGGAAACGCTTATATCTTCTCCGAAAAGGAAAGAAAGCAGCTGCTTAAGATAAAGACAAACGCTCCTGACGCTATGCAGATAACAAAGCCTTTCTATGATAAGGTAAGAGATCAGGATCAGGTAACTCAGATGCAGTACATCGACCTCCACCTCTGGATGACGGGAGATATCCTGCTTAAAGCTGATAAGATGTCAATGGCTCACTCACTCGAACTGAGAGTACCTTTCCTTGACAGGAAGGTAATGGAGCTTGCTGAAAAGATACCTGCAAAGCACAGAGTTACAGCGGACAGCACAAAGTACGCAATGAGAATCGCCGCTCTTAAAGCCTGCCCTCCGCAGACAGCAAACAAGAAAAAGCTTGGATTCCCTGTTCCGATAAGAGTATGGCTCAAAGAGGATAAATATTATAATATCGTCAAGGATAAGTTCACTTCTCCTGAGGCTCAGCAGTATTTCAACACAGACGCTCTTGTTGCTCTGCTGGACGATCACAGAGCCGGAAAGTATGATTACTCCAGAAAGATATGGACAGTTTTCTCTTTCCTCGTATGGTATGACGTATATTTTAAAAAGGAAGCATAAGACTTCTGCATTGTTCAGAAAGCCTTTACTTTTCTGAAATATTAAATTTTATAGTAACTGTTGATTATTGATAAATACTATGATATAATATGTAGTAAAATGTAGATTTAAAGATTTTCAATGTTAAAATGAAAGGACGAAAATATTATGAAGAAAATCATGTCAGGCATCGCTGCGTTCGCTATGGCGGCAGTTATGCTCACAAGCTGCGGCGTTCCCGCTAATACTGTTCACTCTGTTGACGACCTTAAGGGCAAGACCATTGGTGTTCAGCTCGGTACAACAGGCGACACTCTCGCAGGTGATATCGAGGACGCATCTGTTGAAAAGTACACAAAGGGTGCAGACGCTATCCAGTCACTCAAGCAGGGCAAGATCGACGCTGTTATAATCGACTCAGAACCTGCTAAGGCTTTTGTTGAAAAGAATGACGATATCGAGATCCTTGATGAGGCTTTCGCTGATGAGGAATACGCTATCGCAATGAAGCTGGACAACACAGATCTTCAGGCTGAGATCAACGGCGCACTTAAAGAACTCAAAGATGACGGCACACTCGACAAGATAAAGAACAACTACGAGGGCGATACAAAGTTCGAGTACACATCTCCTGAAGATGTTGACAGAAGCAAGGGCAAGCTTGTAATGGCAACAAACGCTGAGTTCCCTCCTTATGAGAGCAAGGAGAACGACAAGATCGTAGGCTTTGACGTTGACATGATGAACGCTGTATGCGACAAGCTCGGATATGAACTCCAGATCGACGATATGGCTTTCGACTCTATCATCGCTGCTGTACAGTCAGGCAAGGCTGACGTTGGTGTTGCCGGCATGACTGCAACTGAGGACAGAAAGAAGAACGTTCTCTTCTCAGATTCTTATGCCACAAGCCATCAGGTCATCATTGTAAGAAGTAAATAAAAACCAAACGATTGATAATCGGCAGCTATACCATACTGTTTCCGTCAGAATGCTGTCGGTTATCAATTTTAATTATGTTAGGAAGTGTTAAATTGGGATTTGTGGACAGCTTTAAGCAGAACTTTTTAGACAGCGACCGCTGGCACTATCTTGTGGACGGTCTTGGCACTACTCTGCTGATAACTGCGCTTGCAGTTGTGCTTGGAATGGTGCTTGGCTTTCTCATTGCTATCGTCAGATCGACTCACGATAAAACAGGCAAGCTGAAATTTCTCAACGTGCTGTGCAGGATATACCTTACGGTCATAAGAGGAACGCCTGTTGTAGTACAGCTGCTTATAATCTACTTTGTTATTTTTGCAAGCGTACCGATAAGCAAGACCTTTGTTGCTGTCATAGCTTTCGGTATAAACTCCGGCGCATATGTTGCCGAGATAGTCAGATCGGGTATAATGTCTATCGACAACGGACAGTTTGAGGCAGGCAGAAGCCTTGGCTTCAACTATTCAAAAACCATGATCTATATTATTCTTCCGCAGGCTTTCAAAAACATTCTCCCTGCGCTGGCAAATGAATGTATCGTCCTGCTGAAAGAAACATCAGTTGCGGGATATATCGCTATACAGGATCTTACAAAGGGCGGAGATATCATACGTTCGCAGACTTTCTCTGCATTTATGCCGCTTATCTCCGTTGCAATAATCTACCTTGCAATGGTAATGATACTTACCCATCTTGTAGGAAAGCTTGAAAGGAGGCTGTCGCAAAGTGATAGACGTTAAGGGACTGACAAAATCCTTCGGCGAGGTCGAGGTACTCAAAGGTATAGACGAACATATCGAAAAAGGCGAAAAGGTAGTTATCATCGGACCGTCGGGTTCTGGAAAATCCACCTTTCTGAGATGCCTTAACCTGCTGGAAACTCCAACTGACGGCAGCATTTTCTTTGAGGGAATGGATATAACCAAATGCAGCGACCATGAGATAAATCATCTCAGACAGCGTATGGGAATGGTTTTTCAGCACTTCAACCTTTTCCCACACCTTACAATAAAGAACAACATAACCCTTGCCCCTGTAAAGCTTGGACTTATGACTAAGGAACAGGCTGACGCAAAGGCTATGGAGCTGCTTGAAAGAGTTGGACTCCCCGACAAAGCGGACGAATATCCGTCAAGACTTTCAGGCGGTCAGAAGCAGAGGATCGCCATTGCCAGAGCGCTGGCTATGAACCCTGAGGTAATGCTCTTCGATGAACCGACTTCCGCCCTTGACCCTGAAATGGTAGGCGAAGTCCTTGAACTTATGAAACAGCTTGCAAACGACGGAATGACCATGGTAGTCGTTACGCACGAAATGGGTTTTGCAAGAGAGGTAGCTTCGAGAGTGCTGTTCATGGCGGACGGCTATGTAATGGAGCAGAACTCTCCTGATAAATTCTTTACAGAACCGAAAAATCCAAGACTGAAAGAATTCCTTTCAAAGGTGCTTTAACCACACTTCAATATACAGACATAAGGGGTAAAATTTATGGGCAATTACACAATAAAGATCGCAAAGGGACTTGAAAACAATTCCGATGCAAAGATCATAAGAGAGAATGTATTTATCCACGAGCAGGGCTTTGAAAATGAGTTTGATGATATCGACGCAGCCGCTGTACACTGCGTGGTATATGACGGCGGTTATCCTATCGCAGCTGGCAGACTTTATGAAAAAGACGGCGCTGCTTTTCTCGGCAGGATAGCTGTGCTGAAAGCTTACAGAGGAAAGTCCATAGGCAGCATAATAATCAGTGAGCTTGAAAAATATGCCGCTGAAAATGGATTTGGTGAATGTATGCTCTCCGCACAATGCAGAGTAAAAGGCTTTTATGAAAAGCTTGGTTATACTGCATTCGGTGATGAATACAAGGACGAATACTGCCCGCACATAATGATGAAAAAGGCGCTTTCAAAGCCAGCCTGACTTATATCAAAATAGAGTTTTTACCGCACATATGGCAGCTTTAACGGCTGCTGTATGTGCGGTTTTTGTCTATTGTGCAAGCTATACAAATAATTGGATAGCTTTTCGTCGGATACTCCCTTGACTTTAGTTGGTTTATATTATATACTAAATTTAGATGTTTTTATAAAAAACTATAAGACTGTTTCGGGAAAGGGCAATACCGTGCAATGATCGTGCGATATTGCCTTTACGCTGTGCTTAGAAAGGATTGTCAGAATATGATCGTAAAAATCAAAAAGAGAGACGGCAGAACGGTTACTTTCAATATAGAAAAGATAGCCAGTGCAATTTATAAGGCTGCCGAAGCTGTGGGCGGAAGTGATTATGAGACCGCTCTGGAGCTTTCGGGCAAGGTCGTTGATATGCTCATGGCGCAGAACGTTACCACACCTACTGTTGAGCAGATACAGGACTGCGTTGAAAAGGTGCTTATCGAAGAGGGTCATGCGGCTACTGCAAAGTCATATATCCTTTACCGCTCGGAAAGAACAAGGGCGAGAGAAATGGATACAAGGCTTATGAAGGTATACGAGGACCTTACCTTTAAATCCGCAAGCGACAGCGATCTGAAACGTGAAAATGCAAATATCGACGGCGACACAGCCATGGGTACTATGCTCAAATACGGCTCGGTGGGCGCAAAGGAATTTTACGAGATGTATGTTCTTGAACCAGAACACGCACAGGCACATGAAAACGGTGATATACATATCCACGATATGGATTTTTATACCCTTACTACCACCTGTACACAGATCGACCTCACAAAGCTTTTCAAGGACGGATTTTCCACAGGTCACGGCTATCTCAGAACTCCTAACGATATAATCAGCTACGCTGCACTTGCCTGCATAGCTATACAGTCCAATCAGAACGATCAGCATGGCGGACAGTCTATACCTAAGTTTGATTTTGATATGGCTGAGGGCGTAAAGAAAACTTTCCGTCACAGATATCGTGACAATATCCGCAGAGGACTTGCACTGCTGGCAGACGTTCCTGAAAACCCCGATATTGCTAAGCGCTGTGCAGATTTCCTTGAAAAGAGAGGTTTTGTGCCTACGCTTTCAAATGACAACGGCTATCAGGATGAGGAAGCTTCCCTGCTCAGTTCATACGCTGACGCAAAGGTAGTAAAGAAGATACAGAACTTTGCATACAAGACCTCCGTCAGAGAAACCGACAAGGCGACCTATCAGGCAATGGAGGCTTTTATACATAACCTCAACACAATGAATTCAAGAGCGGGCGCACAGACGCCGTTCAGCTCCATAAACTACGGAACAGACACCTCTATCGAGGGCAGAATGGTCATAAAGAACATTCTCCTTGCGGAAGAGGCTGGTCTTGGCAATGGCGAAACACCTATTTTCCCTATACACATTTTCAAGGTCAAGGAGGGCGTGAACTTTAATCCGTCAGATCCGAACTACGATCTTTTCAAGCTTGCCTGCCGTGTTTCAGCAAAGCGTCTTTTCCCGAATTTCTCATTCATTGACGCACCTTACAATCTCCAGTATTACAAAGAGGGCGACCCTGATACTGAGATAGCGTATATGGGCTGCCGCACAAGAGTTATCGGCAATGCATACGACCCAACAAGAGAGATAGTTACAGGCAGAGGAAACCTCAGCTTTACCACTATAAATCTTCCAAGACTGGGAATAAAATCGCACTATGACATTGATGAATTTTACAGACAGCTTGATTCTATGATCGACCTTTGCATCGCTCAGCTTATGCACAGATTTAAAATTCAGGCTGCCAAAAAGGTCAAGAACTATCCTTTCCTTATGGGACAGGGAGTATGGCTCGACTCCGAAAAGCTGTCATATGATGACACAGTAGGCGAAGTGCTTAAACACGGAACTCTTTCTATCGGCTTTATCGGACTTGCTGAGTGCCTTAAGATACTTACAGGCAAGCACCACGGCGAATCTGAGGAATCGAGAAAGCTTGGTCTTGAAATTATCTCCCATATGAGAAAGCGCATGGACGATGAAACCGAAAAAACAGGACTTAACTGGTCGCTGCTCGCAACGCCTGCCGAGGGACTTTCTGGACGTTTCGTTAAAATGGACAGAGAGCGCTACGGAAATATTCCGGGAGTTACTGACAGAGATTACTACACGAACTCATTCCACGTTCCTGTATATTATCCTATCAGTGCATTTGAAAAGCTCCAGATAGAAGCGCCTTATCATGCCCTCACCAACGCAGGTCATATAAGCTATGTTGAGCTTGACGGTGATCCGCTGAACAATCTTTCCGCCTTTGAAAAGGTAGTCAGATATATGAAGGAAGTCGGCATAGGCTACGGCTCGATAAACCACCCTGTTGACAGAGATCCCGAATGCGGATACACAGGAATCATCGGTGACAGATGCCCGAAATGCGGCAGAACAGAGGCTGAACACAAAGCTTCCGCCCACGAAAGGATACCGAGAATAAAGGTAGAAAGTGCTGCACAAAATAGCGAAAGCACCGAAAAGGCAGGAGAATAACAGACCATGAAGATCCGTATTGCGGGAACGGTCGGTGAATCTATCGTTGACGGTCCCGGATTCAGATATACTGTTTTTACACAGGGCTGTCCTCACGGCTGCAAAGGCTGCCACAATCCACATACCCACGATTACAGCGGCGGCTTTACTGCCGACACAGATGATATTCTTGAAGAGATAAAAAAAGATCCGCTCCTTGACGGTGTTACATTCAGCGGCGGAGAGCCTTTCTCGCAGTGTGTTCCTTTAGCTGATCTCGGCAGAAAGATAAAGGCTATCGACAGCGGCAGGCTGAATATAATAAGCTATACAGGCTATACTTTTGAATATCTTCTTGAAAATGCCGAAAAAATAGACGGCTGCAAAGAGCTTATGAACGTTGTCGATTATCTTGTTGACGGACGTTTTATCGAGGAACAGCGCAGTCTTGAACTGAAATTCCGTGGCAGCAAAAATCAGCGGTTCATTGATATGAAAAGTTCCCTTGCAGCAGGGAAAGCCGTTGAATTTACCGATCTGTAAAACAAATAAAACGCATATAACACAAACCGCACAATGACCTTTAAAGCCATTGTGCGGTTGTTTTTATTGATATGTTGATTTTACTTTTCGATTATCTCAACATCTGACGGATCAACAGTTTCTGTTTTATCTGCATTATCTGCATTATCTGCATCTTCTGCTGCTCTTTTAACTGCCTCTTCCTGTGACTTTTTGAGAGCGTCCTCTATATCCTTTCCAAGGAAGTCAGGCAGCGTCATACCAGCCTGATTGAAAAGATCGTTCAGCGGAGGAACTGACTGCATCAATCCGCTGAGGAAGTTTGCTGTTGAGCCTTTTCCCTCTGAATTTGCGCCGGAATCCCATACTGTTATCTTGTCTATCTTGATGTTCTTTATAGCCTCGACCTGAATTGCTACCAGCTGTTCAAGCTTATCCGCAACGATAAGTCTTACGGCTGCGTTTGCGTCACCGCCTGCTGCGGCAACAAGCTGTTTCATACCTTCAGCCTGCTTTGTGAGTATCTCCTGATTACCCTTAGCCTCAGCCTCCATTTTAGCGTAGATAGCGTCAGCCTCACCCTTTGCCTTACGTCTTACGACTTCAGCCTGTGCCTCAGCCTCGATCTCAGCCTGCTGCTTTGAGATCTGAGCCTTTACGATAACGTCGGCTGTCTGAGTAGCCTTTTCCAGCTCGGCTCTTGTATGCTCGGCAGACTGCTGAGCTATGTAAGCTTCCTGCTTAGCCTTTGCAGCCTGAACTGCTTCGGCAGCAGTAGCCTGTCTGAGAGCCTCAGCCTCACGCTCACGTCTGAGAGCTTCTGACTGTGCAACTTCGATCTTAGCCTGGTTTTCACCGTCGATAGCAGACGCATTTGCGGCAGCGACCTGAATACGCTGATCCTTCTGTGCGTTAGCCTGACCGATCTCACCATCTCTGTGCTTTTCGGCAACCGATTTCTTAGCGTCGTTTATAGCCTTTGCAGCAGCTTCCTTACCGAGAGCCTCCAGATATCCGGACTCATCGGTGATATCCGTTACATTTACGTTGATGAGTTTAAGACCGATCTTTTTCAGCTCGATCTCAACGTTGTTTGATACCGCAAGAAGAAATTTATCTCTGTCGGAGTTTATCTCTTCGATATCCATTGTTGCGATGATAAGACGGAGCTGACCGAAAATAATATCCTTTGCAAGCTCCTGTATCTCCATAAGCTTAAGACCGAGAAGTCTTTCAGCCGCATTCTGCATAACACCCGGCTCTGTTGAGATACCTACTGTAAATCTTGAAGGTACGTCGATACGGATGTTCTGCTTTGAAAGTGCATTCTTCAGGTCAACGTTGATAGAGATAGGAGTAAGATCCATATACTCATATGACTGAATGATAGGCACGATAAATGCAGCACCACCGTGGATACACCTTGCACTTCTCGCCTGACCATTCTTGTCCGTTCCTACCTTACCGTAGATAACAAGCACCTTATCCGACGGACACTTCCTGTATCTTGACAGGATAGCCATGATCGCCGCAAAAAGAACTGCTATTATCACACACACGATAATAATTGTTTCATAACCGCTCATACTGATTCTCCTTTTTTTCTTTATTTTTATGTATATATTTTAACAGATCGCATCTGATCTGTCAATAACTTCCCTGTAACACATATTGATTATTTAGCCGTTTTGTCTTTTCCTTTTATATTTTTATTGCTGCTGTCTTTATTCTTTTTCAACAATAAGATCGTCGCCCCTTACGTCGATCACAGTGACCTGTGTTCCTGTTTTAAGCATTTCATCGCCATTGTTGAATGCGCCGAACTCCATAAGCTGTCCCTGAATAGTAACTGTCACCTTACCCATTCCCTGATTTTTAGGCGGACAAGGGATATACACAGTTGCGGTTTCACCGATAGCGTTTTTAAGATTCATCGTTCCGTTCTCAGTAAGACGCATTGAAAGCTGAACTATCTTTGCCACCAGCACCATTGTGCAAACTCCAAGCGCTGCTCCTATAACCACTGCCAGAGCTGTGGGGACTTCTGCACTCAGCAGTGCGATAGACGACCAGCTGAACACAGTAAGGAATGTGACCACCGTTTGCAGGGTGAACAGATGCATTGACGCAAAGTCCGACGGGTCGCCGCCGTCAATGCTGTGATGAAGATCCATATCTCCGCCATCGGGGATATCAATATCCACATTAGTATCTACATCGAGGTCAAGACCGGAAGTATCGCTGAAATCATGCCCCATACCTCCGTCATGCATACCGAACATAGAAAGCAGCGTCTGTATCACCAGCAGCAGCGTTGACGGTATCGCTATACAGTAAAGCACTCTCAGCAGGCTGTCAAGTCCTTCCCACCATGCATTAAAGCTTTCGATCATTATTCTACACCTCCGAATATAAATTTATGTATGATAGGTTTACGTTTTGCTCTCCGTAAATATCATTTACCTAATTATATACTATATTTTTCACTCTGTCAATAGCTTTTTCATCATATTTTATTGTTTTATTTCATAAAATATGCACAAAAAGTACCGCAGACTGCTGCTTTTACGCTCTCAGTGCGGTTTTCTCCGCTTTTCGTGAAGATATCTTACAATAATAAAATGACCGAAAAGCAAAATGTTAAATTTCATTGAACTTGTCTTTATGCTATTGCAATTTGAGAAAAAATGTGCTACTATGTAAGTAAATATTATTTACAAGTGTAAAAACGTAAGAAAAGCAGAAGGAGGGAACGATATGGATACACAAAATCTGGGTAAGATCATAAAGCAGGCAAGGCTGGCAAAAAAAATGACCCAGAGCGAAGTTGTGGGCGATTACATAACAAGGAATATGCTAAGTCAGATCGAAAGCGGCGCAGCTATGCCGTCGGTCAAGACGCTGGAATATCTATGTAAGGTACTTGATATTCAGATAGAAACGCAGGATTTTCAGGGCAGTTCCGAAAGCACTCCCACAGAAAAATATCAGCAGCTCAAAAAGCTTTATTCGGACGGCAGCTATGAGGAAGTCATAAAGACGGATATCCCCGAATTTGATGATGAGATATGTGCGCTGAAAGCGAAATCTTACCTTGAGCTTGCCGCAAAGATCGCAGGATCAGAAAATATAAATGACAGCCAGCGTTCTGTTGAGTATGCAAAAAAGGCGGCGGAGCTTGCTGAAAAAGGTCTGTTTGAAAACGAAGACATAAAGCAGCGTGCCGAGGACGTTATACGTCAGAGTGCAGCAAAGCTGAGCCGATATTACGCAAGTTTGTTATAAAAAAAATCAGTCCCCGAAAAGGACTGATTTTTATTATAATACTGAATATAGATGCGGAAACTGGCTGTTGTAGAGCATTCTTATCTGACCGCAGATACTATGAAGTTCCGACAGAAATTCGTCCGAATCATTTTCGAGAAGATATCTTAATCTGAAAACGCCCGATGATATGCTGTTGAGCGTGTCAGTATTTGCAACATAGGATACTGATACATAATATTCTCCCCAGCAGGCTGAAAGCTTTTCCACCTCAGCCATTGTATCTCCGCCGTTATTGTAAGCGTCCTCGACTTTCTGAGCAGCAGCAAAAAGCTTTTCATTATGTGCATTCAGCACCGCCAGCGAGCCGCAGGAGGCAGATATTATTGCCGCTATAAGGAAAATACACACCCATAGTCTTTTCATATTTTTCATTTTATCTCACGCTGCCCTCTTTGGTTTTCTTGCCATTTTTGCTGTTTTGTGTCTTATCACTTTTGATTATAGTATAGCTGCCGCTGCTGTCGGCTGACATTATGAAAATATCCTGCGCCGAAAGCTTTTCCTTTGAAAGTATTTTTCCAAGCCATTCTTTGTCAAAGCCAAGAAATTTTATTGCGGCAGGCGAGATCTTTCCGTCATTTATTACAAGTACAGGGGGATCCGAGCCGTCAAGTTTTTTGTCCTGCGGCTCTAGTCCGTTGGCAAAATCACCGCTGTTAAGAGGCTGAAATCTCTTTTTCTGGAGTACGGACATCTTGCCCGTTGTTTCGACCACAGCAAACTGGACTTCGTTTATATCGAATATCTGCACACTGCGTAGGGATTCCATAAGATCGTCTGCGGAAAATCTCAGATCACGCATCGCCTGCTGATCTATCCTGCCGTCGGAAATGACTATCTTAGGCGAACCGCTTATGGCTTTTCTCAGCGGACGGTATTTCATCGACAGGTGCGACACGATAACGTCAAGACACACCAGCGTGAAGATCGGCACTACCCCCATTATCATAGGTATGCTTATATCCTCCACAGGCAGGGTGGCAATATTCGACATAAGTATCGTCACCACAAGCTCCGACGGCTGCAGCTCCCCTATCTGTCGCTTGCCCATAAGACGGACAGAAAAAATTATGATAAAATAAAGTATCACCGCTCTGAAAAAAACTATAAACATCGTCGCTCACCTCGTATCAAGTATTGACTGATAACAGACACTTAAACATCAAGGCGGCAAGTTGTAAAATAAAATGACACAAAAAAGAAGACTCAAAGAGAAACTCATGGTATAATGTAAGTGACTAAAC
>NZ_CAKSNX010000013.1 GCF_934476685.1 uncultured Ruminococcus sp.
AAGGAGCTTTTTGAGATAGATGTTAATGGCGAAAAGAAAGAATGTATGGCATATCTGATGAACAGCGGTCACATTTCGACGCCTATGAGCTATTACTACAATGTCATAAAGCAGGGTTACGAGGCAAATGGTATGGATACTAGCTATCTAAGAGCGGCACTTGAAAAGTCGGTTTGCGAACAGTATTTTGATGAAATTCAAGATGAAGAGCTTGACGAAGATGATGATCTTCAATTGAAGCTTTAAGGAGGTGGTGGAATGAGATACAAGGATTTTTATGTGAGAATTACGCCGAACAGTTCTATTCAAAGAGTGGATAAGACGGGAAATGAGGTTCTTTGTGAGGGCTTTTTAATACAGATCTTTGCAGATAAAAATGAGCAGGACGAGAGCGACAATTTTACTGCTGCGGTGGGGTTTGAGATACTGGAGAACAGTTTGGCTGAGGCGGAGCAGTTGGCGAAGGATTTTATTGATTGTGAGGAGAAGAAAAACACATAAAATGTGGGGATTTTAATAAGAAGTGAGGTGAAAATCGGCTTGATGACAAGTCGGTTTTCTTGTGCGATTTGTCGAAATATGTCATAATAATGTATATATTTGAAAGTATGTACAAAGCGAAGACTGGCTGATTGTGCATTATATAGAAAATGTGTTTGAGATGGTTAAATATCACTAATTCTATTGAAAAAATGCTGTAAAATGGTGTATAATTATGTTAGATATTATATTTCTATTGATTATGTTTATGAGGAGCTTTTAATATGTGTAATAAGTTGTTTTTAAGTCATTCATCTGAGGATTCAAGAATTGTAGCAGCATTTGTAAATTTTATGTTTAAGATAGGTCTTTCTGAAGAAAATATTGTATGTACTTCAGTTCCAGAAACAAAAATAGCAGTAGGAAATGATATTTATGCATACTTAAACAAACTAATCTCAGAAGAAAAAATATATGTTATTTATTTTCTGTCAGATAACTATTATGCAAGTCCAGTTTGTCTGAATGAAATGGGTGCTGTTTGGCTGAAAAAGTCAGATAGTCTTAATTTACTACTTCCAGGTTTTGATTTTGAAGATATAAGGGGTGTTGTTGAAAAGAATAAGGTTGGAATAAAACTTGGAACCTGCGACAATATGACAAAAGCAGCGTTCAATGATTTCCTTGGAATATTAAAAGAAAAATTCGGCATAAATCCTACACCAACTCGTTGGGAGATTGCAAGAGATGAGTTCTTACAATCAGCATTAGACAATATACGTAGATTTAATATGTCTTTTTCAAGAAGCTATTGCATTGGTGACTTGGAGAATGATGGGTGTAAAATCATCAAACGTGAGTCTGGAAATGATATGATAACTGCTATGATAGATTTTGAAAAAACTGAGAGTAAACTATGCAATATTGTTGTTTTTAATGGCAAAAGAGATTTTACCAACTATTACTTAAATAAAAAGAATCTGTGTTTCGAAGCTTATGGTGATGAGGGTATAAATTGTGTAGATATTGAACTTCATCTCAAGGATATTGATATGCCATACGAAATTTACTTAAATGAAGATGAGAAAGAATTCAAATTACCTTTGGTTCAATTTTGTGATTCTCTTATGTTTTGGAAAATGGTTTCAGAAATCAAGTTTTTATTTTATAGAAAAAAGGTTAAGAATAAAGGAAAGGTTGTAATTAAGAATTTGCGTATAGAATGAAGTGCTTGAAAATTAGTAACTGGTTTAATTGGATATTAATTCTTAAATATAGCGCATATTACAATGACAAAAATAAAATGCTGGTCGCTCTTAAATAAAATTGGTGGTGTGGTAAAAGATATGGAATTTGAAAAAGTGCTTATTAAAAATTTTAGAAATTATGAAAATGTTGAACTTGATTTAACGAATAAAAATGTCTTTTTTGGTCTTAATGATGTTGGAAAAACAAATCTGTTATATGCACTAAGATACGTATTTGATAAAGATATTCGCAAGCAGAATTTTTTAGACTCGGATTTTCATAATAAGCAATATGATAAGCCAATTGAGATTGTTGTTACTTTGAATATTAGTGATATTAAAGATATTGATTGTCAGAAACTACGTGCTAAGTTAAAAGGAGCTTTGCAAAGTAAACATGATAAAGTTTATATAAAACTATTTGCAGAATATAATAAAACAGAAATGCTGGCTTTACCTATATTATCATGGGGTGGTGATATGGATCATCTTTATGAAATGAAGCAAAGAGGATATCTATATGAAATCGATTATATATTTAATGTTATTTATATTGATTCTTACGTTGATTTGTATTCACTATTTAAAAAGAATATAGGGAAACTTGTAAAAAATGAAGATGAATATGATAAGGATACTTTAGTGAAAATACAAAATGCAGTTGATGATTTAAATAATAATATTGCCTCTTTGTCTGGTATTAAGGAGTTCGAAAAAAAACTTACGCCAAAATATAAGGAGTTTCATGATGAAGGTATATCCGTATCGATAAAATCTGAAATTGCAGTTAAAGGATTATATTCAAACGTTATTCCATATATTAAACAAGGTGATGATGATAATCTTTATCCTACAGCTGGAGAGGGCAGAAAAAAATTATTAGTATATTCAATATATAATATTTTATCAGATGAAACTGCGGAGAAGAAAATAAATTTGTTTTTGATTGAAGAACCTGAAAATCATCTTCATAAATCTATGCAGATTGCATTATCACATATCCTTTTTACCGATAGAAAATATACATATATGTTTGTAACAACTCATTCTCCTTTTCTACTCTATGAAATGAATAACGTAAATCTAGTTAGAATATATAGTGAAAGAAAAATTAATAGTGTTAGCGTTTTTTATAAAGTGCCGGATGGCTATGAAAAAAACAGGAAAATGTTAAATCGTTGTTTGTCTGAAGCAATTTTTGCAAACAAAGTTCTTTTGGTTGAGGGACCATCTGAACATATATTATTTAGCAAAGTACTTTCAGTGGTCAAGCCCCTTTATGAAGTAGAGGGAACATATATATTACCGGTTGATGGTGTGGGCTTTGAAAAGTATTCTTCTATTTTAAATAAACTCGGAATAATTAATGTGGTGAAAACTGATAATGATTTAAGAAGGATAAATAACAGCGGGATGTATAGCGTTTTAGGTTTTTCGCGTTGTAATGTATGCATTGGAGAAGAACGGTTGCCTACTGAAAGGATTAATGATAATTCCGTTTTAGCAAAGAGAAGTTTGTATAACAAGAATAAGGAAACATTGGATGAAATCAGAAGAGACTTTGGTGTTTTTTTATCTAAAGTAGATTTAGAAAATGATTTAGATGAGTTTTTACATGATAGAATGCGGCTTTTGCTGAATACTAATGATCCCGTTAATTATCTGCAAAGTTCTAAACACTATAATATGGTTGAATTGATTGAGAAACTTTCGGATGAAGATTGCAATGACATATATAATCATTACAATTTTGCATGTTTGAAGGAGGTAACTGAATGAATCCAACTCCAATTCAAAAGGACATAATAGACGCTTCTGGGAATTTAATAGTAAGAGCGAGTGCAGGCACAGGAAAAACCTATACAATGGTAAATAAAATTGCCAAAGAAATTAATGATAATCATACACATAAAGTTGTAGCTGCAATTACTTTTACAATAAAAGCAGCACAAGAAATAAAAGATAGGTTATCTGTCGACATATCTCAACACTTTATTGGAACAAATAATAGCTTTGTTATTGAGGAAGTTATAAAGCCATTTATGAAAGATATATATGGTGCGGATTTTGATCTGGATATGAGTACTGACTATTCCACCAAAGTTGATACATTTCAAGAAGCTATTGAAAAAATAAGAGATGAGGGTATTCTTTGTTCATATAAAGAAAATAAAGAAAACTTTATTTTTGATTTAGCTCAAAATATTGTTGAGAATTCTTCTGCTTGTAGGCTTTATCTTCAAGCAAAATACTTTAAAATATATATCGACGAATATCAAGATTGTGATAAATCAATGCATAAATTTTTTATGTATTTATGCGATAATTTGAATATTGAAACCTTTATTGTTGGAGATGAAAAACAATCTATTTATATTTGGCGAGGAGCTTATCCAGAAGCATTTACAAGTATTTGGAACAAATCGAATTTTAATCATATATTTATGAGAGACAATCATCGCTCCAATCAACAAATACAGAATTATTCAAATTTACTTTATGAAGAAACAAGTTCTCTTTATAAGCACATTGATAATCTAAAAAATATTATTTGGGTTTCAACTGAGTATGATTGGACAACAAAAGTACTATCTAATATTAATCGTAATAAGAGTTTAGCTTTATTACGATTTACTAATGCAAACGCCCAAAAAGGAGCAAATGACCTAACCAATTGTGGACTAGAATGTGTTTACATACCACAAACACCTATTGCCGATATAACAACAGATACAGCGTGGCTGTATACAGCAATTGCTAAATATTTTATAGTTGAAAAATATTCGGTATATGATGTGCTTTCGGAAATACCTACTGAAGAAAAGGAAAATCGTAAGACATTATCATTCATAAGAAAACAGCTTAATGAAATTAAGGGGGTTGTAAATGATGAGAGATCTTTTGCTGTGCATGTCTCAGCTTTAGCTGAATATTTTGGATATAATACTCGTGACGATCATATAAAAAAATTGTTTGAAACAATTACTGATTCAAGCTTTCATGTGGCATATGAAATGGATAAATACTCACATATTGCGATTACAATTCATTCTTCAAAGGGATTGGAATTTGAACAGGTGATTATATTTGCAGAAGACTATCGGCTATCTGATATGCCTAGTATATTTAATCATTATGTAGCTGCTACACGTGCAAAAAATAAATTAATCATTGTTGAATCAAACAGCTACAATTCACATTGCTTTTGCCATAATCTAAAAAAAATATTTTCTGAACGCGGTCATAATATAGAAGAGGTTATTTCGTTTTAAACAGAACAATAATACTTGCGATTTTGTAACACAAAATATATCTAAAAAATCATATATGTTAAGTAATCAGCTGAAAATTTGTCTTACATTTTTATCTACTACACAGCCCCATCATATTGCAGTGGCTTGCAATGCGTCATCTATTGGATAAAGATCTTTGATATATCGGTCGGTCACACATCCATTTGGTATCAGTAAGACATACTTGTGCAATAAAATAGATGCACACCTCGAAAAGCTCGTATTTACGGGCTTTTTTTATGTTTAGAAAACGAAAAATTTTAGTGTAAAACCGTGGATGCTTTTCACCGGTTTTCACGAAAAAAGGGAGTCGAACCCTACACAACAAAAAATATCGAACATAACGGCAGACTTTGAGCAGATTTCGCTCTGAGCCTGCCGATTTGTTATGAAAAAATATTCACAAAGTTTTAAAGACTGTTTTGTCTATTGTCACGAATTTAAGTGACGATGATAAAACAGCCTTTTTTCATTTGTATAAATAAGGAGGGATGTGTAATGTATTACGATCAAAAGAAAGTTGAATGGCTGAAAGAACGTTATCCCGAAGGAACTCGTATCTGCCTTGACCAAATGAACGATGACCCGTTCCCTGTTGAGTCGGGGACGTTTGGCAAGGTCGATCACGTCGATGATATCGGCACCGTGCATTGCGTTTTTGATAACGGAAGAACGCTCGGAGTTATCCCTGGTGTGGACGATTTCCATATCGTAAGTGAAGATAGTGAGCAAACAGAAGATGAAGAAATGAATATATCAATGTGACGGTCAAGTTTTGAAAAAAGCTTGACCGTTTTTTGTTTGAAAAATCGGAAAGGAGATGATTCATACTGATAAAATATTTTGATATCTTTGCAGGAATAGGCGGATTTCGCTCAGGACTTGAAAAAGCGGGCGGCTTTGAGTGCGTCGGTTATTGTGAAATAGACAAATATGCAAAGAAAGCATACGAAACGTTGTACGATACAAGAAACGAGGTGTATTACGATGATGCAAGAAAGATCGACCCCAATGAGCTGCCCGATCTCGACCTTATATGCGGAGAAATTACCAAGCACAAGTTTTACGAAAAAAATCACAGCACCTGTTATGAGTGCTGTGATTTTTGATTCCGATAAACTGGAATCTGTTAATGTTATTTAATTGTCCAATATCCATCATAGGCATATCCAGTTTTTCCATTCAATAAATGTTCCGATTTAGTGAATCCCACTTTCTGAATTGCTTTAATTCTTTCTATCGCATATATTGGAGCCTTAGTAAGTACACCTTTATATCCTAACATTTTCTCAAATTCTGGTGTGATAAGTGAAAAAATATCATACAATTCATTTTCCTGTTCATAATCACTTCTCACATCTACTCTCAAAATACCCATGTTATTAAATTCATCATCGGACACTCTCAAGCATAATTCAACCGTTCCAATTACAGTTGATACTGTCTTGTCAACAATCGAAAGTCTAACGAACCAACCTTTTTCATATGACATCCGCCAAAAGTCCATCGCTGCTTCCATTTTTTCTTTTGACGCATAATAGAAATTATCTCCATTACAATTATCGCTGTTAAAGAATGGCAATGCGTTCTTATCGCTATATACTTTTAATAAATCATTGCAATCTTCATTCTGAAATAATCTAAGTATAAACTTTTCATTTTCTAATACAGGACATGATTCATAAATATTCATAAGATACCTCCAAATTCCGATTTGTTGGGCAGTTTATCCCAACCAATTTTCTAAATTATTATATCATATCCAAAAAGAAAAATCAAATAGAAAGGACAATAAATTTTGCTTGATCTCCAAATTCGGCAAAAGCAATAAGTTAGAACCCCTGCAATTCTACAAAATGGTGAGTAGATACCTGAAGCTTGCAAGAAAAATGAAAGGGTGAAAGCCACAGGAATGTCTGACGCTCAGCTTTACAAACAGGCAGGAAATGCGGTGACAACTAATGTTATCGAGGCTCTGGCAAAGTATATTTTAGAAATTGATAAGGAGAATACAAATGGATAATATGGTAAAAACATTTGTGAATGAGGAGTTTGGCTCGGTGAGAACTATAGAGGGAAACAGAAAAATACTTTTCTGCGGTTCTGATGTTGCAAAGGCTAAACGTGAGGTATTTATTGATGAGGTTATTCCGAGGGGGATATGACGATTGCGGGGTTGTATTTGGTTAAAAGATGTAGTATAATGGATTTATGAGGGCAGTTGGTCTGCCCGACAAATCTGGATATATTTAAAAGGGGTATTTTTATATGGAATTGAAAAAAGCGGAAATCAAAGATCTAGATACCGTTGTTAGGCTGAAAATGGCTATGTTCAAGGAAGTAGGTTCAATAGCTTTGTTACAGGATAACGCCGAAGAAAAGATATATGCAAAATATCAAGAATTGTATAAAAAGGACATGGGCTGTCATTATTTGATATATGAAAATGATACCATTATTGCGTGTGGCGGTGCAATAATCAAAGATGATGTTCCTTTTTGTTTTTTCAAAACTCCAATGTATGGATATATTATTGATGTATATTGTATTCCTGAAAAAAGGAGAAACGGTTATTCATCAAGAATAATTGAAGAACTGCTGAAATGGATTATGGGTAAGGGTGTTCATAACATAAAGCTTAAACCATCGGCAGCAGGAAAGCATTTATATGAAAAGTTCGGTTTTTGTGATTCCGGAGAAATGGAATTATGGATCTAATAATTATTTGACTTTCATCTTCTTATTTGTCGGACATATTTCGTGCGTGTGACAACTGCCGCAAAAATTGCACATACAGCCGTACTGACCGTGGGGGTACCCCGCAAATTCCCATTTATCGAGCAGTTTAACACACAAAAGGAGCAACCGCCAAGGCTGCTCCTTTTTTCATACCTAGAGCCAAACTGCTCTTTTTTATGCCACAAAACAAGGAAATGATGTAAATGACATAATAACTAAAGACTAAAAACACAATTAAATAACAACTAAGGTCGTTTTGCCAACAGCAGATAAATAAATCTGATGCTTGCAAAGCGACTTTTCTGCTGTTGGTTCTAACGGCAGAATAGGAGCAAATTGAAAGCAAAGCTTTCAATTATGAGTTTTGCGCTTTGCACAAAACATCGATATATGAACAGTTTTATGTCTTGGGTAGGTGGGAAGAAAAATCTTCGTGATGAAGTGCTTGCAAGATTTCCGCCTTACTATGAAAGGTATATCGAGGTGTTCGGCGGTGCAGGCTGGGTGTTGTTTCATAAGCCGCCGGGTATGGATTTCGAGGTGTACAATGACTTCAATTCAAACCTTGCGAACCTGTACAGATGCGTCAGAGATAAACCGAACAGACTCAAATACAAGCTTAGGTATGTGCTTGATTCAAGAGAAGATTTTGAATACTTAGCTATACTTCACAAACGTGGTATTTTTCCTAGACTTTATGATGTTGACCGAGCCGCAAAATTTTATCAGCTCATAAGGTACAGCTACGCTTCGGGACTTGACAGCTTTGTAAGTCAGCCACATTCAATGTGGTCTGATTTTCCGATGATAGATCTTGCGGCAAGGCGTTTGCAGAAGGTCGTTATCGAAAACAAAGATTTTGAAAAGCTGATTAAGCAGTACGATAGACCCGTCAGCTTTTTCTACTGCGATCCGCCCTACTTTGCTACAGAAAGCTACTACAAGGACGTAGGGTTTACTGCAAAAGATCATATCAGACTGCGTGATACACTTTTAGAGATCAAAGGCAAGTTCTTGGTTTCATACAATGACTGTCCGGAGATAAGGGAGATATGGGACAAGCCTAATATCCACATCGAGGAGATAAGCAGACTTAACAACTTAGCACAGCGTTATGACGCAGGCTGTCAGTACGGCGAACTGCTTATCTCAAATTATGACACAAGCGAACGTGCGAAAGCTATCAAACAGCTTTCGCTTTTTGATTAGGAGGTTTTTATGAAGAAGATAATATTGGCACAGGTTTTAACGGCAAAAGGCAAAACAGAATTTTCAGGGCTTTATGACAGGCACGGAAATGCTGTAACGGTAGAGGCCGAACGTGACAGCAGCGGTGTTTCACTCATCGTATGGCAAAACGAACAGAAAAAGCAGCACTTTGACTGTGGGATATCCGAAGAGGAGATACAGCGTACCTGTACTATTTGGGGTTGACAATACACAATTGTTAAAAGTGCATATTTGTAAGGACATTATTTTGTTAAAAAGTAAAAAATGCTGATTTTGGTTGAAATCGGTAAGGTAATGATGTATAATAAATGTAATATATGTTACTTTAACGGGAGGATAAATGCAGTGAATAACAAATCAAATGCTAAGTTGTACATAACGATTGGAATAATATTAATGCTTGTTGTGGGATTTATCGCTTATGGCAACGTAACCAAGATACAAAACTATAAAGAAAATGGAAAAGATGTTGAATGCACAGTTACGTCTGTGATTCGTGGAAGGAAAGGGAAACAAACAGTCGAAGCGGTTTATGTCAATGAATCAGGTGTTCAGATAACTGCCAAGGCCATAAGAAACCAGTCTACATATGTTGGTGAAGAATTTACCGGACGTGTCGTTCCCGAAAAGCCCGAAGAAATTTACTGTATGCCGTCGGAATTTACACAGAAAATAGTCTATTGCGTTTTCGGAGCATTTGGTTTAGTAGGTTTTGTACTTATCATTTGCGGAATCGTAAGTGCGATCAGAAATAACAGTAAATGTTATTAGTGATAATTGGATAGTTAGCTTTTCATATAGACCTTTTTGTTTTAAAAGCAGAAGGGTCTATTTTTTATGCCTGTTTTTAAGCTAAAATGGTTATGTATAGCAAAATGTTCATGGCTTAGTATTGGTTTAAGAAATTCAAGACTAATATATCATTCTGCAAAACTGCTCGCTGACAATAATTATAGTAAATCACAAAATTTTAATTTTTTACCTCAGAAATCGTTTTATTACGCTGGCAGCGTAACAAATTCTGTGAAGTTTGTGATATAATTACGTTGTGAAAGAAATAGTGCAGAAAATGCACTAAATATGAAGATGTGGAGGAATATGTTATGGCTTTTTGTAAAAGATGTGGGAAGAAGATCGACGATGACGCTTCTTTTTGTAATTATTGCGGAACTCGTGTAACAGCTGTTGCGGACACTGAAAATATACCAGTCAGTACCCCCGTCAGCACACCTGTTGCCACACCGGTCAGTACCCCCGTAAGCACACCTGCTGCCACACCAGTCAGTACACCTGTAAGCACACCTAGTACACCAGTTATACAGGAAGAACCTGCTGTACAGCCAAATGAATCGCTGAAGGAGGAACTGAACAAACCGATCGTAAATGAGGCAGCTGTAAGCGAGGCTGTCGTTAAGAAGAAAAGATCAAAAGTTCCGTTGATAATTGTTTTGATAATTATTATTTTGGCGGCGCTGTTTGCGGTATTTTGGTTTATATTAAAGCCGATACTGTTCAAAGAAGATGATGTTATACCGCATAACCTTTTCAATGACGGGCTGTTGAGCGCAGTGTCTAAAGAAAATGGCAAATGGGGTTATATTAATGAAAAAGGAAAATTTGTCATTAAAACCCAATTTGACGCAGTGAATGAATTTTCTGACGGATATGCCTCGGTGTCTGTCGGCGGACAATGGGGAGTTATTGATAAAACAGGTACTTACACAGTATCGCCTCAGTATGAATATATATCAGCATTTTCTCAGGGCGTAGCCGTTGTAGTTGATTTTGATACAGATGATGATGGTAAAGACCAATATGGTCTGATAGATACGAACGGAGATCTTCTTATGCCGATAACATATGATGAAATAGGTTCTGACCCATATGATGGTTTAGGATTAAGCAGTGCTGATGAACTCTTTGTTGTAAAGTCCGGGGAAAAATATGGCTATGCAAATATAAAAGGTGAGATAGTAATAAATCCATCATATGACGCTGCTAGTCCGTTCTATGAAGGCTATGCATCTGTATGCCGTAATGAAAAATATGGATTTATTGATAAGAAAGGCAATGAAGTTATCAAGTGTCAGTATGATGGTACAAGTAATTTTTCAGAAAATTTATGTGTAGTTAATGTGGGCGGAAAATATGGTATGATAAATACTAAAGGAAAATATGTAATCAATCCTAAATATAGTTATCTTACAAGCTTTAGCGATGGTTATGCAACATTTGAAAAGGGGGATAAAAGAGGATATATTAATGAAAAGGGTAAGGAGGTTATCAAGGCACAGTATTCAGCTGCTTTTAACTTTAACAACGGTCTTGCGATAGTTCGTGCGTCAGGAAAATATGGAATCATTGATAATAAGGGTAATTATATTGTTTCGCCACAATATGACGAACTAAGGCGTTTAAATAATAATCTTTATTCATTTTCACTTGATGATTTTTGGGGCTTAATTGATGGAAAAGGGAATGAATTGTTCTCACCAACATATGATGAAATACCATATGCTGGTGAGAATGATAAGAAATATGCTTTTGAATATGACGGAAAACTTGGTTATCTCTCTGAGGATGGAAGTGTTAGTATTAGTAACAAATTCATGATACCTCGCTGCTATGGAAAACGTGCTGTTATCTATGATCAGGATAGTTACAGTGGTGTTAGCGACAGATTTTATGACGATGGCTATGCAATCGTATATACAGATGATAGAAAAATGGCTGTTATAGATTCGTCAGGAAATATACTAAACAATAAAGAATACTATGGATTAGGAGGCTGCATTACTAATTATTGTGAATATGATGGTTGTCTTAATGTATTATCAAAATCGGATGAAAATTGTAGTCAAGCTCATGCTGAATCAATTAACACTAATTTAAAAACTTCTATAGAAGGTGCATTAAACTTGGGCTTAATTTCTGAGGACATACCTAGCAAGCATTTAATTATAAGAAAGATTAACTGCTCAGATACCAGTTCATCTGATGGCATTACTACAAGTGTAATATTGGGATGTTCTTCATACAAAACCAAAGGATATGCTGTAGTTTGGTATTTCACCGATACAGGAGAATGTACTGTATTCTGGGGACATGATGAAAAAAATGATTTAAATGTTGGTGCATATTCATCAGTTTCTGGTTCATTGCAAAATGATGCTAAAGGAATGTCGCTTGATGACATTTACAATATTATTATAACGAACTAAGGATATTGAATATACAAGAACCCTGCATGGATTTGCAGGGTTCGTTTTTTATCTGCTCACGCTGTTTGCTCTTGTAGTTTTGGATAACGATTTTCAGAATATTATCAATACAGCGCCGCTTTTCTAAGATGTCTGAATATTGCGGTCAAGGATATGCCTGTTATAACAAGTACGATAGCCATGGCTATGCCTATGCTTGAATAGGAGGTTATTTCTACTCCCATGCTTCTGAAAACGTATTTTGAGATGACCATTGTGAATGGTACCGAAACGAGTATAGACAGACTTAATCTGAAAATGTAAAGAATGATTATGTCCTTACGTCTTGCGCCGATGCACATTTGACTACAGTAATTCTTTTCATTTTTTTTGTATGTAAGATAATTGTTTGCTAATATGCCGATTATTGAAATTATCGCTACCCATACTCCTATTATCAGAATTCCCGATACGGTCCGGAATTCTTGTTTTAATGATGATTTCCAGTCAAAAACACTGCTTTCATCAACATAATCAAATTTATCAAGTTTAGCTGAAATCGCCTCTGTCTGTTCAAGGCTGTCTGACGAGGTCTTTATAAAAAGGCAAGAATTTATTTTCTGGCTCATTGAATTTGCGATAATATCATCTTTATCGTATGCTAAAATATATGCAGAACCTGTGGCTGTGTCGCTCATATAGTAAATATTATTGTTAGTCAGATGACCGCAGATATAATAATCTGTTCCGTCTATATTATATGTCTTTCCCGTGCTGTAAACTGATGCCATTGCCGGTGAGGTCAGGCATGGTATTGCTCCTCCGTAGTCCTTATCCGTATCAACATATCCCTCTGTGCAGAATGGTTTTGCTATATCAAATGCACTTTCTGAGGCAGAATTTATAAACAATCCGCCCTCTGATTCGCAGTAATAAAAATCCACACTGAACTGATCTTCTGCGTCAGCGGCAGATGTAAGGCTGTCTGTTTGCTCTTTGCTCAGTTCGTCTGCATATACCTTTATTGAGTTGTTATTGTAATTCTTCTGAAAGAACATAGTGCTGTTTATAAAACTTTCCGTCAGTACAAAGCATAGCTGATAGCAGATCATAGAAAAGATCAGTTCCATTATTAAAAGCAAAGTCGAAAATTTGTTGCTTTTCAGTTCAAGAATAATTCTCCATATCAGTTTCATGATTCATTCTCCGTTAGTACTCCGTCCGAAATGTAGAGTGTGCGGTCGCACATATCGGCAATACGTTTGTCGTGTGTGACAATGATAACTGTACGCTTTTTTGATTTGCTAAGGCTTGTGAAAACACTCATTATTTCATCAGCTGTATGTCTGTCGAGCGCCGCAGTAGGTTCGTCTGCAAGGATCAAAGACGGATCATTAACTATGGCTCTTGCAATAGCCGTTCTTTGTTTCTGACCTCCTGAAAGGCGGCTGACTCTTTTTTTCTCAAGATCAGCAATACCGAGAGGGGAGAGGGTATTCCTTGCCCTTGTTTTCATTTCCTTATATGATACATACTTTGAAAACGCAAGGGGGAACATTACGTTTTCAAGCACGGTTTTATCTTCAATAAGACCATAGTCCTGCAAAACGAACCCGATCTTTTCATTGCGAAGTCTGTTCAGTTTGTCCATGTATGCTTTTGATATATTTTCGCCGTCAAGCTCATATTCGCCTGAGCTTGCTCTGTCAAGGCAGCCTATTATATGTAAAAGAGTAGATTTGCCGCTGCCTGATACACCCATAACGGCAAGCATTTCGCCGTCATTTACAGTCAGATCTACATTTTTCAGAGCGTGAACAGCGTCGGCTGAACCCTCATTATATGTTTTGGATATATTTTTTAAAACGATCATTTTTTCTCCTTTTATATCATTTAGCTATCGGTGATCTTTTTACGGTGATGATTGCCATTGGTATTGCTGCAATAAGGTTAACGGAAAATAAAGCTAATGCAGCTGAAACTGCGCAGCGTGTTCTCCATTCATAAACGCTGTTGATAAGATGATAAAGCTTGAATGCAGGCGGACAAAGCAATAAACCAAGTATAAGAGAAACAAGCGTAACTATTAAAATAAGTGTTACTATCATTGCGATAATGATCCTGTCCTTTGCACCGTATACTCTGAATATTTTTAAAGCAGGGTACATTTTAGTGCAAAGATACCACATTACAAGTATAATATTCGTAATGCAGAACACACCAAATATGGTGCATTCAAGATATGTGGTTCTCATATAGCTTGTAAGCTGCCGCTGAAGTTCTGAATCGTAGTTCAGTGTGATAAGGCTTTTGTCTAATCCTGTTACTTCGGAAAGTGTATCGAGCTGTTTGTTTGTGAGCGGTTTTTCAAAGGTTATTCTGTCCATTACAGTATAGCAATCATAACCTTCAATGCATTCAAAAGTATATTCTGCTCTAAGTGGAATATTTCGCTGACCTTGAAAGTTCTGCATACATTCATCGGCAAACCAGAATGGTATCAATGAATATTCACAAGTACTGATATCATCTGTATGCAGCAGACCAATTATCTCAAAATCATAACCGCCGGATGTAAGGACATCACCGACGCTGAAACCTGTTTCGTCAGATACGACCAGAACTTTATTGTGATTCAGAAGATCTTCTTCGGTATAATCTCTGCCTGCAACGATATCATATTTAAAACTGCTTTGATTCATGATCTGCGCATATTTGCTCTGTGTTGAATCAAATGCAAGCGGTCCTGAAAGTAAGTAAGTACCGAAATCTGTGAATTCCGGAAAGGCAGTACCGTTCAATTTAAAACAATACATATGAGTTAGACAACTCCATTCCAAATCATTATTCAGAAATGAATATGGCATAGGAAGACCTGATTCAATGTATTTATCCATAAGCTGATGGTCACACTTTAAGGCACAATCGGGATATTTCTCGTCAAAATCTTCTACGACCATTTCATCTATATCTGTTATTGTGTATAGCATATATGTGCTGTTATACCACTTCTCCAGAAAAAGATCTTCGATATTTTCAGTAGTATTTTTTGTGGCAATAAAAAACATAGCCAGAAATGATAGTACCATTGTGACAACTATGGTAACGATATATTTAAAATATATCGTTACCCAGTCGTGCAGCATACTTTTTATCAAAAATATAAATTTCAATATTTTTTGCCTCCATGACTGTGGATTTAAAATGTTTAGTAATATTTCACATCAAGGCTTGCTGTAATTGCGGTTTTGTTAATTTTTGAGTTTGTTGATGTAGCCTTAAAGCGAACATAAGTGTCTGTGTTTTTGGATCCAGAAACGGTAAATCTTTCTGATGCTTTTTTTGGCAAAGGCACAACTTGCTTATATGATGAATTTTTAAATGAAAGCTTTTTGAATACTTTATATTTTACTTGCCCCTGATGTACCAAATCGTATTCAACGGTAATAGTTCCGCTGCCTGAGTTCGCAGGGATAGTAATGGTGAAATACGGAGTAGCTTTAGCATTTTTGTATTTAAGATTATAAATGTAGTGTGCTGAATCCACATATTTTCCTGTGTTCGGGTACAGTTTTGTGCGTGGTGTGAAAGTATTGGTAAATGATGAAGCCTTTGCTGAAACTGAATAAGGCATTGCCATTACATTTGCATTCACATTAGCATTCGCAGTATAGTTAAGGCTTTCTGCACTTGCATTTACGCACAAAGTTGCTGCCATTAAAGCTGCCAGTCCCATAGATGTGATTTTCTTAAAAGTATTTTTCATAGTAAATTTCCTTTCTGATTATAACATTTAATCAAATAATTGTCAATGTTTGATTATTGATTTTGTACCGTTCTGTTGCCGTGGAGTTTTTCTATTTATCATATCACCTTACCTTTCTGTTTAAGTTGTTTACCAGCATGAAACAATCTTGCTTTATTCAGCGACAGTTTCATACTTTAGGTTGCTGAAAATCTCAGCAATGGTATTTTTTGTTCGTTTTCACCTTCTTTCATAAAAAAATAAGTGCAAGAGATTTTCCCTTACACTTATTAAGACAAAACTGAATGTCGGTTTGTGATATATTTTATATGATTTATTTGCATTTTGTAGATTTGCACAAATCTAGTAAGCTATCTTTGTCTATATTTCCTGAAATTGATAGAACATATCCTTCGACTTTCCACATTATCATACATTCATCATTGAAATCATAGATAAGATATGTTTGTCCGTTTTCATCTGTATATCTTTCGGAACTGCCATATTCGTTATCAATATTGCAGACATATGCATTTGAAATGCTCTGATTAAAGCAAATATACTTATCTTCTTTTGTGAATGTCTGAGAAACAAATAGAATGTTGCGTTTATATTCTGTCATTTTAAAACCGTCAGGAAGATCTGATATAAAATATTCCTTTTCGATCATTTCGGGAGCATTTTCCGCAGTGTCAAACGTTATGACATCATGACCAGAAAAATGCTTGATTAAAAAGTCATATACTGCCTCACGGACAGCCTTGACGCTTAGAGTTGACGCAGACAATACGACTATTGCGGCAATTATGCAGGCGGCACGTCTGCCCGCTGTACATACAATATTGAAATATGCCTTTTCACGCTGTCTTAGCAGCTTTCGCTTTCTGCTCCTATATTCCTCAGAAAATTCATGCATTTCATCACAGATAGTTTCTTCGGTGTAAGCAGTCTGCTTAGATTCGACAACATCTTCAAGCGCAGAGGTAAAAAATGAGTAATCATTCATATTCGTCACCTGCTTCCAATAATTTTTTCAGTTTTTCTTTGGCGTATTGCAGTCTTTTTCGTGCGGCGGAAGGCTTTATGTTCAAAGAAACTGCTATCTCTCTGTACTTCAGTCCGCAGGAAAATTTAAGATAAAGTATTTGCTGTTCAATGTCCGTCAGCTTTTCGATACACTGTTTTAAAAATATCGCATCAATATTTGCAAGATTATCATTAGAGAAAAATCTATCGTCTATTGAATGGATATCTTCTCCATGCAGATTTTTCGTTCGCTGTCTTGTTTCAGCTTTCTGCATATTCATTGCAGTGTTTCTACTTGTTATGACAATGTAACAATCCAATTTGTGATGTTCTAATATTTTAATTTTTTGAAAACATTTTGCTAAGGATAAAAATGTTTCAGAAGTTGCGTCCTCAGCAAGCTTTTTATTCTTTAATATCCTGTATGATATAGTATAGACTCTGTTTTCGTATTTATTGTACAGCTTTTCAAATGATTTTTTATCGTATTCTTCATCAATAAGTGCCATACATACGGCAAGCATTTTATCACCTCTTGATAAAACAATTAATTTATATTTATTTTAACATAATTTTGTCGATTTTTCAAGGTGCACTATGAATGGTGGAATTTGATAAATTGAACAAATGCTGTCTGAATGGCGGAAAATACGGCATTTACAGCCCATAAAAATCTATATATTGTCTGAAAGTATAAAAATTTGCAAAAATATTATATTTATGTTATAATATATTTATTAAAATCTTTAAACAAAGTAATGGGGATGATATCAGATGAAAATTAATGCGGCAATTTGTGACGATCAGCTGGTTTTAGCAAAAGAAACAGCCTATGAATTGTCACAGCTATGCCCAGATTATTCTGTTGATATTTATACAAGCGGCAGAGAACTTATTCAGTCGGAGGTCTACTATGATCTGATATTTCTTGACATAGAAATGCCTGAGCAGGACGGTATGCAGACAGCGGAGCAGATAAGAGAGCATGGCAATGGCGGGCATATTATTTTTCTTACAAGTCACACAGAACGTATGCCTGACGCATTCAAAGTCAAAGCTTTTCGTTTTTTATGTAAGCCGATAGAACCAGAAAAATTTAGAGAGGCAGTAATTCAGGCAGAAAAGGAAATACTTAACGATAAAAAAATATCACTGATAGAAAAAGGCAGAACACGGCTGATAAGTCTTAACGACATAGTATGCGTTGAAGCATTTGGCGACGGAACTTATATACATACAAAATACGAAATAATAGAGAACAGCAGAACGCTTAAATATTGGAAAGATGTGTTGGGAAAAGAGCATTTTTATCAGACGCATAAATCATATCTTGTGGCATTACGCTATGTAAAAAGTATAGGGGTAACAGATGCGGAAATGCTTTATATGAAAGAAAGACCGCTTATATCGAGAAGGCGGCAGGCGGAGTTCAACAAAGAATTTTTGACTTATGTAAAGAGAAATGCAAAATATTTATAGTTTTATAGAGGTGTAGAATAAAAATGAAACAAGCTGTATATTGTTCAGTAAGTTATCTTGTAGATTTTATTAAACTGTTTGGTGCTGTCTTTTTTATATTCGATTTAAAAATGAAAGATAAAAGGAATACGCTTATATTTTCTGCAGCTGCATTTGTTTTAGTTTCAATAGCTTCATATCAATTTGATCTTACTAAAAATACTATCATATACAGTATTGTGGCGATATGTACAGTGGCACTGTGTTTAAAAAACAAGAAACAGGTATGGAACGTAATAGCTGTTATGCTTATCATAAATTTTATTGATACCATCATAGCTCTGACAGCCATTGCATTATTAAAGCTGAGCTATGAGCAGCTATCGGGTTGTTCATATACAGCATTACTTTTAAATTCAATATCAGATATAATGATTTTTACTATAATCATATTAAAGAAGAACAGGCTGGTGAATGTATCTGCAAAGGCGGAATTCAATTTTAAGGATATTCTTATATTTGCTTCCGGAATATTGTCCATTGCCATATATCTTTCATCTATAATGCTGTTTATGATGAACAGTTCATATAATTCGTATAGAAGTATTGCTGCAATAGCGTTAAGTGCAGGCGGAATAATTTTTATGATAATATGCGTATCATTATTAAGCGCAAGAAATAAAAATATTCATTTGAAAACGGAGAATGATATTACTTATGAATTGCTCAGTCAGCAGGAACAGTATTATTCAATGCTTTTAAAGAGGGAAGAAGAAACTAAAAAGTTTCGGCATGATATAAGAAATCATATGTATTGCCTTAGGACATTATATAAAAACAAGGACTATACAGAACTTGATAAATATTTCGATAAGCTGCAAATTGAGCTGGACGATCTTTCCATAGCGGTCAATACAGGTAACAAACTGATAGATTGCATCCTTAACGATATACAAAGCAAACACTCTGACGTTAAAGTTGATTGGACAGGTATACTGGGTGCTGATATCAAAATAGAAAACATAGATCTGTGTACTATTTTCTCCAATCTTTTAAGCAATGCATTTGAATCAGCAAGATCAAGTAAAGATAAATTTGTCAGTGTATCCGTAAAATTCTTAGGGACATCGCTTTTCGTTCACATTGAAAATTCCTGCGATAAAGAACCTTTAATAGAAAACGGACATTTGCTTACTACTAAAAATGAAAAAGGACATGGATACGGGGTAAAAAATATAATAAGCCATTTGGAACGCTATAACGGGAATTTAGAATATGACTATAACTATAATGATCGTATGTTTACGGCTGATATTATCATACCTGATGCTGTCAGGATATAGTATTTTACCGTTCACCGCCAAATACACACCGTTCACCGAGAAAATGTTGAAACAGCTGTAATAATGTGGTATAATGAAGTTGAAGAAAAAACTTCTATCTATTTTATTATTATGGAGGTGACTAGTATGTATTGTGTTTTTAGCTGGTTGTGGTGGATATTTAATATATAGGCAAGATTTGAAGGGTGGCATATGACATAGTATGAATGAAGTTAATATATCTGATTTAAGCCGCTGAAAAAAATGGAGAGCTTATCGCCAAAAAGAATAGAACGAACATATCAATAGACACTGCATTAAGCAATGTTTCCATGCTGAACAAAAAGGATTCGTTCGTTTATACTTTATCGGGCGGAGAGCAGCAAAGGGTAGCCTTAGCACGGCTAATGATAAAAAAATGTGAAATTATACTTGCTGATGAACCCACAGGTTCGCTGGACAAAAGTAATGCTGCTGTCATAATTGATATTTTAAAAGAACTGAACAGCAGCGGTAAAACTGTATTAATGGTAACACATGACGAAGAGCTGAAAAAGGTCGGAAACCGCATAATTAATTTGTAATTCGGTTCGCTGAACGCAGTATATGGCAATGAATGTTTGTCTGATAAATATTTCTGCTGAAAATATTAAATATTATAATATTCAAAAGTTACCCCTTGACAACTTTTTGCGTATATGTTATAATTGCACTTGTTATTTAATGTGTGAGGGAGTAGTTGACGCACTTCTGTGCGGGTCAAGTCAACATACTGACCGTTTGCGGTCTGGCTTGACAGGGGAGGATCATACTTTGATTTTTTGATTAACAAGACTCACATACGGACACAGCGGACAGGCGCTTTTGCCTTCTGCCTTTTTGTGCTGTATGTGATTTTTCAGATCGGATGCAGCTGCGTCCGATTTTTTTTGTTGAAAAATATTTGTCAGGGAGAATGGTTTTATGGGATTTGTCGAGTTGTTTTCTATCGGTGTGGGTCTGTCTATGGACGCTTTTGCGGTTTCAGTCTGTAAGGGATTGAAAATGCGTAAGATCAATTATAAGCATACTGCACTTATCGGTTTGTTTTTCGGAGGATTTCAGGCTCTTATGCCTTTCATAGGCTGGCTGCTGGGAAAACAGTTTGAGCAGTATATAACCAAGATAGATCATTGGATAGCTTTCATTCTTCTTGCATTTATCGGCGGAAAAATGGCTGTTGAGGCAATAAGGGAAAAGGACGATGACGAAACCGCAGGGGACGGCGAGGACGTTATTGACATAAAGGAGCTTTTCATGCTTGCCGTTGCGACAAGTATAGACGCTCTTGCGGTAGGCATAACCTTTGCATTCCTTCAGGTAAGTATTGTTCCTGCCATAACGATAATCGGTACGACAACATTCGTTATATCTGTCGCAGGCGTAGGCATAGGAAATGTCTTTGGTACAAGATTTAAAAGCAAGGCGGAGCTTGCCGGCGGAATTATCCTTATAATCATTGGCGTAAAAATACTTATCGAAGGTCTTATGTAAGGATACATTTTGATACTATATAACAACAAAACGGGAGAACCGAAATCCATTCGATCCTCCCGTGATTTTTTATTTAAAGTTCAGCAAGCTCAGGATGCAGTTTCAGTATTTCAAGTATATGCCCGATATTGCCCTCGCCTGCATAGTATTTCATATCAAAGAAATTATCATCAAGGCTTTTCCATACAAGCTCGTTTTCATCACCGCTCACCTGTATATCATCTTTAAGCTGTCCTGCGTAAACCTCAACAAAACAGCCGTCAAGGGGATAGTCAAAAGTGATGAGCCTTTGGATATCTATATCCTCTGCGGTTATAGAGGTTTCCTCATAGAGTTCTCTGTAAGCTGCGGCAAGATGATCTTCGCCGCTCTCTATTTTTCCGCCCACAAGATTGAATAAGCCCTTGTAAGGATCTTTCCTGCGCTTGCACATAAGCCACTTTCCGCCGTCACGATGAACAACGGCGATACAGTTATATCCCTGCATCAGTGAAAATCCTTTTCTACTGCGATCTCCATTTCCTCGATTATGCCGAGTACCTCTTCATCTGTGTACTTGTCGCCGTCCCATATCTCATGTGCAGATACAGCCTGCCATACCAGCATAGCCATACCGCCCACAGCGTTCTTGCCCAAAGCCTTTGCTTTTTTCATAAGCTTTGTTTCACGAGGATTGTATATAACATCAAAAACAGCCTTGCTTGCTGCAATGACTTCATCTGGCACAGGGCAAGCGTCTGTCTTAGGATACATTCCCACAGGGCAGGCATTCATAAGCAGCTCATATTTAGTATCGCATGGTATCTCTGTGTTGAGAACAATGGTTATCTTTGCGTCTGACTTCATTGCCTTTATTTCCTTTTCGACCTGCTTTGCAAGCGGCATATCGCTTTCAAGCACTGCAATGTACAGATCAGCACCTGCCAGCGCAGCCTCAATAGCCATCATTCTGCCTACTCCGCCGCAGCCGATGAGCAGCACCTTCCCGCTGAAATCAACGTTCATGGCACGGACAGTTCTGAGAAATCCGTCGCAGTCTGTGTTATAGCCTGTGTGAACGCCGTTCTTGTTGTCAACACAGTTTACCGAATGATATCTCTCTGCTGATTCTGCAAGCTTATCGCAGTGATCTATAATAGATATCTTATGCGGTATGGTGATATTGAAACCGTTGAGCGATTTAAGATATTCGGCATTTGCGTCGAGATTTTCAGGCTTTATCTCCAGCACCTCATACTCAAACTCTCTGTTTTTCAGTTCAAAGAGTCTTTTATGGATAGGAGGTGACATGGTGTGTTTAAGTGTTTCGCCAAGAATGGCAAATCTTCTCTGTGTATTTGATGATGACATTTCTTATTACCTCTTTTAGTGGATTAACTGCGGATCACAGCTTTATAACTATTTCCCTGTCAGTAGGGATATAGCGGCGCATTTTTACTCCAGCCATTTCAAACATTCTTTTTGACGCTTTTACGCCGTCTGTGTCGGCATATTTGTCCTGCCAGTACACAACTTCTTTTATGCCGCATTGAATGATAGCCTTTGCACATTCATTACAGGGGAAAAGGCTGACGTATATCTTTGCGTTCTGGAGACTTCCGGCAGCGTGGTTGAGTATTGCGTTAAGTTCGGCATGGCAGACGAAAGGATATTTGGTATCGAGAAAAGCCCCGTCCCTGTCCCAAGGCATATCATCATCGGAGCAGCCTGTGGGCATACCGTTATAACCGACCGAAAGTATCTTGTTATCTTTGGAAACTATGCAGGCGCCGACCTGCGTGTTGGAATCCTTGCTGCGCTGAGCGGAAAGCAGGGATATCCCCATAAAATATTCGTCCCACGAGATGTAATCCTGTCTTTTCACAGTATTATCCTCCTTTTAAGCTGTCTGCCTAAAAATCAATATATATTGATGTACGATTATCAGTAAATTCTGATCTTGCTTGCGATCTCTGCTGAATGTGATAGTATTGCAAGGTTAGCGTCGATGTCAGCTTCCTTCATATTAGGAGTGATGAAAGCAAGCTCGCTGTCAGGTCTGTTTGCTCTTTCGATGTACATGAGCTTTCCGAACATCTCGCTTATAGAGGACTTAAGTGCCTCAGCGTCGTCAGCCTTTATGCGGACATACATTGAAGTTTCAGTTTCCTTGTAATTTACTACGAACTTGTCGTTAGCAGTTGAATCTTCCCAGTTGAGTGCAAGAACTGTGTGGTGGTGCTTGAGGCAGTCGATTATATCGCCCACAACAGCAGAAGCGGTAGGCAGCTTGCCTGCACCCTGACCGTAGAAGAGAACGTCGCCTACGCCGTCACCAGTTACGCTGATAGCATTGTAAACATCGTCAACGCTTGCCAGCAGATTTGACTTTGGAACAAGTCTTGGGCAAACGATAGCGTTAAGTCTGCCGTCTTCAAGCTTCTTTACCGAACCGATAAGCTTTATAACATAGCCTGCGTTAGCCGCATACTCAACATCGTCAAGAGTGATCTTTGTGATGCCTGAGCAATGTACCATTTCAGGGTAGATGTGCTTGCCGTAAGCGAGTGAGCCGAGGATACAGATCTTTCTGCAAGCGTCCTCGCCCTCAACGTCAGCGGTAGGATCCTGCTCAGCGTAGCCGAGCTTCTGAGCCATTTTCAGAGCGTCGTCAAATGACATCTGATCCTTTATCATCTTTGTAAGGATAAAGTTTGTAGTACCGTTAAGGATACCTGAGATCTGGAGGATCTCGTTTCCTGCAAGACACTTGTTCAGCGGTCTGATGATCGGGATACCGCCGCCTACGCTTGCCTCGAAGAGATAGTTGCAGTTATGCTCTCTTGCGATCTTAAGCAGCTCTGCGCCCTTAGCGGCAACCAGTGCCTTGTTTGAAGTTACAACGCTCTTGCCCTTTTCGAGCAGTCTTTTTGTATAGTCATAAGCGAAAGTTGTTCCGCCGACAACTTCAGCGACAACTTCGACATCATCATCGTTGAGGATATCGTCAAAGCTCTTTGTCATTCTGTCTGCAAAAGGTGAATCAGGGAAATCTCTGAGATCGAGAATGTACTTGATGTCACAATCTCTGCCGATCTTCTTTGAGATAGACTCTCTGTTCTTCATAAAAAGCTCAACAGTACCTGAGCCGACTACTCCATAACCGATTACTGCTACATTACCCATAAAATTATGTCCTCATTCCTTATAAATTATATTTTGCTGTTTTTGCTGTTTTGCTATTCGCCTGAGATGATCTTAACGTCCACCACTCCGTCGACCTTGGAGAGTTCCTCCGTCAGAGCGGACGTATTAAGTGCGTCACGATCGAACCTTACCGAAAAAGTCACCGTTGCCACAGAATCAATAGGTATGTTTTGATTGATAGTGAGGATATTGGTGTTGAGTTCGTAAAGCTTTGAGATTATTGATGAAAGAACGCCCTTTTCATCTCTCAGAATACAGTAAACTGACACGATATTATTTGTCAGCTGTTCCTCATAGTTGAATACCGAATCCTTATACTTATAATAGGCACTTCTTGAAATGCCTACCGCACGGCACGCCTGAGTAGAGGTCGAGACCTCGCCCCTTGCTTTCATACGCTTTGCAGCAAGGACTTTCACAACGATGTCCGGCAGCACTTCGGTATTTACGATCACAAGGCTGGAATTTTTTTCGCTCAAGCAAAAGTTCACCTCCGAAATACAACTGTATTTGCAATACATACAATTATACCACTTTTTTTGATTTTGTCAAGTGATTTTCCTCCTTTAAAGCAGCACTGTACTGAGATTAAGATAATTCTACCGCTTAGTAATACAAAGACTTTAAGAAAAGCTGATTTTTGTATAATTTGACTATGACATCAAGCTTTGTTTTGTGATATAATACAAACATAAAGCAAGCTTGACAGGCTGAAATGTCAGGCTTGCTTTTTTTGTTATTACACTTTTATTATATGGAGGAATGGTTTTATGCCGAAAACTAATTTTCAAAAAGTTATTTTCCCAATCGCTGAAAACGTGCTGATCTTAAAAATTCTGTAATAGTCAAAGTGAATAGTTTGTATATATAGATGTAGTGCATAATGTCTAAAAATAGCGGCGTTATTGCTTGCAGACTTGCTAAAATCACAAAAAAGTTGTACAATAATCAATAGTAATATTTTTCAGAGCAGGGGAGTGATAACTAATGGATATCATCAGCGAGATACTCGATACCGATAAGCAGGCGGAGGATATGCTCACCGCTGCAAACAAAAAGGCAGAGGAAATAAAAGAGGACTGCAAAAAGCAGATAAACGATATAAAACTTGCCGCACAGAAAGAGGCGGAGGAATACAAAGAAAAGGCTGCACAACAGGCAAAGCAGCAGGCTGAACTGAAAGCGGCGGATATGGAAAAGCAGCAGAACGAACATATCCGTCAGCTGGAAAACCTTTATGAACGTGACCATATCCAATGGGAAAAGGATATACTTGCCGCTGTGCTTGGCGGCTGACCCCATATGAACGGAGGCAAAGCGTATGCTTGACGGATACAGCGTAAATGCAACGGCTGCAAAGATCCGAACGATCTATGGCACAATGTTTACGGCTGAAAATTACCACGAGCTTATGAACAGGCAGAGCGTTCCCGACGCAGCGGAATATCTTGCACATACGGCGAGATTTAAAGACGCATTCAAAGAGGTCGATCCTAATACCATTCACAGAGGGTATCTGGAAGAACTGCTGTACAGGGAGAATTTCAGGACCTATATGCGGCTGTGCAGGTTTCAGGGACTTGACAAAAAGCCTTTTTACGATTTTCTTATACGAAAGCGTGAGGTCGAGATAATTCTGTCGGTAATAAATAATATAAATTCATCGCTGGACGGTTCTTATCTGAGAGATCTGCCGGGATATCTCATAAAGCATTTTTCCATAAGGATAATGCAGGTCAGCACGGCTACGACTTATGAGGAACTTTTGAAGGCACTTCGTGGGACAAAGTATTATAAGATACTTGTTAAGATACCGCCGAGAGATGACGGCTCGGCAGACTATACGGAATGTGAGCTGAGGCTGCGGAGCGATTATTTCGCAAACGTGCTTGAACAGGCTGACAAAAGCTTTTCAAAGGCAGTTTCAGACGAGCTGAAAGAAATGATACTGCGTGAGATCGACAGCAGAAATATCATAAATGCGTACCGAATGAAAGCCTTTTTCGGCTATTCGGCGGAGGAGATAAAGCGGCGGTCGCTGAAATTTTCCGCCATAGGCATGAAGCGTATGGAAAGATTTTATGAATGCCGTGACGCAGATCAGATGCTTGAAATGTTGAGCCGTACAGCTTACGGAAGAAATTCTGTGCAGACGGATAACATTGAAGTTAAGATAAACAGCGTTAAAATAAAATATCTGAGGGATAAGCTTGTCTGCGGTATATCAGCGCCTGTGAACCTTTATGCATTCGTGCAGCTGTGTGATATAGACGTGGCGAATATCGTACACATAATCGAGGGCATAAGATACGGAGCGGACAGATCGCTTATCGAATCTCAGCTTGTTACATTATAATAAGGTACATTGATCTACTGAAATAAAAATTTGAAGAAAGGAGCGTGGCATATGGCAACGGAAAAAATGGCGCTTGTGAATATAGTCGGGCTTATGAGCGAGCTTGATGATACGCTTGCGGGGTGCTGTGACAGCGGCTGTTTTCACATAGAAAATGCGGTGAAAAGTTCGGCAGGTGCGCAGAACAGTATGAAGATGCTCAACGAGAAAAATCCATACGATATGCCGCTAAAAGCATTTTCGGCGCTGGCTTCGGCTCTTGAGATACCGTTAAAGGAAATGCACTGCGAGAAGTACAAGGGTTATTCTCCCGGTGAGTTTGAACAGCTTGCGGCGCAGCTTAATGATGAAGTCACAAAATTGACTGCACAGCGGCAGGAGTGTTCAAAGGCTGTGTCGGAGTATGAAAATGCTGTGGTGCAGATAAATCACCTTAAAGGTCTGCACAGCGACTTTGAAAAGATCTTTTCCTGCAAGCATACTTCGGCGAGAGTAGGCAGACTGCCTGCGGATAATCTCCCTAAGCTCGATTACTATAAGGAAACGTTTTTCTTCGTGGCTTTTGAAACCACAAGGGATTACTGCTGGGGAATGTATTTCTGCGCAAAGTCGGATAAGGACATAGTGGACGATATATTCCGCTCCATGTATTTTGAACGTATCCATATCCCTGACTATGTAAAGGGAAATACAGATGAGGCTCTGAAAAAACTGGAGGAGCAGATCGCACACGAAAGGGCGGAGCTTGAACGGTGTGAAAAGGAACTGAGCGGACTTGCCCAAAAGTATGGCGATACGATCTGCGAGGTCTTTACGGAGCTGAAACATCACAGAGATATTTTTGAGCTGCGCAAAAAGGCGGGTGCGGCAAAGGATAAATTCTATATCAAGGGGTTTATCCCCGAAAAGAAGTCGGAAGAGTTTGAAAAGCAGTTTGAAAATTTAAACTCGGTGTCGGTGGTATATCTTCCGCCTGACGCAGACGCTTCCTGCACAGCGCCGACCATACTTAAAAACCACAGATTTGCAAGACCTTTCGGTATGCTGGTGGAAATGTACGGTCTGCCTAAGTACGGCGGATTTAACCCCACGGCATTTGTTGCAATGACATATACGCTGCTGTTCGGAATAATGTTCGGCGACCTCGGACAGGGACTTCTGCTGTTTATCACAGGTCTGTTTGTCGGGAATAAGTTCAATAAGCAGGCAGGAGGCATGGTTTCAAGAGTGGGCGTGTCCAGTATGATATTCGGTACGCTCTACGGCTCGTTCTTCGGCTTTGAGGATCTTTTAGATCCCGTATTTGAAAGCGCCGGCATAGATTTTCTGCCGCTTAAAGTTTTCAGACAGACGAATTTCATATTGCTGACGGCGGTCGCCATAGGCATAGCGCTGATACTCATGTCGATGATAATAAACATTTATATCGGCTTTAAGGAAAAGGACTATGAAAAAGCCGTTTTCGGCTGCAACGGCATAGCGGGACTTATCTTTTACGGCTCGGTGGTAGTCGGGGCGGTGGGAACGCTTATGTTCGATGTCAAAATAATGTCCGCTCCGTTCGTTATCTTCCTTATCGTTATACCTGCATTGTGCATATTCTGCCGTGTGCCTTTTGCTGCGGCGGTGAAGTATAAGCAGTGGAGATTGTCTGAGGACGAGGAAAAGATGACGGTGGGCAATTTCATAGTTGAAAACTTTTTCGAGATGTTCGAGTTCGTTTTAAGCTATGTTTCAAACACTATGTCATTCCTGAGAGTAGGCGGATTCGTACTTTCACACGCAGGCATGATGCTTGTTGTAATGACGCTTATGGAGGGCTGCGCCGCAGCCGCTCAGCCGCTTGTCCTTGTGATAGGAAATCTCTTTGTTATGGCTATGGAGGGTATGATCGTGGCTATCCAGATAATAAGACTGGAATTCTATGAGATATTCTCAAGATTTTATGAGGGTGACGGAAAAGCCTTTGAACCTGTATCGGTGAAATTTTCCGCACAGATAGATTGATTGGAGGATTTTATTATGTTGAAATTATTTTTGCTTCCCCTTGCAGCAGTAGCTCTGCTGCTTGTACCATTCGCTTTTATGGCTAAGAAGATAAAGACAGGAAAGTCACCAAAGGGCGCTTTCATCGGAAACCTCTGCACCTTTGCAGGCATAATGCTCGCAGCGGTTATCGTACCTATGGGCAACTTCGTTTCCGCAGCCGCAGCAGACGGCGCAGCCACAGTTATCACAACGGGCGCAGGTCTTGGCTACCTTGCAGCAGCGCTGGCAGTAGGTCTGTCATGTATCGGTTCAGGTATTGCCGTTGCAGCGGGCGCACCTGCCGCTATCGGAGCAACATCTGAAGATCCTAAAAACTTCGTAAAAGCTCTTATCTTCGTCGTACTCGGTGAAGGTATCGCACTTTACGGTCTGCTGATCTCGATACTTATTATTTCCAACATAGGCGGCTGATAAAATGAAATTTTATTTGATAAGCGACAACACGGATACTCAGATGGGAATGAGGCTTACAGGCATCGAAGGCACAGTTGTGCATACTCCCGAAGAGGTATCCTGTGCGCTTGACAGAGCAATGCAGATGGAGGACGTCGGCATAGTGCTTATGACGGAGCTTGCGGTGAGCCAATGCAGAGAAAAGGTTTACGAATACAAGCTCACAAGAAAAACGCCCCTGATCGTGGAGATACCCGACAGACACGCAACGGCGAAGATATCCGATACCATATCCGAATATCTGGCTGAGGCGGTGGGCATACATCTGTAAAAAATTCCGAAAGGAAAGGTGAAGCTATGCTCAACGAAAGCGAAAAGCTTGAAAAGTTCAAGAAAGCCATATTCGACGAAACTTCCGCAAAGGCAGACGAGATGATCTCTGCCGCTCAGAAGGAGAGCGAAGAGAAGATCGCACAGGCGAAACTTGAAGCTGAAAATTATATAAAAACACAGAAAGCGCAGACCGATAAGGAAAGTCAGGCTCAGACCGTCCGTATGATATCCTCGGAGAGCCTTAACTCAAAGCGCAGCATACTGCTGAGCCGTGAGGAAATGATAGGAAGGGTATTCGGCAATGTGAAAGCCGAACTTGAAAAATTCATGAAAACATCGGATTATAAAGTGCTGCTTGATAAAAAGATCAACGAATGTACCCTTGCTTACCCTGCGGAAAAGGGGATAGTGCAATGCTCATACAGAGATGAAGAGCTTGTGAAGAGCCTGCCGTCGGCAAAGGGATATGAGATAAAGCCGTCGGAAAATATCGAAGTCGGCGGTGTGATGATAGTTTTTGAGAAGATGAATCTTGCGCTTGACTGCACCTTTGACTGTGTGCTTGAAAAGCAGCGTGAAAGTTTTGCCGCAAAAGCAGGGCTTTCTCTTTAAGAGAGGATAAATTCATAATGGATAAGATATTTTCAATAAACGGCCCTGTCGTGACGGTGCAGAACACAAAGACTTTCGCCATGCAGGAAATGGTGTATGTCGGAAAAAAGCGTCTTATCGGCGAGGTCATAAGAGTCAGCTCCGAGCTGACCACCATTCAGGTCTATGAGGGTACTGGCGGACTTATGCCCGGCGAGCCTGTTGAACCGACAGGTGCGCCTATGTCAGCCGTTCTCGGACCGGGAATACTGGATAATATTTTCGACGGCATTGAAAGACCGCTCAAAAAGCTTGAACAGCTCAGCGGTGCGTTCATTGCCGACGGACTTGACGCATCGTCCCTTGACACAGAGAAAAAGTACAGCGTTACAATGTCTGTAAAGGTCGGCGATACACTTAAAGCAGGTGAGGTATACTGCACCTGCCCCGAAACAAAGATAATTACGCATAAATGTATGCTTTCCCCTATGTCAAAAGGCGGCGAGGTCGTATGGACAGCTGAGGACGGAGAATATACTGTAAATGACGTTGTGTGCAGGATAAAAAATCCGTCAGGCAGAACGGAGGAGCTTACCCTCTGTCAGAAATGGCCTATAAGAACTCCACGTCCATGTGCTGAGAGAATGCCTATAACAAAGCCGCTCATAACAGGTCAGCGTATAGTTGATACCATACTCCCTGTGGCAAAGGGCGGTACTGCCGCTATCCCTGGGGGATTTGGTACGGGAAAGACTATGACTCAGCACCAGCTTGCAAAGTGGTGCGACGCTGATATAATCGTTTATATCGGCTGCGGCGAGCGTGGAAATGAAATGACGCAGGTACTTGAGGAGTTTTCGGAGCTTATCGACCCGAAGTCACAAAGACCGCTTACTGACAGAACTGTCCTTATCGCAAACACGTCAAATATGCCTGTTGCCGCAAGAGAAGCGTCTATATATACAGGCATAACCCTTGCGGAATATTACCGTGATATGGGTTATCATATTGCTATAATGGCGGATTCTACCTCACGCTGGGCGGAGGCTCTGAGAGAAATATCGGGCAGACTTGAAGAGATGCCTGCCGAAGAAGGTTTCCCTGCATATCTGCCGTCAAGAATATCCGAGTTCTATGAAAGAGCAGGCTATGTTGAAACACTCAGCGGCAAGGAAGGCTCTGTCACAATAATCGGTGCGGTATCACCACAGGGTTCGGACTTTTCCGAGCCTGTTACACAGAACACAAAGAGATTTGTACGCTGTTTCTGGGCACTGGATAAATCTCTGGCATATGCAAGACATTACCCTGCTATAAACTGGAACACAAGTTATTCGGAGTACACTGAGGAGCTTGCAGACTACTATAAAAAGAACGTAGCCGAGGATTTTATGGAGGTAAGACAGCAGATATCCAATATCCTCGTTGAAGAAAATACCCTTATGGAGATAGTAAAACTTATGGGTACTGACGTCCTGCCTGACGATCAGAAGCTGCTTATCGAAACGGCAAGAATAGTAAGAGTAGGATTTTTGCAGCAGAACGCTTACCATAAGGACGATACTTATGTTCCTCTTGACAAGCAGTATAATATGATGAAATGCATACTCAGCTTTTATCAGCAGGCAAAAAAGGCTCTTGCTGACGGAGTGAGCGCACAGACTATAATCACAGGCGGCTGGGTAGAAAAGCTTATAAAGATAAAGTATGATATCCCTAACGATAAGCCTGAGATGTTCAAGGAATATCTTGATGAGATGTCTGAATGGTTCAGCAATGCGGAGGTGAAATGATTGGATATTAAATATGTCGGTCTTAGCGAGATAAACGGACCTCTCGTTGCGCTGGAAAAATGCAGGAACGTTTCTTACGACGAAATGGCTCAGATAAAGCTTGACGACGGCAGCGAAAGACTTGCCAGAGTGGTAGAAGTCTATGAGGACAAGGCTGTTTTGCAGGTGTTTGAAGGCACCAAGGGACTTTCCCTCACCAACACCACCGTAAGATTTGAGGGCAGACCAATGGAGCTTGCGCTCTCAGAAGAGATGCTGGGAAGAATATTCAACGGTGCAGGAAAACCTGTTGACGGACTGGGCGAGATAGCCGCAGAAAAAAGCAGGGATATAAACGGAAGTCCGCTTAACCCTGTTTCAAGAACATATCCGAGAAACTATATCAATACGGGAATTTCCTCCATAGACGCACTGACTACGCTTATCAGAGGACAAAAGCTGCCTATCTTTTCAGGTTCTGGACTTTCCCATAACAAGCTTGCTGTGCAGATAGTGCGTCAGGCGAAGATAGCCGATGAGAACGGACAGGATTTCGCTGTGGTTTTTGGAGCAATGGGCGTAAAGAATGACGTTGCTGACTACTTTAAACGCTGTTTTGAGGAAACGGGAGTTTTGCAGAGAGTTGTAATGTTCCTTAACCTTTCAAACGACCCTATTATAGAAAGAATACTTACACCGAGATGCGCTCTGACCTGTGCGGAGTATCTTGCTTTTGAAAAGAATATGCATATCCTTGTTATACTTACGGATATGACTTCATATGCGGAGGCGCTCAGAGAGTTTTCGTCCTCAAAGGGAGAAATACCGGGCAGAAAGGGTTATCCTGGATATCTTTATTCCGACCTTGCGTCTATATATGAAAGAGCGGGCATAGTCAAAGGGGCAAAAGGCTCTGTTACGCAGATACCTATACTCACAATGCCTAACGATGATATAACCCACCCTGTACCTGACCTTACGGGATATATTACAGAGGGACAGATAGTTTTAGACCGAAATCTTGACCAGACGGGTATATATCCACCTGTTTCAGTTCTGCCGAGCCTTTCAAGACTTATGAAGGACGGCATAGGCGAGGGCTACACGAGAGAGGATCATCAGATGTGCGCAAACCAGCTTTTCGCAGCCTATGCAAAGGTGCAGGACGCACGAAGCCTTGCATCTGTTATCGGTGAGGAGGAGCTTACCCCTATCGACAAGGCATATATAAAGTTCGGTGTGCTTTTTGAAAAGCATTTTATAAATCAGGGCTTTGACGTAAACAGAACTATTGATGAGACTCTTGATCTGGGTTGGTCGCTGCTGTCAACGCTGCCGAAGTCGGAACTTGACAGAGTTGATGAGGAGCACCTCGAAAAGTATTACAGCGCAGAAAAGGCAAAGACGATGTTCGGGGCAGAAAATGATAACTGATACACTTATCGTTTGTCTGATAGCAGTGATACAGCTTTTCGGTATAGTGGCGGCTGTGCGTCCGAAAGAATTCTGCCGCAGCGAGGGGCGGTATCCTGCGGTCCGCCGCATAGGTATTGCAGTAACGATAGCTGGCTTTGCTGCAATGGCATTGTTTATTTTTCTCAGGAGGTGATATGTTTTGGCTGAACAGCAGGTTTTCCCTACCAAAGGAAACCTTATATTATCAAAAAAGGCTCTCCAGCTTGCCGCATTGGGATATGAGCTGCTTGACCGCAAAAGAAATATCCTTATAAGAGAGATTATGGGACTTGTGGAAAAGGCGGAGGAGCTGAGAAGCACCATTGAGGAAACCTATAAGGACGCTTACGGCGCACTCCAGCTTGCGAACATATCTATGGGAGTCATAACACCTTTTGCAGAGTGTATGCCTGTGGAGAACGGTGTGGAGATATCCTCGAAAAGCGTTATGGGAGTGGAGCTGCCAGAAGTTTCACTTAATGAACGTCCTATGGAAGTAAACTATGGTTTTGCGAGAACAAATTCGCAGCTGGATAAAGCTTATCTTGCTTTTGAAAAGGTAAAGCGCACCACTGTCACGCTGGCGGAGGTGGAAAACGGCATATACAGATTGTCGGTTGCCATAAAGAAAACGCAGCGCAGGGCGAACGCTTTGCAGAATATCATAATCCCACGGCATCAGAAAACGGTCAAATTCATTTCTGACTCGCTGGAGGAAAAAGAGCGTGAGGAATTTTCAAGAATGAAAGTCATAAAGGCGGTCAAGCTTGAAAAACAGCGCAAAGAAAGCAAAAAGCTCAAAAACAGCTAAAGACACAGGAAAGGAAAATGCGTATATGGAATATATCAAGAAGATCTTCAGAAATTATTGGATACTGTCTATTTTCTGCGTTGTGCTGGGAATAGCGCTTATAATTAACCCGATGTTCTTTACGAACGCTATCGGCTATGTTGTGGGAGGACTTCTCACTGCATACGGCGTGGTGGCGCTTATAAGATATTTTGTCAAGTCAAAGGAAAACCCTCTGTATGCAACGGGACTTGTGCTTGGCATAATACTTTGCATAGCAGGTATATTTATTATTATCCGCCCTACCTTTGTGCCAAAGATAATCGCAATAATATTCGGTCTTTATATGCTCATCAGCGGTATATGCAGCCTTCAGGACGCTCTCAATATCCGCCGTGCAGGATTTGACAGCTGGAAGAACAGCGGTATTCCTGCAATAATCACTATCGTTGTCGGCGCAGTTCTTGTGCTTGATCCTATACTGCTTACAGACGCAGCAATGATAATACTCGGCGTAGCTCTCCTTATATCCGGACTGACCAATATAGTGAGCTGTTTCAGCGCAGGCAGAGGCATAAGAAAGCTTGACGAGTACAAGAAGCATAACAACAATAAAAAGGACGACAGACCTGATATCATAGATATTTGAGATATCTGAGATATTTATGATATCTTTCGCCGCTAATTGTGCGGTATATTGATTTAATTGTCGGCAGTTTGTGCAATTTGTTGAAATATTCCTAAAATCGTGCGTTAATGTGCGCTAAGATAGTCATTAATGCCAAAAAATAAAAATATGGCGAAAAATGCTTGACAAATCGGCTCAAAGGGTGTATACTCATACTTGTAAACAGCAAAGGCGCTGTGAACCTGATAAAAGGGGTTCACAGCGCTATTTTTTATGTTGATAATAATTATAATTTATAGGAGGAATAAATTATGGCAAACGTACCTGAATATTTCGGCTCAGACGTATTTAACGAGTCGGTGATGAAGGAAAGACTTCCTAAGGCTACATACAAGGCTCTTAAGAAGACTATCGACAACGGCGATCCGCTGGATATCGACGTTGCAAACATCGTTGCTAACGCAATGAAGGATTGGGCTGTTGAAAAGGGCTGCACACATTACACTCACTGGTTCCAGCCTATGACAGGTCTTACAGCAGAAAAGCTCGACAGCTTTATCTCACCAACAGAAGACGGTCACGTTATTATGGAGTTCTCAGGCAAGGAACTTATCAAGGGTGAGCCTGACGCATCTTCATTCCCATCAGGCGGACTGAGAGCAACATTTGAAGCTAGAGGTTATACAGCTTGGGACCCTACTTCATATGCATTCATCAAGGAAAGTACGCTTTGTATTCCAACAGCTTTCTGCTCATATAACGGCGAGGCTCTGGATAAGAAAACTCCTCTTCTCCGTTCAATGGAGGCTGTCAATAAATCAGCACTGAGGATCCTCAAACTCTTCGGTTCAGACGCAACAAGAGTTGTTGCAAATGTCGGACCTGAGCAGGAATACTTCCTCGTTGACAGAGAGATGTATGCAAAGAGAAAGGATCTCATCTTCACAGGAAGAACCCTTTACGGCGCACCTGCTCCAAAGGGTCAGGAACTTGAAGATCATTACTTCGGTACTATCAAGACAAGAGTTGCCGCTTACATGAAGGATCTTGACCAGCAGCTCTGGAAACTTGGTATTTACGCTAAGACAAAGCACAACGAAGTTGCTCCTGCACAGCACGAGCTGGCTCCTATCTACGGCACAACAAATATCGCTACCGACCATAACCAGCTTACAATGGAAGTTATGAAGAGAACAGCAAGAAAGCATGGTTTCAAGTGCCTGCTCCACGAAAAGCCGTTCGCCGGAATCAATGGTTCAGGTAAGCACAATAACTGGTCTATCTCAACAAACACAGGTGTAAACCTTCTTGAACCTGGTAAGACACCTGCTGAGAACGCTCAGTTCCTCCTGTTTCTCACAGCAGTTATCAAGGCTGTAAATGATTATCAGGATATCCTCAGAGCGTCAGTTGCTTCCGCAGGAAACGACCACAGACTTGGCGCTAACGAAGCACCTCCGGCTATCATTTCTATCTTCCTCGGCGATGAGCTTACAGGCGTTCTCGACGCTATCGTAAACGGCGTTAAGTACGAGGGCAAGACAGTTGAAATGGAGATCGGTGTAGACGTGCTTCCACACTTCCCTAAGGATACAACAGACAGAAACAGAACTTCACCTTTCGCATTCACAGGAAACAAGTTCGAGTTCAGAATGCCTGGTTCAAAGCTTTCTGTTGCTGGCCCTAATACAGTTCTTAACACTATCGTAGCTAAGGTACTCGATGATTTCGCAGATGTTCTTGAAAAGGCAGACAACTTCCAGGATACACTGGACGATCTTATCAAGAAGACTATCAAGGACAATCAGGATATCATCTTCAACGGCAACGGCTATTCAGCTGAGTGGCCTGTTGAGGCTGAAAAGAGAGGACTTCTCAACCTGAAGTCAACTCCTGAGGCTGTTCCTACATTCGTTGCTCCTAAGAACGTTGAACTGTTCACAAAGTACGGCGTTTATACAGAAACAGAGCTTAAGTCAAGAGTTGAGATCCTTCTCGATGAATACTGCAAGACACTTAACATCGAGGCTCTTACAATGATCGATATGGCTAAGAAGGATATCCTTCCGGCAGTTGCATCATACATCAAGGATCTTGCAAAGACAGCTGCTCTTGCTAAGGACTGCGGTGCAGAAACTTCATTCGAGAGCGATCTGGTAAAGAAGCTTTCAGCTCTTGCTTCCCAGACATATACAAAGCTTGCAGAACTTGAGGACGTAACACTCAAGGCTCATGAGATCGAAGATGTTCAGGAGCTTGCAAACTTCTATCACGATACAGTATTCGTTGCAATGGGTGAACTCCGTGCAGCAGCTGACGAGATCGAAACACTCGTAGGCGAGAAGTACTGGCCATATCCAACATACGGCGCACTTCTCTTCTATGTAAAGTAATAAGTTAAGAAGTATACAATCACCATTCAATATAGTATCGATCTTCTAATGTATTCAGCATATTTTCAGTATTACGATTTCGCAAAAACATAACAATATATTCTATGCACAAAGAGGTGTATGACAAGGCAGGCGCAGTGTCTGCTGTTGTCGTACACCTCTTTTGTTAATTTAAGGAGGAGAATAATATGACTGATGAGATCAGAACTGTCATAGAACAGACAGTAGGCGATACCACATTCGCCGTTTGGTTTTTAATAGGAGCTGCACTGGTATTCTTTATGCAGGCAGGCTTCGCAATGGTAGAAACAGGATTTACCCGTGCAAAGAACGCAGGTAACATCATTATGAAGAACCTGATGGACTTCTGTATAGGTACAGTAGTATTCATGCTGCTGGGTTACTCGCTGCTTATGGGCGAGGACGTCGGCGGATTCTTGGGTAAACCTTCACTCCAGCTCTTTACGGATTACGATTCGTTTAACTGGTCAGCATTCGTATTCAACATGGTATTCTGCGCAACTGCCGCAACTATCGTTTCGGGAGCTATGGCAGAAAGAACAAAGTTCATTTCATACTGCGTATATTCAGGACTTATTTCCCTGTTTGTATACCCGATCGAGGCACACTGGATCTGGGGCGGCGGCTGGCTTTCAGAATGGGGCTTCCACGATTTCGCAGGTTCATGCGCTATCCACATGGTCGGCGGTATCGCAGCTCTCGTAGGTGCGGCTATCCTCGGACCTCGTATCGGTAAGTTCGATAAGAACGGCAAGCCTAAGGCTATTCCCGGTCACTCACTTACACTTGGCGCACTTGGCTGCTTTATCCTTTGGTTCGGCTGGTACGGATTTAACGGTGCAGCAGCAACAACAACAGGTCAGCTCGGTTCTATCTTCGTAACAACAACTATCGCTCCTGCTGTTGCAACAGTAGTATGTATGGTATTCACTTGGCTTAAGTATGGTAAGCCTGATGTTTCAATGTGCCTTAACGCTTCACTTGCAGGTCTTGTTGGTATCACAGCAGGCTGCGACGTAATGGACGGCTTAGGTGCAACAATAGTAGGTATCGTTTCAGGACTTCTCGTTTGCTTCGGTGTTTGGTTCCTCGATTATGTACTTAAGATCGATGACCCAGTCGGTGCAGTTGCAGTTCACATGATGAACGGTATCTGGGGTACTATCGCAGTTGGTCTTTTCGCAACAGATACAGCTCCTGAATGTACACTCAAGGGTGTGTTCTACGGCGGCGGATTTTCACTCCTCGGCAAGCAGCTCGTTGGTGTCCTTTCAGTAGGCGCTTGGGCAGCTATCATGATGACTATCATCTTCTTCGCTATCAAGAAGACTATCGGACTCAGAGCTTCCGAACAGGAAGAGATCATCGGTCTTGACGTTACAGAGCATGGTCTTGTATCCTCTTATGCAGACTTCGCACCTGCAATGGCTCAGGCATCACTTTCATACACAAAGGACGACGCTAAGAGCGTAACAAAGGTCGAGCCTGTCGTACCTGTTGAAAAGGCTATCAAGGTAGAATCTTACACAACAGATGCTCCAAATGCAGACGGTTCTGCAAAGATCACAAAGGTCGTTATCATCTGCAAGCAGCAGAAGCTCAATGATCTTATCGATGCACTTGAACAGATCGATGTAACAGGTCTTACAGTAACAAACGTACTCGGCTGCGGTATGCAGAAGGGTAAGACTGAATATTACCGTGGAGCAGAGGTCGAAGCTAACCTGCTGCCAAAGGTAAAGGTGGAGGTCGTTGTATGCAAAGTTCCTACAAGGGCAGTTATCGACACAGCAAAGAGCGTTCTTTATACAGGTCATATCGGTGACGGTAAGATCTTCGTATACGATATCGAGAACGTTATAAAGGTTCGTACCGGTGAAGAGGGCTATGACGCTCTTCAGGACGAATAAAGTTTACAAGTTTATAAGATGAAAAGCAATTAAATACTTAACTTATTTATCAAGATTGCCCCATCCCACTTATAAATTATAGCGAGAGAGCCGCAGAGGAAATTTTCCGCTGCGGCTTTTTCGTGCCTTTTTCCGCCGCTTGAAAAGAAAGCCGAAATGTGGTATAATCATATAGAAAGTCAATGCAGCACCGCACTACTGCCGTCGGACGGCTTTGTATACGTCTTGCCTGCATATTTTTATCTGAAGGGAAGTCCTTGCGGCAAATGAAAGATCAGACAGATTTCAGCAATAAATACAGCGTTCTCCGTGACTTTTTCGGACATACATCTTTTAGAAACGGTCAGGAGAATATAATAGATTCCATACTTTCGGGCAGAGATACTCTCGGCATTATGCCGACGGGAGCAGGAAAGTCAATGTGCTATCAGATACCTGCGCTTATGCTGGAGGGTATAACGGTAGTGGTTTCGCCCCTTATATCTCTTATGAAAGATCAGGTGAACTCGCTTATACAATCGGGCGTAAGGGCGGCTTATTTAAACTCATCGCTGTCCCAGCAGCAGTATGAAACGGCTGTATCCAATGCCGCACAGGGAATGTATAAGGTGATATATGTTGCCCCGGAACGGCTTTGCACTCAGTCATTTCTTTCACTGGCGAAAAGGGTGAGGATATCTATGCTGACTGTTGACGAGGCGCACTGTGTTTCTCAGTGGGGACAGGATTTCCGCCCGTCATATATGAAAATACCTGAATTTATCTCCATGCTGCCGTACAGACCCATACTGAGCGCATTCACTGCCACCGCAACTGCACAGGTAAGAGATGATATCATAAAGATGCTGACATTGCGTGATCCATTCTGTCTGACCACAGGCTTTGACAGAAAAAATCTCTATTTCGGTGTCGTCCATGCAAAGGATAAGTATGCTCAGACTAAGGCGATAGTGGAGGAAAACAAGGATAAGTTCGGTATAATATACTGCTTCACAAGAAAAAACGTTGATAAAGTCTGCGAAAAGCTCAGACAGGACGGTTACAACTGTTCACGCTATCACGCAGGACTTTCTGACGAAGAACGCCGCAGAAATCAGGACGATTTTATTTTCGACAGAGTTAATGTCATAGCGGCGACAAATGCTTTCGGTATGGGAATAGATAAATCGAACGTTTCCTATGTCATACATTACAATATGCCGAAAAATATAGAAAGCTATTATCAGGAGGCTGGCAGAGCAGGACGTGACGGAAACGAGGCGAAATGCATACTGCTTTACAGTCCGCAGGACGTAAGAACAAATCGTTTCCTTATAGAAAACTCAAACGAAAATCCCGACCTTGATGATGAAACTGTTGAGGCTCTCCACAAAAAGGACCTTCAAAGATTAAAAGCAATGACGGATTACTGTAATACGGACAAGTGCCTGCGCAGCTTTATTCTGAACTATTTCGGCGAAAACTCTTCGGGGCAGTGTTCAAACTGTTCGGGCTGCATAGGCGAGTTTGAAGAGGTGGATATAACCGTTGAGGCGCAGAAGATACTTTCCTGCATATACAGACTTCACCGCAGGGGAAAACGTTTCGGTGCAGGAGTTGTGGCACAGATACTCAAAGGCTCTGACTGCGCAAAGATCCGTGACAACGAGCTTAACACGCTTTCCACCTATGGCATAATGTCCGACAGCACAGAAGTGAGGATAAGGCAGATAATAAAATTCCTCACAGCGGAAAATTACATATGCGAGGGCGACTATCAGACGCTTATGCTCACAAGACGTTACGCCGAGATACTTATGGAGAAAAAGAGCATCACAATGCGCTTTCCGAAAGGACAGGCGAAAACCTCTGCTCCTTCTGCAAAGAATATGGTTTACAGTTTTGATAAGGAACTTTTCGAGCGGCTCAGAAAGGTCAGAGCGGATATTGCGGCAAAGATATCTATGCCTGCATATATTATTTTCACCGATTCTACTCTCAGAGATATGTGCATAAAACTGCCGAAAAATGAAAGTCAGCTTTTGAATGTATCTGGAGTGGGCAAGGCAAAGCTTGAACGCTACGGAAGATTTTTTACAGCGGAGATAGCAAAGTATCTTAAAGAAAACCCTGACGCTGAAAATAAGAGCCTTATTCCCACTGAGTATGCAGAGGGTGCTGACGGCGGCGAGGAAGGTCTGCTGAAAATTGTGAGCGCAAACATCGAAAAGCTTTCCGCTGTGGACGAGGAACTTTCGCTTACTCAGCTGAGCGACAGAATGCTTACGCAGATAGGCATAACAGGCAACAGCAGGGTGATGGGCAAAGCGGTGAAAAGCTGGCTGATAAATGAAAATTATCTCAGCGAGGTGGTTATAAAGGGCAGAAAGCATACAAAGACCACTATACTTTCTGCTGAGGCAGGCATTTATGAGGCTGAGAAGGTATCATCTCTCGGAAATGCGTATACAACAGTGCTTTATCCAAAAGCGGCGCAGGATTTTATTTTTGAAAATATCGGAGAGATAGTTCAGCTTGCACTTGATAATGACAAATAAAATACAATAGAAAAAAACGATCGGTGCAGAAGTTTGTGTTCTGCACCGATTTTTTATATGATATTTTGTTTTTATTCTGCTGCGATCCCCATGTCTTCCGTAACTATTCCGTTATCCTGTGTGATGTTGAAGATCTTCCAGCTGCCGGAAACCTTTGCAACGTTCACATAAAGCTTAGCTTCCTCAGAACCTGCCGAGCCTTTGAAAGTAACGTTCACGACCATTTCGTATGGATCTGATATAGTCGGTGCGCTGCCGTAAGCGGCTTCATATTCCGACATATCGTAATCGTCCTTATCAAGAGCAGTTTCACGTCCGAAGTCAACATCAATAGTGTAGTTACTGCCGTATGATTCCTTGAAATCAGCATAGAGCGTATTTAAGTATTCTACACTGGAAAGGTTTGCCGTACGGCGGTCGTTTTCGTAGTCGTCTTTTATTTCCTTAGGGAAACATTTCAGAAAGCTGTCATAGTCATTATTCTGTATGGAATTGAAATATGAAGTAACGACATCTTTGCGTGTGTGTGAAAAAATTATGCCGCTGCGGTAAAGCACAAAGATAACAACGCCCACAAAAACTACCGCAACTATCAGAAGAAATTTCAGATTTGCGCTGTTTGCAACTCCCTTTTTCTTGCCTTTCGCTTTTGCCGCTTTCTTTTCCTTATCCCACTGAGCATACTCAGCCTTTTCTTCCTCAGTCTGGAAACGTGCAGGCTTTGTTGCCTTTTTATATTTCTGTGCAGCCTTTGAACCCTCGACCTTTTTGCCGTAGCCGCATTTGTCACAATAATCTCCGCTGTAATAAATACCGCAGGACTTACAGATCTTAGCCATATAGCACCTTTGCCCTCCTGAATATCCGAAAAAATTTTAGTCTGTTGAAACAATTATACGACTTTTGCCGCCTGTTGTCAAGATTATTTTGTGCCTTGATGTTTAAGTGAAAATTGCAATATAAAATGTCACCAAAGTTCAGAAGGGAGATTTAGTAAAAGTGACGCTTCAAAAGGTGAAAGC
>NZ_CAKSNX010000014.1 GCF_934476685.1 uncultured Ruminococcus sp.
GCTTTCACCTTTTGAAGCGTCACTTTTACTAAATCTCCCTTCTGAACTTTGGTGACATTTTATATTGCAATTTTCACCCTGAGCTTTACACCAAAATTTCACTTGACATCATGAGCGGTGGGGTGTATAATTAAAGAAGTGCCATAAGAAAGCATTTAGTACATTTATATAGAAACAAACCGAAAGGAACAGTATGAAACATCTGAAATTCAGCGCCGCTTTATGTGCGGCTTTAATGATATTATGTACAGGCTGCTCCGACAAGAACAGCTCAGACAGTTCGGTCAGCGATAACAAAAAGAACACCGTTTCAAGCAGCATTTCTTCCGAAAGCAAGGCTGACACTGAAACGGACAGCAAGGACAGCGAAGACAAGGACGATGACGCTCAGGACAGCAGCGACCTTGGCGCAGGCATACTTCAGGCTTATGACTTCTTCCAGAGCAGCAGATACAGCATGAACGTCCGCTATACTGACAGCGAGGGAAATGTTACGGAGATATACCGTGTGGTAAATGACGGAGATTTCTATCAGCTGCAGAAGAATAAGATCGGCGAGAGCGGCAGCGTAAAAGTTGGCGATGAGTGCTACGATTTTGATAAGGTATGCGGCATTTACCGCAAGAGCAGCACAGAGAGCCTTGACTCGGTCATTGAAACTGTTGTGGATCAGAAACTTCCGAGAACGAACACACATATCGACCCTGCCGATACGGTCAACTATGATGTTGAGGAATATACTTACACAGGGGATACATACATTACTGTAATGGATTTCTGCTTTGACAAGGATAACGGCGAGCTTGTAAAGTACACCACAACATATTCCGTTGAGGGTATGGACGATGTTACGGAAACGAGAGAGTTCTATAATCTTATTCCGTCCGCTCCCGAAAAGGCAGACAGCAGTGCGGCTGACTCCTCAGTTTTGGACGAAAGTTCACAGCTTGATACTGACAGTTCGTCTTACGCAGACACAGACAGCTCCTCTGAGGCTTATTCAGACAGTTCGTCCGTTGCTGAACCATACACCGCTATAAAGGATACAGTCAGCGAGGGCAGTGACATAGACGAATCAGTTTTCAGCACAGCTGTTATAGATAATCTTGCCGACTTCGACAATATGACGGAGGAAAGAAGGCTCGGTTACTGTCAGGCTATTTTCGTTACCGCAGGGATAAGCGCAGACGATCTTGCAAAGGCTGAGTACACGGACGACAAGCTGAAGGCCATCTCCTATGATGATTTTGTAACGCTTGTTTACACCTACGGCTATAAGAGCTGATAAGCGTACAGCGATTTCGGCAATGACAAAAGCATTTTGATTTTATATTTATAATCTTTATCAGGGAAATTATCATGAATATACTTAAACTTCTTAAGCCTAAGGCGTGTATAGATTACATATATGATGATTATACCGCACGTCAGGCATTGGAAAAGATGAAAAACCACGGCTTCACCGCCGTACCTGTAATAAACCGCAAGGGCGAATATGTAAAGACAGCCTCCGAGGGTGATTTTCTCAGATTTCTCCTCAACGAAGGCACTCTGGACATAAAAGATATGGAGAAATATTCTATCGAGCAGATACCTGCAAAGGCAAAGATAAAGCCTGTGAACATAGCCTCCACCATAGAGGATCTTATCCTGTTAAGTATGGATCAGAACTTTGTGCCTGTTATTGACGACAGACACATCTTCATAGGCATAGTTACCCGTAAGGATATACTTCAGTACTGCTATAATGCCATAAAGGAAAGCCATTCCGAACAGGAAGAGGCTCAGGCGGAAAACTATTGATACTTATTAATGTTCTGTATAAAAAAGTGAAAGGAATGGTAGAAAAAATGAAAAATTCTAACCGAAAAGGCGGAGCGGCTATTGTTGCTGTACTTATTGTGATAATGCTGGTCGCTATCGGCTCTGCTGTTATGGTAGTAACAGGCAGAAAAAGTATTCAGGCAAGCAAGGAGATCCAGGCTCCCATGCCCGACGGCTACGATAACTCAGAGATAGAGGTAAACTCAACTCCCGACAGCTCTTCTGAGGCATCTTCAATAATTATTCCGGAAACAAAGCCGTCTGTACTCCCACAGATCTCAGACAATTACGAAGTTATCAGCCTTAAGGATCTCACCTGTACATCAGCTGTACTTCTTGACGCTGAAACTAATGAGATAGTTGCAGGTCTTAAATATGACAAGAAGATCTACCCTGCATCACTCACAAAGCTGCTCACACTTCTTGTTGCGGCTGAGAATATCGACGATCTCGACAACACAACTTATAAATTCACAAGCGACGATATAGATCCGCTTATCGAAGAGAATGCTTCCCGTGCGGGCTTTGAGGCTGACGAAGAGGTTACTGCAAAGGATCTTCTTTATGCGTCTATCCTTGTAAGCGGCGCTGACGGAACACTTGGTCTTTCAAAGTGTGCGGCTGATTCCGAAGAGGATTTCGTAAAGCTTATGAACGATAAGATCACAGAGCTTGGTCTTACAGACACTCAGTTCAAGAACGTAAGCGGACTTCATGACAAGGAGCATTACTCCACAGTTCAGGATCTTGCGGCTATAACAAAGGCTTGCCTTGACAACGATATCTGCCGTGAGGTACTTCTTTCAAAGAGCTATACAACTTCAAAGACAAAGCAGCATGAGGACGGCATCACACTCAACAGCATTTTCCACCAGAGATATGACGGCTACTGGATAGACGTTGACGGCGATGATGATGCTGACGCTGAGGTACTCGGCGGAAAGACAGGATTCACAGACGAGGCTATGTTCACACTTTCTTCTGTTATAAAGTATGACGGCAAGGAATACATCTGCGTTACAGCTCATTCCGACGGAGAGCTTACTTCTGTTGAAGACACAATAGCCATTCTTGAACATTATCTCCCAGGTTCAACAAAGACTGCTGACAGCGGTTCGGACGATACAAGTTCCGTCAGCGACAGCAGCAAGGCTTCCTGATAAAAGATAAAAATACGACAGCAAAGCGGACAGTACCGATAAAACGATACTGTCCGCTTTTTACTATCTATACGCTAGATGTTAAGTCCGAAACTTACAGAAAGCGCAGAATTTACGGCGGACATAGAGCTTACGTCAAGAGTACCCATTTTTTCTCTAAGCCTTTTCTTGTCTAATGTACGGATCTGCTCAAGAAGAACTACGGAATCCTTTGCAAGTCCGCAGGTGCCTCCGCCCAGCTCTATATGTGTCGGCAGCTTTGCCTTTTCCCTCTGGCTCGTTATAGCGGCGGCAATTACCGTCGGTGAGTGCTTATTGCCAACATCGTTCTGAACTATGAGAACCGGACGAAGACCGCCCTGCTCCGAGCCAACAACGGGACTCAGATCCGCATAATAAATATCGCCTCTGTGAACTGTCACTTTGATACACTCCTTATTCTTTGTTTGTGACTATTATTCCCGTCTGAGATAAAAATAATCACAGCCGATAAAATTTTGCAGGGCTGTTTTATTTTATGCCTGAGTACACGTCCTTGTGAAAATTATGAAAGCGTATAAAAACAAAAGCGGACAGCGCAAAGCCGTCCGCTTTTATCATATTTAAAGATCAGTACATTGTTGTCTGCTGTGCAGTGGAATAGAGTATCTTATCCGTGCTTGGCTCTATGCCCTTTGCGTGGAAAAGCTCCCCTACTGTCACAAGTTCATAACCCTGTTCCTGAAGTGCAGGGATTATAGTATCCAGCGCCGCAACGGTTCTGTCATTGCCCTGCATATCGTGGAGCAGGATTATTGCGCCGTCCTGAGCCTGTGCAAGCACCTTTTCGGATATCTCCTCCGAGCTTACCGCCTCGTCCCAGTCATTGCTGCCGAAGCCGTTTATAAAAGGCTTGTCGATAGCTTCAAACATAGTATCGTTTACTGAGATATAAGGCGGGCGGAAAAATCTCGGCTTTACGCCTGTTATCTCGATTATCTTTTCATCGGTGTATTCCATTTCGGCTATGATATCCTCTTTGCTCATCTCAGCCATATTGGAATGAGTTCTCGAATGGCTGTTTATCTCGCAGCCCATATCGAAGGCTCTCTTCACTGTGTCTGCCGTACCCTCGCTGATGTTGTTGCCCACAAGGAAGAAAGAACCTCTTGCGTTGTATTTTTCAAATGCGTCAAGCACCTGATTTGTTGTGACAACGGCAGGGCCGTCATCGAATGTGAGTGCGATGACCTTTCCGTATTCTGACGGATCTTTATATGTGACCTCTGTCTGAACAGTTGTCACTGTCGTTTCGGCGGTGCTTTCAACTGCCTTGCTCTGATTATTTTCATTGTTTGCTGAACAGCCTGACATAAAAATCGATCCTCCTGTTAATGCAGCGCACAAAACGCTTTTTATACGCATATTAAAATTTTCTTTCATATTTATATACCGCTGCCGATAATATTTTTTATCTCCTGCACTACTGCGGCGGAAGCCTTTGAATGGGTCTTTGCGGTAGGGTGCCAGTTTGCTGCAAAGCCGTCCTCAGCGCCGTTCTGTTCTGTAAGGTGCAGCGAGCTTATGTTCTTATCCCCTGTTTCAGCCTTGTATTCCTCACAGACCTTTTCAACATAGGGGTACATATTATGCTCCATCATACCAAGCACGCAGAGGATATACGCATTAGGGTTAAGCTCCCTCACCTCTTTGAGGAACGCTTTGTAACTGTCCTTATATTCAATTCTGCGCTGCTCGTCGCTGCCGCAATAGCTGTCGTCATTCGTGCCGAGGTTTATAACCACTATCTGCGGAACATATCTGCCGAAATCCCAGCTTATATCCTGCGGCTTTTTATCACCAAAGCTGCCGTAGGTAAATCCATGGGACTTATAGAACTGCGGTATGGTCTGGTCGGGTTTTTTAGTCCCATCACCTGTCCAGCCGGAAATTATGCCGTAGCCGCTGGCGGAAAACATACTGTACTCAGCGTCAAGAGCCTTTGCGGTCTTATACGCATAAGCTTTTGTCACGTCCTCTGTGTGAGTTGAGAAAGGGTTCTCAGCCACTTCATCGTCAACTCCGTAACCGCAGGTTATGGAATCGCCGATAAACTCAATGCGCAGCGGTTTTCTTTCAACCGGTGTGAACTCTGCGCACTCGTCAGCCTCAACAGGCTTTATGCCCACGGCAGACATTGCGCACTCGGACAGCTTTATTATATTGATCTCTGCATTTTTCACAGGCTTGTCTATGACCGTAAAGCTTTCCTCATTTTTGCATATCATCTTATCCAGCACTCTTTCGCCGTTCACGCAGACTGCAAGGCGGCATTTGTCGATATCATTGCCATGTTCGGCAACATAGTCGCCGACAGCTGTGACAACAAGCTTTTCACCCGAAAAGATGAACTCTGCACCGCTGCCGCTCATTCCGCACCAGAGTATGCCGTTTTCGTCCGTATATGTTCTTCCGTTAAGCTTTGCTGTTTTTTCGTCCAATACTTTAGTTATCATATCTTTTATTTTTCTCCTATAATAAATTTCTTTCTAACATTATAGCACTTTTTCTGAAATTATTCAATACAAATAATTGCTCTGTTAGATTTTTTGTGCTATAATATATGCAGAAAATCATGCATTTTTACGGAGGTCGGACCTATGGGTTACATATATACCGATTCAGCTTGCTCCGCTCAGCCGCTCACCTATTTCAACTGCGGAAACCTCATAAGCCGTGACGGTTTTCTGCATCAGAAAAGGACTCTCGGCTGCTGCGTTTTTATACTTGTCCTTGAGGGTACGCTTTACATTTCACAATGCGGAAAGGAATACAGCGTATCAAAGGGGCAGTTCGTTTTTCTGCGTGAAAACTGCGAACACAGCGGTACAAAAGCCTCTGAGGGCAGGCTTTCCTACCTGTGGGTACACTTCAGCTTGGGAGATGTTCAAGGCGGCTGGGAATATGCCGATTCTCTCACTAGCGGCGAAGCAGAAGATATTATCCGTCGCTCAGCCTATTTTATCGAGGAATACGGCACAGCACAGAGCTTTCAGCGGCTCAGTCTGCTTTTTCATCAGCTTATGGATTATTCGAGGCAGGAAAATATCTGCAAAAATATGCTGCCCTATGCGGTGAGTATGCTTATGATGGAGCTTACGCAGGAAAGTGCTGCAAAGCTGCGCAGTACGAACAGCCTTTCCCCTGTCATATCGGCGGTGAGCGAATGGATAAGGTCGAACTGTCACCGCAGCATTTCCATATCCTCCGTTGCGGAAAATTTCCACTACAATCCGCAGTACATCTCGGCACGTTTCAAAAAAGAAACGGGGCAGACCATAACCGCATACATAAATTCCACAAGGATAGAGCTTTCAAAAACTCTCCTCGCCAACAGCGACATAAGCATAAAGGAAGCTGCATACTCCTGCGGATTTGCCGATGAAAAATACTATATGCGCATATTCCGTGAAAGGGAGGGCATGACCCCTTTGCAGTACAAAAACGCTTTCCACAAAAAGCACATCAACAATTCCGACCATTAATAACGCAGGCGGACAGCAAGCTTTGAAAATGCTGTCCGCCGTTTTTATTGCATTATTGATTTATTGCATTGCTGCTTATTTCTTGGTGAAATATACGGTGTATACCTCGTCTGTGATCTCATACAGCGGCTTGAAAAGGATATTTTCAGACTGGTTTCTTGTTCTCCAGCAGTTCTGCTTCCAAGGGAAGGTGCTGTATGTATGCTCGATTTGCTTTATCATAAACTCTTCAGGATCGTCAAAGTTTCCTGTAAGTCCGCAGTCCTTATCGCAAAGACCTGCAAGGACGATAGGTCCGTCCACCAGAGCCGCAAGCTCAGGCATATCGGGCAGAGATTCCATTACAAGCTTGCTTGGGAAGAATATCTTTATCGTGCTGTCCTTCCACTCCCCTGCTATGGTCATAAAGCCGTCCTTTATCTGCGGCTTTACGCTCTCACCGTCAACGGTAACTTCGGGTTCTCCGCTCACCCATGACGGAACTCTGAACATAAGCTCAAGTTCTGCCGCTTTTTCTGCGCTGATGCTGAATTTCAGTGACCAGCGTGACATCTGGCTGTCGTCGTTCTCGTCAAAGAAAGCCTGATCGTTGTAATATTTCATATCTGTTGACTGCTCAAATCTCACCTTGCAGCCGTCCTTTTCAAAGGACATTTCAGACGGGATATACTGGCTTACAACAAGTCTGCCGTTCTCCTCGTCCTGCGAATAGATAAGGTCTGGGTAGATAGTCTGCGCCTGAACCATTGTTCCGTGGCAGCACCAGAAATCTCTTGTCTTGCTGCCCCACTTTTTCTTAGAGCCTGCTCTCAGCGGCAGGAAGTAGGTCGGCATACCTGTCTGAGCATTCTGCTGTGCAAGGAAGCCGTTGTAAAGGCATCTTTCGATATAGTCTGCGTACTTTGCGTCACCTGTCCAGCGGAAAAGGTATGACGCTGTTCTTACCATATTGTACACTGTGCAGAACTCCTGATTGTTGTCGCCGAGGAACTGTCCCTGCATATAAGGCGGTACCCAGAACTCGCCTGCGTTCTGACCGCTTGTGCAGTACATTCCCCTGTTCTCAACAGCGCACTTCCAGAAAAGCTCGGTTATCTCCTTCCACTTTTCATCATTGGTAAGCTCATAAAGCTTTGCGGCGCCGTGCGAAAGAGGTATGCTTGCGTTTGCGTGGCAGTTTGTAAGATCGTCGCCGCCGTTCTGCAGCTTTCTGAAAAGTCCGGGATCTTTGTATCGGTCAATGAGTATCTTATAATTCTCCTCGCCTGTCATATCGTAAAGTCTTGCCCACATTTCAAGCATTCCGCCCTCTTCACCGCTGTAAACTGCGTGAGGGTTCTTCTTTGCCATATCGTCGCACCACTTTACATACCAGCCGCTGAGTCTGTTGAGGATATCGAGAGCCTGCTGGTTTCCGATATTCTCATAAACGTCTGCAAGTCCCATTATGGTCTTGTGCATAACGTACTGCGGCGACCATATATACTGGTTGTTTTCAAGTCTTTTGAAATACTTTTCAGGGATAGAGCCTATCCACTCGCCGCCGTTGAGCTGCTGACATCTTGCAAGCTCGGAAACGATCTTTTCGATCTTCACCTTTAATTCTGCGTCATTTTCAGATGCAACAAGTGCGGAGGCTGCGGAAAGCCAATGTCCGAGGAAATGACCTCTCAGCTGACAGGTCGGAGCTTCCCAGCCCCAGTGCAGCTTTGCAGTCGTCGGGTCATCGACTACCTGAAGTCCGGGCATGATTATGCCCGCTTCGAGGTAGAAGTTCTGGAGAAGACATTGTGTATCAAGCTCCATAAGGTAATCCCTGTTTACGCTCATTCTCTCCCTGAACACGCCGGGAAGAAGCTTTACATTCTTTTTGGTTATAGTTTTCAGCATTTTTACGCTCCCTTTTCTAAATTTTTTAATTTTTCTGATACATCTGATCTGTCGATCACTTTAAGAAAAGTATAGCAGAAAATCACGCTTTTGTCGGTAGACAAAACTGCATATAGGGTGTATATTTTACACATAAACTGCTCTGCCGCAGCTTTTAAATTCGTAAAATAAGCCTATTACAAGTCGGCTGAAAAAATGGTATACTATAATAAATAAAAAATTAGATCGTGCAGCGAAAAGCATAAGTCCGGATTTGATGATATCAGACCGGACTTTTTTTCATGCACGATCTTTTTATTTATATCTTTTATAGCTTTTGATTTGAAAGGAATGGTAGTATTTATGGAAAAACAAGCTCAGCCGCTTAACAAAATGGGGACTCAGCCTGTGCAGAAACTGCTCATCACAATGGGACTGCCGATGATAATATCTATGGCGGTCCAGGCGATATACAACATTGTGGACAGCTATTTCGTCAGCAAGATAGAGGGCATAGGTGACGAGGCTATGAACGCAATGACGCTGGCTTTCCCTGTACAGATGCTTATGGTAGCGATAGGTGTGGGAACCGGTGTCGGCATAAACGCACTGCTCTCCAAAAGTCTTGGGGAGGGCGACAGGGAAAAGGCTAGCCGCATTGCAGGAAATTCTATTTTCATCGGTCTGTGTATGTTCATCATATTCTTTATCTTCGGCATATTCGGCACAAAGACATACGTCCTCTCGCAGACAAAGGACCCGTTCATAACCGACCTCACCTCATCATATCTGCGGATATGCTGCTGTTTTTCTCTGGGGGTTTCGATGTATATGACCTTTGAAAAGCTTTTGCAGGCAACGGGAAAGACTATGCAGTCCACCATTGCTCAGATTGCGGGTGCGGTGGCAAACATTATCCTTGACCCGATAATGATATTCGGCTGGCTCGGACTTCCGAAAATGGGCATTGCAGGTGCGGCATATGCTACGGTCATAGGTCAGTTCATTTCATTCTTTATGGACGCAGCTTTCCATTTTAAATACAACAAGGCTGAATTTTCAACATCTCTCAGATACATACGTCCGAAACTTAAAATAATCAGAGAGATCTTCGCCGTCGGCATACCTGCCATACTTATGCAGGCGCTTATGTCATTTATGACCTACGGAGTGAACATAATCTTTGCTCAGGTATCGGCGGAGGCTGTTACGGCTTACGGGGTATATTACAAGATACAGCAGTTCGTTTTCTTTGCCGCTTTCGGAATGAACAATGCTATGATACCTATTATCGGTTTCAACTACGGCATGGGCAGCAGCAAAAGAGTAAAAGACGGCATAAAGTACGGCATGATATACACCATTGCCATAATGATGATCGGCGCAGTAGGACTTCAGATATTTGCCCAGCCGCTGATAAATATCTTCACCCTTTCCGACAAGACGCACGAGCTTTGCATAGCCGCAATACGCATAATAACCCTCGGCTATATTTTCGTAGGTGCGAACATTGCTTATCAGGGAATTCTTCAGGCTCTCGGAAAAGGCGTACATTCCCTTGTGCTGTCGGCGGTAAGACTTCTTATTGCGGCTCTGCCTGCGGCATGGATACTTGTACAGACGGCGCAGGATTATATCTGGGCGGCATTCCCATTTGCAGAACTGCTTGCTTTTATCATTGCTCTGTTTATGATGAAATCTGTTGACAGAAAAGTTATAAAAGCTATCCCCGAAAGGGAAACTGAATAGACAAAAAAGCAAAGGACCATACCCTGTGAAGAGTAAAAGTCCTTTGCTTTTTATTAAAAGGGATTTTTATATAACAGCTGATATGTCAGCCGTTATTGTCTGTACCCGACTGAATACGGCTGCTTTTGCAGTCCTCTTTGTAAAGCTCCCAGCCGATAAAGGCGGAAAGTGTGATAATAAGAAGCACAAGTGATGTCCCCGGGTCACGCATTGCCGCAGCGGCAATGGCTGCAAAGACCGCAAAGTTGCGCACCGCCCTCCTATGCCACTTTTCTCCTCCTGTACATTCATTCACAAGTATAAGTATCGCTGCTATGATCCAAAGCATTTTCCACTACTTCCTTTCTGTTTTTCTTCTTTTTTGATTTTTTCGTTATTTTTCATTCGGTACGCATATTATAGCACAGCCGATTTTATTTGTGGGGAAATTTTTTGGACAGCAGCTCAAAATTGGTCAAAAGAGAACTTTTTTGGACAGTTGGCATATATTGCTTGATCTCGCATATCTGTGGGTAAAGTGCTGAGGAAAAATCCCTGCCGCCTTGTAAATTTCACATAAATACTATTGTTTTTTAGCAAAAGATGTAGTATAATTATAGGGTATAAGTATATTTTTAAGACGAAAGGAGAATGTCTGCAAAAGCTTTGCAGACTGTATATTTATGAGCAGGATCTTTGACCTCGGTATCGACGTTGGTTCGACTACCGTAAAAACTGTTATTCTTGACAACGGTGAATTCATTTATAATAAATATGAGCGTCACTTCTCCAGAGTGCGTGAAACTGTGGCGGAGCAGCTTGAGATCATCAAAAAGCTTTATCCTGAGGATAAGTTCCGCATAGCCATAACAGGTTCGGCAGGACTCGGTATCGCCGAAGCCTGCGGCATTTCATTCGTGCAGGAGGTTTTCTCCGCTTTTATTGCCGTAAACAAGAGCTACCCGAAAGCAGACGTTGTAGTTGAGCTGGGCGGTGAGGACGCTAAGATAATCTTCCTCACAGGCGGCGTTGAGCAGAGAATGAACGGCTCATGCGCAGGCGGTACAGGTGCGTTCATAGATCAGATGGCTGGCCTGCTGGGCGTTACACCGACAGAGATGAACGAGCTTGCTCTCAAGGCTGAGAAAACATATCCTATCGCTTCACGCTGCGGCGTTTTCGCTAAGTCGGATATACAGCCGCTGCTCAATCAGGGTGCAAGAAAGGAAGATATCTCCGCTTCTATTTTTCAGGCTGTCGTTGACCAGACTGTTTCAGGTCTTGCTCAGGGCAGAAAGATACAGGGACAGGTACTTTTCCTCGGCGGTCCGCTCACATACCTCAGCGCACTGAGAAAGGCTTTCAGGACTACTCTTGACCTTGATGAGGAACACGCTATACTCCCTGAAAATTCATCATGCTATATGGCTTACGGTGCGGCTCTCCACGCTGACACACTTGCGGAGGAGATGACCATTGACGAGGCTCTTGACAAGATAACGAACGCAAAGGCGCAGGACAATATCGTTGTCGGCGACCCACTATTTGAGTCGCAGGCTGACTATGCCGCTTTCATTGAAAGACACAAGAAGTCTGACCTTAAATATGAGGACATAAAGACCTATGAGGGGGACGCTTATCTCGGTATCGACGCAGGCTCTACCACAACAAAGCTTGTGCTTATCACTCCGGAGGGGAAACTGCTCTATCAGCACTACTGCTCCAATCAGGGACAGCCGCTGGATATGATCTCCGCCAAGCTGGCTGAGATATACAGTCTTGCAAACCCTAAGCTGAGGATAAAGGCTTCGGCTGTTACGGGCTACGGCGAGGATCTTATCAAGGCAGGTCTGGGTGTTGACTACGGTATAGTTGAAACTGTGGCGCATTACAAGGCTGCGGCTTACTTCTGCCCCGACGTTGATTTTATCATAGACATCGGCGGACAGGATATAAAGTGCTTTAAGATAAAGAACAACGCTATCGACAGCATTATGCTCAACGAGGCCTGTTCATCGGGCTGCGGCTCGTTCATTCAGACCTTTGCGGGAGCAATGGGATACGATATCGCAGAATTTGCAAGGCTAGGTCTTTTCGCAAAAGCACCTGTGGAGCTTGGTTCAAGATGTACTGTATTCATGAACTCCTCCGTAAAGCAGGCGCAGAAGGACGGTGCGTCCGTTGAGGACATCTCGGCAGGACTTTCCGCATCTATCATCAAAAACGCTGTATACAAGGTAATCAGAGCAAAATCTATTGACGAACTGGGCAAAAATATCGTCGTTCAGGGCGGAACTTTCCTTAACGACGCTGTTCTCCGTTCATTTGAAAAGGAGCTGGGCAGAAACGTTATAAGACCTGCTATTGCGGGACTTATGGGCGCTCTCGGCTGTGCGCTTTTCGCAAAGGAGAAGTCAAAGAACTCTGAAAAATGTTCCTCACTCATTTCCGCTGAGGAGCTTAAAACATTTTCATATACTTCAAGAGCCGTTCAGTGCGGCGGCTGCGGAGCGCACTGCAATCTTACTATCATACGTTTCAGCGACGGTCACAGATTTGTTTCGGGCAACCGCTGCGAAAAGGGTGCGGGAATAAAGATCACAGACCGCACGGAAAATATGATCGAATACAAGTACAATTACATAAAGGACACAGAGCTTGCAAAGCCACACGGAAAACCTGTGGCAAGAGTAGGACTTCCGCTTGCGCTTTCGTTCTATGAGCTTATGCCTTTCTTTGCACAGCTTTTCACTGACCTTGGATTTGAAGTCGTTCTCTCTGAGGAATCTACGAGAGCGACATATTACAAAGGTCAGCAGACTATCCCGTCAGATACGGTATGCTATCCTGCAAAGATAACACATGGTCATATCGAGAGCCTGCTTGAAAAGAACGTTGACTTTATTTTCTACCCATGTATGAGTTATAATATCGACGAGGGCGGTTCTGACAACCATTATAACTGTCCTGTTGTGGCATATTATCCTGAGCTGCTGAAAGCAAACAACGAAAAGCTGACAAAGGATAACTTCATTATGCCTTACCTCGACCTCAACAACAAGGTACACGTTTCAAAGGCTATGGCGAGAGCGCTGGGCAAATACGGCGTTACACAGAAACAGGTTCTGGGACTTCTCAACCGTGCATACTCCGCACAGATGAAGTACCGCCGCAGCATTGAGAGCAAGGCGCAGGAGATAATCGCTGACGCTCGTGCAAAGGGACAGAAGATAATCGTCCTTGCAGGCAGACCTTACCACATCGACCCTGAGATAAACCACGGCATACACAAGCTTATCGCTTCACTTGGCTTTGCTGTCATCACAGAGGACAGCGTTGCAGGACTTGTTGACACCCCTGCGCTGGACGTTCTCAATCAGTGGACATACCATTCAAGACTTTACAGAGCCGCTGAGTATGTATGTGAAAATGAGGATATGCAGCTTGTACAGCTCGTTTCATTCGGCTGCGGCATAGACGCTGTAACAACTGACGAGGTCAGAGCTGTTCTTGAAGAAAAGGGCAAGCTTTACACACAGCTCAAGATCGACGAGATTACAAACCTCGGCGCAGCTAAGATCCGACTCAGATCCCTTGCTGCCGCTCTGGAGGAAAAAGAGGCTGCAAAGGTCTGAGGAAAAACGGATATTCACATACTTTCAGTATCTTCAAGGAGGATAAAAAATGTCAGATTCAAAGAATAAAGAGATCAGGCAGTCAGGCTCGGACAGAGTGAACAGATCTTATTTTGACAAGTCAAAGAAGGATCAGTACACTATCCTTATCCCTGATATGCTTCCTATACATTTCAAGCTGATAATGGCTATCTATAAAAAATACGGCTATAATATGGAGCTTTTGCAGACCTCCACAAGAAACGTCATTGACGAGGGTCTGAAAAACGTCCACAACGATACCTGCTACCCTGCGCTGCTGGTAATAGGTCAGTTTATGGACGCTCTTAAAAGCGGAAAATATGACCTCGATCACACCGCCCTGCTCATTTCGCAGACGGGCGGCGGCTGCAGAGCGTCAAACTATATCCACCTGCTGAGAAAGGCGCTTTCCACCACTTTCCCACAAGTGCCTGTACTTTCGCTCAACTTCAGCGGACTTGAAAAGAACGCTTCCATTGATATCACACCTGCCATTGCGCTGAAGCTTGTGTACGCTGTGCTTTACGGCGATATGCTCATGCTGCTGTACAATCAGTGCAAGCCTTACGAGATAACAAAGAACTCCACAGACGAACTTCTTGCCCGCTGGCAGCACCGTCTTGGCAAGCTTTTCGCCACACGCAAGGAATATATGTCTACCGCAAGGATATACAGAGCGATGCTCAAAGACTTCGCCGCTCTGCCGAGGACAAAGGAGAAAAAGCCGAGGGTCGGCATAGTGGGAGAGATCTATGTAAAATACTCGCCGCTGGCTAACAACCACCTTAACGAATTCCTTTTACAGGAGGGCTGCGAGCCTAACGTACCGGGTCTGCTGGACTTCGTTATGTACTGCGCATCGGACGCTATAAACGATGAAAAGCTGTATGACAAAAAGACTTCAAAGACGCTAATCTACGGCATAGGCTATGATGTACTTTACAAGTTCCAGAAGCAGCAGATAAAGATAATCAACGAGCAGGGCATCTTCCAGCCGCCGCACGATTTCGAGCATCTCAGAAAATGTGCGGACAAGTACATTTCACAGGGTGTAAAGATGGGCGAAGGCTGGCTCATCACCGCAGAAATGGCTGCCCTTGCGGAAACAGGCACAAAGAACATTATCTGCACACAGCCTTTCGGCTGCCTGCCTAACCACATCGTTGCAAAGGGAATGTCAAGAACAATAAAGCTTGCCTACCCTGACGCTAACATCGTTGCTATCGACTATGACCCGGGCGCAACAAAGGTAAATCAGGAAAACAGGATCAAGCTTATGCTTGCAAACGCTGTAATGTAACAACAAATTAAAATCACATAAGCACACAAAAATCCCCGAAGATCACTCTTCGGGGATTTTTGCGAAGTATAGAAGTATATATGAAGAAAAATATGATGGAGTTGGCTTAAATTATGTTCTCCTTTTTGGTTTTTTCTTTTTTCTTTAGCTCAGCCGCAGCGTTTTTACTGCGGCGGAGTATCTAAAGAAAAATAAGGTGGAGAAAAAATATATGAAAAAATAGTTGATCGTAGTCGGGACTTTGTGCGTGACTTTTATCTTTTTATGTCTTATCGTCTTTTGTTTTGATGTCAAAAGTCTGTAAGTTTTGCTGTCTGCCGTACCTCAGCGTTTGCTACGGTAACCTTAGGTGTCCCTCTGACCTTGATTATATGATACCTTACTTTTTTGAAAACTATGTGAAAACTGAAAAAAAGCTAGGCGAAAGAATGTGATAGAACGCTTATAAAAATATCGGAGCATTCCACCTATGGGAAACGCTCCGACACACGAATATTCTTATTTTGCTGTGAAATTAAGGCAATCTGAGGAGTCGGAGTAATATGTTTTCCAGCTTGTTGCCGCAATGGCTCTTACTCTGATCTTATATTCCTTTCCTGCTTTGAGTCCCTTTATTGATGTGCTTACGGAGGTAGTCTGTGCGCACTCCTTATACGTTCCGCTCGCCTCGTCATAGAGATACACCTTGTATCCTGTAGCGCTCTTCACGCTGCTCCATGAAATATTTGCTGTGCCTGATGAAAGGCTTACTGTCTTTAGGCTTGCAGGCTTGTTAAGCTTTGAATATCCCACAAGGTAGTTGGAATACTCGCTTGAAGTGCTGCCGTAGACAGCCTTTACTGCCACACGGCAGGAGGTGCTTGCTGAAAGTCCGCCAACATATGCAGATGAAGCTGTTTTATCAACAGTCTTATACAGCACATATTTTCTGTTTGCGTTATCGTACTTGTATATCTCATAGCCTGTGCAGTATTTTACAGGCTGCCAGCTGAGGGTAAACCCGCTTGCGTTATAGTCTGTTACTGCAAGTCCGTCGGGGGCTGCATACTGCATTTTGAACTGGACCATATTGCTGAACGAACCTGCGGCAGTCTGTCCGTCGGCTGTTCTCACTGCTCTTACCTTTATGTTGTATGTGCAGTTTGATCTAAGGTTTGAGATGACCGCTGAGTTTGAAGAAGCGTTGGCGAGGAACTTTTCTGTTCCGCCTTCAACATAATAGATCTGATAGCTTGATGCGCCGTCAGTTTTTGTCCAACTGAGGCGGACTGAATTGTGGTTTCCGAATTCCTTTACGGTAAGACCCTTTGCCGCAGCAGGGGCGGTGGTGAAGGTCGTGACCTTGCTGTATGTGCCGTAATATTTTTTGCCGCCGACCTCGATATACGCTCTTACAGCAGCCTCATAATTTGTGGCTGTGCTTAATCCGCTGAAAGTATATTCGCTCTTTGAAGATGTTCCAACGGCGGTATAGTTCTTTCCGTCGTAAAGGCTTATCTCATAGCCGTCGCAATTTCCGCTGTTTGCTGTCCAGCTGACAGAAACGGAATTTATTGACGCACTTTTCACGCTTAATTGTGCAGGTGATGCGGGGTTAGACTTTATCGTAACGACCGAGCTGTAATCGCCGTACAGCTTTCCGTCCGAATATGCTCTCACCTTTACAGACTTAGACTCGCCTGCCGTTATGCCTGTTATAAATGCGCTTGTTCCTGAAACGGAGGAATAAAGCTTGTATGAGCCGTTTTCGAGAGTATATATCTCATATCCTGCTGCACCCGAAACTGCGCTCCATGATATTTTTGCGCCGCCTGCGATAGCTTCCGTCTGAGTGAGGTTTGAGACCTTGCCCAGTGAAACGCTTACTGAGTTTGATGAGCTGCCGTAATATTTCTGACCGCCGTAGCTTTTATATGCCTTGACGTAGTAGGATAATCCCGAACCCGATGTTACGGTATATGATGTGCCTGTCTGGAACTTGAGCCTTTTTACGCTGCCGCTTGGATCCTTGCTGTAAACCGCATAGCCGTCCGCTCCCGTCACCTTGTTCCAGCTGAGGGTCGTACCAGACTTTGTGACCTTTACGCTGCCTGTGGGCGCATGGTCAACGTCATACATAACGTTCATATCAACGTATGTTGGAACGCCGTCTACGCTGCCGTAGCCTGTATACTGCCAGACATCATAGTCGCCGGTATAGGTGGCTTTTGTTGAATACTCCGCCAGCCATATAGGATAATCCTTGCCCAGCGACGCACCGTCCATTTTGTATGTAAGGTAATAGTTGTTTGCATAGATGCCTGCATAAAAGCCTGCATTTATCATCGTATCGCAGAAAGTTCTGCAAAGGCTGGTCTGAGTGCTTTTGCTCAGATTTGCCGAATCAAGTCTGCCTGTATCGTAGTCTATGCTCTCCACATCGAGATAGACAGGGAGGTCGATATAATAATCCTCCAGCTCGTTTATACAGAACTGAGCCTCCGCCTTTGCCTCGGCGGTATTGACAGCCTGCGAGAAGAAATATACTCCAACGTCAAGACCTGCCGCCATTGCTCCACGGATATTCTTATGGAAATCATCGTCCACCATAAGCGTACCTGCGCTGCCGTAGCCTCTGTAACCCAAGCGGACGATAACGTACTTTATGCCCGAATTTTTTACTGCCTTCCAGTCGATATCGCCTTTCCATGTCTGGAAATAGGAAACGTCTATGCCGTAGCTTTTGTCCACATTGCTGAACTTGCTGTTGTGGGTGAGGTTGGAAGAGCCGTAGACAGCTCCCGACTTTGTGACCTTATCGTAATATTTCCAGTACGAAGGGTCGTCACCGGTAAACTCAGGCATTTCTGTTTCGTCGATAATGACCGCAGAAAAGTTATCGTTTTCATTTGCCGAATCGGTATCATCGGCAAAGACCGTCGCTGACAGCTGTGCGCACAGAGTTAATGCGCAGGCTGCACTCAGCAGTCCTTTTAAAAGCTTCATTAAATATGACCTCCTGAAATTTTCACACAAAAAACTGCATTTAATCTCTTTCTTCACAGTTTACACATATACATATTATATAAAATTTATTACCCATTGTCAAGCTTACAAGCTTGTCAATATATCCCAATAGGTAATATTTTTAATCATTTATTAATCAAAAAGCTGATTTTTGCAGGATTTATCTGTAACTATGCACAATAAAGCGGCTGAAATTCTGTACGATATTTCAGCCGTAAAAATATGCTTTATCAATAATTTTTCAGGTCATTTTTCCTGTGTGACCTCTGAACTGCCCGAATAATAGTAGTTGAGCATAAGGTCTACCATTCTTCCGTAAGACTTTTTTCCGTCCTCGACGCCGTTGAGCTGGAGCGAAGTTTCCATTGCCTTATCGGACACCTCGCTGACGGTCTGGCTGTCGAACACGGTATCGTCCGCCTCCCTCACGCTCTCCCAATACTCGGAGTTTGCGTCCATATCCGTCCACACAAGGTCGCTTATGCTGTTGTCGAATGCGACTTTCTTGTCGTAGTCCGCATACTCGAATATCTTGTTTCTCACCTGTGTCAGCGCTGAAAGATATCCCGAATAGCGGTAGTCAGCATTGTCCGAACGCTCACACGCCATAAATGCGATAAAGTTCGCCTCGTCCTCCTGTATGTACCCTTTTGTGTGGGCAATCTCGTGGCAGATAGTGGCAGGCTGTTTTGCGGCAAACATATCCGCATTATAGTTTGCCTCCATTGAAAACGGGAAATATATGCCCATAAGGTCCATCTGGCTCATAAAGAATGAACAGATTATGCTTTTTGGCTTTACATAATATCCGTCAAGATTTTTAAACTCATCGGACAATCCTGCGACAGCGTTTCTCGCCGTATCGTCAAGGTCAGCCGTCAGCACAAATCTTCCGTTTTCATCACGGCTCACGTCCTCTGCGCAGGCGTTTATCTCCTCCACAAGCTGTGCGCCCAAGGCTTCAAGCTCCTCATCGGTATGCTCCGTTACAGCTATGCCGTTAAGCTCCGCAAAGGTGGAGCAATGGTAGAGTATAAAGCAGTTAAGGGTTTCGGTGGTCACAACGAATGCGATTATCCAGCCGTAGACAAAGCCGAATATCTTTGCGACCTTTTTCCGCCTGCCTTTCATAACTATGAGCAGTATGACCATTGCCGCAAGGCTGAGTGGTATCCCGAAAACGGCTATCATAATAAGTATCTCGCCGAATGAAAACGGCAGAAGTGATGTGAGCCGCCCGTAGGTCTGCGTCCACAGCGGGTAGATATGTGCGGCATAGAAGTCGGAAAAAGCTCTGCTCTCCCAAGCCACGATGTTGAGGATAACCATTACCGCCAGCAGTGTACAAAGGGCGACAAACTGTTTTGACAGCTTTTTTCTGCTTTTCTTATCCGCTTTTTCTGAATTTTCGGTCTGCTCAACGCTTGTGTTTTCTTCCTGCGCTTTGATATCAGGCTCTTTAAGTTCAGCTTTCAAAATTATCCCTCCGCTCACAAGTTCTGACGTATGCTAATAAGATCGGACAGTTGCAAACCGCCCGATCTTTATGATCTTATGATAATATGTACTTTACTGACAGATATCAGAACAGACCGTAGATATTTCCCTCGTTGTCGCAGTCGATATTGTTTGCGGCAGGTACTTTTGGAAGTCCCGGCATTGTCATAATGTCGCCTGTGTATGCTACCACAAAGCCTGCGCCTGCTGAAAGTCTGAGGTCACGGACTGTGATGGTGAAATGCTCAGGCTTGCCAAGCTTTGTCGGGTCGTCTGAAAGTGAATACTGTGTCTTTGCAACGCAGACAGGGATATCAGAAAATCCCAGATCGTTTATTTCCTTCAATGCCTTTTCAGCCTGCTTTGTGAAGTTTACACCGTCAGCACGGTAGATCTCCTTTGCAATGATATCCAGCTTTTCCTTGATAGGGAGCTTTTCGTCATAGAGAGGAGCATACTGTGAAGGCTTGTTCTCAATAGTTGCGCATACCTTTTCTGCAAGGTCAAGTCCGCCTTCGCCGCCCTTTGCAAAGATCTCAGCCAGCGATACTTCAACGCCCATTTCTTCACAGGTCTTTTTGATGACTTCTATCTCAGCGTCTGTATCTGTATGGAATCTGTTTATTGCCACAACAACAGGCACACCGAACTTATGCATATTCTCGATATGTGTTTTAAGGTTTACGATACCCTTTTCAAGAGCCTCAACGTTCTCAGCGGTAAGCTCAGTCTTTGGCACGCCGCCGTTATACTTCAGCGCTCTGATAGTTGCAACGAGAACAACGCAGTTTGGTTTAAGTCCTGCAAAGCGGCACTTGATATCAAAGAACTTCTCTGCGCCGAGGTCAGAGCCGAAACCTGCTTCTGTGATAGTGTAGTCGGCAAGCTTAAGTGCAAGCTTTGTTGCTCTTACAGAGTTACAGCCGTGTGCGATATTTGCGAAAGGACCGCCGTGGATAAGGGCAGGGTTATTTTCAAGAGTCTGAACAAGGTTAGGCTTGAGAGCGTCCTTAAGGAGCGCTACCATTGCGCCGCAGCCGCCGATATCCTTTGCATATACAGGCTTATTATCCCTTGTATACGCAACGAGGATACGCTCGATCCTTGCTTTAAGGTCGGAAAGGTCAGATGCAAGGCAGAGGATAGCCATTATCTCGGAGGCTACTGTGATCTGGAACGAATCCTCTCTTGGGATACCGTTGGCCTTTGAGCCAAGACCGATGATGATATCTCTCAGCGCTCTGTCGTTCATATCGAGGCATCTTTTGAAGAGTATTCTTCTCTGGTCGATATTAAGAGCATTTCCCTGCTGCATATGGTTGTCGATAAGTGCGCAGAGGAGGTTGTTTGCAGCTGTGATAGCGTGCATATCCCCTGTGAAGTGGAGGTTTATATCCTCCATAGGAACTACCTGTGCATATCCGCCGCCTGCTGCGCCGCCCTTGATACCGAATACAGGGCCGAGGGAAGGCTCTCTCAGAGCGAGCATAGTTTTCTTCCCTGCCTTATTCATAGCCTCGGCAAGACCTACGGAGATAGTAGTCTTACCCTCGCCGGCAGGTGTCGGGTTGATAGCGGTAACAAGGATAAGTTTTCCGTCGGGCTTATCCTTTGTTTTTGTATAAAGTGATTCTGAAAGCTTAGCCTTATAGTGACCGTAAGGCTCATATTCGTCCTCAGAGATACCGAGCTTAGCGGCGATCTCTCCTATTTTAAGCATTTTTGCCTGTTTTGCGATTTCAATATCTGACAGCATTTCATACAGTCCTTTCAAAGTATAATACTTTTAATATTATATCACAACGCCGCTTAAATTGCAATAGAGATGTACATCTATTTTTATGCATAAAAGTACGCAAAAACGCAGCTTTGCATTACGATAAGGCTATAATGCAGGCTGCGTTTATAGGTTTATGAGTTTATTTATCAGACATCGTCCTGATCCTTGCTGAGGGATATTTTATCCTCCAGCAGCTTTGCCGCCTTATTATCTGCGGCAGGTTTTACATAAGGTACTTCAAACCAGAAGGTAGAACCTTTTCCCTCTTCCGACTGGACGCCGAAAGCGAACTTATGGCATTTGAGTATTTCCTTACAGATAGAAAGTCCAAGACCTGTTCCAACGACGTCACGCTTTACCTTTTCGTCACGGTAGTAGCGGTCGAAAACCTTCGGGAGAAGTTCTTTTGAAATTCCTTTGCCGTTGTCGCTGACCTCTATCCTAACTTTATTTTCAAGGTTTATCTGCTTTACTCTGATGACCTTGTTTTCACCGGTATAGTTGACGGCATTGTTTATAAAGTTGTATATTACCTGATCCAGCTTATCTGGGTCAGCGGCAATTATCCTGTCCTCGTCAGGCTCGTACTTTATATCATAGCCGTTCTGCTCCACAAGAAGCTTATATCTGGACATACAGTCATTCAGCTTATCCACAATAGAGAAATTCTTTATGTTAAGCTCCATATTGCCCGATTCAAGCTTTGAAAGCTCCAGCAGGTTGTTTACAAGGTTGGAAAGTCTGTCCGCCTCGTCAATGATTATCTGGACGTGTTCCGCCCTCTTTACAGGGTTGTCGCCCGAAAGATCTCTTATCATTTCCGCATAGGCTTTCACCATAGTCAGCGGCGTTCTAAGATCGTGTGAGATATTTGCGATAAGGTCTTTTCGCAGGTCGGAAACCTTTCGTATCTCGTTCTTTGCGTTGTTAAGGACTGTGGAAAGCTCCTCTATCTCGTGGTAGCCTGTTCCGTTGAACTCAACGTCATAGTCCCCCTCACCGAACTGCTTTGCGGTTTTGGTTATCTCGACGATAGGTGCGGAAACTCTCTTTGAAATAAACATTGTTACAAGGAACGCAAGCTCAAAAAGAATTACGGTGATATATATGAGCTGTTCCCTTATGATGCTTACGGTGGAATCTATCGGCTCGATGGAGCTTTCGATAAACAGGTATGCCTGCTGGGGAGAATCGTCCGTATAAATTTTCGTGCAGTAGAATATCTCCCTGCTCTCGATATCGGAGTTCTTGAAAGTCTTTGTGATATAGCCGTCGCCCGACTTTATCAGCTCGGATTTAAGACTGAATATCCCCATAGAATAGTTGTTCTCTATATCGTTGTTGAGATAGGAATATGCGCCGAGGTTATTTTCACGCACCAGCGGATTTCCCATTTCGTCGGTTATGACGATGCAGAAGTTGTTGTCAAAAGCTATCATTCTGTTGGTCTTGTTCTGCTCATTAGTGCCGTAGGCGGCGATTATCTGATTGGCAGATTTAGTTATGTCACGAACTTTTGCGGAGCGGTAATAGCTCGCAAGAAAGACATACTGAAAGAGCCATATGAGGATAAGAATGAATATGGTGAAAAACATAAAATACATCCACACATAGGATCTTATGCCGCTCTTTCCGCCGATGAAGCTTTTGCTTTTTGCTTTAAGTCTGTTTTTACTGGATCTTTTCAAACTTGTATCCCATTCCTCTCAGGGTAACGATAAGGTTGCGGTATTCGCCAAGACTGTTTCTCAGCATTTTGATATGCGTATCAACAGTTCTGTCATCGCCGTAGAAATCAAATCCCCAGACCTCTTCAAGAAGCTTTTCCCTTGAAAGTGCGATATTCATATTCTTTACAAGGTAGAAAAGCAGATCGTACTCTTTCGGAGTCATGGAAACTTTCTGTCCGTCTATCTTGACTTCCCTTGCGGTGAAATTTATCTCCAGACCCTTGTATGTGATAACGTCCTCAACATTCTTAGAGGCATTCGCACGGTTAAGCACCGCCCTTATTCTCGCCATAAGCTCCTTCGGTGAAAACGGCTTGACAACATAATCGTCAACGCCTATCTCAAAGCCGAACAGCTTATCATACTCCTCGCCCCTTGCGGAGAGCATTATCACAGGTATCTTTTTTATCTTCTGAATTTCCTTGCAGGCTGAGTAGCCGTCAAGGCGGGGCATCATAACGTCCATGATGATGATGTCGAAATCCTCCTTCTTCACCATTTCCACAGCCTCCATGCCGTCCCCTGCTTCGGAAACCTCGTGGCCCTCAAATTCGGCATACTCCTTGATTATCATACGGATCTTAGCCTCATCGTCAACAGCAAGAATTTTTGCCATATTAACAGCCTCCCTCATTTTTCATATTCTAATCATATATTAACCCAATAATGTGTAAAAAGCGTGACAGTTTACGGAATTTTGCGTTCAAACGCTGTCTTACAAGATTATTTTATCACAAACCTTCCGATTAATCAAGCATAAAATTACTGAAAAGGGTAGATTTTTTGACAGGTGTCAAAAAAGTTCTTGACAATCGGCTGCAAACGTGATAATATAAAATTCAGAAAAATATAAATCGTTTTTGGTTTCAAATGAAAGGACTTGGTAAAATGGAGAATGAAGAGAAGAAGGCTGAGCCGCTTATACTTCCCGACGGGACAGAGGTGAAAGAGGCTGAGGCTGACGATATAACAAAGCGCTACTCGCTGGGTGAGGAAATATTCAATTCGGTTTCCCACGGGGCAGGCGGATTGCTTTCCATAGCGGGAACGGTGGTGCTTATCGTTTTTGCGGCGATATACTCAAACGCATGGGGCGTAGTCAGCTCGGCGATATACGGAGCGTCGCTGATAATACTTTACACAATGTCAACGCTCTATCACGCTATCACGAACCGCAAGGCAAAATCTTTTTTCAGGATAATGGATCACAACACCATTTTCTTCCTCATTGCGGGAACATACACGCCGATAACCCTTGTACCGCTGAGAGGAGCGTTCGGCTGGGTGCTTTTCGGAATAGTCTGGGGCGCAGCCATTATTGGTATCGTCCTCAACTCTATCGACCTTGAAAGGTTCAGAAAGCCGTCTATCGTCTGCTATGTTGCAATGGGCTGGGTGGTGCTGATAGCCATAAAATCAATGCTCAGGAACGTCAACACAGTTTCTCTTTGGTTTTTGCTTATCGGCGGACTTTTCTACACCGTCGGTGTTATATTCTACATCAAGAAGGACAAGAAATATTTCCACTCGATATGGCATCTGTTCACAGTCGCAGGCAGCGTTTTCCACTGGTTCGCTATACTGCTTATGATAATAAGAAACGGCAGATAAGAAAAAGGTAAAACAAATACCGCTCAGACCGAAAGGCCGGGCGGTATTTTTATGCGCATATCTTAAACATAAAAAGGAGCTTACCTTGCGATAAGCTCCCTTTATTCAGTTATGTAATATCAAACTTTAAAGTTCAAATTACTTTCTCTTCTTAGAAGCTACAACAGCAGCGCCTGCAAGAGCTACGCCAACAGCAGCAAGTGCAGCAGCACCTGTGTTAGGGTTAGTTGTTGTTGATGTGTTAGCAGCCTTTGAAGAAGATGAAGCAGCCTTTGAGCTTGTGTCAGATGTGCTTGTTGCAGAAGATGTCTCAGAAGATGTTTCTGAAGATGAAACTTCTGATGAAGACTCTGAAGATGACTCAGAAGATGAAGGATCTACTGGATCAACTGGCTTTGTCTTAAGACCTGTACCCTCAGCTGTGAACTTGATCGTTACAGAATCTGAGAATGTGAGGTCATCTGGGTTGAATGGAGATACAGAAGCGTCATACTTCTCGTTTACAGCTGTTTTACCGTAAGCGTTGTAAAGCTCGATTCTGTAATTGTCCTTATCATCCTCGATGTTACCATAGAGAACCTTTGAAAGGTCGATAGGGAATTCCTTACCGTCAACGATAACAGAAGTTACTTCGCACTTGAGGTCTGGGATCTCTGCAAAGCAATCGAGAAGGTCGATTACGAATACAGTAGCACCCTCAGATGTCATAGGTGTGCCGTCTTCGCCAAGAGGAGCCTTGAATGTAAGCTCGTTCTCGCCCTGGTAAACGTTGATAGATGTTGCCCAATCCTGGCATGACCAGTCACCGTCAGCAAAGCCGATAGTAGCCTTTACGTCATATGTTTCAGGCTCGTCAGCATCTGTTGGGTTAAGAACTACGCCTGTAAGAGCGATATCAGTTGAAGACCAATCCTGGAGCCATGTCTGAGCATATCCATCGTCTTCCTTGAAGAAACCGTCTGGGTTTGTAAGAGTTGTCTCGTAAACGCCGTCAGAAACCTTTACGAATGTGCACTCCTTAACAGGATCAGGATTTCCGTCGCCGTCCTCGTCAACTGGGTTGCCGTCCTTGTCAGTAGCATATGGCTGGAAGCACCACTCGTGTGAGTTCCATCCAAGTGTATCACTGTTTGTACCAAGGCCGCCGCCTACCCATGACTCACCAGCAATACCAGCCTGAGCTGTTTCCTCTGAGATAGAAACGATGTACTTGATGCTTGTAACGCCTGTAAGGTCAGCAACAGACTCGAAAGGACCATTCTCACCCTTAGCCTCTTCGCCTACGAGGTAAGCTGTGTTGTTCTTGATGTACTCAGCAGGTACTTCGTAGTTAGAAATAGCCTCGTCAGCTGAAACAGAAACCATAGAAACCATGGAAGCTGCAAGTGCAAGAGCTGACATGCCTGCGAAAATCTTTGAAATTTTCATTGTAAATTTCCTCCAATATTTAATATTTTCAACAACATATTGAGCGATATCACCTCAACATATTATTGTATGTTCATTGTATCACAATTTATTTCACTTTTCAATTAACGTTTTTCACAAATTTATCACAGACATTAGGACATATTTAACAAAAATGAACTATTTTTTTACCATTAGGCATGGTTTTGACTCTTTTCTGTAACCGTTTATGTAAATAAAATGTAATTATTAATTTAGAATATTAACATCTGCATATGCCGATTAGCACTTTGTTGCTGTCATAATATAACATTCAAACCTTTTCGGCGGCTTTTACACGCTCGTCACGTTCCCTTTTGGAGAAAACACAGCCGCAGTAATCCTGTCGGTACAGTCCGTATTCTGCCGAAAGTTCCACCGAACGTTTATATCCCCCACGCTTTTTGAAATCCGATGGCAGTGCTTTCACATCATATATCCCCTCCAACAGCTGAGATATCTCGTTGAGCTTTGCCGCATTTTTATAAGGTGAGATCGAAAGGGTGGTGGTGAAATAATCGAACCCCATTTTCTTCGCCAGTTCAGCCGTTTTCTCCAGTCTGAGCCGATAGCAGGCGAAACAGCGCTCCCCTCCCTCTGGGATATTTTCAAGCCCTTTTACGGCATTATAGAACTCCTGAGGGTCATAGCCGCAGTCGGTATAGCTTATCTTATTTTTCGCAGGCAGTTCGCTTATGAGCCTTTGCTGTTCGGCTGTGCGGTGGAAATACTCCTCCTCTGGGTAGATGTTCGGGTTATAATAGAACACGGTTATCTCAAAATACTGCGAAAGATACTCCAGCACATAGGAAGAGCATGGCGCACAGCAGCTATGCAGCAGCAGCTTTGGCGTTTTCCCCTGAGAGGTGATATCCTTTATGGTCTTATCAAGCATTATCTGGTAATTTATTTTACATTTTCCGCCGTCCTGCTGCATTATTATCTTCCTTTCTGACGCATTTTCAAAAAATTCTCTAAGAAATTCTCTAAGAGATTTTCTTTTTTTATTATAGCACATCACACTCAGCCTGTCAAAATATTGTGCGGCGTGAATATTTCCCCTCAGACGTAAAATACTATTACAGACCGAATTTCTGAAAGGAATGATCTTATGTCTTTGAAAGCAACCAAAATACTTAAAAATACCCCTTCCATAATCGCCTCTGCCGCTGTGGGAGGGAAAATGGAGAACGAAGGTCCTATGGGGGATTATTTTGACAAGATAAATGATGACCCATACTTCTCCGCCGAAACTTTTGAGCAGGGCGAATGCCAGATACAAAAGCAGGCTGTTCTCCACGCACTCAACAAGGCACAGCTCCAATCTGAGGATATAGATGTGCTTTTCGGCGGCGATCTTCTCAATCAATGCACGGGGACGACCTACGGGGTGAGGGATTTTCTTATGCCCTTTCTCGGACTGTACGGCGCTTGCTCCACAATGGCGGAGGGACTTCTTATGTCCTCAGTTTTCGTTGACGGCGGATATGCTGATATCGCAATGGCAGTCACTTCGTCGCACTTCTGCACCGCCGAAAGGCAGTACAGGTTTCCCCTCAACTACGGCGGCCAGAGAACTCCGACTTCCCAGTGGACTGCTACGGCAGGGGGAGCGCTGGTGGTGTCCGCCTGCAAGAACCCTCCCTACGTCAGAGCCTGCACAATAGGAAAGATAGTTGACATGGGTGTAAAGGACGCAAACAACATGGGGGCGGCAATGGCGCCTGCGGCATTTTCCACCATAAGCGAATTTTTCGCAGACACGGGTATGTCCCCCGATGATTTCGACTTTATCGTAACAGGCGACCTTGGAAAAGTGGGCAGCAGGATACTCTGCGAGCTTTTCGACCGAGAGGGCATTGATATCCGTGACAGGCACAAGGACTGCGGACTGATGATATACGATTTTGACGAACAGGATATCCACGCAGGCGGAAGCGGCTGCGGCTGTGCAGGAAGTATGCTCTGCGGATATTTTATCCCGCAGCTGAGGGCAGGTGCGATACGGAACATTCTATTTGCCGCAACAGGAGCGCTTATGTCCCCTACCATAAATCAGCAGGGGGAATCTATCCCCTCTATATCGCATCTTCTGTGGATATCCCACGAAAGCGGCAATGACTAACGAGCAGGAGGTAAAAAAATGAGTTATTTATGGGCATTTATTATCGGCGGACTTTTCTGCGCCGTAGGACAGGTCCTTATAGATTTCACAAAGCTCACCCCCGCAAGGATACTTGTATCCTACGTTGTGGCAGGAGTTGTGCTTGGGGCATTCGGTATCTACCGCAAGCTTATCGACTTCGCAGGCTGCGGAGCATCTGTCCCTCTCACGGGTTTTGGAAATCTTATGGCTGAGGGAGTGGAAAAAGAGATAGACAAGCGTGGTTTTCTCGGCATTTTCACAGGCGGATTGACGGCAGGGGCGGCAGGCATATCCGCCGCCATGCTCTTTGCGTTCATCTTCGCCCTCTGTTTCCGCAGCAGTCCGAAAAAGTAAAGCAAAAGACCTGAGAAAAAAGCTCTCAGGTCTTATTTTATCTGTAAAAATTTCAGTTATTCATCATCGTCATAGGAATCGTCCGAGATGATAAATCCCTTTGCGATAAGCTCCTTATTCAGCCTTTGGGTATCGGAAAGGTCATTCTCTTCCCTCTCCTTTGCGGCTCTTTCATTCTTTGCTGCTATCGCCTTTTCCAGTTCGGAAAGCATCTCTTCGGTAGTTTCACCGCTTTCGTCGGGGATATTATCCTCGTCCGCAGCAAGCTTTTTCGCCTTGTTTCCGAAAGGTTTCATTATAATAATGTACTCGGCTATAACGGCGATTATTCCCAGCGTCACAACTCCCAGAATAATGATATTCCTTGTGGAATTGCTGTTGCTGTTCTTATCTGCAAGGCTCGCAGACGCTGCCGCAGCCTCCTTGACCTCAGCTTTAAGCACATTGACGGTAAAGGTTTCCCTTGAATCGTCATTATAAGTCACTCTCAGCTTTGCTGTACCCACGCTAATAGGGACAATTTTTTCATCCTTATATTCCGCAGCCTCGCCGTCGGTTATCTGACATTCCTTAACGTCATTTATTCCCAGATCAGCAAGGGAAACAGGGTCGCTGCCCATAGTTATCTCGATAGTTTTTGACTCAACAGGATCAGCAGCAGACTCCTCAGTTTTTGCGTCAGGATTGTTCACAATGCCGTTCTCCGCTGTAAAAGATATCGGTATAAGGTTATTATCGTCCAGCGATGTAACGGAAAGGTAAAGCACCGTTGACACCATAGTTTCATCAATTATCTTGAATTTCAGAGTGATGAAAGTTCCGCTGTGGTCAGAGCCGTCCTTGTTTACATAGTTGTACACATACTTGCCGTCGAAATTATTCTCCACAGCCATTCCGCCTGCGTCCTTATCCTCCTCAGAGCCTGCATACTCAAGGAGAGTATTGTCGTAGGATACCGACAGCGAAGCGTTTGACACAAGCGCCTCGGAACTGATATTGAGCTTGACCTCAAACTCGCCGTCCTTTATCTCGCCCACATCAAGCCTTAGTGTTGCAGGCTTTGAAGTTGCGCTGTTCTCGGTAGCTGCGGTAGTTGTTTCCGCATAGGTGGTAGTTGTGGCGATATTCCAACTTGTGACATCGTTGCCTGCCGACTGAGTAGGATCGTAATTCTGCGGCTGTGTTGTCGTGGTCACAGCAGGCTGTTCAGTCTGCTGGGTATTGTCAGCGTCATATGCGGCAAAAACTCCTGCCGCACAGGAAAATGTCAATGCAAGGGCTGCCAGCGTACCGACAGCCGTTCTCATAAACGTCATTAATTATTCGCTCCTGTAAATAAAAATGTGAGATCAGTCAACGATCGTGACCTTTTTCATTACCTGCGGCTGGAGCGGCTTGTCATTGAAGTTTACCTCTGTTTCAGCGATCTCGTCAACAACGTCCATACCCTCAACTACCTTACCGAAAGCGGCATAGTTTCCGTCGAGGTGCGGAGCGTCCTTATGCATGATAAAGAACTGTGAGCTTGCTGAGTTAGGCATCATTGATCTTGCCATAGAGATAACGCCTCTTGTATGCTTAAGGTCGTTTGCGATGCCGTTGGCTCTGAACTCGCCCTTGATCTTCTCCTTAGCGCCGCCCATGCCAGTGCCTTCCGGATCTCCGCCCTGTATCATAAAGCCCTTTATAACACGGTGGAAGATAAGTCCGTCATAGAAGCCTTCTTTAACAAGCTTTTCAAAGTTGGCAACTGTGATAGGTGCGACCTCAGGATAAAGTTCGATCTTGATATTCTTTCCGTTTTCCATTTCTATATTTACCATTTTAAATACTCCTTACATTATTATAATATACGCTGCGTCATTTCGACTTCGGCAGAAGTCCCGCTGCATTTTTTCTTTCAAGCTCCTTGAAATACTCGCTCTCCGGTGTAAGCACTTTCTTGAAAAGTCCCGATCTTGTGTATTCTTCAAGGGTGATATAGTCCTTTACGCCGTCATTGTTCACGCAGTAAAGTCTGTCCACCTTTGCGAAATTTCCGTCCTCGTCATATCTGTTCTTGTCAAAGCAACAGAACATATCACGAGCCATAAGGTCGCAAAGCCTTAACACTCTGGTGTAGTTCGATGCGTCCTTCCAGCTGTCCAGTTCCTCATGGAAAAACTGCTGTACAGGCACTTCGTTTACTTCCATTTTTCTGATTATCCTTGCAAGACAGATAGACGCATCATGATCCGTCAGCTTATCCAGTCTTGCATTCTTGTACTCCAGTATATAGTCGTTAAGCGTTGCATAAAACAGCTTATCATACGGGAAGTGCTTTCCCTTTTCAGAAAACTTGATGATCGGATTGTCTGTGTTGATGTTCAATAGTATTCGCTCCCAATAAATTATATTCCTGCGGTTCAGGGATTTGCGCCGTACTTGCTCTCAAATTCCTTCACCTTCTGCGTAAGCAGTTCGTCGGACACCTCGCCTATCTCATCGGGGTCGCCGCTGTGATCTATCCTGCCAAGCTTTTCTATCTCCGCCTCGTCAGGTTCTGCCCCTATTGATTTAATATCTTTATATTCTGGATAATCTTCAGGACGCTTTGCATACGGCAGCTTCGCCAGCTTTTCCTCGACCTCGTCACGTCCGACTTCGTTGAATTTAAAATCGGTAGTTTCAAGCTCCTGCTGCTTCTGCTCATGCTCGGCATACATTGCTTCCATTTTCTGTGCAATATCATTTTCTGAAGCGACCGTGATATCCTCATAGTGAGATTTTACATATCTTTCATGCTCGACCTCATACAGCTTTTCATATTCAGCCTGTGCGTCGATTATCTCTTCCGTGTCAACGGTGCTCGTGCCGTAATCGTTATGTGTCTTGACAGGCTTGCTGTTCTTCTCCGCCAGCTCCTTTTCAAGCTGAGCCATTTTATTTCTGATAAGCTCAGGCTCAATAGACTCGACCTCCAGCTTTTCAGTTACAGGCTCGTCATACTTAGACTCCTTCACCGTTACCTCCTGCGCCTTTTTTCTGGCAGGAGTGTTCCATATATCATCAGCATTCACTGCTGCGGTCGGTTTCTTTACGGCTGAAACGTCAGCGGTCTTTGCCGTCGGTGCGGCGGCAGATTTTTTTCTGCTGAATATTCCCATAATCATAATCCCCCTGATGCGGTTATTTGTCAGATAGATCTACATAAATACGCATAATTATTTATACAATAATAATTATACTATATTTTGCACTAAATTGCAAACTATTTTTATAGTATAACAAAGACAAATTTCACAAAGTTTTTTAGTTACTTTGTCTTGAATTAATAATTTTGTAAACTAATATTAATCATATATTGATATATATATCAGATATTTTTGATATAATGAATATATAGTAAACACTGGTTAAATTATATGCAGGATATGTATTATCATTTAACCAGTTAATTATATATTTTGAATAAAGATCAGAGATCAGAAAAAATAAATTTAAGGGGGATTCCACTTGCCGAATCGAACACTGGGTATTACCGCTACGGAGCTGTTTGCCTGCAACCCGTACCGTATTCTCGGCATACCTGTAAACGCTGAGGAGAGCGAAGTCAACTCTGCGTATCAGAAATTGCTGAATATGGTGGGAACACCTGAATATGACAGCTACTCCACAGCCTTTGATTTTCCTGAGCTGCCGCCTTTCACAAGGGACACAGCAACTCTCAGGAACGCATATGCTAAGCTCTCCAGTATAGGCTACCGCTGCTTTGCATTTTCAGACGGGATCTTTTCTCAGCCCCTCAACGTTGACGATGTAATGCTCAACCTGGAGGACATCACGAGCTATGACTGCTTCCTCAGATGCTATATGTGGCTCATTACAAATGACAGAGATTTTGAAGAGCCTGAGCTATGGATCCCGCTTTGCAGATACATAGATAAGCTTATCGCTTCCGGTCCTGACAAATGGGCTGAATACTATGACAACCGTTTCCCTGAATCGGTGCTTAAGGGCGGCGTGCAGGCTTTGCACACTTTCCACACCACATTCAAGGATATCATACTTCTGCCGATAAAGGAGCTTGTTAGAGGTTCCATGAGGTGCAAGAACGCTATCGACATTCTTGTTGCCGCAAAGGTGGATATAAACGAAGTTTTTCCGGAGATAGATATCCCGCAGGCAAATCTGCCTAAGCCGGGCGAGCCTGCTCCGAAACTCAAGATCGCCGTTAAGGACGGAGAGGAATACTTTGATGTTTCGTTGGGCAAGATGGTGAACTTTGAGTCGGATACTGAGGCTGCTGTTGAAAGCAACAGCTTTACTTCCGCATCTACAAGGATCTCTGCCGAGGCGCTCGATGAAGAGCCTGAGCAGACTGCTCCTCCTAAACAGGAATACAGCAGACCTGCGCCTCAGACCGAGCATAAGGTCAGTCTTACGGACAGCGTACCTGCTGAAAACAAGTCGGAAAGCTCCAACAGAGTATTTCTTGTTGAGCCTGACAGCAAGACTGCATCTCAGCCTGCAAAGCCAGCTGCTGAGGAACAGCCTGTAAAGCACGTTGAGGCTATCGAAAGCTTTGCAAAGCCGAGAGTAAGACCAAAGCCGTCAGTTTCTTCCGCTGCGGAAGAAAGCAAGGGCATATCAAATATCTCACTTACAGAGAACAGCGCACCGACCGGTTCGGATAGGGTTGCGGATATATCATTCTCGCAGGAGTCCAAGTCAGACGGATTAAAGGTATTTGCTACTGTTGAGAGAGATGAGAGCGGAAAGCCGAAGGCTGCGGAAGAGCCGAAGGCAGCGTTCTACAAACCGCCGACAGAAAGCAAAGCGTCTAACGAGCCATACGATCCGTTCGCACTCACAGGCGGCAGCAAGCCGACAGGCAGAGCCGCAGCGGTGGTAACATCAGAAGACGGAGTATCTTCTGGCAGAAGAAAGAAGGTCAGCCTTACAGGACTTGACGGACTTTCAGACAGCGGAGCTTCCGATGTAAACATACAGCTCACACCTCCAAAGGGACAGCGCAGTGTGGCAGCTGTGGTACAGGAAGAAAAGCCTGCATCGAAGATCAGCGAAAGACGTACGCTTAACGATATTATCGAGGCAGTGGAGAACAAGACTGAGGAAACTGCCAACGAACTGCTTACAAAGCAGGAGGAAGAGGACGAGCTTTACACAGATGTACTTATCAAGATGCTGCGTTCGCACAGAAGCAACAAGCTTATGAAAGACGTTGACACAAAGCACGTTTTCGATAATGGTGACGCACTTGGATCAGGTGCTTCAAGCACTCTCACGATGGACGAGATAAACCTGAAGAAAACCGATCCTGCTCTGCTTGATGCTGCATACGACGGTTCAAGAGCAGTTGACGAAACCAATCCAAAGGAAGCTATCAGAAACAAGTACAAGAACATAAACATCAGCGATATGCTCAACCCGACGCTGGGCGGAAAACTCAACAGGGAGTACACACCTGACGCTATTGAGGAATACAAGAAAGAGAAACAGCAGGACAAGGCAATGTCCAAAATGCTGCTCAAGCTTTTTGGCTTTGTGCTTTTCGTAGGCGCACTTGTGGCATTCCTTATAATAATGACAAACGGATAAATAATGCAGACGAATTACCGCCGACAGGATAAACTGTCGGCGGTGTTTTTGTGTTTGAGTAGGGATTTAATCAAAGTTTAGTGTAAGCTGGCGACCTATGGAAACGTTCAAAAGCCTAGATAAGACCTTATCAGACCTAAAACTTGCTTTGTGCGTTTGGTGGTTTGTGATTGCTTTTTCTTTGTTGGGTATTTATAGTTTGTGGGCAGGATTTGAAAAGCGAAATAAGAGCTTAGTGAAGTCGGAGTTGGTGGAAACTGGCGACCGCAGGTCGCCCCTACGGAAACATTGAGAAAAAATCCTTGTTAGACCTAATCAAACCTTGTTTCAGTAAGAGCCATATCTTGGTTTCTTCCGAGCACAAAAGTAAAAGACCGTACAGCAGACAGCGAGCTTGTCGAGCGTAGCGTATTACCCCGTCCGGGAGGACGACAAATCTATAAGGAATGCGCCTAGGGGGGCGGTTATGATAATGGACAGAACGGCTACTGTAAGTATTATTTCACCGCATGGAAGTCCCATTGCAAGGGGTATTCCGCCAATGGCTGCCTGCACAGTTGCCTTTGGCGTATAGGCTATCATGCAGAAAAAACGCTCACGCAAATTCAGATCTGTTTTCAGCAGGCACAGGAAAACTCCCAGCATTCTGAAACACAATACGGCAAATATCACTACAACAGGTGCAAAGCCTGCGCTTATGGTGTACTTGATATTTACAGTCGCTCCCACAAGCACAAAGAGCATTATTTCTGCGCCTACCCACAGTTTGTTAAATTTTAAGGAAAGCCTTTTCGCCGCAGGTTTTGCGTACTTCTGAAGCGCAGTTCCTATGAACATTACCGCAATAAGGGCGGAAAATGTTATTGGTGTGGACAGGCTGTCCTCAGCAGTCACAAGCAGAAATGAAACGCTGAGGAAGATGAGAACTTTTGCTGTGTCCCGTATGTGGAATTTTGTGAACAGCTTTGCAAGCACTATGCCTGTCAGCGTTCCTGCGGCTATGCCGAGAATAATTGAAACTGGGATATTGACAAAGCTTACGGCGGACACTTTTTCTCCCTGCGCAAGTCCTGTAAAGGCGGTGAAAAGCACGATAACGTAAACGTCGTCCACCGATGCGCCTGCAAGAATAAGCTGAGGGATACTCTTCTCCGTTCCCCAGCCCTCGTCAATAAGCTTTATCATTTTCGGAACAATGACGGCAGGAGAAACTGCGCCGATCACCGAACCCATAAGGGCGGCTTCAAGCACAGAGATACCAAGAAGTTTCGGTGCAACGATAATCATACCGATCATCTCAAATGTGGCAGGGAGAAAGCACATAAGCACAGCAGGTCTGCCGACCTTTTTTAGATCAGCAACGTTAAGGGTAAGACCTGCCCTTGTGAGAATGATAATAAGTGCTATCTTACGCAGCTGTGCAGAAATGTCCAGAACCGAACCGTCGATAAGGTCGAGGGCATAAGGGCCAATAATGATACCTGTGAAGATCATACCGATAAGCGCAGGCAGGTGCAGTTTTGTACAGAGCCAGCCTGCCGCCATACCGATGAGCAGAATAAGTGCTATACTGAGCAGCATAAAAAATACCTCCTATGACGCAAAAAAAAGCTGACAGCTCCTGCGTCTGAAATCGCAGAAGTCATCAGCTGAAAAAGCGGTTTAAGCAAAGGCAATATCGCACAATGTGGTGCATTGCTGCCTTAAAACTAAGGAAGAACTTCATTTCCTGAAAGTATTATATCACAGCTTACGGCAGATGTCAATATGTTGGAAGAACATCGACAAAATATCATTCATCAGCGTTATGCATAAAAAGATGGCAAGTTGTAAAATAAAATGACACAAAAAAGAAGACTCAAAGAGAAACTCATGGTATAATGTAAGTGACTAAAC
>NZ_CAKSNX010000015.1 GCF_934476685.1 uncultured Ruminococcus sp.
AACAGCGATCTACGGACTTATCATTGCGTTTCTGATAATCTTTGTACTTAAATAAATACGGAAAGGAAGAGTAAAAATGTTAGTAGCTATCGGAGCGGCACTTGCCGTATTTACAGGAATAGGAGCAGGCGTGGGAATAGGAATCGCCACAGGAAAGGCAACAGAGTCTATCGCAAGACAGCCTGAGGCAAAGAAAGATATAAGAAGTTCGCTTATCTTAGGCTGCGCCCTTGCAGAGGCAACAGCCATCTATGGACTTATCATTGCGTTTCTGATAATCTTTGTACTTAAATAAATACGGAAAGGAAGAGTAAAAAATGTTAGTAGCTATCGGAGCGGCACTTGCCGTATTTACAGGAATAGGAGCAGGCGTAGGAATAGGAATCGCCACAGGAAAGGCAACAGAATCTATCGCAAGACAGCCGGAAGCAAAGAAAGATATAAGAAGTTCACTTATCTTAGGCTGCGCCCTTGCAGAGGCAACAGCTATCTACGGACTTATCATTGCGTTCCTGATTATCTTTGTACTTAAATAAAGATGATCGAGATTTCTGAAAGGAGTTAATTTTTATGCTGAAGTTAGACTGGACTCTGCTTTGGACGGTCATAAACCTCCTTGTTTTGTTTGTGCTTCTGAAAAAATTCCTGTTTGGTCCTGTATGCAAAATGATGGACGAAAGACAGGCGCAGATACAGGCTGATCTGGACGGCGCTGCACAGGCGAAGGCTGACGCAGAGAAAATGAAGTCCGATTATGAAGCTGAGATAGCAGACGCTCACAGCGAGGCACTGGAGATAACACGTTCCGCAAAGGAAAGAGCGGGAAAAGAATGTGACCTTATGCTGGAGAATGCAAGAGTTGAATCGGCTAAGATACTTAAAGAAGCTGAGAAGTCGGCTGAAAATGAAAAGAACAGAGCCTTCGATGACGCAAAGGTCGAGATCGCAGACCTTGCTCTCCTTGCTGCGGCAAGAGTAATTGGCAGAAATGTTGACGGCGACTCCGAAAGGGAGGCTGTGAACGACTTCCTGTCAGAGGTAGGTGCGTCGAAGTGAGCAAGTGCAGAAAATTGGTAATGTACGGTCATCAGGTGTGTGCAAAGGCTCTTTTTGAGCAGAACGTAAGCTATGAAACGGTGAAAGCTGCCGAAGATATCTTTGCACAAGATCCTCAGCTTTCTCAGGTGCTTTCAAGCCCTCAGTTTGACGTTTCTGAGAAAGCCGCTGTTATAGACAGGATATTCCCGAAAGAGATATGCGCTTTTCTGAAAGTAATGGCTGAGTTCGGACATATGGCTGATATCGACTGTGTGTTTGCGGCTTATGAAGATCTGAGAGCGGAAAAAAATAAAATACTGAAAGCTGAACTTTTCTGTGCGGAACCTGTAAGCGGGGAAACAAAGGAAAAGTTCAGAGAAACGCTGAAGAAAAAGTACGGCGTTAATGATGTCCTGCTGGAGGTAACGGAGGACAGCTCCCTTATCGGCGGATATGCCCTTATGGTGAACGGAACGCTTTTCGATAAGAGCGTAAAGGGTACGATAAAGGCTTTGCAGGACAGATTAATCAGGAGGTGAGAATATGAATAATGCAGATATAATCTCGGTGCTGAAAAGCGAGATAAAGGACTTTGAAGTCAGAATGCAGGTCAGCGAAACGGGCAGCATTATTTCTATAAATGACGGTATCGTAAATGTATACGGACTTGACCACGTTATGTACGGCGAGCTTGTTGAATTTGAAACAGGCGTAAAGGGCATTGTTCAGAATATTGAAAGAAAGACCGTCGGAGTTGTACTTCTCGGTTCGGATTACGGTCTGAGCGAGGGTTCAAAGGTCATAAGAACAAAGAAGAAAGCAGGCGTGGGAGTAGGCGAAAAGCTGCTGGGAAGAGTTGTTGACGCTCTCGGTCAGCCGATAGACGGCATGGGCGAAGTTGAATATGACGACTACTATCCTATCGAGCGTGAAGCTCCTCCTGTTGCTGCGAGAAAGTCGGTAACAGTACCGCTTGAAACAGGTATACTTTCCATAGACTCTATGTTCCCGATAGGAAGAGGACAGAGAGAACTTATTATCGGCGACAGGCAGACAGGTAAAACTGCTATCGCCGTTGACACAATAATCAATCAGAAGGGCAAGGATATGATCTGCGTCTATGTTGCCGTAGGTCAGAAAGCCTCAACTGTATCAAAGCTGGTATCTGATCTTAAAAAGCATGGCGCAATGGAATACACCATTGTTGTTGCATCAATGGCAAGTGATCTTGCTCCTTTGCAGTACATATGCCCATATGCAGGAACAGCAATGGCTGAGTATTTTATGGATAAGGGCAAGGACGTTCTTATAGTATATGATGACCTTTCAAAACACGCTGTGGCATACAGAGCAATGTCGCTGCTGCTGAAACGTTCACCGGGACGTGAGGCTTATCCTGGAGATGTTTTCTATCTCCATTCCAGACTGCTGGAGCGTTCGAGCCGTGTTGATGATGAACATGGCGGCGGTTCGATAACTGCTCTGCCTATAATCGAAACACAGGCAGGCGACGTTTCCGCATATATCCCGACCAATGTAATTTCTATCACCGACGGTCAGATATTCCTTGAAACAGAGCTTTTCTTCTCAGGCATAAGACCGGCGGTAAACGTAGGACTTTCAGTATCGAGAGTCGGCGGCGCAGCACAGACCAAGATAATCAAAAAGGTATCAGGCGGACTGAGAATGGATCTTGCACAGTTCAGAGAAATGGAAGTTTTCACACAGTTCAGCTCAGATCTGGACAAGACCACGCAGGAACTTCTCGACCATGGTCACAGACTTGTGGAACTGCTGAAACAGCCGCTTTATCACCCATTCTCAATGGCGGACGAGGTAATAATACTTCACTGTGCGCAGAAGAAGCTTATGCTTGATGTACCGCTCAACGAGATCGCACAGTTCAGAAGTGATCTGCTTTCATATTTCTCGGCAAATCACCCTGAGATAATAAGCGAGATCAACGAGAAAAAGGTGTTCAGTGATGAGCTTGGTGAAAAGATAACCGCTGCCGCTAAGGAATTTAAAGCAGGCAGATGATAAAAGACGTAAAATCCAACACAGAATGGAGGCGAGTCCATGTGCAGAGCCTTAAAGATCATTGGCTGACTGCATGGGCGATCTTATGGCGGGAATGAAAGAGATCCGTGACAGAATAGCCAGCGTCGAGGAGATAATGAAGATAACCAATGCTATGTATCTTATCTCCTCATCAAATCTTAGAAAAGCTAAGAAAAATCTTGAAAATACAGCTCCGTATTTTGAAAAGCTCCAGTCCACCATACATCATATCCTTTCGCAGACTCCTGAAATGGAGCATAAGTATTTCGACCAGCGTGAAGAAAAAAAGCCTGAGGATAAGATGATCGGCTATATAGTCGTGACTGCCGACAAGGGACTTGCGGGAGCGTATAACCACAATGTCTTAAAGCTTGCCGAGCAGGAGCTTGCGAAGCATAAGAACACCTGCCTTTTCGTGGTGGGACAGATCGGCAGACTGTATTTTTCAAGACGAAATGTAACAATAGACGGCGAATTTCTGTATACCGCCCAGAACCCGACGCTTTACAGAGCGAGGTCGATGGCGGAAACTATAATAGATCTGTACGAAAGAAAATATCTTGACGAGGTATATGTTATCTACACAAAGATGATAACTTCAATGAAAATGGAGCCTGAGATATTAAAGCTTTTCCCTCTTGAAAGGGAGAATTTCAGCAATCCGAAAAAGCTTCAGACACATAATATCGCAACTTTCAGGCCATCGCCTGAAAAGGTAATGGATCATCTTGTGCCGAACTATATGAAAGGTCTTTTGTACGGCGTGCTGATAGAGGCTTTTTCCTGTGAGCAGAATTCGAGAATGACGGCGATGTCCTCTGCTACCGACGCAGCAAAGGATTCCATAAGACAGCTCAGTCTGCAGTACAACCGTGCAAGACAGGCTGCCATAACGCAGGAGATAACCGAGATAGTCGGCGGTGCGAACGCACAGAAAAGTCAGCAAAATTCATAAGTGCAGGAGGCAGATAAAATGGAAAACTCTAATAAGGGTAAGATAGTCCAGATCCTCGGCCCTGTTGTGGACGTGGAATTTGACAGCGGAAAACTTCCTATGATAAAAGATGCACTTACCGTTGAGCTTGACGGTAAGACAAGAGTACTGGAGGTAGCGCAGCAGCTCGGAAACAATACTGTCCGTGCGATAATGCTTTCTTCCAGTGACGGACTTGCAAAGGATATGGATGTCACAGCCACAGGAAGCTGTATAAAAGTGCCTGTGGGTGACTGTACTCTCGGAAGAATGTTCAACGTTCTGGGAGAAGAGATAGACGGCGGAGAACCTGTTAAGGCAGAGGAAAGATGGGGCATACATAAAGATCCTCCTAAGTTTGAGGATCAGAAGCCTGCCACAGAGATACTTGAAACAGGCATAAAGGTAATCGACCTTCTTGCACCTTACGCAAAGGGCGGTAAGATCGGTCTGTTCGGCGGCGCAGGCGTAGGAAAAACTGTGCTTATACAGGAGCTTATCACTAACGTTGCCACAGAGCATGGCGGATATTCTATCTTTACAGGAGTAGGCGAGCGTTCAAGAGAGGGAAACGACCTCTGGCATGAGATGTCCGACTCAGGCGTAATAAAGAAAACAGCCTTAGTGTTCGGTCAGATGAACGAACCGCCCGGATCAAGAATGAGAGTTGCTCAGACAGGACTTACAATGGCTGAGTATTTCCGTGATAAGGAACATCAGGACGTACTTCTTTTTATAGATAACATTTTCAGATTTGTACAGGCAGGCTCTGAGGTATCTGCACTGCTGGGACGTATGCCGTCAGCCGTAGGATATCAGCCGACACTTGCAAATGAAATGGGTGCGTTACAGGAAAGAATAGCATCGACAAAACAGGGTTCAATTACATCTGTTCAGGCTGTATATGTGCCTGCGGACGACCTTACCGACCCTGCGCCTGCTATCACATTCTCACACCTTGACGCAACGACGGTCCTTTCAAGAAAGATAGTTGAGCAGGGAATTTATCCTGCTGTTGATCCGCTTGAGTCCACTTCAAGAATACTCGAACCCGATGTTGTGGGCGAAGAGCATTATATGGTTGCAAGAAAGACGCAGGAGCTGCTCCAGAAGTACAAGGAGCTGCAGGATATCATCTCTATCCTCGGTATGGAAGAGCTTTCGGAAGAGGATAAGATCGCAGTTTACCGTGCAAGAAAGATACAGAAGTTCCTTTCACAGCCTTTCCACGTTGCTGAAAACTTCACCGGTATTCAGGGCAAATATGTTCCTCTTAAGGAAACTATCCGTGGCTTTAAGAAGATCATCGACGGCGAAATGGACGAGTATCCTGAGGCTGCCTTCTTCAATGCAGGAACTATCGATGATGTTATCGAAAAGGCTAAGCAGCTGGAAAGCGAGGGATAAGCTTTGGTCAAGACCTTTAAGCTTGATATGATGGCGAGCGACCACGTTTTCTTCTCAGGAGAATGCGACGAGCTTGTTTTTCCGGGACAGGACGGCTCTTTCGGAATACTGCCGAATCATCAGCCTATGATAACCTGTCTGAATGCAGGCGAGATACGCTTCCGTGTGGGAGATGAATGGCATTATGCCATAGTGAGCGACGGTTTTGTCGAGATAATGCCAAACTATGTGAATATCCTTGCGGACACGATAGAACGTCCTGAGGATATCGATATCAAACGTGCTGAGGCGGCAAAGGAACGTGCCGAGGAGCGTTTAAGACAAAAGCTGAGCATAAAGCAGTATTATCATACACAGGCGGCTCTCAACAGAGCAATGACAAGACTCAAGCTTTCGGGAAAGCATAATCATATCAATATATAGCGGATAAAACAGCTTATATTTTAAAATATACGGAGTGCAAAGCAGCACAGATCAGGCAGATCCATAGAGATCCTGCTTGATTTGTGCTGTATTTTTTGTACCGAGCAGGGTTTACATATAACGGGCGGTGTGATAAAATAAAAAGCATAAAGGCAGTACCGCACAGGTCACGCCAGCGGCTTTGCCTAAAATATTTTACGGAGGCACGTTATATGAAAAAATCAGATACATTTACGCTGAGAGAGGGATTTTCCTTTCAGCCTGTTCCGCAGGATAAGCGGGAGTTTATGAACGGCAGAACATTTCACGAAAACAAACACATTGGATATGACGATCTGTCTTACCTCAATGTTAAATATTATGATTTTGAACACCATATTGCACAGGGCGAGATGGTTGTGAACAGAAAGCTTGCCCACGATGTGCTGGAGATCTTTGCGGAGCTTTTCGACGCAGGATATGAGCTTGAAAAGGTAAGGCTTTGCGACTGCTATGACGGCGATGATGACCGCTGTATGCAGGATAACAATACCTCATCATTCAATTATCGTGTTATTGCGGACACAGATACCCTGTCTTTACACGCTCTGGGCATGGCTGTTGACATCAACCCGCTGTATAATCCATACATAGTAGGCGAGAAGGTAATGCCGCCTGAGGGTGTGCAATATTGCAATCGTGAACTTGCATTTGCCCATAAAATAGATCATAATGATATTTGCTTTAAGATATTTGCTGCCCATGGCTGGAGCTGGGGCGGTGATTGGATAAATTCAAAGGACTATCAGCATTTCTATAAAGATGTGTCAAACCCCGTTAAAACAGCGGTAAAAGGCGTTGTGAGAGCAGTAAAAAGAGCAGCTGCAGACAATGGCTGAACGGCATAACGCACAGGCAAACAAAAAACATTTCATATTATTCATAATTTGTTTATAAATAATTTATGCAGGATTTATAGACTGAACTTGCATTTTGGCTCACTGTATGTTATAATGTATACGCTGTAAAAAATATAGTTTATTCGTGGTTAAAGTCAGTTTGTAGAAACGAAGCTGAATATTTACCAAAATTCAACTTTGCAGGATTTAAGTCCGAAACTTTCTTTTTGTGAAATTGCACAAGCGTTTTGGCATATGCAGAAAACATTACTGCATTTTGACTGAAACCGCTGCGGAGAAGCTGTTTCGGCAGTAAAAAACGACTGACTATCGGTTGCAAAATTCTAACTAAACAGTTGCTCGCTGCTCAATGGGAGATGTGAGGCGGGCAGGAAAGGGTGATAAGAAATGGAACAGACAGTGAATAAGAGCCGCAAGGGACTGTATTCGCCGAAATTCGAGCATGATAACTGCGGTATCGGAGCTGTTGTAAACATAAAGGGCGTCAAATCTCACGATACTGTCGCAAATGCGCTGACGATCGTTGAAACTCTCGAACACAGAGCCGGTAAGGACGCTGAGGGAAAGACGGGTGACGGCGTAGGTATTCTGCTCCAGATCTCACATAAGTTTTTCAAGAAAACAGCAAAGCAGGATCTCGGCATAAATCTTTCTTCTGAAAGAGATTACGCTGTGGGTATGTTCTTCTTCCCGCAGAATGAGCTTGCAAGAAATCAGGCTAAGAAGATGTTTGAGATAATCGCATCTAAAGAGGGACTGGACGTTCTCGGCTGGAGAGATGTTCCGTCAAGACCTGAGGTCTTGGGACACAGAGCTGTTGAATGTATGCCTGCTATCATGCAGTGCTTTATCAAAAGACCAAAGGGCGTAAGAAAGGGACTCGACTTTGACAGAAAACTTTACGTTGCAAGACGTGTTTTCGAGCAGTCAAATGAGGATACATATGTAGTTTCCCTTTCAAGCAGAACTATCGTATATAAAGGAATGTTCCTTGTTGGAGATCTGAGAAACTTCTTCCTCGATCTTCAGGATCCTGATTATGAATCAGCTATCGCTATGGTCCATTCAAGATTTTCAACAAACACAAATCCAAGTTGGCAGAGAGCGCATCCTAACAGAATGATGGTACATAACGGCGAGATCAATACTATCAGAGGAAATGCCGACAAGATGCTCGCAAGAGAGGAAACGATGAAGTCGGAACACCTCAAAGGCGACCTCGACAAGGTCATCCCTGTTGTAAATACAGAGGGTTCAGACTCTGCAATGCTGGATAACACACTGGAATTTCTCGTTATGAGCGGTATGGATCTTCCGCTTGCAGTCATGATCGCTATTCCTGAACCTTGGGATAATAACGGAACTATGAGCCAGAAGAAAAAGGACTTCTATCAGTACTACGCTACTATGATGGAGCCTTGGGACGGACCTGCGTCTATCCTCTTCTCTGACGGTGATATCATGGGCGCTGTGCTTGACAGAAACGGTCTGCGTCCTTCAAGATACTATATAACAGATGACGGAAACCTTATCCTTTCATCAGAAGTCGGCGCACTTCCTATTGACCCTGCAAAGATCGTTGTGAAGGAAAGACTTCGTCCGGGTAAGATGCTGCTGGTAGATACTGTTCAGGGCAGACTTATCGACGATGATGAACTTAAGGAATACTATGCTTCAAAGCAGCCTTACGGCGAATGGCTGGACAGCAACCTCGTATGTCTTAAGGATCTCAAGATCCCGAACGCAAAGGTCGAGGAACACAGCTATGAGAGCAGACAGCGTTTGCAGAAAGCGTTCGGCTATACATATGAGGAAGTTATGACTTCTATCCTCCCTATGGCAAAGAACGGTACGGAGTCTATTGCTGCAATGGGTACAGACAGTCCGCTTGCTGTGCTTTCAAATGAACCTCAGCCGCTGTTCAACTACTTCAAGCAGCTTTTCGCTCAGGTAACAAATCCGCCGATAGATGCTATCCGTGAGGAGATAGTTACTTCAACTACTATATATATCGGAAATGAGGGCAATATCCTTGAAGAGAAGCCTGAAAACTGCAAGGTAATGAAGGTGCATAATCCTATCCTTACCTCAACAGATATTCTTAAGATCAAGAATATGAACAAACCTGGATTCAAGGTAGCAGTTATCCCGATACTCTATTATAAGAACACAAGACTTTCAAAGGCTGTAAACAGACTTTTCATCGAGGCTGATAAGGCTTTCAGCGATGGCGCAAATATCCTTATCCTTTCCGACAGGGGAGTTGATGAGAACCACCTCGCTATCCCGTCACTGCTGGCAGTTTCTGCTCTTCATCAGCACCTCGTTGTTACAAAGAAGAGAACTTCCGTTGCAGTTATCCTCGAAAGCGGCGAGCCAAGAGAGGTACATCACTTTGCAACACTTCTCGGCTATGGTGCGTCTGCTATCAACCCATATCTTGCTCAGGAAACTATCCACGAGCTTATCAGCGACGATCTTCTCGACAAGGATTACTATGCCGCTGTTGACGATTATAACAGTGCAGTTCTCCACGGCATTGTAAAGATCGCTTCAAAAATGGGTATCTCAACTATCCAGTCATATCAGGGTTCACAGATATTCGAGGCTATCGGTATCGGCAGTGACGTTATCGACAAGTATTTCACAGGCACAGTCAGCAGGATAGGCGGTATCACGATAAAGGATATCGAGGACAATGTTGACAGACTTCATACAGCTGCATTCGATCCGCTGGGACTTGGAACAAGCCCTGAGCTTGAATCAAGAGGCAGCCACAAGTTCAGAAGCGGCAAGGAGGAGCATCTCTATAATCCTCAGACTATCTATCTGCTCCAGAAAGCTGCAAGAACAGGCGAATATGATGTTTATAAGCAGTATTCACATATGATCTCCGAGGAAATGGATCCTGTAAATATCAGAGGTCTTATGGACTTCAATTTTGCAGATACTCCTGTTCCGCTGGAAGAGGTTGAGAGCGTTGATTCTATCGTAAGAAGATTCAAGACGGGCGCTATGTCCTACGGCTCTATCTCGCAGGAGGCTCACGAAACACTTGCTATCGCTATGAACAGACTTCACGGCAAGTCCAACTCAGGCGAGGGCGGCGAATCTCTCGAAAGACTTCTTACCAAGGGACAGAAAGAGGACAGATGTTCTGCTATCAAGCAGGTAGCTTCGGGACGTTTCGGCGTAACTTCAAGATACCTTACATCTGCACAGGAAATACAGATCAAAATGGCTCAGGGTGCAAAGCCTGGTGAGGGCGGACATCTTCCGGGCAAAAAGGTTTATCCATGGATAGCAAAGACAAGACATTCTACACCTGGCGTATCCCTTATCTCACCACCTCCTCATCATGATATCTATTCTATCGAGGACCTTGCTCAGCTTATCTATGACCTTAAAAACGCAAACAAGGACGCAAGAATATCTGTAAAGCTGGTTTCTGAATGCGGCGTAGGAACTGTCGCAGCTGGTGTTGCTAAGGCAGGCGCAGGCTGTATCCTTATCTCCGGTTATGACGGCGGTACAGGTGCTGCTCCAAGAAACTCGATCTATAACGCAGGTCTGCCATGGGAACTCGGTCTTGCTGAGGCTCATCAGACACTTATTCAGAACGGTCTTAGAAATAAGGTCGTTATCGAAACAGACGGTAAGCTTATGACAGGACGTGACGTTGCTATCGCCGCTATCCTCGGTGCAGAGGAATTCGGTTTTGCAACTGCTCCGCTGATAACTCTCGGCTGCGCAATGATGAGAGTGTGCAACCTTGATACCTGTCCGTTCGGTGTTGCAACTCAGAATCCTGAACTCAGAAAGAGATTTGCAGGCAAGCCTGAGTATGTAATGAACTTTATGATATTCGTAGCTTCCGAGCTGAGAGAATATATGTCAAGACTGGGCGTAAGAACAGTTGACGAACTGGTAGGAAGAATTGATCTTATCAAGCCTAAGAGCGGTATCACAGGTACTGCTGCCGAGGTCGATCTTTCCAATATTCTCAGCGCAGATTTCGCTTCTGAAAAGGTTGAATATCACAACAAGAGCCTTTATGACTTCAAACTCAACGAAACACTTGACGAAAAGGTAGTTCTCAAGGAATTCTCAAAGGCACTTGCAAAGGGACAGAAGAAAACTATCAAGGTGGACGTTAAGAACACAGACCGTTCATTCGGTACTATCTTCGGTTCAGAGATCACAAAGAAATATTATAACACACTTGAAGATGATACATTCAAGATCGTCTGCAACGGTTCTGGCGGACAGAGCTTCGGTGCATTTATCCCGAAGGGACTTACCCTTGAACTGGTGGGCGACTCAAACGACTACTTCGGAAAGGGTCTTTCAGGCGGTAAGCTTGTGGTTTATCCTCCAAAGGAGTCAACATTCGAGGCAAGCGAAAATATCATCATCGGCAACGTTGCACTTTACGGCGCAACAAGCGGTAAGGCTTTCATCAACGGTGTTGCAGGCGAACGTTTCTGCGTAAGAAACTCAGGCGCAGTAGCCGTTGTTGAGGGCGTTGGAGATCACGGCTGTGAATATATGACAGGCGGACGTGTTGTAGTTATCGGTAAGACAGGCAAAAACTTTGCAGCAGGTATGTCGGGCGGTGTTGCATATGTTCTCGACGAGGACAGAGATCTTTACACAAAGCTCAACAAGGAAATGGTGCTGTTCTCTGAGGTCAAGGAAAAGTACGATATAATCGAACTCAAGGGACTTATCGAAGAGCATTATGAAGCAACAGGTTCACCAAAGGCAAAGCAGATCCTTGACAACTTTGACGAATATCTGCCTAAGTTCAAGAGGATAATCCCTCACGACTATAAGAAAATGATGGCTGCTATCGTTTCTATGGAAGAAAAGGGACTGTCAAGCGAACAGGCACAGATAGAAGCTTTCTATCAGATAATAAATAATAAGTAAGGAGGGGACTGCAATGGGAAAGCCAACAGGATTTATGGATTATGAAAGAGAGGACGCTGAGGCACTTTCAGTTGCCGAGCGTATAAAGAACTATGATGAATTCCACACTCCTCTCTCTAAAGAAGAACAGCAGAAACAGGGCGCAAGATGTATGGAATGCGGAGTACCTTTCTGTCAGTCTGGTATGCAGGTAGGCGGTATGATAACAGGCTGTCCGCTCAACAACCTTATACCTGAATGGAACGATCTTATATATCAGGGCTGCTGGGAGCAGGCTTATAACAGATTAAGACTTACAAACAACTTCCCTGAGTTCACATCAAGAGTTTGTCCTGCACTCTGCGAAAAGGCTTGTACCTGCGGAGCGAACGGCAACGCAGTTACGGTAAGGGCAAATGAGTACGGAATAGTTGAAAACGCTTATGAACAGGGTTATGCCTGCGCAAAGCCTCCTAAGGTAAGAACAGGCAAGAAGATCGCAGTTATCGGTTCAGGTCCTTCGGGACTTGCCGCTGCGGATCAGCTCAATCAGAGAGGTCACAGCGTAACAGTATATGAGCGTTCGGACAGGATAGGCGGACTTCTTATGTACGGTATCCCGAATATGAAACTGGAAAAGGACGTTATCGAAAGACGTACTGAGATCATGCAGGAAGAGGGTATCGAGTTCCTTACAGAAGTAAATGTAGGAAAGGACATAAAGGTAAGCGAGCTGCTTTCGCAGTATGACAGAGTAGTACTTGCCTGCGGTGCGTCAAATCCAAGAGATATAAAGGTAAAGGGCAGAGAGTCAGAGGGTATATACTTTGCAGTGGATTTTCTGAAGTCAACTACAAAGTCACTGCTTGACACAGGTCTTAAAGAGGGTTCATTCATTTCCGCAAAGGGAAAGAACGTTATGGTCATCGGCGGCGGTGATACAGGAAACGACTGCGTTGGAACAAGTATCCGTCATGGCGCAAAGAGCGTTTTACAGCTCGAAATGATGCCAAAGCTGCCTGATACAAGAGCGGAGAACAACCCATGGCCTGAGTGGCCGAGAGTCTGCAAGACAGATTACGGTCAGGAAGAGGCTATCGGAGTTTTCGGTTCAGATCCGAGAGTTTATCAGACAACTGTAAAGGAATTTGTTGCTGACGAAAAGGGTAAGCTCAAGAGCGCTGTGCTTGTAAAGCTGAAACCTGAAAAGGATAAGAAAACAGGCAGAATGATGATGAAAGAGATCGAGGGATCGGAGTATTCTGTTGACGTTGAACTTGTTCTTATAGCGGCAGGTTTCTTAGGTTCTGAAAGCTATGTAACAAAGGCATTCGGCGTTGAAACTGACGGCAGGACAAATGTTTCGACCACAAAGGATTCTCACAGAACAAATGTTGAGAACGTGTTCGTCTGCGGAGATATGCATATCGGACAATCGCTGGTAGTAAGAGCTATCAGAGAGGGAAGAGATGTTGCAAGAGAAGTTGACGAGAGCCTTATGGGTTACACAAATCTTTGATATTTTTAAAGAGAGATCGGTTATGATCTCTCTTTTTTTAATATTCTAATATTCTTAATATCTTACTATTGACATTAAAATATGAAACTGCTATAATGAAGAAAATTTAAGATTTACGGAGATGATCTATATGCCGAAATGGCTTGACAATGCAGTATTTTATGAAATTTACCCACAGTCTTTCAAAGACTCAAACGGCGACGGAATAGGAGATTTTAAAGGTATCATCAGCAAGCTCGATTACATAAAAGAACTTGGCTGTAATGCACTTTGGATAAACCCTTGCTTTAAGTCGCCTTTCGGTGACGCAGGCTATGACGTAGAGGACTATATGACGGTTGCCCCAAGATACGGCACAAATCAGGACCTCTGCGACCTGTTCGATGAGGCGCACAAGCGTGGTATGCACGTCCTGCTCGACCTTGTTCCGGGACACACTTCTGTTGAGCATAAGTGGTTCAAGGAGTCTATGAAAGCTGAAAAGAATGAGTTCACCGACAGATATATCTGGTCAGATTCTATCTGGGAGGGTACAGCTCCTATGGACTGTATCAGAGGTATTTCTGACAGGGACGGCTCGGCGGCAGTAAACTTTTTCTCCAGCCAGCCTGCTTTAAACTATGGATATTTTAAACCTGAACGTCCATGGCAGCAGTCAATGGATTCAGATGGCGCTTGCGCAACTATCGAGGCTATGAAAGATGTTATGAGATTCTGGCTCAGCGCAGGCTGTGACGGTTTCAGAGTCGATATGGCAGGCTCTCTTGTTAAGAACGATAATGAGAACTCAGACGGCACAGTTGCACTTTGGCAGAAGTTCAGAGCTTTCCTTGATGAGGAGTTCCCGCAGGCGGCTATGGTTTCAGAGTGGGGCGAACCTGACAAGTCACTCAGAGGCGGATTCCATATGGACTTCCTGCTTCACTTCGGACCGTCACATTACAACGATCTTTTCCGCTGTGAAGAGCCATATTTCTCTTCAAGAGGAAAGGGCGATATCTCACAGTTCATAAGCAAGTATAAGGAAAACTACGAAAAGACAGAGGGTAAGGGTCTTATCTGTATCCCATCGGGCAACCATGATATGGACAGAATGAGAAGAAATCTTGACCCTGAGGAAATGAAGATAGCTTTTGCATTCCTGCTGACTATGCCGGGCGCTCCGTTCATTTATTATGGTGATGAGATAGGTATGAGATATGTTGAGGGACTGACATCTGTTGAGGGCGGTTACGGCAGAACAGGCTCACGTTCACCTATGCAGTGGAACGACAGCGTAAATGCAGGATTTTCCGCAACGAAAGCAGAAGATCTGTACATTTCACTGGACAGCAGCGCAGACAGACCAACAGCTGAAAAGGAAATGAATGACGAAAATTCGCTCCGCAGCGAGGTCAAAAAGCTTATTGCTTTCCGTCAGCAGCATACTGCGCTTCAGAGCAAGGCAGGCATAAAGTTTGTTACAGAAAGCGGTTATCCTCTTGTTTATGAGAGGGAGAACGATGATGAAAAGCTGCTTGTTATCGTCAATGCGTCAGCTGAAAAGGCAGAGTTTGAGTACAAGGACAAGCTGGGAGAAATTTTGTACATCAATGGCGGAGAAGTTGCACAGAATGGTGAAACTGTACAGATTTCAGGACAGACAGCGGCAGTTGTAAAGATAGGCGGTTAATGTTAGTATGGTAAGAGATATAGTTAAGGACTGCCTTGTTCTTTCGCAAAAGTCCGTTGACGCTGATAAGAATGATATGCGTATTGCAAAAGATCTGCTCGATACCCTTACAGCACATTCTGAGGAGTGCGTTGGTATGGCTGCGAATATGATAGGCGAACTTAAACGCATTATCGCAGTGCAGGCAGGGAAAGACTATCTTGTGATGATAAACCCTGTGATAACGGATAAGTCCGCAAAGTCATATGAAACGCAGGAAGGCTGCCTTTGTCATATCGGTCAGCGCAGCTGCACAAGGTATGAAAGCATAACCGTTGAATACAGGGATAAGAAATTCAAGAAGAAAAAGCAGAATTTCTCAGGCTTTACAGCGCAGATAATCCAGCATGAGATAGATCACTGCAATGGGATAATAATATAATATTAATATAGTAAAAAAAGCTGCCCGATATTGTTCGGACAGCTTTTACTTTTCATTTTTAGCCGATAAGCTCGATTATAGCCTCTTTAGGTATCGCACCTACCGACTGGTTCACTATCTTTCCGCCTTTGATAACGGCAAGCATCGGAATGCTTGAAACATTGAACGCAGCGGCGAGTTCAGGACAATCGTCAACGTTGACCTTTCCTACTTTTATATCTGATCTTTCCTCAGCGACCTCATCTACAAGCGGAGAAAGCATTCTGCATGGACCGCACCATGCTGCCCAGAAATCAAGCAGAACGGTCTTTTCGCTTTCCATTACCTCGCTCTTGAAATTCTCTTCTGTGATATTTATAACTGACATTTTAAATCCTCCTTTTCATCAGTCTTTCTTTTTATAATAAAGCATACAGTGGCAGTAACCCTCAAAATCGGGATCTGCTATCTGCTGCTTAAATTCCTCGCACATACATTTATATTCTTCCTTTTTCTGAAGTCTGCAAGGGCAGTAGCCGCCTTTTCGCTTTAGTCCCTCTTTTATCTGCGCAACAAGTTCCTTGTCCTCATTAAGAAGTATTTTCATATTATCACCTCATGATCTGAAAGTAGTCAAAATCGGTATAATTTTATTATACATCATATTTATACTTTTTGCAATACCCCCATGCATGACAAAGAACAGGATTATTTTGCGGAGCTTTATGATAATTATTCATAGGGCGGAACGTATCATGTTGTTCAGTTTTGCATATAATTTGACAAGGCGGAAAAAATGATATATTATTAATGTAAACGGTACAGAACTTGATATCGGAGGGAGATGGACATATGCCGAAAATAACGCTGGCAGGAACAGGCGGAATGCTGCCGCTGAAAAACAGGTGGCTCACTTCATGTTATATAGAACATAACGGCAGGGCAATTCTTATCGACTGCGGAGAGGGTACGCAGATAGCATTAAGTCAGTTCGGCGTGAAGATCAGCAGGATAGATGTTATACTTCTGACTCATTTCCACGCAGACCATGTAACAGGCTTGCCGGGACTTCTGCTGTCTATCGGAAATTGTTCAAGGACAGACCCTCTCGATATATATGTTCCGCAGGGTGAAAAAACGGCTGTGGAAAAGCTTATGTATATCTGTGGTATGCTGACCTATGAAGTAAGGGTGCATGAGCTTTCTGTGACTGAACAGTCGGTTTTTGAAATAGACGGCAACGGTATGACAGAGGGGATGTCTATGCCTCTGCGCCATTCTGTGAACTGTTTAGGGTACAGCATACGTTACAAGCGCAGACCTGTTTTCCAGCCTGAAAAGGCACAGGCTCTCGGCATACCGATAAAGTTCTGGAAAACTCTTCACGGCGGAGAAAGTGTGGAGCTTGATGATGGCAGGATATTCACTCCCGAAGAGGTAACGGAAAATTCTCGCAGAGATATAAAAATAACCTATGTTACAGATACTCTGCCTTTTGACGGAATATCGGATCTTGCAAAGGGATCGGATCTTTTTATCTGCGAGGGAATGTACGGCGACCTTTCTCAGAAAGAAAGTATGGATAAAAAAGGTCATATGCTTATGCAGGACGCCTGCCGCCTTGCAAAGAACGCTGAGGTAAAGCAGCTATGGCTTACCCATTACAGCCCTGCTATGACCGATCCGCAGGAATATGCCGATACCCTCAGTGAGATATTCGGCAGCACAACTATAAGCAGTGACGGAGAAACTGCGGTGCTTTAAATTATTTTTTATTGATCGTATAGTCGGCGATGCGGGAAAAACCTGCGCTGCCGGCTGTTTTATTATCCTGATATATTGATATTTATAATTATTTTATAAATTCGTTTTACCCCCTTGTCAAAACAAGATCAATGTGGTATAATTCCTACTGATTTCAAAAGGAAAGGAAAAATGAATATATGAAATTGACTTTCAAACATACAAAATATGCTGCATATATCGGCTATATCACTCAGGCGATAGTCAATAATCTTATGCCGCTGCTGTTCGTTTCATTTCAAAGGCAGTTTTCGCTGAGCCTTGACAGGATAAGCCTGCTTATCACGCTGAATTTCGGTGTTCAGACGGTGGTAGATATAATTGCGGCAAAATATGTTGATAAAATAGGTTACAGAGCCTCCTGCGTATTTGCACATATAGCAACTGTTGTTGGACTTTGTTCTATGGCTGTGCTGCCTTTTGTTATGGATCCTTTTGCAGGACTTTGCATATGTGCGGCTGTGAATGCTGTGGGCGGAGGTCTTACAGAGGTAGTTATTTCCCCTGTGGTGGAGGCGCTCCCCGGGGATGAAAAGGCTTCTGCAATGAGTATGCTCCATTCGTTCTACTGCTGGGGACAGGTAGCTGTGGTACTGCTTTCAACGCTGTATTTCAGCACCGCAGGAATAGAAAACTGGAGATATCTGCCGCTGATATGGTCGCTCGTACCTCTGTTCAACGTTTTTATGTTTCTGTTCGTGCCGCTGAGGACACTCAATGAAGAAAATGAGGATATGCCGCTGAGAAAGCTTTTTACTGTAAAGATATTCTGGGTATTTCTTATTCTGATGATATGTTCGGGAGCGTCCGAGCTTGCAATGTCCCAGTGGGCATCGCTTTTCGCAGAAGAAGGTCTGCACGTTTCAAAAACTATGGGCGATCTTTTAGGCCCTTGCGCTTTTGCGGTGCTTATGGGTTCGGCAAGAACCTTTTACGGATTTAAGGGTGCAAAGCTCAATCTGAGAAAATCCATTGCTTTCAGCGGAGCGCTCTGCATACTCAGCTATGCTGTGGCAGTATTTGCACCTAACCCGATGATATCCCTTGCAGGCTGCGCTTTGTGCGGACTCTCAGTAGGTCTTATGTGGCCGGGAACATACAGCCTTTCATCACAATGTTATCCACAGGGCGGAACGGCTATGTTCGCTGTGCTTGCCCTTGCAGGAGATATAGGTTGTTCAGCAGGCCCTACTATAACAGGTTTCGTTTCCGATGCAACCGGTGATCTTAAAAAGGGATTGCTTGTTGCCGCTGTGTTCCCGCTGATACTTATTATAGGTGTGCTTATGCTCAAAAATAGTGACAAAGAGAATGAGAAAGTGTCTGAATAATGATTAAATAAGGTGCAGTATCCTGTCGAAAATACAGGGTACCGCACCTTTTGTTATATATGTATATCAATTATAAAATGTTATACAAAAGAATTTTTCATAAGCTATTGACAAAAACATATTTATATGCTAACATATGAATAGATGTTCAAGTGTTTTAATGAACAGCTGAAACATTATCAATTATCTGCATATAATAAGCAGAGGGAAGCCGAAAGGGGGATAAAAATGGCTGAACAGAATGAGAATGCAGAGTGCTGTGTGCATGACGATCTGGTGGATCAGGTAACGAGCGATATGCCGCCTGAGGAAAACCTTTATGATCTTGCCGAGTTCTTTAAGATATTCGGTGATACCACCAGAATAAGGATACTTTACGCTTTGTTTGAATCCGAGCTTTGCGTCGGCGACCTTGCAAAGCTGCTGGGATTGACTCAGACCGCCTGTTCACATCAGCTTAGAGTGCTGAAAAACAATAAGCTGGTAAGGTTCAGACGTGAGGGAAAGGTCATATATTATTCATTGTCCGACGATCATGTACGTTCCATTATAGAAATGGGAATGGAGCATGTTGAGGAGTGACTGGCAGGCTGAATGTCAGCACAATATAAGATTTGATCAAAAAATATTTGAAAGGATATGTTATTTATGAAAAAGGTATTTAAGCTTGTAGATCTTGACTGCGCAAACTGCGCTGCAAAAATGGAGAACGCTATAAAGGAAATGGACGAGGTAGAGGACGCTTCCGTAAGCTTTATGACACAGAAGATGACTATTACAGCTGCCGATGATGTGGATTTCGACAAGCTGATGAAGAAGGTCGTAAAGCTTTGCAGAAAGATCGAGCCGGACTGCGAGATCGTTCTTAAATAAAACGGCGGTCATGGCTGTATGAGCCGCTGTGGGAAGAGGGTTATAGGATCATGACGAGAAAACATAAAAAAATGCTTGCGAGGATCATAGCGAGCGGCATTTTGCTGATAATTGCATGGCTGCTGCCTGTCAAGGGAATATGGGAGCTTTTAGTCTTTATAGTACCTTATGCTGTTATCGGCTGGGACGTTTTGTGGAAGGCAATACGAAATATAAGCCACGGACAGGTTTTTGATGAAAACTTCCTTATGGCTATCGCTACTGTGGGAGCTTTCGGAACGGGTGAATATCCTGAGGCGGCTGCGGTAATGCTGTTCTATCAGATAGGAGAGCTTTTCCAGAGCTGTGCAGTAGGAAAATCAAGAAAGTCCATTGCAAGCCTTATGGATATAAGACCAGACTACGCCAACATAGAAAAGGACGGTCAGCTTGTGCAGGTCGATCCTGAAGAGATAAAGATAGGCGATATAATCGTAGTCAAGGCAGGAGAAAAGATCCCGCTGGACGGTATCGTTATCGAGGGAAAATCAACTGTTGATACCGCAGCGCTGACAGGCGAGAGCCTGCCGAGAACGGTGGGAGTAAATTCGGATGTTATAAGCGGCTGTATAAATCAGAGCGGTATGCTCAGGATAAGAGTTACAAAGGTATTCGGAGAATCTACCGTTGCAAAGATACTCGACCTTGTTGAAAACTCCGCTTCAAAGAAAGCAAAGGCAGAGAACTTTATTACAAAGTTCGCAAAGTATTATACACCGATAGTTGTTATCGCAGCTGTTCTGCTGGCAGTTATACCTCCGCTGGTACTTGGCGGCGGCTGGACAAACTGGATACACAGAGCACTCATCTTCCTCGTGATCTCATGCCCATGCGCACTGGTAATATCCGTACCGCTCAGCTTTTTCGGCGGTATCGGCGGCGCAAGCAAAAAGGGTATACTTGTAAAGGGCGGCAACTATCTTGAAGTCCTTGCAAATACTGAGATAGTTGTATTCGACAAGACAGGTACGCTTACAAAGGGTGTGTTCAACGTAACGGCTATCCACCCTGATAAGTATTCACAGAGCAGGCTTATAGAACTTGCGGCTTATGCTGAAAGCTATTCGGATCACCCTATTGCAAAGTCTATAATCGAGGCTTACGGATGTGATATCGACAACGAAAGGATCACTTCAAGCGAGGAACTTTCAGGTCACGGCGTAAAGGCTGTTATCGACGGACTTGAGGTATGCGCAGGAAATGATAAGCTTATGGAGAGCATAGGTGTTGAATGGCACCCATGTCACCACACAGGTACAACTGTTCATGTGGCTGTAAACGGAAAGTACGCAGGTCACATAGTTATCTCCGACGAGATAAAGGAAACTTCAGTGGCTGCAATAAAGGCTCTGAAAGACAGAGGCATCGCAAAAACTGTTATGCTTACAGGCGACTCAAAGGCTGTTGGTGAGGATACAGCAAAGAAACTTGGACTGGATATGGTATACACAGAGCTTCTTCCTGCCGGCAAGGTGGAAAAGGTGGAAGAGCTTATCGGCACAAAGTCGGAAAAGGGCAAACTTGCTTTCGTAGGTGACGGAATAAATGACGCACCTGTTCTTTCAAGAGCAGATATAGGAATAGCAATGGGAGCAATGGGTTCTGACGCAGCTATCGAGGCTGCCGATATCGTGCTTATGGACGATAACCCTGAAAAGATCGCAGACGCTATCGATATCTCTAAAAAGACAATAAAGATAGTATATCAGAATATAGTATTTGCCCTTGCGGTAAAACTTGCAATACTTGTTCTCGGTGCGGTCGGAATAGCAGGAATGTGGGCAGCTGTTTTTGCAGACGTTGGCGTTTCGGTAATTGCGATACTCAATGCTATGAGAGCAATGAAAACTAAATAATGTTTTGTATTTCAGACCATATCGTAAAGGTATGGTCTGTTTTTTGACTTCTGTAATTGAAAAAAAGACAGAAGTATGATATAATATTTCCATAAGGCTGGGAGGGGAAAATATGAAGATAGGTTCGATAGGCTATAATCATTCTCACGGGAAAGAATTTGTTATGGACAGACCTGACGGCAACGGCTGCTGGCTTTTTCTGCTGATAAAAACTCCTGCGGTAGTATGGGCAGGCGGTAAAAGGTATGAAACAGCGGCAAATTCATATATCATATATTCCCCTAAGACGCAGTGCAGATATCACGCTTTAGGTGATGTGTATACAGATGACTGGATATATTTTGACGCAGATGAAAATGATGCGGAATTTTTCAAAAGGCTTGGACTGCCTGTTGACGTACCTGTCTATCTGGGCAGTGCGGAGGAAATATCGCATATCCTGCACATTATGACCTATGAACATTATTCGGCGGAGGAATACAGGGCGGAGGTAGAGCGGAGATATACCGAGATATTCTTTATGAAGCTTAGCCGCATACTCAAAAGTCAGGGAGCAGTTTCGTCTGACGCTTTTGCACAAAAAAACACGGCTCTTGTTTACATACGCACGAGGATATACAATACCCCCGAATATATCACAGGTATAGACAGGCTTGCGCAGGAAGCGGGCATGAGCCGTTCGGGTTTTCAGCACCTTTATAAAAAAATATTCGGCGTGAGCGCTATCACAGACCTTATCATAAGCCGTACAGAAAAGGCAAAGCGGCTGCTTACTTCTACTTCTCTGACGGTTAGCGAGATAGCGGAGAGCTGCGGATATTCAAACGCTTACAGTTTTATGCGGCAGTTCAAGGAACGCTGCGGAAAAACTCCCACTGAGTACAGAAAAGGGTTATAGATCAAATTGTTTAAAGCGGCAAATGCACAAAATGTCACCTCTTTTGACTATATGTGATATTGAAACGGCTGATAAGAAGTTGTATACTTTTATTATAGAGTATACAACTTTTTATTTTATCTATATATGGAGGACATTATGGCAAATCCTATTTTACCGCTTTGGGAGTATATCCCCGACGGAGAACCCAGAGTTTTCGGTGACAGAGTATATCTTTACGGCTCGCACGACAATGCTGCAGAAAGTGATTTCTGCGATAACAAGCTGAAAGTATGGTCTGCACCTTTGAATGATCTTAACAACTGGCAGTGCCACGGACACAGCTTTCACACTCGTCCCGACCGTGACCACAAGTCTGATACGGAGGAACGTACAGATCACAGACTTTTTGCCCCCGATGTTATTGAAAAGAACGGAAAGTATTATCTTTACGCTTATATAGTCGGTTCTAAAGGCTGTGTTGGAGTATCAGACAGACCAGAAGGCCCTTTTGAACTGCTGTCGGAGTATAAGTATCTTGCGGAGGACGCAGGTGATGACGGAATATACAATGACGCAGGTGTTCTTGTGGACGATGACGGCAGGGTGTATATTTATTACGGCTTTACGGAATCGAATTTCAATGAGATAGATCCGCAGAATATGTATGAGATAATCAAGGGCAGCTACCGCAGGGGAGTTATAGACGACAGCGACAGCGCACCGCAGGAGCAGAGATTTTTTGAGGCAAGCTCACCGAGAAAAATCAACGGCACATATTATCTCATCTACTCGCCGTGCAGAGGCAGCAGGCTTGCATATGCAACGTCAGACAAGCCACAAGGACCTTTTACATATCGTGGATATATCGTTGATAATGGTGTGGATTATCCAGGCGGAAATAATCACGGCTCGGTCTGCTGCATAAACGGACAATGGTATATTTTCTACCACAGAATGACTAACAATACCATAATGTCGAGAAGAGCCTGCGTGGAGAAAATAGAGATACTGCCCGACGGAACTATACCGCCTGTGGAAATGACCTCTCTTGGTTTTGAGGAGTCGTTAAATCCGTATAAGATAACACCTGCTGAGATAGCCTGCGTTCTGAAAGGCGGCTGTTTTATCACCGAAAAGGATATATTTACACGCAGTATTGTGAATATAACAGACGGAAATGTTATGGGATACAAGTATTTTGATTTCGGGAACGACTATTCCACAAAGACAATGAAACTGGCTGTAAAGGTCAGGGGTATGGGTACGAAAACAAAGCTTAAAATATATGCTGACGGCTGTGAGGACGGCGAACTGCTGGGAGAATGTGAGATCGGTACGGCGGACGGAGTATATACCGCTGCGGTAAAGGCTCTGACGGGAGTACATTCCATATTCTTTAAGGCGGAACACGGAGTAGAGGGCTGGACGGCGCAGTATTTTGAGAACAAGCCGCTTTTTGAATTTGAAGAATTTACATTTATGAAATAACTTACGGAGGGAAAAGTATGAAAAGAAATAGCTGTATATCTTTGCTGACAGCGGCGGTAATGACCTGTGCCGCATTTCTGACAGGCTGTTCAGACAGCAGCGATTCATCAAGCAAGAGTGAGAATACTGACAGCAAGGCAAAGGTGATCGAAACTTCTGACGACGGCAGTATAAACAAGGATCTTACTGCAAACGAGCTTGTTCATCTTATGGGCAACGGCATAAATCTCGGAAACACTATGGAGGCTTACGGTCATAAGAGCTATTCCATCGATACAGATCCGACAAGCTTTGAAACCCTGTGGGGACAGCCTGTTACCACACAGGAAATGATAGACGGAATGAAAGCAAGCGGTTTCGATTCCCTCAGAGTGCCTGTTGCATGGACGAATGCAATGGATTATGAAAGCGGAGATTACACCATAAATGAAGCCTATCTTGACAGGATAGAGGAGATAATCAACTACGGTCTTAATGCGGATATGTATGTTATCATAAACGATCACTGGGACGGCAGCTGGTGGGGAATGTTCGGTTCGTCTGAGGAAAGCGACAGGGAAAAGGCAATGGATATGTACGTTTCCATGTGGACTCAGATAGCTGAAAGATACAAGAAATATTCCGACAGACTTATTTTCGAGTCGGCGAACGAGGAGCTTGGTGACAGGCTTAATGACACGGACGTATGCTCAAATTCGGGTGCGCTTTCACAGCAGGAATGTTATGATAAAACGAACGAGATCAACCAGAAGTTCGTTGACACGATACGTTCCACAGGCGGAAATAATGAACAGCGTTTTCTGCTGATAGCCGGTTATAACACCGACATCACAATGACCTGCCGAAAGAGTTTTAAGATGCCGACTGATACGGCTAAGAGCAAGCTGCTGCTTTCAGTTCACTACTACACCCCATGGGATTACTGCGGAACAAAGGGACGTTCACATTGGGGAACTCAATCCGATTATCAGGAGCAGGACAGACTTTTCAAGATGATGACAAGATATTCAGAAGAGGGATACGGAATCATTATCGGCGAATATGCTGTACTGACCAACGGCGGAGATGTAAAGGCTGATACAGATAAGTTCTTTGAAAATCTTCTCGATAACTGCGATGCTTATAATTTCTGTCCTATGCTTTGGGACTGCAGTGATTTCTTCTCAAGAAACCAGCTCGCAATGAGAGATGATACCATTGCTGAAATATTCCAGAGAAGAAGCTTTTCTTCACAGTCCTCTATGAGTCAGGAGGAAGAGGCTGCTGCGGCTGCAAAAAGAATTGAAGAAACTCTTGCGGCAGCACCTGAAAAATTAACTGACGATACAGCACCGCAGGCTGACGAAAACACAGCGGTAGCTTGGATAATGTATCAGAGTTCAGATTACTCGGTAGTTTACAGCGTTGGTGATGACTATGATCCTGCGTCAAAGAGCGATGGAGTTGTTGCTGACAATGCAGTTATAGACGGCGAGGGAACATACACAGTAAAGCTTGATATGTCGGGCAACAATGCAAGGGGATTTGCGTTTTCGGCTCTTGGAATCGCCAACGGCGAAAAGCTTTATCCTGACTATATCGCCACCATAGACGAAATAAAGATCAATGATGAGCCTGTTGACTTTATTGCAGACGGCTATACCTGTTCAGATGACGGACTTTGCACAAGAGTAAATATCTACAATCAGTGGGTAAATGCAGTTCCCGATGACGGCAGGATAGAAGGCGGAGATCTTTCAAATGCTGCTCCTGTTATAATTGATTACAGCGGATCAGTTTCAACTATGGAAGTTACATTCACTTACAAGGCTAAATAGCTAAATAAAAAAGCTTAAAAATCAACAGACCGCATATTCATAGCGAATATGCGGTCTGTTTTGCTGTCGGATATATCAAAATATCTTAGTATATTTTGATGTCAGAGCCTTTTCTTGTGAACAGCGGGATAATGTCAAGTGGTGCGGGGACGGTAACGGTCTGTCCGCCCTCAAAAGTTTCACCTGTGAAGTCATATACCCAGCTTTCGCCTGACGGCAGGTAGACTGTCTTTTCTCTTGCGCCCTCGTCCGTTACAGGAGCGCAGAGAATATCGCTGCCGAACATATACTCATCTTCTGTTTCCAGTGCCTTTTTATCGGCAGGGAAGTCAAAGAAAAGGGGACGCATGATCGCAACGCCTTTTTCGCTTGCGATGTCCATATGCTTCCTTATATAAGGGCGGAGTTTTTCTCTGATGAAGAGGTACTTTTTCAGTATCTCGTAGTTATCTTCGCCAAAGCTCCACACCTCGTTATCCTGTCCTGAGGTGAGCTGTCTTACGCCGTCTATGTATTCCTGCTCTCTTTCATACCAAGGTGAACGTTCTCCGTGCATTCTGAAAACAGGGCAGAATGCGCCCCATTCAAACCAGCGGACTAGCAGTTCTCTGAATTTTTCGTCGGAAATATCTCCGCCGAGAAAACCGCCTATATCAGATGTCCACCATGGGATACCTGCTGTACACATACTAAGACCAGCCTGAAGCTGCTGTTTCATTGAGCGGAATGAGGAGTGGATATCACCCGACCATGTAAGTACGCCGTATTTCTGACTGCCTGCCCATGCGCAGCGCACAAGGCTGAGTATCTCAGTTTCCCCTGCGGCTTTAAGACCGTCATAGAAACCTTTTGCATACATTTTAGGATAGATGTTTGTGCATTGAAGAGCAGGTCCTGCGTAGTATCTGATATTATCGAAATCATAAGGACCATACTCAGGTTCAGCCTCATCGAGCCAGAAACAGCGTATGCCGAAATCATAGTAGTTTTCTTTGCATCTTTCCCACACGAATTTCTGTGCGTCGGGGTTAGTAGCATCATAGAAAATGGTGTTGCCCATCCATGTCATATGCAGACCGTTTCCTCTGTCGGCGGCAACGAGATAGCCGTTATCAGCCATTTCGCCGAAATTCTCGCTCTGTTCATCAATGGTCGGCCATACGGAAACAACGGTTTCGATACCCATTTCTTTAAGTTCACTGACCATTGCTTTAGGATCCTGCCAATCTCTCGGCTCAAATTTGAAATCGCCCTGTCTTGTCCAATGGAAGAAATCCACGACGATAGCGTCCATAGGCAGACCTCTGCGCTTATGTTCTCTTGCAACGTCAAGTATCTCCTGCTGATTGCGGTATCTCAGTTTGCACTGCCAGTAGCCAAGACCGTATTCAGGCATTTTCGGGGAATGACCTGTGGCATCGGCATAATGCTCGGCTATCTCCGCAGGGGTGTCGCCTGCCGTTATGAAATAATCGAGTTTCTTTGTGCTTTTTGCATACCATTCTGTCTTGTTGTTTCCGAAAGCAACTGTGCCGACAGCAGGGTTGTTCCAGAGAAAACCGTAGCCTCTGCTGGAGATATAGAACGGAACGCTTGCCTGACTGTTTCTGTGGCAAAGTTCAAGATAAGAACCTTTTTTGTCAAGGCGGTCGTCCTGATACTGACCCATACCGAATATCTTTTCGTCATCAAAAGCTTCAAAGCGTGCAAAAAGTTCATAATCTGTTGAACCTATATGGCATTTCAGCTCTCTTGCGTCGATACGGAGAGGGACGCAGTATCTGTTGATACGGTTTCGGTTTCTCCAGTATTCCTCGGTAAGAAGTTCACCTTTCTGATTGTAAAAGCTTATCCAGCCTTCATAGTTGACTTTGACGGTAAGCTTTCCGTTGGTAAGATAGTGATTTACTCCGCTCTGATGATACTGTGAATATTCGTCTGACTTATACCATGGGTCGGTGGTATCGACAGTTTCGCTGCGGTATTCGCAGACGCACTCTTTTACAGGTTCGTCAAGCGCCCAGTCGTTTTTATCCATTTCGGGAGCGGCGGTCATTCTCACTCTGAAAGAGCTTTCGCCCCAAGGATCTATCCACAGCATGGAATTGCCGCTGCGGATAGATAGCCTGTTGTTTTCAAAGGCAGTTTTCATCTGAATTTTCCTCCTGATAAAATTATTATAATATTCAAATATTTATACTCTTGAATGATGATATAATTATATAATATACAAAACCCTTTGTCAATAAAAAGAGATGAAAAATCAAAAGGTTTAAAATTTTAAAAGTTTTCGGTGTGAAATTAATCTTTTTTTACAATTTGGATATAAAAAGTATGTTTAAGTTTTTACTGTCGGTGATATACTTTTATAGCCTGAAAGAATAGCAGTCTTTCGGCGCAAAAAGTAAGGAAAAATGTATAAAGGAATGATAAATATGGCTTTGGTAAAGGATATGACTAAAGGAAGGGAAACGCCTCTGCTGATAAAATTTATGCTGCCTATGCTGTTGGGAAATGTGTTTCAGCAGTTCTATAATATTGCGGACAGTGCAATAGTCGGACAGCATGAGGGAGCAACGGCACTTGGCTCGATAGGCTGTACAGGTTCGCTGAACTTTTTGTTTTTCTCGCTGTGCAATGGTCTTTCGGTTGGAGCGGGAATAATAGTGGCACAGCATTTCGGTGCAGGCAATGACAGGAGAGTAAAAAACACAGTAGCAAACTCACTTTACATAGTTACGCTGTTCGGTATTTTTATAAGTGTGCTGGGTGTACTGATAGCAAGACCTGTACTGACGCTTCTTGACACGCCGAAAGCGCAGATAGACGGTGCGGTGGATTATATGAAAATAATCTGCGGAGGAAATATTGCTGTTGCGCTTTACAACTATTCTGCACAGGTAATGAGGGCGCTGGGCGACTCGAAAAGTCCGCTTATATTCCTTATAGTAGCAAGCTTTATAAATGTTGGGCTTGATGTACTTTTTGTAATTTATCTCGGTTACGGAATAAAGGGAGCGGCATGGGCAACGGTAATAGCGCAGGCAGTATCAGCTGTGGCAAGCCTTATTTATGGATTTATAAGAAACCCATATTTCAGACTGACGAAAGAAAATCTGAAGATCGACAAGGTCATTGTAACTCAGTGCGTTAAAATAGGTATGCCTCTTGCTGCACAGGGAATGCTTATAGCAATATCCTGCGTAATACTCCAGAGAGTGGTCAACAGCTTTGACGAGGTAGCGGTATCGGCATATACTGTAACAAACAGAATCGAACAGCTTGTTCAGCAGCCGTATAGTTCACTTGGCGCAGCTGTATCTACATTCACAGGTCAGAATATGGGCGCAGGCAAGCAGGACAGAGTAAGAACGGCTTTGAAAAAGAGTATAATGATAGTTGCAGCTTTCAGTATCATTATGCTGGCAGTATGCTTTATTTTCGGCAGACCTATAATGAGGTTGTTCGTAAAGGAATCAAATGTAATTGATATTGGCGCAAAGGGTATAAGGATAACCAGCCTTATGTATTTCTTCCTTGGCACTATCTACGTTACAAGAGGACTGCTCAATGGTGCAGGTGACGCAGTATATGCAATGATAAACGGCTGCGTAGAGGTAACAGGCAGAATATGTTTTCCTCTGCTGCTTATACATTTACTTAATATCGGTCTGTGGGCAATATGGCTCACAACAGGTCTGACATGGTTTATTACAGCTATGGCAGGCGTAATAAGGTATCGTCAGAACAAATGGTGCGATCTTACCGTGGCGGTAAAGGAGAAAAATACAGAGCAGATCTCGTCGGACAGTGAATAGATTACATCATAAGGGGTACACTATATATAAACGGAGGTGTACACTGATATGAAAAAGTATGTATGTGATCCATGCGGCTGGATATATGATGAGGAGAAGGGCGAGCCTGATATGGGAATAGCGCCCGGAACAAAATTTGAAGATCTTCCTGAGGACTTTTTATGTCCGGTCTGCGGAGTAGGCAAGGAATTTTTCTCAGAAACGGAATAAACAGAATAATAGCAAAGACCGTTCGGCTTGTACGAACGGTCAATCTATTATATAAGGTGAAAACATATTCTTTTTCGCCAAGGCGCACAATAAAGGCAACAAAAGTTACAAAAAACTATAAAAAACGCAGAAGCTTGGAAAAAGAGTT
>NZ_CAKSNX010000016.1 GCF_934476685.1 uncultured Ruminococcus sp.
TTATCTCTCTCCTGTTCAATTCAAAGCTTCCCATTCGGCTAAATAATTTCTGTACTATTTGGGGTTGACAATACACAGTTTCAGAAGGAAGCGAGATAACACCCGATGAAAATTTCGAGCCGTCAGAAAGCGAATGTGAGGATTTTGAAGAAGATGAAGAAATGGGCATGGAAATGTCTATGTGATAGGAGGTCGCAAATGAAAAATAAACAGCTATACATTGCTTACGGAAGCAACATCAACTTGGAGCAAATGGCATATCGGTGTCCGCATTCAAAGGTTGTGGGAACATCGAAAATCAAGGATTATGAATTGGAGTTCAGAGGCGTTGCAACGATTGTTCCTCAAAAAGGCGCGACCGTTCCCGTTTTGATCTGGAAACTCGATGAAAGAGATTTGCCTGCTTTAAATCGTTATGAAGGCTACCCGAGGCTTTATAGGCAGGAAACAATGTCTTTTGATTTGGATAGCAAACAATATGATGGCATGGCATATCTGATGAATTATGGTAAGCTTTCTCCGCCAAGTCAGCAGTACTACAATACGATTTTGCAGGGTTACAGAGAGAACGGTCTGGATGAGAAATATCTTCAAACTGCTTTGGAGAATTCGTTGCAGCTTGAGTGTTCTGTAAATGATGAATTCGATGAGGATTTTGATGAAGATTACGATTATGACGACGATATGCAGATGAAATTTTAGGAGGCTTGCAGCTATGAGATACAAAGGATTTTATGTGAAAATTACTCCCGATACAAATCTTAATCGGGAGGATAAGAACGGAAATGATATTCGCTGTAACGGCTTTACTATTGAAGTTTTTGCGGATGAATCCAAAAAGACTGAGATCGATATTTTTTCGGCGGCGGTGGATTTTGAACTGTTGAAAAACAGTTTTGAGGAAGCGGTACAGTTTGCTAAAGATTACATCGACTGTGAGGAGAAGGAGTACCGGAGAATGTTAGACGAATTTAATGGCAAATAAACGGATGTGCAGTTTGGACAAATTCATTTGGACCGAACATAATTATCGACTTTTACACAATATATTATCTAAAAATGAACAATAAGATGCAGTTTGCGTCAAAAAACTGCATCTTATGCCATATTTATTGACAAATCTAATGTAGATATTTATAATAAGTTTATACAATTAGTTGAATCTTTATGTTTAAAGTCTACAATTCCGGTCTTTCGCAAACAATTTGGTATCTCGCATCAAGTTTCAGCAAAATATAAATTTCTGTTGGGAGCAAATGTTGTTAGAGTTATAATTGGCAGAATAAAACATGAAAGTAATAAAAGATAATGCAAATGCTTTTGCATATTTAAATAAAAAAGTGAGGGTTTTGTAATGAATTGGGAACAGCTTTTATGTGAAAAACGTCAGTCTAAATCAAAATCTAAAAATAGTAAAGATTTACGCAATGAATTTCAAAAAGATTATCATAGAATAATATGCAGTGCTTCGTTCAGGCGCTTGCAGGATAAAACACAGGTTTTTCCGTTGGATAAAAGTGATTTTGTCCGTACAAGACTTACTCATTCACTTGAAGTTTCTTCTTTTGCAAAATCATTGGGACAGACTGCTTTTCAGTATTTGATCGATAAAGATATTGACAAGGAACTTACTACTGAAATTAAGGATAAGGCGTGCAGTATACTTGAATGTGCAGGTCTGCTGCACGATATAGGTAATCCTCCTTTCGGACATTTTGGTGAAGATTCCATAAGGAATTGGTTTGAATCGAATCTAACAAAAATTGAATTTGACGGGACTGTGCTTGATGAATATTTAGATGAGCAGATGAAAAACGATCTGCTTCATTTTGAGGGTAATGCTCAAGCTCTTCGATTGCTGACTAAGCTGCATTATCTTGTTGACGAAAACGGTATGCACCTGACTTATGCTTTGCTCAATACGCTGATAAAGTATCCCGTTTCTTCCTGTGAAACAGATAGGCACAGTGGTGATATAAAAACCAAGAAAATGGGTTATTACCTTGCCGAAAAAGATCTGTTTGACGATATTACATCTTCAACCGGTGCAGTAGATTGCCGATATCCGCTTACATATCTGCTTGAAGCCGCAGATGATATAGCTTATCTGACCGCTGACATAGAGGATGCCGTAAAGAAGGGTTTTCTGAGTTATCATCAGCTTATTGAAAAATTAAGAAGTGAGAAATACATATCTGAATGTGTCGACGAAAACGAGAGAAAAAATTATACCAATATGATTAGTTTGCTGGAAACTAAATATCAGAATGCAAAAGCTAAGAGAATAACGGATCCGGAACTTAATGCAGTCCAGAATTGGGTTATCAGTGTGCAGGGAAATCTTTTATACTGTGCTTCGTATGGTTTTACAAAGAATTACAGAAGCATAATGGACGGCACATTCACTAAAGAGGTGCTTGCTGTGTCCTATGGAAATGCTATGTCAAAGGCTTTAGGATGTATAGCATATGAGTATGTTTTCCGTTCTAAGCCGATACTCAAAATGGAGATTTCGGCAGGTAAGATCATCAACTTTTTGCTTGACAATTTCATTCCTGCGGCGGTTCATTATGATACGAAATCAGAGCTTTCGCCTATGGAGGACAGGCTCATGAGCATTGTTTCCGAGAATTATCGTGAGATATATTCTATATATTCCGCAGATAAAAATGACAAGGAAAAGCTTTATCTCAAACTGCTTCTGGTTACGGATTTTGTTTGCGGTATGACTGACAGTTATGCAAAAAGACTTTATCAGGAACTAAGTGGGATCGAGTGATTATAAATCTTTGGAGAGATTTTTAACGAATGATAATTGTATATTATTTTGCGTTAACCCTTATCTTATTTCTTGGATGCTTGACAGAAAGAATTTCTTTTTGTTTTGCCATAGCAACATGGGTATAAATTTGTGTGGTTGTGATGGAACTGTGCCCCAATAGCTTCTGTATGTAACGAATGTCAACATCTTCGTCAAGAAGCAAAGTGGCAAATGAATGACGAAACATGTGCGGTGTTATATGTATATCGTATTCGGTCATAGCTGTGTATTTTCGAATGATTTCACGAACTGATTGCTCAGTGAGACGATGATGCAGTTTGTTGACAAAGAAGAATCCACACGTCTTTATGTCCTCTTGAAATAGATCATAATAAGATTGAAGCACCCTTAAAACATCGGTATTTTCAATCTGTATCATCCGTTCTTTAGAACCTTTTCCGAAAATCTTGATGGTGTGATTCGTCAAATCTACAGATGTGGGTGTCAGATTGCAAATTTCAGATACCCTGGCTCCGGTTGCAAAGAGAATTTCAAGAATTGCAATGTCACGAGTCGTGCAGCGTTTTTGATAATCTGTTTCAGCCTGTGAAAATGAATTGTAAGCACACGTTAGCAGACTGTTGATTATATTGAGGGGGATCGTTTTGGGAAGAATTGTAGGTTCTTGAAAGGAAACATCAATTTTGTTGAATGGATTGATTTCAATTACGTCTTCAATTAAAAGATAATGAGTAAACGCTTTGATGGAAGCGATTTTTCGCTTTACCGTCTTGGGCTTGAATCGTTCGTGAAGTATGTCGATGTATCGGCAAATCATCTCTTTGGAAAATGTGTTGTCTGTATATTCAGAGAATTGCCTAAGATCGATTCTGTAAGCCTTAATGGTTTTTTCATTCAGAGCTTTTCTGGACATGCAGTAGTTAAGAAATCGTTCTATTTGCAGGTTTAAGTTTATCATGATAGCTACTCCTTCGTTTGGGAATAATTCTATTATATATTGTAATACGCTTTTTGTCGAATAGTGTCGATGAATTTCTTGGAAAAATCTGCGAGATTATGTTGATTTTGAAGAAAAATTGGTGTATAATAGTATTATCAAAACTCAACACAGGATAACTTCAAATTATATTATGTAAGGTGACCTTTTATGAATAATAATGTGGATTATAAATTAATGCGTTTGACCTCCTCAAAATGTTCGGAATATTTTGAAGCCATGAAGATTTATACACAGTCAGTTGAATATATACAAAAAACAAGCACTAATGAAATTAAATATTGGATAGACCATTACAAAAAGTTTGCGTTAGGAGATTTGTTTTTCTTTGTTTTATTATCAAATGACATTGTAATTGGATATGCAGAACTGGCATATATTAAGAAAAGCCGAACATTACTAATAGATTATATTGCAATAGATAAGCAATACAATTCAAATAGTGCTTTTTATTCTTTTTACTGGTTAATAGTAGATTATATTAATAAGCAGGGTTTGGATTACGACTTTATAACAAAAGAAATTCTGTGCAAATATGATTCAACAAAAATATACCTTTCAGAAATAAAGATGTATGAACTTGAAAATTTTAAAGTAGCAAATTGTCTATATGTTCACCCTATGCTTGAAAAAACAAATGAGGAAAGCGAAAAAGAATCACTACTAATGATATACCAAAAAGTATTGGGGTTGAGCCAAATAAAAAATAATACATACATTTCAATTGTTAAAACTGTATATTTGTATTATCAAGCATGGGATGATCCCTTCATTGATATTTCTGAAAAACAAGACTATCTAAAGAAATATGAGGGTTATTTGAGCATGATAACCAGCTCATTGAATGAGGAGTATGTCATAATGAATGGGTATAATAAAAAGCACTCCTATTCATCTGATGATAAAAGCATTCCTTCAAAAACTAAGTCTATTCAAAACGCTTTAATATATACAATAATTGTTATTATTGTGGTACTGGGGGTTCTGTTTTTTGCGAAAGAACTAAATGTTCAATTAACAACTATTGCATTAGTGTCAGTAGCAGTAGTATTTATAGTGTTTTCTTTTGTAGCCTTATCTGATTCGAAAGCAGCAAAAATAATTAAAAATTTGCCAGTGTTCTCTAAACTTTTTGAACTGTTAAAATGATATTGCAAGATTTATTTCTAATACATGGGAGGCATTTAAGGAACGAATCGAACTTCGCAAATTTGGCTGATTTATTTTCATCTTTTGTATATCTGTATAGTAATGGACTCAACAAATGAAACCTTTCGACATTTATAATCTTTAGTGAATAGGTTTTGAGAATTCCCACTATATATGAATAAGAAAAAACCCATATTTTATCTTCATATCCACTATTAAATGAATGAATTATTGTCGCTTCACTTTTATATTCTTTTTGTCCGTAAAATTGCCAACTTTCGCTTTGCTCAAAATCAATTATAAAATATCCACCTTTTTTTAATGTCCTACTTATTTCGCTAATTACTGCAAATGGGTCACAATAATTTATAACTGATCCTACACAAATCCCTCCATCAAAAAAATTATCATTAAAAGGTGTATTTTCGGCAGAAGAAACAATAAAGTTTTTGCAATGTTTAATTTTTTCTTCGGCAATGTCTACATGATAGTGTATGCCATTAATATTATATTCATTGCCCCCAGAACCGAGATTTAATATTAAAGACTCATCTGACAAATTCATCAGTTCCTTTTGAGAATTTATATATTTTACTATACAATTATGTGTATAACTATACCATTTGTCATCATCTGGCCATATTTCATGCATTTCGTTATACATTTGCGCAATTTCTTCTTTATTTAAATGGTTATTATTCATAAAAGGTCACCTTACATAATATAATTTGAAGTTATCCTGTGTTGAAGTGTGATGAGAAGAAATTATTAGCAAACTAAACAAGCTTATCTATACCTAGATTCAAAACTTATATTTGTAAATATTTTACATTTCTAACATTTCTGAGGAGGTACCAATGTTTCAAAGAATTAAAAACAATTTAAAGTATATAGGTTCACGATTTACTATACTCACTTCTATAATTTTTGGGATCATCTCGATCGTACAGATGTTTGTAGGCTGGGAAGTGCTTGGTATAGAAGAAAATGATACGAACAGAAAAGTAATTTTACTTATTTCATTACTCATCTTTTGTGGTATTATTGCTATAATATGGGGAATATTCTTCTCAAATGAAATTACTGTGTTTGCGCAGGATGATGTTGAAATCAAGGTCAAATACGATGATTTAATGAAAATAGCATTTCCTAAAAAAACAGAAGAGGAAAGAATAGTGGTTATAGCTGTAAATTGTTGCTTTGATATGACTATAAATCAGAATTTAATTAGGGAACATTCTGTTCATGGCCAATTTCTAAAACATTTTGTCCATAATGAAAGTGATCAACGTTTATTAGAAGATTCGATTAAAGCATCATTACAAGAATTAAATGTACAGTACACTCAGTTGACAAGAACAGATAAGAATCATGGTAATTTGATGCGTTACCCTCTAGGAACAATAGCTAGAATTCCTGGTAATAATGGAGTAACATTTTTTCTAATGGCATTAACTGAGTTTGATATGCATTGTAAAGCACATTGTAACAAGCATCAATATGTTGAATGTATGTTAAAGCTATTTGAATACTATGATACGCATGGACAGGGTATGAACTTATATTTGTATCCTATGGGGACAAGCATGGCAAGAACCGGTCTTACGAAAAAAGAAGCCCTTGAGGCTGTAGTTGCATTAACTAAAATATCAAAAGAGCATTTGAAGTCTAAAACGACAATAATAGTTGATAAGAATAATAAAAATGAAATAGCAATAACCGATATATAAGGAGGAAACATTATGGCTTATAGAAATGGTACATATATTGCTTTCGATGGACAGGGCACAACTAATCCTACTGAAAGTGACTTGAAGTATTTAGGTTTGCTTCGAAGCTGGAATCAAAATAAAAAGTATGAGCTGCATTTTAGTGACAGCCATTTAAAAACCTATAGGGTTCTTGATAATAGTAAGAGAATAACTTTAGAAAATCGACTTATGGAAAGAATGAGAAGCTCAAAAAATATGTTGCTTATCTTGTCCAACAGCACAAATTACGACAGAGGAATGCTGAATTTTGAAATAGAAAAGGTTGTAGATTTATATAAAATCCCTATTATAGTGGCATACACCGGTTGCAATTATGTTTTAGATTCAACTACATACGCAAGCAGATGGCCTAAGGCTCTTAAGGAACGAATTGACAATGGTACAGCTAAAGCTATACATATTGCATTTAAAGAAAAGGCTATTATGTGTGCTATAAATCAATTTTCAGTTCATAGTACAGGGAACAATTTACTTACTGGATCACATCACACATATACGAAAAATACGTATATTTCGTGGGGATATTTAAAATAAAGAATAAAAATAAGTAGGTTTAATTTAATGCACATTTAAGAGAGGAACATAGTATGGATTATAAAGAAATAATGGAAAAGATAAATTCAAGCAATAAAATTACTGTTGAAAAAACAAAGGATATTCCTCATGGAAGAAGTTTATTATTAAATAATGGAGGCATTATAAACTGTTATAACAGTGGGAAATATGTCGTTCAGGGTAAAAACCAAGATGATATAAAGGCGATTCTTGGAGATATTACAGTCCATAATAATAGAAAAATATTTGTTGTTTATGGACATGATGATATCGCACGAACACAACTTGAAGCTTTGTTGCGACGTTGGGATTTAGAGCCAATAATACTTGATCAACAAGCGTCAAGCGGACAAACCATAATTGAAAAACTTGAAGAGTATAGTGATGAAGTTGGGTATGCAATAGTATTAGCAACTCCAGATGATGACGGAAGAGCTAAAACAGAAGACGATTTTAGATCTCGTGTTAGACAGAATGTGGTTCTTGAACTGGGAATGTTTCTTGCACGGCTTGGCAGAGAAAAAGTTGCCATACTTTTAAAGGAAGCAAAAGATTTCGAAAAACCTTCAGATATACAAGGATTAATATATATTCCATTCCAGAACAAAGTGGATGAAGTAACTGTATATCTGATTCGAGAACTTTCTCGTCAGGGGTATAATATTGATTCTGCCAAAATTTGAACATATTAAAACGTCAATTATTATTGTCCGCATTCCTTTGTCTTATATCATAAGGATTTCCTTTCTCATTGAACTACATACTCTATAATTCCAGAGTTATAATACATAAAATATAATAACCTAAAGATTATTGCTTTTTCTCATGATGTTGATGATACTATTGTAGTTTCAAATAATCTTTATTTTGATATAGACATAATACAACATTTTATCAGGGGAAAATTGTATGTATTCATATTTTATAAAATCTAATTTATGATTATTTAAAAAGAAATTAAACGATGTTGTTGAAATACAAACGCACCCCAAAAGTTATACTGAATTCATACACTCTCTAAAATGATATGAGTTGCTTAATTATAAAGGAAATTAATTGTTGAATCTCAATTTATAGTGATAGGAGTAATTAATATGACGGAGATGTTTATTAGTTGGTCAGGAGAACATAGCAAAATTATCGCCAGTAATCTTAAATCCATATTAGAATTAGCGTTTGAGAATGAAGATATCACAGTTTTTATGTCGGAGAAAGATATCGAATCAGGCACAGAGTGGTTTCCATCAATTAAATCTCATTTAAATAATAGCTGTTGTGCAATTATTGTTTTGACAAAAGAAAATACTAATGCTCCATGGGTTTTGTTTGAATCTGGAGCCATGGCAATGAAATACGAAGACAAACGAGTTATCCCTTTTCTTTTTGAAGTTAATATTAAAGAAGACCATCCATTGTATCATTATAATCGCATAAAATATTCAAGAGAAGGATTTAACAAAATGATTTTTGACATCCGTTCATTTTGTGAGTTTCAAAATAGCACAAAGAAACAATTAGAAACTATCCTCTCTTCTTTGTATAATGAATTCAACGATAAGATCAAAGATTCTATACATCAATTAAGCATTTCTGGATTTTTCGGTTCAGCCTATATATATCCTAAATCGATTCGAACAGTTTCCAAAGACAGTATTTTTATTAGTTCGCCAATGAATAGCATAAAAAACGATGAGGAATATAAACAATTACGTAGTGATATACTATCTTTGAAAACCCAATTATGTGAACTAGGATTTCAAGAAATAATTTATCCTGGAACGGAAATTGAGAGTAATACACAATTTGAAGGAGAAAACAAAGCAATTAATAAAAACTTCAAAAAATTGAAATCTGCTGAATGCTTACTAGCTATCTATCCTAAAAGCATTGCCTCCAGTGTATTATTAGAAATTGGATATGCAATTGCATTAACCAAAAATATTGTCGTTTTTACAAAACACAAGAAAAAACTCCCTTTTATGTTGAGGGAGGCAGATACAATAAATAATATAAAAATATTTGAATACAAAAATTTTAAAGATATTGAAGATCGCATTATTATGAATGGTCGTGATCTTTTCAACATAGAATAAAGGAGAGGATTATGTCAATTAATAATATTTTTATTGCTACACCTATAGCAGGTTTTTTAAACAAGAACGATTATAAAATGTATAAAAAATTAATAGAAGAAATTGTAGTTGAAATTAATCGCACCAACATATTTGGCAATGTTTATTGTGAAATAACAAACTTAGATGATATTGCTGATTATGATAGTCCTGCAGCTTCAGCAGCAAAAGATTTTAATAATGTTTTAAATTCAGAATATTTCATATTATTATATCCACAAAGAGTTGTTAGTAGTGCTTTGATTGAATTAGGATACGCACTTGCAAAAGGGAAAAAAATACTAATCATTTCTTCAGATAAAAATGCTCTTCCATACATGGCTTTGGAACTTGATAAAATTTATCACAATGTAACAATTAAATATAGCAAATTTACTTTTCATAATTTATTTGATTATATTAAAGCCTTTTGTTGCAAATGATTAAACATTCACAATTGTTAACCTTCCTATCATAAATTATTATCACCTTATTTACCATATAATTTTTTCATTTATCTTCAATTATATCCAAACTTTTAACGTACAATAAGTTTCTTATTTTATATTGATAAAAATGTTGCTTCTGTCATTCATCTATTTTATAGTCGCAACACAAATATTCGTCCTGTAAATGCTGAATTTACAGGACTTTTTGCTGTATATACATTAAATGTAAGGAGGATATTATGATAAGACATATTCTGTTTTGGAATTTTACTGAAAAAGTAAAGAATGAACATAGTGAAGATGAAGTGCTTGTTTTTCTTCAGAATTCTGTGGAAACTATGAATGGTCATATTGATGGACTTATACACGCTGAGATAGGCAAAAATTTTGCTGGCGGATATGATCTTGTATTCTATTCTGAGTTTACTGATGAAAATGCGCTTAAAGGTTTTAAGGACCACCCGCTTCATGTTGCTCACAGAGAACGCTGCATGGATATAGTGACCGACAGACTTTGCGGTGACGTTAAAGCTGACGAAAAAATGTAATATTGCTCAATGCAGTCAGGCGGTAAAAGCTTGGCTGCGTTTTTAACTTTATTGACAAAGACGCAAATAAAAGATATAATCAAATAAAAAGATTTTTTGAAAGGACAACATAAATGTATAAAATAATGATAATTGAAGATGACAGCGGCTTGTCGGCGGCAATAAAGAAACAGCTTGAGGTATGGGGTTATGAGGCTGTATGTGTAAGAAATTTTCAGAAGGTAACGGAAGAATTTATTGAATATGATCCCCATCTGGTGCTTGTGGATATTATGCTGCCATTTTTTAACGGGTATCATTGGTGCAGCGAGATAAGAAAAATTTCTAATGTACCTGTTATTTTCATTTCTTCCGCTTCGGATAATATGAATATCGTTATGGCGATGAATATGGGCGGCGATGACTTTATCCCGAAGCCTATTGATCTCGGTGTTATGACCGCAAAGATCGGTGCTGTGCTGCGGAGAGTTTATGATATGTCTGGAAAAATACCTGTGCTGGAGTATAAAGGTGCGGTGCTTAATCTCAACGATATGTCGCTTTTGTATAATGGTAAGGTCTTGCAGCTTACGAAGAATGATTTTAAGATACTTCAAACTCTTATGGAAAGCAAAGGCAAAGTTGTCAGCCGTGAAACCCTTATGACTAAGCTTTGGCAGATAGATTGCTATGTGGAGGAAAATACCCTTACGGTCAATGTTACAAGACTGCGTAAAAAGCTTGAAACTATTGGTCTTAAAGGTTTTATAACCACAAAAGTCGGCGTCGGATATATTTTGGAGTAGAGTAAAATGGAAAACAGATCAATACTTAAATTAATTGCGGATTATCTCAGACAATACAGATTTTATGGCATTATGACGGTGATATTTGCAGCGGTTTTTGCGCTGGTTTTTTATCTTTACGATCTGAAATTTGAGGCTGTGCTGTATGCTCTTGTGATATGTGCTGTCATAGGTCTGGCGGTGCTGATAATAAATTTTATCAATTTTGCAGTGAAAAGGAAAAAGCGTATGCTTTTTATGGACAATATAAGCATTACGGACGAAAGCCTGCCTGAACCTAAAAATCCTGTTGAGTCGGATTACATAATGATGATAGAAAAGCTGAGAAAGATAAATCGTGACAATATGACGGCTTATCAGACTGAGCGCAGTGAGGCGCTGGATTATTACACTACCTGGGTGCATCAGATCAAAACACCTATATCTGTAATGCAGATGATCCTTCAAAGTGATGATACCGATGAGCATAGGGAGCTTTCGGCGGAACTTTTCAGAGTTGAGCAGTATGCGGAAATGGCACTTAACTATATCAGACTTGACAGTAACTCAAATGACCTTGTTATAAAGAAGCTTGACCTTGATGAAGTTATAAGAGGCTGTGTGAGAAGATATGCCGCACAGTTTATAAGAAAAAAGCTGACGATCAAATACAGCGGAACAGATGTAAAAGTGCTTTCTGATGAGAAATGGCTGACATTTATTATAGAACAGCTGCTGTCCAATGCGGTGAAGTATACCGAAAAAGGCTTTGTGGAGATATCCGTAAGTGACGAAAAACTTCTGTCAGTAAAAGATACAGGTATCGGTATAGCGCAGGAGGATATACCGAGAATATTTGAAAAGGGATTTACCGGTTATAACGGACGTGAAAATTCAAAATCCACAGGTCTTGGTCTTTATCTATGTGAAAAGGCGGCGAAAATGCTGGGGCATAGGATCTCTGCTAAGTCGGAGATAGGCAAGGGGAGCGTATTTACTATTGACCTTCATAGGGACAAGTTTGATGTGGAGTAACTCATCTTACAAAAATGTCACATAAAAGCCCGAAATGTCACACGATAAGATTTTGAAAATACTTTGTTTGTGATAAAATATAGTTACAGCAAAAGGAAGGAGATAGTAATATGACTATATTGGAGGTAAAAAGTCTTGAAAAAATATATACGTCAAGGCTTGGCACAAACAAGGTAAAGGCACTTAGAAACGTGAATTTTTCCGTTGAACAAGGGGAGTATGTTGCAATAATGGGTGAGTCGGGTTCTGGTAAGACCACTCTGCTCAATATCCTTGCGGCTCTTGATAAGCCGACAAACGGAGAGGTAAATCTTGAGGGTACTGAAATGTCAAAGATAAAGGACAGCGAGCTTTCATCTTTCAGAAGAAACAATCTCGGTTTCGTTTTTCAGGATTTTAACCTGCTTGATAATTTCACCCTTGAAGATAATATTTATCTGCCTATGGTGCTTTCGGGTGCAGGATATACGGAAATGAGAGATAGACTTTCGCCCATAGCAAAGCTGCTTGGCATAACGGAACTTTTGAAAAAGTATCCATATGAGGTCAGCGGCGGACAGAAACAGCGTGCCGCCGTTGCAAGAGCCTTGATAATGAAACCGAAGCTTATCCTTGCAGACGAACCGACAGGCGCTCTTGACTCAAAATCCACCGACAGCCTGCTTAAAGTTTTTTCGGATATAAACAAGAGCGGTCAGACTATACTTATGGTAACACATTCCACCAAAGCCGCCAGCCACGCAGGCAGAGTGCTTTTCATAAAGGACGGTGAGGTATTTCATCAGATATACCGTGGCGAACGCACCAATGAGCAGATGTATCAGAAAATATCAGATACTCTGACACTGCTTGCAACAGGCGGCGAAAGCGGTGAGAACGATGAATAAGAGCCTTTATTTCAGACTTGCCGCAGGGAATATCCGCAAGAACGCAAAAAGCTATGTTCCTTTTATCATCACAAGTGTTATAACTGCGGCAATGTTCTTTATCATCAGTTCTCTCGCTTTAAATGAGGATCTTGCAAAGCTTAAAGGTGCGGATTCGGTGCAGGTGGTACTTGGTCTTGGCACATGGATAACGGCAATATTTGCAGTAATATTCCTTTTCTACACAAACAGTTTTCTTATGAAAAGACGTAAAAAGGAAATTGGCTTGTGGAATATTCTCGGAATGGAGAAAAAGCATATCGCTAAGGTCATCTTGATCGAAACGGCTTATGTTTATGCAATAACAGCAGTAGGCGGACTGCTGTTCGGACTTCTCCTCGACAAGCTTATGATCCTGCTGGTAGCGAAAATGATAAATGCAGGAGCGATACCAGAATTTTATTTTTCAGGAATTGCTTTAAGAAATATGGCTATACTTTTTGCCGCAATATTCCTGCTTATCTACCTTGATTCACTCAGACAGATAACTTTCTCAAAGCCTATCGAGCTGCTGCACGGCGGTTCAGTCGGAGAAAAAGAACCGAAGGCAAAATGGATTCTGGCTATATTGGGGGTAGGCTGTCTTGGAATGGGTTATTATCTTGCAGTTTCAATTACAAATCCTATCGAGGCGCTGAATGCATTTTTTGTTGCAGTCATACTGGTCATAGTAGGAACATATCTTATATTCACAGCAGGCAGCATTGCTGTACTTAAACTATTAAAAAAGAACAAAAGATTTTATTATAAAACAAAGCATTTCATCAGCGTTTCGGGAATGATGTACAGAATGAAACAGAACGCTGTTGGTCTGGGCAATATCTGCATACTGTCCACAATGGTGCTGGTCATGATATCCTCCACAAGTTCGCTTGTTATCGGCGTGGATGATATCGTTCAGCAGCGTTTCCCTTATGATTTTCAGGTGTACTCATTCAGCAGCGATGATGATACTGACCTTGATGCTGTTGAAAAGAAATTGGTAAAAAGCATTAAAGAGAATGACAGCACAGCAAACAATTTTAATGTGTACAAATTCCTCTCAGTGACAGCTCTTAAAAACAGCAGCGGTGAATATTTATTCAAAAATTATCAGGACGCAGCACTTTCAGATGTAAATGATCTCTGTCAGCTTTATTTTGTTACACTTGATGATTACAGCAGAACGCACAGCGGACTTGCTCTTAATGACGGAGAAGTCTACATTTATCAAAAAAAGGGAAGTTTCGATGCAGACAGCATAACTATCAATGATAAAAAATATGCCGTAAAGGGCGAGTTGGAGGATTTTACTCCGTTCGGTGAATCTGTTGAGGACGGAACATCTTATTTGTACATTATGCTGAATGACTTTGACACGCTTGAAAGTATTTATGAACAGCAGAAGTCGGTGTATACCAATAGCTATTCCCTTATGACGGATTTCATAGGCTTTGACAGCGAACTCAGCGACAGCGAGCAGCTCGAACTCTCAACAAAGCTGTATGAAGATGTACTCAGCGGCGGCTATATAAGATGCAAGTCAGATATGGCTTCGGATTTTACAGCAATCTACGGTGGTCTATTCTTCATAGGGATTTTCCTTGGACTTCTCTTCACAATAGCGGCAATACTCATTATCTACTACAAGCAGATCTCAGAGGGCTATGACGATAAACAGCGCTTCGATATAATGCAAAAGGTCGGAATGACGCATCAGGAAGTCAAAAGCACTATCCATTCGCAGATACTCACAGTGTTCTTCCTGCCGCTCATCACATCGGGCGTACACGTTGCATTTGCCCTGCCGATGATAACAAAGATACTTAAACTTATGGGACTTACGAATGACACGCTTTATTTCACCTGCACACTTGTAAGCTTCGGAGCATTTGCGGCAATATACGCAGTCGTTTACGGACTCACCGCAAAGGTCTACTACAAGATAGTAAAAAGATAAAAGAGATAAGAAATATAAAAGACAGCAAAATAAAAGGACTCTATGGCGAAAACCACGGAGTCCTTTTTGTATGCGATTTAAGCTACTGTGTAAGTTTTTGTAACTGTACCTGCGAGGTTGCCCTTGCCTGTGAGTGTTACCTTGACGGTTTTCTTGTCGGCTGAGGTAACGTACTTTACAGTGTAGTTGCCGTTGTAAACAGAGGTCGAACCGATCTTTACGGCTACTGTCGGCTGATATTTATTAGCTGAATTTTTAGTAAGGCTTATAGTGCAGTTAGCGATATTTCTAGGGTTGATCTTGAAGGTTTTTGTAACTGTACCCTTGAGATTTTTCTTGCCTGTGAGGGTGATAGTTGCTGTGCCTGCGGAGAGATTATTGCTGTATGCGACAGTATAGTTGCCGTTATACATTTCAACACCGTTGCAGTATACCTTTACTGTTGGCTTGATTCGAGTGCCGTTGAAGTAGTAATTTGCAGCACCGAGTTCAACATCGCAGTTACCGATAGAACGCTGAACGATATCAAAATTCTTTGTAACAGTTCCAGTATAGTCGCCCTTACCTGTGATAGTTACAGTTGCCTTGCCTACGGAGAGGTTATTTGTGTAAGAAACTGTATAATCTGTACCGCTCTTCAGTACCTTTGTTCCGTCCTTGATAGTTACAACAGGTCTGATCCTTGTGCCACGGAAGTACTGGGTTGCTGTTGGGAGTGAGATTGTGCAGGAAGAGATCTCTTTCTGTGTGTCGCTATCGCCTGTGGAATTGTAGTGGATAGTGGCATTTGTGAGAATTTCATTGCCCCATTCATCTATCTCTATATTTTTCCATTCAGATTTTGTACCATTATAGTAAATGTTTTTTAAAGCGTCACACAAAGCAAACGCATAAGTTCCTATGCTTGTTATACTGTTTGGGATAATTACACTTGTTAAACTACTACATCCATAAAAGGCACTACGACCAATATCTTTAACACTATTTGGAATGATTATGGTTGTTAAATTTGTACAAGCAAAAAAATTAAAATCATCGACACTCATAATGCTATTAGGAATACTATATGTCGTTCTGCTGTTTCCAATTGGGTATTGAATCAATTTTGTCTTATTTTTATTAAATAATACTCCATCTTTTGACGAATAATAATTATTATCAGAATCAACACTTATACTTTTTAAGCTTGTACAGCCAGAAAAGTTATTTGCATTAATACTTTCAATACCATATGGTATGTTTATACTTGTTAAATTTGTACAGTCTTTAAAAACTTGCCAACCAATGCCTATAACACTATCTGGAATTGTTATACTTGTTAAGCTTGTACAGCCATAAAATGCCCTATCAAAAATACTTGTTACACTATCTGGAATCGTTATGCTTGTTAAGCTTGTACAGTTATAAAATGTATCACCATCAATTCTTGTTACACCATCTGGTATCGTCATGCTTGTTAAGCTTATACAGCCAGAAAATGCACAGTATCCGATACTTGTTACACTATCTGGAATTGTTATACTTGTTAAGCTTGTACAGCTATAAAAAGCATGATCGCCAATATTTGTTATATTGTCTGAAATGGTTATGCTTGCTAAGCTTGTACAGCCATAAAAAGTATAATTGCTAATACTTGTTACACTATCTGGAATTGTTATACTTACTAAGCTTGTACAGTTATAAAATGCACGTTCTCCAATACTTGTTACACTATCTGGAATTATTATGCTTGATAAGCTTGCGCAGCTAGAAAAAGCACGTTCTCCGATACTTGTTACTTTCTTTCCATTAATGATACTTGGAATAGTAATTTCTTTATCATTGCTATTACTATAATACCGTATTATATTAACAGTTCCGTCATCAAGTATTTCATACTCATAATCACCATAAGTTTCTGCACTTGCTGAAACTGCAAATTTATCTGCTAAGCATACTCCGCTTTCGACAGTAGGCAAAGCGAATGTTCCGAATGTGAGTGTAACCGCCAACGCTGTGGCTAATATCTTTTTCATTTCTAATACCTCCCAATTTTCTATATAATTTTCTGTAAATATTGTATAATATTTTTTTGTTTATGTCAAGCGTATTATTAATAAAAATTCATCAATGATATATGCATTTTTCACAATTATTCCTTATTATAACTGATGAAAATGCCCGCCATATCCCGCCAACTCGACAATATATATTGCAAAATTAAACATAACGTGGTATAATAAATTAGACAGTATCCTGCATGATTTTCGGCTCTGCGGCTGCTGCGGCATAACGTTTTTGGAGTTGTATATATGATTTACAGATTTGATATAGACCGCTGGGGTGCGGAGTTTTCTGTGCCTTACAGCGTGGTGAATGAACATATAAAACAGGCGGACGGGAATTTTGTGAAAGTCCTGCTCTGCATACTTGCAGGGGGAAGAAATTCCGACACGCAGACCATTTCACGCACCTGCGGTGTGGCTGAGAGCGAGGTCGATGACGCTGTGCTTTACTGGCAGCAGAGGGGAGTAATATCCTTTAACTCAAATGCGGCACAGCCTGCCGTTTCGGAAAGCCCACAGCCTGTCAGAAATGCCCCTCAGCCGTCGGGCAGCTTCTCCGAGAGGAACGAACCTGTTTCACTTGTTGAGGCGGTCAAGGTATCAAAAACCGCTCCCGCAGGCAGGGTGGTTGTAAATTATTCTCAGCGTGAGATAAAGGAAAAAGCCGAAAAGGATAAGAATTTAAGACAGCTAATAACGGATATTCAGGGTATCCTCAAATTCTCTATCAACGGCAAGGAGCTTGGCAGACTGGTGGAGCTTTATGAACTTTATCATTTCGATGTGCCGACGATTTTGCTTGCGGCGCAGTATTGCAGCTCTATCGGAAAGCACAGCGTGGCATACCTCTACGCAGTAATGCAGCGTTGGTTCGAGGAGGATATAAACTCCTATGCCGAGGTGGAGCAGGCGATAATAAAGTCCAACGAGATAAAGAACTTTGAAAACAAGGTGCTGAAAATTTTCGGCATGGAAAGCAAGCCGTCCTCACGTCAGAAAGAATATATCTCAAAGTGGAACAAGCTGGGATTTTCAGTTGAGCTGCTGGAGATAGCATACAATAAATGTATGGACGCAAAAGGCAAGCTGAATTTCAGCTATATCGACGGCATACTTATGAACTGGTCCAACAGCAGTATCTCAACTGCCGAGCAGGTCCGCAAGAGCGATGAAAAATATAAGAGCAAGTTTAACGGCTGGGATAAAAACAGCTCAGAGGAAAAATCTTCATATGATCTCGATGAGTATGAAAATTTCGCTATGAATTTCAGCCTCAGTTCAAACGGTTCGGAAGGGAGCGGTAACAAATGATATACACCAAAGGCGCTTTTGAAAAAGCGGAGCAGACCCTTGCCGCCCGCAAGATAAAGGCTGAGGACGAAAGGGCGCAGCGTATGGCGGAGATACAGTTCAAAGCACCTGAGATATATGCTATGCAGCGTTCTCTGACCTCCGCAAGGTTCGGTATGATAAAGCTTATCGGCAGCGGAAAGACCAACTCAGATGTAAAGAGCGAGATATCATCTATCAGAAACAGAAATTTACAAACTCAGAGAACGATACATGAACTGCTGACATCTTTCGGCTACCCTGAGGATTATCTCCAGTACCACTACTTCTGTCCGAAGTGCAATGACACGGGTTTTCATGACGGAAAAAGGTGCGGCTGTTTTGAAAAACTGCTGGCAAAGTACACTACCGACGAGCTTAATGCCCAGTGTTCTATCGTCCTGCACGATTTCAGCGAGTTCAGAATAGATTTCTATCCCAACGAACCGGGCAATGCAAATCCCCGTGAAAGAATGAGTACGGTTTATAAGGATTGCAGAGCCTATGCGGATAACTTTACAGATAATTCTGTGTCGCTTTTCTTCTTCGGCAAGACAGGTCTAGGCAAGACTTTCCTTTCCTCCTGCATAGCAAAACAGCTGCTCAGCGAGGGCAGAAACGTATTCTTTGGCTCAATACTCAAACTTTTCCGACAGATAGAGGACGAGCGTTTCAGAAGAAAAGAGGGGGATACCACTAGTGTCATCATCGGGGCGGAGCTTGTTATACTTGACGATCTCGGCTCAGAATTCCAGACGAATTTTACCGATGCTGTGCTTTATGAGATTATCAACGAGCGTGTAAATCTCGGCAGACCTACTATAATTTCTACCAACCTTTCGATGAAAGAACTTGATAAGAAATACAATGACAGAATAGTTTCAAGACTGACAGGCTGTTTTTCACCGATAATGTTTATCGGCAGTGACGTTCGTCAGGAAAAGCGCAGAATGAGATTATAGTTTTCTGAAATTAAAAATTATAGGGGGAAAATATGAGAAAGTTAGGATTTGGTCTGTGGCAGATAGTGCTTGCACTGTTTTTTAACTGTATTTTGCTGTGGACGCTCACGCCAATAAGCGGTGTATTAAAAGCTCTGCTGATCTGTGTTTTATGCACACTTTATATTACATATAACATAGTTTCAGGCGGCAGAAGCCGTGAGGACAAAAAGCTGAACGGTATAGCGAACGGTGCATACCTGTTGGAGGGTGCAATAGTTCAGTCGGTGGTACAGACCGCAGTTATCGTTCTTGCGGCAATATTCACAGACTGCTCGGTAGTCAGACAGATAATAAACGGCGTGTTCGGCTATTTCTTCATCGGCGTAACCGCTTTCAACGGCATCATAAGAACCGCCGTAAACTCAAGACAGGTCAAGATCAAATGGTATATTATCCTGCTTTTCACCTGGTATCTGCCTGTTATAAACGTGTTTATAATTTCTCACATATGTAAGATATCAAAACGTGAGCTGAGATTTGAACAGGCTAAACAGGATCTCGATAACGTCAGACGTGAAAGCGAGATATGTAAGACAAAATATCCTATCCTTATGGTACACGGAATATTTTTCAGAGATTGGCAGCTGCTCAACTACTGGGGAAGAATACCGAAAGAGCTTATCCGAAACGGTGCAACTATCTATTACGGAAAACAGCAGTCGGCTAACAGGGTAGATGTCAGCGCAGGAGAATTAAGAGATCAGATCTTGCGTGTCATAAATGAAACAGGGGCAGAAAAGCTGAACATCATTGCACATTCCAAAGGCGGACTTGATTCACGTTATGCTATATCAAGACTGGGTATGGATAAATATGTCGCCTCTCTGACTACTATAAATACTCCGCATTACGGCTGTAAATTTGTGGACGGCATACTTGCAAAGGTGTCCGACGGATTTTTCAATTTCGTTGACAGGCGATATAATAAGCTTTTTACTGTGCTGGGTGATACAGCGCCAAGCTTCAGAAACGGAGTGGAGGAGCTGACCTATGCAAGCTGTCAGCGTTTCAATGAGCAGACTCCAAATGCAGAGGGTGTGTACTATCACGCTGTTATGTCAAAAATGAACAGCGTTAAGGCGGCAGGTTTTCCGCTCAACCTTGGATATATGCTCAACAAAAAGCATGGCAGCGGAAATGACGGACTTGTAACAGTTGAGTCCGGTCTGTGGGGCGAGTCGCCGATGATTATAAACCACAGCGGAAAGCGTGGCATTTCACATGGTGATATGATAGATCTGTTCAGAGAAAATATTGACGGATTTGATGTAAGAGAATTTTATGTTGACCTTGTAAAGGATCTTAAAAACAAGGGATTTTGATATGTATAATAAAAACGTCATACCGATAAGCTTTTGAGCTTCGGTATGACGTCTATTTTTATTTAGATTTGCCTGCGGCTTTTAAAATCACTAATATGGAAGAATGAGTAAAGCAATAAAGATCATCATAAAATTTACCTAACATTATCTTAGTCGCCAAATGAAATTCCAAGATCCTTTGCGGTCTTTACAAGCTGACAGTCGGCAGGAACGAACTTTGTCTTGCCTGCAATGTCGATAAGCTTGTTTTCAGAAACGACTTCATTTATCATTGCAACTGCATAGCCGTACTTCTGCTTTTCGATAAGCTCTGCTGCGTGAACACCGAACTTTGTGGCAAGCACACGGTCATAAGCTGACGGACTGCCGCCTCTGAGCATATGTCCAGGTATGCAAACTCTTGTTTCGCAGCCTGTTTTTTCTTCGATCTGTCTTGCAATCCTTGAAGTCGCAGTGGTAAGTCCCTGCTCCGAACGTACTCTTGCACGTTCTTTCTTCTTCATTTTCGCCTCATCCTTGTCAAATGCACCCTCGGCAACAGCCATTATTGAGAATCCCTTTGATGCTCTCTTCTCGCAAGCCTCTGCAAGCTTGTCAATGTCATATGGTATCTCAGGAATAACGATCATATCTGCTCCGCCTGCGATACCTGAGTAAAGTGTGAGCCAGCCTGCCTTGTTGCCCATTATCTCAGCAACAAGTATTCTTCCGTGGGAGTTTGCTGTGGAATGAAGTCTGTCGATAACGTCCGTTGCTGTGTCAACAGCTGTGTGGAAACCGAATGTAACGCTTGTTCCCCAGATGTCGTTGTCGATAGTCTTAGGAAGTCCGATAACGTTAAGCCCTTCTTCGGAAAGGAGGTTTGCGGTCTTGTGAGTACCGTTTCCGCCAAGGGTCAGCAGACAGTCAAGCTTCTGCTTTTTATATGTATCTTTCATTGCCTTGACTTTATCAACGTTGTCCTCCTCAATGACCTGCATTTTCTTGAAAGGAGTACGCTTTGTGCCGAAGATAGTTCCGCCCGTGGTGAGTATGCCCGAAAAATCCGACTGCTCCATTTCCTTGCACATACCATTGATAAGTCCGTAGTAGCCGTCATTTATGCCGACGATCTCAACGTCCGAACCGAACTTTTCGTAGCAAGCCTTAGCAACGCCTCGGATAGTTGCGTTAAGTCCCGGACAGTCGCCGCCGCTTGTCAAAATTCCAATCCTTCTTTTCATATGAATTACTTCCTTTCCTATTTAGAACTTACATTGCTGTCTTATCAGTATTTGTCCTCATCGCTTTCTGTGTTGAACTCACTTGCGCTGTCGGAATATGTATCCTCCTCAGGGATATCCTCATCTTCTTCCTCTTCCATAGAATCATTATAATAGTATCTGAATTTACCCTTCTTGCGGGCAGCAGCGTTGCTGTCATTGAGCTTGAATCTTGCAATCATATTTTTGAGTATGAGTGACTGGCTGGAAAGCTCTTCACTGGCTGACGCTGTTCCCACTGATGAAGATGTGTTTGCAGAAACAACGGCGGATATCTGGTCAAGACCTGTATTTATCTGACCGATAGCCTCTGTCTGCGCCTCGGTAGCGTCTGTTATGTTCTTAACAAGGCTCTGTATCTCATTTGAACCGTCAACGATTATCTGAAGTGAATCAGCAGTCTTTTCTGCGATCTCAGTTCCCTTTGAAACTGCGGCAGATGCGTTTTCGATAAGTGCGGCAGTCTGTTTTGCAGCCTCGGCTGAACGTGATGCAAGACGTCTTACTTCGTCAGCTACCACGCCGAATCCCTTTGAACCCTCTCTTGCAGCCTCAACAGCAGCGTTAAGAGCGAGGATATTCGTCTGGAATGCGATCTCGTCGATCACCTTAATGATCTTTGAAATCTCATCGGAAGATGTATGGATAGCGTTTATTGCGCTGAGCATATTTTCCATATCGTCATTACATCTGCCGATAGCGGAAGTATTGTCCGTTACGATCTTGTAAGCGTTTCTTGCGTCGTCTGAGTTTTGCTGTACCTGCTTTGAAACATCGTTAAGTGTAACTGAAAGCTCTTCGATAGCAGATGCCTGCTGAGTTGAACCCTGTGATACCGACTGAGCAGAGTTTGAAACCTGAACTGCACCCGATGTAACCTGCTCAGCAGCAGAATTGATCGAAGCAAAAGTATCGGAAAGTCCGTCAAGGATCTCGTTGAATGTGGAGTTTATCTGCTGGAAGTCACCCTTGAATGTACCCTCCATACGGTGGCAGAGATTACCCTCTGAGATCTGTTTCAGTGAAATGGTTATCTGTGTGATATACTGTCTTAGGCAGACGATAGTTTCTTCCAGCGAGTTGGTAAGTACACCAAGTTCGTCCTTTGAGTACCATACGTCAACAGGGTCTGAAAGGTTGCCCTGAGCAAGAAGTCTGATTCTCTTTGTTGCCGAAACGATAGGCTTTGAAAGGTGATTTGCGTAAAGTATGGAGAGAAGTACGATAAGAGCAACGATGATAACACCGATTATGAGTATCTTCTCCATTGCGCTTGCAGTTGCGGAATCGAAGTCCTTGCTGTTGATTATCAGTATCAGTGTACTGTCGAAATATTCATTTGCAGAATAGCCGAGTATGTATTTCTGTCCCTTATACTTATAAGCGTAAGAGCCGTTTTCATCGGAGATAGCAGATTTCGTTGCCTCTGCAAGTTCGTTAAACGAATTATCGTCATTAGCTTTTTCAATAGCATTAAATCCGTTCTTGACCTGCTCATAGTCTTGATGAAGTATGATATTTCCTTCGCTGTCGATAAGATAGCCGTAGCCGTTTGTACCGAAAGAGTTTGTCTTGATTATATCGTTGAGTACGTCAGCGTTGATAGTAACAGCCGCTACAAAGCTTTTGCCATTGAGCTTACCTTTTTGCAGTATCGAGAAAAACACCTTATTCTTATACTGTTCAAGGCTAGTGATGTAAGGCTTGTCTGCAACTGTCTTTACTGTATTGTTGCTGATGATAGATGATATCTTCTTGTCATCGGCAAGCTCCAGCTGTCCGTCCTCAGAGAATGATGAAAGATATATCTTTTCATCAAGATCAGCTGAGAAATTCGAGCGTATGGTGTGCAGAAGTTCATCGTAGGTGATGTTATCATTGCTTGCCATATTTACATAGTCGGAGAAATTTGTTGCATACTGGCTCACCGTTGAGTTAAAGCTGTTTGAAGCCTGCACCGCCAGCGGTTCGACCGCACTGGAAAGCGCACCCATAGTAGATTCATTTATTGACTGTATAGACACGATGCTCAGTACCACCGTGACCGCAACTGCTACTGCCAGCATAGTCAGCATTAGTTTTGAACGCAAGGTTTTCATATGTTCAGCCCCCGTATAAAATATAGTAATTTATTGAAAAAACAAAAAAATATTATGTTTACTGTATAAAAGTATATCACATTTGCACAATAATTTCAAGCATACAGGCTTATATTTTTTGAATTTTTTCTTAAAAGCGGGCATAAAATTTTAGTAAAAAGAAATGGTCACAAGTGACCGCAGGGGGAAAGGTAAGATCATGTATTTTTCAATGAGATTAAGACCAAGAGCTTTACTGTGCATTCTTGCAGCGGTGGCGGCAGGGATATTTTTCAGCTTTGCTGCTGCGGCGAGCGGCGGTGAAAAGCAGGAGGGGATATTTGTACCTATAATAATGTATCACAGCATTTTAAAGGACGAGGCAATGACAGGGCAGTATGTAGTAACACCTGTGGAGCTTGAAAAGGATATGATATATCTGAAAGAAAATGGGTACACAGCCGTCTTTGTCAACGATCTTATAAGGTATGTGAACTCAGACGGCAAGCTGCCCGAAAAGCCTGTTGTGCTGACCTTTGATAACGGAACTTACAATAATTATACATATCTTTATCCGCTGCTGAAAAAGTATGATATGAAAGCCGTGATATCCGTGGTGGGTTCGTACACGCTAAATGCGTCCGAATGCGGTGATAAGCCTAACCCTGCATATTCCTATCTGCGGTGGGAGGATATAAATGAGATGCGTGACAGCAAAATGGTGGAATTTTGCAGCCACACCTATGATATGCATGGACTGGGACAGCGCACAGGCATAAAGCGTATGGACGGTGAAAGCTATGAAGATTACAGGGGCGTATTTATGAATGATATTTTCAAGCTCCAGCAGCTGCTTGAAGAAAACTGCGGTTTTCGTCCCAATGTATTCACATATCCCTTTGGTGCGTCGGGAGAAAGTGCAAGGCGGCTTGTGAAGAACTGCGGATTTGAGGCGAGCATGGGTGTGGAGGAAAAGCCTAATTATATTGTAAAAGGTGATGAAAGCTGTCTTTACGATCTTCACAGATACAACCGTTCTGGACTTGAAAATTCAGAGGATTTTATGAAAAAAGCGCTGGCTGAATAAAAAGCATTTAAGAATATTATAAGAAATTACTGTTGACCTTTTCCGACAAATAGGCTATAATGTTAGCTAAAGCAATGTTTCAGACATTTGATGTTTATTGAAAGGATAAGAAAATGAAAAGATCGGCAATAATTTTCAATTCGGTTATAATATTTTTACTGACTATTTTTACGGCTGCTTTTTCGTCCCTATCGGCATTCGCAGCGTCAGAGGCTTCTTTTTCCGGAATAACGGCAGTCAAGGCAGGGGAGAACTTTGACATAACGCTGACTTTTTATTCCACAGACGAGATAAGCCATGTTACAACTGGTGTGTTTTACGATTCCGATGTAATAGAATTTGTTTCGGGCGGCGGAGCGTCGGGTTCGGGCGGACGCATCACACTTGACAGCTCGCCGAACGGTGACAGTTCGGAGGTCACGGTCGATCTGACTTTCAAGGGAGTTTCGGACGGCACAGCGAACATACATCTTGAAAACTGTTCTATTTATTCGGCAAATGCTGCGGTAATCGGTTCACCGTCGGCATACATAAATGTTACAGTTTCTGGCAGTACACAGGCTGACGATACTGACTCTGAGCCGCAGAAAGATGAAACTCAGACAGAAACACAGCAGGCTGAAACAACAGCACCTGAAGTTGATGAAAACGGGGTACCGACTCAGGGTGTACTGACTTCACTCACAGTAGACCACGGTAAGCTTACACCTGATTTTGCGTACAATGTATATGACTACACAGTTAATGTTGGATATGAGGTAGACAACGTTGAGATAGACGGAGTTACGGCGGCATTAAGTGATTACATATGGTACGAGGGAGTAAGTCAATGTCAGGTAGGGGAGAACATAAGGCGTATAACAGTAACAGGCGAAAACGGAGTATCAACCACATACACTATTAAAATAATAAGGGCGGCGGAAGGTGAAACGGTACAGGAAGATGATGCGGCGGCAGAAGTTGTGACGAAGAACGCCGGCACATCGTCAGCTAGCGCTGATTCAGTATCGAGGACAGACGCAATGGAAAAATACAGGAAGATACTCAATCCTGCGCTTGCCATTGCACTTGTAGTACTTTTACTAGCTTTATTTGTAATAATAGTATGGGCAAGAGGCAAATTCAAAGAATACAAGTCCTAAGGCCGGACGGGCCGGTTCGGGACGCTCGGCAAGCTCGCTGTCGGCGGTCGGGGCTTTTCATTTTGCGCTCGGAAGAGTCCTCACCGGACGGGGTAATACGCTACGCTCGGTCCTCACCGGACGGGGAAATACGCTACGCTTGTAAACTCGCTGTCTGCTGTACGGACTTCTTATTTAGTTCTCGGAAGAAACTGAGATATGGCTTTTACTGAAAACGAATTTTGATAAGGTCTTGTATTGACTTTTCAAAGTGCATTGTTTCGGTAGGGGCGACCTGTGGTCGCCTGAATACACTAATACCGATTGTTTGTTGTGAATATTTGGTACTATTTCATAAGAATAAAATTAATGTGCCACTTATGTTCCTCAATTATTAAAACCTATATATAGAATAAATTTCTTACTCATATAGGACTTTTATACATTGAGGTACATAGGTGACACATTTTTTCTTTTGGTGTATTTTAGTTTATTATAAAACGGCTACGATCACTTATTCTCAGTATCACTCAGCCTGCTGTATCGGAAGTCGCAGTATGGTGCGCCTTCTGCGATCGTTCCTGTTCTCACTAATTTCATGTTCATAATATCTGCAAGCACATAGTCCATACGGCACAAATATGCTGCAAGTTCAGGACAACCCTCATCATTGCACAGCTTGCAAGCACCACATTCGTGATAGTCATATCCAAGATCATATTCATCATTTCCTGGCAGGATATCGACTACCCAATCATTTTCATACTTGTGTTTATGACTGTCCTCAGACCATTGCAGGCGGCCAGCCATTTTCTTAGGATCTAAGTAACTATCCACGTCCCCGATAACCTTGTGAAACAGCTTGGACGCACATAGTCCGTCACGGAATATCTCATAATTTTCCTCTGCCGATTTTCCTGTGCCACGATTCATAGCAATAAAATAGCTTGCCATAATGTACGAACTCAGAAGTCTGGATTTGCCGATATCTTTTGCCCTGCCGATGATCTTCTTATGCTCTTCATTGATTTTTTCGGCTATATCCTTTGAAAATCCTCTTTTCTTCAATTCCGCTTTTACCGCACTGTGATAAAAATTATATATCATTTTTACACCGATAGTATTCTTCATACTTTCCCTCCTTGGTAAATTCTGATTTGTCTAACAGTTTAATTTTATATGCTTGTTTTATTTGACTAACCAATATTTATTTTTTTACAATATACTTGTTTATCGCAACTGCTTTACCTTTAGCGGGTATGTATTCTTCCTCGGTTTCAAGAAATACACCGCCGCATTTTTGAATGACCTTGATAGACGCAATATTTTCGGACATAGCGTCGATTCTGATCTTAGAATAGCCTTTGGAGAACAGATAGTCTATTACGCATTTACAGGCTTCTGTCATATAGCCGTTGCCCCAGTATTCCTGTGCCAGATTGTATCCTATTACGGGAGTTCCATTTACACCGCCTATATAACCAACTACATCTATCCCGCCGATCAGCTTATTGTTTGCTTTAAGCACGATCGCAAAATTAAGCCGTTCAGGCTTTTCATACTCGGCTGACCATATGCTTAGTAACTGCGCTGTTTCTTCTGCATTTTTATGTGCGTTCCAAGTGACATACCGTGCGACAACCGGGTCGCTTGTCCAGCCGTCAAACATATCTTGTGCATCTTCTACTTCAAACGGTCTTAAGATAAGTCTTTCTGTTTCTAAAGTTAATTTCATATCGTTCACCTCAAATCCCGATCTGTGATCCATTCCATACGTTAAAAAGTATATCATAGATTTATTCTCCTGTCAATTTTGTATGACTTTTTATGTTATAGTTGACTTGTTTAGGCTTGTATAGTATAATAATTCAAAATATGAGAAATATGGGGGACCTTTATGACAGATACAAAATCAGAATACGAAGAGTTATCAGATATATTTCAAATTTTTCTCAATGATAAGCCTGTAAATTATGAAGTAATAAACACAAGCCGTGGAGATAGCGATTTCAGAGAAACCGTTATTGCAAAATTGAAAGACAATAAAAAAATCGTCATAAAGCTTTCGGACAACGATTTCACATTTTCTGATAAAATACACGCTTGGAGTAAATGTGCAGACGAATACCGAAAGCTCGGTTATTATTGTCCTAGAATACTTTGCTCAAAAGACGGAAGTTTTACAATAGTCAAATACAAAGGTCATAACTGTGTTGTTTATGCAGAGGAATATACAAAATTCAATACCGTTGAGAGTCGGATAAATGATACAGAGTGTGATACAAAGCTGAGAGCGCAATATATGAAGTCTGCATTTATAATGACAGCAAAGATCGCTGCTAAAGAGCTTGATTTCACAGAATATCCCTCAGCTTATTGCCTTTTTGACAGATTTTGTCCAAGTGATGTTGTTGACGAGGTTTTGGAAAATGCATTGGAATGGAAAAAATATGCTGAAACACTGCCTGATGTATTTCAGGAACAAGTCCAAAGGATCTGGATACGATGGAACGATAATCGAAAATCATTAGAGCAGATATATCACGATCTGCCTTCCTCAGTTTTTCAGGCTGACCTTAATCCCTCAAATCTGCTGATAGATAACAGTGGGAACTTTGTCGGCATAATAGATTTCAATTTATGCGGTAAGGACGTTTTCTTAAATTATATGCTAAGAGAAATATGCTGGTATGAAGTCAGCGAGGAAGAACTGGATTATATACTTGATATACTGAAAATAGTCAGTGAATATTATGTCTTTTCCGACCTTGAGAAACGAGCAGTGCCGCTATTGTACAGGTGTATCAAGCCGCTTTGGTATTCCAAGGTAGAGGAACTGAAAAATGCTGCCGATGATGTCAAAGCGATACGATCCTGTTTGGACGAAACAGAATATATGCAGACAAGAGTGATAGACTTTGAGAAATATATGAACTGAGTATGGGCGGATAATGTGTCTGATTTATATATATTTAAGCACAAAAAAAGCCCGCAGATGCGAGCCTTTAACGATATGGCGTCCCAGAGAGGATTTGAACCTCCGACCCCACGCTTAGGAGGCGTGTGCTCTATCCAGCTGAGCTACTGAGACATTATCAACTTATTTATTATATCACAGTCGAGAAAAAAATGCAATACTTTTTATAAATTTTTCACTTAAGGGCAAGTTGTAAAATAAAATGACACAAAAAAGAAGACTCAAAGAGAAACTCATGGTATAATGTAAGTGACTAAA
>NZ_CAKSNX010000017.1 GCF_934476685.1 uncultured Ruminococcus sp.
AGGTGTTTTGTCCCAAATATTCTATTTGATTTTTTATGCGGGGTAAATGCCAATATCGCTTAAGTTGTTGGCATTGTATTGGCAGCACGATACCTATACTTCCAAGGGCAAGGCATATACAGCCGACTGCTATAAGAATTGCTTTTTTAGGATTCATCTTTTCTCCGATCTGTGTTTTTCTTTCTGACTTTCGATAATATGCCGCACTGCTGATACTGGGTGATATAACATCATTCGAGGACCTGAAAACCGTATGACTTCCTTTATTTTTTCACGCATTTCAGGCTTATAGCAATGTACCTGACAGTTTGAGCAAAAGGTCTTTGTTTCCATAAATGGACACTTGTCGCTGCGCATACAGGCATATTCGGCAAGTGCCTTGCATTCGTCACATAATGTCTTGTTTTTATGCTTTTTCTTGCAGTACAGCTGGATCATTTGTGTGACTATAATTTTTTCACGCTGTCTTTTTGAGGCAACATTCATCAGTTTATCTCCGTTTTGGTATATTTCGATTTTTCTGCTGAGAATATCTTGTCACATATTTTCACAGTTGATATGCGGTGCGAAACTATGGCAACGGTTTTTCCTTCACTTTCTTCCTTGAGTGCTTTAAGTATGACAGCCTCGTTCAGACTGTCAAGATTGCTGGTAGGCTCGTCCAACAGCATAAAAGGCGCATTGTGAAGAAACGCTCTTGCAAGACCGATACGCTGCTTTTCGCCGCCTGAAAGAGTATCCCCAAGCTCGCCCACATTTGTCTGATATCCATTCGGGAGCGACATAATAAAGTCGTGTACAGACGCTTTTTTGCAGGCTGAAACGATCTCTTCATAGGTTGCGTCAAGCTTTGCTATGCGAATGTTGCTTTCAATGCTGTCGTGAAAAAGCTGGGTTTCCTGAGTAACAAAGCTTTCACTTTCACGCAGGCTTGCGGTGTTGATATTGTCTATATTTTCATCTGATATCAATATCCTGCCGCTGTCGGTCTGCCAGAATCGCATAAGAAGTTTGAGCAGAGTAGACTTGCCGCAGCCGCTTTTTCCGATGATGCCTGTAATTTTGTTCTGTTTAAAATCAATACTCAAATCATCAAGTATAACTTCATTTCCATAAGAGAAGGTCACATTTTCAGCCTTTGCGCCGCTGAACGAAATATCACAGCCGTCTGTTATTTCTTCCGTAACAGGAGTTTCATCAAGGATATCAAGAACTCTGTTTCCCGACGCAAGTGTGTTCTGGAGAGTTGAACCGAGGTTGGCGAGAGCGACAACAGGTCCGAAACTGGACATAATCGCTATAACAGGAATTACCACTCCGCTGAGTTCAACTGCTCCGCTGTTATAAAGTCCGATAGCGGCAAACAGCATTATGAGATCAAATATCAGTATTGCAGAATTTGTTATTGCGGCATTAAAACCTGTATTTTCAGACATTTTCTGCTGTTTCTTTGACAGTTCATCTGTACGCTCTTTAAGCTTTGATATCCTGTCATCTCCGCAGCCGTACTGTATCTCTTCATCAAGTCCTCTGAGGCTTTCAAGGACATAGCCCGAAAGTTCGCCCGAACCCGCTCTGAACTGATCTCCCAGACTGCCGCTGCGTTTTGAGATGATAACAGGAACACATACCCCGACAACAATATATGCCGCCGCAGATATCAGTCCAAGTATCGAACTGAACGAACCGATAAAAAGGCTCATTATAACTGACATTATCACAGCTATGCATATCGGCGAGATAGTGTGTGCGTAAAAAACTTCAAGCAGTTCTATATCAGAGGTTATGACTGATATAAGATCACCCCTGTCCCTGACCTCCAGTTTAGCGGGGCAAAGCTTGCGCAGAGCTTTGAAAACATGGTCACGAATGATTGCAAGAAGTTTAAAGGCAATGAAATGATTGCAGGACTGCTCGCCGTATTTCAGCACCGCTCTCAGAACAGCCAGCACAAGCACTAAAACAAATATGGCTTTAAGGCTGATAAATTCATAGATATCCAGCACATCGAACATTGCATATCCGCCGAGGATAGTTATAAATTCCGCACAGAGAAATCCCAGAACACCCATTGATACCGCCGCTGTCATATAAAGTGAAAGAGGTTTTACAAGACCGATAAGGCGGAACATGATATTTATATCCGAATGTTTTCTATTCATATCAGTTCACCGCCTTTCCGAAGTTTTCAAGTGTCTGCTGAGCGTTCCACAGTTTTGAATAAAGTCCGTTTTTTTGTACTAATTCTGAATGTGTACCGCACTCCGACACTATGCCGTTTTCCATTGCATATATCACATCTGCGTTTACAGTATTGGCAAGTCGGTGTGATATAACAATTACCGTTTTGTTCTTTGCAAGCTGATATATCTGCTCCATAATGTCGTTTTCGCTTTCAACATCTATATTGCTGGTAGCCTCATCAAAAATATAGACAGGTGAATCATGCAGCAGCGCTCTCGCCAAGGCAATACGCTGTTTCTGTCCGCCGGACAGATTTGACGCATTTTCAGATATCTTCGTTTCAAGTCCATTTTCCGACATAAGGAAGTCTGATATCTTTGTCCTTTTCAGCACGTTCCACAATTCTTCATCTGACGCATCGGGTTTTCCCATAAGAAGATTTTCTCTGACAGTTCCCTTGAAAAGCAGGCTGTTATGAGAGATATAGGTTATGTTTTTCATAATGCTTTGTTCGGAAATTTCTGAAAGCTCGTTATCTCCGATACTCACCGAGCCTTTATAATTTTTATTTCTGCCCATAAGGATAGCCGCTATGGTGGATTTTCCGCAGCCGCTTTCACCGCATATGGCGGTAAGCTTATTATGACCTATCGCCATATCAAAGCCGTGGAGTACCTCCCTGCTTTCATCATAGGAAAATCTCAGATCTTTTATTCTGATATCGCAGTTTTCAGAAATGCTGCCTGTTTTCTCTGTCGGTTCGGGGAGGTCAAGTATCCTGAACATTTTATCGCTTGCAGCCATACCGTTCATTGCCACATGAAAAAAACTGCCAAGCCTGCGCATTGGTATGAAAAAGTCTGCCGAAAGCATTATTATTGCAAAGCAGCCTGCAAAATTTATTGCTCCGCTTTTTAACTCCGACGCTGCAAGTATAACGCCAAGAGCCGCTCCGCCATAGGCAATAAGATCCATTACCGTAACTGAGTTCAGCTGCATTGTCAGAACTTTCATTGTTATTTTACGGAACTTCTCAGACTCTTCATTCATCTGCTGATTTTTATATTCGTCAGCCTGATATATTTTCAAAGTAGTAAGTCCCTGTAAATTTTCAAGGAAGGTATCACCAAGCTTTGTGTACTGTCCCCAGTATTTTGAGAGCAGTTTTTTTGCTATTTTCTGTACTCCCATTATAGTTGCAGGGATAAGCGGAACGCATATGATCAGCACCAAAGCGGCTTTAAAGCTGACGAAAGAAAGTATCACAAACAAAGTCACCGGCGCAAGGAGCGCATAGAAAAACTGCGGCAGATATTGTCCGAAATATGTTTCAAGCTGATCCACACCCTCTACTGTGACCTGAACGACCTCTGAGGTGCTGACCTGTTCACGGTATGAACTGCCCAGTTTAAAAAGCTTTGCAAAGATCATTTCCCTCAGCTTTTTCTTTACTGTCTTTGAGGCAAGATAGCTGAATTTTTCCTGAAATTCTGAACAGACAAAGCGCACTATGAGCGAAACTGCACCTGCAGTCAGCGCAAAAACATAATCCGCCGTTCCAGCCTTTTTCTCTGCCATTTTTCCCAGCATCTCAGCTATGGCAAAAATCATCACCGCATTGGATATCATACCGATCCACTGAGCGGCAATATTGCCTGCTATGTATTTTTTACTGTCGCCCATTTCGGCGATCAGACGTTTTTTTATCATTCTTTTTTCTCCTCTATAATTTATACAGGCAGCACGAAAGGCTTTCCGTTCACCGATGAAATGCTGAGATCAACATCATACACAGATCTTATCAGATCGGGCGTGATTATCTTTTCGGGTTCGCCCTGAGCGGTTATCCTGCCGTCTTTCATTGCAACGATCTCATCTGAGTAATATAGTGACTGGTTTATATCATGGAGTACCATTATAATAGTCATACCGTATTCTTCATTGAGCTTACGCACAAGTCTGAGTATCTGAAGCTGATAGCGTATGTCAAGATATGTGGTCGGTTCGTCAAGAAACAGTATCTTTGTATCCTGAGCAAGAGCCATTGCTATCCACACACGCTGCTTTTGTCCGCCAGAAAGCTGTGATACGGCTTTATCCTTTATTTTTTCGGTGTTGGTTATCTCCAACGCACGTTTTATCTTCTCCTCGTCCTCAGCGGTGTCTGAAAGGCTGCCGAAACTGTGATGAGGTGTTCTTCCGAAAGCCACAAGCTTTTCTACGGAGATATCCGCAGGTGCGGTATTGTACTGATGAACTATTGCCACCTGCTTTGCAAAATCTTTCAGACGTATCTGGGAAACTTCCGTTTTGTCAAGAAGTATCTGACCGCTCTGAACTTTCAGATTTTTGGTTATAAGATTAAAAAGGGTGGATTTTCCGCAGCCGTTTGCGCCGATAAGGGTAGCTGTGAAGACGGATCAGCCTGTGATGATGATACTGTGCTTGATGGATCTACTGCTGAACTTGAGGCAGATGTTGATTTTTTTGTTGTGGCAGCAGCATTTGTAGTCGTCTGAGCAGTTGTGGTCTGCTGCTGTGGAGCTTCTGTCTGAACAGGCTCGTTATCCTGCGGCTGTTCAGGTTCGGACGGCTGTCTTACTTCCACCGATGTTACAAAATCACCGCTGCCCTCACGGATATTATCAAAATCAATATAGAATATTACGTCACGTCCCATAGGAACAACATAAAATGTACAGCTGACTATACAGTTTTCATTCGGTATCTGAAAGCGGAAATCACTTTCATTTGTATCGTAATTTTCTTTCATAAGGTCGGCAGAAACATCATAGAAATCGCTGTTTCCGTCATTCTGTACCTTGAACTGCGGATTTTCAATATTATCCATAAGTGCAAGCCTTACGGTGGCAAACATATTTCCGTCGGGGTCTACCTCGATAAGTGACTCTGTCCTTAACGCTCCCTCGGTCATAGACTGTCCGAGGACTTCGTTGTTTGAACCGCCGCTGTCTTCAATATTGCCTGTGACAGGGTGACGATAGTGCGGATGTGCGTCCGCCTCATATATATTGTTATCCAGCGCATTTGCAGAAATAGCAGTAATGCCTGTCATAAAGACAAGCATTACCGCCGTTATACTGCAAAGCAGAACTGATAACCGCTTTACAGGATTATTCAAAATTATCTGTCCTTTCTTTTCTTTGTGAAAACAAGCACTGCTCCGCTGAGAACTGCAAGAAGTCCTGCCTTTGTTGCTGCGCCGGTAGTCGGGTCAGCGTTTGAAGAACCGTTTACAGCGTTTGTCTTTGAATCAGCTGATGAGCTTGAAGAGCTGTTCTTGTTGTCTGACTTGTTGTCGGAAGTGCCTGTTTTCTTATCCTCGATAAGATACTGACCTGCTTCCTTAGCTGAGAAAGTGAACATTCCGTCTGCTGTTGTGCCTGAGATAAGTGTTTTCTTTCCGTCAGCAATTCTGTAAACAACAGGGTTTGCGTAATCGGACGGTACCGGGATAGATACGGATATCTTTCCGTTCGGCTTAGCCTCGTTTCCGTCAGAACCCTTGAATGCTATATCATAAAGGTGGAACTTGTCTGCCTCGTAGGAGATAAGCTGCGTTGCTGAATCGAAATCATTTCCGCTTGTTATCTCTGTTACTTCGGCAGTTGTACCCTCGGCGAAAACGCCCTTGTCAGCGTGTATCTTAACGCCTGTTTTATCATCTGTATAGTCAAGCGCAGGTGACTGCTCCTCTGGGTCTTCGATCTCGATATCCTTATCAGTCTTTGTGAGAGTTGACCAGTCTATCTGCATAAGAACGTCCTGTGTACCTGTGCCGTCTGAGATAGCCTCCATGATAGGAACGAATACCTGCAGCGGAACGAACTTCTCCCCTGCCTTATCAACAAGCTTGAATTTCAGCAGCTGCGGATAAGGTGTATCGGCTGTGTTGTACTGGTCAACAACATCATATGTAGAAAGCACTTCGGCAGGAATAATATCACCCTGAGGTATGCCGTACTCGTTGTATGTATAACCCTTGTCATAGTAATAAAGGTTCTGGAGATAGCCGAACTGATTGTAGATCGCAAGTCCCTTAAACTGGACAGTTATATAATATTCGCCGTTTACGACTTCAAGCTGAACAGTGTGGTTGATACCCTCGTTGGACATTGAGAAGCTTTCTCTGTCGGTCTTTATCATCTGAGCGTAAAGCTGATATTTGCCGTCAGGGAGGTTATTTATATCGAGTTCAGGCTCTGACTGTTTCTTTTCAAGAGCGTCAATAGTTGACTGGAGTTCGCTTACTGCGCTGTCAACCTCTTCCTGAGTTGCTCTGCTGTTGGCAAGAACAGTTCTTGCGCTTGCAAGGGCATTCTTCATAGTTGTGAATGTGGAAGTTGTGTAATCATCTTCATTGAATCCCTCAGCCTGAGCAACAAGTGCCTCCAGCTTGGTCATATCAGCAGGCTCGAAATCAGGATCTTCTATCGGATCAGGATCAGGAGTTTCGTCGGATATCTTCTTTGCCTCGTCATAGTAAATTGTGAAGATACCATTTCTTGTGGCATCGCCTGTGTTGCCCATGATAGCGTCCATTGCGGAAACTCTGAACTTAGCTTTGAACTGTCCTGCATCGTTTGGAAGCTCAATATAAGCTGTCTTTGGATAGTAGTTATTTGTACCTTGATTGAGTTCATCAGTAAAATAAGAACCGTCCTCATTCTTGTAATATGAGGTGTAGTTTACTTCTCTCCAATCGCCGTTTACTTGATTCCACATCTGAATAACATAACCAAAAAGGTCGTTTTCCACAACAGGATTAAAGTTAAGTTCAAGACGTTTCTTGCCGTTTTTAACTACCAGCTTTGCAGTTGAACCTACGCAGCTTTGTGCCATTGAAGTTGATGAAGGGCTGGAAACATTGAATATTGCGATTGGAACTTCGTATGTTCCGTCCTCAAGTGTTTCGCCTGTTGTATCTGCGCTTTTGCTGTCATAGAAACCGATACAATCTTCAAGTGAAAGCTTGCCAATAAACATATATTTGTCACCAACGATATATCCGTTATATCCTGTTGTATCTTCTGCTCCAAACATTTGCCAATCCCAAGCATCATAATCTGGTATATACTTAGTGCGGAATATTCCAAGACCACGCTTGTTCATCGTCTCAGTAACAGGAAATTCCATAACAAGAGTTCCAAGATCAGTAACAAGCTGACCATTATCAACTACATAATACTGTCTGTAAGACATTGTATTATAAATGTTCTCACAATGAGAAAGCATTGACTTATAAGCGTCGCTGTCCTCTGCAATTTCAGTTGACATAAGAGCAGCATTTTTTGAAACATACTTAGTTGTTGTAAGAATAGAAACGCCTGTTGTAGGATCAGTAAGTGTCACGGGAGAAACAGCAAAATCAAGTTTGAATAGTTCATTCAAATTTGAAATGGAAGGTACATATTTCCACTCTCCATCAACTTTCTTACGTTTATAAACGTTTAATTCAGCAGTAATGGAACTACCATTAATCACCTCATCAATAGAATCTTAGACTACGGTAAACGTCTTATCGTCACTTATGTTAATAGCGTTTCCGTCTTTGTCAAGAAGTCTTATACCAATCAATTTATCATTGCTTTGGTTCTTAGCAGCGTCACAATCAAAGTAATATGTAACATACAGCTTTCCGTCTTTCGCCTTAGCATGAGCCGTTGTTTTCTTCAAACCTTTTATAAAATAACCACCGCCAGTCAACAGTTCCTCATAGTTATAGGAAACTTCCTGATCAAAGTCGCTGAAAAGATTTTCAGGTAACTAATAAGCATGATCAAGATCAAGATCAAGAACGCCATTAACACCAATACCGCTTTCTGTTTCACCATCTTTTTTATATAAAAGAGAATTAAGATAAACAGTATATGTATCAGCATTTACATCAAATGAAAAAGCTAGTTTCTTAACGCCTGTCTTTTCTACATCGATTTTCTCAAACAAATCGTCATAATCGTGAGTGATCTGTTTATCGTTAAATAGGCTGTTTTCAAGATCAAAATCTTCGGGGAGCAAACCCAAAGCATAGCCCAAATTAGTAGAGGTAACCGAACTTATCTTATCATCTGTAATTCTTTCTGCAAAAAAGGTGTAAAATCGTCACCCTTATAGCTAGAAAGATCACAATCAATAGTTATTCTATATTTACCATTTTCAACTTTGAGCTTAGCTCTTGAAACAAAAATAGGATTATTCGCTTTGACCGTCTTTTTAACGTCATTATACTGTGTAACACTCACATAATACTCTCCGTCAGCGAGCTTATCCGAATTTTCAGCAGAAGCTGTTACTGTGCTTACTGTTGGCAGAAATCCTGCCGCATTTGCTGCACCAACGCTTGCCGCCATTGTCAGCGCAAGGCAAGCAGCTGCGATCTTCTTTGAATTACAATTCATAAATTTTCCTTCTTCTAAAAATGTAGCCTCATACAGCAAGTTTGCTTTGACTAACCAATGCACTAAAAAATCGGTTAGTAATCTCTAACCAAAAGAAATTATAACTGTTCCAGTAGGAAAAGTCAATAAATTTTCGCAAAAAAATCGCCCTTAAAAAATTTAAGTTTCGCATACCGCAACAAAAATCCGCAAAATACAGGATTTTGCGGATTTTTAGTTAATATTTAATTTCTAATCTGTTAAATCAGCGGCTTTTAAAAAGTGTTGTTGCGCTGCCTGCAACAAGCAAATTCAATTTCTGCGTTTTGCACAAAATTCCGACATTTTTAAATCAATGCATTGTTACTTATGGTCACATTCATCATCGCAACGCTGACAGGCATATGGATTTTTCCCGCAGAACACATCATCCGGAGCAAAATTTCTCCATTTATCTCGCTCCTTATGCCGTTATCCTTGCAGGTAAACTGCACACAGCTCAGTGGGATATAATAACATTCTCCGTCAAAATCTGCATTTTTGAACCTGTTGTCCTTAAAATAGCACAGATTCACAGCATGACCTTTTTTCTCTGTTTTGTCAAGCATTGACAGATGTTTCATCTCCACAGGTCTGAGAAGAAGGCTGCCCTCGCCGTTTATAACAACTATCTCGCATGGCTTTTCAAAGCCGTTCTGCGCCATTGAAATGGTGTCCCTTATGCTCTGACAGTTCTTTATATCGCCGACTTTTGTCATTTTAAAGTCCGCCCTTATCCTTGCGTTGCCGACCTTAATGCTAAAATCCCTGCCCGAAAATCCGCCGCTGCCTTTGAACATACTGATTATTTTGTACAGCTCATAGCTCGATTTAAAGCTTTTATAAACAGGATCTTCGTCATCGTAACTCATGGCAGCCTTGAAAACAACATCTTCGGAAACCTCCCTGCCTGTCATAAGATAGACATATCTCGCAATTTCGATTTTCTCCTTATAATTTTTCACAGCACGTCTGCCGTCCCCTGTAAGGAATGGCCGTCTGACATTTTCTCGGTTGATATAGCCGATCTCGGCAAACCTGCTCACCGCCCTGCTGACAACATATTTTGTCACGCCAAGCTGCTGAGCGATCTTTGTCACGCTGGGTGCTTCCTCCTCCCCGTTATCAAAGGCGATAAGCACCCTCATATAAACGATATTTTCCGATTTATCCATTTTCGATCCCCGCTTTGCAAAATTAAAGCTTGTTACCCAGTTAGTTTAATCTAACTTATATCCATTAAATATGGAACGCTTTCCACGTTCCGAACAAACATTATTATAGCATCGGGCAGAATTTTTGTCAACAGGATAAACAGAATAATATCAAAAAGCACACAGCGGTAAAAATTCGCTGTGTGCCAAAACTTCAAAACTTATTTCAAAGCTGATATCAGAATTATCACAGAGATAACCGCTACCGCTGCGCCGACACAGGATATTGTGCCGTATATCTTCTTTGAGTCATTTTCCTTATCTGTGGCAAGATAGTAAATTCCTGCACCCAATACCAGAACGCCGATTATTATTCCTAAAATACCTACTACCATTTTTTTGACCTCCATTTTAAAAGTAATGCTGAATTAATGATGACCATAACTGAACCGCAGTTGTGTACCAATGCGCCTATGACAGGGTTCAGAACTGCCGTTATTGCAAAGATTATCGCAACGAAGTTTAGCAGCATAGAGAACGTCAGATTTATTTTTATTGTAGTCATCATTCGTTTTGAAATTGCTATAAGGTGCGGAAGTTCCTTTACCTCATCATCAACAAGGGCAATGTCTGCTGCGTCAACTGCAATGTCGCTTCCCACTCCGCCCATTGCTATGCCAACATCAGATTTTTTCAGCGCAGGAGCGTCGTTTATGCCGTCGCCTATCATAGCGGCTGAACCGTTTTTCTGAAGTGCTGATATGGTGTTCAGCTTATCCTCAGGCAGACAGTTCGCCTTTACCTCGCTTATGCCCAGCTGGTCGGCAATGGTCTTTGCGGAATTTTCATTGTCGCCAGTAAGCAGGACAGGTTCGACTCCGATAGATTTTAGGTTTGCTATCATTGCTCTGCTTTCTTCTCTTACTGTATCAGAAAGTACAAGAAAACCTGCTGATACGCCGTCTATTGCTGTATAGATCACGGTGCAACCATTTGAAATGAACTTCTGCGCTTTTTCACCTATTTCTGCCGAAACATCTGCTCCGTTTTCTCTTAGGAATTTCAGATTGCCCGAAATCACGCTTTTTCCATTTACCTTTGCAGAAACGCCTTTTCCTGTATGCATACTGAAATCCTCACACTCAGGTATGCTGATATCTGCCGCCTTTGCACATCTTACAACAGCTTTTCCCAAAGGATGTTCTGAATAGCTTTCAGCTGCGGCGGTCAATGAAAACAACTCGTCTTTGCTCATACCCACAGGCAGGATATCCGTGACTTCAGGTTTTCCGTATGTAAGTGTTCCTGTTTTATCGAAACATATCTTATTGACCTTTGCAAGTCTTTCAAGTGCGTCACCCTCACGGACAAGAAATCCGTGCTTTGTAACATTTCCGATACCTGCCATAATAGCAGTAGGTGTGGCAAGCACAAGTGAACATGGACAGAAAACAACGAGTATAGTTACCGCTCTGATTATCTCTCCCGAAATTGCCCATGTTAGAGCGGCGGCGGTCAAGGCTATAACAACTATCCACGTTGCCCACCTGTCTGCAAGTCCAACTATCTTTGCTTTGCCTGCGTCAGCAGACTGAACAAGCTTAATCATACGCTGAATGGAAGAGTCCTCGCCGACTTTTGTGGCTCTCATTTCAAAAGCGCCGAACTGATTTACAGTACCCGATGATACCTCATCTCCTGCGCCTTTATCAACAGGCAGTGACTCGCCCGTCATAACAGCTTGATTGACGCTGGTTTCACCGCTTATGATAATGCCGTCAACGGCTATCGTTTCACCGGGCAGCACACGGAGAACATCGCCTATTTTAACCTGTTCCGCAGGCACTATCTTTTCAGTTCCGTCAACAATTATTCTCGCTGTCTGAGGGGTAAGATGCACAAGCTTTTCTATGCCCGCTCTTGCCTTTGCTACCGTAAGATCCTCCAGCAGTCCGCCAAGCTGCATGATGAATGCGACCTCGCCGGCGGCGAAATCTTCACCAATGCATACCGACGCTATGAGCGCAAGTGACACAAGCACATCGGCTTTTATATCGAACTCTGTCACAAGACCTATGACCGCTTCGAGAACTATCGGCAGACCGCAAAGTATTATCGCCGTCCACGCAATATCGAATGGCAGGATATCCTTTGGTACAGCCAAGCTGATAATAAGGGAAATTCCCGAAATGACAAGAAAGGCAATGTCTTTCTTTGTACCGCCGATCTCAAGAAGTTCCTCAAGTTTCCCCATGAGTTTCTTCATTTTTCATTCCTCCTGTATTAAATATACATATAGGGGTATATGTAGTATGCTTGTATTATACCATAGGGGGTATAGGTTGTCAAGAGGGTAAAAAAATAAAAAACAAAGAAAGGCAACAAAAAAATCAGCCGAAATTTATCCGACTGATTCAAAAATACTTATAAAAAGCTTTTTACTGCATATTTGCAAATCTCTCAATAGCTTTTGTAAAATTCTTTATTTCCTCGCTGTCGCCACGTTCAACAGCGTCCTTTATGCAATGATTGATATGACCTTCAAGAACGATCTGCCCTGCCTTATTAAGAGCAGACTTAGCCGCATTTATCTGAGATAAAACATCTTCACAAGGCACATCTTCATCTATCATTCTGTCAATAGCATTGACCTGTCCGATGATCTTTTTAAGTCTTCTGTGCAGGTTATCAGCATCCATACATTGTTTCATTTGATACTTCTCCTTTTCTGTACTAATAGGGGTATATGTTGTTGAAAATTATAACAGAAAAATCCGAAATTGTCAAGTTTGCGTCTTGCCTGCAAAGCAGAGGTCATTTCAGCACTGCATAATTATAAGTCACATCATCGCCCGAAACATTGCCGATAATGAACCAGTTGTTCTCTTTTTTCTCCTCAGAGAATTTTACGAACTGGTCTTCCTTTGCGGTAAATACTACGCTGTCCTCATCGGTTTTGGTGTTCAAAGCATGAAGTTCTGTATTATCATTACAGGTATAGAGGATAAAATCACCGTTTATCATAACTGTTGATTTCTTTCTCGATTCGTCTGATGTACCCTTAGCGTCTACCGTTTTCTCTTCCTTTGTGGACTTATTTACATAATGAAGTTTCTCATCAGAAGAAACATATGCAAAATATTCACTGTCTGTCTTATTGTCAAAATCATAAACTGCAGCTCCGTCAGGAATATCAAAAAGCTCAAAATCACTGCTTGAGATATACTGCTTTTTATCCTTGATTATATATGCATAATCATCGCAGGCAATGCCCTTGCTGCCTGTATACTTGGTATACACCTGAGCATTCTCCAGCTTTTCTCCTGTCTTTACATTCATTATATAGCCAGAACCATTGAGAAAAGTTTCATCATTATAATAACCGACAGCTAAACCGTTCACGTTCTGTGTAACAGTACCTGCCACATAGGGGGTATAAGCTGTGTTATATGAATATCCGCTGTCAGCAACATAATCACTGTCATATGTCAGATCGTTGTTATAGACCAGCCATATACGGCAGCTGTTTGGTGAATCTCCGTCATCATAAAATTCATCATTATTTGAACCGAACAGCTTGAACATAAATTTTCCGTCATATGTATAAGCTGCATCATCTATCCATATCTTATCTTCTGAAACGCTGAAACGTTCATTGGACATTGCCGAAGAGAATACTATCTCGCCATTTTCGTCAACGACTATGTATACATCTGTACCCAGCAAGCCTTTAAGATTTGTTTTGCAAAGATACTTGTCGCCGCAAACTATAACATTGTAAAAAACATCTGAGGCATTTTCTACGGACGGCGTTTCTACACCATTTTCATCTGATATCATTCCCGACGCAGTAAGCTTTTCCGAACTTCCGTCCTGCAAATTTATAACCGTAAAAAAGCTCTTCACGTCGTCGCCTGCTGTATGGATAACAAGCTTTGAGTTACGCTCGTAATCATAAGTATAATCATCGTCAAAACACATTCCCTCAGGAGCTTTTGCCTCCCATGTTACCGAGCCGTCATCAGTATTTATGGCTCTTATCCTCGACTGTGCAAGGCATATCATATCTGTGCCATTGCCTGCCATAAAAGCCTGAAAAACATCACCTGTATCATCAAGTTCGATCGCATGACTACTGCCCGAACGCAGATACATAATGTTTTTATCATTTTCAGGAGTATTTGTAGTACCCATTGAACCATCATCAAAATTAGCAGCATTAAACGTAAAATTATCAAAAGACGAAAAGACATCTCTTGAATCCTCATAAAACACCTTGTAATCGTCAAAGCAATAATATTTTCCATAATGGATACACCCGCTGACAGTATCACTTTCCTCAGCGTAGTGAGATTTTATAAGTTTGAAATCCCCGTCCATTATCTCATACTCAGGCACTTTTGTAAGTTCAGACTCATCAGATTTGCTGTCTTCTTCTCCAGCCTGTGATGAAGCTGAGCTTTTACTGTTTTCCGAGCCGCTTTCTGTATTTCCCGACTGTGAACACGCTGTCATAGAACAAGCAATACAGCCGCACATTACAAGTGCTGTAATTTTTGCGGAAAATTCTTTCAGTTTCATTTTTCTACCTGCTTTCCTTGTCTTCATATTTATAATCCCATAGTGAAAGTTATACGTTATAACTTATGTCATACATTATAACATTCAGAATTAATTTTTACAAGTTATTTCAGGTAATTTAATTTATAAATGTAGAGATAAATTAATCAATCGATTAATTAACCAACAGATTTTGTACTATATTACTATACACAGATCAAAGCTCTATCATGCTGCCAACGTCAATATCGTTATCTCTGAGATACCTGTCTGCATATTTAACACATTTTGTATCATCATTTTCATCTTTCAGCAGCACATCACACATCATCTCGCTGTCCTCAGGAACACCCTCACAGCCATAATCTTCCTCGGTGATATCTATTACGGTATATTTCATATGTAACGACCTTTCGGATAAAATTTATATATCAAATATCTTCTAAAGCGTAGACATTATATCATGATTTTATGTTTATGTCAATTCTTTACTTTGTGAGATGAGATATTTTTTATAACAGCAGGCACTCTTTAAAATAACCAAGTTAAATTTGGTCAAAAATATATTTCTGATTGGTTGAATTGCATTGCAATATTTGCTATAATACCGTTGGGAGTTGATCGAACATGAATACTTTAGGTAATTTTATAAAATGCGCAAGAAAAAATGTAAATCTGTCACAGGAAAAACTCGCTGAAAAAATAAATGTTTCAAAGCAGACTGTTCAAAACTGGGAGTATGGGAAAACATCGATCGAAATGAAACATATCCCCGATCTATCTCATTATCTGATGATACCTGAAGCTGTAATAATCAAAGAAATTGTAAGAGAGCTAGACAATAACAGAAAATATAACTGGCCTGACTTCTTATTTGATGAAGAAAAAAATGAAATAGCCAAGCAGCTTTATTTAGATAGTTACCAGCAGGAATTGTTTGGAATTCTGTATGTTTATGACGCAGAATATTTACAGGACGGGTTTCTTACCACATCAACGTTAAGAGAAGATCTGAAAATAGTGCCGTATGATTTCGTATCGAAAGCAGGCAGTATTAACTTTATAAATGAAGCAGCTGGACTTCAAAAAATTTTTGAGTATGTTAAACCTGAGTTCTTACTGAAATACTTAACGCAACACCCGGATTCAAAATTTGATTTATGTTATCTTAATAAAGAGTGGATCTGTGATTTTATTGATAATGGATATAAACCGTTATCATATATGAGCGATGAAAATTATAGCGTTGAACTTGAAGAAAAAGCATTGCATTTTCCTGTTAATATGGCTGTTTCCAAAATGGTATTGCCTTTTTTGAAGGAAAAAGAACTGCTGATATCTGACAGTAAAAAACCATATGGTCTGCCTGATGATTTTCCCAAAAGTTTGACCTGTTTGTGTCCGTGTAAGGGAAAGCCAATATGTTTTGATAATGTTATATGTGATAAACTAGGATTTGACAATCAATTTAATTTGAACGTTGTCATTAGCACTACTGACAAACCTATGCGCTGTATGTACAAAAACAGATGTGCTATGAACAGTATATATATCAGAGATGTTATGAAAATAAGAATTGAAAAAGCTGAAGATCAAACTGAAAAAGTTTATTTAAGTATAACTGACCTCGGCATTAAATTGTTGGATTGGCTTAATGGAAAGGAATGATATTACTATGAGCAAGAAAAAGAAAATAAAGTATAACAGTATGTATATAGCTTATGTTGCAGCAGGTGAATCAGCAGCGGTATTCATCATCAGAGATGTTTGTCGGTCTATTGATACAACAGGTTTTTGGATCGATATTACCAATAAGTCGGCTTGTAAAAACGAAAATGGTCAATGGAACTTTGATTTCATTGACTGCGAGTTATTCCCTCGTATAACAAAACCTGACTACTCTCACTGTTTTAATGAAAAATACGTTACATGGTTGACCGCACACAATGATATAATTCTTCATAAGAAACAAGGATACAAAGGCAGAAAATATAGAGTCGTTCCTTTGTTGTTATATAACAAAAGCACTGATCCAGATAAACCTGATTGGCAATATACCATTAAATCCGTAAATAAATTATAAAAGGCATACCGTACTTCCTCAACACAATACATAAGCAAATTATATTCATTCAGAGTTTAGAAATCAGGTTAGTCTTTAGATAAAAATATTTGCATTTGAAAACGCTTTTTCATGTCATATTTCGTGGCATATATGTAACAAAAATATGTAACAAACGTGTAAGATATCATACGATCATACCATAAAGTGCCTTTGGATATTGCTTAAATAGTTTTATTACCCTATAAAATTACACTACTCTCAAACCATAGAAAAAGCCATATCTTTAACCGCCTTGTTTTACTACCCTATAAAATTACACTACTCTCAAACATCATTGTCATTGATGATATAGTACCCCTCGGTTTTACTACCCTATAAAATTACACTACTCTCAAACTAACTGGGTTACACTATTATATACTCTTCCAGTTTTACTACCCTATAAAATTACACTACTCTCAAACCTTCGTTCGGCAGCTCTGATATAAGAGCAAGTTTTACTACCCTATAAAATTACACTACTCTCAAACTGTTGATTTTTATTATCATTCATTGCGACAGTTTTACTACCCTATAAAATTACACTACTCTCAAACTGATAAGTCACAAAGTAAGTACACCATTAGTTTTACTACCCTATAAAATTACACTACTCTCAAACGTTTCAAGCATACTATCACCTAATGACTATGTTTTACTACCCTATAAAATTACACTACTCTCAAACCTCAAATTTGAAATAATGACACTACTCATCAGTGCAATTTATATAAGGTTATATTTTTATTATAACATATAAATAACGAATGTCAACAAACAACTATATAACACACATATCTTTATCAATAATTATTGTTTTTGACGTTTTTAGATGTGTATGCTCTACATTTTCAATACATACTGCTGTCATTTTCTTCAGCAATATGTTTTGATACAAAAGCTGTGTTTGTTCGTCTGTAAGATAACTGCGCAGATTGACAAAAAAGAATACTCTTTCACCTTTAAATTTATTTACCGCGGTCATATACTCTATTATTCTTTCATGAAGTTTCAGATCATTTTCAGTAAAACTAACACCAAATGCTTTTAAGATTCCGCTTATATCCTGCGGAGTTTCTATGGTCAGTTCATTGTCGATTTCATCTGAAAGAGTATAGATATACGCAGATACATTTGTCATAAGCTGCTGCGTGAACTGATAATTATTTTCATTTACTGATACATTCTTTAGTTCAGTATATAGTTTATTTATCAGTTCACGCTGATTTATTTCAAAAGGTATTATCTGTGTTATCAATTCGGCATTCTTACGCATATCCAATGGGTGAAAATTCTCTGCAAGAACAAGATCTCCGTTTTCGCCATTAAGCTGATAATGAATATCGCTGATAACACTGCTAAAAATATACTGATTTTCAATTATCAGATTCAATACTTTATCTTCTTCTAATTCACAGAAAAGTCCTGTCTTTGGATATGCTATTGTCATAATATCACCAACCTTTCATCACTGTCGATTATGTCGCTTGTAAAACTTCCTGTTATAAACTCCATTTTTTCAAACTGTTTTTCAGTAACATTAAGTACCTGAACAAGTCCCTCCGGCGGTTTATTACTTTTTATACTGCTCATAACTGTGTTAGCTGCAGTCTGGTTTATTACCATTTTACAATACACTGACTCCTGCATCATAATAAAACCATTATTAATAAGAAACTTTCTGAATCGATTATAATTTCTTCTGTTTTCAAGAGTGGCAATAGGAAGATCAAAAAATACAAATATCCTCATAAATCTATAACTCATCATTCATCCTTTCAATGAATAAAACAGTATCTTTGAAACATCACTATCATTCAGTGCTTCAAAAATGCTTCTGCAATATACCCTGATTGCATTTACAAGATATTGCTCAGTATTATTTATCATCACCGTTGTATTAAGTATTCCTGCAATATTATGTTTTTCCTCTTTATCAAATTTCACCGGAGAATTTTTATACACCCATCGGTCAACTATTACCCGAAAGGGTTCCATTAGATCACATGAAAGATTAAAATGATTAAACATATTGCTATGAAATAATCCCAGCTGTGTTATATAGCCATGTGCCGTAATTTCCCTGCTCACACAGGATAATATAAGGCTGTAACCATAATTAAGTGCAGCATTTGTAACACAATCACGGCTTCTTGTAAAATCTTTTCCGAACAAAGCATTGAAATAAACTTTTGCTGCATGACCTTCTCTGTTGGTTACATCTCCAAGTTCCAATTCTTCTATATAGCCTTTAAGCATCTGTGATTCAGAATTCTTCTCTGCTTCTTCAAGAAGATCTGCTTGTCTGCGTATCTTTTCTGCCACTATCTCAGTCCATACACAAGCTTTAATGTCATCACTCCACTGAATCTGACGTTTGATTTTCGCCGATGTATCGTAGCTGCCATAATATGATACAAGTTCACAGGAGGGGTTTCGTTTTTCATCGCAGAAAATAACTTTTATCTTTTTTTCTGACAAAGCAGCAATAAGACAGCCAGTAATGGAAACCGCACTATTCTCGATAATGAGGATTGATATTTCATCGAGATTGACCTTTTTTATCTCATCCTCGCTCCTCATTACGAGATAGCCTGTTCTCATATCCAGCTTTGCACGTTTTGAAATAACAACTGTTCTCCAACTCATAGTTCAAGCAAATTTGGCGACTTATGTTCAATAAGTCCTGTCGGTGACTGGTCGATAATGCGAATAGATTTTTTATCTTTTATTTTTGAAATATTTGAATTAAGAGTTATAACGCCTGCCTGTTTACTCTCTTTTATTGTATCTAGATTACACCCTGTGGAACGTCCGGTTTTCATAATCATAAGAATATTTGATAGTGCAATGACCTGTTTTTCTGTATCTAATTCTATAAATTGATCTCTTTTATTTTCTATTTTAGTTCCCAACTTTCTTAAAAATACATCAAACGGCGAAGACAGCATTTTTCTCACAAGTGTATCAAAAGCTATTATATTTTTATCACTGGTAATTCCCGAGTATGAATTAAGCACAAGTTTATTATCAGCTGATTTTTTATTAACATAAGAAGTTATCTTTTTAATATAACATTCCATACCCTTATCTAATATCAATGAACAAGCTGAAGTCAGTACAAGTGTTCTGCCTTTATTTGATTTTTGTACAATATTACATCTGAAGCCATCAATTTCAAGTAAAGTATTTATCTTTATTATTCTATTACCAAATGGGAATTCAACTTCACTTTTTATTATTGATTCTGATAGTATTTCACTCAACTGTTTCGCTGCATATTCCTTGGCAAACTCAATATCATTGGAAAATCTTATGCAGCACATAACTTCAACAGGAATTATCACAATATATTTTTCTTTACACTTTACTACCGCAAAATGTGATGCAGCTGTATTATTATATCCTCCATATTTTGCTGTATCAAGACCAGTTTTTCTAGGAACAAGACCATCTTTTTTACGTTCAGGCTGCTGATTAAATAATCCGCCTTTACGCTTATATGCATACCTCACATACCTTATGCTGTTTTTCGACATCATTTTTCTAACAATTGCAAACGAAGTTTTTGGATCCCATGCAACTTCGCCGTTACGCTCAACTACTCTAGTCATAAGTCCTGATTCCTGACCGTTTAAATTCTTTTTATACATCTTCAAAGAATATTCGTTGTTGTGCTGTACAAAATTAAGAGGATTTTTTGTAAACCTCGTATCATACACATTTCCAAGCACGATATTTAGATATGCATCTTTTGCATGGTGAAGATCATTTATCTCACGGCATTTTATCATATCCATTTCCTGTCTGAATTCAGATGCCAAGTTAGCCTTTACATAAACAATATCTGTATTTGGGAAATACTCTTTCAACAATTCTGCCACAGCCTTTGTGGACTGTCTTGTTTCAACAAGCTGACGGGAAATGAAATCCGAGAGTTCCTCATTTGTAAACTTTTTATTTCTCATCAAACGCTGATATTTTTTATCACTTATCAATCCTTTTTTATGTAACTGAAGCCAGAATCCTGCCATTTCACGACGTATAGTCTGATTTATAGGATAGCTGTCACCCTTTTTGCCATTTTCATTTGTATCGACAAGAACCTTGTTATCCAAGCTGTCATCTTTTATTTTTGCCTGAGGCCATATATGATCGATATTCCATTTAGAGTTGCTCTCGATCTCTTCAAATGGTATGGACTTTCCTGTATACATACATTTGCTAAGCTGCATAAAATACAAAAAGTATTTCTCACTTCTGAGTCTGCCATCATCAACAGAGTCAAGCTTTTCCCTAAGGCCATTCATATTAACGTGCAGTTCGGCGATATCTTTATCACTGAGCTCATTCCAATATTTCAGTATCTTATCTCTTCTTGATTCTGTCCGCTTTCCTTTTGGAGTATCACCGGTGCCTCTTGCCATTTCTATAAATATTTTATCAGGATCTTTACCTTGTATCTTTCTAAGTTCCTTTACTATATCCAATGTTCTTGAAACAGCACGTCTGACAGATGTCGGAATATACATATCCTTTAGTCTTTCACTGATCGTTTTATGATTTTCAGGAAGGTCATAAAATTCCCTGTTTCTTTGTTCAAGACATTCTGCATAGTGATACTTTGAACTTAAGATCTGCATAAGATTATCATTTGTTTCCCACAGCATAGTGATGATATTCTTATCATTTTCTATCTCTCCTGTTTTTGTATTTACAGACAATATTTCTTCTAGGAAATATCTTGACAGCCTGCCATAATCATTATATTTCAGCTTTAATATGTATATTATGTCATCATCGGGCAGCTGTGGATACTGCTCTTTCAGCCATTTTTTCAGACGAATTTTATCATTTGAAACAGTTATTCTTTCAATAATAGCCTCTGCTTCAGCTTCATTGATTATGCCATTTTCCAAAAGACATCTAAAATCACGCTGTGACTTTAACGATGATTTAAGTATGTCATCAACGCCGGTTATCTCATCATCTTTCTCAGCATATCCTTTTGATATCAGAAAATCTTTTATTGCCTTTTTAGTAACTTTGGATCTTGAATTTAAAAACTTTTCCGAATAAATTTCCTGTTTTGCCTTAACTGAAATATCATTACCATTTACTTTAATATTATTTATCTCATTAAGTACATTGAATTTACAATAAAGCAGCGAATATTTCGGCAGCACATCCTGACCTGCCGCATAAGTGCATTTACAAGTCATTCTATTAATAAATTCACTTTCACACTTATCCTCATCGACCATTTTTTCAAAATTCCATGGTGTTATCTGGCCTTCCATACCTGCCTTGCGTTCAAGCCATGCATTTTTATTTTTCTCAGCAGAAACCAGAGGACCTACGTAATAAGGTATTCTGAATTTCATGATCGACAGTATTTTGTCAACTGTTGTACCATACTCATCACGCTCATTAAGGAACGACAGATACGCAGATGCATTTTCAAGTATTTTCTTGAGTTCAGTATAATAAAGCTGATATGGTATAACACGGTTGTCAGATGTGACCTGTTTTGGACATAATACATTTCGCTTACATTTATCAAGCAGTTCCTCAAGACAAGGCTTGTCCCCATCTTCTACATTTATCTTATCAAGATACTTTTTTACAAATTTGCAGAAATCCTCTTGATAACACTTTTTATCATATTTATCTCTTGGCTTATCTGATGATGCATTGTAAACATATCTAACATAGTTAGGCTTATCGCCAATATCTTTAAACATTTCCTTATATTCTTTATTCGTCAGATATGACTTGAATATATTTTTTAGTTTTCTCAAATCATCTTTATGCTCTTCAAATATCTTGACTTTAGCCTCTGAAATATAAGTTTTACCGTCAAGGATATCCACCATAAGTGACCAGTCATAAAGTGCCTTTACACTCAAAAGAACTGAATAATGTGTTTCATCTACCTGTCCTTCAAGGCTTTCAAGCGTTTCATCAAAGTCAGCATTTTTCAAACATACAGAGTCCTTTTCAAGTTCTTTGTACTCATCTCTTTGAAACAGCTTAGACAACTTAACCGAACTACCGCTTAAAAGATCTGCAAGCAGAGCAAAGCTAAGCAACTCATTGTCTTCTTTCTTTGAATTTACACCAAAAATGGTTCTCAATTCTTTTTTCTTAACGTTTACATACTTGTTTTTCAGTATTTTCGCCGTTTCGTCTGCTGATTTATCAAATGGAAGGTTTCCGCACAGTTCTTCAAGAGCTGTGTAGAAATTATCGTATAGCGGTTTGAACTCAGTTATCTTTTCAATGCTGTCCACTGAAACCGGCAGCAAAAAATGGCCTCTGTGAACAAGCAGATATGCACAAGCCAGATACACAAGTCTTACATCATGTGGCTCTTTACTCTCCATAAGTTCACAGATAAGGTGATGTATAGTAGGATAATTTTTAAAATAATCCTTATCTGTATAATCAGGATCATCAAAGAAAATGCTGCTTGCTCTATGTTCTGAATCCTCAGGAAGCAAAGCGCTTTCTTTCAGTCTACGAAAAAATTTTTCATCCTTTTCGCATATTGACTTTGCAAAAAACTCCTGAAGCAGGCATATTCTCTGCTGACGGCGGTTAAGCCTGCGCCTTGCTGTACGGAACGTTCTTCGCTCAGCCGATTGTTTTGCCTCATCAAAAAGATGCACACCCAACATAAGGTTTTTATTATATCTTATAAGTTTATACTCTCCGTTTGTTACAGCCCAGCCCACGGAATCAGTACCTATATCTAATCCCCAAAAAATTTTTCCGTCAAACACTTGACAAACCTCCTTTAATGTGTTAGTATATTGTCATAGGAGTTACTACCCTATAAAATTACACTACGAGTTCAAATAAAATTTTATGAAATCGTTTGGCTTTCTGCCATTCGTCACAGTGTGTGAATCCGATCCTTGTCTTTGACAAGGATCTTTTTGTTTTATGATGTTATAGTGCTGATCTTACCCATTCATCATATTGATGTTTCAGATCTTTCGGCTCATATATTTTCATCTTTGTTGGGAATTGAAGCATCCAACCCCAAAGCGTTGGACTTACCTGAACAAGTACGGTTGCCCTGCACATATCTCCGCTGCGGCGTATACGCACATTGTGACCAAATTTATCATAGATCACTTCCATAAGATCTGCTGAAAACTGAAAAGTAACTTTCCGCTTATCTCCTCCGTACATCTTAAAAGCCTGAATACGGTAGTTATTAATTTGTTCCCATAAATTTAAAGCGTCGCTGCAAATAGTTTCCTCAATAACATTTATGTGATCTATCCTGTCGATCCTAAACACCTTAACATTATTTACATATTTATCTTCATCACGATAGCTAAGCAAATAATAGTTGCCGTCTTCAAGGATCATGCCAAGAGGTTCTTCGTAATAAACCTTTTTATCATGAGCATATACTTTCTCACCGTATTCATTAAGATGAAAATAATGAAATTTTATTTTAACCTTATTTTCCAAAGCATTTTCAATAATTTCAACATTATCGTAAATTGAACTGTTGTTATGTTTTGCTGTTATAAAATGCACTGTATGACGCTTCAACAGTTCAGCCTGATGTTCACTGCTGAGTTTAGCAAGCTTGTCTATCAGGATATCTGTTTTATCTGCAGGAATGAATGCTGCACTTTGAACAGCATCCATAACTATTTTTATTTCAGAAATATTAAAGCGCCGTTCCTTAACATAGTATGTATTATCATGCCATGAACGTCCTTTCAATACTTCATACCCATTAAGCCTTAAAGTTTCAATATCCCGATATATTGAACGCCGCTCACAAGATATATCACATTTTTCAAGTTCACTAATAAGCTGCTGTGTGGTCATCTGATGCTGAGGATCAGTCTTATCATTTAATATTTCCCATATTTTCAAAAGTTTTATCTTTTGTGGGGTATTATGTTCCACGCATACATCTCCTCTTATAGAAAATATTCACAAAAGAATTATAACATTACAATAGATATATGTCAATATCTACAAGTCGCATTAATGTAACTTAAAGCAAATTATTTGTAATTATACACACCTTGGCATATTTAATAATATAAAACGCTAATCTTATCTATGCAGGAGAGGTTATAAAGTAAAAAACGCCTCGTGAAATCAATCACGAAGCGTTGCTATTATTCCGAAAAGTCGAACACCAACAAATAAAATATCGGTGTTCGACTTATGCGCATTTGGTGGAGATGAGGAGAGTCGAACTCCTGTCCGAAAACCCATCCACACGAACTTCTACGAGTGTAGTCTGTTATCTCGGCTTGCGCCTTTTCCCTACGCAGACGGCAAACAGACACGCCTTCTGTTTCGGTAGGTTGCTGTACATCCTGAGGCTACAACCATTGCCGGAGAACGTTCACCACTAGTCGACGCCTTATCCTAAGTCGTGGTAATCAAAGGTAAGACGGGCACTGCACTTAGGCAGCAGCCAGTTCAAAATTATCGTTGTCGTCTAATTTTAAAACGTACGCCGTTTAAAGAGTGTGCGCTCCTCTACTCGCTTATCATGCTTCAAGATCCCCGTCGAAACCTTTACATCCCCATATGGAAAGAATCATCTGTTCATTTCCTTCATGGCTCTTTCGATCTCACGGTTAGCTGCTTTTTTAGCCATATCATCACGCTTGTCATGCAGCTTTTTACCCTTGCAAAGTCCCAGCGCCATTTTCACTCTGCTGCCCTTGAAATAGAGCGAAAGCGGTATGAGCGCAAGTCCTTCCTGCTGTACTTTTCCGAAAAGACGCATTATCTCTTTTTTGTGCAGCAAGAGCCTTCTGACTCTTCTCGGATCACGATTAAAGATATTGCCCTGCTCATATGGAGAAATGTGCATACCTTTTACCCACATCTCACCGTCGTCAACACTGCACCATGAATCCTTAAGGTTTACTCCGCCCTGACGAATAGATTTTACTTCCGTTCCCACAAGCTCAATGCCGCATTCGATAGTTTCAAGCACAAAATAATCATGCCTTGCCTTTCGGTTGTCAGCTATCTGCTTAGTATTTTTCTTATCTGCCGCCAAAGAAGTACACCTCCGATCCTAAAGTTATCCAATCGTAGTAATATATTATACCACACGCATTAAGTATTGTCAAGATTTTTTGTGAAAATTGCAATATAAAATGTCACCAAAGTTCAGAAGGGAGATTTAGTAAAAGTGACGCTTCAAAAGGTGAAAG
>NZ_CAKSNX010000018.1 GCF_934476685.1 uncultured Ruminococcus sp.
GCCATTTTATTTTCCTCCTTTTTTTCTATTATACCATGGCTAAATGTTTTCTGTCTAATTTATTATAGACGATACAGTTTCTATTGCTTGCTTTTGAGCAGATAATATACCGGCAGCTGAAGGCGTCCGTGTTATACTGTAACTTAAAACTTCGCTATTCAACATATCCAGAAACGGGTCAAAATACACTTTCTTGATCGTCATTCTGCCTTTGCTGTCTATGTTATAATACTTTAGTTCAGTAGTGTCTGTGGTTATCTTTTGATGCGGCACAGTTGTTTTAAATCGTCTGTTGATCCTGTTAGGAGCAATTTTACCGACGTTGCCTTTATACGAGTTGTATTTGCGGCTTTTACGGGTAAATGATGTAACCTGAAAGCCTAACTTTTGCATAATTCTTTGAACTCGTTTCTTATTGACTTTGATCCCTTCACTTCGTAGTTTGCCGCAAACTCTGCGATAGCCGAAATCCTTATGTTCCTTACGGATCTCGGTTATTTTATCCTCAAGTTCTTTGTTGGGATCGACCCTATCAAACCGCTTTTGCCAATACATATATGTAGATTTTGGAAACCCAACTACAGCGAGAATATCTTTTAGTTTGAACTGTCCTCGGAGACTGTAGACGATCCTCGCTTTTTTTTCGAAGAGTTTCCTCCTCTAAACGCAGTCTCCTCAATTCTTTTAAATATGCATTCTCTATTCTAAGTCTAAGTAATTCATCTTCAAGCTCTTTGATATGTTCAGCACTCGTATCCACAGGTGTATACTCGATCTGTTTAGGATCAGCGTTCTTTTTATCTGTTTCCAATGTTTTCTTACGACCTTTCTTTTCAGGTCTCAGTGCATCAGGACCAGCATTTCTAAAGTCATTCACCCATCTTGTGATCAAAGCAGGATTATTTATGCCTTGTGAAAGTGCTAATTCCTGATATGAGAATTCACTTGATAAATACAATTCTACCACAGAAAGTTTAAATTGAAAAGAGTATTCTTTATTTTTTCTTGAACGAACCAATCCTTCATTGCCAAATTCGTTATATGAATGCACCCAATCTGAAACTTGCTGCTTGCTTTTAACACCATATTTCTTAGCAAGATGAACATAACTGCCTTCACCATTTAAATATGCTTGAACAACTTTTTTCTTTATTTCGTAGCTGTATTTTGCCATAAAAAACCGACCTCCAAATCGTTAGATTTTTGGTCTAACTTTTTGGGGTCGGGTCAAAGCGTGGCTGTACTATATCTCATTCACTTTGAACACGTCAGTTCATTATTTTTACTGTAATCAAATTTTCCGTCGTTTTTCTCTTCCAGTGCTTTTATAATGTGGTAAGTGTACTCGTTATACGGCGTAGGTATCCCCAGTTCTTTTCCCATACGGATAAGCGCACCTGAAAACATATCTATCTCTGTATGGCGGCCTGCGTCCAGATCTTGCAAGGTGGAATATCTTGCAGACGGCGGAACAGCACTTCCACGGCTTGAGGATTCGTCTGCTTTGCTTATATCAATATTCTTTGCAGCCGCAATAGCTTCAAGCTCTCGCCTTAATCCGTCACTGATAGCTTTCATATGAACGCTGTCACGGTAACAGCCGACGCCTGCACCAAGAACTGCCTGCGGCAGGTTATTGCACACATTCAATCGGAACTTGCTCCACATTTCTTCCCTGATATATTCCGTTGAACGATAATGCAGACCGGTGTTTTCAAAAAGAGTTTCTATCGCCTGCACACGCTCGCTTTGATACGGTGCGGAAAGTTCTCCGAAAATAATGCCGATAGTAGTTTCGGGATCAAAACAATACCCGCTCCCCTCTTTATGAGATGCGACCTTTATCAACGAATGAAGCACATGAGAAGCTCCGATCTCAGCAGAGATAAGTTCTTCGCTGTCTACACCGTTCATAAGGCTCATAACAGTTGTGTTATCTCCACAGGCTTTTCTTATACTCTCCATTGCACTGGGCAACGCACCATATTTTAACGCTACGATCAGCAGATCTACACCGTTCGCCTCCTGCGGCGACCATACTTCGGGGTGATATGTAATGCCGTTGATCATGCAGCTCTTTTTCATTCGCTCTGCACGTTCGCCCTCTGCAATAATTCCCAGCTTGATATCTTCACGTTTTGAAAGTCCCCATATCATATATGAACCAACTGCTCCTGCACCAAGGATAGCTACTGTTTTTATATTCATTTTCATATCTCCTTGTATTTTTTACTTTCCGATATAAAGTTATCTGAATAAAATATTCATACGATCGTCTTTTGTAATTGTGTATGCTGCTTAATTAATTATATCATATGGCAGTCGGTAAAGTCAAATAGAGCGTGTTTGGCAAAATCATTTTTTCATTTTATATTATTCATCAATGTTGCATTCCCTTTGTATTTTAATTTTATGCGACGGTCTGAATATCATCAATGCAATAAATATAAGTACAGCAGTTGTGGAAAGGCTAACAGGATAAGCTGTCATAATAGCTTTAAAAGTTCTGTGCATAGGAAAAACTGTGTATATCCAGAATATCCTTACACCGCACACACCTATTATAGTAAGTATGGCAGGCACAAGAGAAATTCCGAAACCTCTGAGGTAGCCTGACATATTTTCATACAGCATACTGAATGCATATGCGAAAAACACCATTGTGAGCCTTATATAACCGATATCTATTACCTGCGGATCATTGTTGAATATCGAAAGCAGAAATCTGCCTGAGATAAGAACTAGGATTATGGCTGTGCCTGTTGCTATGGCATCCTCTATAATGCAAAGTTTCAATACTTTTCGGCATCTTTTAAGTTTTCCTGCACCGTAATTCTGTCCTGTGAACGTTGTGCAAGCCTGACTGAATGAATTCATAATGTCATAGGCAAATATCTCAATATTGAAAGCTGCACTTGAGGCGGCTATCACAGCTGTTCCAAGACTGTTTATTGCGAATTGGATAACGATATTTGCCACAGCGAACACCGCACTCTGTATTCCGGCTGGAAGTCCTATACGGATAACTCTCGCAAATACACTTTCATCAAAGCGCATATCTTTCATGCTCACTTTAATAACGCTCTTTGTTTTCATAAGTTTAATCAATAGGATAGCGGAACTTACAGCATTTGATATAACGGTCGCTATGGCTACGCCGTTTACTGTCATTTTCAGCACAATAACAAAGAATAAATTGAGAAGTACGTTAAGTACCCCCGAAAAAGCAAGAGCTTTAAGCGGTGTTTTTGTTTCGCCTATACTGCGGAATATGGCTGCTTCAAAATTATAAAGCAGTATCACAGGCATACCAAGAAGATATATTCTTATGTACAAAAGTGCATATGGGAACACGTCCGATGGGACATTGAGCATTTTAAGCAGACTGCCGATAAAAAGCTCCCCTATCACTGCTACTGCAACTCCGCCAACTATTGCCGTAATAATTGATGTATGTACGGCTTTTCGTATAGTTTTATTATTGCCTTTTCCAACGGCATTTGCTATTATTACATTTGCGCCAAGTGCAATGCCTATGAAAAAGTTCAGTATCAATCCTACAATAGGGCTGTTTGCTCCCACCGCTGCGACGGCGACGGTCTTTGCTTTGCCTGTAAAGTTGCCGACTACCGCAATGTCAGATGCGTTAAAGAGCTGTTCCAAAATGCCTGTTACAGCCACAGGCAGAGCATATCTTATTAGCTTATCCCATATAGAGCCGTTCAACATATCCATTTGTGCTGCTTTTTTAGTATCTTTCAAGTCTCATCACTCTCCCAATGATATTATATACCCATTCTTTAAGTATAGCAAATACATATAAGCTATTATTTATCATAGTTTACAAGAATAATAAGATGTGATATAATAGAGAAAATAAAAAATTCACGAAAGGAAGATCTTATGGATATCCGCATACTGAGATACTTTTTAGCAGTGGCACAGGAAGAGAACATAACAAGGGCAGCGGAAAGCCTGCACATTTCTCAGCCGTCACTATCAAAACAGATAATGGAGCTGGAGGACGAACTAGGTAAAAAGCTGCTTATCAGAGGCAAGCGCAAGATCACTCTGACGGAAGAAGGCATACTTCTGCGGGAACGTGCGGAGGATATTGTGGCTTTAGTGGATAAGACGGAACGTGAGATATCCTCAGATTGCGGAACAGTTTCAGGAGAGATCGTTATTGGCGGAACTATTCCAAAGACGCTTTTGCAGGCGGCAGCGAACATTCAAAAGCGTTATCCCGATGTTACATTTCAGTTTTTCAGCGGTGACGCAACAGATGTGACAGAACGGCTTGACCACGGAAATCTTGATTTCGCAGTGCTTCTTCAACCAATAGACAACTCAAAGTATGAATATATCCCACTGCCCGATGGTTCACTGTGGGGAGTGCTTATGAGATTCGACAGCGAATATGCAAAGTTTTCGGAAATAAGAAAGGAACAGCTTATAAAAATGCCGTTGATACTTCACCGCCGCATCGGTTTGCAGCAGATCATTGCAGACTGGGCGGAAACTGACATTGACAAGCTGAACGTTACAGCAACTTACAACGTTATACATGGCAGTCCTGCAAGCTTTGTTGAAAACGGCATAGGTTATTTTCTCGCCACAAGAGATATGCTCTCCCCTGCCCTTGACAACAGCGTAGTTTTTCGCCCGCTTTATCCTAAGCTTGAAGTGCAGTATAATCTTGTATGGAAAAGGCGGAATATTTTCAGCAAAGGTTCAAAAGCTTTTCTGGATATAGTCAGAGAGCTGCTGAAATAGTCTGCTTGTCGTTTGACTTTATTTTCGGCTTGTGGTATAATGTAACAAATCAAAATTGCTCCTTTAACGGGGATTTGATAATTCAGTATCGGAAAATGGTGACTAGTGATATGACAGAAATAAAAAAGAATAAAGCATACTATCATCTTCCGGGACTGTTTGAGTTTTATGAGCTTTACAGCGCCTTTCTGCCGCTTTTTCGTGAGCATAGGGAATACTTTTACGATCGGTGCGATATCGGTTCTGTATACGGCGCTCCAGCAGACTGTATATGGGGCGGAGGACGTGTCGGGTTTGGTGAGCATGACCCACAGGAAGTTTTGTCGCTTATGCGTGAATATAACATTTCGGCACGTCTGACATTCAGCAACTCCCTGCTCAGAGAGGAACATCTTTCAGACAAGAAATGCAATGCGCTGTGTGCAATGTTTTCTGAAAGCGATCAGCCACGCAATGGCGTTATCATTCATTCAGACCTGCTGTTAAACTATCTGAAAAGAAATTATCCTCAGCTATATTTTGTTTCATCTACCACAAAGGTTATTACGGATTTTCAGCAGTTTCTCAATGAAATAAGCCGTGATGATTTTCTCTACGCTGTACCTGATTTTCGTTTGAACAAGGCATTTGACAGGCTTAACACAATGACACAATTTCAAAAAGATAAGGTAGAATTTTTGTGCAACGAATGCTGCTGGTTCGGCTGTAAGGACAGAAAAAGCTGTTACGAAAATGTCAGCCGAAAAAATCTCGGAGAGAATTGTCCCGACCACCGCTGTAATGCTCCTGACTCTGCCGATGGATATATGTTTTCAAAGGCAATGACTAATCCAGCATTTATCGGCATAGATGATATTCAGAATACCTATCTGCCAATGGGATTTTCCAATTTCAAGATCGAAGGCAGAGGACTAGGCAGCGCTTTGATACTGGAATTTCTGCTGTATTATATGACAAAGCCTGAGTATCAGCTGAAAGTAAGAGAAAATATATACCTTGACAGTATGCTTGATCTGTTCTGATAAACATAAGTAATTTAAGATAGGAAGATAAAAATGCTGCACTACATTATAGTAAAATGGAATGATAACACAGACAAACAGGAAATCGTAAAAAAGGTACGCACTTTATATGCTGACGCTGTAAAAATCAGTGGGATATATAACGTTGATATCAAAGAGAACGTTACACCCCGTGACAACAGATATGATCTTATGATAGTTCTGGATATGGACAAAGGATCTCTTACAACTTGGGACAACAGCGAACTGCACAAGACGTGGAAGTCTGAGTTCGGAATTTTTATAGATAAGAAATGTATTTTTGATTGTGATAACAGATAGTTGCTAAAAAATAACAGCCTGATATTCCCTAATATAAATCAGTAAATGCGTAGTTGTTTTAATAAAAGCAGCTTCGCATTTGCCTTTTCTTATCGCAATTATAAAGATCTATTATTTTTTATCCTGTACCAATATCACTGTAATCGCAAACATTATGTCGTAAACGCTTATATTAATTTAACAAATTATGAATAGCGTAAATTTAACTTGCAATGAATTGCATTACCGTGTATAATTAATATGTGACATTGCAATAAATCACTTTAAAAGTAAATAGCTGGATATGCATATTTATTCAGTGATCTTATGGAGCACAACAAGAAGTATTAGGATAAAATATAAAAAATCCATATAATAGGAGAAACAACTATGAAGGAAAAAGTAATTTCGATTTTGGCTCTTGCCGCTGTGCTTTCAACATCTATGCTCAGCAGCTGCGGTTTTGAAAAGGATTATGACTCTGTTTTGAACAAAGATGATCCTACTACCATAACTATCTGGCACTATTACAATGGTGTTCAGCTAATGAGCTTTGACGAGGCGGTAGAAGAGTTCAATAACACTGTTGGTCTTGAAAAGGGAATCATCGTTGAGGCATACTCAAAGAACTCTGTTTCTGAACTTGCAGACAGCGTAGTAGCCTCTGTAAAGAAAGACAGCGGTGCTGATGTACCTCCCGATATTTTTGCTACCTATGCAGAAACTGCTTATGTGGTGGATCAGCTTGACGGACTTGCCGATATGAGCAAGTATTTTACAGAAGATGAACTTAATGAGTATATAGATGAATATATTGCTGAGGGTGAATTTTCCGGCGACGGCTCGCTGAAAATATTCCCTATGGCGAAGAGTACAGAAGTAATGATGCTCAACTATACCGACTGGGAGAAGTTTGCAGGCGAAACAGGTGTTACTACCGATGATCTGAAAACATGGGAAGGACTTGTTGACGTATCTGAAAAATACTATAATTACACAGACGATCTTACTCCCGATATCCCTAATGACGGAAAAGCCTTTTTCGGACGTGACTCAATAGCCAACTATATGAGCATCGGTGCAAAGCAGCTCGGAAGTGAATTTGTAACTGTTGACAAGGACGGAAACACTAAGCTTAATATTGAAAAAGATGCTCTCAGAAGACTTTGGGATAATTACTATGTGCCTTATGTAAAGGGCTACTTTACAGCTCAGGGCAGATTCAGAAGTGAGGACGCAAAGATAGGCATAATCATGGCTCTAGTTTGCTCTACAACAGGCGCTATGTACTTCCCTACTGAGGTAACTATAGATGATGATTACACATATCCGATAGATAACCTTGTGCTGCCTGTACCGAATTTTGAGGGAACAGATCCTTATATCGTACAGCAGGGCGCAGGAATGTCTGTGCTTAAATCTGACGAAAAGAGCGAATATGCAAGCGCTGTATTCCTTAAATGGTTCACCGAAAAGGAAAGAAATGTAAACTTCTCTTCCGAATCAGGATATCTTCCTGTTAAAAAAGATGCCTGCAATTTTGAGGAGATAGAGAAAGTTTCCGCAGAGTCGGGAAAAGAGCTTACGGACATATGCAAAAGCACTTTAAGCACAGCTATTGACGAGATAAACGAATACAACTTATACACAATGCCTCCGTTTAAAAATTCAGCAGATGTAAGAACATTCCTTGAAAACCGTATTCAGGATACTGCTCAGGAAGCTTATGCTGAGGCTACTGAAAAGATCAGCAGCGGTGAAAGCAGAGATACTGTTATTGAGGAATATACAAATGACGCTGCATTCGACAAATGGTATGACTCATTCTGCACAGACCTTGATAAAATAATTGAAAAGTAATTCTGATCTACATAAACAGGGGCAAGTTATGAAACAAAAACTTCACAAAGGATCTGACGACCCTTTAAAGCGAAATAAAAGAAAATATCCTTTCTTTGCGAGATTGTTTTTATCTACGCTCATTCTTTCTGTACTTCAGTTCAGCGCTTTTCTTGGCACGATGTTTGTCGGGGGAGAATTTTCGTATATAAAAAAATATGCCTATGACTCAATGTCAGAAAAGACAGAGAACCGCAAGAATTACGTTGAAAACACTCTCGCAAACAAAACGCCTCTGGTTTTTGAAGCGGGCAAGGAAGTAAACAGCATAACAAAAAAGATCCTTAAAGCAAGCGGAACTGATCTTTCAGCACTTTCAACAAATAAGGATATAAGCAGAGAGATACTTAACGACTCCACTGACACACTTATAACGCTTCTGCGCAGAGGTCTTGTTAATGACGCATACATTATTCTTGACACAGGCTCGCTTTATTCGGAAGGCTCTTCCGATGTGCTTGCTACTACTTATATACGAGATGTGAATGTAACAAGCGTTTCCGAAAGCGTAAATAAAAATATTTTTCTGGAGACAGGAAGTTCCGACCTTTCGCAGGATTTTGATATAATGCTCGATTCCGAATGGACAGCACATATGCAGCTTTCAGGCGGAGAAGACGGTGACTTCGGATTTTATTACAAGACCATAAAAACGGCAAGGGAAAATCCTCAGATCGATATGGAAAATCTGGGATATTGGAGTGGTTTTTCCTCTATATCCAAAACGGGCAGAAAAAGTATGCGTTATACTCTGCCGCTGGTAGCAGATGACGGTACAGTATACGGTGTTATCGGTATCGGTCTTATGGAAAAGACTATACTCAGCTATATCCCAGGCAACGATCTGCCTAATGAAAAATCATGCTATATCCTCGGTGTGGACTATGACAATAACGATAATTATCAGACAGTTCTCCATTCGGGTGCGATATACAAAAGGCTTGTTACAAAGGATACTGTTATAGGTCATCACGATTCCGTAGGCAAGAATGTATATGATTTTAACTATGGGAACGATTCGTCAGTAGAAACTGTCGGAACTATAAAGGATATAAATATTTATAATGCCGACTCGCCATACAAGTACAATAAATGGGCTATAATATCCATTTCTGAAAAGAGCGAGGCCTTGAACATATACAGCAACCTTGTGCATATGTTCATGATATCATTTGTGATCTCAGCTGCGTTCACAATAATATGTACTATAATACTTAACAAGCACATTACTGCGCCGGTAACAAGAATAATCAAGACCCTTGACACAAATAAAAACAGTGATGAGATCATCGACTTCAAGACCTCAGGTATTACGGAGATCGACCAACTTACGGACGCTATTAAACAGCTCCAGATAAACGTCAAGGAACAATCTTCAAGAGTTTCAAAGATCATAAGTATGTCCGTCGCAGGAATAGGCGCATTTATGTACGATACTGCAAAGGAAAATGTTTTCATAAGCGAGAGCATGATCTCAACGCTGAAATGCGATAAGCTCCCCGATAAGGACTGCACGATATCTTACGATCAGTTTGCTGAGCTTATAAATGCAATAGACATAAAGAACGGAACAAATATTTTTGAGTTCTTTGAAAAGGCTTGCGAGGACGCAAATGAAACTGTTGTAACAAGACAGTATTCACTTATTACGGATATCGGCGAGCAGAGATGGTTCAGGCTGAGTCTCAGAAGAGATTCCACCAACATACTCGGTCTTGTACAGGACGTTACACAGTCTGTTCTGGAAATGAAGAAGGTAAAGTATGAGCGTGACTATGACGTTACCACAGGTCTGCTCAACAGACGTGCATACTATCACAGAATAGAAAAAGTTTTCCGTGAACCTAAAAAGCTTAAAACGGCAGCTTTTATTATGCTAGATATAGATAACCTTAAATATGTCAACGACACATACGGTCATGATTTTGGTGATGATTATATCTCGGCTACGGCGAACGTACTGAAAAACTTCCAGTATCACGGCGGAATAGTTGCAAGAATGTCTGGCGATGAATTCAACGTCTTTCTATACGGTTTCGACAGCAAGGACGAGATAAGAAGAATTGTTGAAGAGGTAAGAAAGAAACTTGACGTAAGTTACTGCATACTCAGCGATGGAACGCATTACAGACTAAGAGCCAGCGGCGGTATATCATGGTATCCTGATGATTCAGTATCATATGAGATGCTCATAAGATTCGCAGATTTTGCTATGTACACTATAAAACATTCCACAAAGGGTAATATTGCAGAGTTCGATATGTCAACTTACACAAAGGATTCTATCCTTATAACAGGTGTTGAGGAAATGAACCGCATAATAGATACAGAAAGCATCAAATATGCGTTCCACAGTATTATTTCCGTCAAGACGGGTAAAATTTACGGCTATGAGGCACTTATGCGTCCGCAGTCGGAAGTGTTCGGTGCTCCTCTTGATTTAATAAGAATAGCCAAGACAAGCGCAAAGCTGTATGAGATCGAAAGGCTGACATGGAAGATAGCTTTAAGGACGTTCCACAAGTTTATAACCGATAATGTTCTTGATAAGAACACAAAGATATTTATAAACTCAATTTCAAACTACATAATGAATGACGATGACCTCCGCATATTGGAGGCAGAGAACAAGGATATTCTCAGCAATATCGTGCTTGAAGTTCTTGAAAGTGAAGAAACAAATATCGAGTATGTGAAAGCTAAACAGCGCTGGATAAAGAGCAGAAATGCAATGACAGCGCTGGACGATTTCGGCAGCGGTTACAACAGCGAATATGCACTTATAACCCTTGAACCTGATCTTATCAAAATAGACCGTTCTATCATAAGCGGCTGCGATCGTGACGCAGGTAAAGCGGATATCATAAGCAAGCTGGTACAGATAGCGTCTACTAAAAACATACTTGTACTGGCAGAGGGTGTTGAAACCTATGACGAGCTTGAAACTGTTATCAGATGCGGAGTTAATCTGCTTCAGGGATTCTATTTCGGAAAGCCGACTTTTGAGCCTGCTGTTTGCAGTGAAAAGACCACAAAAGAGATACTTTCGATAGCAAGAAAAGTCAAAAACGACACAAAAAATCAATAGCAGGATACAAAGCATCAGACGTCAGTTCTGGTGCTTTGTTTAATATTAAGAACGTTCGTAGGGTTTATTATTTAATTTATTAAAATGTCACTGATTGATTATAGTATTATAATATGTTAATATAAAGTTATAATTATAAGCAAACTAATTTATCACAATGACAGGAGGTATTTGTAATGGAAAGAGCATTTCCGGAGATCAGAAAAAACTTTGGCTTTGGCATGATGCGACTGCCTATGCTGGGCGAAAAGGTCGATATTGAACAGGTCAAAAAAATGGTGGACGTGTTTATCGACTGCGGTTTCAATTATTTTGATACTGCGCACGGTTACATAAACGGACTGAGTGAGCTTGCGGTAAACGAATGTGTTGTTTCAAGATATCCAAGAGAAAAGTTTCTGCTGACAGATAAGCTGACAGGAATGTATTTCAAAAAGGAAGAGGATATCATACCTTTCTTTGAAAGTCAGCTCAAAGCCTGCGGAGTGGATCATTTTGACTTCTATCTTATGCACGCACAGAACGCTACCGAGTTTGAGAAGTTCAAAAAGTGCAGGGCATATGAAACCGCCCTTGAACTTAAAGCACAGGGCAGGATACGTCATTTCGGCATTTCATTCCACGACAAGGCTGATGTACTTGACAAGATACTGACTGAATATCCGCAGATAGAAATTGTACAGATACAGTTCAATTACGTTGATTACAATGATGAATCGGTGGAATCGAAAAAAGTTTATGATGTTGCAAGAAAGCATAACAAGCCTGTTATCGTTATGGAACCTGTCAAGGGCGGCAGCCTTGTAAATCTCCCTGAAAAGGCGCAGAAATGTCTTGATGTTCTTCCTGACAAGCTTTCAAACGCAAGCTATGCAATACGTTTTGCAGCAGGTTTTGACGGAATGGAAATGGTACTTTCGGGAATGAGCAACATGGAACAGATGCAGGATAATTTAAGCTATATGAAAGATTTCAAGCCGCTGAATGAGCAGGAACTTGAGGCTGTAAAGAATGTTACAGAGGCTTTCAGATCACTTGAAATGATACCATGCACAGCCTGCAAATATTGTATTGAAGAAAATCATTGTCCGAAAAAAATCAGAATACCTGATCTGTTCGCCTGTCTGAACAAGAAAAAGGTATTCAATGACTGGAATCAGAACTACTATTATGACGCTGTACTTACCGCACACAATGGAAAAGCAAGCGACTGTATCAAATGCGGAAAATGCGAAAAGGTCTGTCCTCAGCACCTTGAAATACGCAGTCTGCTTGAAGAAGTAAGAAAAACTTTTGAAAAGGAGCAGTAATTATGTTTGAAAATGCACTGACTTTAAATAACATATCATACGGAAAAAAGATCGCATACAAAACTATCGTTTCAGCAGGACTTATAGCGCTGGCAGTTATTCTGCCGCAGCTTGTTCACCTTGCAGTTGGTCAGCCGGGAGGAGTTCAATGGCTGCCTATGTATCTGCCTGTACTTATAGGCGGCTGTCTGCTTGGTGCAAAATGGGGCTTTGCTGTCGGGGCAATGTCGCCTTTAGTAAGTTTTATTATCACATCACTGGCAGGTTCACCAATGCCTGCTGCACCAAGACTGCCTTTTATGATGGCTGAACTTGCTATCTTCGCAATAGTATCAGGAGCATTCACTAAGAAGATATCTGAAAACGGCGCATGGGCATTTGCAGCTGTTATCTCTGCTCAGATAATCGGAAGAGGAGCATTTCTCGGACTCGCAGCATTATTCGGAGCAAAAGCAGGACTTACAGCAAGCCTTGTATGGTCACAGATACAGACAGGATCTGCAGGACTGGCTGTTCAGATAATTCTTGTACCTGCAATTATAATTGCACTGAAAAAGCTTATGCAGAAGGACAATGAAAATGACTGATATTGAAAGAGCCATAGAAAACCTTAGCGGTCATACTATCTGCCTGTGCAAGGGCGAAAACATTATCACAGATGACGGCAGAGGAATATCACCGATGATGAAATTTATAGGTGAAAACAAAGGTATCAGCGGTTACTCTGCTGCCGATATCATAGTCGGCAAGGCTGCTGCGATGCTGTTTGTCAAAGCAGAGATTTCTGCTGTACACGGAAAAGTTATGTCATATGCAGGAAAGGAATATCTTGAAAGCAGAGGTATCCCCTGCACATATGATACGCTCACCGAAAGCATAACCGACCGCAGCGGTAAGGACATCTGCCCCATGGAAAGGACCGTATCTGCCATTGAAGATCCTGATGTCGGATATGAGGCATTGAAAGCTAAGATAGCAGAGATGAGAAATAAGAAAAACTGATTTAATTATAGAACACAAAAAAAGATCCGCCGCAAAAGTGACGGATCTTTTTTGTATTAGTGCTGAGTATATCGTTAAACTATGTAGTTAAGCAAAATAAAAAGAGTTACGCTTTTACTTGACAAAAGCATAACTCTTTCTACAAAAGTAAGACCAACTATAACACAACTGCACGCCCTGTACAAACATTTCGTTATGTTAGTATCTATAATAAGTGGTAATAATATAAAATATATTTCATATGTAAAAGGTTTCATAAGTTTACACAAATTTTAATGTGCAGTCTTTACATCATACCAAATTTTAATTATTAAAACTCCTATACCTAGCCATAAGTGACATAACATCGTATTTGCACATATCTGGAGCGGTCTTTACAAGCTTATCCTGCGTTACAAGACAGGGATTTTGCTTGAGAATATCGCTGCGTTCGCCGAAAGTCCAGCCAGCAGACACCATATAGCAGCACCAGCGTCTATGCTCCATAGAGGCGATCTCATAGGCAAAATCGTCTTCGATAAGCCTTTCCAGCACGTCAGCTTCGCTGCCATTTAGCCGCCAAGCACTGCCAGTATCGGTAAACAGCGAACCATTTTTGCCTACCAGTTCATCTATCTTCTTTTCGGGATCGACATTAAGTTCATGAGCAAGACGACCTATAACGACTTGTTTTATAGGCTCATGATACGCAGCTGCCCTGCTTGAAGCTCGCTTGAAAAGCTTTGTTTCAAGCCATGCGCTCTCAACGTCGAAATTGTCGTTGGCAGAATCACCGCCATCAGAAACTATGTTGATGTTGTGATACAGTTTATTAAAATTCTTAGCCTCGCTGTCGAGCCGCCTGCCCATTAACAGATCAAGCGAAAGTATATCAGAACGTTTCTCCATAATACGAATGTCGGAGAAGATAGTGTCGTTGCCTGCAATATAATCCGCTATCATTGGGTTGTCATCGGAGCGCAGGATAACAGGTGTTTTTACACCGACTTTTGAAGAGAAATAGCGGTTCAACTGCATGGCACAATCAACAGAGGCGGAAGTATCGCCTATTGAAACGAGCGCATATGTGTACGGAGAAATACGGTCATTCGCCTCTACCGTTTCGATAAAACGTCTGCTGCGAACATTTATGCTATGAAAGTTTATCTCAAGCCTTCCATCAGCTGTATCGCTATGCATAATTAGACTATTATTATCCGTGTGAAAAGTCCCCTCGCCAAACGTGTTGGCGAAAATGTCCAGCTTATCATTGCCGTCGAGGTCAAAAACATCTATAACTATTGAGTTGCCAGCACTGACTACGCCTAAGTTCATCGCCTTTAACACAGCCTGTCTGCCTGTTTCACCGAAACCGACAACAAGCATTCTCATATCCCATTCCGAAAGCTTTTTGTCAGAGTTAAGATAAAAGGTGTGCAGCGGAACGTCGTTGTACAATTTATAAACTTGCAGTTCTGGGAGGCTTACAGTTTCGAGGTCAAAGGCAAAACGCCCACCACGCCTGCTGTCGTAATAGTCTTCGACAAGCTTGCTCATTCCCTCGTCCTCGCAGCGGCATATAACCTTTGCACCCGACATAAGCGCAACCCCTGTTTCTTCGTCACCCATACGGAACATTCGCAGCACCGAGAAATTCTTCAATGAGGATTCGTCAAACAGTATCAACGTTTCAGCACGGTCAATATGCAGCTTTTTAAACTCTCGTTCTACCTGTTCAGGTGTAAGAACAGTCGTGTCAAGCGTGCTTACAAAGCAGTTGTGCTTGCTAAGTTCAAATCGCTCATCGGAGGAAATTTCCTTATCGGTCACAACGTACAGAAAACTGTCCTTATCGGCGGTCTTTATAAAATCGTTTATAAGAGTCTTGACCTCTTCGTTATAGCCGAAAAGTGTCGTCATCTTTCCGCCTTTGCTCTTTCTTATGCGGAACACAAACCGCAGCATATTCTCAAGCAGTCGGTAAACGGCTGCAACCGTGCAGTAAGGGGCAGTAAACACCGCAAGTCCGTATGTATAACAGATCACCATTTTAACAGTGTTCGGATCTTCGACCATTTTCTGCATTGCATCTCTTAGCCCGATGGACGGTCGGAAAGCGAATGCGCTGATGCTGTTTTGCAGCACCATAAGAAATTTAAAAAATGCGTCGTCATCGGGGTAGAAAACGATTCCCTCGGCAGATGCGGCAACAAAAGAGAATATCGTAAGTATTAGTATAAATTTGTGCTTAAAAAGTCCTTTCGGCTCGTTCATGGTCTGATCCTCCGTTTAGCTCCCCTCTCTTGAAAGCTCGTTGCCGTTCTTATCGTAATTTATCGTAATGGAAGGAGTGAAGAGATTATCTGCTGCCGTACCTTCCTGATAGTAATATGTGCCATCTGCATAGGTATATGTCAAAGATCCGGAACCGTTCCACTTATCGTCTTTATATTCCCCTTCGTATACTTTTATATCTCCATTAGTATAGTATACTGTATCTTTTCCGTTTCCTTGTATTAGATCTTCTTCCCAATTATCACTTTCTATTACCCATGTTTTTAAATTACCACTTTTATATGTAATAGTAACTTTTCCACTACCACTCAGCTTTCCTTTATGGAACTGTCCTTCACGCACCTGTATATCCTTGTCATTTTCATCACTATAATAATAAGTACGAGTTCCTTTATCGTCAGTTACTTTTCCGTTATTAAAATTACACTCATAAACATCTTTGATAATTTCATTTCCATCGGGATAAATCTGTTCACGAGTGCCAACACCATTTCCAAAGCCATTATCAAAGGATACCTCAAAAACATACTTGTATCCATTTGGATTTTCTACGGTTACGGTGTTTTGACCGTTGAGTTTGCCATCTGAAAATTCACCCTTGGCGGTCATTTTCCATTCGCCGCTATCGTTCGTTAATGTTCCTGTAAATTCACCTTCGCCTTCGGGGATATCACCGTTCACCTCTCCGAAATAAGTGCCTGTATATGTATCGTTATTGAAATTCATTTTTATATCACTTAAGGTCCCTGTTTTTCCTTCGCCGGTAGTTCCTGCCGTGCTTTCAACCGCCGTGATCGAACTTTCAGGTTTTGAGTTGGCAGTTTGAACCTTGTCATTATCCTTTCCGCCGAAAACGGATATGCAGACAATTATGGCAATGAGAGCCACTGCACCCGCCGAAGCACCGATAATAATATTACGTTTCTTGTTATCAGTCTTTACCGCAGGAGCAGAAGGGGTGTATGGCATAGCTCCGCCAGCGGCCATTGCCGAGACAGCCGCCTGTGCCATTCCCTGCACATCCTGCAAATTTTCGGGATTGTCCGTATGGATATGCAAATTGTCGATATAGGTATTATTGGTTATGTTCTGGACATTTCTTCCTATTATACCTACGACCAGATTATATAGCTCCTCCAGTTTGTAATCTTTCTTGGCGTAATTGGCAGATATCCAGTGTGCTCCAGTCAGATAATACTCAAAAGATCCCGAAAGTTCGGTCTCGTCTACCTTGTATGGAACAACAAAAACATCGTCCTTGCTCTCCGCAAGGCTAAGTTCACGTCCGACCTGACTAGAGGCAGCGGAGTTTTCGCTGTATATGAGCAAAAACACCTTACTCGCTGTTATTGCAGTGCTTATTGAAGCTGCCCAGTCGCTGCCGGGAACGATATTTCTCGGTGCTATCCAGCATGAGAGTCCCTTTTCCTCTAAAAACTGGCAGACCTTATCTGCTATCGGTTTATCCTTAGAGCTATGGCTCAAAAATACATCTGACATTCTCGATCACTAATCCTTTCAATACTTCTAATCCGTTTTTATACACAAAAAGCACAGTACACCCGATACTTACAGACGCACTGCGCTTATTATTTATATTCCAAAATTGACAGAACTACCCTGTCTGTCTTATCATACAAACCCCACATAATTTTGCCAACCCCCTTTTATATAAATATATAAAACGATTACTATATTTTGTTTAAGCAAAAAAAGTATTTCAATTTGCCAATTTTATTATATTAATTATACCAAGAAATCAGCTTTAAGTCAATAGTTTTTGTCAAAATGGAGAATATGTGAAAATTGCAATATAAAATGTCACCAAAGTTCAGAAGGGAGATTTAGTAAAAGTGACGCTTCAAAAGGTGAAA
>NZ_CAKSNX010000019.1 GCF_934476685.1 uncultured Ruminococcus sp.
TGCCATTTTATTTTCCTCCTTTTTTTCTATTATACCACGGCTAAATGTTTTCTGTCTAATTTATTATAGACGATACACGGCGTGAAGTACTACGGTTCGTGGTCGGGTGTGAAGTCGGTAAAGACTAAGTGACCGCATAGAAAACACAAATAAATAATGCTAGATCACTACTGAATAATTGACCGCCTAAATCCTGCATTTATAAAAATCGACCCTCTCGTCCATTTAGGCGTGAGGGTCTTTCTATGCCCGTTTTAGCTGTAGATACCTCATCTCTTAAAAATATTAACAAAATCTCAAAAAAATATAAACAGATCATTCCTTATATAGTAGTATTATTAAACTATATAGACAAAATGACCGTGCGTCACGCTGTCGGAAATAATGGAGGAGAAGAATATGACATACAACGAATTTTTGCCAAGCTACTCTATCGGCGACGACTGTTACAAAGAGATACCATATGTTACCCGACGTTATGGAAAAAAGGCTGTCGTTATCGGAGGAAAGACCGCTATGGAAAAGGCTAAGCCCGAACTGCTTGCGGCGCTGAAAGGCTCTGATATCGAGCTTGCCGACTTTATTTGGTACGGCGGCGACTCGAATTATGAGAACATTGAAATGCTCAAGGCTATGCCCGAAGTGCAGAATGCGGATATGGTTTTCGGCGTTGGCGGCGGACGCGCAGTCGATACTGTAAAGACCCTCTGCGACCGCATGGACAAGCCGTTTTTCACTTTTCCGACCCTTGCTTCAAACTGCGCTTCATGCACAGCTATCTCGGTAATTTACAACGCCGACGGAACTTTTAAAGAATACGCTTACCTAAAAGCGCCCGCTCTGCACACTTTTATCAACACAAAGATAATCGCAGAGTCGCCCGAAAAGCTTTTCTGGGCAGGTATCGGCGACGCTCTCAGCAAGGAATATGAAGTTGTTTTTGCCTGCCGCGATAAAGATATGATACACACCCCGCTGCTTGGCAAGGTGCTTGCTGCCGCCTGCACAGAGCCGCTTATCTCTTACGGAAAGAAAGCGCTGGAGGATTGCAGTAATAACCTTTCATCAAAAGACATCGAGCAGGTGGCGCTTGATATAATAATCACAGCGGGCCTTGTTTCAAACTTTACCGTTCATCAGAACAACCCCGACCCGAAGGACGATTACTATTACAATTCCTCGCTTGCGCACTGCGTATATTACGGCGCGTCGCTTTTCCCTAAGTGCGAGCATGCTCATCTTCATGGCGAGATAGTTTCATTCGGCGTGCTTTGCCTGCTTACCTATGACGGACAGCTTGAAGAGCGCAAGCGCATATTTGAATTTAATCACAGCATTGGTCTGCCATGCACTTTGGGCGAGATAGATCTTGCAGAAGATGACGTTGCGGCTATCGCACACAAGGCGGCAAGCGTGGTCGAATGGACTTATGTTCCGGGCGAACCGACTGAGGAGAAGTTTGTCAAGGCGATACTTGATACCGACAAGGCAGGAAGAGAATTTCTTGCGAAAGCGTGATACCGGCAGAACAGTTAGCGTATAATTAAACAAGCTGACAGAGCCTAACGGCTTTATCATAAAATTTTTGAATAGGAGAGTGCTTTTTGAACAAGTACAACACACCGGAGATTGCAGCGTAACCGGGAGGTTTACGGCAGTCTTTCAAACCTCCCGCTGAGAAGCAGTTGAGTATAACAACCATTCAGGAGGTAAAACAATGAATAAAAATATCGTGATACGTTTGGAGAAAAAGGAAGAACGCCATGAGGTCGAGAACCTAGTCAGGGAAAGCTTTTGGAACGTCTATCGTCCGGGCTGTCTGGAACATTTTGTGCTTCATGAGCTGAGGAACGACGCGGATTTTGTGCCGCAGCTTGATCTTGTAATGCTGCTTGACGGCAGGATAATAGGGCAGAACGTGTTCGTGCGTGCGGCGATAAAGTCGGACAGCGGCGAAGATCTGCCGATTATGACGATGGGGCCTATCTGCATAGCGCCCGAGTTCAAGCGGCAGGGCTACGGAAAGATACTGCTCGACTATTCCCTCGAAAGGGCGAAAGAAATGGGCTGCGGAGCGGTGTGCTTTGAGGGCAGCATCGGCTTTTACGGCAAAAGCGGCTTCACATATGCAAGCGAATACGGCATAAGATACCACGGCTTGCCCGAGGGTGCGGATCAGTCATTTTTCCTCTGCAAAGAGCTTGCCGCAGGCTATCTTGAAGGCGCGACGGGCGAATACTCAACGCCCGCAGGCTATTTCGTTGACGAGGCGGCGGCTGAGGAGTTTGACAAGCAGTTTCCGCCGAAAGAAAAGCTAAAGCTCGATGGGCAGATATTCTGAACTAAAACGATAAAATGACAAAGGCTCTCTGCCAGATGCGGCGGAGAGCCTTTTTTGCTGTGCGATCGACATTTCAGCGTGAGCGTGATCTGTTTGATCTGTTCAAGGCGGGGTGACTGTTCGGCTGTTTTTTATTGACTGAAAGGCGTGAAATGTGTTATAATTATGACAGAGAAAATGTCCGCGGAGGGATAAATATGCTGAATTACCGAAAAATAGAGCCTGCCGATGACAAGGCGCTTGCAGAGCTTATACGCACAAATTTGGAGTACTACCATCTTGACATTGCGGGTACGGTGTATTTTGACCCCGAGCTTGACCATCTCAGTGATTTTTACAATGCTATCTCCGAAAAAGCATTTTATAATTTTAGGCATACTGCACCTGATTGGTATGAGGATCGTTTATTTGATGATGATAAACAGATTGCACAGGACAACATCAACACTTTAAAATCTATTTATGACAATAATAATTTAGGAGTGATATATTGTTAAAGGCTGGAGAAAGACTACTTCGAAATTTAGCTAAGCAAGAATATAAAATTGGTGCTCTAAAGACAGTCATTGTTGTTTCGGTTATATTGAGTGTAATATCCGGTATAATTTTCGCTGTTATGCTAATAAAAATGAATGTTGAAGGAGTTGATAGTTTAAAGTATGTGATATACTTGATAGTAATTGATTTAATATTTAGTTTTTTACTTTATTTTTCTTGTACAGTAATAGTAATATCATTTATACAAACTCTATTACCACGAAATGTGCTAACTAAAATAATATGTTTTATCTTATCCGTAATCGTCTTTTTATGCTTTTCACAATCTTACCAGAAAATCTATGCTGAAAATACGGCTGATTCTAAAGGTTCATTTAGCTTTAGCGCAGATTTAAAATTTATACAAAAATATTTTGAATATCCTGATGATACTATTGAACAGGCAGAATATTATATGTATGTTTCAAACTGTAGATATTCAACATCAATTTGTTTTGTAAATATGGATTTTACTGATATTAAAAGTGGAAACAATGTTGAACTCGTTATGCCTAAAATTTTTCAAACGTTAATACGTGATTGGAAGCGAAAAGCTGATAAAGATTTTATAAAATTAGATATTTGTGTATATCAAAATAGTCGTGTGGTGACATCATATGATTATTCTGTAATTTCTAAAGAAGAAATTGCAGAATATGAATAAGTATTTAGTCTCCGCCAAATAACCTCCCAACCTACCCAGCAACACCCAATAGACTAAACTAGAAGTAACAAAAAGTCTAATTGGAGTTGACAATCCACATCGGTGGTGCATGGGGGAATGAACAGGTTTTATTTGAAGAAGTTGTAAGGACTGACTATATTAAGGTATAGCGGCAGAACACGTCAATAAGTATAATTGAGCAAAGCTGCTGTCTGAAAGCAAAGATGGCAGCTTTTATTGATGTAACAATATCGTTTGTATGTGCGCAAAATCGGTCAGAACAGTTTAAAACAGTGCAATACGATAATATGTTCGGGTGTAAAATCTCTAAATTCTAAAGTTGACCGGTGCGCAGTTTCGTCAGATTTAATGAATTCCATAAATTGATTACTTTATTGCACTAAAGCCGTTGACAGATTGACGTTAAAATGGTATAATGGTTAATGAAATATTTTTGAATTATTTGTGAGTATTAGGTTGATAAATGGTGAGAAATGTTAACATATATGAGGACGAACGCAAATAATAAGGATGTTTTCATTATAGTTTGTAAAAAATGAATTATTAGGTGGTGAAACAAATGAATGGGATTGCTGAATTGGAGTATGAACTAGAACAAATCAATACCTGTAAAAAACGCAGATCGTATCTTTTTGTAAAACGAGCAATTGATATTATTTGTTCTTTATTTGCAATTATTCTTTTGTCACCTATATATTTGATCATTGCTTTAGCGGTGTACATAAGTGATCCCGGTAAGGTATTATATGGTCAAACCCGTGTAGGAAAGAATGGAGTTACTTTTTCTATGTGGAAGTTCAGAAGTATGTATATCGGTTCGGACAAAATGATCGACAAACTTTCACCTGAACAAATCCAGCAGTATAAAACTGAATTTAAAATTGATAATGACCCTCGAATCACTAAGGTTGGAAAAATAATACGAAAATTGAGCTTAGATGAACTTCCTCAGTTTGTTAATGTTCTCAAAGGAGAAATGAGCCTTGTTGGTCCAAGGCCAATAATAGAATCTGAAATAAAAACGTATTATTCAAAAAGTTATAAGAAGCTGCTTTCTGTTAAGCCTGGTGTTACTGGATATTGGCAGGCTTATGCACGAAATAATGCAACCTATCAGTCTGGTGAACGTCAAAGAATGGAGATGTATTATATTGATAATGCATCTTTGTTACTGGATATAAAAATTCTCTTTCAAACTGTAATATCTGTGTTAAAAAAGAATGGAGCACAGTAAATTAATTAACTATGATTAAGGAGTAGATATATGAACTACATCATTTTTGGCGGTTCCGGTTTTATTGGTACACATTTGATTCACCTTTTAACGAACGAATGTGTGCAGCTTGGTGATAAAATATATGATCTTGACATTGTAATGCCTGGAGAAGAAGGTGTCGTTCCTGGTGTTGTTGAGAAAAACGAAGGTGTAGATTACATCCGTCTTGATGTGCGTAAGCCAATTGATTTTAAATTCAATCCAACAAAAGATGACATTATTTTCAACCTTGCAGCAGTTCATCGTACTCCTGGTCATCCAGATCATGCTTATTTTGAAACAAACATACGTGGAGCAGAAAATGTTACAGACTTTGCTGAGAAATATGGTATAAATAAAATTCTTTTCACAAGTTCTATTGCTCCATATGGTGCTGCCGAGGAACTTAAAACCGAAGAAACACTTCCTACACCGAATACTCCTTATGGTATAAGCAAGCTGGTTGCAGAAAAGATACATGAGAAGTGGCAGGCAAAAGATAATGATAGGGAACTCACTATTGTTCGCCCAGGTATTGTTTATGGCAAGGGTGAGCATGGAAATATGACTCGTTTATACAGCGGTCAGAAAAAGAGATACTTTTTCTACGCAGGAAGAAAAGATACAGTAAAAGCTTGCATATATGTTAAAGAGCTTGTTAAATTCTTTAAGTATCGTATGATAGATAATGATTTCAAGGGAACGGATGTATTCAATTGTACATTTGAACCTGCGTACAATATTGAGCAGATCTGTACAACTATGCAGAAAGCAACGGGAATGAAAAGACACATCCCTCTTATTCCAGGTGGATTACTTATGACTGCCGCAACTATTCTCGGTCCTATTGGTGGTAAAAAGGTAGGCATACATCCAGCGAGAGTTAAGAAATTGATGATAAGTACAAATATCTGCGGAAAGAAATTAGCAAACTGTGGATATAAATTTCATTACAGCTTTGAGGATACTTTCAAGGACTGGTTTGAAGATTGCGATAAGGAAGGTTTGTTTTAACAATAAGGGGGTGCATTTTTTGTGGGATTAAAATTTTCAGTAGTTACTGTTGTTTATAATGCTGAAGCGGCAATTAGCAAGACGATGGAATCTGTTTTAGCACAGACATATAAACCATATGAATACATAATTATTGATGGTAAATCGACAGATAATAGCTTGCAGATCATTTCTCAATTTAAAAGCAAATTTGAGGAAAAAGGCATTGAATTAAAAATTATAAGTGAGAAGGATACTGGCATTTACAATGCAATGAATAAAGGAATAAAGTATGCTGCGGGAGATTTTATCTCTTTTTTAAATGCCGGAGATTGGTATGAAAAAGATGCTTTGCAGAACATTAATGCACTCTATCAAAAAGAATCATTTGATTTGACCTATGGTGGGCTTCATTACATAAATCCAAATGGAACGATTACAAATAAAATGTCTAAGGATGATTCAAAGGGAATTGTTACAAGCAGACATTGGAACCATCCAAGTATGTTTTTAAAAACAGAACTCTATAAAAAGTATGGTTTTAATGAGAAGTTTAGAGCATATGCTGACTTTGATCTGTATTTAAAAATGAGAAAAAAAGGTGTTAAGATTTGTGTGTCAGATAATATAATCACAAATTTTGTTGCAGACGGAGTAAGCACGAATACGAATATGAAAAAGGTGCTTGGACGTGCTAAAGAAAAATATAGGGCTTATCGAGGGAATGGATATTCTGCACTTTACTGGTTTGAGTCTTATGGCTGGGAAGTATTTAAGGCTATTTATTTTTCTATCAGAAGTTGAATTGGGAGATAAGTTATGAACAGCAATTGGTTTAAAGTGCTGATGAAAATGACTAAGGTGAAGTATGGGGATAGTCTATTGCTTAAAGGTGTTCCTATAATTTTTAATAAAAAAGGTGCAACTCTGAAGATAGGTAAGAATGTGAGTATTAATAGCGGTTTCCTTAGCAATCTGGTTGGATTATATTCCAGAACAATAATTGTTACTCGTTCGTCGGAAGCTGTCATTGTAATTGGTGACCACGTAGGTATTTCCGGTGCAACTATATACGCAAGGAAAGGTATCTACATTGGTGACGATACATCAATTGGTGGTAATACAAAAATTATAGATAATGATTTTCATCCTATTGATCCGGAACAGAGGCTACAGCAAATGCATTCAGAGCATCCTGGAGAAATGGCTGATTTGATTCCAACAAAAGAAATCCATATTGGCAAGAATTGTTTTATTGGCTGCAATAGCATTATTCTTAAAGGTACTGTGCTTGGGGATAACTGTGTTGTTGGAGCTGGTGCTGTGGTAAGCGGCAAGTTTGAGGGTAACTGTGTAATTGCTGGAAACCCGGCAAGAGTAATAAAAATACTGGAGGACAGTATATGAAGAAGTATCTGTGGATTGGTAACTATGAAGATGTAAAAAAAGTAGCCGAAATGTCAAAGAAAGGCTATAAATCTTCGTCTTCACAAGTATCTCAGCAAAATCTGATTTTTGGACTGGAGCAGACGAGGGACTGTACCTTTGACATTATCAGTGGAAGTGTTCTTCCACCATATCCGAACTACAGACAATTATTCATTCATTCCTATTCTTGGAGTCATAAGCATGGTGCCAATGATACTAGTGTCGGCTACTTTAATGGTAAATATATAAACAGAATTTCATGTCAGCACTCCATGGAGGTGGAAGCGGATAAATGGGCAGATGCACATTGTTCGGATGGATCTGAGGTGATTGTAATAGCATATTCTATGCGTTCTCCTATTATGTCTGCTGCTTGTCGAATTAAGCAGAAAATACCTTCTGCAAAGTTGTTCCTCATTATAACCGACTTGCCTGAATTCATGGATCTTGCTCCTAGCATCGTAAAAAAAACGCTTAAAAGGATAGATAGTCTACAGCAAAAAAAATATATGAATGCTTTTGATGGATTTATTTTGTATGCTGAAAAAATGGCACAGTATCTGAATATCCAGGAAAAGCCTTGGCTTTTGATGGAAGGGTCGTTGTCGGCTGAAGAGTGTGAACGTGCTAAAAATGTACAGATCAAGCAAAATAATCACAATATTATCATCATGTATTCTGGTACAATTTCAAAAAAGTATGGAATTCCAGAGTTGCTGAAGGCATTTCGTCTTATCCCTAATGAGGATTGTCAACTATGGTTGACAGGAAGTGGGGATGCAGATGTACTTGTCCGTGATGCTGCACAAAAGGATCCGCGTATAATACACTATGGTTTTTTGAAGTCGCGTCAGGAACTTTTAGCTTTACAGGAGAAGGCAACTATGTTTGTCTCCATGAGAATGCCTACAGAAAAAGCATCTAATTACTGCTTTCCTTCCAAACTGTTTGAATATATGATTACCGGAAAACCAGTGTTGTCCTTTCGCATTGGAGGTATTCCAAAAGAATACTGGAAATATTTGATAGAAATGAAATCACCAGAACCTGCTGATATTTGTAGTGCAATTAATCAGGTTCTATCTATGAATGATACGGAGCGGTTGAACTTTGGAAGTACTGCAAAACAGTTTATTACACATAAAAAGAACAATATCGCACAGTCAGAAAATATATGGCATTTTATTGATGCTAATGGATAGTAAAGTACAGAAGCGGTCTTGCGAGAGCATAAAGGAGGAAATATGGCCTCATATTCTATTGTAATATGTACATATAATGGACAAAAGACTATATCACAAGCAATAGATGCAATACTTGCACTGCATCTATACAATACACACGTTAAAGAGGTACTGATTGTTGATAATGCTTCAACAGACAATACAAAGAAAATCATTGAAGATTATATCAGAAAGAATTCTAAAATTAAATACATTTACGAATCGAAACCTGGATTGTCACATGCGAGAAGACGGGCAGTTGAAGCCAATGGGGATTGGGTGATTTATGTTGACGATGACAATATTCTTGATCAGCATTGGTTAGATGTGCTTGAGAAGGTTATTGTCGCTCACCCCGATGTGGGCGTAATTAATGGAGCAGTTATTGCAGTTCCGACTGATGTGCTGTCTTTAGAAGAGGAATGCCGGCTTTCTCTTATGTATCGTAATCTGGCTTGTACACATATTGGATCCATTGATTATCCTGCCAAAGAAAATAAAAACCCTATGGGGGCGGGAATGTGCATTCCTACCCATGTTTTGCGGGAAATATCACAGGAAGGCTGGCTTGATCTTTTGGGACGAACAGGAGAAAATCTATCTTCCGGAGAGGATACGGAGTTATGCAACAAAGTGTTCGGTAAGGGATACACATATATCTGTGATTACCGGATGCGGATGCAACATTTGATTCCTAAAAGCAGGCTGTCACAGAAAAACGTTGATCGATTGTTGGAAGGACTTATTACAAGTCGTTATCAGTTAATTAGTTCTCAAAGATATTATTTATTGAAACGAATTGCAAGAGGGGTAAAATACGTTTTGGTGTATCTTTGCGCGTGTTTTCCAACCAAAGATAATTGGAAAAACGAATGCCGAAGAGAAAAAAAAGTTGTTAGCAAAGTCTTTATTAAGTGTTTGACGAATGATAAGCTTTTCTGTAGAAAATTTGGGTGATGTGCAATGATACAGCTTACGGAAATTGGCAGCTATATTTTCTATACCTGTATGGCGTTATGTTCGCTGCTGTTTATGTGGTTAGCGGAACATAGTAAGAAAAACGAAAAAATTTTTTTGCTATTGAGTTTTTTGGTTATCGCAATTCCAAGTGTTTTTCGCTATCGAACTGGTATTGATTACAATGGATATATAGAAGTATATAATAAGTATGTACAATTGGGAAGCATTGCAGTGACGCGAAAATGGTATACGGTAGAACCGACTTTTTTGTTGCTGTGTGCTTTATCACATAAACTTACAGGAACTCCTATAGTTGCGTTTGGCTTTTATTCGGTAGCAACGGCAGGATTTATGATTAGCGGAATATGGTACTTTCGTAAGTATGCTAAGCCTACGGTATCACTTTTGATGTATTTGGGTATTTACTATTTTCATTCCTACAACATATTCCGCCAGATGCTTGCTATTGCAATAGTTTTTTGGGGAATAAGATATATTATTGAAAGAAAACCAGTTTGTTATTTTCTTGTGGTTGGAGTTGCAGTTTTGTTTCACTCCACTGCAATTCTTGCAGTAATTTTGTATTGGTATGGTACGAAAAAAAGTACAGCAGGAAAGTTTCTTCGAGTTTTTAACTATTTAGGTCCGATTTTAATTACTGTATTGCTCCCCATTATGATTAATCTTCTTTTGAAACTACCAGTGCTTGCCAGATATGCAAAAGCATATGGTGAAGTTAAAACATTGCACATCGGATTAGGATATATAATAGATATTGTAGGAGTAATTCTATTTTTCTACGCTTTAAAAAAACGAAATCTATGCAGCGAAAAGAAGAAAATAGATTATTCTTTTGATTTAGACTATTTTTGGAAACAAATCATTGTATTGGGAGTAATCTTAGATCTTCTTCAATATAATACAGGGGGCTATATTGGAAGAATATCTCTGTATTTTACAGTGCCCACTCTTATTCCATATGCATCACTTTATTGTAAGAAGCGTACTAGAAAGCTGACGTTTTATATTGAAGAGGTATATCCTATTTGTGTACCAATTATTCTATTTGCGAAATCAATACTGACAAATGCACAGGAACAAATACCATATATCGCAAAGTGGTTATTTTAATGTAGTATATGTTTATTGTTGTCCTGCATAAGAGAACAATCATTAGATAATTGGGATTTGTATAAATAAAGAAATGCATATTTTGTTTTTTATACGTGGTATAGCATTTTGAATTGGCAGTGTTATTAAAGCTTGATTATATTTGAGGATACTCTTCGCTACAAGGAGGAAAGTTAAATCGTGAGTGATTACTTAGAAAAGTTACACAAAGAAATATATGAAATAATACAACGCATAGATAAAGTTTGTAATGATAATGGATTGAGATACTACCTAATTGGCGGAACATTGTTGGGAGCAGTGCGACATGGTGGATTTATTCCGTGGGATGATGACTTGGATATTGCTATGCCGAGAGCGGATTTTCAGCGTTTTATTGCAATTGCGGCACGAGAACTTGGTAGTGAGTATCATTTGTCTTGGATTACGACAGATCCGCAATACTTTTTACGTTTTGCAAAGGTGTGTAAAAATAATACAAGTTTTGTCGAGAATTTAGGTAGAGGATCATATTCAGATTTCGGTATTTTTGTGGATATTTTTCCGTTAGATGTTACTAATGGCTATAATAAAAAGATAGAATATAGAAGAGCTATTTCAAAGAAGCTTGAGATTGCAATGCATTTGAGAAGAGAGAATGTTCATGATATAAAACATCTGCTTGCAAAAATAGTTCCTAATCCAGTTCTTCATTATATATCTACAGCAGTTATGAGAAGTAAATCTTCAAAATCAGGGTCATATTACTCAAATTTTGGGTCCCAGTATGCTATAAAGAAGCAAACTATGCCAATAAGTTGGTTTGCTGAAGGCATATGTATCCAGTTTGAAGATGGTGAGTTTTCTGCGCCAAAAGAGTATCAGAGGGTATTAGAATCGATATTTGGTCCTAATTATATGCAACTTCCGCCGAAGAATTCGAGGAGAACGCATTATCCTCAAAAAGTTGTATTCAGTGATGGAGAAGTAATGCTTTTTAAAACACCGGATAAAAAAGTAAGTGTGGAAGATAATACTTGATTAGGAGTGGCGGAATTATGAAAGAATATAAGATTGGCTATACGACAGGAGTGTTTGATATGTTTCATATTGGACACTTAAATATCTTGAAAAGGGCAAAGGAGCAGTGTGATTATCTTATTGTTGGAGTTAGTACGGATGAGGTTGTAAGCAGTTATAAGCATAAGAAACCAATCATTCCCTTTCAGGAACGCATTGCTATAGTTGGCGAACTTAAGTGTGTAGATAAGGTAGTGCCGCAAACGAGCATGGATAAAATGGAGGCATGGGAAAAGTATCATTTTAATGTACTTTTTCATGGTTCAGACTGGAAGGGGAGCGATATGTATAATAAGATGGTAGAGCAATTAAAAAAAGTAGATGTAGACGTTGTCTTTCTGCCTCATACGGAAGGAATATCGTCAACGTTGCTGTCAGAGGTATTACGAAAAATAAACGAAGATGATCGAAAATAAATTATAGATAGATGAGTGTTATGGATTCTAATTTTTCAAGAAAAAAGTCTTGAAATACTCTGATAAATATACTGAATTAAGGATGTGTAATCACAAAAAATGAAAAAAAAAAATGTAACGCTGAATTTTTTATATCAGTTTGCTTATCAGATACTTACAATTATTCTGCCATTGATAACAGCTCCATTTCTCTCTAGAAGATTAGGTGCTGAAAACACAGGTATATATTCGTATACCTATGTTGTAGTTAATTATTTTGTAATATTTGCTGCATTGGGTATTGATACATATGGTAATCGTACTATTGCATTGGCTAAAGAAAAGGGACAAGATGAGTTAAATTACACATTTTCATCTTTATATTATATGCATGTTCTCGTTGCATTTACGACTCTTATTCTTTATATAGTTTATGTTATATTCTTTAGTAATGAGTATAAGTCAATTGCATTATTGCAGATTTTTTTTGTAATTGGTACACTGTTTGATGTTAATTGGTTTTTTTTCGGTATTGAGGAATTTAAGATTACTGTAACAAGAAATCTTTTTGTGAAATTCCTTACAGTGTTGGCGATTTTTTTGTTTGTTCGGTCGACTCAGGATTTATGGAAATACACGATCATTATGTCCATCGGTTCTTTTGTGAGCCAGTCAATAGTATGGGCGTTCGTTCCCAAGTATACAAAGCTTGTTAAAGTTCGAGTTCATGATATCTTTGTGCATTTTAAGCCATTACTGATAATGTTTGTTGCTGTTATTGCAACAAGTTTGTATCGAATGATTGATAAACTTATGCTTGGTTGGACAGGAAATATGAGTGTTTTGGGTCAGTATGAATATGCCGATAGGATAATGAGAATGGCTACAACGATAATTACTGCTTTGGGGACGGTGATGCTTCCAAGAATGTCTTCACTGTATGCTTCGGGTGCAGAACAGAAAGCTCAAAAATACATTCATCTATCTACTAAATTTGTGTTTTTTATCTCATTTGCATTAGCATTTGGACTTGGTGCTATTTCAAAAGAATTTATGATTGTATTTCTGGGCAACGATTATGAGATGTCCGGTCAGTTGCTGTTAATTTTGGTGGCATCTATTCCAATTATGGGGTGGAATAATTTGGTCAGGACACAAATGCTGATTCCCAAGATGAAAGACAAAGCTTATACTAGGGCTGTTTGGGTAGGAGCTATTGTGAATGTAATACTAAATGGTGTGTTGATTTTCATAGTTGGAGCAAAGGGTGCAGCTTTTGCAACGGTTATATCATATGCAGTAGTCGGTATTTTTCAAACATATCCTATTCGAAAAGAATATCCACTTAAGAAGTATTTTTATGGTATATTAGGTCCATTCATAAGTGGTATTGCAATGTTTTTTGTTGTACGTTGTATTGGTAATAAAATGGGAATTAGTCTTTTGACTGTTTTTGTAGAAATATGCGTAGGTGCTGGATGCTACTTGTTGTTAAACGCTCTGTTTATGTACTATACAGACCGTGCGCTTGTGCGAAGTATTGTAAAAAAGCTAACACTTCATGGAAAGTCATAAAATACTAATAGAAAAATCGATCAGTAAGAATAAGTGGTTATCCATAAAAGCTACAATCATTTTTTCAATCTTATATTTGTTGTTAAAGTTATCTTTTTTAGTTGACACTAGTGTATGGAATGGATAACGTTGATAAGTACTATTTGAAACAATGTTTCAAGTTCATAATATGCAATTATGAAAATTAGGCAACATAATTGCTAGATAATCTAGTTGGATAAGGATCAATGTTGTTTCATATTGTAGTTTGTTGACAAATATAAGATATGACGAATTAACTTCAAAACCTGAAGAAAAGGAAGAAGTATAATGTATTTATTGAGTAGTGAAAAAAAGGAATGCTATGGTTGTAGAGCATGTGCGGAAGTATGTCCACAAAAATGCATTACAATCGTAGAAGATGAAGAACATTTTATTTATCCTTATGTTGAAAAGGATAAATGCAGAAAATGTCACTTATGTGAACGAGTGTGTCCAATAAATTATTCAAATGACAAAGCCGTTGATGACTTGGACAGGGAAGTTTGGGTCGGAGTGAGTAAATCAAATGAAGTGCGAATGAAGAGTTCTTCTGGAGGTGCATTTACTGCTATATATAGAAGTTTATTGGCTGAAAACTATAAAATTTTCGGAGTGCGCTGGGATAAAAATCTAAAAGTAATTCACGATGTTGCTACAACAGAAGAAGAATGTGAGAAATTTCGAAAATCTAAGTACGTTATGAGTAACACAAATGGTTGTTTTTCATCAATCGCAAAACTATTGATGAAAGGAGATAAAGTGTGCTTTACCGCATCTCCTTGTCAGTGTGCCGCACTTCAAGCTTTTTTACAGACAAAGCGAATTGATCAGGACAATCTGATTGTTATTGATCTTATTTGCCATGGAGCACCAAATCAGTATCTATTTGATAGATATATTACAGAAAAGATAGGAGATAAAGAGAAGGTGAAGAATTGCTCCTATCAGTTTAAAAACAAACTTCCGTATCGAGGATCTGTAAATTCAAGAACTGCTATTGTTAAGCGACAAGGCAGAAAAGATGAAATACTGACCATACAAAATGATCCATTTATAAAGGCATATTATGGTAGATTATTTTATAGACCGTCATGTGGTACATGTAAGTTTGCAAATTCTAATAGAGTTTCTGATATTACGCTGGGAGATGCTTGGCATATTGAAGAAGAATATCCAGAATGGGATCCTTTGGTAGGCGTATCATGTATTATTTTTAATACTTCTAAAGGGAAAGAACTTTTAGAAAAAATAAATAAACAAATGATATTGCGTAAGAAAGATGTAGAATGGGTTGTGCAAAATAATTTGCAATTCAATGTGCCAACAGAAATGCATAAGAATAGAAATTTATTTTTCAAACTTTTGGAATCAAAAAGCTTCAAAAAATCGGTAAACATTAGTATGAAGAAACCAATCATGCTAAGGGCTTTTCGAAAGATTCGGTCAATTTTGAGTGCTTAACGAAAATAAATACATTAGATTATTGTAGTGTATGAAATATTCGCTGTATATTGCTTAAGCACAATATTCCATAAAAGGTTAATTATTTGTGTGTGATGAAAAAGAAAAGTATTATTAAGAACGTGTCAAAAATAAATAATGATGAAGATTATGGTCAGTAGTTCTAAATGACGGAGAAATTTTAAAGTAAGTTATTTATATCCAGTGCTTTTTGAGTAGTAAGTGATAAAACTGAAATAACATAAACTCATATCAGTAAAAGATGATTATTATCTCGTTCAATATACCTGACAGTACATTACGCATTATCATCAAATCTTAATTAATTAAGGCAACACCGCACAATTGCAAAGCAGTGAAAAACATGGTATAATAGGAGTATGGAAACACAACTGAAACTGGCCATGATGAACGACGAGCTGGGACAGGCCAGAACCAGCAAAAAGGAATTTCTGGACAAAATTGAACGCATCATACCGTGGGATACATTCATAGGACTCATTGAGCCGTGCTATTACAAAGGAGAGCGTGGAAATAAACCGTATCCGCTGGAGCTGATGCTGAGAATCTTTCTGCTGCAAAATCTCTATGATCTTGCAGATATGCGCGTTATGACGGAAGTCATTGACAGCCGTGCGTTCTCTGAGTTTTGCGGAATCACATCGCCAAATGAAGTGCCGGATGGAGATACCATCGGCAGATTCAGAAATCTTCTTGAGAAAAACGGCATTCAGGAAAAGATCTTTGCAGAGGTTGTGAAGATTCTTGAAAAACGAAAACTCATTTTGAAAAAAGGAACCATTGTCGACTCAACCTTGATCGCAGCACCGTCTTACACAAAGAATCGAAAGAAGAAGCGAGATCCGGAAGCACATTCGACGAAAAAGGGCAAACAGTGGCATTTCGGATACAAGGGGCATATTGGCGTTGACGAAGAAAGCGGACTGGTGCACCATGTTAAGGTGACACCTGCAAATGATGCGGATGTCACGGCTGTTCCTGATCTGCTGTACGGAGAAGAAGACCGGGTAGGCGGCGATTCCGGATATCTCGGTGCTGACAAACGTGATGATGCCGTCAAAAAGAATAAAGCAGGCAAAAAAATCAAGTACAATATCAACCGCAGACCGTCATCTCTGAAAAAGCTCTCCCGCAGCGGGCAATATTATGCAAGAAAAAGGGAACATGAAAAATCATCCGTAAGATGCAAGGTGGAACATGTTTTTGCAATCGTTAAGCGATTATTCCGATATCGGAAAACACGATATCGAGGTCTGCGAAAACAGACTGCAAAACTGAATATCATGTTCGCGTTGGCGAATCTGTATCTGGCTGACAGGAAATCCCTGACGGCTTGATTCAGTGCGCCCTGCGGACGAAAATTGAACATATCTCTGCGCTTTCAGCTTTTGGGTTGGCTGCGTTTTTTCTTGATCACTATATATGCGGTGTTGCCTTAAGCTATTGACTGTAGTAAATGTAAAAAATCTTAGTAATTGCAATTTAGGGTTTGCATACAATATAATCATTGGGATATATATTTATTGTTCCAGTATGTAAGTAATTTTACAATTGATTTTGGCAACAGATATATTTGACATAAGTTTGAGAAACTAAAATTATAATCTTATCGTTCAAAATACAGCAAAACTTTTGAAAAAACTCTCAATTAAAGAAGTGTATTGGTTTTAAACATAGTGGCAAGAATAATTCTTTTATGCAGATAAAAGACCTGTCGTCTGGTAATAATCAAAATATCCTAAAATAATTTAATCATATAAAATTTTGTATAACTGTCCTGCTGACATTCTGATTTAGACGCAGGGCAGTTTTATTTTTATACAACCATAAGCTATCATAAAAACCCGCTGTCCTTAACTTCCACCCACACACATAACCAAAAAACGTTCTATAAATTACCTCTTATAAAACTGAGGCAGGGTCATATAATATTATGGCAAACCCAATAAAACGAAAAGGAGAACGATTATGAAAGGCATCACAACTCAGCAGGGAAGAGAGAACCTCGAAAGATTCAAGATGGAGGCAGCTAACGAAGTAGGCGTAAACCTTAAGCAGGGTTACAACGGCGATCTTACAGCTCGTGAGGTAGGTTCTGTCGGCGGTCAGATGGTCAAGAAGATGATCGACGCTTACAAGACAGCAGGAAGCAACAGCAACAACAATCAGTAACTTTTGCGGGATATCTTGTCCCGTAGATATCTGATAAACAGCTCCTCTTCTGCTATGCGGAAGGGGAGTTCGTTTACATAAATCGTTTTGCAGCCTTAGTATTTGTTCGCTTTTTCTGAACATACATTTTAATATATGCTGAATTTTTTCAGAAAATGTGAAAATTGCAATATAAAATGTCACCAAAGTTCAGAAGGGAGATTTAGTAAAAGTGACGCTTCAAAAGGTGA
>NZ_CAKSNX010000020.1 GCF_934476685.1 uncultured Ruminococcus sp.
AACTCTTTTTCCAAGCTTCTGCGTTTTTTATAGTTTTTTGTAACTTTTGTTGCCTTTATTGTGCGCCTTGGCGAAAAGCTATTGTTTCTCTTATATTATATACCTTATATATGCCGCTTTTCGTTTCTTTTCATCTTTTTTCACCAAATCTCTCTTGACTTTTGGCTGTATATACATCATAATAGTTTTATTGATTATTACGGAGGTCCTTATATGAAAATATACCTTAATGATAACTGGCTGATGTATAAGGAGAACAGTGCAGATAAATTCTCCTGTTCAGTTCCCTGCTCAGTCTATAAAACTCTTCTCGAAAATAAGATCATTCCCGACCCATATTATCGTGAGAATGAATATATCTCAACACAGGTCTGTGATGATGACTATACCTTTGAAAAGCATTTTGATATTACCGAATATCAGCTTGCCGCCGACAAGATCATTCTGCGCTTTGACTGCATAGATACTCTCGCCGATGTTATTCTTAATGGGGAAAAGCTGTTCTATTCAAATAATATGCACTGCACATGGGAATTTCCTGTTTCGGACAAGCTTACTGCTGGCAGCAATACTCTCATTGTAAAGATACATTCGCCTAACAGGTACTGTGCCGAAAAGCAGGCTGAACGTCCGCTCTGGGGACAGGATATGACTATGGCAGGCTATCCTCATATAAGAAAAGCTCATTGTATGTTCGGCTGGGACTGGGGTCCTGTACTCCCTGATATGGGCATACTCCGTGATGTTACACTGAATTTCTTCAACAGCGGCAAAATTAACAGCGTTTACTATTCGCAGGAACACACCGACGGCTCTGTTCTCCTCAGCTGCTGCGTTGACTTTAATGTATGGAAAAGTCCATGCAAGCTGCGCCTTAGAATAACTTCCCCTGACGGTTCTGAAACTGTTTCAGATATTACCGACGGCTATGTTCAGGTCAAAATAGATGATCCTCAGCTTTGGTGGGTAAACGGCTTTGGAGAGCAGCCTTTATATAATTGTACTGTTGAGCTGTGCGACGAAAGCGGAAACGTCCTTGACTTTGACTCCCAGCGTATCGGTCTGCGCACACTTACTATCTCGCAGGAAAAGGACGAATGGGGCGAAGAGTTCTGCTTTATAAATAATGGTGTAAAGATCTTTGCCATGGGCGGTAACTATATCCCCGAAGATCAGATAGTTTCACGCTGCTCAAAGGAAAGAACATTAAAACTCCTTGACGACTGCAAGGCTGCAAACTATAATTTCATTCGAGTATGGGGCGGCGGATATTACCCCGACAGCTATTTCTATGACTGGTGCGACGAAAACGGAATTATCGTATGGCAGGACTTTATGTTCGCTTGCTCCGCTTATCTCCTTACAGATGAATTCAGAACTGCCGTTTCAAAGGAGATAGAGGACAACGTTATCCGTCTGAGAAATCATGCCTCCCTCGGTCTGTGGTGCGGAAATAACGAAGTTGAGTCCGCTTGGGAATACTGGGGACTGCCAGAGGACAGAGAGGCAAAGCGTGACTATATCATTCTCTTTGAGGACATCATACCGAATATACTCAAAAAGCTCGACCCTGCGGGAAATACCTTCTATTGGCCTTCATCACCTTCATCCGGCGGCGGCTTTATGGACGCATCTTCAAACCACGCAGGCGATATGCATTACTGGGACGTATGGCACAACTTCAAGCCTATCGAGGCTTTCAGAGAATTCTACTACCGTTTCTGCTCTGAATACGGTTTTGAATCTCTCCCCGATATAAAAACTATCCGCAGCTTTGCTGACGAATCTAAGGGAGATTTTGATCTCTGTTCAAATGTTATGGAGGCTCATCAGAAATGCACACAGGGCAATGAGAAGATAATGTACTATCTCGCTCAGATGGTCAATTATCCATATGATTTCAAGCGTCTTATCTACTGTTCACAGATAGTGCAGGCGGACTGCATACGCTCAAATGTGGAGCATATGAGAAGAGCAAGAGGAAGATGTATGGGTTCAGCCTACTGGCAGATAAATGACTCCAACCCTGTTATAAGCTGGGCAGGAATAGACTATTTCGGACGCTGGAAAGGTCTGCATTATTACGCAAGAAAATTCTATGCCCCTGTACTCCTCTCCGCAGACGATACCGACCCGTTAAGACCTGTGCTGAATATCTCAAATGAAACTCCTAGCGAACAGGCTCTCACAGTATCCTGCCGTCTGAGAAACAACAAGTCCGAGATATTAGCCGAGTTTACAGAAGAAGTTTCCGTTCCAGCCGTCAGCGCCAAAAACGTTATGCAGCCTGACCTCTCCGAATATATCCGCTCAGATTCAGACAAGCGTACAATGTATATCGAATACACCCTTGAACGTGACGGCGAGATGATCTCCTGCTCAACTACGCTCTTTGTGCGCCCGAAGAATTTTGAATTTCTCCCGTCAGGACTTTCATTTGAAGTCAAGGATAATACAGACAGCTTTGAACTTACATTCACAGCTGAAAATTATACAAAGAGCGTCTGCCTTTCATTAAAGGACTATGACGTTATCTTCTCCGACAACTGGTTCGATGTTCATGGCAGCAGACCTGTTACAGTGACCATACCAAAGAATGAAGAGCTTTCCGCCCTATCCACAGAGGATATCCGCAGCCAGCTTGACATTATGGTTTACTGATTCGCTTTCAGTCAGAAATATTCAGCCATAGTTTAAAACTATATCATTTTATAACAATAAAGTTATTGCCTATATCAGATTTTTGTGCTATAATATAAATACTTAATTCATATCAATATACTAGGTTAACTGATATAAGATATAATGATTACAAATAAAGGAGTTAAAATAATGAATACCAGCAAGCTTTTTGAAACAAAATCCACGCTGTCCTTTGAGGTATTCCCACCGAAAAGCACAACACCTGTTGAAAGCATTTACAAGACCATAGACGGACTTTCCCCACTCAATCCTGATTTTATCAGCGTTACATACGGCGCAGGCGGAAGCACAAACAATGCGACCATAAGCATATGCGACGTAATAAAGAACAAATATGGTATCGAGGCTGTTGCGCATCTTCCATGCATAAACCTTACAAAAGAAAAGGTCCTCTCTGAACTTGAGGAAATGAAAAAGTGCGGCATAGAAAATATCCTTGCCCTCCGTGGTGATATAAACCCCGATATAGAACCAAAGAATGATTTTAAGTATGCCTCTGAGCTTGTTGATTTTATCAAACAGCACGGCGACTTCAATATCATAGGCGCTTGCTATCCGGAGGGACACCCTGAAGCACCGTCTATTGTCGAGGATATCCACCACCTTAAAGAAAAGGTAGACGCAGGCTGCTCACAGCTCATCTCCCAGCTTTTCTTTGACAATGAGGATTTCTATTCATTCAGAGAAAAAACAGCTATCGCAGGCATAAATGTTCCAATCGAAGCAGGAATAATGCCTGTTACAAACCGCAAGCAGATAGAAAGAATGGTAACTCTCTGCCACGCAAAGCTGCCTAAAAAATTCGTCACCATTATGGAAAAATATGAGGACAACCCTGTGGCAATGAGAGATGCAGGTATCGCATATGCAGTTTCACAGATCGTAGACCTTATTGCAAACGGCGTAAACGGTATCCACCTTTATACAATGAATAACCCTTATATCGCAGAAAGAATATCCAGCGCAGTAAAGAGCCTTTTCTGATTTTTATCGTTTTAATTATTTTCGCTCTTTTCACTCTTTTCCCTCTTGCTTTTAGTTGAAAAATAGGTTATACTATAAGTATAAATTTCTGATAGGAGGACTTTAAAATGGCATTTACAGTAACTAAGGATACAATTATCGGCGATATTATGGACGCTGACGAAAATACAGCTCCATTCTTTATGGAAATGGGTATGCATTGCCTTTACTGCCCTGCTTCAAGAGGAGAAACTCTCGAACAGGCTTGCGAGGTACATGGTGTAAGCTGCGATGATATGGTAGCAAAGCTCAACGCTCATTTCGCAAAGTAAACTTATGATACTATCATAAATTCATAAGATAAAATAATATCACTTTTCAGCCGCAGTCCTGTAAGGGTTACGGCTGATTTAATGTATAAAGGACGGAATTTTATGGATAAAAGGCTTTTGACCTGCGTCAGACTTTGCAAAGGCAGAATAATTGCCGATATAGGAACAGACCATGGCTATCTGCCGTGCTATATGGTAACAGAGGGACTGTGCGACAAAGCATATGCCTGTGACGTTGCCCCAATGCCGCTGGAAAGCGCAAGACAGCATATAAATTCGCAGGGACTATCCGACAAAATACAGCCTGTTCTTTCAGACGGACTGAAAAATGTCCCCTCTGACGGCATAACCGACGTTGTCATCGCAGGAATGGGAGGAGAGCTTATCTCGGCTATCCTTTCCGACTGTGACTGGATAAAAGATCCCTCAGTGAACCTTGTTCTCCAGCCTATGACAAAATGGGACGTGCTGAGAAAATGGCTTTACGAAAACGGCTTTGAGGTAACAAAAGAACTCCCCTGCTGCGAAGGTAAATTCACATATTCGGTGATACAGTGCCATTTCACAGGTGCTGAACCCGAATACAAATGCGGACTAAGATATCTTTACTGCGGATCGGTGGACTCTTCCTCCGAGGACGGAAAAGCCTATATCTCCCGTCAGGCGAAAAGACTTTTCACCGCAGGAAACGGAATGGCAGGTTCTGACGATGCGGACAAAAAGGAACTTTCCGCACAAATGCTCGCACTTTCCGCCGAACTTGAACAGGAATTAAAGCAATAAATAAAAAAACAAGCCGTACTGACGCAACACATCAGCACGGCTTTTATAATATCATAAATATCATGAACTCTATGGCTGTATCACCGAATTATTGCGGCCATATGAAATACCGGTATCTGCGGCAGGGGTATGTGTTTTCCTCGGACAGTATGCTTTCACGCACACTCCCATTGACGCTCTTACCGCAAAGGTCAGATCTGTATCAAAATCATATCTTTTGCTGTTAAAATAACCTTTCAGCACACCTGTCAGCTCCTGACTCCTGCCGAATACAGCGCATTCTTTTTTCAGCCTCTCATAGTTTTTCACAGTATATTGGTTAAGCTCACGCTCATAAATAATATGTTCACGCACATTGCCTATCTTATTGTCGGCATGAACCGAACAGCAGAAGTCGCTTACATAATGCGCCATTTTGCCGTAAGTCAGCAGTGCATAAAACGAGTTTCTCCCCGATAAATGCTCCAGCTTTTTCTGAACATATTCACCGGAGCTTGCATAAAAATGACGGTGTATGAACTGCATCGGCGACAGATCGGGTATAAGTGAACCGATACAGAATATATTCCTTTCCCAGAATGAAAAGCCGCTGTTTTCAGCCGCAATTTTCGCAATCATGAAATGCGTCCTCAGCTTCATAACGTTCCCTCTTTTCCAATACATCTTTGTACAGGCTTTCTATATTCTTTGCAAATTCCTCAGCAGAATATCTTTGCGCAGTCTTAACTGCATTTTCAGACATTTCCCTATACATCTCTTTACTATCAAGAATATTCTCCGTCAGCTGTTTAAATTCATCAAAGTCTGTATACTGTCCTCCGTTTTCACCATCTGAGATAACTCCGTTCAGACAGTCATCTTTTCTGCATACCGCAGGAAGCCCGCTTGCCAGCGCCTCAATATATGTCAATCCCTGAGTTTCGCTCTGAGATGCACTTAAAAATATATCTCCCATTTTGTAATATGCCGCTATCCTGTCGGGAGCGACCGCTCCTGTGAAAATAACTCTTTCGGATACTCCCTCGGTTTCAGCAAGCTCTTTTAGCGTACTTAGATAAGGTCCTCCGCCGACTATTACAAAAACCGTATTCTCCATATCAAGCCGCTTGAAATATCTGATAAGCTCGCCGATATTTTTCTCCTTCGCCGCCCTGCCTATCGTGATAAGTACCCTGCTGTTAAGCGGTATGCAAAGGCTTTTCTTCAGTTCGTCTATGGTTTCCTGCGGTATATCCTCGGAAAACTTTTCAAGATGCAGTCCTGTCGGTATTACCTGTATAGGCTGCTGTACGCCGTAGCCTTTAAGCATTTTTTCTATCTTGCAGCTTGGGGCAATGACCGCCTGCGTGTGGTCAAGCAGCCTTCTCGTCATCATACTTACCGCCTTCCGCCCCAGCGTAATGCTCGGCGAGAAATAATGGGTATAGTTTTCATAGACCGTATGGTAAGTGTGTATGATCGGGCAGCCGACCTCAGCCACTATCTTTTTCGCCATTATAAAAGATGTAAATTCCGACTGAGAGTGGATAATGTCAGGCTTCCAGTCTATTATTTTCTGCAAATTTTTCTGACGTATGCACAAAGCCGCCCTTGCTCCGCTGTATATCTTGTTCACGCTTACCGAACCTATCCTGCATACATCTTCGCTGTCTGTGCAATGAATGTTTTCGGACGGGCAAAGTATTTTTACCTCATGCCCACGTCTGCGCAGTTCATTTTCGAGATTAAGTATAGATGTAACAACACCGTTTATCATAGGTACATAACAATCAGTCGTAATAAGTACTTTCATTTTCATCTTGCCCTCCTCTGTTTTCTGATATTATTATACCCCACTATGATAAACTGAAACTACCCTAATGTTAAACAGGAGATAAAATGAAGTTAAAACTTGTGTAAAAAAATGCGCACACCCGAAAGTGTACGCATTGAACCTAAATATCATATTACCAGCAGCAATGTTCCCGCCGTCATCAGGATAAGACCGAGAACAGCTTTTTTCGTAAGCTTTTCTCTAAGCACAAAATAAGAAAATACTATTGTCACAAGTATGCTCAGCTTGTCGATAGGAACAACGACGCTCGCCTGACCGTCCTGCAAAGCCTTGTAGTAGCAAAGCCACGATAATCCCGTAGTCAGTCCCGACAAGCAGATAAACAGCAGATTCCGTTTGCCGATATCCTTGAGTTCACCCTGTTTTCCCGTTACAAAGACCATTATCCAAGCCATGATAAGCACCACAACTGTTCTTATAGCCGTTCCGAGATTTGAGTCGATACCGCTTATTCCTATTTTGCCAAGTATCGACGTAAGGCTCGCAAACACTGCCGAAAAAGCCGCATACCAGAACCAGCCGAATCCTTTGGTTTCCTTGTCCGACTGCTTTTTGGTTATCATAAGATATGTACCTGCCGCAATAAGGAGCATACATACTATCTTCAAAGCACTCAGCTTTTCGCCAAGTACGATAAAAGCAAGCAGCATAGTCAGCACCGTACTTGATTTATCAATAGGCGCTACCTTGTTCACATCACCTATCTGCAAAGCCTTGAAGTAGCAAAGCCAGCTGCCGCCTGTCGCAAGTCCCGACAGGATAAGAAACAGCAGCGTTTTCCCTGTAATACTCCCTATCTCATGAACTCCGCCCGTAATGAATGCCATGAGCCATGAAAAGATCAGTATGATTATCGTCCTTATGGCAGTCGCCGCCGTAGAGTCGGTATTTTTTATACCTATCTTTGCTAAAATAGCGGTAACTCCCGCAAAAAAAGCTGAACCAAACGCAAACGTCAGCCACATAATTTATCACCTACGCCTTGAAACGATATCCTGCGCCCCACACAGTTTCTATGTAGTGCGGATCTGACGGATCGTCCTCTATCTTTTCACGAAGTCTGTTGATATGGACTGCCACAGTTGCATTGTCCCCCAATGCGTCCATACCCCATATCCGCTCATACAGCGTTTCCTTATCGAACACCATATCTGCGTTGGTCACAGGGAAAAGCAGCAACTTGATCGTTTTTATCTTCTGTAAATACTGAACACTCTCGAATTGCAATTTACTTTACATAGTTTGAAAGATTTTTTCTTTGAGTCGCTTTTCAAATAGCGACTTGTTACTATTAGTTTAGGCAATTAATCAGTTCTCCTTATGTTATATCTTTACAATTGTATATTTAAAATCACCGTAATCTGACTTTGTTGAATCAATTATAGTTTCAATACGTTTAATATCTTTAACGAAGTCATACCTACCCATATCCTGAGCACCATGATTTTTTTAGGATATATATTTCTCCATCTATATTTACTTCATTACATTTGTTCGTTTTACATCTTGTTTTATATTTCAATTCTATAGGAATTATTTTTCTACCCACGAAAACTACAATATCAATGTGCATAGCTCTATTATTCAAATTCAGACAGTACTCTAACCGAACTTTTGCATCAGAATATTTTTGTTGAATTTTCCATGCTAATGCAAATTGAAAGTCAGCTTCAGAATGAAACAGATTTCTTTCACCTGATAGTTCTTTCATAATTGAACTACTATCAATTCCATTCATAATTATATCTCCCAAATGGTATTTTCATAATTTTATCATGCTACGCAAATTATGTCAAGCCTAAAAAAGCGGTAGCAGTACTTAGATCAATCCTACTGATACTCCACCGCATCTTCGTAATAAATAATGCTGTTGTTCTTCGCACTTCATTTACACACAGGGCGCCACCTTAAAGCAAAAAAATAATAAGTGCAGTTCTCAATTTCTTAAACTACACCTATTATTTGCGCCGCTAACCGACGTTGAACACGGTTCAAGTCCGATTGCGCCACCTTAAAGCAAAAAAATAATAAGCGCAGTTCTCGATTCCTCGAACTACGCTTATTATTTGGTGCCGCTAACCGGACTTGAACCGGTACGGATTTTACTCCGAGGGATTTTAAGTCTTTAAATCGGTGAAGCGTTTTAATTTCTTTTGTGGTCTTTTGTTCCCTTTTGTGCCCGATTTTTCGAGCTTTTTGAGTATCAAAAATTGAAAAACACCGAATTACAGCAGCTTTCAAGAATCATAAAAAACCATGTTTTTTGGTAGACTTTCGGTAGATTTGTGGTAGACAAAAGCCGATAACTTGACTTGGTAGACCTACGGTAGACACACGAAATAAATTTAGTTCCCTGCGAAAAATGCCGATTTTTGTAGAAGAAATTGGCACAAAGGATAGGAAATGTCTCGTGTATTTGCCACACAAGAAAATGATAATCTATTGTTACAGATAAAGCGGATCTGTGCTTTTGACCTCTAAAATTCAATCAAAAAAGCAATCATTCAGCGGACGATGTTCCATATAATTGGAGCGTTGTCCGCTATTTTTATGCCTGAAAATCGAATATCACGTCTGCTGTTTTAGTTATGCGTAATGAAAAATAGGAGGTTTTTTATGTCTGAACGCCAAATCATCACGATCAGCGATGACAAGCTGTCCTGCGAAGCAACAGCTATTCTGCTGAGAATGCTCAATTTTCCCGATACAGACTATCATACCGCAAAGGAGCTTTGTCCGTTCTTTGAGAATGATTCTCTGAGAACTATCAGGAACGCTCTGAACGAACTTTACGATGCAGGCTACCTCCGATGCAGCGGTAAGACCTATATGGTCAATAAGCTCAGGATCACGCAAATGAAGCTCGCTTGAGCTGAAAACAGGAGGTGAATGGATATGTCTGCTAAGAAAACAAAAAAGGTCAAAACAACACCGTCATCGGTGTGCCGTGTCAATAAAAATGCAAACTATACCGTAATGAGCAACTATCATCTGCGGTCAACGAACCTCAGTCTGAAAGCGATCGGACTTCTGAGTAAAGTTCTTTCCTTGCCGGAGAATTGGGATTACTCTATCTCAGGTCTGACTGCGATCTGCAAAGAGAAAGAAACAGCAATCAAGGCAGCATTGGACGAACTGAAGCATTGGGGGTATCTCAATGTGACTAAGCTGATGCCGAATGAAACGAACAGCGGTCGGATCGAGTATGTCTATGACTTCTATGAGTATTCCGAAAAAGATACGCCTGATGCTGACCAGGACGATGATGATACATATGCCAAAGTAAGCTCCGTAAAAAAAGCACCGCAAGGGGCAGAAAAACAAGGCATAGAAAATCTACCCCTTGAAATTCTACCCATAGAAAAACAAGCGGTAGAAAATCAGGGGCAAATAAATACTAAGAAGATAATAAATAATAATCAAATACGGAGTGATCAAGTATCTATCGATCAATCCCACTCCGACAGCGAAAAAGCTGCTGAAAGACAGACAGACGGACGGATTGACGGATATATCTGCGAAAAAGAGATTTATACCGAAGTAGTGAAAAACAACATCGACTTTTCCTACTTTGCAGAATGGCTCGGTGATGAGGAAGAAGCTGAGGAGATCATTCAGATGATCGTTCGGCGGATATGCTCCAGAAAGAAAACAGAGCGTATCTGCGGACAGGATTTTCCCAGAGAAGTTGTCAAGTCCACTATGCTAAAGGTTGATATAAACGTCCTTGAAAATGCGATTGAGCAGATGAAGCGTGCAGACAATGTGCGAAACTATGAGAGTTATCTTATCAGCACTCTGTTCAACGAAGCCAACGGCAAGCGGTTCAAGGAAAATGCTGAGGGACGGTGGGCTGAGTATGCTGTCAAAAGAGATTTTGGCGTTTATGATGACTGAACGTTCCTGAGAGGGGGTGGTGGCTATGGGTGCGAATAAGAAACCGGACGTAGCTGCTTGAAAGACGGCAAATGAGCTTTTTGGAAAGGAAGGTGAAGATCATGGCTAAGTCTATTCTGACACCGGAGGGCGATCTCATCAACTACGATAACCTGATTGCGGTCAGCGTCGAGGTGCGTTCTGTCGGTGTCGATGATGAGCATACGGAAGATGCTTACTGCATTGTTGGTACTGATGTGACCAACAGGGAGAATCTGCTTTATCACTCGTCCGACTACGATAAGGTGATGAGTGTCCAGGGCGATATTGCCCGTTGGCTCCAGAGTGAAGCATTTTCCACTTTTGAGATGCCGACCGCAGACGAAGGTGGTGATGCCTGATGCCTTCGGACTATGAGAACGGTGCGAAGAAAACCATTGATATTTCGATTAAAGCGGAGAAAATGACTGCTAATGTGCTGAAATCGGCATTGCGGGAGTTTATGTCGGGCAAGGCAGAGAAAAAAGGGCGAATGACCTACAAGCAGTTGCAGACGAAGTCGCCGTCCAAGCTCGACAGCATTGAGGTTTCAGACCGAAATATCGGGGATTTCCTGAAAACCGCACGAAAATACGATGTGGATTTTGCTTTGAAAAGAGATAAAAGTACCCAGCCGCCGACCTATCATGTTTTCTTTTCCGCTGCCAAAACGGAAAATTTCAAGAGAGCATTTTCGGAGTATCTCGGCAAGGGACAGGGCAAATCGCAGAAGCGTGGTGAGTTCACTCGTGAGCAGATGCAGCAGCAGGCTCAGAAACTCCGGAGCAAACCTTGCAAACAGAAACAGAGAGAGAAAACAATGGAGAACAGACGATGATCTACGGCTATTTCATGCCTACACCCGTTCCACGGGCAAGGGGCGATGATGTTTTTACAGCGATTTTTGATGCCGATACCAACAGAAAGGAAATGTCTGCAAATTGCAGATCGACACGAGAAAACTCAAAAAGCTGATCATCAAGACTATTCCCTATGTCGCTTTCTCTTATGTGGGTAACCTGATCGGCTTTGCGTACCGAACCGCTGAGGGCAACGGCTTTCAGGAAAAGCTTCTGCCTTTCATGAGTAATCTCGGTGTGGCATTTGCAAGAATCTTTCCAAGTTTACACCCGTTTGATCTTCTTATCGGCTTGGGTTTGGCGGGAGTAATGAGGCTCGTCCTCTACGTCAAGTCGAAAAACAGGAAGAAGTTCCGCCAGGGTGAGGAGTACGGCTCTGCCGTATGGGGCGGTGAAAAGGATATTGAGCCGTATATGGACTTATCCTGCCCCGAAAACAATGTCATTCTCACACGGACGGAATCTCTCACAATGGGCAAGCCCTCTGCACCGAAGTTTGCGAGAAATAAAAATATCCTCGTTATCGGTGGTTCAGGTTCAGGTAAGACACGATTTTTCGTTAAGCCGAACCTGATGCAGATGCACTCCTCCTATGTAGTGACCGACCCGAAAGGCACGGTGCTTGTAGAGTGCGGTAAGATGCTTGAACGGGGCCGCCCGAAAAGAGTTAACGGAAAAGTTGTGTACCGCAGGGACGATAAGGGAAACTATCTCAAAGACAAAAATGGCAGATATATCCCTGTTTATGAGCCTTACAAAATCAAAGTGTTCAACACCATTGACTTCGCAAAGTCGATGCACTACAATCCGTTCGCTTACATCTCAAAGAAAAACCGTGAGAAGGACATTCTCAAATTCGTGGAAGTGCTTATCAAAAACACTTCTTCCTCTCAGCAGCCGTCCGGCGATGACTTTTGGGTGAAAGCGGAGAAACTGCTCTATACTGCGTATATTGCACTTATTTTCGCTATGTACCCCGAAGATCAATGGAACTTTGAAACGCTGATCGACATGATAAACGCTTCGGAATGCCGTGAGGACGATGAGGAGTTCAAGAATGCGATAGACATTGAGTTTGAGATCGTGGAGTGCTGGCTGAACGGCACAAAGCACGAAGATCCCGAAGTCATGGCAGATTACGGTGACATCTTTGAAACAAAACCCGATGCCGAACAACGGCGAATGGGTGCATTTGCACTCAAACAATACAAGGCATATAAGTTGGCGGCAGGAAAAACAGCTAAGTCTATCCTTATTAGCTGCAGCACCCGACTTGCACCTTTTGCAATAGATGAGGTCTTGGAGATCACCTCCTACGATGAGCTGCACCTTGACAAGCTCGGTGACGAGCTGAGTGCACTTTTTATCATCATCTCCGATACTGATGCCACATTCAACTTTCTTGTGGCTATCATGTATTCCCAGCTATTCAACCTTTTGTGTACCAAAGCGGACAATTCAAAGGGTGGAAAGCTGACCTATCATGTACGCTGTTTGTTAGATGAGTTTGCGAATATTGGTGAAATTCCGCAGTTTGAGAAGCTCATAGCGACGATCCGAAGCCGTGAAATCAGTGCGTCGATCATCTTGCAAGCTAAGAGCCAGCTAAAGGCTATATATAAAGATAATGCAGATACGATTGAAGGCAACTGTGATACGATGCTGTTTTTGGGCGGCAAGGAGAAGTCCACGCTGAAAGAGATATCCGAAAGTCTCGGTAAAGAAACTATCGACAGTTTCAACACCTCTACCAACCGTGGACAATCGGAGAGCTACGGAATGAACTATCAGAAGCTCGGAAAAGAGCTGAAATCTCAGGACGAACTGGCGGTCATGGACGGCGGTAAATGTATCCTGCAAGTGCGAGGAGTGCGTCCGTTCTTCTCGGACAAGTTTGATATTACCCGTCATAAGCAGTACCCTATGCTGTTAGATGACAATCCTGAGCAGGAATTTAACATCGAAAACTATGTGAGTAACCGAAGAGAGATGCGTTTGAAACTGCCCAAAGGAGAACGTTTTTCGGCTTATGGTGTGGATATGACAAACGCCGGACAGGAAGTTACAACAGTATCAGCAAAAGAAAAAGATAAAGCTGGTACTGCAATATCTGAGGAAACCGAAGAAAAAGAGATATATGTCGGCTTTTAACTCAGACAGTGAAGAAACCGAATAAAGGCAATACCGCACGATCTTTGTGTGGTATTGCCTAAAAAAAGAATCGGTTGAAGCTGCGGACAATTATTACTTTATTTTTTTGAGGGAGACTTTTTACCTATGAACGAACTGAATATTTCTGCGGTCGATGCAACCACAATGGAGACAGCAGCCACTGCCTCTGCACCGAAGCACAAGTGGCTCTCTAAGCTCACCCGTGGTGCAAAGAAGGCAACCATGTTCTGCACGATCGCAGGCGTTATGGCATCTACCTGTGTAACTCAGGCATTTGCAGCAGGCACGGGTGCTGTTGATACTTCTTCTTTCATTTCTACTGCTTGTACCGTACTCAAGAGCGTTATCTGCCTGATCGGTGCAGGTGTCGGTGTATGGGGCGTTGTAAACCTTCTGGAAGGTTACGGTAATGATAATCCCGGTGCGAAAGCACAGTAGTGATATAGAAGTTTTTTCTCCCTTAGTGTAGTCGCATAACATCGTCGGTTATGCGACCTTTTTTCCATATTTACCTGTTTCAACTGAAATCGTGGACACCGCCACATCAAAGCGGAAGTGTATCTCAATATCCTGCACACGCTTTCCGCTGGACTTGTCGGGTTCGTGGACGATGATCTTGTCAACCAGTTCGTGCATGATCTCAGGCGTGAGCTTTTCGATATGCTCATACTTGTGTACGACTTTCAGAAAAGCGGTAACATCGGAGGACTTCTGTTCCGCACCGTCAATCAGGGTTGTAAGTTCCGCAACAGTGGCTTTCAGCTTTGCCTGTTCGTCCTCATATCCTGCCGACATCATTGTGAAACGCTCATCGGAGAGCCTGCCGAGGACATTATCCTCATAGAGCCTTGTGAACAGCTTGTCCAGTTCAGCGATACGCTTTTCAGCCTGTTTCAGCGTTTTCTTTGCTTTTGTAAGTTCCGAGGATTTCCGCTGAACGGAATTGCTCATAGCGGTCTGGATAAACTCGTCTTCATTAGCCTTGACCATTGCAAGGAGCTTGTTCAGTTCACCGAGGACTATCTCGGTGAGGACACAAGTGCGGATATAATGCACAGTGCATTTGTTCTGTTCCTTTGCGTAGGTGGAGCATCTCATGTGTTCCTGTTCAGGGCGCTCATTCTTGCGACGGCTCAGGTACATCTTCTCTCCGCAGTCGGCACAGTACACCATTCCTGCAAAGGGATTGACCGTCTGCATTTTCTGCGGTCTGCGCTTGTGCTTGCGAAGCTCCTGCACCAAGTCAAAGGTTTGCTGGCTGATGATAGGCTCTTGCGTATTCTCGAATATCTGCCACTCGTCCTGCGGATTATAGACTATCTTGTGAACCTTGTAGGACTTCATTTTCGTTCTGAAATTGACCGTGTGACCACAGTATTCAAGGCGCTCAAGAATATGGGTGATCGTGTTTGCACCCCAGCGGTATGTTTTAGCATTGTGTCTGCCGTTGTCACGACCTTGCGATAATGCGTAGGCGGTCGGCGTAGGGATACCCTGTTCGGTCAAGATACGGGCAATTTGCACCGGACCGTAGCCGGCAATGCAGAGCTTGAAAATCTTGCGTACCACCTCAGCGGCAGGCTCATCAATTACCCACAAGTTCTTTGTATTGTCAACCCCAAATAGTACAGAAATTATTTAGCCGAATGGGAAGCTTTGAATTGAACAGGAGAGAGATAAC
>NZ_CAKSNX010000021.1 GCF_934476685.1 uncultured Ruminococcus sp.
TATCTCTCTCCTGTTCAATTCAAAGCTTCCCATTCGGCTAAATAATTTCTGTACTATTTGGGGTTGACAATACAAGATAATTCCTGTAGCGAGGACAAACACCGCTGCGGTGAATACTGATAAAAATACCACCGATACAGCCGCAAAGCCATATCGGTGGTCCTTTGTTTTATGCAAACGTATTGTTCACAAAAAGAGCTTTATGAAGCCTTGTCAATAAATTTCGCATCAAGATGAGCGTTTGTATAAATGATGTAATCATTATCGGTAGAGCCATCGATGGCTGTTGAACCCTCATAAAGCGAAGCAGTAAGTACTATCCTGTAATTGGAATAGAATGCGTCTTTTACTTTTTCAAGATCTTTACCCGTCTTTACATCAAGGTCGATATATACGTCAAACAGTCCTGCATTGTCGGGTTCTTCAAAGTTATCCCTTGCAGCTGAATATTCCAGCTTTGTTTTGCCTAGTCCACCGCTCTTAAAAGTTTTAAGCTCATTCTCGTTTATGTCTTTGATTGTAACGCTGTTCAAATAATCTGAAAGCTTCAAATCGTCATTATAGCCATCATTCTTGCATTGCAGTTCGATTGTCCAGCGTATATTAAGACTCTTTTTATCGATAGCGGAAAGCTGCGATGCATCAAATACTCCTCGTGTATGAATTACCGAGTTAGTATCCGTTTCCTCATCAAATACGTTTATGCCTAGCTGGTCATTCGCCTTTGTCTGACCATCTCCTCTGTCCTCGTCAGGACCGCCAGAAGATACAGGGTGATAAGCGTTGTATTTCAGTTTTACATCTGTCATAGCATGGCGATAGTACAAACGATTTACAGAATCATCTGCTGTTTTAGATACATTGTTGCTGTATGTTGTATCATCAGCATCGAACGCAAGGCTCGATCTTACACTTACAAATGTTCCAATGTTAGTACTTTCTTCTGACTGCTGGCGCTCTGGAAACTGGGTTATGATACCGCCATGCGAGTATGTGATCTTGAAATTTGTTGTTATCTTCACTGTTGGCGCAACACCATCTCCTCCTGCCGTCAGCCACTGTCTTAGGTCTATTGCAGCACCATTGTTTTGTTCAGATACTTCAAAGAAGTTCGTTGCTGCCTCTCCGGAAACTGAAGTGTAATTAAGTGTTGACGGGCTTGAGATCACTTTGCCATCTTTATCATATGCAGTAACAGTGTTATCACCTTCAATTATCGAGATACTGTCAGTATCACCTATGATCTTTTCCGCCGCTCCATCATTGACACTTCTTTTATTCATGAAGATATGGTTACTGTGATAGATAGGAATGCTATTGGTATTAAGAAGCAATTTTAGATTGTTTATCAACGTAGCATTTGTTGTATTGAACTTTATAGTTGACACTGTGGAAATGTTTACATCATTATTATCGTCAGTCATCTCAACATTTGTATTGTCATCAAGCGTCGTGACCTCTATCTCGTTGCTGAAAAGGTCGGCAAAGTTTAGCTGTACAGAGTGATTATTCTTGACTGCACCATTAAGCTTGCCGCTTACATTCGGATAAAGGCTTGAAGGCGAAGTTAGCTGAAACTGGTGGTTCAAGACACCTTCTTCTTTAGCCGTAGTAATTGTAAGATAGTAGTCCTCTGTCAGATAGTCTGTATCGGTCGAAAGGTCAAAGCGGTTTGCGTCACTATCATTAGCCACACGAATAGTAGTTATTTCGCCGTTTATATTCACTTGCATATCACCATTTGCATCCTCAACGAAACGTCCGCTTTCATCAATTGTTTTTGTAAAGTTCAGCTGACTGCTTACCATATCCGCAAAAGTTGCTTCGCTATATGCTTTGTCGTTGCTGTCTGTAAAATTAGAGAGAGAAAGAGTGAGTTTAAGCCCCTCGTATTCTTCCTTGCCAGTAACAGTATAGTAGTACTCTTTGTTCTTATTGTTTTTGTCAATAAGGACTAGCTGTGTTCCAGCTGGTATTGTTCTGCCGTAGTTTACAGTTAGACTAAGTTCCTTTTTATAGTTCCAGTTAAGTCCCGAAGAGCCGGCCATTATATCTTTTATGAAAGTTTCAGCAGGGTAAGCCCAACGCAGATAAGCGGTAACAGGGGTATTATAGTTTTCAGCAAGCACCTTAGTACCGCTATTAAAGCCTGTTGTACCCGTTTCATCTGTATATTTGCTCGGGTAATACTGCGTGCCGCTGAATGCGGTGGTGAAAAATTCATACTGATATATCTTTCGTGTTATAACAGGTACGTAGACGTGATAAACCACAGCAGTGGATTTGCTGACCGTAGGGTCGTTATACTGCACGTCGATAAGGGTAAACTGTCCTCTTGTATCGCTATCGAATTTATCCGACTTGGCTTGGAACCGTGTGAACTTTTTATCTGTTACGTTGCAATTAACGGTTAAGTTTTCAGTTGCAGTTGACAGTGTAACATCATCCCCGCTGATATTTGCCGTATAGACTTTGATATCACTTGCATTTGACACCTGATCATTTGTAAGAATACTCAGATACGAATTTATTTGCTTGCTTATCTCATCTGTGTTATCTATCAAGATCACGGGAATATCCTTCAAAATATCCTGCTCTGTGCTGAAAGTCAGCTGATTATAATTCGATATATCAGTTGTGCTAATCTCGCTATAACATTTCGCACTAGAATTGGCTGTGTCTTCCTTATCTGCAATTATCTTTTTCACCGCATCAGCGCTTGTTCCGTCGCCGGTGAGGAATTTTGCGCCTGTGCCGATATTCTTGGCAGGGCTGCTGGTCGCATATGGGAAGTTGTCGTCACTTTTATTGACACGGCTGATATTATCTGTTGTAATATCCGACAATTTCTCTCCCATCGCGTTTTCGTCAAGACACGCACCGTTGTAGTCGGCAGGGATAACAGTAGTGGTATTGCTTGTACCGCCAAATATCTTATTATCAGGACTATTCGTTCCCTGAACGCTCCAACCAACGATCTTAAATGTTTTACTGTTGCTGTATCCGCTGAACAGACCATAGTATGAAGAACCTTTGAGCGTTACGCCGTTTACTACAATGTTGTATGCAGATATGTCACCGTTGGTATTATTGCCAATGATACCTCCGATTCTTGATGAACTGTTTCCTCCTTTTATAGTACAGTTTTCAACTTTGCTGTTGCAGATATTTCTTGAATAATTATTCGTTCCTATCAAGCCGCCCGCTCCATTAGAAGCAGTAGTTTGACTGATCATATATCCCGAAACGCTGCAGCCGTCAATGTGGTTTAAATAAGTTTTTTCCTTGAACTCAACCTTTTCACTTCCACTGGCAGGAAAATAACCGAACAGACCACCGACATGTTGAATACCGCTAAGTTTATTCTGACCATTTCCATCAACATTGCAGTTATAGGCTCTTACTGTCAGTCCGGTATTTGCATTTCCTATCAGACCTCCGACGTTTTTACCATACATATCAACATTCTTCAGATTAAAATTTATAAGCAGAACGTTGCTTTTATATGCTAGTCCTATCGCACCGCCTACACCGTTAAAAGCACCTCTGGTCTCTTTCTCTGAATATCCTATGCAGCCGTTTTCGGTAGCTGTAACAGTAACATTTCTTATTTTTACTGTACTTGAGGTACTAGTACTTTCACACAGCTGACCGATAATGCCGCCGCAGTTGATTTTTACATTATTAGTGTCAGTGTCATTACTGCTATTGTCAGACGTAACAGATTCGTTAAATTCGCTTGGTTCCTCAGTAAGAGTATTTATATACAGATTTGCATTTCCCAACATATAGCCTATAACTCCGCCTGCCGCAGACAGCGTTCCGTTTACTTTAAGATTATTGGCTGAACATTCATTGAGGTAAATAGACAGTGATTTTTCAGGCACATAGCCGATAAAGCCGCCGGTCGCCCTGTCACCGCTAATAGTCAAACCATTAAGAGATACATTCCAGAAATTGTATTCTCGTGAATCAGCACTCGTAATGTCAGTCGCTGTATACCTTAGCGAACCGATCATACCGCCTGTATTCGCCGCCAATGGTGTGCTAGCTGTCATTGTGATTTTTTTATTATTATTATCCCTTTGCTCTTGCGTCAATTCACCCGACAAAGTAAGATCGTGAATGGAATTTAATGTTTTCTTGAGGTTTGTTTCATCGTTATTTCCAGAAACATCAAAATACAGATCATTAAAAAGACCAAGTCCTATTTTGTCAGCATTTTGTGTACTTTTAGTAATGCTGGGATTTGAATCTTTGTAATAGCAGTCCCACTCACTGCTGTGGTTTTTAAGGTTAGTATTCAGATTTATCGTACTGCCGTTACCGTCAAGGCCGTAAAGCGCAAGGATATTTTTGCAAATATCCTCATCTTTCATCTCCTGCGGATAAAGCTGACCTATACCTCTGAAACAGTTCGGCAGGTCATATTTTGCATTTTCAGCAAGTTTCATATAGTGATAATTGCCGCTGCCGGTTATCGCCCTTGCAGGATAGTTGCCGTTTTCAGCCGCAGTATACTGACTTATGATATACGGCAGAGCTTTCTCATTGCCCGAGCTGTCATTTTTCGCAAGCTCAAAATCTTTTGGCTGCTGCACATCATCAGTACCCACCGCTGAATATTTAGCAAGGTGCGTGGTCTTGTTTTTTTCGCCGTATGAATTTTTCACAGTATAGTTGCCGTCAGCAGTCGAAGCGTTTCCGCACATCGACTGCGTTATCTCAGAAAGAATGAAAAGCGACTGCGAGTCGGGAACAACCATTGTTGTTTTGTCCTTGCCCTCTTCCTGCGTAAAGCTGATCTTGTTTTTAGAATCAGGGTTCAGATCGGGGATAGGATAATTGTTTTCGCCGTTATCAAGCACCTTGCTCACTTTACTGTAACTGTCAGTTTCGTTAAAGCAGTAGGCGTTTACAACTCTGCCGACTATCTGATTTACATAGAAATAGTTTTCCATTTTATCAGTGGTTTTATTGCTCTTATTTTTGTAAACTTCAAAAGTCACATTGCTTAGCGGCGAGATTTTTTCACTGCCCATATTTCTGAACACAAGTCCGCCGTTAACGACCGCACCAACATATCCTCCCACGGGTATAAGCGTGGTATATTTATAATAGCTATTGTCATAAGAAGTTTTCAGCCGTATCGTTGTATTGGGAAACTCAACGGAAACCCCATCAATAATATTGTCGCCACCCAGTATTTTTCCTATAACTGCGCCGTATACTGGTGTACCATCCTCGTAAGACAGCTGACCACTCTTGCCATTTTTATCGTTTGTTAAAGTGATAGTTTGCGCCGTTACTTTTATATCCAGATCTTTCACAACACAGCCGTTTGAAACAGATACAAAAGGTTTATCAGAGGGATTTTCAATGACCATTTTCTTGCCATTATATTTTTTTCCTGCTATAACTCCTCTGAATGCGTAATCTGAGCCGGCCTGTCCAAGTCCTGCAAATTTGTCAGACAGAGTTATAGTACCGTCATTCTCATCGTTGCCCTCAACAAGATAATATGCACCCGCAAGGTATGCACGGACTTCGTTCGTGGATATAGTTATGCTTTTGTTTGTATCCTCTACCCATTCAGTGCCTGATTTTTTCACAGCAACGAACTCCGAGCCATTATATTCGATTCGTGTATGACCTGTACCTTTAGCCTTGTTGGAATCCCACTTTTCAAAGTTTATGTCTTTAGTTGCAGCATTAAGATAATCGTTATCTATATACATCGAAAAGCCTTTGCTGAAAGTGCCGCCGCTGAGAATGTCTGCGACCATTGAAAGCGTTGTACCGTTGTCTATGATAAATGGGTCGTTGTATGTACCGCAGCCATCCCCCATTTCCTTGCTGACGTGGTTTACTGCTATTTCGTGGTTATTCGTTGCTGAATTATATGCGGTTGCCACATAAGGAAGGAAGTTTGAGAAATTGAACACTTCCTTTGCCTCTGCACTTTCTGGTGAAGTAAAGTGGTTAGTATCATCAGCGGCGTGCTTATCCAAATAACGTCTTTGGTCGTTATCCCCTGCGTCGGGAGCAAACTCCGCTGAGTGAGAGATCTCTTTGCCGTAGGTAACGTTATGCTTTGCGCTGCCGTCAGCAGCCCAGTCTTCATCGTAGTTATAGTTGTATATCGCAGAAGAACCGCCCTCAGAAGTGTACTGCAATGTATGTATCAGCGTAGCCTTTGTGAATATAGAACTTGTTGTACCGTATTTCTCCTTGAACACTGTCTTTGCAGCATCTTTGACATTGGCTGTAGCGTTTCTGCCGTCTAGGCACATTTTTTCAAACTGGATCGACATCTGCTGTACTTTGTCGCTGCCTGCCGTGCCTATCAGCGCACTTGCAGCTTTTTCGTCATCAGCATAGCCGCTTGTTGAAACTCCGCTGATCTTTGTTTCAGTATAGCTGCCGATATTGCGTACAAGCAGTGCCATATTTGCAGTATTGTAGTCAGCTTCATTGAGGTTCTTGATAGTAATACCATCAAGAACAAGTCCGGATATTGTAAGGCTCGCCTTTGGAGTTGAAGAACCTTCCAAATTGCCGCAGATCAACGCACCCGAACCCTGCACGTTGAGTTTTTCTATCGCCGAAGCAAGGCTGTTGCGGTATGCCGCCGCCGTTCCGGAGATAGTGCAGTTTGTAAGAGTTATATTTTTTGTGACATTTCTAAATAGACCGCACTGCATCAGATAGTGCTGGCTGTAAGCCCGTGTAGAATATTTCGTTCCGTGCGCATTCTGTATCTGCTCATTATATAATTTCACATTTGCACCGCTGAGCGATATTGACGTATCAACGTCAACGGGATAGTAGGAAAGCCCAGTAAGATCAATCTCTGTATCCGTTGGGAATGTGCTGCGATCTTTAAAATACTCGCGGATATTCTTTGCTGCGTAGGTATAAGCGCTCCAAAGAGTAGCCTTTTCTCCGCCTGTCAGTGAAGCCTTTGCACGCAGGTAGTCAAGATTATAATAGTAACGTGTGTAAGGGTTTGCATGAATTTTTCCAAACTCAGTTTTCGGCTTATACTCGTTGGAATTTTCACTGGTCATATTAAGCACATTGCCGCTTGTGCGAATAGAAACAATACCCTCGCCGGAAGCGCCTATGTCGTCATCGTCTCTTTCCTTCATAGTCCTGCCAACTATCTCATCATAAGTGTTGGCACTGCCTGTATAAGTCATGCCCGCACAGTCATAAGCGTCGGGGTCAGTTATCTCAAGATAAAGGCGCATGGGTTCAACTGCATTGTTTATTTCTGCATTATCTGTTTCTGTAATATTTGGTAACGTTCTGTCTTCATAACCCTTGCCAACTATAAGACCGACAATTGAACTGCTCGAGTCTGTAATACTGGAATTGCTATATTTTAGAGAATTCACCTGCCAGTAACCATAGGAACTTGTAACAAGTCCGCCTATTGTTTTTGTAACAGATGTTTTGCCGACAGTTATTTCTGAATTGCTTATGGTAACTCCGCTGCCATCAGCAGAATTATTGCCGATAGTAACGTTTACGTTGTTCCAAGATCCGCCAAGCAGACCTCCTGTGCCGTTGTTGTTTGAGTTATCCGTAATGGTAAAGTCACTGACCTTGACATTATTTAAAGTAATCTCGTGTTTTTTACTTTGATGTTCAACAATGCCGATAAGTCCGCCGTATCCGTAGAAATAATATGTTTTATCACCATCTGTTTTTCGGTCTATGGAGTTTGCCAGCTTTCCGCTTATTGTCATGCCATTTACTGTAACGTTTGAGCCGAGATTTTTCACATGACCGATAGTGCCTGCCGAAACTCCATTATATGAGCTGTTTGCACGGCCCGCAAGCGTCATGTCAAAGTTAGACGTACAGTTATTTAATGTCACATTCGCAGTGGCGCTGTCCACTCCGAAAATCGTGCCTACGTCTATTCTTTGCTCTCCTTTTCGCATTATTATATTGACATTTGACTTCACATTTTCCGCTATTGTGTTGCCGCTAAACTGTGCGGCAGCTGCACCGCAGTAAATATCGTCAATGTTCGCTTCGATACAGATACTGCCGTCAAGAGTTAGATCTTTAATAGTCGCATTGGAAACTTTGGCAAAAAGTCCCTGATATTTGTGGTCGTATACAGCGCCGGTGTTGCCGTTGTCTTTTCCTGCTTCATTTTTGGCAAGAGTGTTAGCGTCACCTCTGTATCCATAAGCCTCGCCTATCGCAAGGGTTATTTTGTGACCATTGCCGTTAAATGTACCGGTAAATTCAGTGTTTCCGCCGTCATCACGGGTAAGACCGCGCAGACCTGTACCTCTAAGATCAACATCACCCGTAAGCGTGATCTTATTTTTCAAGATACTTGCTGAAGTATCACAGCCACTAGTAGTAAATGCGCCATTTTTTGTTGCAGTATTATGCTGTATACAAAGCGCCAGCTTCATAAAATCAACAGCATTGTTTATTTCATATTCTCCGTTAGTATTCGTCTGACAATCTTTCAGCGTAACTGTATGTTTGGTTTCGTTGTATTCTACAACGCCGGCTTTTTCAATCGTTTGCTTATTCACAAGCCTTATGACCTGTCCCCAAGGGGCAACATCTTCTATTTTTTTTGTCGCATCGGTTGGTCTGATGTAAGTCCAGCCTGTTCCTGTGTCTGAATCATAGTCCGAGCCGCTTCCCAAAGCGTATATCAGACCATCGTCTTTACCACCATCTGTTTGTAAATTTACAAGAAGTGCGGTTTTGACATCTTCTACTCCGCTTAAATCTGTTTTGCCCGAAAAGCGAACAACGCTTCCGTAGTAATCGCCTGAGCCTTTATTATTGCAATCAACTACTTTATCCACAACGCCGGATCTTACATTTCCGGAAATGGTGTTTTTACCGCAAATATCCAAAAAGCTAGAATAAACAGAATAAGCAATTCCGCCGGTGTTGCCTTTTGCTTCACCTTTGTTAATAGTTATATTGTTCGTTCCATCGATTTTAAGATAGGTTCTGCCTTTGCTTTCTCTATACCAGCCTAAGTCGCCGACAATTCCGCCGCCGTTCTGGGAATTGTCGCCGTTAAGAGTTAACTCTGTCTTGACGTTTTTAATAGTGAAAGTATTTTTAAGATTACCATTTACATTCAGAATTTTTCCGATAATTCCTCCGACAGTACCCTTGTTAGATTTAACTTTAAAGTCAACATCACTATTTGCATCTTTTGCTGTTTCATTGTATATTGTAATTTTTGCCGCACTACTTTCGGTGTCATTTCCTTTTAATTCAAATCTTCCTGCAAATCCGCCGCCTGCATTTGCGGATACGTTTATCGTCCCCGTAAGTTCATAATTTCTCAGATCAATGTCGAATTCAGCGCCCTCGGCGGCAGAGTAAACACCGAACACTCCGCCTGCACCGCTGGCTGTTGGAGTATTCGTAACCATGACATTAAGCTTTTCGCTGTTTGTATATGATACACCCTCAGCAAACTCGATTTTTGCGCCGTCCGCCTTGCCAACAAGACCGCCTGCGGCATTTTTAGTTTTTCCGTCATTTAGATTTGGTACTGTCTTTCCATTTGACTTTATCGTCCGCTCGCTGGTTATTTTAGGCATTTCTTTTATCGTCAGAACGGACCCTGTGTTCATCTGTCCGATAACGCCGCCCGCAAAATCATTTGCTGTAATGTTGCCTAAATACTTGCTTGCTGTGTCTTTACCACTTGTATCTTTGATACTTTTATCAAGCCAAAGATTTAGCTCCGAATTATTTCCCATAGTGCCGCATATGCCGCCTGCGGTATCTTCGCCGACAACGGCTGAATTATTTAGGTAGCCCACATGAATATCCGCTTTAGCGTTCTCGCCAAGATCGCCCACAACGCCGCCGTATTGGCTTGATGCATCTACAACGATATGCCAAGTCTGCGGATCATCTTTTTTACCTGCCACAACATGATTTGCAAAAAGCGGTGCAGTACCTGTTCCGCTATTTTGGAAGTAAAAAGGCTTTTCGCTATCGCTTTCATTTTCATTTCCGTTTGTAATAACAGCGTCGGTAGTCACATAATTAAAAAGAGAAGAGTTTTCCCATGTCAGTTTAGTAAGATCGCCGTAAGGAGCTGATTCAGAAGCTTGTCCGATGGTTATTGTACCTTCAAATGGGTGTTCTTCCGTACCTATACCGCTGAAATTTTGTAATGTATAGCTGTCGCTCAAAGCAATAGAAATACTATCTTTTTCATTATAGCCGACAAAGTTTCCGTTAGCGTCTGTCAGTGTTCCGTTTACATAGTTTACTAAAGCATCACCGGTAGTTATATTTATATCTTTAGCGGTATCTCTGTATCGAGGCTCCGCCGCTGCTGCTTTCATAGTTGCGTCCGGGATAAGACTGCTGATCTTGCTTATGATGTCAAGATCAGGAATATTATCCGCTATCTGCTGCATTGGCATACCGGTAGTCATGACCGCCGCCGCTATCACAAAAGCAGAAATGCGGCGCAGCAAGCCTTTATGTTCTCGTCTGAAATTACTTTCAGTCTGAGTATTTTTTCCTTTCCTTTTAAGTATTTTATGGTTCATCTATTTTTCTCCTTATGCAGGTGTAAATTCTGTTTTAACATATTCCTCGCTGAATTCGTCAAGGGCTGTGCCGTTTTTCTGATAAAAATGCACAGCATAACGGCTGACAGCATTCTCAGCAGTTGTATCAACAGGGAATGTAATTATCGTTTTATCGTCGTTTTCTGTTTTTTTATACCCGCTTAATATTTCAAGATCATTTTTATCCAATTCAAGTTTAGCATTATCATACGTCAGAGTAATTGTACCTTTTCCCACGCCGCTGATAACGTAATTGTATGCGTCGAAATCTGTCGGCTTTGTGCCCGTGATATTGTCGGTAAATTCTCCGCTCCATTCAAGGCTTTGGCTGCTTCGTGAAACAGCCCTGAGTTTACCGCTTATTGCCTTTATATCATCGTATTTTCCGACAGGCGTAGCAGTTATTTCTACTGCATACTGCGGCGTTGACAATGCTTCAGGGTCGCAGTGCAGTATAAATTTCAGCTTGGTCTTTGTATTGGCGGGCAATACAAAGAGATCGCTTTCTCCATCATTTGTTAAAGGTCCTTTAAGAGTAGTTACTGTGCTTGAAATACTATTCAAACAATAAGTATCGCTTTCATCACCAGCCAAAAGATAAGTAAGCCTATACTTATCACTTGTTGTTTCAGAGGCAATGTCTGTACCATCGTAATTCACAAGTTTCGCTGTTATGCGAAAAAAAATGTCTGAGCCGTATACGCCCATGCCGTTTCTATCATAATTGCATACGTCGATAGTCACAGCAGGGTCGGCGGTATTTTCCGCAAAGCCTATACGCTGAACTTCTGAACCACTCACATACAAATATCGTGACGAAAAAAGCATCTCATCGCTTTCGGAAAGTGAGATAACTCTTTTCGACTGCGTAGTACCCATGTATGCCGCATAGGTAGCCGCCCCGCTTAAAAGTACGACGACTATTATCAGCCATACGGTTATCCACGAATTTCTTAGTATTTTGAGTTTCTTTTTTATTCTGTCGATAATTTCGTTATTCAAAATAACAGCCGCCCCCTTTCTCTGTATTATTGCGTTATTGCCTTAATCTATGCTCTCTATGCTCTTTCTTGCGGTGATATAGAGCATATCGGTCTCTTTATTATTAGTTAGGTTTTTGCCTGCCCATTTTATTTTGAGCACATAGTAATCTACAAAGCCTACGTCGCCGACTTTTCCCGTTACAGGCAGCCCTTTTACCTGCCAGTACAGTGGCTCGGCATATTCGTTGACTTTATCATAGCTTTCATAATTATGCGAATGAAACGTTGTACTACCATCGATATTTTCATCGCCGTTGCCAATGGTATGACTTCCATTGTTTTTAGCGTTCAAAAAGCCGCCTTTGCCAGTAACGTTTCCCTGCCTTTTATCAGATGAATTAGATGTCTGATACGGATAATAATAAGTATTTCCGTCAAGTTCAGACTTGTATTCTGCTATCTCATAGCCGCTTTCTGCCGCAGGCTTTGCGGTTATGCCTTTTGAAATAACGTCTTCATATTTTTTGCTGTCGACGCGGTACAGCTCATAATCAAAATCTATATTTGTGGTTCTTGCTATTTGAAGATCATATTTTGAAAGATATTTACCGGTAACACAAAACACATATGTACCCTCTGTTATGAGCGTTTGGTTGTTCTCATCAAGATATTCCTGAACGTTGATGTTTGAAAGGTCAATCATCTCAACAGGCTCTTCGTTGCCCGCACCTATTTTAATAGTAGTCGGGGCGTTTATCTTTATTACCGTTGCCGTTTTGCGCTCGCTCGTGAACCATGCAAATACCGGCAGTCCTATCACCAGCACCAGCGTTATAACGGCTGCGGCGGAAGCCTGTATCTTCTTTGAGTGTGAAAGTCCTTTCCATTTCAGCTGTATCGTTTTCATTAGTTCTTTGAATTTTATCACTTGACTGCCGCACCTCCAATGCGAATCAGTTTACTGAATTTACTGAGCTTACTGGGCTGACTGTCATTTCTGCCATGAGAAACATTATATAGTCGCCGATGTCCTCGTCAGCGTTGTTATACTGTATACTCAGCGTGGAATAATGCTGAGTTATGTATTCCTGCGCAAGTTTATCGCCCTTATAGCCTTTCAAAAAGCCGCTCGGGTTTTCGTTTAGCTTTTTCAGCACCTCATTTGTGCCATTCTTTGTTTCACATATTACGCCCTTGCTGGAATTTGCCAAAACCGCTTCGCCAAGCGTTTCAGGCCACACCCAATAAACGGTCACTTCATAAGGCTGAAGTTCGCCGCTGCTATTTTCGGCGAATTTTATCTCTTCTTTAAAATCATCATCTATCATGTCAGAATAATATTTTCCGTCATAATGTCTGAAAAAAAGTATGTGGCTGTCAACGTAGTCTGCCAGCATTTTATCACTCTCGCCAAGTGCAGTTGGTGAAGGTTCTGCATCATAATCAGTTTTTCCGTCCGTTGTCGGGTACTGTTTTTTATATGGTGTGATCTTCAAATTATAGTTGACTTTTATAGTCTGCTGTTCTTTCGGAACTATCCAAAAGTGTAGAGCACCATGACTTCCCGGGTGGATACCGGTGTCATCTTCATTAGTTTCGCTGTCTTTATAGTTATTCGCATTGTTATCCTTAGTCACTAACCACTGTATGCTCTGTCCATCGGCGGTAGTAAGCACACCGCTGTCAGAATTAAGCCTTTTATATGATGAGTCGAGGTAGCTGTCTAAAAAGCCTTCAGTACCCTCTGTTTTAAGCTCAAAAGGCATCGCTGTCGACTTCATATCGCCGCCCGTAACATCATCGTTTTTATTCATGGTGAACCATGCAAATGTATAGACAAAAATAATCAAACACAGCATCACGGCAGAAGATGCAAATTTTATAAAAGCGGCTCTGCGTTTATTTTTATCAGCGTTAATAGCGGGGGTTTTTGCATTTGCATTTTTAGTTTTCATGACAATTTTCACCTCGCAAAAAGGTATATTTACACATAATATATTATAGCATAGTGCAATAAAAAGGTCAAGTATCAAGATGTTAAGATAACTTGTTGTAATACTACAATAGAAATTGGACAAAAGTTCAGAAAAAAGAAAAGAGAGATAGGCAAAGATCTGATAGAATAAAGTCACCACAACAAAATTCAAAAGAAAAGAAGCCTACCTCTCATGACAAGTATAACACAAGATATGAAGTTTCGTCAATCCTTAATGAAATATTGTATTGTCAACCCCAAATAGTACAGAAATTATTTAGCCGAATGGGAAGCTTTGAATTGAACAGGAGAGAGATAA
>NZ_CAKSNX010000022.1 GCF_934476685.1 uncultured Ruminococcus sp.
TTATCTCTCTCCTGTTCAATTCAAAGCTTCCCATTCGGCTAAATAATTTCTGTACTATTTGGGGTTGACAATACACACCGAAATAAACATAGTTGTCAAGCTCCTCCCAACGGGATTTATTATCATACCAATATACGAACTCATACTCCGCATTGAAAATGTCCTCAAGCAGATCCTTTGTATCGCTTTTGAACTTCCAATACTTGATGTCACCGTTGTCGGCGGCATCAAAGTCATAATAGTATGCACAAAGGAATGACCACAGCTTATAGCAGTCGAAATCATATACAGGATCCCAATCATAGACAGGGGACTTGCCCCAATACCAGTTATCGGGATCATCTTTCAAGTCTTTTTTCTTTGCACCGAAATCCACAAGACCTTTTTTCCAGTCAGAAGTATCGCTGACTTTAAGTATTTTCTGATTGAGGTTATAAACAAGCTCCGTGTAATATTTTTCAGCTTCGGAAAGGTCATAGTCCTGTGCCGCATAAGTGCCGAGGGTAAATCCACCGCCTGAAACTATGGAGCTGAAAATCATGATGATAAAAGCAAACACAAGAAAGATAATAAGTATCGGAACAGCTATTGCTGCAAAGAACTTTTTGACTTCCTTTTCATAGACATTTTTCACGAATTTGAAAGCCGACTTGAATCTCTCAGCCACCGTTTTTTTCGTTTTCTTATTTTGGGGTTTACGCTTCTTTCTCTGCTTGTATTTATCGTGCTTTTCATTCAGCTTGTTTTCCTGCCGATTGAGTTTTTTATTTGATTTTGACTTTTCATCGGACAGGCGATCACGCTTTTTTTCTTCTCGCTGTAACCGCTGAGGCTTGCTTACCTTATCTTTGATAGGTTCCGCTATTCTGCGTTTTGCCGAGTCTATCGCATGAAGTACGTCATTGTCCTGATCTTCATTGACAGCTTTCTGCCACGCAGAAGCCCTCATTCGCTTTACCGAATATGAAACTGGCTTTAATGCAAGCAAGCCTGGGTGAGAGTTTCTGCTGATCTTTTCCTGATTATGCAATTCCTTAACACGGAATTGCTGTTCTGTTTTCAGCTGTTTACGCTCAAATTTCAGCTCACGCTTTGTCTGCTTATATGCCTGCGATCGACGCTTGTTCAACGCCTTACGGAACTTATTGCCCTTGTCTTTTACAATTCGGGCTTTATATTCCGCCTTGGCTTTCTTCAAATCGGCTTTTGTCGCAGCCATTTTCGGCTTCTGCGTTTTCGCCTTATAGAGCTTGTTATCAGCTTTCTTTAGCTGCAACTTCGCCTTTTCGAGCTTGTACTGTTTCTTTGTTTTCAGGTGATCATGCGTACCCTTGACAGCATCGACCGCCGTGCGACCCATGAGAAACACACCACGGTGATAATCGTCCACCGCTTCACGGGTGTATTTCTGCTTGAGCTTGTTGCGGACTTCACGCTGGGCAATATCGGCGGTTTTGATACCGCCAGTTTCCGCTGCGAAAGCTGTATCGACCGCCGTCTGAGCTACATCATGAACTGCAAAATTCACAGCACGGGTATTTACCTTAAATAGCTTTCCTTTGAATGTCTTAGGCTGCCATGATTGGATCATCCGTGTAACTGACGGTTTATCGCCCTGAATGCGGTATTTCGCATTTGCAAACTTATGGACGATACCCCGACCGCCGTGATGCGTTTTCTCACCACGGACAATATATGCACGGGTATGAAAGCGGCCTCTGCTGTTAGCTTCACGGCGGAAATCTATCTGAATCTGCTTCGACCGTCTGCTGACTCTGTCGAAACGTGCCTGTGCTCTGCGGAGGTTATTCTCTTTTCTATGTAAGCTCATAGCTCCACCCTTTCCCTAAAATTTACCCTTGACATTTTAGCTAAAATAGGGTATACTAATATTAGCGAAAATGTTTGGAGGTGTTATTATGATCACTGCAACCGCTACCGATATTCAGAATAACTTTGGCCATTATCTGCAAGCTGTTCAGCAGGGTGACGAGATCATCATTCTCAAGAACGGAAAAGAAGTTGCAAGACTTGTTTCCCACGAATCAAGCGTTTCCTTCCTGACTGATTCACTTACTGGCGTTCTTAAAAATGATTATGATGATAAAGCAGTTCGTGCAGAAAGGATAGAAGCACATGAAAATTTTGGTTGATACCAATGTCATTCTTGATGTGCTTTGCAACCGTCCTGAGTTTGTCGAAGCCTCATCAAAAGTTTGGAAGTATTGTGAAGTAGATCAAATCGAGGGCTACATTTCCGCATTGTCTGTTTCGAACATTGTGTATATTCTCCGCAAGGAGCTTACTCCACAGAAAACAGAACAGTTCATTCAGCAGATCACGATGATATTTAAAGTTGTTGACCTCAAATCAACCGATCTAAAAGCCGCCGCTGAGATGTTTTCTTCTGATTATGAAGATGCCTTACAGATGTGTCAGGCAAGTAGGATCAAAGCGGATTATATCGTCACAAGAAACATTCGTGATTTTAAGGACAGCAAAGTGCCTGCTTTGAAGCCCTCAGAATTGCTTGAGAGAATTTGAACCTGAAAGCTATTGTCGGCAGCTTTTATTATTCTCCGGTTGGTTTCGTGGTCATGAGTTTATACATTTCCGTATCTGTCGGGAAACGATCGGTAAACGGCAGAAGCACTTTATCATAACGGATAAGCCCCTCACCTGGACCGCTGTTTGTTACAAACTTCATCTGCTCCTTTGAAATATGGAGTTTTTCAGCGAGAATGTCCCTGTCTCCGGCTGCCTGATTCAGCATATAGACAAAATCCGAGTTGTCAAAGATGTTTTCGACCTCCTGAGAAGAAAGCAAGTCCTTGACATTTTGCGTGATGCCTGTCGGTACGCCGCCCCATTTACGGAAACGCTTCCAGATCTCAGCGGAATATTTCGCTGTCTGTTCCTCTTTCAGAAGGAGATGGAACTCGTCAATGTAGTAGCGAGTGATCTTCTTTTTCTCACGGTTTGCGGAAACTCTGTTCCACACGGTATCCTGTACGATCAGCATACCGACTTTTTTGAGCTGATTGCCAAGTTCCTTAATATCAAAGCAGATGATACGATTACTCATATCAATGTTGGTGCGGTGATTAAAGAGGTTCTGGCTGCCGTTTACGAACATTTCAAGAGAATTTGCTACACGAAGAGCGACTTCGCCTTCCTTATTAAGCTCCTGCTGCAAATCGGAGAGAAGCGGCATCTTTTCCGGTGTCGGCTCATTCTCAATAAAATGCTTGTAGATGCTCTGAACACATTTGTCGATAACAGACCTCTCCTCAGCAGAAAGACCGTAGCGGCCTCCGACAACGATCTCGCAAAGCGAGATCAGGAAGTCGGACTTATTTGCGATCACTTCCATAGGATTGCTGAAAAGGAAATCATCAATAGTGATGTCCATAGGATTAAGGTGTTGTTCGCTGTTTGAAGCAATACGAACAAGCTGTCCGTGCAGAGCTGAAACAAGCGGATAATACTCGCCTTCGGGATCGCAGATGATGATGTCATCGACTGTTGTCAGAAAGCAGTCGAGTATTTCACGCTTAACACTGAAACTCTTGCCTGCACCCGGCGTACCGAGGATAAGTCCATTCGGATTTTTGAGCCTTGACCTGTTGGCACGGATCATATTTCCTGACAGCGTATTGATGCCGTAATAAGTAGCCTGTCCGTCCTGAAACAGCTCCTTCGTGGTAAACGGCACGAAGATAGCGATACCGCTTGTGTGCATCTCACGGCGAACGGGAATTTTGTTATAGCATAGCGGAAGTGTAGAAACGAGTGTCTGTTCCTGTCGATAATCATATGGAAACATCGTGCAGTTATTCTTCTGGCAAACACGCTTTAGCATCTCAGAAAGAAGTTTCAGTTCTTTTTTGCTTTTTGCATAAGCTCTCAATGAAATACTGATATGAAAAAGACGCTCATTCTTGCTGTTGAGGTCAGCGAGGAGCTTTTCAATGTCTTCGATATACATCTTGATCGCAGGCGGAAGAATGTCGGGATCATAGCCGGACTGCGAAGCCTTTTTCTGTTCGTCGATCTTCATCTGCTCCACATTGGTGAGCTTCTTTTTAACGAATTTCAGGGCAGCTATCTGATCCAGCGGATCAACATGGATATTCACGCAGAAAAGGTTCTGCATTTCAAGAAAGTCCTTTAATATTTCGTCTGACAATTCTCCTGCAAGGATATTCATGCCCCATACAGCACCGTAAGCATTACCGATCTCAAAGTCAGCCTTATTGAATTTCAGCGAGGACGGACTGATAGAATCCTTTGTGTCCATTCCTGCATGAAGCATACTGTCCCAATCAAAGATGAATGGAGAATTTCTGTAAGGGTTCAAGGCATAGTAGAGAGCTTCAAGACGTTGTCTGCCGTCAAGAAGTTTCGCCTCCACGCCAAAAGCCTTAAAGCCCTTGATCACGTCATTTTTGATCGACAAGAGTTTTGCCCTTGCTGCCTTGTATGATGTGGATTCGATACCAAACGTCAGGAACTTTCTTGCCGACTGACCGTTAGAGCCTTTCATCAGCTTATCGGTAAGCATTTCGCTGTACTCCTTGCGGATTGCATTGAAATCATCTTTCTGTTCAGGTATCTGCACCGTTTTTAAGAGCTTTTCCTTTGATCTGTTTTGATTTTCAAAGGTAAGCTGGAATTTGATCGTATTGTCAAAGAGATTGATAACATCACAATACTTTGAGAAGATATTATTCTGTTCCTCAAACTCCGAAATAGAGTAATTGGCATCATAAAACTGTACCGTCATAGAGAAGAAGTTCTCCGATACCTGGCAAATACCGTCCTTATACATACACATATAGGGAATGGTGTTCTGCACCGTAGTCTTACCGCCATTAGCACTCTTGATTTCCGTCATTCGTGCGGAAAGTATTTTTTTGTCCTCTTTTGTAAGCTGAGAGGCAGGCTTGCCCATGACAACCTTAGACTTGCTGCGGTTATCACTTTTATTGGCATTTCTCTTTCTAAAGCCCATTGGTAACCTCCGTTTATATTCAAAAGCGTAGACACCGAAAGTTTACTGTATAGTCAGCCGTATCAGCCTTTTCTTTCGGCATCTCTCAGCTTTTTCTTGATCCTTGTGTATTCGATATGCCTTTCAAAGCACTCAAATATGTTTGTTGTGCGGTAATACCGCTTTCGAGGTCTTGTAAAGTATTCACGCATATATTTTGCCTGTTTCTCCAAGAAAACGCCATTTTTCTTATAAAGTCCGCAGAGTATCGCAGGAGCAGCGACTGCACCCATAGCGAAGATCGCCCCGGACATTCCGATAGCTGTTTTCGTCAGAAAGAAAACAGGTGCTCCGAGAACAAGACCGATACCAAAGCATATTACCTGTCTTTTGGTAAATCCCATAATAAACTTCTCTTTGATGTCGTTCAGGTCTTTCGGGATTTGTACATAATGTGCCATAGGGCCTCCAATCTTGTTCAAGGTCAATGTGCGTTAAACATACTTTTGCTGATCGCTCCTGTACGCAGAATGGTAAAGATAAGTGCCGCCGTGTATCCCATAAGCATTGCCATTTGCATTATCACACCGTCCGAACTTGAATTGAGCGACGTGATCATATTGCTGAAAAGCGTTTTGAAGATACCGAGTGCGACTACGATAAAGAACCCCTGGAAAGAAAGAGCCAAAAGCTGTTTTACCCAGTTTTTACCGATACTTGCCCATTCTCCGCTGTCCATCATTGTTGCCATAGGAATAGGTGCAATGCTGAGATACATAAACACCTCGATGATACGACTTGCAAGAGTAATTACGATCGCAACAATAAGTATCATCACTCCCAGATGAACAATAAGTGATATGAACCACACCGTCATCAGTTCTCCCAAGCCTAAGCTATTGAGAGCAGATTTCTTTAACGCAAGACTATTAGATAGATAATCACCGCTGCCGAACAGCGTGGCAAGTCCGTTGGAGCATACATTTGTGCCAAACGAAAATAGTGCGGAAGCGATGTAATATGTGTTGGCTACAAGTATTACACCGCATAAGGCTTTGATGATCCATTTGATAAAGATCGAATCGTCAAAGTCTTTGAAATTATTTCCCCGAATGACCATTTGACAAAGCTCATTCAAGAGGATGACTGTCAGAATGAAACCTCCAATAGGGACTACAACATTGTTACAGAGTGTTTCGATAGTTGCCCAAATTCCGTAGCCTGTCGGTGCACTTCCGGCAGTACCCGTAAACTGAGCAGGGTGCTTTGTCAGAAAGTTTGATACAAGGTTTCCCTTTGCACCCGAACCTGTTGTCTGAGCAAATGTATCAGTCAGAAGTTCGGAAATTCCGTCAAACTGAGATTTTATGCCGTCCTTGAATAAGTCACAGCACCAATCCTCCAAAGCATCGATCGCATCGCTGATCACTCCCATTTATTCATCACCCCTCTCCGAGGAATTCATCAATGGTCTGTCATATTTCACAAGCTGACGTAATTCCAGCTTTGTGGGAAGAAGGTTTCTGCAAAAATACGCAGAGCCGAAATGATTTCCCTTTGTTGTAAAGAGCATATTCTGCCGTGTATGATAATCGACCCGACTATCAAAGCAGAGCATCTGAATCTCATTATTGAATATCATGTACCGTGCCTTACCCTGAATACTGTTCACGGGCAAGAGAAGAGCAAAAGGCTTCTGAAAAGTAAAAGCTCGTTTCAGGACTTCATCTTTCTTAGAAAATGGAGGATTGCTTACGAGAATATCCCATTTGTCAGGCTCAAAGTGAAAATAATCCTTGCCATCTTTCAAGCTGCTTCGTTCCACATCAAACCCCTGTTCCGTAAGATACTGATAAAACGCACTCCATTCTTCATCGAACGGACACCATATTTTCTTGTCTTTCGGCAAAAATTCCATTAACGGCTCTACCGCATAGAATGGAGTGTACACTTCATCTCCTGCACTTGTTTTATTGGCAGTTAAATATCCGATATTTATTGCCATTTATGTTTTCACTCCCTCGTCTTTCATATCTGAGAGTGCAGATCACTTACCCAAAACCCATTATTGCAACGCAAAACCCACCGCTATGTAGCTAATCTGCTTATATTAGGTCACAACGTCACTTAAATCGCACCCGTCATCATTGTTTCAAGAACAGGAACGAGGACGATTGCAAGGAGTATCAGACCAAGGCCTGACATGAGCTGCTTCATGCCCTGGGATTTAGGACAGTAGCGGTAAAGAAGTTTTCAAGAAAACATTGTAAGACAGGTACAGCAAGCTAAATAATTACCAAAAGGGTGCTTACAATGATTGATATAATTTACAACCTCCGTGTGGGTGATATTCACTCCGCCGAGTTCTCTGACGAGTTCAACAAGTTCTGTATTCCCTTTGAGGATTCTCTGGGATAGGAGCAGATTGATGTATTCCACAAAATCCTCGACTGCGTGAGCGATACATCTGCCGCTGAAATGAGGGCTGCTTACAAGGTCGGCTTCAAGGACAGCGTGGCTTTGATGAGAGAGGTTCAGGAGTAATCACATATACCTACTATGGAAATTGTCTTATCCCTGTGATACGGGGATAAGACTTTTTCATTTCAATAGGCTTCTACAAATAATTTGTAGAGTACAATTATAAACTTTCTGTGAACACTATTGACTATTATCATTTTTAAGAATATAATATACATTGAGAAAGGTGGTCATGCAATGAAACTATCCGATGTTATTACAAACCCCATAAGGATGAAAATCATGCAGTTTCTCCAGATCAAGAGCGAAGCAACGACCAAGCAGATATGCGAGGAATTGCACGATGTTCCACAGCCTACGCTTTATCGTCATATCAATTATCTTCTGAAAGAAGAAGTTTTGATCGTCAAGGAAGAACGAAAGGTGCGGGGAAGCTTGGAAAGGCTTTTAGCACTTAACGAAGCTAAATTTACTGAAAATATAGATATAGCTGACAGTGCCTATCAGTTTCTCATGGCACTGTATGGCAGTTTCCAAAGATACAGCGATAAAGAAAATGCAGATCCGTTTGCTGATATGTTGTCCTTGCGTACCTATATGCTTACTCTGACCGATGAAAGCTATGAAAATCTCTTTAAGGAGATAAGAGAAATAATAGGTAAATATTCAGAGCCGGAGGAAGGCGGAAAAAGCAGGAGCTTTTCGGTCATCTCAGCACCCGTTGCAAAGGAGGAAAAGAAATGACAAAATTCAGAAAGGCGTTATTATTCACATTATGCCTGATACCGTTTGCAGCTGTCGGCGGTTGGTTCACGGCTCAAATGTCCATAGCAAGTGTAGACGAAGAAGCGCTTGCAAATGCAATACAGCAGGTAGGAAGCAAGGAAATGGTCATGCTCTTAACGACGCTACAGACGGTTATTTATGCCGTTATTTGTGGCTTTTTAGGATATATTGTTGCAGATAAAATCGGTCTTATCCGACCCTTTCAGCTTGCCAAAAAGGATACGCTTATCACACTGCTTGCAGGAGCGATATGCGGAATTATCGTGAGTGCCGATGCCTTTACCTTTGCAAATTGGATACCCGAGCTGGCAGACAGCTATGAGAACTCTAAGAGCTTTGATACTCCCACATGGATCGCATCTATCCTGTATGGCGGTGTCATTGAGGAAGTTATGATGCGACTGTTCTTTATGAGCCTGATCGCATTAATTGGTTGGAAGCTGTTTTGTAAAAAAGAGGATGCTGTTCCTGAAAAGATACTTGTTGTCTCGAATATCACCGCTGCTGCATTGTTTGCTGCAGCACACCTCCCCTCAACAGCGCAAATCATAGGGCACCTAACTCCTATGCTCATTTTCAGAAGTTTTCTGATGAATGGTGCATTTGGTATCTTATTCGGCAGATTCTACCGAAAATACGGCATACAGTATGCGATGCTTGTACATATGCTGGCGCATATCGTCAGCAGAACGATTTGGCTTATCATTCTATGAGGTGAACCTATGGATATCAAAGAAAAGAATATCACGATACAGGGCGAATATCCTATCGGTACAACGATCACTTATGATGACGAGAAGAAAAAATCTCCTGCTGTTGTCATCATCATGGGAACAGGAAAGCTTGACCGTGACGGAAATGGTTTCGGATTCCATTCCGATATATACAAAAGTCTGGCTCAGGCATTTGCGGAATGTGGCTATATATCCGCCCGTTATGACAAGCGCGGAACACACGCTTCAGGTGGTAGTTTCAACAGTGCAGGACTTGAAGATGGCTGGGAAATATTTTTCAATACAATTAAGGATTGTGGATATGATGTTGTGAGGGCATTTGGAGTTTTTAAGGCACATTCAGCACTCTGCGATTTGGGCCCAGTTGGTATTGTAATTGAAATTGCTCTTATAGGCACTTCTCTAATTGTTGGAGACGCTTGCAGTGTCAGGGTAACTAATTCTATCAATGTGGGAATTACACAAGACATAGATCAAGCTATCTCCAGAAAATTTATGGATGGACACCGAGGATATAATTCTGATGGTGAAATGATTGTTGCACTAACAGTTGAAGAGGAGAAAGATTTCACTAATCTTTTCATTTTTAATACTTTTGCTAAATGTTATGCTGAAAGAGAATATCTTAGATATTTAAATCAGGATAGATGGCTCATTTATAAGACAAGTTCAAGCAAATCCGAAGCTACTCGTAATATTACTGAATTGAATGACATAATCTGCAAATATTGTAACTGTGAGATACCAATTGACAAGCAGATTAGTGTTTCCTAATAGGAGTAAACGTATGCAGAAACAGGTAATAATTGATGCTTTCTTATTGCTCCTGTTTGTTATATGTTGTGTTAAAAATGCAGTAAATTTGAATATTGCATTACATTTCTATCATGACATCAAAGATAAAGCATATACACATTGTTATGCAGTAATTACCATGGCATATGGTATATCAAATCGCAATTATGATAGCAGAAAATACGCAAAAGCAAAATATAACATTGATGGAAAAGATATAACTGGAAAAATGGTTTGTTCATATGATTCCAGGGTAGAAAAAGGTGATAAAGTTTATATTATTGTTCCCCAAAACAACTTGAATATATTTGCTTTTTCAGAGAAACAAGTAAAAAATGCAGTCATGACTTATAGTGTTCTCACCTCATTTTTTGCTCTTTGCTTCATTACTATAGCTATTGCATGTGCTTATCTATATATGAAATAGTCATATAACCATAGCCTACTGGTGCACCCGTTTTCCGTTCCGCATAAGTCATAATCAGAATTGTGGAGCATACCACAACAGGCACAAACCCTATTGAAACTGAATAACCACAAGCTCTCGGAAACGCTCTGTAAGCGTTTCTGAGGGCTTTTTCTTTTCAGCGGTTAGTTTTCCGCTCCGCAATGGTGGACGTCTCTGAGGGATATTTCCGTTCGCCAGACGGTCAAGCTGAGGTCTGCTCGGTGATGCCGTGAGTGATTTCATACTCACGCACACGACGGTAAAAGGTATTTGCCGACATACCCATTCTCCGCATAAAGTCCCTGCCAGTGATATTCTTCGACTTCCATTCCCCATAAAGCTGACCGAACCTTGTCCAGTCGGTGGGGATAGGCTTCCGCCCCGTATACTTGCCCTGTGCCTTAGCAATCTCGATGCCCTCACGCTGACGCTGTTTGAGTTGCTCTCTTTCAAGCTGAGAGAGTGCTGCAAATACGGTCAACATGAATTTGCCCGCAGGCGTGTCGGTGTCGATTTTCTCCTTGTGGCTGATGAGGGTAACACCCTTTTCGGTGAGAGTGTCAATGATGTTCAGCAAGTCCTTCGTGGAGCGTCCTAAACGGCTGATACTCTCGATGTAAAGCGTATCGCCCTCACGCACATAGTCAAGCATAGCCCTGAGCTGTGGGCGGTCTTTATTCGCTCCCGAAATCTTCTCGGAGAAGATGCGGTCAACCTGATAGTCGCACATGATCTCCTGTTGTCTTGCTGTCTCCTGATGTTCGGTGGAAACTCTGATGTATCCGATTTTGCTCATAGTTGTTGTTTCCTTTCTGTTGTATTGAGTTATGGTTGACTTTTTTGCGATGATGGTGTATAATTATCGTATAAAACCAACTTGTCCTTATCATAAATATCCCTCTTGAGGTGATTGACAATGGAACTGTCACAAATAATCCAAACGATTATTGTTGTATTCTTATTCGGTGTCATTTTACTCTACTTTGTCCTGTTATGTATTTATAAGAAAAAAGCGAATATTACGATAGTAAAGAAAAGAGTAAATACACACAAAGGTATGGACTCTACTTTTTCAAAAGTACTATACTCAAATCACTACACAGTTGATTGCTATGTTAATAAATCAAGCAGATTGAAGACTCTTACTTGTGAAATGGATATGTATAATCGTTTCAAGGAAGGTGAAAAGTATTACGTTCTGCTTGGGATTAACTCAATAATAAAAATCTTCCATAAAGTTTAGCTTTTACCTAAGTATTACATATTGGCAAGGAGAAACTCTCTCCCTGCCGTATTTTTATTCAAGTGCATTTTTATTTCTGCGTTTTGCCTGTGTCCTCTGACGGCTTTTATCCCTCTCACGCTTCATCTGCTGTTCGTTGATGTACTGGCGCACCTGACGGGTGTATTTCTTCGCCGTTTCACGCTTAGTGA
>NZ_CAKSNX010000023.1 GCF_934476685.1 uncultured Ruminococcus sp.
AGACTCAAATACAAGCTTAGGTATGTGCTTGATTCAAGAGAAGATTTTGAATACTTAGCTATACTTCACAAACGTGGCATTTTTCCTAGGCTTTATGATGTTGACAGAGCGGCAAAGTTTTATCAGCTTATACGTTACAGCTATGCAAGCGGTCTTGACAGCTTTGCAAGTCAGCCGCATTCGATATGGTCTGACTTTCCGATGATAGATCTGGCGGCAAGACGATTGCAGAAAGTAGTGGTTGAGAACAAAGATTTTGAGAAACTCATTAAGCAGTACGACAGACCCGTCAGCTTTTTCTACTGTGATCCGCCGTACTTTGCTACTGAAAATTACTACAAGGACGTGGGATTTAAAACAAAAGACCATATTCGACTGCGTGATACGCTTTTGGATATCAAGGGCAAGTTCTTGGTTTCATACAACGATTGCCCCGAAATACGGGAGATATGGCATAAACCAAACATTCACATTGAAGAGATAAGCAGGCTGAACAATTTGGCACAGCGGTATGACGGCGGCTGTCAGTATGCAGAGTTGCTCATATCAAATTATGACACAAGCGAACGTGCGAAAGCTATCAAACAGCTTTCGCTTTTTGATTAGGAGGTTTTTATGAAGAAGATAATATTGGCACAGGTTTTAACAGCAAAAGGCAAAACAGAATTTTCAGGGCTTTATGACAGGCACGGAAATGCTGTAACGGTAGAGGTCGAACGTGACAGCAGCGGTGTTTCACTCATCGTATGGCAGAACGAGCAGAAAAAGCAGAATTTTGACTGTGGGATATCCGAGGAAGAGATACAGCGTACCTGTGCAATGTTTGATGACTGCGACGAGTGTCCGCTGAAAGAGTATTGTGAAAGTGAGGCAAAAGAATGAGGATACTTGTGTTTGAACCTCTGAAAGAACCGTATGTGAAAGATATCGAGGACGATATCCAGGCAATGCAGGAAGTAGTGGGAGGAAGCATTGAACCTATATATTTTGAGCAGACAAATGACGCACTTTGCTGGTGTAATGATGAGTTTCTGCTGAACGGCTCAAAGCCTAACAGGATAGTAGGAAACACTCTTGTTCATGGCACTTTCTATATTTCGGGCAACTGTCTGAACGAATACGGCGAATGGGACTCTTGTTCACTTACCGATGAGCAGATCGAAAAGTACAAGGAGCAGTTTGGTCATATGCTGGTAGACCTGCCGGGTATAGGGCTTGTGGCTGTTAAAGAAACAAAACCCGAAGTGATCGGACCGCTTGAAGAATTTGATGAAGGACCTGAGCTAATTATATAGTATGCCAAATCTTATGCTGTGTAAATTGTCACAAAGGCAGAACTTTTGCAAAAAGGCTGGATATATACAAAAAGGTGTGATATATTGCTTGACAAGGAGCGTGATGATATGAAAAAAGCGATATATATTTCAATACTTTGCACAGTAATGCTGACTGCCTGCGGCAATGTATCGGAGTCCGTAGAAAGTGCAGAAATCTCAGCTGTGAACCAAACTACGGTCACGGTAACATCGGTAAAGGAAGAAAAGGATACAAGCGAAACCGCAACTACTACACGAAAGAGTTCGCAGACGGTATCCGAAACTTCCTTAGCTAAAACAACCACAAAAAGTATGCAACCACCGCAGGAACAAATCAAACAGCAGAGTTATCCTCAGACAGTAAAGCCGCAGGAAAACACACAGGTCAATACTACTCAAAAGCCTGCGGTAACAACTACACAGCAAAAGCAGACTACCGCAAAGCAAACCACAACAGCTCCGCCAAAGCCTGTGACCACTACGCAGAAACCGCAAACAACTACTCCGCCGACCACAAAACCGCCCGAAAGCACAGTAACATGGTCTGATACCATGAAAGCATGGAGAAAGCTGTGTGAGGGTCAAAGCCTAAGCGGTGATGAACAAAATCTCATAAGATCTGAAATACTTGAATATGCCAAAAACTTCAACGGCAAAAGAGATATCCATGTAAGCTTTGGAATAGATGAGTATGACATATCTTATGCGAATCCGATCAATATGACGGTGCGAGAGGACATGACCGACCTGTCATATGCTCACATGGACGCATATGCTGACTCAGACAGCAAGTGGCTGATAGATCATGCAGAAAATGAAGAAGAGATCTGCAGCATAGTCAGTGAAACGAGAGAAAACTGCCTGCACGTCATAGACTACGGACTGTTCAACAGGTGGGAGATATACAGCGGCAATAATGCCCTCAAATATGCAAGCGATATTGAGTTTAATGTAGGCTTTGACGGCACGGCAATATGGTTTCTTACGGAGGACTAAAAACAACTGAATAAGCAGGGAAAAGAGTCGAAAATTCGGCTCTTTTTTCTTTGCAAAAAACAAAGGAGTAATACAGATGAAGATAAGAAAAATATTAAAACGCTGCACAGCGGCAATGCTTGCGGCGGCAATAGGAATGACTACGCTGGCGGCGAATGTTTCCGCAGCCACATCGGGAGTATCCATAGGATACACTTGGAACAGCTCGGTCAATCCAACTATCAAAAACAGAAAGAACGGAGTAACAGGAGGAGTAAGCGGACAATATATCAAAGCCGGAGAACAAATATGCAGATTCAGTCCCTCATCAACTTCCGACTGGGCGTTTTGTATCGAGCCTGCAAAGTCAATGCAGGGAGCAAGCTACAAGGACTGGTATACTCAGAACGGCTTTACAAAGTATGATACCTTTGACCTCTCGGATAAAAACAAGGCGGACAGCTTTGCATATTGGAAGTCCATAGGCGGAACAGACGGACCAATGGCTAAGTATCTCGGACTTGTGCAGTATTACGGCTATTCAAGCCACAAAACAGGTGACTACTATGCCGCAACTCAGTGCCTTATCTGGGAGCTGATACTGGGTTACAGAGGTCATACGCAGGCAGGCTTCGGAAAATGTTCGGATATTCTTTGGAATGATTTCACCTATCCAAGCGGTGGCTGGTGTACAAGATCGGGAGTTGAAAAGGCGTACAACGATATTGTGTCAAATGTGAAGGATCATTACAAGCTTCCCTCTGCTATGAGATCCACCAAAGCTCAGGCAAAGGACGAACCGAACGTTATGAAATACAACGCTGAAAATCTAAGATACGAAACAAAAGTGACTGTGCCCACTTCCTATGTCACAGCGTCAAGCCTTGCACATAATTTCAGCAGCCTTGAAAGCAAGCTTGGATCGCTGATAAAGTCTAAATTCAGCGGTACTTTCGGCAAGGACTATGGCCTTGAAACAGAAATGAGCGGCACAAATACTGTTTACACCATATGGTCAAAGGAAAGGCAGTTCACTTCAAGCGGCGACAGCAGTATATATGTTACGGAAAGTATCCCGATGCAGATGAAGAACAGCCTGAAAAAGCAGGAAACTTTGTTTGCCAACAGCTACTATCAGACCTGCCTGCTTTCAACAAGGCTCGACCCCGTTGTGGGATATGTGGGACTTGCGTCATACAATGAACCGAATCTTACCGTTGAAAAGACATACACAGATTCAAGCAATAATCAGATAACGGCGGCGGAGCTGAATAACCTTCTGGGCAAGACTACGTTTGTGGTTTCATGCCTGTATGACGGCAAAAAGTATTATGTTCAGGCTGATAAAAACAGCACGGGAATGGGATATGTTTTTTCAAAGTATGTGACTTCTGTCAGCGAGGCTACAAAGTTTAAGACCATTAAAAACACAGACGCAAAGGGTACTTTCACAGTAAACGATCTGCCCACCTCAACGTCAAATGGCAGGACATATACGGTAACGGAATATACAGTACCCGATGATGAAAGGTATGAGAAACTTTCTAAATCAGTACTTCTGCCCTCTCCTACAAGTGATTTTACTGCCAATGCTGGCACAAAAACGATAAAGATGAACAACAGCGAAAAGAATTACAATGCTAAATTTGGAACTGCGGTGCTTGACAAAACCATTCTCAACGGTGATGGAAAGGCTTTATCAAGCGATAACGAGAGCGACATCAAGACCCTCTCCGACATCTACAAGTCAACCAAGTTTATTGTGGGCTATTGGGACGAGGAAAACGGCAAGCCTGTTATGAGATATATCTCGCAGGGTCACAAGTCTGCAGAAAAAGCTTTTTCAGGCGATCTTAACGACCTTGACGGCTTTAATGGAAAGACCTACTCCTCAGGTGACGGCTGTTACTATGTGCCAACAAAATTAAACGCAAATCACGACCTCATATTCGATACCACTCGCACTACGACTGACTTTTCAAAGGCATATGTTTTCAGCACAGGCTCGAACTACAGCGGCTGTGACACCTGCGATCACTTCGGACAGCTTTTCTTTGATCTTGTACCTCTTGACAGCTCAGGCAATGCAAAGGAGCTTGTTTTTATCGAGATAAACGGAGCTAAAGGATATGGCTATGATGAAAGTCTTGAGGCTTCAAAAGCGTACAATCTGAGTACTATCAAAGATTCTACGGCAAAAAGAAATATCAGCGGCCTCATAAGAAACGATACAGGCAAGTCATATGCTCTGACCGATGAAAATGGGAAGAAATATATTCTCGGAGCAGGAAATCTTTATCCCATTTCATCAAACAAACTTGAAGATAACAGACTTCACAGCAGTGCTGAGATAGTAAATCAGCTTGTAAATTACAGCCTTGTGCTGACAAAGAAAAATGATTCGGGAGAAGTTCTCTCCGGAGCAAGGTACGGTTTGTATAATTCATCAAAAAAGCTGCTGAAAACCGCAGTTACTGACGACAACGGAAAAGCAAAGTTTGACTATGACCTTTTGCCAAACACCAACTACTATGTCAAGGAGATAACTGCACCCGAGGGATATGCTCTTAACAATGAATATCATCTTGTGAACCGTGCAAATACGGCGGTAAACGACCTTGATAACTTTCAGAATGCAAAGCTTTCGGATCACAATTATTCAGTAACGGACAAGCCTTTTACACTTAAGCTGGAGCTTAACAAATATGATGTTCTTAATGATATCAAGATAGAGGGAGTTACTTTTGATATTTCTCTAAATGGAAAGGTTGTAAAGAGTATTACAACCGATAAGAACGGCTATGCAGAGGTAAGCGGACTGGCTCTCGGCAAGCTTAACGGTGAAACTTTTGAAAATGTCTACACCGTTACAGAGCGTGAAAACGACAGGTATATCATGCTTGACGAGAACGGAGAACTGAGCCGCTCGTTTACAGTAACTACAACCCTTGCGGATATCGATGACAATACAGATCCCGTCATAACCTATACTGCGGATATTCCGAATACGCTTCAGCTTGTTGACCTGAAAATTCACAAGGTAGATGAGTTTGATAACCCCATAAAGGGCGTTGCTTTTGACATTGTGCCTACTCAGGACATTGCTTTTAACGGCAAGACGGTACAGAAAAAGGGCGAGCCTGTGGGTACTGTTGTGACAGATGAACAGGGATATGCCTCAAGCACCTACACAGAATATGAGACCGATGGAACACAGGGATATACAAAGACTATACCGATCTATCCGAACTTTGAGTATGAACTGGTGGAGGTTTCAGCTCCCGAGCCTTACGTTATATCTGCTGAGAACACAAAGTTTACGGTTAAATCGGATAAAGCCGATACTCTGACTATCCCTTATGAAGTGATCGTAACAAACGATGTTCAGAGAGGAACGCTTGAAGTTTTCAAGGCGGACAGCGAAACCAAGAAGCCCATTGAAGGAGTTGAGTTTGAGGTAAGAGCGGCGGAAGATTTCTTTGTCGGTTCGGCACAGCTTCACAAGCAGGGAGACGTTATATGCACAATGACCACAGACAGCACCGGTCATGCTGACACGGGAAACGCACAGATGTATGTGGGAGCAAAGTATACTCTTACCGAAACAAAGGCGGCAGAGGGGTATGTTATTGACTCAGAAAGCAGGACATTTGAATTCAATTACGCAGGCAACACAGCCGTATATTCAAAGCTCAGCATCGACCTTGGCAACGATTCGCAGAAAGGAAAGATATCCGTATACAAATCGGGCAAAGCATTTACAGGCGTGACGGCTCTTGGCAGTGCGATATCCGTTGACGAAAACGGAAATATTGAAGAAAGCGGTCAGACCATATACAAGCCAGTGTTTACGGAATGTGCTCTTAGCGGAGCGGTATTTCAGATAACAGCCGCAGAGGATATTGTTACAGCAGACGGAACAATTCACGCAAATGCAGGCGATGTTGTGACTGAAATAACGACCGACGAAAACGGCTATGGGGAAACTGAGCCGCTGTATCTTGGCAGATATGAGGTCAGAGAGATAAAAGCACCTTACGGATATGTGCTGAATAACGAACCTAAAGAAGCAGAACTGACATATGCGGGACAGGAATTTGAGGTGAGAGATACTGTGGATACAGAGTTTGAAAATGAATATCAGAGAGTAATGATAAGGCTTTCTAAGACAATGGAGAATGATGAGCTGTTCGGTATCGGCAGTAACGGAGAGTACAAAAATGTTCGTTTCGGACTGTTTGCCGCAAAAGATATCACAGCTTCAAACGGCACGTTGATCCCTGCCGGCGGGCTGATCTCTGCGGTGTCGCTTGATGAAAATATGACTGCTGTTATTGCAGAGAAAATTCCGTTTGGAAAGTACTATGTTCAGGAAATTGCCACCGACGAACACTATGTCCTTAACGGCGAAAAGTACCTTGTGACTTTCGAGTATATGGGTCAGGATATTCAGACCGTGGATATCGACTGCGGAGAGTTTGAAAATGTTATCAAGCGTGGCAGGATAGAGGGACATAAGACCGATGACAAGAGCGAACCCCTTGAAAATGCTCTGTTCGGACTGTTCAGAACGGACTGTACAGAGTTTACGGAAAGCAATGCCATAATGACAGCGATCTCCGATGAAAAGGGATATTTTGAGTTTGGAAACATTCCTTACGGCGAGTATGTTGTCAGAGAGATAAAAGCTCCCACGGGATATATTCTAAGCGATGAAAGCTATCCCGTAAGCATTTCAGAGGACGGCGAAGTCATTGAGATAACTGCCGAGAACAAGCCGATTACCGTTAAGATCTCAAAGCGTGATATTTACGGAAACGAGCTTAAGGGAGCAAAAATGCAGATCATTGACTCTGAGGGAAATATTGTTGACGAATGGACTTCCGACGGCACAGATCATATTGTAACTGAGCTTCCTGCCGGAGATTATACACTGAAAGAAATCGCCGCTCCCGACGGCTATGTAATTGCAACGGACATTAAGTTTACAGTCGATGTTTACGGCAATGTTACCGTAGAAAATGCAGATGCGGCAGCAATTGCGGAAGACGGTACGCCCATAGTCATAATGGTGGACGAGGCTAAGCCAAGCTTGCCTGACACGCCTCACACAGTCACAACAGACAACCCTCACACAGGTGTGTCATCAGACAATGGCATATGTATCTATCTTATGATCGGATCTGTAATGCTTTTGTCCTTAATATTTGCAATCAGAAAGAATAATGAAAGGAGAGATGTGTAATGAAGATAAAAAAGTCAAAAAAGAAAGCTATTGCATCAGCTGCAAGTGCAATGTGCTTTGCGGCAATGACATCAATAACCGCCTGCGCCTCGGGCGATGTGGCAGGAGCAGTCACAAGCACTTGGAACACAGCCAGATCGCAGATAGTGTCGGTGGTGAACAATGTTGTTTTTCCGTGCCTTGATGTTATCCTTGCGGTATTGCTGTTTGTGAAGATAGGTGCGATGTATATGGACTACCGCAAGCACGGGCAGATAGAATGGACTCCTGTTGCGATAATCTTCGCCTGCCTCATATTCACACTTACCGCTCCGCTGTATATCTGGTCTATTGTGTAAGGAGGTATGACAAATGAAGAATATTCTTATACTCGCCGTACTGTCTGCGGTGATCCTTACAGGCTGCGGAAATATCTCGCCGCCGTTCAAAGCCGAGCAGACAACGGTCACAACAGCCGCACCGACAGTAAGTGCGGCTGCCTCTTCGGAGGCTGAAAGTACCGTCGATGAAGAACAGGTAAAATATGATACCTTTATTGCGGAGTTTTTCGATTCCGATATATCCTTTGTGGATACAAGTGAATTGGTAACGGAAGCTATGAAAGGTTGTTCTTTTGATAATGAAACTGACGATTCAAATGGTGTGCAGAAGATAACGCTTAAAGACACAAACGGCGGTGGTTCTATTGAGGTGATGTGTATTGATCTGAGTAAAAGCGGTCTTCCTTACGATATGGAATATATCCTTGAAAATTTAGGGGATCATTACTTCAGGCAGACTGCTGCTCAGATGAACGGTATCACAGCGGACGATTTTGTGTCCGATTACAGAATGACAAGCAGCGTTGTATCAAAGGGAAAATATCAGCGTTATGCGTCGATTCAGAAAACCGATGGTATGGCGTCGCAGTTCGGGTACATTGAAACCTATGCTGTTCTTAGTGAAAACAAGCTTACCGTTTTGTCGGGTGCATTTCTCAGTTCGGATATGATGGAAAGGCAGAGTTTTTCGGGGCTGATGAGCAGATTTGCGGAGAGTGTGAAGTATTAAGGCGGTGATAAATTGCCATACATCCCATTCACAGACGAACAAAAAATCCTTGCCAACAGCGTTGACCTCGAAGAATTCCTGAGAATGCGAGGCGAGAAATTAGAGCGTGTTGGCAGAGAGCATAAGCTCATTTACTACGACAGTTCAGGCAAACACGACAGCATAACGCTCCGTGGTTCGACATGGTTTGACCATAAAAATCAGGTTGGCGGCGGAGCAATAAAGTTTATGCAGGAGTTTTATGGTATGGACTTTCAGACTGCGGTACAGGAACTGTTGGGACAGAGGGTAACTCCGCTGTCCCACAGTCCGCCGAAAGTATCGGCAAAGGAAGAAAAGAAAGAGTTCAGACTTCCCGAGACAAACACAAATATGCATAGGGTTTATGCCTACCTGATAAAGCAGAGGTTCATTTCTCCCGATATTATCAGCCATTTTGCAAAACAGCACACGCTTTATGAGGACAAGGAACATCACAATGCCGTGTTTGTAGGAATTGATGAAAACGGCGTTCCAAGGCAGGCAAGCAAGCGTTCAACAAATTCTTACGGCAATAGTTTCAGGATCACTTGTCAAGGTTCTGACACAAGATACAGCTTTGCACATTTCGGTGAAAGCAAAAGGCTCTATGTGTTTGAGGCTCCCATAGATATGATGAGTTTTCTTACGCTTTATCCGAAAGACTGGCAAAAGCACAGCTGCATTGCAATGAACGGAGTGTATGAAAATGCTGTGCTTGCGGCATTAAAGAATCATTCTAACTTATCGGAAGTAATTCTCTGCGTTGATAATGACGAAGGAGGGATCGAGGCCGTTGACCGCTTAAAAGATATTCTTTCAGAGAATGGATATACCGATGTGAAACGGCTTGCACCGAAGTTTAAGGACTGGAACGAGGTGCTGAAAGCAAAGAACGGGGTCAAAGCTTTACCTGCTGTTCCTCACAAGCGGAAGGAAGAATATCTGAAAGAAGTAAGCGAACTGGGGTATTTAAAATGCCGTCCCGATAAGCTGACCTCGCAAATCTATGCAACATTCAAAAACGGACAATACAAATATCTTGCCGAGTATGCACTTGCAGGCTCGGCGTTTTTTATTGATAAAAGCTGTGAAAAGGATATGTTTGCAAAGCTTAGAGCCAAGCTGAAAGCAGAGTACAAGCCGTACACAGATAAAGGCAAAATAGCCGCTAAGCAAAGAAATTTGCAGGAATGTGTTACAGCAGTAATGAAAGATCTAAGGCAAACAGCTCGTACCCGTGAACAATGTATAAATACAGCAAAACTCCTGTATCAGCTTGCGGATAGTTCTGTCAGGTTATCTGTTGAAGAAACTTTGTCTGAACCCTTGGCAGAACACATCGAATCTGAGGACATCGTTTCCGTACCTGAACCTTGTATGGAATTTGGTTGATGCGATACCCTCTGCCTCACGGTGCAATACCTTGAAGATAACAAACTAACTGTTCTTTTAAATACAGAAGAAAGCATATTTCTATGGATAGGAGGTGGAATTTTGAGTGAAAAACAAATTATTTTAATAGGTTTGCTTGTCGTGATTTTTGCTGCTTTTTTTATTGTCGTAAATTTACTTGACAACAAATCGCTTAACGGAATGAAGGCAAAAAAAGTCGGCAATGGACAGCACGGTACGGCTAGATGGGCGACAAAAGCAGAAGTCAAGCGAACTTTTATCTCTCTGCCATTCGAGCCTGATAAATGGCGTAAGGGAGAAAATCTTCCGCACAGCTCCAACGGAGATTTTATTCAGGGTACTGTGGTCGGGTGCAGAGGTTCTGGAAAGAAAACTGTTGCACTTGTGGATACCGGCGATGTCCATACTCTTATGATAGGAGCGGCCGGAGTCGGAAAAACAGCGTATTTCCTATATCCGAATATCGAACTTGCCTGTGCTTCGGGAATGTCTTTTATCTCAACTGATACAAAAGGCGATGTTGCACGAAACTACGGAACTATCGCCAAAAAGTATTACGGCTACAATGTTTCTGTGCTTGATCTGAGAAATCCTACTCGTTCAGACGAGAACAATATCCTGCATCTGGTCAATAAATACATGGATTTGTATTTGGAAGATAAGAGCAATCTTTCAGCTAAAGCAAAGGCTGAAAAATACGCAAAGATAACTGCAAAAACCATAATCAACATCGGCGGAGGTGACAGCTCAAACTACGGACAGAACGCATTTTTCTACGACGCAGCGGAAGGCTTGCTTGCCTCTGTTATCCTGCTTTTAGCGGAGTTTGGCGACAAGAACGAACGTCACATTGTTTCGGTTTTCAAGCTGATACAGGACTTGCTCGCAAAATATCAGCCAGACCCGAAAGCAAAACCTAAAATGTATTTTTCAAAACTTATGGACAGGCTTCCAAGCGAACACAAAGCCAAATGGCTTGCAGGTGCGGCTCTTAATTCCTCAGACCAGTCTATGCTGTCTGTAATGAGTACAGCGTTGTCCCGATTAAACAGCTTTCTCGACACAGAAATGGAGCAAATGCTCTGCTTCGGAACAGCTGTTGACGCTGAGAAGTTCTGCAATGAAAAGTCTGCTATCTTTATCGTTCTTCCCGAAGAAGATACGAGCAAATATTTTATGGTTTCACTTTTGATCCAACAGCTATACCGTGAGATATTAGTCATTGCAGATGAAAACGGCGGAAAGCTTAAAAACAGAGTTATGTTCTACTGCGACGAGTTTGGAACTTTTCCTAAGATAGAGGGTGCTGAATCTATGTTCTCCGCAGGACGTTCAAGAAAAATATCCATTGTGGC
>NZ_CAKSNX010000024.1 GCF_934476685.1 uncultured Ruminococcus sp.
GGTTATCTCTCTCCTGTTCAATTCAAAGCTTCCCATTCGGCTAAATAATTTCTGTACTATTTGGGGGTGACAATACATACGGTTTCGAGGATATGTATTCAGGCGGATTTTACCCCTTTGAAACTTTGGAGGAACACTGGGCGTAATGGTCGAGATACATTTATATCAACCGCTATATGGACATTGACAACGGTACTTACAAGAAACTTTTTGAGCTTGTGAAAGACAAAGATTATTTTGTGCTGACAACCAATGTAGACCACCAGTTTCAGAAAGCAGGTTTTGACAAGCACAGGCTTTTCTACACACAAGGCGATTATGGACTTTTTCAATGTTCAGAACCATGCTGTCAGGAAACTTATAATAATGAAGAATATGTGAAGAATATGCTGGAATTTCAGGAAGATATGCGTATTCCAACAGAATTAGTTCCACATTGTCCTAAATGTGGTAAGCCTATGACAATGAATTTGCATTCAGATAATACTTTTGTACAAGACGATGGCTGGTATCGTGCTGCAGAACGGTATGAGGAATTTCTCCGCAGACACGAAAATCTGCATATATTATTTCTGGAACTCGGTGTGGGATATAATACGCCTGCAATTATTAAGTATCCGTTTTGGCAGATGACGGCGAAGAATCCGAAAGCTGTGTACGCTTGCTTGAATTACGGCGAGACTTTTTGTCCAGATCAGATCAGATCACAGGCGATCTGCATCAATACTGATATAAAGGCATTGGTAGATTAAGAGATTCATTGTTTATCGACCGTAGACAAAATGCACCTGAACATTTCTGTACAAGTGCATTCATATCATATTTCTTTTCTTGTCTTGCGATAGAAATCATTGAAACTCATACCTAAAAACCGTTTTGAAAAGCCAAAACCATTGGAAGGTTCAGGATAGCCGAGCATCTGAAAATAAGCCAATGTTAAATTGAAAAGCCACCTAAAAAAAGCTTTTCAGATTTCCACCATTTCAAACTGTCAATTGCAGCAGCTTGTCGGAACGATGAATGGCATTGTTGACCGTTTGAAACTCTTGTCCCTGAATGGAATTGAGAAATTCCTGCCGCACTTCTTTGTTGGGGATCCAGGCAGTTTTTAAAGATCCTCCACTGCTTTTTATTTTGCAAAGTAGTTTTTTGAAGTGGTTCTCTTTTCAATTGCAACCGTAACGCCTGATCAAAATGTAAGAACCGGCCAATTAGAAGAAACAGTCACTTTTTGCAAGCAAATGCTGAACCGGTGTTTCATCAAATTCGGTAATGTGATGTGGCTGAGCAGTCAAAAATCCCCGCAGTTCCCTCATATGGTCTTTCTGTTCCTGCAAAGATAATGCTCGCAAACCCTTGATTTTACCGGATTTGCCAACGCCTGAGTCACCTGTGATAAAGGTAACGTTGTAATCAAGATGCAGATCAACGATGAAAGAAGTATGGGTAGTATTGATCTCTTGCATCACGATCGGTTTAATCTTCATTGCTCCACCACTCCTTCAGTTCTTCATAATCATCTATTTCTCTGCATTTCTTCTTACTCTTATCATACACGTTCACTCGTGTCATATCAAATGATATAAGCGGATAATCACAACAGACTTTTCCTTCATCAAGAGAATAGATCATATCAAGAGCATTATCTCCACATTCTTTGATGTCAAAAACCTTATCAGGATTGTACATTATATTCAGTACCGTCTTGCAGCCACTGGAAAGCTTATCGGTGTTCAGTGTTGTCCCGTCAAAGCGTGACTTAATTGTATATGGCCCGGTCAATTCAGCGTGGTCTATTTTTTCAATTACTCTATTTGCCCTGTTATCCAGCATTTGAGCAGTATATTTGTTAAAATAAACGTCGTTCAATTTAACAATTTCTATTGATTTTGGTATCTGACCGTGTTTATATATTGTAATCATTTATTACCTCTCTAACTGCAACACATCTTTTAAAATGGAATACTGATAAATTTGTCTTGCCTTATCTTCCGAAGAAAGCCTATTTGTATCCAAACCACAAATGTCGTGCTTGCCATTTCTTGTGTACGTTCTGCTTGCGTTTTTATGAAGTTAAAACAATTATCACGTCAGATCATCAAAAAAAGACCGAGCTTAACGCTTAAACCGAAATTCTTTCGATCCTGCAGCAATGCCTCTTCTCATCATAACTTCTTCTCCCTCGATAGAGTCGATAACTCCTGAGCGGAGTTATCATATATGCTGCCCACACAGTCTGCCTCCTTGAAAATATTTGTTATTCCTATTATATCATTTTTTCGAGCGGAAAGCAAGCTGGATCGCACACAAAAACAAGCCACACCTCGTGCTGTCAAATCAGCACAGAGTATGGCTTGTCTATTACTATTTTTTCATTGCATTTAAAATAGAATATATATTTTGTTCGGATAAATATCCGGAAGGGATATGGCTCTTGTTCTCGTGATACTCAAGATTTGTTCTGCCATTTGTTTCTGCCACCAGCAATGCAGTAAAAAAACGCTCCCAACTGAAATAATTTTCACAATCTATATGTTCTGCCGGGTCAGCCAAAATCTTTTGAACATTATCGTTACGGTCAAAAATCGCCGAGCGAAGAATAAGCCATTCAAAACTCTCCGGCAAAAAAAGATCGATCTTATTATTTGATACAGATCTCAAATACATAAGCACTTTGATTTCTGAACCAAGTGCCGCAGCGTCGGCTATTACAAGAATACGCTGATCTTTATGCTGTTCCAGTAATTTTACAATTCCGCTCTTTCCGTTAGAACTGATACATTCGAGATCATGATTTTCAGTTGCTTTCTTAAAGAACTGAAGACCCGACCTGCTGTCTTCAACGATCACAATATCATACGGAAATGCTGATATATCCTTTTTTGAAATGTTCTTATATATCTTCTCGAACTTCGGTTTTGCACCATTTTTATGGATCTTTCTGATAGCATCTATGCTGTATGGAATTTGTGCCAACGGCTCTCTTGTTACAAGAACATAATAATTATCAGAACCCTGAATCGCTTTTGCAAACTCATAAGAAGATAGAAATTGCGTACTTTCTTCAACAAAAACAATGCTCTCGTGAGTATTGTCAAGAATGGTTTCCCAATTAGCATTTGACAATACAAGGCAAGGCTTACTGCACTTTAAAGTTACACCGCTTTGTTCACCAAGTTCGGAATAGTTTCTCACCATATTGATGAGTTTCGTTTTTCCGGTGCCGCTGTCACCTGTCAATATCGTTACATTTCTCTCAAGAGTAAAATTAAACGTTATGTGCCTGTTTTTTATTTGTATTTTTATTTTACCCCTCATTTTCTTCACCCCTCAAATATCTATCTGCAAGCATCAAATATTCAATTGGGTCTGTAATTACTTTTCTTTTTCCTTCATTTATTATTTTCACAGAAAAAGATTTTCCAAAGTCCATCAAATGATGCAATGATACTGTAATATCCTTATTTTCAGCCATTTCAAGCAGATACTTTGCACAGTTATCGCCGCAGTTTGAAATATTGAAGATCTTTTTAGGCTGATTATATATCAGCAGAAGAGTCTTAACGCCCGCTGACAATTCCGTAGAATTGAATTTTCCAAAAATATCGTTTTCTATAAGATCGGGGCCAATTACAGTTGAGTCATCAATATCCTTAATGATCTTTTTTGCAAATGGTTCCGTGACCCACATTTTATCATACTGATTTGCATAATAAACCTCAGTATTGTATATTTCTTTAGGGTGTTTTCCAAAAAATATTCTAAGCACAACACCATCTCCTTATAGCTATTATTCACAAGCGAAACGGACGTATACGCTCACGCAGCCTGCATCCTTGAAAATATTTGTTATTTCTATTATACCATTTTTCTGCTGGGAAAGCAAGCGAGATTGCCCTAATAAAAAGCCGTCACCTCACCTGTCTCATACTGCTATGTCAAATTCTGCCATTCTATCCTCGGATACGCCTTTCACAACAACGATGTTTTCCTCACGATCAAGCGAAATGTTATTCCAGACAAAAACTGTGTCGGCGTCTTTTGGCAGGCCTTTTCGGCAGATCACGCCGCTTTGCTTGCCGTTTATAGTTAGCTCAACGTTTTGCGCGTTTGAATATACCTTATCAAAGCGAACAAGATCTGTTATATTTACACGAAATGCAGAATATCCGCCCTTGTGTCTGCCTGCAAGAATGCCGTTCACATATACATCCGCAATGGTATTGGCTGCACCAAATTCCAAATATAGTGCTTTGTCTGCATATTCTTTTGAAAGTGCAAGTCTGCGGCGGTAGCAGGTTATACCGCGGTAATATGCGCTGTTTGCCGAATCCTCGGAATTATATGTATGCGGCAGATATATCTTTACGCCAGGATAGATCCACAGATGCAGGATCAATGGCTTTGGCAGGCGTTAAACTGCCGTTTTCCAGCTTAGCGAATCTCCAATTATCGTTTATTTCAGTTACAATGCGCATAATATACCTACTGATCTTTATATAATTATACTTCAAAAAATCGACCTTGTCTATACGACAGACGGATAATTTGGCAAACATCGCACCGTATATTTTACTTTCTAAACTCCCTTGGACTGCATCCGTAGGCTTCTTTAAAGGCTTTTGAAAAATAGCTGTGATCGTCAAAGCCGCAAAGCCCACAGATAGTGTTTATCGAGTCAGATGTGTTTTTTATCATATATGCCGCATTGCGCAGACGATAATTTTTAAGATATTCAAACGGCGACTGTCCTGTTATGTTCTTAAAACACCTCAGCACCTCGCTTTTGCTGACAAATGCCGCAGCAGCCATGTCTTCAAGGGTGATCTTTTCGCCATAATGGTCGTGGATAAAAATCAGTATCTCACGAAGCCTTGCTTCCTGCACTATGCTTGCGGCAGGGCGTGCCGATACGTTCTTTTCCGAAATACTTATAAGTATGCGAAAAAGTTCAGAAAGCTCGCTGCGTACATAAAGCTCGTGGTCGGGCATTTTTGTATTTTCCGTGTTCCATATGTTCGTGAGCAGCCTCAGTATTTTTGAATATCCGCTGTCCTTTGGGGTAAGTATCAGTTCACGCAGTCCGCTGCTGCCCGTTATGGGCGCAACGTATTTGCGGTGATAAACGCTGTTATCTCTTCCGCCGACTATCGAACCGTGTACAACGACAGAGCGAAAAACGCTTTTAGTTCCCGAACCTGATCTGAACAATGCGTGAAGTGTATTGGCGTTTACAAAATATATATCGCCTGTGTTCAGTATATGCTTGTTTTTTCCACACTCGATAAGCACTCTGCCCTCTGTCACAAAGCCAAATTCAAGCTCCTCGTGCCAATGCCAGCTCACAAAATTATTCGTAACATCGGCGTTGTAAACGGCTATTGGAAAATCAGCTTCCCCGTGCAGCCCGGATTCGTCAGATTTGAAAGGCGGCTCCGTACCATGATCTTCATTTTTCAGTACACTGTAATCAACTATTGACATTTTCGCTCCTCACTTGACGTTATTTTCATAGTTTTAGATAATTTAATTATACCTATTTCTGCTTTTTGATGTTATAATTATACTGCAAATTTAATTGAACGTCAATACTAAAATTCCACAGGAGGTATTAAAATGATAAGATTTATTGAAGATAACGGCGCGCTTATCGCACGGTCCAGAAATGAAACTATCCGTATCGAGGGCTGGGGAAAAAACGCTTTGCGTGTAAGGGCAACACTGCTTAAAAAGCTTCCCGAAAATGCACACGCTCTTACCGAGAATGTGGCACACAGCGCAAAGGTGACCATTGACGAAGGGAGCGAAACAGCAGAGATAGTAAACGGTAAGATAAAGGCAACTATCAACGGCGTCGGCATAATATGCTTCTATAAAGACAACGAGCTTATTTTGCAGGAGTATTACAGCTACTATTATGGCTCGATTCGTAAAGAGGCTATATGTTACAAGACCAGATCTCGTGAATACAAGGGTCTTGCTTCTGATGATTTTAAGATAACTGTTCGCTTTGAGTCAGACCCCGATGAAAAGCTTTACGGTATGGGTCAGTATCAGATGCCTATACTTGATCTTAAAGGTTCGGTTCTTCCCCTTGAACAGCGAAATTCTCAGGTCAGCGTTCCTTTTGTGATTTCTAGCAAGGGATATGGTATGCTATGGAACAATCCTGCAACAGGCGAAGCCGCTTTCGGAACAAATATCACAAAGTGGATCTCCGATGAGAGCGACATGGTGGATTACTGGATAACAGCCGATGATACCCCTGCACAGATCGTGACAAATTATACCGAATGCGTGGGCAGAGCGCCTGTTATGAGCAAGGATTATCTCGGTCTATGGCAGTGCAAACTTCGTTACCGCACCCCTGACGAAGTGCTTGAGGTCGCAAGAAAATACAAAGAGCTTGGCATAAAGCTGGATGTTATAGTTATCGACTTTTTCCACTGGCCATATCAGGGCGACTGGAGATTTGATGAGAAATACTGGAGCAAAGAGGCTGTAAAGGCAATGACGGACGAGCTGCACAATATGGGAACTAAGGTCATGGTATCCGTTTGGCCTTCAGTAGATAAGCGCAGCGAAAATTATTATGAAATGGAGCAAAAGGCGCTCATAAGCACCACTGATGTGGGTTCGGTGCAGACCTATGATTATGAGGGCGACTGCGGCACAGTAGACTTTTTCAATCCCGAAGCGCAGGAATTTGTTTGGAGCAAGTGCAAGCAGAATTACCGTGACTTGGGCATTGACCTTTTCTGGCTGGACAATTCCGAGCCTGACAGCACCAAGTATGATTTTGAAAATTACCGCTATTATACCGGACGTGGTTCAAAGGTAGGCTGCGAATACCCGAAGAAATATGTTGAGGCATTCTATAACGGACAGGAAGCTGAGGGAGATCATGAAGCGGTAAACCTCTGTCGTTCTGCCTGGGTAGGAAGTCAAAAGTACAGAACTCTTGTTTGGACAGGCGATATTCAGTCCAACTTTGAATCCTTTAAGGATCAGGTCATTGCAGGTCAGAACATGGGTCTTGCAGGTATACCTTGGTGGACGACGGACATTGGCGGATTTATGACGGACAACTGGGACGATCCCGATTTTACGGAGCTTCTTATACGCTGGTATCAGTACGGTGTATTCTGTCCTATCCTGCGTATGCACGGAAACCGTGGCCCTGACTGGGATATTCCAAAACTTGATGACCGTGATTTTGGCGGCGGATATCTTTATACAGGTCACCCAAACGAGCTGTGGAGCTATGGTGATGAAGCCTATGAGATCATGAAAAAGTGGCTGGATATACGTCTTTCAATGAAGGACTACATTGCGGGACTTATGGAGGAAACGGCGAAAACAGGTGCTCCGCTTATCCGAACTATGTTCTTTGAGTTCCCCGACGACGAAAAGTGCTGGGAGCTTCCGGAACAGTATATGTTCGGCAGCGATTATCTTGTTGCCCCTGTGCTTGAGCTTGGCGCAAGAGAGCGCAGCGTATATCTGCCAAAGGGCAAGTGGGAGAGCCTTTCCGATAAGAAAGTATACAACGGAGGTCAGACTGTGACCGTGCCTGCACCACTTGACATTATGCCTGTATTTAAAAGACTTGGATAAGGGCAAAAGGCTTTGTTAAAATAGTAATAAAGAAAGGAAAGAGATGCTCATATGAATTACAGAAAAACGTTGATCGCCTGTTATATGGGATTTGTCACACAGGCGATAGCTGCAAATTTTGCACCGCTGCTGTTTCTCACGTTTCATAAGTCTTATATGATATCTTTGGGAAAAATAGCGCTTATCTCATCTGTATTCTTTATCACGCAGCTGATAGTGGATATTTTGTGCGCACATTTTGCAGATGTTATAGGTTACAGAAAATGCGTTGTTGGTTCGCAGCTTCTTTCGGCGGTCGGACTTATCGGACTTGCTTTTCTGCCGCAGGTCACAACTGATCCGTTTACGGGAATAATTATCAGTACAATACTCTACGCCATAGGCAGCGGTCTTACGGAAGTGCTTGTTAGTCCTATTGTTGAGGCGTGTCCGTTTGAACACAAAGAGGCGGCAATGAGCCTGCTGCACTCCTTTTACTGCTGGGGTGCTGTAGGAGTTATACTGCTTTCAACGTTGTTTTTCTCGCTTTTCGGTATAGAAAATTGGAGAGTGCTGTCCTGTATATGGGCGGTGATACCCCTTTGCAACGTGTTTAATTTTGCGGTATGCCCTATCGAACACCCCACAGAGGACGGCAAGGGTTTGAGCATCGTCAGTCTGCTTAAAGTTCCGCTGTTTTGGCTCTCCATTCTGCTTATGATATGTGCAGGAGCGTCGGAGCTTTCAATGGCGCAATGGGCATCTGCCTTTGCGGAATCAGCATTGGGGCTTTCAAAATCAATGGGCGACATCACGGGTCCTTGTATGTTTGCCGTTACAATGGGTATAAGCCGCTCGCTGTATGGAAAATATGGTGAAAAACTCGATCTTATGAAATTTATGATAGGTTCAGGGGCTCTTTGTCTTGCTTGCTATATTACAGCATCTTTGTCGGAGATACCTCTGCTGGGACTTGTCGGCTGCATAGTGTGCGGCTTTTCGGTAGGAATAATGTGGCCCGGAACGATAAGCATCTGTTCTGCAAAAATACCATTAGGCGGCACGGCTATGTTTGCTCTGCTGGCAATGGCAGGGGATATGGGCGGAGCGCTCGGCCCTGCTATCGTTGGCAACATTTCGCAAAATGCAGGAGATGACATTCAGAAAGGACTGCTTGCAGGCTGTGTATTTCCAGCAGTGCTTGTTATCTCTGTACTCTTTGTCAAAAAGCTTAGCAGATCAAGCAGGGCGTGAAATAAGGCGTTATAATTTATACTGACTTGTTTTCGTGTCGCCCGTTTGACTTCCCCCACCCTAATCTGCGTGAGATAGCTGACCACAAGCTGAATGGAATGAATTATATCTCATACGTCGATATTTATAAAAACAGCTCGTATCACCCACATTGGCACGATGAGTTTGAGGCGGTGTATGTCAAGTCGGGCAGTATCCGTGTGTTTGTGAACAGCAGCGAATACGTTCTGAAATAGGGCGACGGCGCTTTCATAAACTGCTGCGTGAAACGACTTTGTCTATGCTGCAAATATGCGAGCTGTGCGGCTATTCCGACCAAAGCTATTTTACCAAAACGTTCAAAGATATGGCAGGCTGTTCGCCCTCGCAGTATCGTAAAAAGCAAAGAAATATCTAAAATTGCTGATACACTGCGCAGAATGGTGCGCAAGATGAAAAGAACAGATGATATAAAATGCAATACGGCGTGTGCTTTTGAATGGGCATACGCCGTATTTTATGACTGTAAATTTTTTTAAACCCTTAGACAAACCCGATTTTTTGTAGTATAATTATATAAAAAACAGGAGGTAAAAGCTATGTCAAACTTAACCATCAGATTTTATTCAAACTGCCTGCGCAGATACACCACGTTCAAAATGTACCTGCCCTGCGACATAAGACAGGACTGGGGACAGACAGATACGAAATACTCGGAAAGCAGCACGAAAACGCTTTTTCTGCTGCACGGTTTTACAGGCGACGCAGAAAACTGGGTGCCTGAATATCTTTCGGACAAGTATAATTTTGCGGTAGTTATCCCCTCGGGCGAAAATTCTTTTTGGTTGGACGGACGCTCAACGGGTCATCAGTTCTGCAAATTCGTCGGCGAGGAGCTTGTGGACTATGTAAGGCGTGTTTTCAGACTTGCGAAAAGCGGCGGCGAAACATACATTATGGGACTTTCAATGGGCGGATTTGGTGCGCTCCATACGGCATTTGCTTATCCCGAAACCTTTGGCAAGGTCGCGGCGCTGTCCTCAGCGCTTATTGTTCACGAGGTCGCAGGAATGTCAGAGGGGCAGGGCAACGATGTGGCGAATTATGAGTATTACAGAGAATGTTTCGGCGAAACATCTGAAGTGCTGAACAGCAGGAACAATCCCGAATTTCTCATAGACGAGCTTCAGCGAGAGGGCAAAAATATCCCCGATATATTTATGTGCTGCGGTACGGAAGATTTTCTGCTTGAAAACAACCGTGATCTTGACAAATTTCTTGAAAGCAGAAATGTTCCACACGAGTATTTTGAAAGCAATGGCAGCCACGATACGATTTTCTGGAGCGAATATGCTGAAAAGGCAGTCAAGTGGATGTTTGAGGAGAAGTAAGGTCAGTACAAGCTGAGAAAACACTCATAAAAAACGCCACACCCCGTGCTGTCAAATCGGCACAGAGTGTGGCTATTATTTTGATAATAATTTTATTGTATTATATAAACTGGAAGTTATCTCTCACCTGTCAAGATAAAATTCATTAACTGCTCTACATCATCAAACTCATCATAATCTCCGTTTATGCCATTTCGATGATACACAACGCCGGTTTTCTCATTTCTCTCCAAACAGTCCAAGAGCTTTTCTTCTCCATATTTTTTAGCAAATAAAGTAAATGCGTATGGTTTGATTTTGCCCAATAATCCTTTCTTGCAATTTTCGTCACACTTATAACAATGTGTCAGTCCTTTTGCAATCGAACAGTTCTTATTCTCACAAACATCATTATCTGGACAACCGTTTGAGCCACATCCATTACAATCGGCGTTTTCTGTGCATAAGCAGCATGCAAGACCACACCGGGCAATTCCTAATTCTCGTTTCATAAGGCACCTCCGCAACTTCCGATTTGTATTTCCATTCATAATTGTCCACTCTAACTTTTTTCTCATCTCGCCAAAAACTTCTGATACTTACTCTTCGGCTTCTAAGCGTAAATATTTTTTGAGATTTCTAATGCAATTATACTGATTTTATGAGAATTTGTCAAGATTAAATTCTTATAAAATTGTAATTTGAAAATTGCAATATAAAATGTCACCAAAGTTCAGAAGGGAGATTTAGTAAAAGTGACGCTTCAAAAGGTGAAAGC
>NZ_CAKSNX010000025.1 GCF_934476685.1 uncultured Ruminococcus sp.
AAGAGAGATAAACAAGGAAAAGAAGCATTTGCAAGATTTGTAGAACAATTAGGTTGATTTGGAATATACGAAAATGAGCTATTGCATTATGTGCAGTAGCTCATTTCTAATTTTATTTAAAGATAAGAATTTATTTTAGCACATCATCCAGTGGAATCCAATTATCTCCTGACATATCTTCAGTGTAGATTGTATTATTCATGTACAATTCCTCATCAATGTCACACACAAAGCCCCAATGAAGGTTGTACTTCTTGGCGTATTCCTTAAATGCATTGAACTTATTTTCGACCTGACGGTCAATATTTTTGGTGTGACCAGCCTGCATACCACCCTTAGTTTCGATGATCCAAATATTTCCGTCGGTAGTCTTAATGATGTAATCAGGATAAAAGAGCCACTGCTTTCTGATACCATTCACATAGACGATAGAAAGATTCTGTTGACCAGAGTCACCATTCTTGTAAACCCATTCTACAGATACATAATACAATAAATAAGAGGTGACAAAATGAACGCTAAATGCAGATTACTATGTTTAAGAGAAATGTTTATCAAATATACAGATCAAAATAACTATGTTTCAATGAAAAAAATTAGAAACTATCTCAGTTCCTTTGGCTATCTAGCACATAAAATAACGATAAAAGATGATATTGACGCATTGATTTCAAGTGGTATGGAGATAGAATACATCCACAACAAAGGTTATCATTTGCGATCACGTCCTTTCTCACTCAGCATCTTAAAAATACTTGCCGATGCAATTGCATCTTTTCGATTTCTGACAGTCGATGATTCAGAAAAGCTGCTTAAATTGCTGGAAAGCCTGTGCAGTATTTATGAAGCACCTCTGCTCAGAAGAAAGATCATGCTGACCAATCGTGTAAAGTCGGATAACGAGCAAATCTTCGACAATATTGACGTTATAAATTCTGCTTTTCGCAGTAATCAGCAAATTAGTTTTGACTACTATGATTGCGATATAAACAAGCATTTGGTTCAGCGAGGAGAGGAACGACTTTGTTCTCCATTTGCATTGGTGATGAGCGGAGAATGCTATTATGTTGTTTCGTATTATGAAAAATATGCCGATACATACACCAACTTTCGTCTTGATCGAATGCGAAACATCAGGCTTGTGAATTCAGCGAGAGAATATCTGGATGAAAAGCTGAATCTGGAACAGTACATCAAATCATCTTTTTCTATGTTTAGCGGAAAGAGTGAGTACGTCACACTACGCTTGCCATTGGAGAACAAATACTGTAACATCGTGATCGACCGGTTCGGGAAGTCAGTTCTCATGCTCAGGGACAAGAAATCCGACCGCCATTTCATCATTCACGTTCCTGTAAAAGCGGAATATCCACAGCCGTTCTTCTCCTGGATATTTTCATTCAGGGGAAAGGTAGAGATCATAAGTCCGATCAGACTGAAAGAACGATACACAAAAGTTCTCTATGAAAGCTGTGTGCAACAATATATGAATTAACGAAAGCAGGCACTTCGTAAAAATTGAAGTGCCTGTTTTATCATTCTATTTCGTTTTTGTCCTGACTTCTCTCTTTCGGCTTAGTCGTTTTCTGTCTGTCCTTAAAGGCTTCCTTTTTCAGCTTAGCCCTTTCAAAATAGCAGGTACGCTGTTTTTCAGGAGCATTTTTCTTGGCTTCCATCGCTGCCTGATTAAGTTCTTCGGTAAGAGCAGTAAGCCGTTCTGTTTTTTCTTCAAGTTCTGCCTGATGAGGAAACGGAGTATCAACAATACGCATAGCATTTTCCAAATCCATTTTAAGCTTGTTGATGCTGTTTTGTGTATCACTGATCGTCTGGTCAATTTTGTAGAGCGTAGATTCCATACGCTTGAGATTGGCAGAAAAGCTGCTTGTTAAAGCACATTTATGTTCAGCATTGCCTTTCATGGTAATGGAAATGTCAGGCTCATTGCCAAGCATCACTGCCTTGACGGATAGCTTGAATCCCTGAAATTCACCGATTTCCTTTTCACTGTCAGAACTCTTTTTAACAAAATCCAGTACCGCATCTTCAAGAGCCTGTGCTGCTTCTTTACGGTCCGTATATTCTGGGCCATCAATGGTAATTTTGAATACGGGTAGTTTTGTTTCTTCATCTATCGGAAGCTGACGAAGTGTTTCACGGTCTGCTTTCAGATTTTCCAGCCTTTCCTCTGCTTTTTCAATTTTTGCAGGAGTGGAAGCAACTGTCTGCTGCATATCAAATACCGTATTGGTATGTTCTGCTTTCAGAAGATTCAGTTCCTTTACCTCGTTATCCAACATCATCTTTTCCTTGATACGTTCATCTCCCGTACAGAGTGCTTTGATCTCAGAATAATTGAGTGCCTGCTGATCTACGTCCTCACAAGTTCTTGCAGGCGTTTTCGAGGTCATGATCTGTCCGATAAAACGCTGCTTTGCTTCCAGTGTCTGATAGAGATATGCATCAAAGCTACCTTTGGTCACATAGTTAAAGACATGAGCCACACTGTTCTGATTGCCCTGACGTTCGATACGACCAATTCGCTGTTGCAGGTCACTCGGTCGCCAAGGAATATCCAGATTATGCAATGCGATCAGCTTTTTCTGACAGTTCGTACCCGTACCCATTTTGCCTGTACTTCCCAGCAGAACTCTCATTTCGCCTTTATTCACACGGTCAAAGAGATCAGCTTTCTGCTGTTCAGTCTTGGCATCATGTACATAAGCGATTTCTTCCGGCTTTACACCATTTTGAATCAGCTTATCACGAATATCATCGTAGACGCAGAAGTCACACTCCTCCTCTAAAGATTCTCTTTCAGACGCTGACTTTTCATCTGTACTTTCTCCTTTCTCCGTTGACTGCGAATTTTTCTTTGGAACGCCCAGATCGCAGAAGATGATTTGTGTCAGCTTTTCTTCTGCTGTATCGTGATAAATTTGCGTAACATTCCTAACACACTGATTCAGCTTTGTATCAGGGCTATCCTCAAATGACGGGTCAATCAGTCTTGGGTCAAGTCCCAGCTTTCTGCCGTCGGAAGTAATACGGAGCATATTGTCCACAGAGGGGTCAACGTTTCCGCTTTGTACATCATCAGCACGGTCGGATAACTCCTGCACAAGCGTTTTTTGAAACTCTGTTGCTTCGATGTTCTCAATGTGATACTTCATTTCCGGCGTAGCAAGGTCAAGCGTATCTGCTGTACGCACATCGGCAACCTGTTTGAACATACTCATCAGTTCCGGCAAACCTGTATAGTTGGCGATTCGGGTGCGTTCCTTGAACTTATTGCCGGCAGGAGCAAGTTCCCATTCCGTTTTCTGTTCCCCGAATACCATTACCCAGTTGTCGAAATTGCTTAGTCCATGATCTTTCAAAAAGTCATATTCCAAAAAACGCATCATGGTATGTAATTCGGTTACATAGTTACTGAGTGGTGTACCTATTGCGGCACATTAACTACACTTAAAACAGGCAAATTCGGTCGATTGGTTTTACAATAAACACAGCAAATAGATAAGTGATTTCACTACGATTCAGAATAATAAAATTCAAGGCTATGTATAAGATTTGTACATAGTCTGTTTTTCTATTGAAAAAAGTTTGAGGATATGATATAATAACAGTTGATACATAAACTCCTAAAATAAATGTGAGACCTGCAAATAAAAGTCAAGTGGTAAAATAAAAGTTTCACAAAACTTTCACAGAAGAAAGAATAGACACGACAATAAGACCGCCGAAGCAGTCATTGTAGCATTTTTATGATAACCTGTCAAGGTCAAGCGACTGCGCCGTGCCTATGCTTTGCCTCCGGATCTGAATTTATGAATATATGCTATTGCAAAGGCATTACCTCTTTGACTCTGGCATAATAAATACGCAAAAATTTATGAGCAGCGGCAATCATGTAAACTTTGTATGGTTTTCCCTCGGTTCGTTTCTTGTCGAGGAACTGGTACACTGGCTCATCAACAGGCTGTCTTTGAAAATATATTGTCATGATCAGGAACAATGTTTTACACAGTGCGGGAGAGCCCCTCTTGGAAATGCTTCTGGATTTAGGATCATCCTTACCGGATTGATTGGGCGACGGATCAATGCCTGCCAGAGCAACAAGAGATTTTCCACTTTTCAGCTTTGTAACATCTCCGATTTCAGCGATGAGCTGTGAACAGGTCACTTTTCCTACACCGTACATGCTCAGGGCAGTGGCGTATTCCGGAAGCTCGGAGGCAAGAGAATCCATTTCATTGTGAAGATTTGCGATAGATTCAAGCGTGGAGTTGAGTAGCTTCGCAGAGTCGGCGATCATCTTCTTGACCGCTTCCGTCATAGGCAGCGTGCAGACCAGTGTCTTTGCATATGAATGAATCTGTTCAGCTTTTGACTCGCTGTACTTGTAACGCTCTTTTTTGCACCAGCTTTGGTATTTGGCTTTGAATGCAGATAAGGAGAGCTTTGCAACAGTCCAGCAATGCAATAAAGCTGTTCTTCTGCATCACAAGTATCTTGTTCAGCTTGATGCATTGGCGGTTCATGATTTTCAGTGTTTTGCGGACTGTTTCAGCAGGCGTATATTCACAGAGCTTTATCCATTTGTCAAGAGCGAATGATGCAATTTTCAGCGCATCAATCCGATCCGTCTTGACTTTTCTGACACGGTTTGTGTCGTAGTCATCAATCAGCAAAGGGTTGACTACGGATACAAATATACCGGCGTTATGGAGTGCATTAGCAATAGGTTCATAATATGTTCCGGTGTACTCCATGACTACCTTTGTTTCACCGGATAATGATTTGATAAAGGTCACAAGCTTTTTTAAATCGCTTTCCGTATGCGATACATCAAATGGTTCAGCTATGACTACTCCAAAGGGCTGAATTACAGCTACTGTGCTTTTTCCTTTGGATACGTCAATTCCGACTGCGTTCATATACATCTCTCCTACTGATAGAATTTGTGATCGATAAATCCATTCTTTCCTCGTTACCTATTCTGCCTACTGAGTGATGCGAGCGTAAGTCTTAGCTCTACCTGCAAAATCGAACGCTATAACGAAAGCATGGATAACTGTCTCACGTACGGGCGTGGCGTCCCAAGGTGATTGACGTTATTCCAATCACTGCTTTCATTATAGCTTAAGTAACAAGCGCGTGTAAACCATGGCTGGCTTGTCATGGATTTATACGACTAATATTATTATAGTAGGTGAACGTAATGAACATTGCAATTTGTGATGATGAACCGATTTTCTTGAAACAACTTCATCGGAAATTAACCGATATGAAAATACCTGATTGTCAAGTACATGAGTTTTCAAACGGACGTGACTTGCTTGGCTTTTTTGTAAAAGGAATGTATGAAGTAATCATTCTTGATGTTGAAATGCCTGAAATGAACGGCTTACAAGTTGCTGAAAGAATAAGGCAGATAGATGATTCTGTTATCATCTCTTTCATGACAAATTATTTGGAATTTGCTGTGGAGGGATATGAGGTTGGTGCGTTTAGATATATACTAAAGAAACAGCCTGACTATATGTACGAGAAACAACTGAATTCTATTATTACAGAATGTGAGCAGCGATTTAGAACCTTTACTTTTTCAAATAAGAATCTGCAGGAGGTATACTATTTTGACAGGTAAAGAGTTTTTATGGCAGTACATTATGATTGATCGGAAGATCAGGAGCGTGAAGCTTCAGTTGGATAGTATGATCGCATTAGCTAATACAAGTGCAATGCAGGATCATTTGCAATCGGAAATCGACGACTTGACCAATTCGTTGAAATTAATTGTTGATAACGGAAATTTGGTTAAGATGCAGATGATCAATAAGATCCAGCAGATTGAAAATGATAACCGCAGAGAAATCCTCATTAGAAAGTACATCAAATTTGAGAGCATTGTCAAAATTTCAAAAGAAATGTTCATTTCAAGACAGGGCATCTACTATCACCTTGAACTTGGTGAGAAAGAAATTGAAAAGCTGATATAATACGAAAGACCAACTCGGCAAAAGCTAAGTTGGTCTTTTTTCTTTTATTATTGGTTATTCTCATCTTTATCGTGTTGTAGATAATACATCGTTTTCTGCATTTCGATCTCAGCACGAAGTTCTTCTTCTGTTGGCAGATACAGCTTGTACTTTGATGCAAAGAGCTGTTCATTGCCGTGCATGACGGAATATCTTGCAATATCTTCATCCGTATCAGAACAAAGTACAATGCCGATCGTCGGATTATCTCCCTCACTTCGTTTCAGTTCGTCATACATTCGGATATACATATCCATTTGCCCGACATCCTGATGCGTAATTTTCTCTGTTTTAAGGTCAATCAGAACAAAACATTTCAGAATGTAGTTGTAAAAAACGAGATCAATGTAGTAATCCTGTTTCTCCGTTTTGATATGTTGTTGTCTTGCGACAAAGGCATATCCTTTACCGAGTTCCATAAGAAATTTCTGAATATTGGAAAGAATGCTCGATTCCAGTTCACTTTCTGTGAAATCTGTATTTGATGATAAACCCAAAAATTCAGCTATTACAGGATTTTTGATAAACTCCAACTTGTCCGTTTGAAAATCAGCTGTAAGCTGTTTCATCTCATTCTCAACACGATTCCTATTCTGTGTCTGTAACATACGGTAGTAATATTGCGATGAGATATTTCTTTGTAATGTGCGTACACTCCATGTCTGCTCGTAAGCCTCTTTTTCATACCAGTCACGGGCAATCTTGTCTTTCACTTGTAATAAGACGTTGTAATGTGACCAAGACAACAAGATTGCAGATTTTCCAGACGGTGTCTGGAAAATCTCAGGGTAGGTTTTATAGAAAGAATAGAAGCTGTATAAATTAGATTTTGTATAGCCTTTTCCAAATTCTTTGGTCAGTTCAAAAGATAACTTTTTTATCACTTCAGCACCATAATCAGCACGATCTTCCCCATTCAGTTCCTAACTTGCAATTCGGTATCCGATCAGCCAATTACGCTGAACAAGGATCGTATTTACAGCCTGATGTGCAGTTTTCTGAGAACCCTCTATGATCTTTCGCATATCATTCATGATGTTATCTGTTTTCGTAAAATTACTCATAACATCATTTTGTCCCATGTTAACGATATTATCCATTATTTTTTCCTTTCCGAAAAATCTTTTATATGAAATAGTATAGCATAAAACGAAGATTTCTTCAATAGTCTTTTGCAAAATTCCATGAAGAATAAATTTTGTACAAAACTTGACACCGACTTACTTTCACTTGGCAGAACTTGATATGTCCATTTTGCTAAACTGAAAATAGTAAGCGGGAAAGGAGTGAGCGTATGACCTTATCGATCATTTCGCAGGACGGAACTGCATTCAACTACTCTAATGCCGTTTCGTGCGTCACCTGCGGTGAGTACGACGACGGAAGCGGATACGGTTTCATGGTCTATCTGAAAGGCGATACGGAAAACGGTATCGTGATTGCAGAGTATGACGATGCAGAAACGTTCCATGCTGTCAAGAATGATTTTTCCAGATGGCTTCGTGAAAACATCGACGCAGTATTTGCGTTTCCGGCATGAGTACAGACTTTGAAAAAGGCTTGCGAAAAACCATTGATTTGTCGGTCAGGAGCAGAGAATTTACGGTCGATACTTTGAAATCTGCCATGCAGGACTTTCTTTCCGGAAAGTCGCAGAAAAAAGGCAGAGTTTCCATGAAACAGCTGTCGGAGCATTCCGGCAAGCTGGAAAACGTGGAGATCAAGGGCATTGCGGACTTTCTGAGCGTAGCAAAGAAATATGACATTGACTATGCCGTCAAGAAAGAACCGGAAAGCGATACCTATCATGTTTTCTTTCAGGCGGGCAAAATGGAAGATTTCAAGAGGGCTTTTCAGGAGTTTGCAAGCAGAAAACAAGAGGAACTTCTCAACCCCCGTGCTGAAATCACCCGACAGCAGATCAAAGATATGGCAAAGCAGGTTTCTCATGAGCCAAAGAAGAAAGAAAAAGTCCGTGAGAAGTCTAAGGAAATGACGCATTAAGGTGGTTGGAATGGATTCTCGAAAGATAAAAAAACTCATTCTCAATAACCTCGCCTATGTCATTTTCGGTTATGCAGGCAATATCATCTGTTTTGCGTTCCGGACAGCTGAGGGAAAAGCCATTTCTGAAAAGATACTTCCTGCCCTGAACAATCTCGGCACAGCTTTTGCCCATATCGTTCCGTCATTTCATCCGATTGATCTGCTGGTTGGAATTGCTGTTGGTGTCGCTATGAAGTTCATTATGAAAATGAGAGCCGCCAACAAAAAGAAGTTCCGGCAAGGCACAGAATACGGCTCTGCCGTATGGGGTACGGAAAAGGACATTGAACCATATATGGATTTCAAAGAGAAAGACAACAATATCATTCTCACACAGACAGAGGGCTTGACCATGGGAAAACCATCTCACCCGAAGTACGCCAGAAACAAGAATATTCTGGTGATCGGCGGTTCCGGTTCCGGCAAAACGAGATTTTTCGTAAAGCCGAATCTCATGCAGATGCACAGTTCCTACATCGTGACAGATCCCAAAGGCACAGTTTTGATTGAATGCGGCAAAATGCTGGAACGTGGCAGACCGGTCAGGGACGAGAAAGGCAATGTTTCCTATCAGCCTTATCGAATCAAGGTGTTCAATACCATTGATTTCGGCAAGTCCATGCACTACAACCCCTTTTCCTACATCTCCAAAAAGAACAGAGAAAAGGACATTCTGAAATTTGTGGACGTTCTCATTAAGAATACGCAGAGTTCTCAGCAAAACGGCGGCGATGACTTCTGGGTAAAGGCAGAAAAACTGCTTTACACCGCATATATCGCTATGATCTTTACGATCAATCCACCGGAAGAACAAAACTTTGAAACGCTGATTGAAATGATCAATTCTTCGGAATGCCGTGAGGACGATGAAACATTTCAGAATGCGATCGACCGACTGTTTGCATTTATCGAATGCTGGATCAACGATGATTTCCCCAATGATGCGGAAATCAGCAATGAATTTCAGGAAATGAAAGCAAATCAGCCGAATGAGGAACAGAAGCGACTGGGTGCATTCGCCTGCAAGCAATATCACGCTTACAAACTTGCCGCAGGAAAAACTGCAAAGTCGATCCTTATTTCCTGTTCCACACGCTTAGCCCCTTTTGCCATTGATGAAGTTTTAGAAATCACAAGCTATGACGAACTCGGTCTGGACAAGCTGGGCGATGAACTGTCTGCACTCTTTGTTATCATCTCGGATACCGATGCAACATTCAATTTTCTGGTTGCAATCATGTACTCGCAGTTATTCAATCTTTTATGCACAAAAGCGGACAATTCAGAGGGCAGCAAGCTGAACTACCATGTTCGCTGCTTGCTCGATGAATTTGCGAATATCGGCGAAATACCGCAGTTTGAAAAGCTGATCGCAACAATCCGAAGCCGTGAAATCTCTGCAAGTATCATCTTGCAGGCAAAATCACAGCTAAAGGCAATTTACAAAGATAATGCGGATACCATTGAGGGCAACTGCGATACCACCCTGTTTCTCGGCGGCAAGGAGAAATCCACTCTCAAGGAAATCTCGGAATCGCTTGGAAAAGAAACAATCGACAGCTTAACACCTCCAACACGAGAGGTCAGTCTGAAAGCTATGGGCTGAATTATCAGAAACTTGGCAAGGAATTAAAGTCGCAGGACGAATTAGCCGTCATGGACGGCGGAAAATGTATCTTACAACTGAGAGGTGTTCGTCCTTTCTTCTCAGATAAGTTTGATATTACAAAACATAAGCACTATCACCTTTTGCTGGATGATAATCCGAAAGCGAAATTTGACATTGCAGCCTTTGTCAGGAAACGGGAAAAACGTTATCTGACACTGAAAAGCACCACAAAGGTAGATGTGTACAAAACGGACGAAAACGAAGATCTTGTCTGAAAGCAGCGAATACCGAAGAAAACCAACAGCATCGACAGAGCTTTTTGATTCCTGTTTTCAGCAACAGATAAATACTTATACAGAATGGAGAAATTACAATGGAAAATGTAAATGTCATGACAGCAGTTTCTGATACTGCGGTCGAAAGCACAAAGCCAAAGCACAAGTGGCTCGCCAAAGGAAGCCGCTTCGCAAAGAAAGCAATCCTCACTGCAACAGTAATGTCCTCTATGGCGGCAATGTGTACCACACAGGCTTTTGCTGCTACCGGTGAAGTCGATACTTCTTCTTTCATCAGCACAGCCTGCACAGTACTCAAGTCTGTTATCTGCCTGATCGGTGCAGGTGTCGGTGTCTGGGGCGTTGTCAACCTGTATCGTCTATAATAAATTAGACAGAAAACATTTAGCCGTGGTATAATAGAAAAAAGGAGGAAAATAAAATGGCA
>NZ_CAKSNX010000026.1 GCF_934476685.1 uncultured Ruminococcus sp.
GTTTAGTCACTTACATTATACCATGAGTTTCTCTTTGAGTCTTCTTTTTTGTGTCATTTTATTTTACAACTTGCCAAAATGGAGAATATGCATATGCAATTTTGTCCTTGATGTAATCAATAAACTGTACTACACTAATATACGGCGGTATGCTCACCAATACATATATTGTCGGGCATTACACTTGACTCTATGTAAACATTTGAAAATCAAGGTTTTCGCATAAAAAAACTGCACACCGTTCTGATAACGCATTGTATCAAAATTGGTGTGCAGTTTTGAAAGTAAAGACCTATTATAATACAAATGCACACCTGTTAAAGCATTTCGTTATGTTTTTAGCTATCGTTAGTAGGATAAAAGATCACAGTGGTTATCATTGTATTTATAAGTCTTTAAGAATCTCTGCAAAAATCGGCGATATTACATCCCAGTTCTTGTACCAGCTCTTCATAGCGTTGAAGTAATTGTCCTCCCATTTTTCGGTAACACGCTCCAGAGATTCAAGAGCAGTGTCCTCGGAAGGAGCGTGGTAGATAGTTTTCAGATCATTGGCGAACTCTTTCTTATTCTTCTCGCCGACGTATTTAAGCGTATTTCTAACCTGATGAACGATGCAGCGCTGGAGCTCTGTCTGGGGAAACGCCGCTGAAACTGCTTCCTTCATGCCTGTAAGTCCGTCAGCGCAGATGACAAGAATATCCTTAACTCCGCGATTTTTCAGCTCATTCAGAACTCCGAGCCAGTACTTGGCACTTTCGCTTTCGCCGATATGTATGGATAGGACTTCCTTGTGACCTGTCAGGCTTACAGCAAGTATTACATATGCTGCGAGCTTTCTGATTTGCCCATTATCGCGAACGGAAAAGTGTACTGCATCGATGAAAACTATTGGATATACCTCGTCAAGAGGTCGTTTCTGCCATTCCTCTATCTGCGGAAGAAGGCGGTCTGTGATGTCTGACACCATACCATCACTTACTTCAAAGCCATAGATATCCTCTATTGTTTCGCTTATCCGGCGTGTCGTCATGCCCTTTGCGTACAGCGATATTATCTTCTGCTCAATGCCCGAGATATCCTTCTGTCGCTTCTTTACCACCTTTGGCTCAAAGGTACCGTCACGATCCTGCGGAACGCTCATATTCATGATATCCAAGATGCTCGTCCATTTCGGACTCCAGCATTTCCTGTATCGTTCCACCAAGCAGATCCTTGAGAGCGTCCTCTATATCCTTAGCAGTTCTGATATCATACTCCTGCAGCAAACCTGCAATGATATTCTTCTTTCCTTCACTCATCGGTTCTCTTTTTCGTCTTCCCATAAAAAATCAGCCTCCTGTGTTATTTCTATTTCACCACAGTTTGCTGACTTTTTACAGACTTTTTTCAGAGGCTCGCGTTCGCCCGTCAAATGCGTTCGCCCCAACGTCACACAATTTACGTCCGCAATCAAAATAATTACGCATTACGAATTACGCATTATAATAATTCCGAATTCCGAATTATAAAAGTTTGCCGTTGATGAAAGCTGCCGAAAGTGGTATACTATACTTATAATTATACTTATCATGAAAGCGGTGCTGACTATGTCACAAAAAGAACAATGGCGAATTGAAAAAGAACAGCTGGTCAAGGATTATCACAATGCAAATCTCAACACTAAAAAAGGCGGCGTTGTGTTTACAGGCTCTTCTCTGATGGAAATGTTTCCGCTGGAAAAATGGATAGCCCAGCTGCCCGACCCCAAGCCGATAGTATATAACCGTGCTGTCGGGGGATATAAAACCGAGGACCTGCTGCCTATTATCGACATCTGTGCAATAGAGCTTATGCCTACTAAGGTGTTTATAAATATCGGCACAAACGACCTGAGCGACAGCTCGATACCTCTCAGCACCATAATGGAAAACTACGGCAAGATACTGACTGCTATAGAAACTGCCCTGCCCGACACGGTAATATATCTTTTAGCGTATTACCCCGTGAATTCAGAGGCTGCGTCGGAGGAAATGCGTGAGTGTTTAAAAATACGCACCAACGAAAAAATCGCTGCTGCAAATCAGGCTGTAAAAGAGCTTGCCGCACAGCACGGTCACCGATATATTGACATTAGCGCAAATTTAAAGGACAGCTTAGGCAGACTCAAAGCCGAGTATACCATAGAGGGTATGCACATCAATGAGGAGGGCTACAAAGCCATTTTCCCTGACCTGATGAAATACGTCCTCGAATAAGCTAACAGCAAAAACGGCAGTACGCACATTTCTCTGCGTACTGCCGTTGATTATTTTATATTATTTTTCTTTTTTCTTTATCATTACAGCTACGCCTGCAAGAACAGCTGAGCCTGCAAGAAGTACCGCTGCGGCTCCTCCGCAAAGTGAACCTGTCTGAGGGTTATCGTCTGAGACTGTTCTGTCTGCTGATGATGTTTCAATGCTTTCCACATTGTCGTCAGCTGCGGAAACTACGTCAGCTCCGCTTGATGTTACGTCAGACTCTGCAGCATTTTCGTTGCTGCTAACGTCCTCACCGTTGTTTTCAGCCTCGCTGCTGTTGTTATCTTCTCCGTTGTTGTTATCTCCTTCTGCATTGTAAGCGAACTGTGCAGCAGGAGTTTTGCCTGAGCAGATCTCAATGCTGTCGATAGTGTATGTTCCGCTCTTAACTGTTATCTCAACATTATGCTCGCCGCTGTCAAGTCCGTACAGATAATATGAAAGCTCTCTGTCACCGCTCTTAACGGTAGTGATCTCATCACCGATAACATTGCCGTCAACCTTTACAGAAAGCACAACGTCCTTTGAGCTTGCGCCGTTTACAGCAAAGCCTGTTCCGTTGAATGTGAACGCTGCTGTTGCGCCTTTCTTTGCCTTAGAGGAGGTTCTGTGCAGGCACTTATAAGAACCTGTTGTGGAATACTCCCATGTGCCTGAATTGGTGATAAATCCGCTCATATCGTCGTATCTTGTGATATAAGGGTCAATATCGTCAACAGCCTCTGCCTTGAAATTATCAAAGCAGTTGTTATTGTATGAGCTGAAATAAGCTGCTCTGCCTGCACCAAGCAATGAATCCGAGCTGCTCTCATAGCTGATAACTTCCTTGCCGTTAACACTTACTGTTATCTTATTTGCAACAGCTGTTACCTTAACGTTTACCCAGCTGTGTACGTCCACACCGCTCAGAGAAGCAGTTTCAAGCGCGATGCCGTTTCTCATCAGCTGAATATTGCCGTCCTCGTAAAGCTTTGCCCAATAGCCGCTTGTGCCGCTTGCTGCAAGGTTATATCTCAGACCCAAGCCTGCATAATTCTTTGAAGGCTCGTCGCTGCTTGAAAGCTTAATATCAGCAGATACAGAGTAGTTGAACCATCTGTCATCTCCGAAATTAGTTGTCGGGTTAGGTGATGAACCCCACTCCTTGCCCTTGATGTCAGGAGTTATCATCTGCATAACAACGTTGTTTCCGTCAACGTTCTGAACCTCAAATGCTCCGCCCTCATCGGTGGTGTATCTCGGCATATTTCCTCTTGATGAAAGATAGTCCTCGCTGTATGAAGAGTACTCATAATCATCGGAATAAGGCAGCGACAGCACTCCGCTCTCATGCTCTGTATATTCCTTTTCCTCAACTTCAAGAGTTGATACTGTTACCATTGAGTAAGGCTCTACAGTAACGCTGTATGTATATGCATCGCCTTCGCTTTCAGGAGTAATCTCATCGACCTTCTTGAAATAGTCAGCCTTGTAATCTTCTCCGTCTGTGCCCTTTGTCTGCCATACATAAACCTTATCGCCTGCTTTTTCAAGGTTCTCAACGGTGAAATTATATGTGATAGGTTCATCTGTGGTGTTTGTGATAACTGTGCTGTGGTCGCCTGTTTCTGTGTCGGTCGCAGTCATATAGCTGTATGTAGCGTCAACGATAGCGTGACCATCTCCGCCTGCCTTGCCGTCGCCGTAGCAAGCGCCATCAACAAATGCCCAACCCTGCTTTATAAACTGAGAGAAATGCAAAGCCATATAGAAACCGCTGTCCAGCGTATACGCACCGCTCCACGGCTCGTTAGCAGTAATAAGCTGCTTTTCGCAGTAGGTTGCACCGTCATAATAAGCAGATACCGCTGGCTGATATTCATAGAGAGTCATCTCTCCGCCGGGGTACATTGTGATTATTCTGTTGGCAATATCCAATGCGCCGCCTATGTCAGCCAGACCGGAGCTTTTGCCGTCATATTTTGAAACGCCCTCGGCGTCGCTCATTGGAGAGCTTGCCTCGCTGAACCAAATCTCCTTGCCGTACTCGTCAGCAAGCTTTTTAGCGTTTGAAGAAGCCCAGCTTGTGTAGTGGCTGCCGATAACGTCTATTGCATCGCACAGCTCAGGATCAGCCAGCATTTTGTCAGCTACCTCCCATGTGCATACCTCATCGCCTGCTACTATTTTTATATTGGAATAATCATAAGGGCAGTCAGTTTCGCTGTCAAGGTGCGAAGCAAGATATTTCACCCAGTCTGAATCCGTTCCACGCTCGTTCTGAGTTGCGCTGACATAGTCAAACTTTAAGCCGTAGGTTTCATACGCAGCGTCAAGTGTTTCCTTATACCACTTATATCTTGCAGCGTAAACGTCAGATGATGAGGATATCCACTTAGGCTCTCCCCACCACAGCATATCAAGGGTCAGGTCGGGGTTGATAGTTTTAGCGTCAGCAGCAAGCTGATAGCCTGCGCCCCTTGTTACGTCGGCAGCCTCGTCAGAGTATCTCATTACAGACGGCTCTGTTCCCGAAGATGAGTTTACATCTGCACCCATTTCAAGCTTAAGATGGCTCATAGCCAGTCCGTCCTCGCCGAACAGGTAATTCAGAATCTCCCAATAAGCCTCAGGGTTTTCGTTCTTATAGTCGATAAGCAGACGTGATGAATTGTTCGCACTTATCATACCCTGTCCTCTGTAAAGCTTGTTGGAAGCAGTCTGGGCGTTGTCGCCGTCAATGACCACATCTCTTGTCAGGCCCTGAGCAGACGCAGGCTGAGCCGCAAACTGTGCAGCCATAGGCCACATCAGAGAAGCGCATACAAACGTCGCCAGAATACGTTTCAGTTTCATAAATAAACCTCCCTAAAATTTAATCAGCCGCACCCTGCGGCAATACTGTCAATGTGCAGCAAAACGCTCCTCGCCGCACAGCATTGTTTGTATAATATATTATCACACGGCAGGCAAAGGGGCAATGTGCTTTTTTGCTTAAAACTATATAAAAGTTGCGGTGTTGACAAAAGGAACAGGTATGTTGTATAATATAATCGGGTGATTAGTATGGGTTGCATTGAGCATTTGGAGTTTTATGATAATATAACGTATTTCGGCGAGCATCGCCACACCTCCTGCGAGTTGCTGTATCTGCACGAGGGGGAAACTGAGCTGCGCTGCGGAGGGGAAACATTGACTGTCAGGCCGGGTATGATATACATTATCCCCAGCTGCGTAATGCACGAAAACAGTCCGGTAAACACAAATGTATACAAGCGCACGCTGATGTTTTTCAATCCATGGAGGTTTTGCAGCAGCTGGAACAGCGACATTATGCAGAAGGTAATTATGGGGTTTGCGGCGCAGGTGCCAATAGCTGCGGAGGACACCTTTGGCGGAGAGGAGCTGATAGACAGCATTAAAGCCGAGCTTGAACTCAATGACGCACTTTCCGAAGCTGTTATTACTGCGCTGCTTGCAAGGCTGCTTTCTGGGATAATCAGGGGTTCGGGGGTAATTAATATTTCAGACGGCAAGACTGACAAAGTAGTGCTTGAGGTCAAGGAATACATAAATCAACACAGTGCCGATCCTATCAGAATATCGGAAATTGCAGACAAGTTTTACATAAGCAAATATCATCTCTCCCACATTTTCAAGGAACAGACGGGAATGTCGCCGAAGCAGTTTCTGACCTACACACGCCTTGCAAACGCCTACTGTATGCTGTACAGCGAGGATACAAAGCTTTCGGAGATAGCCGACCGCTGCGGTTTCATCAGCCCGAGTGATATGACAAAAAAATTCACCGAACACTACGGACTAAGCCCCTCACGTTTCAGAAAAGAGCTTAAAGCCAAGAAATTTGACCACTGAGGCAAAGCAAATTTTATATAGAATACACAACGGAGATTTTCCAAACACACATTAGCGTTCAAGCAATTCGCAATTATGAATTATGAATTCGGAATTAAAGGTGTCCGACTTCGTCGGACGGATTTTTAAAATGATAATTAAGCAGAACATAACGGGTGAACATTTTCGGACGAACATTTTTGGGCGGTAATCAACGGGCGAACACAGTTCGCCCCTACGGGTTAGGCGGCAATGCAAATTCATTTTGTTTCCCGATATAATTTGTGTCAACGCCACAATTCCGAATTCCTAATACCGAATTGTATAGTATAAAAAGGCGCCCCCTATGCAGTTTGTTGGGCTGCATAGGGGGCAGGATTTTAAATATATTTAAAGGAAGTTGTAAGTTGGGTTACTGAAGTGATTGCAGCATCTGATTGATGTGATTTTCCCACTGTCTCGACCTTAAATTTTAAGCATTCTTTTCTCAACAATATCTGATAAGTTGCAAAGGGTTATATTTTCAGCCTTGGCTGCCTCTTCTAAAATCTTATCATCAAAACCAGATTCTGAAAAGAGATAATAATAGAATTCTGATTTTTCCTTTTGGGGCGACAGTTTTGTAACAGTATCCAGATATTCAGAATATCGGAATGGGTTGTTTTTAAACTTACACTCCCCTACCAGATACTGCGTTGCTTGTTTGGAAACAGCGAGAATATCAATTTCTGTTTCCTGCACTTCTCTTTTATCATCTTTTCGTCTGACCGTTGTTTTTCCCCACCAACGTCCCATTTGAGAATATCGAAATGGCAGAGCATTGGCTTTTTGCATTTCACGAACATATTCACGACAGATGTCCTCGAAAACAGACGCTGCAAACTCGTGAAGCTGCGGAGCAATGGCATATTCATAAACACCATCTACATCACCGCCTTCCAGTTCCGAGTAATTTGTAAAAACAAAAGCATACCAAAACCGAAAGAAATTATCCGTCAGATGATAAAGTCCACGATTGGTATTTGCTTTCTCTTTTATCCCATCAGAAACAGAAAACTCACGTTCGACAATTTCCAGTTCGATCAGATTCTTCAAATATACGCTTGTTTTCGAAGTGTCATCCACCAATGATTTCATACTAATTTTATTGAGTTTTGTATTGCCAAGAGCAACTGCCTCAATGATAGAATTGTACAATGGTGTTTCCCTCAATTCCTGCCGCAAAAGAAATTCCACTTCGCTATATAGTGTACAGCCCTTGGTGAGAATATTTTTCTTGATATTCTCTGCAAGTGGCAGACCGCTGTCAAATTGTTTCAGATAATGCGGAATACCGCCAAGGATCGCATAAGCAAGTACTTTATCCCGATCAGAATAATTCGGAAAGAACTGAATGGCTTCATAAAAGCCCAATTCTTTCATCTTATAAATCCCAGTTGCTCTGCCATAAAGGGGATTTTTTTCTGCAAGGATCTCTTTTTCGATAAAACTCATTGCACTTCCACATAAAATCAGCATAACATTCTCGTCTTTTAAGATTTCATCCCATAAATTCTGCAAAATGGACGGAATGCTTTGATTGCCCTTGCACATATAAGGAAATTCATCGATCACCACCAGCTTTTTGGCATCACCATATGGCAATTCCGTGATGGCACGAAGTGCTTTCTCCCAGTCTGAAAACTCTGTTATATAAGAACGAGCCGGAATATTTTCTCTCAGTAGTTTTTCTGAAAAGTTTTTCAATTGCATTTTATCTGTACATTCTCTGCAAGAAAAAAAGATATGTGGTTTTCCTTTACAGAACTGCCGAAGTGTCTCCGTTTTTCCAACACGTCTGCGACCATACAGAACGATCAACTGTCCGTTTTTTTGGCGATATTTGTCTTCTAAAAATTTCAGTTCCGCTTCTCTGCCAATAAACAATGTACTCACTCCTTTTCTCAAATCGAGATTTAGTAAATCGTGATTTGATATTATTATACCACGAATTTGAAGAAAATGCAAGTGGTACAGAAAAAACTCATTAAAACTTTGATTTTAAATAAGGTTGATCTAGGAAGAATGATTATAGCTTTATCGTGATATTTGAAATCTACACAAATTTCGAGAGATCATTCCAAATTGTTCTAATGAATCAATTGATTTTTTTATTGACTCAGGTGGAAATCGTTTTGCTTTGTATTCTAACCAATTCTGAAAGCCTTTAATGATGCCATCTGTGTTATTTATATTCTACCACAGTTGACTGAGTTTTTACAGACTTTTTTGGGGAGGATCCGCCTAACAAATAATGTGTATTTTCTTTGCACAGCAAAACCCTCCTATGGTTTCTATTATACCATAGGAGGGGCTTTTTGTCATTGTCTGTTTTTACTGGGGCTGTTCGTACTACCCCAGAGATTTGTTACTTTCTTATTAGTTGTACAGTTTCAAAAGTGCATCCAACAGGCGATAAGCCTCCTCACGGTAGTAGTCGGTATGCTTTGATCTCTTGGACTTGATTTCATCCAGATTGATGTTTGCAAGACCGGCTTTCAAGATGTCAGCAGACTGCTTGCGGACGGTATTAGCGGCATCATGGCCGAGATGCATTTTCTCCTGAAACTTGGCTCCCTTGCTGCCGTTCAGAAGAAGCAGAGCAGCAAGACCATGTTTCGGTGAACGGTCGATGAGGTGATGAATAAGATCGGAGAAAAGTTCTCCGGTTTCCTGCTTTGCGGCTCTGGCGATCATCTTGTCCTCCGGTGACGGAACAGAAGCAAGGTCGAGGTCGTATTCATCAGCCATCTGGTCGAGAGATACTGAATTCGGCACTGCGTAATGACCGAGCTGTTCATTCACCGCCAAATTAAATGAATTGCGAGCTGCTTTAGCAACAGTCTCTGGAACAGCTATGTACAGCACCTTGAAGTTTCTCCCTGTGTATCGTCTATAATAAATTAGACAGAAAACATTTAGCCGTGGTATAATAGAAAAAAGGAGGAAAATAAAATGGCA
>NZ_CAKSNX010000027.1 GCF_934476685.1 uncultured Ruminococcus sp.
TAGCTACTAACATTTTTTACTCTTCCTTTCCGTATTTATTTAAGTACAAAGATTATCAGAAACGCAATGATAAGTCCGTAGATCGCTGTTGCCTCCGCAAGGGCGCAGCCTAAGATAAGTGAACTTCTTATATCTTTCTTTGCCTCAGGCTGTCTTGCAATAGACTCTGTTGCCTTTCCTGTGGCGATTCCTATTCCCACGCCTGCTCCTATTCCTGTAAATACGGCGATAGCCGCTCCGATTGCTACTAACATGATAATACCTCCATTATTCGTCTTCTATGGCTTCGTTGATGTAAAGCGATGTCAGGAATACGAAAACATATGCCTGAATAAATCCGTCAAAAATATCGAAATACGCTGACAATGCAACTGGGATAAACAGCGGACAAACAACTTTTATCATTTCCATTATAATAAATGACGCAAGCACGTTTCCGAAAAGTCGCATACAAAGTGAAAGCGGCTTTATCGCAACTTCCATTATATTAAGCGGCGTGATTATCGCAACAGGCTGTGTAAATCCTTTCAGCCAGCCTTTTGCGCCCTTTGCCCTTATGCCTGCATATTCCACAAGGATTATGCTCATTATCGCAAGTGCGGCAGTAACATTAAGGTCCTTAGTCGGCGGTACAAGACCGAAAAGTCCGATTATGTTGGAAAAACCTATGAATATAATGACAGTCGCCATATATGGGAAATACTGCATTCCCTTTTCCCCAAGCTGTTCTTTGAAAAAGTTTCTGAGGAAGCCTATAAATGATTCCAGCAGCATTTGTTTCCTGTCGGGGACAAGTTTAAGATTTCTCGTCAGCAGTATGGACGCCAGAACAAGCACAGCCATAATGATCCAAGTGACAACACACGATTCGGGAACAGGTATGCCCCCGAAGATCGGGATCCTGAAAGCGATCTTATTTTCCATTGCCTCGCTGATCGCCTGAGATATTTTCTCTATCATTTTATGTACCCTCCTTTCAAGCATTACTGAATTATATTCAAAAAAAATAAACCAATAGAATAACCGTCTGCAACAGGATATGACTATACCTTTTTATAGCATTTACCCCTGCTGTTACAATCACCATTGATTTAATATAAGCTTAAATTAAATTTATCTTTTGGAATTTTTACATAAATTTCTCTTGTGTTTTTTGTACAAGTATATTATAATATAGTTGCAACCATTTGTCAAATACATATTTTCTATTACTATCATACATTTATGCTATGTTTATCGTAACATCATACAAAAAACAAACCGCAGTTTTGTGCGGTTTACCATATAGAAATTTCAGCGAAAGGACACAGAAAAAATGAGTGAAGTCAATTTCGAGCATTACAAGATATTTTACTATGCCGCAAAATTTCAGAACATAACCACAGCCGCAAACTATCTTTTTCTTTCACAGCCCAGCGTGAGCCGCTGCATAAAAAATCTGGAGGACGAGCTTGGCTGCAAGCTTTTTGTCCGTTCAAAAAAGGGTGTTGAACTTACCGCAGGCGGACATATACTGTACAAACACATATCAATAGCCTGCCGTCATATATTCTCCGCCGAGGAAGAAATAAATCTTATGAACGACAATGAATCTGCCATAATAAGGATAGGCGGAAGTGCAGTTGCTCTTCAAAGCTTTCTGATAGAACGAATAGTGTATTTTCACAAGCTTTACCCAAAGATACAGATAAAGATAGACACAATGTCAACCCCTGACGCCATTGAAGCTCTGAAATCAAATCTTATAGACGCAGCAGTAGTTACCTCCCCTTTTGCAAACCGAGAAGGACTTACCATAAGGACTATAAGGGAATTACAGGATATCGTTATAGCAGGCAGCGACTATGAACATCTCCGTGACAAAGAGATATCACTTCAGGAGCTTGCGAAATATCCACTGATATGCCTTAACAGCACCACAACTACAAGACATTATCTTGATATGCTTTTCGGTCAGCACAATATCCTGCTCCGACCTGCGATCGAGCTTACCACAATAAACTTTGTAATGCCAATGGTAAAGAACAATCTCGGCATAGGATTTATTCAGAAAAGGATAGCACAGGCAGACATAGACGCAGGAGATGTTTTCCAGATAAAAACAAAAGAAGCTATCCCACCGAGAAAAATATGCGCCGTGACCTGCACAAAATACCCCATCTCCACCGCAGTTCAGAAATTTATCGACGTTATAATGGAGAAGGAAAAATCCGCCGAAACAACAGCACCGTAAATGCCATAAATAATGATGACCTAGCAAGTCCAGTGTATAAATGTTGCACTGGGCTTGTTTTGTTGGAGTTTATATGCAATTTCAATTAGTACGCCCACATAGGGAGTGACTGCGTAGGTATTTGTCAACACACTCTGGACATTGTTCTTTCAATCAACACTCCCACGAAGGGAGTGACCAAGCACCGATAGTTAATTTCTTGTGTCCTTGACCATTTCAATCAACACTCCCACGAAGGGAGTGACGCAATTCTTGTTCAACAATGCACAAGATAGCAGCATTTCAATCAACACTCCCACGAAGGGAGTGACAAAAACGACGACATTTTTACAAGATAATATATAAAATTTCAATCAACACTCCCACGAAGGGAGTGACGAGCGCTGCTATTACAGCAATTCTTGGGGAGCTTGATTTCAATCAACACTCCCACGAAGGGAGTGACCGGCGAAAGATATGTAACAGGCTCAGAGTATTTTACATTTCAATCAACACTCCCACGAAGGGAGTGACGTTCATCCGCAATTAATATGCAATATAGTCCTTATATTTCAATCAACACTCCCACGAAGGGAGTGACTGCCTATCGACAAATACAATGGCAAAGCTTCAAATTTCAATCAACACTCCCACGAAGGGAGTGACCCTCGCCGTTGCGGTCAAAATCGTCGAGCGGCTATTTCAATCAACACTCCCACGAAGGGAGTGACTATACGGACTTGCCGTTTGAGCCGTCACCCAAAAGATTTCAATCAACACTCCCACGAAGGGAGTGACAAGAAGCTGTATTAAATGATCTATGCTGTGAGCTGATTTCAATCAACACTCCCACGAAGGGAGTGACTTTTATATCGGCACAGACGGCGCAGATTTTTGTCTTTCAATCAACACTCCCACGAAGGGAGTGACAATTAATCTTTTGTATCAACGTTGACATTGACGCTTTCAATCAACACTCCCACGAATGGAGTGACCACTTTGAAACGATACAACGAGCTACTATGTAGGACTTTCAATCAACACTCCCACGAAGGGAGTGACATTATTTGAGGCGGAGGCAGAAAAAAGCACCGCACTTTCAATCAACACTCCCACGAAGGGAGTGACATGTTCTTTACCCTTGTAATCTTGCAGACGTAAACTTTCAATCAACACTCCCACGAAGGGAGTGACTCAATTTCGCTTGCGCTAGAATTTTCTGAAAAACTTTCAAAGATATGAGGGGCTTGTACTTCGGGGTCACTTTCAATCAACACTCCCACGAAGGGAGTGACGGGCAGACCCCCGAGGTGGATAGCGGTCTTAGTCCCTTTCAATCAACACTCCCACGAAGGGAGTGACGGCTTTCGGTAACTGGGTCGGAAATTTCAAACGCTTTCAATCAACACTCCCACGAAGGGAGTGACAATGGCTAAAACAAAACTAACAAAGCGACAAATTCTTTCAATCAACACTCCCACGAAGGGAGTGACACAGTACGGTTAATGATGTTTTTACAGGTAAGCACTTTCAATCAACACTCCCACGAAGGGAGTGACAAGCAGACCACGTTTGAAAAATGCCCACGGATTTCTTTCAATCAACACTCCCACGAAGGGAGTGACATGCAATCGTTGTTAATGGCGATGTCCTTAATGGTCTTTCAATCAACACTCCCACGAAGGGAGTGACTCAAATCGTTCATTTTCAGAATGCTCCTTTTGCATCTTTCAATCAACACTCCCACGAAGGGAGTGACCTTGTTGTCTGCATAAACGTAGAACCTTCGGAAGACTTTCAATCAACACTCCCACGAAGGGAGTGACTGATTGACAAGACAACAAAGGTCAAATTCTCAAACTTTCAATCAACACTCCCACGAAGGGAGTGACGACGTGCAGGAAGAAATCAATAAAAAGCTTGATCTTTCAATCAACACTCCCACGAAGGGAGTGACTAGCGGCAGTAGTAAAGGGATATTATCGCGGACTTCTTTCAATCAACACTCCCACGAAGGGAGTGACTCGTCCTCTGCAAGTCCACAGTTCACAAACTCTGCTTTCAATCAACACTCCCACGAAGGGAGTGACCCCTTGAGGACAGGATCAAGGCGGTCACGGAAGCGCTTTCAATCAACACTCCCACGAAGGGAGTGACCTTTGCAATGCCCGCAGAACACTTTACCGGTCACTTTCAATCAACACTCCCACGAAGGGAGTGACCGATTGAGGTCAGGGCGAATCAAAAAAACGGAAAACTTTCAATCAACACTCCCACGAAGGGAGTGACAGTGTTGATTAAGATCCAGCCGCTGGACCACTGGCTTTCAATCAACACTCCCACGAAGGGAGTGACATCGAGGGTATCGCAAAGTTCCTCGTATATATCGAATTTCAATCAACACTCCCACGAAGGGAGTGACTGCTCTTCATCTGTAACATCGTATATCGCATAATATTTCAATCAACACTCCCACGAAGGGAGTGACATGAAACAACTACAAATACAACATCAAAATTAAATATTTCAATCAACACTCCCACGAAGGGAGTGACCAATGATAGGAGCGATAAAGATGATAACTAAAAAACTTTCAATCAACACTCCCACGAAGGGAGTGACTTAGCAATTGACTTCGGGCGGAGGCTTGACGATGACTTTCAATCAACACTCCCACGAAGGGAGTGACTAATGTAATTCGGCTCGCCGACAAAAGTCGGAGAACTTTCAATCAACACTCCCACGAAGGGAGTGACCGACTGGGACATAGTTACGATAGTTAGTTGTGGCTCTTTCAATCAACACTCCCACGAAGGGAGTGACTTGGACGTTGGAAACTTTTTTTGCAGTCTAAAATCTTTCAATCAACACTCCCACGAAGGGAGTGACCCTTGTGAGTATGTCAAACCGCCAAAACGCATTAACTTTCAATCAACACTCCCACGAAGGGAGTGACGAAGATATTATAAAGTAAACAGCACCTTGAAAATTCTTTCAATCAACACTCCCACGAAGGGAGTGACCAAGCACCTATTGTTAATTTCTTGTGCCCTTGACTCTTTCAATCAACACTCCCACGAAGGGAGTGACGTTCATGGGTCGCAGAGTTTTAATAGACGGCTTCGCTTTCAATCAACACTCCCACGAAGGGAGTGACATATACCAGTTTGTGATTTATGGCATAATTCAGCTTTCAATCAACACTCCCACGAAGGGAGTGACGGCAGACCCCCCGAGGTGGATAGCGGTCTCAGTCCCTTTCAATCAACACTCCCACGAAGGGAGTGACGCAACTCGTTAATAATTGACGTGTCAACATTAATCTTTCAATCAACACTCCCACGAAGGGAGTGACGACTTTCAAAATCCATAGTATCAATCAAGGTGAGCCTTTCAATCAACACTCCCACGAAGGGAGTGACTACTAATCAGACAACAAACATCAAAAGCTCAACAATTTCAATCAACACTCCCACGAAGGGAGTGACATCTGCGGAAATCATCTGTGATTGACTTATCATCAATTTCAATCAACACTCCCACGAAGGGAGTGACAGGTACTGGGCTTGCGGTGGGATAACGTTGACTTTATTTCAATCAACACTCCCACGAAGGGAGTGACCCGTTGATCTGATACATATAGCTTGACAAATCACATTTCAATCAACACTCCCACGAAGGGAGTGACATACTTTAGGCATAGCAAGATTTTTAGATAAAAAATTTCAATCAACACTCCCACGAAGGGAGTGACACCGGCGCTTAATAGGATTCGGCGGCTGTTTTATGATTTCAATCAACACTCCCACGAAGGGAGTGACGAGCGGAGCGCAGGGGCGAGGGGGAGCAGAGCGATTTCAATCAACACTCCCACGAAGGGAGTGACGGCGAGAGCGCCCATGGGCGAGGTATAAGATTATATTTCAATCAACACTCCCACGAAGGGAGTGACAACCAATCTACAGGCGCAGACTCTGGATATAATACATTTCAATCAACACTCCCACGAAGGGAGTGACTGGATTACGGTATGCGCATCGGGGACGTTCTGAATTTCAATCAACACTCCCACGAAGGGAGTGACGATATTCCCTGCGGTCAATAAGGTGGCAGGATATATTTCAATCAACACTCCCACGAAGGGAGTGACGGAGCCGTTATTCATGGCTATTGCATTTTTAACAGATTTCAATCAACACTCCCACGAAGGGAGTGACCCTGTACCAAAATTTATGCAAAAGGAGCATTCTGATTTCAATCAACACTCCCACGAAGGGAGTGACGTTTTTCTGATTCTCGATTATAGTCGAATAGTCGATTTCAATCAACACTCCCACGAAGGGAGTGACTTTTTTTGTGTAATTATGTAGTCGGTGTTTTTTTATTTCAATCAACACTCCCACGAAGGGAGTGACCTCATTCTGTCTTACCTCCTTTAAGTCCTGCAATATTTCAATCAACACTCCCACGAAGGGAGTGACCAAAAAAAGATTTTTAGAAAAATCGTCGCCGTTATATTTCAATCAACACTCCCACGAAGGGAGTGACGTTGAGCTGCTTAACAATGACACAGGCGACTTGCTATTTCAATCAACACTCCCACGAAGGGAGTGACGTTGAGCTGCTTAACAATGACACAGGCGACTTGCTATTTCAATCAACACTCCCACGAAGGGAGTGACAACTTGTCCTCAGTAAGCCGCTTAAACTCTCTGCTATTTCAATCAACACTCCCACGAAGGGAGTGACGTAAAACAGGACGGCATATGCGAAAGATATAAAGTATTTCAATCAACACTCCCACGAAGGGAGTGACATGCAGCTATTATCCAGGCAAAAAGCCGAGAAATAATTTCAATCAACACTCCCACGAAGGGAGTGACCCTCCATTTTATTAACTATTTGTCTGTCTTGTGTTATTTCAATCAACACTCCCACGAAGGGAGTGACTGTATACGGATTTTAGGCAAGTCATTTTCAAAAAATTTCAATCAACACTCCCACGAAGGGAGTGACGCAGCGCCGCTCCGAGTTCTCGCATAGGCTGAGAATTTCAATCAACACTCCCACGAAGGGAGTGACTGTCGGCAATCTTCATTCCCTCGTCGTACTTCTATTTCAATCAACACTCCCACGAAGGGAGTGACGCGTTGAGGGGCTATCTCGTTATTTCTGCAAAGGCGATTTCAATCAACACTCCCACGAAGGGAGTGACTGCTCGGGTCTATTCCTGCACTTAACACAGCGATAGATTTCAATCAACACTCCCACGAAGGGAGTGACTAAGACCTGTTGTCTTAATTTTTAGGGGGGTAATATTTCAATCAACACTCCCACGAAGGGAGTGACTGCGTCAGTAGTTAAGGGATATTATAGAGGCTTAATTTCAATCAACACTCCCACGAAGGGAGTGACCCGGCGCAAGTAAGACAAGGCAGATTTACCATTCACATTTCAATCAACACTCCCACGAAGGGAGTGACAAGGTCAACTGTAAATGTAGAAAAAGTTATAATATTTCAATCAACACTCCCACGAAGGGAGTGACGCGAAATGATTAACAAGCACTTTGATTTTATCATATTTCAATCAACACTCCCACGAAGGGAGTGACACGTGATGATGTTAAAACTATCACAAAAAAATTGAATTTCAATCAACACTCCCACGAAGGGAGTGACAGGCGGCACAGGTGGGGCGGTGGAGCTTTAAAGAGATTTCAATCAACACTCCCACGAAGGGAGTGACGAGCGGCTACCGCCTACACTCCACGTCCTCTGCATTTCAATCAACACTCCCACGAAGGGAGTGACTCATCACCAGTTGTAAAACCTTTATCACCACCAGTTATTTCAATCAACACTCCCACGAAGGGAGTGACTCAAGAGATGTTACACGATCTTCAAAGATATTTATTTCAATCAACACTCCCACGAAGGGAGTGACTACGGACTTGTTTTAGCGGTAAACGAGATCTCAATTTCAATCAACACTCCCACGAAGGGAGTGACTTAAGTATTACGAGCGAGGAGTGTTGACCGAAGAATTTCAATCAACACTCCCACGAAGGGAGTGACAATATTATCGGGAGGGTAAAAAAAATGAACAAAAAATTTCAATCAACACTCCCACGAAGGGAGTGACATTTATATAAAACAAAAAAAGGGGCGTTTTTTTGTATTTCAATCAACACTCCCACGAAGGGAGTGACCAAGGGCTGCGTTGTAAAAGACCCATATTTTGAGCATTTCAATCAACACTCCCACGAAGGGAGTGACCTATGTACTTTGTAATATAAAAAGCAAAAGCATTCATTTCAATCAACACTCCCACGAAGGGAGTGACCTTTGGTAGAGTGGGCGGTGTTTCTTTTTTTATGTATTTCAATCAACACTCCCACGAAGGGAGTGACAACCAATCTACAGGCGCAGACTCTGGATATAATACATTTCAATCA
>NZ_CAKSNX010000028.1 GCF_934476685.1 uncultured Ruminococcus sp.
GTCGCCCTCTTCACGAGGGCGTGGATTGCAATCCGTTAAATATCGTAATTCTTTTACTGGTAAGACGTCGCCCTCTTCACGAGGGCGTGGATTGAAATAAAATCCACATTATCGCTATGGTCGTATATATCTGTCGCCCTCTTCACGAGGGCGTGGATTGAAATAACAGTAAAGCCCAGAATAGGTGTTCTCCGCTCACGTCGCCCTCTTCACGAGGGCGTGGATTGAAATTGTAAATGTCTGTCCCTCAAAAACTGTAGTTTCAAGTCGCCCTCTTCACGAGGGCGTGGATTGAAATATTGTCTATATTATAACAGGCTTTTGTGAAAAACTGTCGCCCTCTTCACGAGGGCGTGGATTGAAATTTATATTTTCAGTAATCATTATCAAATTGTGAATGTCGCCCTCTTCACGAGGGCGTGGATTGAAATATACGAAGGACTGATAGCATCTCGCTCGTATTTTGTCGCCCTCTTCACGAGGGCGTGGATTGAAATATTTCTTCGCCCTCCAGTTGCGACAAGGGTTCGAGTGTAGCCCTCTTCACGAGGGCGTGGATTGAAATGATACGACAGAAACACACTTTCATAAAAAAGGACAGTCGCCCTCTTCACGAGGGCGTGGATTGAAATACACAAGGTGATCATCTCGATATAGTTTTCTTGCGTCGCCCTCTTCACGAGGGCGTGGATTGAAATCGACAAACACGGATTGTACCCATTTAACTATGCGGTCGCCCTCTTCACGAGGGCGTGGATTGAAATCAAAGCGGTATCCTACGGTTGATATTTGCGTTTTGTCGCCCTCTTCACGAGGGCGTGGATTGAAATAACTGATGAATACTTTATCCGTCAGCCCGACAGCACGTCGCCCTCTTCACGAGGGCGTGGATTGAAATTCCGCTTAAATCAAGCGTTTTGATTAGTCGCTCTGTCGCCCTCTTCACGAGGGCGTGGATTGAAATTACAGCTTCCTGAGGGTTGTGTGCAAGCACTGTGGTCGCCCTCTTCACGAGGGCGTGGATTGAAATGCAGGCGGCGCTTCTGCGCTTGCCGGGACTATCGTCGCCCTCTTCACGAGGGCGTGGATTGAAATCAACCGGGTATGTTAACGCCTTTAAGGATTGCACGTCGCCCTCTTCACGAGGGCGTGGATTGAAATAGAATGTTTATCGCCGACAGAGTGATTGAGGTTTGTCGCCCTCTTCACGAGGGCGTGGATTGAAATGTCTTGGTTATCTGCTCAAGGTTCAATAGCTTGTGTCGCCCTCTTCACGAGGGCGTGGATTGAAATATCCCGAATGGGTAGAAACTCGTGATGATCTATCGTCGCCCTCTTCACGAGGGCGTGGATTGAAATTGACTTTTCCTGCGTCCCTCTTGCCGAGGTTACGCGTCGCCCTCTTCACGAGGGCGTGGATTGAAATAGCTTGTATGTAGCGAAAACTCTATGCTTTTCGCGTCGCCCTCTTCACGAGGGCGTGGATTGAAATGGGGTGTAAAAAGATTGAGCAGGTGCTGGAAACGGTCGCCCTCTTCACGAGGGCGTGGATTGAAATTTTGTCGAGCGTAAATGGCACGATAGCGTGGGATGTCGCCCTCTTCACGAGGGCGTGGATTGAAATGGAAAAAGCTCCTTATTTGCTCTGTAAGCGCCGTATGTCGCCCTCTTCACGAGGGCGTGGATTGAAATTATCGGTGAGTGCTTCGCCGGGCGTTTTCCGCCCGTCGCCCTCTTCACGAGGGCGTGGATTGAAATGGAATGGGTAACGGCAAAACAATGCGTACTGTAGTCGCCCTCTTCACGAGGGCGTGGATTGAAATGGCTTCTCCGCCGATAAAAAATCGTATACTCTAAGTCGCCCTCTTCACGAGGGCGTGGATTGAAATCCTCAAAGCTAAGCAGGTGGAGCGGTATGTATCGTCGCCCTCTTCACGAGGGCGTGGATTGAAATTACACGAATACACGATTTTTTGAAGTTTGTTGCGTCGCCCTCTTCACGAGGGCGTGGATTGAAATAACTGTCCCTGAGTTGATACGAGCTGTATTACCAGTCGCCCTCTTCACGAGGGCGTGGATTGAAATATCACTCAGGTCAAGGGTAATATCGGTGTCTATGGTCGCCCTCTTCACGAGGGCGTGGATTGAAATAGGGCTTAAAGCACTTTGATAACGTTGAGGCACGTCGCCCTCTTCACGAGGGCGTGGATTGAAATACATCGCTCGCTGTTTATGAACAACTACCATAGTGTCGCCCTCTTCACGAGGGCGTGGATTGAAATTGAGGTGTGGTATGAAGAAAGAACGTAAAGAACTTCGTCGCCCTCTTCACGAGGGCGTGGATTGAAATGTATACCTTGCGATATGTACTCGCAACGCAGTGAGTCGCCCTCTTCACGAGGGCGTGGATTGAAATTGTAGCAAAAATAGGGAAAGATTTTGGCACAAAACGTCGCCCTCTTCACGAGGGCGTGGATTGAAATCTCGTCCGTGATAACTCCGCCTGCGTGCCGCTCTGTCGCCCTCTTCACGAGGGCGTGGATTGAAATAGACTTGGTAACACAGGCGACAGCGCATTCGATACGTCGCCCTCTTCACGAGGGCGTGGATTGAAATGTATCTCCGATGACACAAGGCAAGTATGTGCCAAGTCGCCCTCTTCACGAGGGCGTGGATTGAAATGTACTGTTGTGCAAGCGTTTTTTTCTTTTTTGCCGTCGCCCTCTTCACGAGGGCGTGGATTGAAATATTTTCAGACGTTCGGCCATACCAAGATAATCGCGTCGCCCTCTTCACGAGGGCGTGGATTGAAATTTTCATATTCTACAGCGTCATAAGCTGTACAAGTAGTCGCCCTCTTCACGAGGGCGTGGATTGAAATAGCAAAATTGCACAATTGTGCGTGATGCCTGTACGTCGCCCTCTTCACGAGGGCGTGGATTGAAATTTGCCCGTGATGCTGTCGCAGGAGTACCTTGCGGGGTCGCCCTCTTCACGAGGGCGTGGATTGAAATTTAAAATATGATAGCATAATCATTGCTACTTGTCGTCGCCCTCTTCACGAGGGCGTGGATTGAAATACGGCAAATCAGGCGTTTCGATATGGGCCAAAGTAGTCGCCCTCTTCACGAGGGCGTGGATTGAAATATTCTTGACGCCTTTACCGTCAAGAGGGTTGAAACGTCGCCCTCTTCACGAGGGCGTGGATTGAAATCGTCAGGTATGCAGGCTTATCTGTAATGTCAGATAGTCGCCCTCTTCACGAGGGCGTGGATTGAAATATCTTAGGCGTATACTTTGTTGTGATAAGTATGGTCGCCCTCTTCACGAGGGCGTGGATTGAAATCGAGAGCAATGCAGATATATAACCATTACCGTAAGTCGCCCTCTTCACGAGGGCGTGGATTGAAATTTATTCACTCGAACTTTTTCAGAATTACCAATTAAGTCGCCCTCTTCACGAGGGCGTGGATTGAAATCTTTAGGACACTTTGAGTATATCACAAAATATGGTCGCCCTCTTCACGAGGGCGTGGATTGAAATAGAAATTTGCGGCGATTTTACGACTCAATTTTGAGGTCGCCCTCTTCACGAGGGCGTGGATTGAAATCAGCTTGTCTATAAGCACAAATCCGCAATTAGGATGTCGCCCTCTTCACGAGGGCGTGGATTGAAATAGAACACAAGGCTCCGCCGGAACAGTAAACACTGGTCGCCCTCTTCACGAGGGCGTGGATTGAAATAGCAGGTCGCAGGAAGAATGGAAAATGTTCCTTGTCGCCCTCTTCACGAGGGCGTGGATTGAAATACAAAAATGGAACTTGCACGGTCACTCAGATTGCTGTCGCCCTCTTCACGAGGGCGTGGATTGAAATACGGAGATAGTAATAAACGGAGTGCCTTTTACCGGTCGCCCTCTTCACGAGGGCGTGGATTGAAATTTTTCTGAAGGTTTTGTTGCTTGAACATAGCCAAAGTCGCCCTCTTCACGAGGGCGTGGATTGAAATACATTGAAACACTGATGAGAGGGTACGATATACCGTCGCCCTCTTCACGAGGGCGTGGATTGAAATGACGAAAAGGTTGACAGCATAATGAAAGAATTTGGTCGCCCTCTTCACGAGGGCGTGGATTGAAATTTTGTCTGTCTGCTTTTTTGTGTACCGATTGACGAGTCGCCCTCTTCACGAGGGCGTGGATTGAAATATCAATCAGAACAATACAATTTTCGGGAGCGTTTAAGTCGCCCTCTTCACGAGGGCGTGGATTGAAATCCTTGCAGGAGCTTTAATCGGCATACTTGCGAGTGGTCGCCCTCTTCACGAGGGCGTGGATTGAAATTGCCGACACAGTAATACTTGTTCGTTATCGTGCTAGTCGCCCTCTTCACGAGGGCGTGGATTGAAATACCCCCTGCCTGTCGCTAATGTAATATCATACAACGTCGCCCTCTTCACGAGGGCGTGGATTGAAATACGCAGGAACTATGCAGGAACGGCTCACATCTGGGTCGCCCTCTTCACGAGGGCGTGGATTGAAATATAATGCAGACGGTTGCATCGGCACAGAAAGGCGAGTCGCCCTCTTCACGAGGGCGTGGATTGAAATAAAAAGTTTCATATTCGTTTTTTCTTTCTCGTTTTGTCGCCCTCTTCACGAGGGCGTGGATTGAAATACCGATTGAACCGTTAGCCCAATGAGTACAATTGCGTCGCCCTCTTCACGAGGGCGTGGATTGAAATAATTTGGGGCTTTGCCCCAAACCCCACTTTTTGGTCGCCCTCTTCACGAGGGCGTGGATTGAAATTCCGCTCCGTCTATGATGCTCTGTATCCGAGCAAGGTCGCCCTCTTCACGAGGGCGTGGATTGAAATGTCAACCTTTCCCGCTGTCTGTGCCTGCTCTGCGTCGCCCTCTTCACGAGGGCGTGGATTGAAATGTATCTCCGATGACACAAGGCAAGTATGTGCCAACGTCGCCCTCTTCACGAGGGCGTGGATTGAAATGTCATATACGCAGATAACACCTGGCGAGATATGGTCGCCCTCTTCACGAGGGCGTGGATTGAAATATTTTCAGACGTTCGGCCATACCAAGATAATCGCGTCGCCCTCTTCACGAGGGCGTGGATTGAAATTTTCATATTCTACAGCGTCATAAGCTGTACAAGTAGTCGCCCTCTTCACGAGGGCGTGGATTGAAATAGCAAAATTGCACAATTGTGCGTGATGCCTGTACGTCGCCCTCTTCACGAGGGCGTGGATTGAAATGTTGGTTGTAGTTACAACTAAGCCCACAAGTCTCTCGTCGCCCTCTTCACGAGGGCGTGGATTGAAATAAACAGTAGATTTGTAACCTACGGTTATTATAACCGTCGCCCTCTTCACGAGGGCGTGGATTGAAATATACTGTAACAGAGCGTGTTGAAAACGGACAGATGTTGGTCGCCCTCTTCACGAGGGCGTGGATTGAAATGGTTTTTGCGTAATTAAAGCCGATAAAATCATCAAGTCGCCCTCTTCACGAGGGCGTGGATTGAAATAGCATCTCAAAGCCGATGATCTCTTTCCGTCATCGGTCGCCCTCTTCACGAGGGCGTGGATTGAAATATCACTGTTGTATCCATAAAAATCTCCCACTGTGGTCGCCCTCTTCACGAGGGCGTGGATTGAAATACAGCGTGGACGAGTTAGAGCGGGAATTCTTTAAGAGTCGCCCTCTTCACGAGGGCGTGGATTGAAATCGTAACAACGGACGATTTACCGCCCGACGATACGTCGCCCTCTTCACGAGGGCGTGGATTGAAATCCGAGCATACAAAAATTTTGCAGTTGCACACTGTGTCGCCCTCTTCACGAGGGCGTGGATTGAAATATATTCGGGCTTACGCATATCCCAATATTTATTTGTCGCCCTCTTCACGAGGGCGTGGATTGAAATAACGAATTTTGCGCCGCTGTGCGCACATACTCCGGTCGCCCTCTTCACGAGGGCGTGGATTGAAATTTTGCCTCCCACAAATAGCAGCTATAATCGCTTAGTCGCCCTCTTCACGAGGGCGTGGATTGAAATTACGTTGACTTATCCTGCGACCTTTTCCGCTATAGGTCGCCCTCTTCACGAGGGCGTGGATTGAAATAGAAGTGGAAGAACACGCTATCTGAAAAAGGATAGTCGCCCTCTTCACGAGGGCGTGGATTGAAATTCAATTGTAAGCTTGTCGTGCTTTATCGTTGCACCGTCGCCCTCTTCACGAGGGCGTGGATTGAAATAATAATAGATTTAGCAATTGGCATTTTATCAGAGGTCGCCCTCTTCACGAGGGCGTGGATTGAAATTGTGATATGGAGCGGCGGATATTAAGTGTATTACCGTCGCCCTCTTCACGAGGGCGTGGATTGAAATCTCTTCTCGTGGGTACAGGTGGGCGTATGTTCGCGTCGCCCTCTTCACGAGGGCGTGGATTGAAATTCTTACTTCACCCTTTTTCGTGATGTAATATTCGGGTCGCCCTCTTCACGAGGGCGTGGATTGAAATCTCCACTTGCTGTATAATGTAGGCAAAAGGAGAAAGTCGCCCTCTTCACGAGGGCGTGGATTGAAATCATTTCGGCATTTGAGCCTATGAGTAATTCCCAGTCGCCCTCTTCACGAGGGCGTGGATTGAAATCTATTGTTGAAGCTGTAAAAGAACATAAAGCAAAAGTCGCCCTCTTCACGAGGGCGTGGATTGAAATAAGGTTATGCGGTCTGAGATACGCTGTCTGATGTGGTCGCCCTCTTTACGAGGGCGTGGATTGAAATATCGGGATTTCTCCTACCTCGTCAAGTAAGTCGAGTCGCCCTCTTTACGAGGGCGTGGATTGAAATTGCTATTTTAAACCTGCAGTCGGAAACAATATGGTGTCGCCCTCTTTACGAGGGCGTGGATTGAAATGAGATAAACAGGGTGTATATCACGCTGATGTTATGTCGCCCTCTTTACGAGGGCGTGGATTGAAATATACTCCATTGTCAGCTTTTGGTGCTTTGTCTTAAGTCGCCCTCTTCACGAGGGCGTGGATTGAAATTGTTTTCCGTCATACTGAGCAGTATGACACCGCTGTCGCCCTCTTCACGAGGGCGTGGATTGAAATAGCACAAGCACGAAGATAAGCGGTACTAAGGCTTGTCGCCCTCTTCACGAGGGCGTGGATTGAAATAGCACGTTGTTTATAACCTGCTCGACACGGGGACGTCGCCCTCTTCACGAGGGCGTGGATTGAAATCTCAAGTATATTGTAACACACTTACGGCAAAAAGGTCGCCCTCTTTACGAGGGCGTGGATTGAAATATTAACCCGAAAAGTTCGTTGATGCGTTAAAGAGCATTATCGAAGCTATCAAGAATTATCTTAAGAGCGGTGATGTAAACCATCTTATCGCAGGCAAACTCTCCGAAGATGCAAAGGCTCTTGATGAGATTAAGAATCTGTGGGAGGATGGCTTAAAAGCGGCGGTTAATAATCATACTAAGAGTTCGGCAGTTAAACAAGATACAAAAAAATCCGCTACAGAGAGCGGAACAAAATTTTCTATTGCAGAAGATATGTCGGAACAGGAACGTTACGAAGAGCTTAAAGATAAGTCTATAGTTATTTCAAAGCCCGACATGAGCAAAGTGTCCGATATAGACATCGTAGCATATAAAAACCTCAGCACCAAAGAAGCCAAAAAGCCGATCAAAAGAATTGCGGAAATGCTCGGAATACACAATGTCAATTATAAAAACAGCAATATCGAATTTGATTTTGGTTTTTCAA
>NZ_CAKSNX010000029.1 GCF_934476685.1 uncultured Ruminococcus sp.
GACGTGTTTATATCTCTGGTCAGATGCAACGCCATGTGTTGTTTTCTGCAATAGATCGTTTGAATAATGCAGACAAGGCAAAAGGAGACACGTTTGTTTCTAACGGTGATGGCATAACAGATAAGATAGAATCAGATTTAAGAGCTGATATGGGAGGATTTATGCATCCTTCTAAAGGTGATTATTCAGGCAGACGAACAGCCCCATTGTCAGTAACTCCTGCAGTAGCGATGAATGAAAGCGAGGTAGGACGGGATCTTCTTATGCGATTGAGAGTTAACACAGAGGGAGAAAATGCTAACGAGCAAGCTATTGCAACACGTGAATTTAGTCAAGAGGATATTATGCGTATGAATTTCTTTCTTGATATTACATCTCTTAGCATATCGAAAGCCTATCGCTACGAGAATTCATTCAATGTGGCTACAGTATATTTCAAGCATGCAACTGAAGCAGAAAGAAAGCGTCGAGCAGAACTATACCTTAATGCTACTCGCTTAATGAATGATTATGCAAATCAAGCACGCAACGCAGTATGTGGTGAGCCTCAACAGGTGATAATCGTTTTTGATACTATTCTTAGCAGAAAAGCTTCTCGCTATTATGAGGCTGGAGAAACAGAACGTGCTAACATAATAAAAGAATTGGATGAAAGAGGCGCTCAATACTTTATTGGTGATGACCGTACTGAAAATAGTGTATTGAAAGCTTATAATGAGGCCCTCGAGTTTTTGAAGTCAAATGAACTATACACATGCGATTCTGATGACAGCATAGTTACAAGTTATGAGGACGTGTATGCTAAATGTAAAGATGACGTGAAACCGACCAAGCTAAAGAAACAAGAAAAGAAGGCAGACGATACTCCTTCTTTGTTTAAAGAACACATATAAGAACTACAATTATCTCTGTTAAATGAGAGAAGACAAATGCAACTATATATTGGCTAAACCTTCAGGCATAACATTAGAACAGCATTGTTCTGATGTTATGTCTGAAATGTCCGATATATGCCAGATATTTATAGGCACTTGCGAGAAATACAAAAAGTTGACAGGTAAAGATCTGGCAATGCGTTTGTCTGTCTCAGCAAAATGGCATGATAACGGAAAAGCTTGCTCAAAATGGCAAGAAGCATGTAGGAAGGATTTCCATAATTATCAATTGTGGAAACAAAATCATCCTAATTGTTCTTTTAAAGAATATAATTCTGAAAAACGTAACGAAGCTGGATGTCATCTTAGAAATGTAGGTATACGTCACGAGTTTTATTCATTAAATGATGCTGTTACTACCAATATGCCGATTCCCATATTGGCGGCAATAGCTGCACATCATGGAAAATTAGGACTTAGCTTTGAAGACAAGTGGATAAGCTGTCCTTCTTTCAAACAATTCTGGAATGAATTTCGTAAAACATCCAATGATATCTCAGAAACAGAGAGCTTGTCTTTAGTGTGTGATAAGTTGTTTGAATTTGACGCTGTAAGAGGATTGCTCCAGTTAGCAGACCATAGAGCAAGTGCGAAAGAAAATGACGAGTTTGTTTTAAACCTAATGCGCTTTAATTATCATTTTCCTTTTGAGGAGAAACGAGGGGTGCAGAAACTTGTGGAAAAGAATTGGAATAATAATATCTTACTTGTGCGTGCTCCAACTGGCGCAGGGAAAACTGATGCTTCTCTGTTGTGGGCTTCTCATCAGATTGCCGCTCACAAAGCAGATCGTCTAGTTATTGCTATGCCTACTAGATTCACAGCAAATGCTCTTTCTGTTAATGTAGCATCTACGTTATCCGATACTGGAGTGTATCATTCAAGCGCATGGTATATAAAGCTTTCTGAAGTGCAGAATGGTGAATTGAATATGACGAAAGCTATGGCTCAGCATAAGATGGCAAAACTTCTTGCAACGCCTATAACTGTATGTACAATAGATCACTTGCTGATGTCTTTGACATTTACTTGTGAAAATCATCATCTGATATGCAGTAACCTTGCAAACTCTTGTGTTGTTATTGATGAGGCTGATTTTTATGATGAATTCGTACTGGCAAATATCCTCTTCTTGTTAAAGGTGCTTCGTTGTTGGAATGTTCCAGTGATGATTATGAGTGCCTCTTTGCCAGAGTCTGCATTACCGTTATATAGAAAGGCTGGGTTTAAGATTGAAAGTATCTTGGAAGACAAGGAAAGCGATAATTATCAGAAGAGTTTTAATATAAAAAGATTAGTGGCTTATGATGAATTGCAGGATATTAGCTATTTATTAGAACATTGTGTGGATAAAGGGAATGCTATTATTTACTTAAATACGGTAGATAAGGCCATACAGGTGTATAAGAAAGTGAAAGAGTTGGTCTTGGAAAGGAACAAAGATATACCGATTATCTTATATCATAGCAGGTTTACAGAGAAGGATAAACAGCGCAAGGAGAACCTTCTACTTGAACATTTGGGCAGAAAAGCTTGGAGTGAAGGTTCTGCCAGAGGAATAGCTATACTTACGCAAATAGGTGAAGTCAGTATCAATATTAGTTCTGAGCTAATGATTAGCGAAATATGTCCTGTAGATAGACTTATGCAAAGGGCGGGAAGATTATGCCGCTTTGATAGCGTGATAGGAGATATGTATGTGTTGATACCATACAAAAATCAGGATCTATATCCAGCGCCATATGGCTCGTATTCAAAAAAAAGCCGATCGTGGATTCCATGCAAAGCTTTTTTATCTACAATAAATGTACTCAAGGAAGGTCTGTATTCTGCAAAAGATTTGGTCGCCGTTTTAAATGAGGTGTATGATGAAGAACCTGAATTTAGTGTAAAGGCGCAAACTAATGCAAAGGCATTAGAGCGAATGTTTATTAATAATTGGTTGATAAACCCTGTGGAAAAATGGCATGAAGATGATACTCATTCTAATAATTGGAGTAGTCGTGATATTGATCCACAGGGAATAGCATTTATATGTAAACCTGATCGTACGCATTTTCATAATTATTCGGAGTATATGGAGTTTGCGTTGTCTAATTCCATAACTTTGCCTGTGTATTTATTGGATAAAGGAAGAAAAGAACATCGAATTGATTCAGATTGCCAGATTACGATTGGAGCTAGAGAGTCTATCTTGATTAATGTTATACGTGAAGGCTTTTATTCATTTGATATTGGTGTTGATTTAACGAATAATGAATTAGAAGATATATTTTTATGATAGTAACAGGTATACATTTCAATTATTACCAACTTTGCCATCGCAAACTATGGCTGTTTGCCAATGGCATCAACATGGAGCAAGAATCTGATTTGGTCTATGAAGGAAAGCTGGTGCATGAATCAAGTTATCCGCAACGTACATCAAAGTATGAGGAGGTGGAGATGGATGGAATCAAAGTGGATTACTATGATGCTAAGAGCAAGGTTATTCATGAAATAAAGAAATCGAATAAAGTCGATAATGCTCATGAATGGCAGTTGAAATATTATATGTATGTTTTTGAGCAGCATGGAATATCTGGCGTGAAGGGCATCTTGGAATATCCGCTTTTGCGTAAGACTCAAGAAGTGCTACTTACGGATATTGACAGGGAAGACATCATGGCTATTACGGAAGACATCAAAAACGTGGTCTCTCAGGAGGCATGTCCGCCTGTTGCGAAGAAGGGCATCTGCAAGAATTGCAGTTACTTTGATTTTTGTTATATAAACGAAATGGAGGGTGAAGAATGAAAAGAAGTTTCTACCTGTTCAATCCAGGCATCATGGAGCGCCGAGATAATACGTTGAAGTTTACGCCTATCATCGTGAACGAGGATGACGAGGAACTCCTGCAGCAGCCTCGATACATACCGGTTGAGGATGTGGCCGAGTTGTTTGCTTTCGGTAGCCTTCGGGCAAATAGTGCTCTGTTCAATTTCTTGGGGCAAAAAGGAATTCCCGTTCACTTTTTCGATTATTACGAGAATTACACAGGTAGTTTCATGCCCCGAGAGAGTCTCCTGTCGGGTAAAGCATTGCTTGCGCAAACCTCTGCATACCAAAACAAGAAGAAACGGGTGGAGTTGGCTCGAAAATTTATTCAAGGAGCGGCATGGAATATGGTCTTGAATCTCAGCTATTATAATCGTAGGGGAAAAGATTTGCAAGTAGTTATTGATGCGATCAAGAAATTGAGCGACGCTTTAGCGGATGCTAAGGCTATAGATGAAATCATGGGAATAGAAGGGAACATACGGCAAGCCTATTATGCGGCTTTCGATATCATTCTTGATGATTTCAAGATGGGGACAAGAACTAAACAGCCACCAGAGAATGAGGTGAATGCTCTTATTTCTTTTGGTAATATGATGTGTTATGCGGAGACTCTTCGGGCTATTCATCAAACCCAACTAAATCCGACGATAAGTTATCTTCATACTCCAGGTGAAAGGCGTTTTTCGTTATGCCTGGATATCTCGGAGATATTTAAGCCAATTATCGTAGATCGAGTTGTTTTCAAGGTTCTCAACAAGCATGTTATAGGCGATGGCCATTTCGACAAGAAGTTGAATAAATGCCTTTTGAACGAAAAGGGCAAGAAGATATTTGTGAAGGCAATGGAAGAGCGATATAACGAAACGTTCCGGCATCGCTCGTTGGGGCGTAATGTTAGTTATAAGCATCTTATCAAGTTGGAATGCTATAAGTTGCTGAAAGACATTTTAGGAATGGAAGAATATAAACCTTTTAAAATGTATTGGTGAGATGTATGTTGTTTTGGTTTATGATGTTGGTGAAAAAAGAGTGGGCAAAATGCTGAAGCTATGTCGTCAATATTTATGTTGGATTCAGAACTCTGTTTTAGAGGGTGAGTTATCGGAGGCAAAACTTCGAGAACTTAAGATGAAAATGAAAATGATCATAGATGAATCAGAAGATAGTGTCATTGTTTTTACCAACAAAATGGGTTATAATATGGATAAACAGATTCTTGGCAAGGAAAGAATGTCGACTGACAATTTCTTGTGAAAAGTTGTCGATGTCGAAGGTTCGCCTTGTTATTTGCTAATACGGAATCTTCCAAAGTGCTCTTTGATATGTTGAAATAGCTGTGAATAAGCTGGTTGTCGCAGAACAGTATTAAAAATATAATTGGGCATCGACATTTATTTCGAGTATTTTTTGCATCTTTGTACTTCCTAACTCATTGTGTTTCGTGGTGTTTATACCATTAGATTCAATGGGTATCAATCGTACCTTTATGGAATTGAAATTTTTGTGATTTGGGCGAAAGGCAAGCTTCAAAACAGTATCAATCGTACCTTTATGGAATTGAAATAGTTACAGGACGATGAAAGGATTAAAGAAAAATTAGTATCAATCGTACCTTTATGGAATTGAAATTCGACAATTTGCGCGACGAACTGAACAAAAGGATGTATCAATCGTACCTTTATGGAATTGAAATTATAGTAGGACTTTTTCTTTTCTCTTCGCCTATAGTATCAATCGTACCTTTATGGAATTGAAATTATCATGTTATATATTAATGCGCTGTTGCAGCTGTTGTATCAATCGTACCTTTATGGAATTGAAATTTTCACCAGCTGTTGAATCTTTGTTCTTGAAGGAAGCGTATCAATCGTACCTTTATGGAATTGAAATAGCGGCTCGCGCGGGCGGAGGGCGGCTTGGTTTGGTATCAATCGTACCTTTATGGAATTGAAATGCATTTTAGAGGGGCGGGTGGCGGGGGGAACGCGCGTATCAATCGTACCTTTATGGAATTGAAATAATAATCAACATTAAAAGTGGAGGGAGAAATTTTTTCCGTATCAATCGTACCTTTATGGAATTGAAATAAGAAAAACAGAAGGCAGATTAGTAAGGAACTCAGTATCAATCGTACCTTTATGGAATTGAAATACGGCAAAGTAACGCACTTTTTCATAGGGATTATTTTGTATCAATCGTACCTTTATGGAATTGAAATGAAAGTGACGAAGGTTTCACTAATACGAACGAAGTGTATCAATCGTACCTTTATGGAATTGAAATTCCATTTTTGGAGGAACTCTGCTTGACGCAAAAGAGTATCAATCGTACCTTTATGGAATTGAAATATATAATTGGCAATAGTAGCACAAGTCGTGTGGGGGTATCAATCGTACCTTTATGGAATTGAAATTCGCGGAACTATGCCGTATATAACTTGTGAACAAGTATCAATCGTACCTTTATGGAATTGAAATGTAAGATGGATTCATTTAATGTATCTATTATTAGTTGATTATCAGTATTATACGCTCTAAACGGTAGAAAAGTGACTGTGTGGATTCTATATAGATA
>NZ_CAKSNX010000030.1 GCF_934476685.1 uncultured Ruminococcus sp.
TTTCCGTCATTTATTATTATTTGACCCGCTGAATGATTTAGATCGCCTTTTACAGTAAGTGTATGTCCGTTAAGATCCAAAGTAGATACATTAAGATTTAAATTTCCATCTATGGTTGTATCTGCAAGCAGTTTATTCCAGCCAAAATAAAAATTATCATTGATCTCGATATTACTATTCTGAAATTCAACATTTGCAAATTCAATACGTTGATTATTTTCTGATATGATTTTCTGCTTGTCTGTTCCTGAAAATATTATCTTATTATTATTCAAAGTATAAAAGGAACTTTCGCTCATTAAGACAAAATCTTTTTTTAATTCTATAATTCCATACTTAAGTGTTGAATTACCATAATCATAATAATCATATTTGATATTAAAGTTTCCGTTGACCAACACATAATCATTTTTTCCAATCATGGATATATGTCCGCCATCAGATATGGTTACATCACCATACTTATCTGTAGTCTTTTTAAATCCATTATAATCGCCATTTACCACTAACTTTCCGTCATTTATTATTATTTGACCCGCTGAATGATTTAGATCGCCTTTTACAGTAAGTGTATGTCCGTTAAGATCAATTACTCCGCCTGTAACTTTAAAATCATTATTAATTACTAAATCATCTGAGAGAGTAAGATCATAGCCATTATTACCGCCATAACCACTATATGCTTCAGCTTTTACCTCGTTGCATTTTTCTTCATACTGCTTATCCGAATACTCAACGATCTTGTAATCCGGATTTATAAAAGTAATGTTTTCCCTATTTTTAGAATCGATAATGTACCAAGAATCTGCACCAACATTTATCATATCGAACATTCCAGAAAGTTTTTCTTTTATGTTATCAATCTGAGCTGCATATTCTTCATAGTTCTGATTCGTTGCCCATGCAAATAATTTTCCGACAAGAGCATCATTGTAAATAACGCCCACATATTTTTTAGAGTAATCACAGCCAAGATAGCATATATTTTCATACATACTGAATGCAGCACAAAACTTATCTCGTTGTGAAGATTTAAGAGTATCTCTAAGCAGATCCTCAATCTCATACAGAGCGCTCATCTGATAATAATCATTAATCATATCCGTAGTTCCAAACCATGAATTTGCAACTACTATTCCGGCTGATTGAGCAAGATCAATGGCTACACCTGTTATACCTAATGATTCAATAACAGACTTTTTTATACCTTTCATAAACTCTCTATATAAAACGTCACCGCCAGCTTTTATAGTAAAAATATCTTTCACTTGCTGTGATGTCAAATCTTCTCTAAAAATAAGACTTACATTATCAATAGCAGCTTTCAGCTGAACATTGTCGGTGCATTTTTCCGACATACTAGATAATACATCTGCATAACCTTCAGAAAGATTAGACATTATCTCAATTTTGCAAAGTTTATCAATCAAATCATTAACATCAGTTGCATATTCAATGATATCGCCAATTTTATCAACTTTCTCCAGAGCCTTTCCAAAGCAATTAAGATCTTTCATTTCTGAAAGTATATCCGCAGCATTATCAGATGTAATAGGAGTAGATTCTAAAAACTTACTATTTGAGTTAACGTATTTTTTCCATGTAGAAACATGTATTGAATCATAAAAAGAATTAATCGAGCTTATAAATGACTCTTCCTGCACATTCCTAACAAGAATATCCATAATAATAGCTTCATAATATTTGTACTGATAAGATTGTGTTACATCACTAATTGCAGAATCAGGAGTTATTGTTACAAGCTTCCATGCAGCCAATTCTTTTTGAAAAGTAGTATCATTTTTTATAGTTTCAACAAAATCTCTATATGGTAATCTCATTTGATTAACAAGATAGTCATATGTTGTATAATTCTCTATGTAGTTTTCCTTATAAGAGTAGTAATCATCTGTGCTATAAGCAGAGGTTTGTATTTTAGTGCCTGGAAATAAATCACTTATATTATCCCACAATGGTGTTGCAACCAAAGCAAAAGTAGTAACAAATGCTGTTAATCCCGAAAATAAACGTTTAAATTCCATAATTACTTCCTTTCTATATTTTTCTTCAAATAACTTTCTTTAATAATTATTACAAACATGAATGATACTATTTTACAAGTATTATAACATTTTTATCAAATAAATTCAATTTACATAGTAAATAAATTCTATGGCAATAATATGTATAAAATTATACCAACAAAAAAGCACCTGTCATCAAAAGAAAACAGATGCATAAAATGATTTTAAATCTATATCTCTGTCTATAGACAGACTTTTTTCATTCTCTCTTGATACTACCATTAGTTATATCCAAAGTATCAAAATTTATACCCGATGTATACTTTTTGCATAGAGCTTTATCAAAACGTTTTATTCTGTTCTCAAGCAAGTCGAGTACAGCGGAGATACGTTCATTAGGCAAATAGTTTCCTGTACAAAGTATCTCTTTTACATCATTTTGTATTGTATACAGCTTTGATATATCGTAACGTTCAGGTCCTTTGATAAGTCTGATCTGCTCATCGTGTGTCTTGCCAAAAGGTTTTGCATCAATATCATTGAGCTTTGCAATATCAGAAGAAAGAAGATTGTGTCCCAAAGCTGCTCCTGTATCGAATATAGGTGCAGCAGAATGGATAGAAAGGTCATCGGCATTTCGGATAAGTCCGAAATTTCTTAAGTGCCTGTCTGTGTTGCCCATAATATAGTCCACAGTGAGTATATCATCAAGACTTTTAATAAGTTCACCAGTGTCAGCACCAAGTCTTTCACAGCATTTGATGTAATGCTCATATGGTGAAATTCTTGTGTTAGGCAGGAAATGTTCAAGTATGTCATTTGCGGTGATAAGTTCTGTGCTGCTATCAATAAAGCACTTGCAAATGCTTGCAGGTTTGTTATTGCTGAAAATAATATCATAGTCGGTATAGCCTTGAATGTTGAGAGTGTGGCATATAAGGGAAGCGATCTTCTCATTAAACACCTCTTGGAGATAAGGCTCTGTGCCTGACTTTATAAGATATCGTTCATTGTTTATTATCTTCCACTTTTTTCGTAACACTCCGTCGGAACTGTTAACAGGGGACATAAGATCCGCATTGTGAGTTTGAATGTCAATATCAAAAAGGGCAGCTCCTACATCATCGGAAAAATCGTTGTTAAAGAAATTCACATCATTCCAGGTCAGAGAGCTGTCTTTAGGACGGACCCAGTACTGATCTGAAAGAGAAAGAGCAAGACTGTTTTTTAGTAATGTATCTGTTGCAATGCGATCTCCACCTGCTGCTGCTCTCAGCTTTTCAAGACCACTTTGCAGCTTGTCACGGCTTGCAGGAATACGCCTGTCAGAAAGCCAGTCGTTAAAGTGTGAACGGTTTACAACAGTATCATCGACCTCAATAGGAAGGGGAACGTGCAGCTCATTTATTGCATAATCGATATACAGAGCGTAAAGCTTGTTGTCCTCTGATTCAAAATCAAAAACAGGTATATCCTTGTGCATAAGTGTATAATACATTGACTGTTCCTCCTTTCAGTTGTTATTTATATTATAGCAGTTTGTTTTTAGTGTGTCAACTTTCTGTCTATAGACAGACTTCTCATATTACAAAAAAATATTTGCATAAAATCAATATTTCTGATATAATATTTGAAAAGGGGAGAAAAAATTTAAGGAGAAGATTTATTGATGCACGAGTTTAACGAATTATTGGACTTAGTTTTGGAAGAAAGGAAGAATGCCTTTAAGTCATTGAAAACTGCCGTATGGGAGCAGAGAATGGCTCAGAAGATATATAAGTACTTTGATGGGAAATACGTTGAAAATATCGACGATATTGCTATAAACCGATTCTTCACGTTCTGTCGATTTAAAGAAAATGGGGAAATGTACAGTGACAAATATATCAAGGAAATATATATTCTTGTGAAAAACGTTATGCAAAAAGCCGTATACAAAAGATACATACCATACAATCCAATGGAATTTGGCTTTAAACGTCCTAAAGGAAATATTCCGCAACCAACGGATAGGCTCATGGATAAAGATGATCTTAAAAGACTGCTTTGTGTAATAGAAAAGTATCCACGATTTAATACTGTTATACCAATACTTCTTCTAACGGGTATGCGAATAGGGGAACTTCTCGGTCTGTATTGGACAGACATCGACTTTGATAATAATATTATACATATCAGACGTGCCGTTGCTGACAGATATATAGAACTTACACCCGGAAATTATGTGAAAAGGGGAGTACATCTTACCGACACAAAAACAGTAATGTCAATACGAGATCTGCCAGTATGCGGACAGGTTACCGATATCCTGCGCAGCTGGCTTATTTATCGGGATTTGCCTGAAAATACAAAGTGGAGAAAACGGATAGAAAGCAAGGATAACCTTAATCTTGTTTTCCCGAATTTTTATGGCAATATAACAGACTATAAAACTTTGTATGACAGTCTGCGTGATATGCTTAAAGCGGAAGGACTTCAAAACTGTGGGATACTATTTCATAAACTTCGTCATAATTATGCGACTGATCTATTGTCTGCAGGAGTTGATATATCCGTAGTGAGTAAAATGCTCGGTCATAAGGATATAAAAACTACCGCAAACACATATGCAAAAGTTGAAATGGAACCGAAAATTGAAGCCATAAGAAAACAGGTGAGGTATCTTAATCAAAAATCTGTCTATAGACAGAAAATCTGATCAATCAACATAATATCCGAATATCTCACGAAGATCCTTTTTGAAAAACTCTATGAGGACAGCATTGTACTTTCTGTGGCAGTTATATGACATATCACCTTTTTCACAACGATAAATAGAGTCGTTAGTAACACCTGTGCGATCAATAACATCCTGCCTTGTAAAATATGCATTTGACGAACATACCACAACTTAAAGCCAAGATCCATAGAGTTAATGAGTTTCATTATCTGTTCCTCAGATAATTCATCAAAATTATATGGATATTCTGCTCCCAGTCCAAGTACTTTGTCAAGGAATATGTTTATATCTATTTTTCGTTTAGAGGAATATTGAGTTACGATTTTCTCAATTTTTCTGTATTCTGTGTATGTTGATTCAGGCAGTACATCGGCTTTTGCAGCCTGTTTCTTTTCAAATCTCTCAGCATTTGTTTTCCTGGATCTCTCACGTTTCTTGTTCGCAGTGATTTTTTTCTGTTCTTCACTCTCGAAGAAAGCACGTTCGGCAAGATACCTTTTTCGTTCAGGTATAAATTTGAGCTGATAAGAATATTCACAGTACAGCAGATCACGAATATCATCATCAGATAGATTATATATTTCCTTGAATACACAAAACATCATCGTTAGCTTTGTAGTAGATATGCTGCCATTGTAAGTTCCGAGTTCGATCCTGGCATAGTTAGCACGCTGTATTCCGATAACATCAGCAATTTGCTGCTGACTTAAATTATGCTTAGCCCGGAATTCCTGTAAATATGTGCGTGGAAACACTGAATTGTTCATAGTTTTATACCTCCTGAGAATAATAAATTTCTGAATTGTCTTATCTGAGAGAAAAGAAGGCTTTTTAGGCACATATATATACTTATATAGATAATATCACATACTTAAGAAAAATATTATCTTTTCTTTTTCTCTTAGATATATATCTAGTGGGTTAAGATATGACAGCTCATTTTATCCCCCACCTTTTATCGAAAAATTTTTAGAATGCTTTTTCCGCTTCAAAAATTTTTTTGTGAACTCCTTGACAATAGGTCCTTTATATGATAATATAAGTATGTAGGAATTACTATTTGTTTTTTTGTGAGTGCCTTGACCCTTTGAGTAGGAGCGGGGCGCTCTCTTTTTTTTGCTCAATTTCCCCTGCTGATATACGATCACAAAATATGTATTATCAGTATAATCACCTTGACGTGTACGTTTGAGCTGCTTGCGGATAAGCTTAAGGTCTATGAGCTGATTAATACAGCTGCATAGTTCGCTGCGTTTTATCTTTGTCATATGCGACAGATCGTTATAGCTTTGATAGAAACGTGCGATATCATTGCATTTGAGCTTGTGGAATAATGCGTAAACGTAGAACAATTTTGGCGAAAGACATTTGCTAAAAATATTTTTAGGAAGATTAAAATAATCACGCACCAAAGAAAAACGCTGTAGGCTGTAATGAGTTGTCCCCAAATAGCCCGCAGCGTTATTTTTTCTATAGCTGTGAGTGATTATACTCATATTTACAAGACGTCTTAAAACACGTTTTACGGTTGATACGGAAAGGCAGCATGATGCAGCAAGTGTTTCCTGTT
>NZ_CAKSNX010000031.1 GCF_934476685.1 uncultured Ruminococcus sp.
GGAGAGCAATATTTCTTTGTCATTGCCGCATTGCTTATAGCTAACGCAAGCACTATCTGACTTCTTACCTCTCCTGCATGAAGAGAGCCGTTGTAAGCTCTTATCTCGTAATGTCCGTGCTGAAAAAAGCTGTGCAGATTGCAGATCACATATCGGCTGTTTGAATAATGCTGAAACTGCTCGCTCATTCGTCCACGATACCAAAGCTTTTTTATCTCCTCCATATCTTTGGGTTTCTTGCGGTTTATGTCCTCTATGAACTGCTTGTCCATCTTGTGACAGTAGCTTTCACGGGCAGATGATACCTGCAAAGCGTCCCACAGAAAATTCTCTTTGCTTGCGAAGATGTTTACAAGATTTCGTATCTGCTGCGGTGTATAATCGTCGGCTGAAATATGGATATGTGTCCCTGCACAGTACCGAGGACCTGTTACCCCGCCTGCACGGCGTAACGCTCTGACAACTTCCTGCAAAAGCGGAATATCCTCATATTCCAGCACAGGAGAGTTCATTTCCACGCTGTAAGACTTGGAGGCTCTGTCTCCGCTTGCATTATAGCAGTTGATACTGCCATCATAAACTATCGCCCATTTTCTGTTTTTTGAGTCTGTCACAACATATTTATCATAGCTTCCGCCCTCGTGTTCAACACTTCCGTCAAGCACTTTGGCCATAGCCTTTGCCGCCTGACTTCGTGTAAGTCCTGTCATTTCTATCTCGATACCGAATTTTCTTGTTTTTATGCCTTCAAAGTTTTTCGACAATGCTGCACCTCCCAACAAAAAACAGCCTGTTGATATTCCGCAAGCCGTTCTCTAATATCATTCTATTTCCGTTCTGACCTCATATCCGCCCTTGAAGATAACTAATATCTCATTCTTGCTCAGAACTTTTATACACTCAATCAGCTTCCGCACAAGTACGTTATCAAATGTTTCCAGCTCAAATTTTTCGTGTTCTATCATTTCCGTGACCCTATCAAGCTTTTGCTGAGTTTCGGCAGAGGTTTGATTCTGCAATCTGAGCATTTTCAAACGTTCATTTAAATCTTGTTCCTCGGCATAAAGCTTTGCAAACTCACCGTCGAGCTTGTCCTCGTCACAGCCGCCGGAAGCTATGAGATTGATAAGATCAGTCCTTGCTTGGTCGATCTCTTTCAGTCGCTTTTCTGCGGCTAATATTTCTTCCCGACCTTGACATTTCAGAACAGAGCTGATATTTGCTTTTAAAATTCTCTTAATATCATCACAGCAGGAGTAATAGTTATTTATCGCCCGAATAATTCCACGGTGCAGGTTTTCTTCCTTGATCGTAGGCGAATCGGGACAGTATCTTCTGCCGTGTTCCAGTCGGCTTATACATCGCCAGACCACTTGTTTATTTCCACCTTTTGTCCATATCCTGCGTCTGTACGGAGTCCCGCATTGTCCGCATATCAACAATTCGGACAATGCATATTTTCCGCTGTATTTTCCTTTCTCCGTTTTTGTCTGATCGGATATTTTTCTTTTTGAATTTCGTCTTGCGATTTCCTGCTGTACCCGATCAAAGGTATCACGATCGATTATGGGAGTATGATGATCTGTAACAAGATACATCGGGCGTTCCCCGTTATTTTTCACAACCTTGTGTGTAATACAATCGACCGTGAAAGTTTTTTGCAAAAGTGCATCTCCAACATATTTCTCATTTTTCAGAATGCTCTGAATTGCACTCTTAGTCCACTCACTTTTACCGGTTGCAGTAGTTATTTTTTGATCCATTAAGATCTGAGCGATGTTAAGTAATGTATATCCGTCAAGATAAAGATTGAAGATCGATCGTACAGTTTCAGCCTCTTTCGGTACTATCTCAGGCTTGCCGTCTGCTCCCTTTCGATATCCTAACAGTTTTTTATACTGAAATGGCACTTTGCCCTCTCTATATGCTTTTTCTTTTCCCCAGAGAATGTTCTTACTTATAGACTCACTTTCAGCCTGTGCGAATGAACCATACAAAGCTATCATAAACTCGCTTGTCATTGTCAGCGTGTTTATGTTCTCTTTTTCGAAAATAACGCCAATACCCAATTCCTTCAGCTGCCTTATGTACTGAAGACAATCAACCGTGTTTCTTGAAAAACGGCTTATAGACTTAGTGATTATGAGGTCTATTTTCTTATTATTGCACATCCTTATCATACGATTAAATTCTGTTCTTTTCTTTGTCTGCGTTCCGCTGATACCCTCATCGGCAAATATGCCTGCAAGAGTCCATTCTTTTTTCTTGTTGATAAGGTCTGTATAGTAAGCGACCTGAACCGCAAAGCTGTTCTGCTGTTCCTCTTGCTCGGTGCTGACACGGCAGTATGCCGCCACTCTTAGCTGGTGGTATTTATCACGGTTTTCCGCTGTCTGCACTTTCGCAGGTATCACCGTTACATTCGGAGCTGTGGACATTTTTGTCATTCCTTTCTGTGATATTTTTGATGTGTACTCCGTTGATGAATTCAACCTCTATGGTACAAAAATGGCTTATCCATATTCGTGAAACACACGCTTTGAATAAGCCAATATCAAGTGTATTCATTTGTTCGCAGCCAAGCCTTGATTTTAAAAGTTCCGTTTTCTGCTGACTATCATCATAAGTGCAGCAGTCATATCTGAGCTGGGCAAGTCTGAAAAGCTCTTCTTTGATCTTCTTTTCATCTGTATGTACCATATCTGTCATTCGATTTATCTCATTTTGCTGAAATCTGACCTTTGCATTTGGAGAGTATGTGCTTACCATACAGTCTGAATTAATGAGCGTCGGGTTAGCAATAACGGTGTTGAACACATTCAGCACGGCACTAAGTATCATTTGATCCGTAAGCAGATGATCAAATCGGTAACATTCAGGACGTCTGCAATCCCATAGTTCTTCCTTTGTTCGTGTTAGCTTTTTACCACATTCTTTGCAGAAAGTTATTTGTTTCAGCAGTTTGACTTCTTCCGTCTGACCTATTGATACAGTCGCTTTTTTGACACGCTTTTCGTTTGCAAGTTTGAAAGTTTCTTTGTCAATTATCTGCGGATACTTTTCTGTACCAAGATATCTGTCATTTTCGATTATTCTTTTGACCATATTCTTGTTCCAAGATGAATTTTCGCAGTATGGCACTTCCATCAAAGCTGCTATTTCTGACAAGCTTTTGCCTTTTAAATACTCGTTGAATATTGTAACAACAGCATAGAGCTCTTTGGGCTCGGTTATTATCTCACCGTTTTTCATACAGTAACCGAATGGGATAATTCTGTTTTTAGGCATAAACTCACTCCTTTCAACCGACAATGATACCACAAAGCTTTGCAAAAATCCAGTATCAATACCAACAAAAAATGCCCTGCAATTTTTAATGCAAGGCATTTTCGGTTATATTTTTGATTTCAGATAATACCTCATCTGATGAAAAACTCCTATCGGTACTTTCTGCTTCGTCCTCAGCTTCTTTTAACTTTGAATCTAAATCAATACCGTTCTGCAGTTCTTCGAATATCTTCGGGTAGTCACTTCTACCGTCAACAATATGATAAATGTAAATCGTGTCAGCGATCACACGGTAAAAACACAGATATTTTCCACAGATGATCTTTCTGTAATTATCATATTTAAGCAATGGTTCACTACAAAGCACACCCAGCTGTGGGCTATATCTAAGCAGTTCAAGTGTATCAAGTATCTTATCCGTTATTTTTTTAGCGGACACAGCACCGGATAAGCTCATATGAATATCCGCAATATGTTCAAGTTCAGACCAAGCCGTCGCAAGCAATTCAAGTTTCATTTCAGACATTTGAATATTTCTCCTGCAGTCTTTGTCTTGCGTCATCTAACGAAACAGTTTTATCTCCCGACAAGCGGCTTTCCTCAGCTGCGTCAAGCTTTGCCTTTAAGCGGATAATTTCTTCACGCTTTTCAAAAGCGTCAATGCTCATAACGACAAGATCTCCTTCTCCATTTTTGGTGATGTATATTGGTTCTTCCTTTTGATGAGCAAGATTTGATATTGTCAGGTAATCATTTCTAAGTGTTGTCGAAGATTTTATGATCATACTAGCACCTCCAATATTATTCTATGATTATTATATCATAATTCTACTATAATATCAAGAGGTTTGCTCACATAATTTCAATCCGCCTATCAAGTGAAATTCCAGTTCATTCTGATTTTTTACTACTATCTTATCGACAATACTCTCAAACGCTGAACCTTCAAATTCTACCATAAGTTTCTGCCGCTTTTCAAAATATCCTATGAGCATATCAAGCTGTTCAAGAGTCTCATCATCTTCATCGCTGGCGTTCAGTTTCTTTATTTCGGTCTGGAACTTTGCTATTTTTGAGTTAAGCGCTGTGGTTTGTTCAATATACTTTGCCTCATCAAGAAAGCCTTTTGTTTTCAACCTTGCGAGAACGTGAGTTTGTTCTTTCAATTTAGCGATTTCCTTGTACTTTTCAATTATAGTCGTACCGCTTTTAGTATTTTTGTATTTTAGATCCTGCAAGGCTTGCTGTAGTGGTGTAAGTACAGGCTTAAAATTATACACGAGCTTGTTGTACAGACGTATAAAAGCGGAGTGGATTTTATCTTCGGAAATTTGTTTGGTAGGGCAGTCCACCGCTGCAAGATCGTGTTTTCTGCACGACCAATAATATTTTTCTCTGCAGGATTTTCTTATAAGTATTGAGCCGCAACTTCCGCAGAAGATATGTTTGTGTAAGACTGAATTGTGTGGCGTACCTCTAGGCTGCTTTTGATTTTTCTCTGATATAAGTCTTTGTACTTTATCAAAAGTCTCCTGTTGTATTATTGCAGGATGAGTGTTACGAACGTAGTATTGATCTGCGTTTCCGTTATTCTTAAAACGCCTAACGGGAAGTGTGCTGGTCGAATATGTTTTCTGAAGAAGTGTGTTTCCTGTATATTTTTCATTTGTTAGAATATATGAAACTCCTATCATATGCCACCGTTCACTATTTTTACAGCAGGGGATATTACGTTCATTAAGACTTTTCATTATTGATATCATTCCGATGCCACTTAGATAACTATTGTATATCTCTTTCACTACTTTTGCTTGCTCGGGACAAATAACAAGTTTGCCATTTACTTTTTTGTAGCCATAAGGAGGACACGATAATTCATATGTGCCATTAGCCATTCTTTTTCTGCAAGACCACCGCAAATTCTGCGATATAGAAGTCGATTCTTCCTGAGCCAGACCGCCCATAATCGTTATCATCATCTCGTCAGTCATATCGGCAGTATCGATATTCTCTTTTTCAAACAGCACAGTTATGCCTAAGCTTTTCAGCTCTCTGATGTTTGTCAGACAGTCTTTGGTGTTTCGGGCAAATCGGCTGATAGACTTTGTGTATACCCTGTCTATCTTACCTTTCCGGCAGTCGCTTATCATTCGCTGAAATTCATCGCGCTTGTCCTCACGAGTGCCTGTTATTCCCTCATCTGCATATATGTCAACAAGCTGTTCTCTGTCAGACTTTTCAAAAGCTTTCTCGTAGTATCTTGTCTGAGCCATAAAGGAATTTATCTGATCTTCGCTGTTTGACGATACACGGCAGTATGCCGCACAGCGGAGTTTATGGTTTTGTTCTTCTGATATTGTCGGCTGTATTATCGTTACCGTTGGCATTTTCTCACCTCCGTTTTACCAACAAGGATACCACAAGTTTTTCCGAAATGGTATCATCAAACCTAACGAAATTGCTTATCCTTTCCTGTGCGGTTTTCATACTTATCTGCCTGTCCTGCTGCTGTACAAAGACACATAACAGTTATGCCGATAAAAGCTCCGACAAACAAGCCAATAAAAAATCCTACCATTTTACCCCTCCTATGCTGCGTCCTTTGACGATTGAAATTCCCTGAAAATATCTTCTGTATTTCTATTGTTAAAGTTGTATCGTCTATAATAAATTAGACAGAAAACATTTAGCCGTGGTATAATAGAAAAAAGGAGGAAAATAAAATGG
>NZ_CAKSNX010000032.1 GCF_934476685.1 uncultured Ruminococcus sp.
TGCCATTTTATTTTCCTCCTTTTTTCTATTATACCACGGCTAAATGTTTTCTGTCTAATTTATTATAGACGATACATCTTACCGTTGCCCGTAATAGTGAACTCTCTGTCGCCGTTCTGATTGTCCTCGGACTGTTTATTGATCTTTATTGAACCCGTTTTAAGCTGATTGTTGAACTTCACATTCACAGTCAGATCAACATCTCCGCTTGTCAGCGTAACATTCTGAGCCTTAGGGACTTCGTATCTTGTATCTACATTGATCTCGGATACGGTGTAGGTGATCGCTTTGCCTGTGGACATATCATAAACCCTTAGATCGTCAAAGGTTGCAATTCCGTTTGCATTGGTTTTGGCAGTTTCAGAGAGCGATTTTCCATTGTATGAATAGGTGATTTTAAACTCCCTGCCGCTGATGATTCCGTCCTCTGCGGTTTTGTTAATTTTAATTGTTCCTGTTTTGAAATCCTCTGTCACCTTGTTTTTTCCTGATTTGATTGTATAAACAGTAGGGTCAATAGAATAACCTGTAGGAGCTTTTAATTCCTTTGCGTAATAAGTGCTGTCGGGAAGTTGAGTTTTACCTGTGCCGTCAGCGCTTATGGTGATTTCGCCAACCTTTTTGGTACAGGACTTGTCACTGTAGATTCCGTATACCGCTGTGGAATTGTCAACACTTGATTTTCCTACAAGATTACCGTCCGTATTGTACTTATCGATCTCAAAGGTAACATCTGTCTTTGTAATTCTGAACGCCGACATATTCATAGCCGTTGCAGTCTTGCCGTCTATTTTGTTGTTGATAACAACGCCCTCCGAACCGCTGGATTCTATTCTCCAATGCTTTCCGCCTGAACCTTTTCCATCGCCAACTGTCTTTGAGTTTATGAGTTTTTCCGAAACACCAATAGATCTCAGATAGCTTATTACATCATTTCTTGAATCAAATTCGCCCATATATATCCAAGCGTGATCCTCACCACCCGGATTCTGAGCGACCACCACAGAACCTGCTGTAATAACCGAACCGTCAGCACGCTCCCAATACGGGCGGTCCGTTGTCTTGATGTTTTTCTTTTCGACTTCGACCTTTGAAGTCTTTCCGTCGTAAGTTATGGTGCAGTTATCATTGACTGTAAGCCAATGATCTGTGTCAACAGGCACAGGGTTGTTCCATGAAAATCCTGAAGTGCTGTAGCCAAGCTGCGTCATGGTATAGTAAACCAAGCCGGAGCAATCAATTCCAAGGTTTCGAATCGTATCCACGCTCAGCGCCTGATACTGACCCTGATCATACGCATACCAGTAGCCCTTGTTTCCATAGGTATACGGTGTACCCAGCAAGGTCGCCGCCTTTGCGATCACCGTATCCGCTGACGGGAATGCCGGGTTTTCCATAGGTGTGCTTGCGGCACTTACTGTGATTGCTCCGCTCATAGATGAACCGAACATAGAAAAAGCGCAAAGTCCTGCCATGAACCCTGCGCTGAGTTTCTTTAAAATCTTTGATTTAATTTTAAACATATATTGCATTTCTCCTTTGATTTTGCGCAAAAGAAAGAGAGCCAAATCGGCTCTCTTTATTGCAACTTTGTTGTTTACTTAATTAGTAAGCAGATTCGCTTACCGACAGTTCAATCGTGTTGTCATTTTCATCAAATATCTGGGTAATATCACCGTATTTATCCGACTTTAAAAATCTGCCGCCCTGTGTGTCGAACACATACCATGCTCCGCCCACGTTTACCAGATTTGCCATGTGTCCATACCAGTCATCGGGGGAGAAAAACGCATACCGACATTCAAGCCCAATCCCCTTGCAGGCATATATTGTTGCCACTGAGAACACTTGACAATTTCCGCTGACATTATCCCGAATCCAATTATACACCGCTTCGGCTTTTCCATAATCAGAACCATCGTGACTCAACCCTGCACCTATATTGTAATATTCATCGGTTGTTCTTCCAAGTGAATTTACATAATTCAGAACACTTTGCAAGTTTGTTGTATCTTCAATTACAACTTCAGTCTGCGGTACTGTAATCTGTGGCTTTGGAGTTGTAGTAGTAGGCGGATTTGTTACCGCAGGCTTTGCAGTTGTAGTCGGAGGCGTCGGATCGTTATTTTGAGGCTTATTATCAGACGGTCGGTTATTCTGTTCCGCTCCGTTATTGCTCCGGTTATTATCGGACGGCGAGTTATCTGGCTGCGGATCATTTTGCACAGGCTGATAGTTGTTTTCCTGACCGTTATTATTCTGTGCAGAATTGTTCTGTCCCTGACTGGAATTTCCCGAATAACCTGACGGATCTGATTTCTTGGTCGTAGTTACTGTGGTATCTATCGGCTTTGAAGTCTCGGATACCGTCTGCGAACTTTTTCTCGTAGTAGTCGCGGCTTCGCTTGTATCCTTTTCTTCTTTTGCAGATGTTACCGTGACCGCAGTTTGGCTCACATCTGAGGTTCCTGCACTTTTCGTTGACTCCGATACATTCCCGCAGGCAGTCAGCATTACTGTGCAAAGTATTGAAATATATATCGCTCTTTTCATATTATCACGCTCCTTGACAAGCAATATATCACACCTTTTTGTATAAATCCAGCATTTTTGCAAAAGTTCTACCTTTGTTACAAGATACACAGCAAATGCTTTAGCAAACTACATACTTAGCTCCGGTTCAGGTTCATCTTCAGGCTCCGACATTTCCTCATCGGGAGTGTTCTCCACCTCGATATCCGTCTGCTGAACCTGCTGCAGCTTGAGATCATAAGCATTGAGCACAGCCTGATTTACGGCAGTTCTCGCCGACTTGGTTATGGCGTGGAAGGTGTCGCTGTACTGCTTGTTGCCGTCCTTATCGGTGTATGAGGTGGAGGGCATATTGACAAATCTGCCCTTTTCGGTCTCGATGACCCTCAGTCCGTGAACGGCGAACATACCGTCCATTGTTACGCTGGCATATGCCTTGATTGCTGAATCCTCTTTGTTTACCATTCTGTTGATAGATGCGTGTATTCTCATCGTTTCATTCTCCTTTACATTGTCTGTTCGATTTCCGGTTCTTCTTCATATTCTTCTTCCGGTTCGATTATTTCCGGTTTTGTTTCCCTCACTGCGATAAGCCCTATGCCGGGCAGATTTACTATCACATGATTAAACTGCTGTTTGTACTTTTCTATCTGTTCATCAGTAAGTGAACAGGAATCCCACTCACCGTATTCGTTACGATAATTGCCAGAAATATAGAAAGTGCCGTGAACAAGAGTATTTCCAATTATCCTGTTAGGCTTAGAACCGTTCAGCAGAAACTCATCATTGCACCAGCAAATAGCGTCCTGCTTTGGTTCAAAATATATTGGCTCGATGCTGCCGCCCACAACTTCCTGCATGGCATGGATATCATCTTCAATATCCTTTACATATGGTTCTTTCAGAGGTCCAAACACAAGTATCCTCATTCTTTTGCCTCACTTTCACAATACTCTTTCAGCGGACAATCGCCGCAGTCATCAAACATTGCACAGGTACGCTGTATTTCTTCCTCTGAGATGCCGCAGTCATGGTGCTTACTCTCATTCTCTGAAGGAAAAAGGGCGATCTCAAATCTTCCTCTCTCGACCCATATTTTCAGATCCACCTCCGCTCCCTCTTCAAAGAACACACCGGGTACTTCTATGTCTCCCAACTCATTGATAAACCCTTTTGTACATATAACATTTTTCATAAATCAAACCTCCCTGATCGTTTAATTGTCAAAGAGCGAAAGCTGTCTGATAGCTTTCGCACGTTCGCTTGTGTCATAATTTGAGATAAGCAGTTCGCCGTACTGACAGCCTGCGTCATAACGCTGTGCTAAGTTGTTAAGTCTGCTTATCTCCTCGATGTGGATATTAGGCTTGTCCCATATCTCCCTTATCTCCGGACAGTCATTGTATGAAACCAAGAACTTGCCTTTGATCTCTAAAAGTGTATCACGCAGTCTGATACGATCCTTTGCCGTAAATCCCACGTCCTTGTAGTAGCTTTCTGTAGCAAAGTAGGGCGGATCGCAGTAGAAAAAGCTGACAGGTCTGTCATACTGCCGTATCAGCTTTTCAAAATCCTTGTTTTCGATAACGACCTTCTGCAAACGCCTTGCCGCAAGATCTATCATCGGAAAATCAGACCACATCGAATGTGGCTGACTTCCGAAGCTGTCAAGTCCGCTTGCATAGCTGTAACGTATAAGCTGATAAAACTTAGCCGCTCGGTCAACATCATAAAGCCTAGGCAAAATACCACGTTTGTGAAGTATAGCTAAATACTCAAAATCTTCTCTTGAATCAAGCACATACCTAAGCTTGTATTTGAGTCTGTTCGGTTTATCTCTGACGCATCTGTA
>NZ_CAKSNX010000033.1 GCF_934476685.1 uncultured Ruminococcus sp.
TAGGGGTATAGCTCAGTTGGTAGAGCAGCGGTCTCCAAAACCGCGTGCCGAGGGTTCGAATCCTTCTGCCCCTGCCATATTGGTGGAACAAAAAAGATGCACCAGCCGAAAAGCCCGTAAATACGGGCTTTTTTCATGCTTTTTAACCGGAAATTTTAAGGTGAAAACCGTGGATGCTTTTTCACGATTTTAGCCGACCGGAAGGATTTGAACGCTACACAACGAAATATTGTCAAACAAATCGGCAGGCTTTGAGCAAATTTCGCTCTTAACTTGCCGATTATTTATGAAAAAACTTTCACAAACTTTTCAAGACTGTTTTGTCTAATATCACGAAATGTGATAAATGACAAAACGGTCTTTTTTTATTTCTCAAGGAAGGACGTGATACCCGTGTGGTAGCTATACTATTAAAATGGAAAATAAAACAAAGGAGGAAATCAATGAACAACAAACTTATAATCAACACAAATCTGCTTCGCAAAGAATCGGAATTCAAAACGTATACTTGCGTGGTGGAAAAAGCTGTGCCTGTTCCGACCGAAGAATTTGAGAGGCTGAAACACACTCCGATGTGCAATAACGATCTCATAAGCGAAAACCTTAACAGTATGTGGTACGGCAACGGCGTACACCATTGTCTGCTGATCTACGACAAGCAACAGGGCGACGGCTTGTTAATAGAGTCTGAGGGTGCTCCCTATGCAAGATATGCCCAGTATATTCCAAACGTCAAACTGTTGTACGAAAATCATATGCAGAATCATTTACAGGAATTAAAATTTTACTGTCCCTTGAAATCAACAGAGAACCAGAATGCCGGTATGACGAGGAATACGAAAAAATCTCGTCCTATGAGGCTTCTGCTTACAAATCGGAGATAAACCGATTTATTGAGGATTTTACAATGCCCGAGGAGAAAGAACGGGGTCTCATGAACTGGTATGGCAAGGGCAATTCAGTCGACCAAAAGGTACGCTCGGCGTTTATGTCTGTCGAGGAGCGCGACGGAGAGCTTGTTGGCGTTATTACGGCTCAGATTTACGGTCAGCTTACAGATGAAGAGCTTGAAGAATTCCGCTCGTACTGCGAGGGACAACTTTCAGACGGCGTTGGGGAGTCTCTTGAACAGCGGCCGATAAAAACTCCCGACGGCGATATTTATGTCAGCTTCTGGAATTCAGATGACAACTGGAGCTTGCAGACGGAGGAAGAAATAAACAGCATTCAGTCAGAAGATTTGACCGATGAACCCGATATTGGAATGACAATGTGAGGTACGCATGGTATACAATGAAAAGAAAGTTGAGTTGCTTAGACAGAGGTATCCCGAGGGTACTCGGATTTGTCTTGACCACATGGAGGACTTATGTCCTGTGGAAAGCGGCACCAATGGAACTATTATTGGAGTCGACGATATCGGCTCAGTCATGGTTAAGTGGGATAACGGCAGAACTTTGAATCTTCTGCCCGATGAAGATAAATTTCATACGATCAAGCATGAACAAACTCAGTCAGACGAACAAACAGAAGAAAATACGGAAAATGAAGAAATCGCAGAAATCGAGGAATTATCGGAAGAACCGGAAATGGATATGTCCATGTAGGACTTGAAATACGGCGGTTTATGTGATATAATGTACAAGATAAAATTCTGAGAGGAATACGTTCATGAGTAAAAACAGTAAGATCTGCCCGAACTGCGGCAGAAAAATGAAACAGCAGTTTATCGGATTACAGCATTGTAAGTGCGGTATAAGCTGGAAACATGATATGGGTTACTTTGAACGCACAAACGATATGGTATTCGCTTTGCAGCGTGTTAAAATCGGCAAGAAGGTAAAGCAAATGCCCATTATACGAATAAAAGAGCGAAAGGAAAATGAATATGCCGAATAAGCCGCTCCTTGACCGAGCCTTATACAAAAAAATTAAAGCTATGGACCGTGAAACAATGGACAATTTCATTCAGAATATATATCAGACAGGAAAAGACGACGTACACGCCACAGAAGTCGACTTCGACAAGCTGCGTGAAGATATATCCAAGATCAAGGGTATCGGAGAAAGCCGATTGAATGAAATAATGGCTGTGATCGAAAGTCATATAGGAGCTGACTCCGAATAATACAATTAAATATCGCAGAACTGCCGTTAAATGAGAGATCATTTAGCGGTTTTTTTATTGTCAAAATCAGAAAGGGGCGCTTTGAATGATACGAGTATTCGACGCATTTTCAGGCATCGGAGGCTTCCGATCTGCTCTGGAAAGAGTCGGAGGATTTGAAATTGTGGGGTGGTGCGAGATTGACAGATTTGCGCAGAAAGCCTACAAAGCACTGTACGATACCGGAGGTGAACAATTTTATGAAAATATCAGAGATATTGACGTCGGAAAACTTGCAGACTTTGATCTCCTTATTGGAGGTTTCCCCTGCCAGCCGTTCTCGGTCTGCGGAGCAAGAAAAGGCTTTGCCGACGAGCGAGGAGATCTGTTCTTTGAGCTTGCCCGACTGCTTGAAGCGAAAAGACCTAAGTATTTTTGCTTTGAAAACGTACCCGGTCTCATGGGGATTGACTCGGGAAAAACTTTTGCAAAAATCATTGAAACGCTTTCTCAACTGGGGTATTGCGTGGAATGGCGTGTGTATAACAGCGCCGATTACCTTCCCCAAGTCAGACAAAGAGTTTACATTGCAGGATGTCTTGGAATCGACTGTTCCGGAAAAATACTGGCTTTCGGAAAAAGCGACAGCCAGAATTGCCGGAAAACTGAACAAATCATAGGCGGAAGTCAAGGCACGAGAGTTTATGATCCCGATGGACTTGCGGTGACGCAGTGCAGCGGTTCGGGCGGTATGGGCGGAAAAACAGGTCTGTACTTTATTGACAGCAATCCTCCACCTAATCTCACAGAAAATGCAAGATGTATAACCGCAAGGCAGAACAGCGGAGTAAGTCATCACAAAGGTGAACACTCCGCTGTTTTTTGTGATCTGAACGAAAATCCGCAGATTACGGAAAACGCCCGATGTCTGCATACAAGAATGGACTTGGGGGTAACAAACGGAACTCATAAAGGAGAAAGATCGGGAGTTCTGATTGAGGACGGACCGAGAGCAATTATCAATCCGTTTAAGGAAACTACCCGTCAAAACGGCAGACGAATAAAAAATCCCAACGAACCGATGTTTACGCTTACGGTAACCGATCGACACGGGATTGTCCACCATGGACGGATAAGACGCCTTATGCCAATTGAGGCATGGCGGCTGCAGGGTTTTACAACAGAGCAATTCGAAAAAGTTGCGGCAACGGGGATGTCCGACGCACAGCTCTACAAACAAGCCGGAAATGCCGTAAGCGTACCCGTTGTTGAAGAAATTGCGAGAAATTTATTGAAATTTGATGAGGAGATAAATTAAATGAATAATATGATCAAGATTTTCAAAAATGAGGAATTTGGTTCTCTCAGAATTTTAAAGGATGATAACGGCAGAATTATGTTCTGCGGCAAGGACGTGGCTTCTGCATTGGGCTACAGCAATACAAAAGACGCAATAAAGCGGCATTGCAGGTGGGGCGTGAAACACGACCTACCTCATCCGCAGTCTCCAAGTAAAACTATTAAGATGATTTTTATTCCTGAGGGAGATGTTTACAGACTTGTTGCACACAGCAAGCTGCCGAGAGCTGCGGAATTTGAGTCGTGGATTTTTGATAAAATTCTGCCTCAGATCAATCAAACAGGCGGCTACGTCAGCAACGAGCAAATGTTCATAGAAAACTATCTTCCGTTTCTCGACGAGCCGTACTGCAATCTGTTCCGTTTGCAGATGATGGCTATCAACAAGCTGAACGAGCGGATACGTCACGACCAACCGTTAGTGGAGTTTGCGAATCAGGTTGCAAATACTGTATCGTCTATAATAAATTAGACAGAAAACATTTAGCCGTGGTATAATAGAAAAAAGGAGGAAAATAAAA
>NZ_CAKSNX010000034.1 GCF_934476685.1 uncultured Ruminococcus sp.
GTCGATTTTTCTTGCGTCATCATAAAACACCTCACCTTCTGTATCATACAAAGTTTCATAGGCTTTCTTTGCATACTTATCTATCTCGCAGTAACCGACGCACTTGAATCCACCTGCTTTTTCAAGCCCTGAGCGAAATCCGCCGATGCCTGCAAAGATATCGAAATATTTTATCATTTACCACGTTCCTTTCCTCATTAAAAAAACGGCCAAGCTTTCTTAACTTGACCGTTACATTGACATATTCATTTCTTCCTCGGTTTGTTCCGATCCTTCTCTGATAACGTGAAAATCGTCCACGCCCGGGATCACACCGAGCGTTCTCCCATTGTCAAAGATACAATGCAAAGTGCCGATGTCATCAACGTGATCGACCCTGCCAAGAGTACCGGACTCAACAGGGAACGGATCATCATTCATTCTGTCAAGGCAGATGCGAGTTCCTTCGGGATATCTCTGTCGCAGCCTTTCAACGTTTTCTTTATTGTAATACATTTCACATTTCTCCTGTCAAATTTATTTTCTCATCTGTTAATACAGCCTCTGCCACATTAGGATCACCACCTCTCTTAAAAAACAAAAAAGCCGATCCTATTGGTTTCTCTGTTTTAAGAGATACCAACAAAATCGGCAGATCCAATAAATTTGTATTGAAAACTTTGTGAAAGTTTTTTCATAAAAAATCGGCAGGCTTAGAGCAAAATATACTCAAAGTCTGCCGCTTTGTTTGACGATGTTTAATTGTTGAGGGTTCAGATCCTTTTTTAACGAAAAAGCATCTACGGTTTTACACCTGAAATTTTTACCCTCAAAACGCAAAAAAAGCTCGTAAATACGAGCTTTTCGAGAGGTGCATCTATTTTATTGCACAAGTATGGTGGGAGAAGATGGATTCGAACCATCGAAGCTAGAAGCAACAGATTTACAGTCTGCCCCCTTTGGCCACTCGGGAATTCTCCCGTTAATTCACCCGAAATATTTCCCGAATGAATTATGGAGCTGGTGGACGGACTCGAACCCCCGACCTGCTGATTACAAATCAGCTGCTCTACCAACTGAGCTACACCAGCTAATGCAAGCCATTAGCTTTTATTCTCTTCATGCGACTTATTTATTATATCACATTTTCTTTAGCTTGTCAAGAGGTTTTTTGAAATTTAACATTTCATTCACATTTGATTTCGTTATGCATTTACCATATGCTTTGCAAACCAACTGTAAACTCTTTAAGACTTCTTTACTCATCTCTCAGACAGCTTAATTATTATAGCATCTTTTCGACTGTTTGTCAATGCTTTTTTCTCATTTCTGCATTTTTCACAATATTATTCAAGTATATTTATACGTTATATGCAATTATTACATTTCACTATGCTGCAATAAAAAATCAGTCGGATCTTTTTGTAAGACCCGACCGATCAATATTATTTTATTACGGAACTATCTCAGAAGACTCTGCTGTCTTCTTTGTTGTGGTAGTTGCCTTTTCATCAGACTTCTCTGTTGACGCTGTGCTGTCGTCCGACTTAGCTGCTGTTGTAGTAGTTGTTGTCGTGGTTTCAGTTGCGTCTGTTGCTGCAGATTCGCCGCACTTTGTTACTGTGTAGCCCTCTGCTTCGAGAACGTCTTTCTTAATGTCGTCCATTGTATCATAGTAATCAGAACGAACATCGCCGCTTGTGTATGTTTTGCCGTCATAGATAAAGTTTGTTGCGTAAATAACAGCATAGAATGTATCCTTGCCCTTATCTCCGTCTGTCTTTACCTCGATCTTGTAAACAGAAAGTACCTCGTTTACTGCCTCGCCCCAGCTTAAGCTGTCTGCGTTTGTCTTCTTTGTGAAAGCAACATATGTATCTACCTTATCAAATGATGTGATAGATTCGATCTTGCCGTCAACGTCAGCGCCGTAAACGTATGATGAACCCTTAAGATTCTTTCTCATATCCTGTATCTCGTCATCTACCTTGCTCTGGATAGACTCGTAAGCAGCCTCACCATTTTCAGCTGTTACATATGCAGGGCAGGTATCGTCAACAGTAAATTCCTTTGATACATAGCCGTCAGAATCCGCTGTGCCTGCAAGCTTATAACCCTCGTCTGCAAGACCGTTCCATGAGTCACGAGCCTTTACAGTAAACTTAGAGCCTGCGCTGAGAGATTCGCCATTTACGATCTCAAATCTTACATTATCCTTTACAAGCTGATCGCAGTTATCTGTAACTACGCTGTCAACGTCGAGGAAAGGTGTTCCGCCTGAATACTTGAATGTGATATCCTTGAACGGATCGATAGCCTGAACTTCTGTAAGTCCTGTTACCTCGTATTCCTTTGTCATAGTTTCGCCTTCTACAACATAGTACTTGCCGTCGTCTTCAAAATAATACTTATCTCCGGCTTTCTTGATAGTATAGTAGCAGGAAGCTGTGACAGTTACCTTTTCGCCGTTTGTCAGGTTGTATTCCTTATCTGCATAATAAGAGAAGAAATCATTGTCGCCAACACGATCGTAGTCCATTTCGCCCTGACCGTCGATACCGCTGAAAGTTACTTCAAAGTTCTTATCGCTGAACGGATCGAACTCTTCGCCTTCGTCAAGATTCTTGACTTCAACTTCAAACTCTGTATTTGTGAGCTTTATCTTGTAGTTCTTGAGATAATCTTCATCATAAACAACGGTTACCTTTACCTTGTCACCGTTCTTAAGATTCTTATTATTCTCAAACTTGCACTTGAGGACATAGTTGCCGTTCTTGTTTGTTTTAAGAAGCGCATTTCTCATCTGAGCTGCCTCAGATCTGTCCTTAGCCTTTGACCAAGCGTCAAGCATTGTATCTTCCTTAGTTGAGAAATAAGGAGAAACTGTTTCCTTTTCGCTGCCTGACTCGCTGTCTGAATCATAAAGATCGCTCAGGCCGTAATCATCAAGAGCCTTGCCGAGCTTATCATTAACAAGGTAAGCAGCGTCCCATGAAGAATAAACATACTCGTCATAGCAGTTAAGCTCACCTGTTGCAGAACCATAATTATTGATTCCCTCGAACTCGAACTTGAACAGATCCTTTGCGTCGATCCTCTGATACTTGAACACATTGGCAAGAATGATTATCAGTGCGATTATCACCACAAGTGCTGCACCTGCAATGATACCGATAATAGGCTTAGCCTTTATCGTGTCGATGATCTTCTTGAAGAACACGCCCACAGGATTAGGCTTCTTAGGTGCTGCCGCAGCTCCGCCCTGCATAGGCATACCCTGCTGAGGATAACCCATTCCCTGCTGATAAGGCATACCATTGTTAGGCATTCCGTTATTCGGCATAGCGTTGTTTGGCATTCCATTAGGCATTGCTCCGCCATTTGGCATACTGCCGTTATTAGGCATACCGTTTGGCATAGCATTGTTAGGAACTGCACCGTTCATTCCGGCAGGCTGTTCATTGCTCTCAACAGGAGCACCGCAGCCGCCGCAGAATTTCATTCCGTCCTTGAGTTCTGCGCCGCATTTAGAACAAAACTTCATTTCCAAACCTCCATATTTAATTGTATATTATGTGCAATATAGCTGTAATTGCACATAATAATTATAAATCCAAAATATAATTTTGTCAAGTATTTTGACACATATAAGGACAGAACTTTTACATATTTCAGCACAAAAAACATCTGCGGCACAGCTTAACAAATTATCCGCTTCAGCAAAACTGCTGTGATATTCCACAAGCCATAATATGTTACGGCATAGCGGAAGGTTACATAAACGCAAAAATCCGATACCAGCGAACTGATATCGGATAATAAAACTTTGGCAGGGGCAGAAGGATTCGAACCCTCGGCACGCGGTTTTGGAGACCGCTGCTCTACCAACTGAGCTATACCCCTA
>NZ_CAKSNX010000035.1 GCF_934476685.1 uncultured Ruminococcus sp.
CTACATCTTCCAGTGCCTTGTGAACCACACCAACCGCTATCGAATCAATGTTTTCAAATTTTTGTCATATACTTAGATTTCATATTTAATTTAGACGATTTCAACATTAGAGCTAAAGCAATAAAGATAAGTACCTCTCCTGTCAGATAAGATGTGTTATGCGTAAAACCATATAACATCGCGTTTATAACTGCTATTGAACAGAAGATCATATATCTATTTTGTCCGGCGATATTTAACCCTTCTATAAAAGTTTTTATTCCAGATATTAAGGTTTTGCATATGAGTATCATCATTGTAATGAAACCAAAGAAACCTGCGAATATCCAAGAATCCAAGGCTACATTATGAGATGATAATCCTGCCATTCTTTGGAAGGACATAGGTCCTCCGAGAATTGGATGTTTAGGAATGAACTCTAACGCATGTTTATATAAATCACTTCTCGCATCATCCGTTGTTTGTGATAAACGGCCAAGGTCGATATTATCAAAATTGAAGTTATCTACAAACAATACCGCAAGAACACCTAAAACAACAAATACTATCGCACTCTTTTTTATAGCGACGAACAGATAAACAGCTAAACAAAACATGAGAAGATAAAATGCTGCCCTTTGTTGTGTCATAAAACAAGCAACCAATGCGAAGCCAAATGACATCAAAGCATAAATCTTTGTAATAAGGTTTGAACGATCATCTACAAGACATAGAGACAAAGGTGCTAATATGGCTATTGCGAATGCATTACGAACTACATCCCCAAAGATACCTGGAGTACGACTATATCCCAATAAAAAATTATGAGTTTCTGTAAAGTCGATATTTTCCTGAACATCACCAAAAAACATACCTATCGACCATCCTATATCATTCCCAATAAATTGAAGGATTGTAACCACACTATTAAACAACATTATACCTGTCAATAAAATTATTGTTTTTTTTAAATCCTGAGCGGTGTTTAAATAATGTTCGATAGAAAAAAAAGCCACTATTGAAACCAAATGATACGCTAGTAATTTCTTAAAGAACTGATACTCAATAATCTCACCATTCAATAATTGAGCAAGGCCCATCAATATTAGGAAGAAAACATATATATTTAATTGACCATGATCAATTGATATGATATTTTTTCCACCTTTTGTGCTTTTATAGAATAAGAATAGCATCATAGCTATAGTAACATATACTCTGATAGAGAATGGGCCAATAGCTACTGATCCCAATAGAATAATGGAAATAAGGAATGTAAAGAAGAACAGCATAATCATTTTTTATGTTCATTTATACAATACATCTATTATTTTGGACCATGATTTTTGCCATTTATTTAAAGAGAAAGAGCATGAAACAGTTTGGTAACCTCTTTCTGAGATTGTCATACGAAGTTCATCTTCCTCAATGAGTTTCTTAATGGCTAAATATAGGGCATCACAATCACCTGCAGGTACAATCAATCCATTATAGTTGTCTAGTATGATATTTGTTAGACCTCCCACGTCTGTACAAATTACAGCACATTTTGCTGCCATTGCTTCTAATATAGAAAGAGATGTTCCCTCTGAACCTATTGTTGGGACAACAGCAATATCCATATTCTGATGTATTAGCAAACTATCTTCACTGGAATATCTTATAAACTCAACTTTATCAAATTTGCTAAGGCGATCTTTCATCCATTTTTCATCTGGCCCATCTCCTGCAATTGTGACATAAACATTAGGGAACTCAGCTAATAGTCTTTCAACTGCTTTACAAAATATTCGAGTCCCTCTATATTCCCATAGTCTTCTTGCAAATATAATTCTAATCGCACTATTATCTTTATCACAGTATTGTGCACTAGGAATTTCTGAGAAATTCGGTATGCAAGTTAACTTCACTTTTGGGAAGGCGACCAAAGCTCTGTACCAATTTATATAATTATAATCAACGCATACTAAAGTATTGACTTTATTGACTTTTTTAATGTTGTTTAGACCTTTATATGCTTTGTATACATAATAGATCCAATATCTAATACTGCCATAATCGGTATGGCAAGGAACATCCCATGGTATCCCATGTTGAATGGCTACGCATCTGAACCCACTGTTATTAACAATCCAGAACTCGCTACCAAAGATTATTAAGTCATCTTTTAAGCTTGCATTTTTCTTTACCTCATTAAACAAGAAAAATGGCATATTAGATTTCTTTCCACTATACTTAAATCCAAATATTTTGCAGTTATTGTATTGTTTTTGAAAACTAATATTTGCTATATGATATATACATACATCAAAACCCTTATTTAAGAGCAGTATTGAAAGGTTAGAAAAGTACGTCTGCATACCTCCTATGGTGATATTTGTTCCATCTAAGGAAAAATACCTATCACAAATTATATGAGCTGTTTTCATTATTTTATTACTTTAATTAGAATTTTTCGAACAAATACTGGCAATTTGGTAAATAAAACCGATTTCATAGTTTTGTTGTTTACAACAAAACCTTCTGTCCATTTCCCTATAGTTCCGTCTTCGTCCTTCACAAATTCCTCAAAGAACTTGTCGCGTTCTTCCGAAAACCAAGTGTGACGGTCAAAGAGAGGATTGTATTTTACAATATCCTCAATCGTGACTTGCTGCATCGCCATTTGCCTTTTCAACTGCGGAATGACAGAAATGGCTTTCTCGCTGTTAGCAACAATGGTTGAGTAGTTTTTCTTCGTGCCTAACAAATCTGGGAAAACTTTGGTCAAACCTTTGAAGTCGGCGATGGTGAAATCACCTGGACGCTTATTCCGCCCTCGATACTTGCAGTTCTCTCCACATGACGGGCGCAGGCATGTCTGCTTCAGGAAAAGCTGTATGTAAGGGTCTTGGGTTACGTATTCCGATTTGTTATCGAATGTTAATAAAGTAAGGTGATCTGTTTCGTGTACCTTTCTTTTAGCTCGGAAAGCGTATGATTTCAAGGGCATTCCAGCCTGCTTGCTGATAGCCCTTGTGCAGGCTTCAAATACAGCAGGACTACCCACTCCATGACATATCAAGTCGATGGTAAGCAAGTTGTCATAATCCTTACGCAGGAAGGACCGAAGGCCGCTAACCTGGCAAGGGGTGCCACAAAAAATCACCTTGCCCGTTTTGAGGTAGTCGCGAATTTCGCGGAATGTGTCCTCGATATGGCTTGACACATACTTGGAGTTGCACAAGGGCTTAATGTTTTCCACCCCAACGATGCCTATATGGTGTACGTATAGCCCATCCCATGCAGCTCCCACAACAAGCGTCTTGTCATCTCCCCATGCACGACATATCTCTGAGAATGCACCTCCTGAGGCACTCCGGTGCCATATGGAATAGTCTTTGGTAACGGCACAAAATGCCTGCTGATCAACTTGTACTAGAAATGTTTTATGAATAGGACATACCTTTTCACACAGCCCGCAGTTAATGCAGTTCTCTGGCGATGAGATCTGAGGATAGTCAAAGCCTTCCTCGTCTCTCAACATTGTGATACAATGCTTCGGACATACAGAATAACAAGCCGCACAACCGCTGCAATTTTTCTTTTCAGGATTAAATGATAGCATCTTAGTATATGACAAAAATAAAAAATATTTGTTATAATCTGTTGATTATTAAGTAATTACTATTGCAAAAGACCTTAAAATTTCGTAACTTTAAGGT
>NZ_CAKSNX010000036.1 GCF_934476685.1 uncultured Ruminococcus sp.
ACACAGAAGTTAAGCTCATCTTCGCTGAAAATACTCGGCGGGTGACTGCCCGGGAAGATAGGTTGTCGCCGACATATTTATATTCCTCTATAGCTCAGTCGGTAGAGCATGCGGCTGTTAACCGCAGGGTCGTTGGTTCGAGTCCAACTGGGGGAGCCAATGTATGATCGAAAGTTCGTAAATGTAGTGTTTACGGACTTTTCGTCATAATTTATGCTCGTTGACCATTCGGTTAACAGCCGCTTTTAATAAATTATTCAATTTTATTCTTTAAATGTCTGCTGGGATAAAAGCACAATGCTTGTTGTGTTCTTATCCCAACAAACACAGATTTGTTGGGTATATATCAAGAGTGGTCATTGGAAATTCGCACTCAGGATAGTTAAGTTTTGATTAAACAAGATTCCTTTTGACACGGATCATTGTCGATCACCTAGTCATCACAGATTTCAGAAGTGACAAGTTTCTTATCTTTTTGATAAAGAACAGCTGCTTGCTGTCGGTTGTGTCCTTTGGAGCTGCCACAGAAGCTCTCTTCTCGCTAGTATCACAGATAGCTCACACCACAGTGTTTATACTCGCTAGAATGTGAGGTAACACATTCATTACGGCGCACATTGAGGTATCTATCCGATGGATAGGCTCGCAGGAGCGAAGCTATTACAATGCGGTTGATAGGATCAACAGTTCTTAGTGACTTGTCGAGGTTACATTTTTGTTTAATGCTTATTCAATTTTAACTGCAGTCAGCCGGCAGATCCTAAAGTCTGACGGGAATGTTATATAACTGCAAATGTTATGCAGGTTATAGCATAATTAGAGGGAAAATAAATGACACCACGGGTTTGGAGATCTTATGTTATTAAAGAATTAGATTTCTAATTCTTTATGTCAAATGACTCCAGTCATTTGGATTGACCTCTGTTACTTTACATTTTGTCATTTCAAAGGTAAGTATAGGAGCTTTATCTTCTGAAATTTCAAAAGTAAATGTTCTTATGTGACTTATATCATCATCAATTTTTATTACTACATCGCCTTTTATGTATGTGCGTTCGTTATCGTACTTGGTAATGTTGTATTCACAGTTGGAATCAAGAAATTCCTTTGTGTAGCAGTAAGGTTCAGCAGTAAAGATCTTGCTGAGATGACGGTCTATTAAGTTTATCATAATGAACGTCCTTTCTTATTTACAAAAAAAGAAAAGAGTTTATCAGTTGACCTCAAAACAAACTGATAAACTCTTGACAAATCTATCGTAATCGTGCTATAATGGAACACGACTAAGATGCATTCACTAAAGTTTACACAGTTGTTTGCAGACATCTGTGTGAATGGCGAATCAGGTTTGCTACGACTTGATTCGCTTGGTGAGTGCTTTTTTTCACTCTTATTTTATTGTATCACATAAAAAACGTATTGTAAATACATTTTTATCAAAAATATTTAACAAAGTTTTACTAAATATTCTGCGTAATTTGCACTATTCTGTCAATAAGCTGTTAGCTAACTTATATATAACTTAATATAATTATACCAACTAGAGATGCAATGTTTATTATAAATGAGAAAATATTTGCAACTATATTATATTTGCTTGCAAGAAAATAGCAAAGCTGATTAATCAACTCATTTACTAACATAATAACTGCAAAAAGTATAACTACGAACATAATAACTGCAAAAAGTATAACTACGGATGAATTATTAATCCCCGATCCACAGGATCGGGGATGTTTTGCTTATGAGTGGGAGGTTGTAACGATGTAACTGTTAAACTAGATCATAAGTTTTTGTAACAACACCAGTAAGGTTATTTTTTCCTGTTATAGTTATCTTAATTTGCGTGTTGCTTACATAATCATATGAAACTGAATAATTGCCGCTATAAATTTCACGTCCATAATAAGAAACGAAAACATCAGGCTTATTTTTATTATTTAAGTTTTTCTTGATAGTTATTGTACAGGAAGCTATAGAACGTGGATTTATAACAAAGCTTTTTGTAATTGTTCCTGTCAGAAGATTTTTACCCTTTATAGTAATCGTCGCCATGCCGACAGTTAAATTGTTATTGTAAATAATTGTATAATTTTTATTGCTGATCATTGTACCATTGTATGAAACATTAACTACTGGCTTAATTCTAGCACCAGTAAAATAATATTTCGCTTGATTAAGTCCAATTTCACACTCCGATATCATAATAGGGTCTATTTCATAGGTTTTAATTACTTCTCCTTTTAAATTATTTTTTCCAGAGATTGTGACAGTTATCTTGTTGTCATTTATTTCAGAGTAATTCACCGTATAATTATCACTGCTTATTTCACGACCGTAATAAGTTAAACTTACTGTAGGATGTTCATAATCAGAGTCATTTTTAGAAAGAGTAATATTACATTCAGATATTGCACGAGGTGTTATTTTAAATGTTTTAGTTACAGAACCTTTTAAGTTGTTTTTTCCTGTTATTTCAACAGTTGATGTACCAACGTTAAGATTATTATAGTAAGTTACTTTATAATTTCCACTATAAAGCTCTGCACCATTGCATTTTACTGTAACTGCTGGTTCACGATAGTCAGCCTTGTATCCGCCAACAGTAAAAGCAAGACTAACGTCACAATTTGCAATTGAACGCTGAACAATACTGAATTCTTTATTTATTGTTCCGCCATATCTTCCCTTGCCTGTGATCTTTACAGTTGCTGTTCCTACTGACAAATTATTAAAATATGCCACTGTGTAATCAGTACCAGATTTAAGAACACTGCCTTCACTACTAATCGTAACAACAGGTCTTACTCTTGTACCCCTGAAATACTGGGTGTTTGTAGGAAGTGAAATATTACATGTTGAAATATCTATCAGCTTATCGATATCTTCTGTATAAGTATCTCCACATTCACAAGTATAGGTTCTTACACCTGTTTCAGTACAAGTTGGCTTTTTTGTTACTTTACTTGTATAATTATGTATATGGCGCTTTGTAAGCTTATCCCAGCAAGGTTCATAAGGAAATTCATAGTTAGATTGTGACTGGGTAATTTCAAGATTATTGAATTTACTATACTTATTCAAAAATATAACTTTTTGGATTTTGCCATCTTCACCATTCAATACGACTTTATTATTTCCGCTGCTGATTGGTGCAAAATAATAATCTGAATTCATCTGTACTAAATTTCCACCGATCGACATTACACCATCTGAAAGTTCATTTGTATAATTAAAGCCTTGATAAATCGAATAGTTTCCAGAAATGTCTACTGTATCATCAGCATTTTTCATGGATATATATCCGCCTTTAGATATGGTTACATCACCATACTTATCTGTAGTCTTTTTAAATCCATTATAATCGCCATTTACCACTAACTTTCCGT
>NZ_CAKSNX010000037.1 GCF_934476685.1 uncultured Ruminococcus sp.
GTTTAGTCACTTACATTATACCATGAGTTTCTCTTTGAGTCTTCTTTTTTGTGTCATTTTATTTTACAACTTGCCATTTTTCAAAAACCTGCTTTTTCTCATACAAAAATAAAAGACCGCCTAAATAAGCAGTCTTTTAAAATCATGGTCGAGGCGACAGGAGTAATAATAACACTTCACGTTCCTTTTTATCTTTTCATTAATACGCTTGCAAACAGCGTATTTACGCTGTTTTAGTGCTTTCTGCTTGCTTCATATTTTGCAAGCATATTTTTACAATTTGCTTTAAACGTGTACGCAAAAATAGTAGCTCAATATACCTGATACCTCAGAACCGCTGAAATTCTACCTATATAAAAACAAAACCAGCCGACAAGGACTAACCCTGTCGGCTGAAACTATATCTATCCTCCCTACACCTTCTTAACAAACCCCGTCAAACATATCCACCCTGCGCCGCTTTTGAGTTTGCCCCAAGTCTGACCGTCTACGACCTTTTCTGCGACAATGGTGTATGTGTATCCGTACTTTGCTGTAACGCCCTTGACAAGCCTGCTTGATACTCCTGCGCCTGTTCTGACGTTCATGCCGCCATTATACGTTATCTTAACTTTGTAAGGACTAAAGCCTGCTGGCTGTGCGGTCGAGCCTGTACTGCCCAGCTTTTTGTTGACCTCAGAGGCTATGTAACCAAACTTGCCGCTGAGATACGGACCTGGGCAGGCTGTTGCCCAGTACCACTTATGCATAGTCAGATTGCCAGACTTATTGCCCGTATAGTTGAGCTTTTTAATGCCGTTGCGCTTGCAAATGTCCACGCAGAGATCAATAAGAGCCGTAAGAGCCTTGTCGCTGACGTGCCAATTAGGGTCACCGCCGTCGTTTGCCACCTCGATAGTGACCGCCCTCATATCATTGGCACGATTGGAGCTGCACCATGATCTGTACTGCTCATCTATCATCACACCGATGTTGCCCTTGCTGTCAATGCAGTAATTACAGCTGCCGCCACGAGCCTGCACAGAGGTGCAGCACCCTGTAAGGCTGAGATTACCTGCCATGTGGTGTATGGTTATCTTGTCGATCTTATGATCTCTCACGTTGTAATGGTCGGTCTTGCCTGACCACTTCCATTTTGCGAGTTTGCTGTTTGCCATAAAACTACTTCCTTTCTTTTCAAAAAAAATATAACAAAAGCACCTCGATCTCTCGAAGTGCTTGGGTCCATTATTTGATTGCGATGCATTCCACATCAACTGTAAACTGTCTGAGTGATCTTATTGCTTTTACAAGTCCGTTCCTGCTCTGTTCAGCCTCTTCAATATCTGAAGCATTCAGTATCCTGCGGCAATACTCATTTATCAGTATCATATCACTGTCAAGATATCCTATCAGACTTTTCATTTCCCTGCTTGGCAAATATGCTCTGCTTTCGAGTTTCTTTTCAATAAACAGCTCAGGCTTTTCGATCTTAATGCCATATATCCTGCACAGCTTATCAAACCCGCTCTGAGTGATGATATGCATTGCACCTATGTGTCTGTAAACCTTTGGGTTTTCCACCTTAAATTCTGCAAGCGTTCCTTTTTCAAGAAAGTAATAGTCCTTGCCTGCGGTAAGGTATTTACGCACTGCATAACTTATAGTCGAGCGATCTGATCTTGTCATATTTGCGATATCCGCTGTACTGAGAACCGACTGTCCTCTGAATGTTTTATCAAAGTAACTGTAATCGTCAAAGGTGAGCTGGTGTGGTTCACCGTGTACTGCTTTCGGAACAACGTCCTCAAATACCCATTTTTCAAACTCCTGTGCCTTTGGCAGCTTACTGTGACAAATAAGGCGGTAAACGTCTGCTTCTGGGATAAATGACATCTTCTGAACACCGCTGTTAGTGGGGGCGTCACGTTTCGTTACACCCTTGCAATGATCTATGATTGCTTTACGTGGATTGGAATATCCAAGAGCCTTAGCCACATCGGTACCACACCAAAGTGCAGGCTTGCCGCTTATCTGTCTTATCGTTCCGAACTGTTCATTTGTCTTTGTGATAATGTTTTCCATATTGATTTTCCTTTCTGATTGACAGAATACAAAATCTATGGTACAATGTGTATAGATAGAGTAATCTGTCGGTGGTGAGTTTGTTTGTACTTTTAGCGGAGTCAACAAACTCATTTTTTTATTTTGATTTTTCAATGTCTGCTTTTACCAACGATATACCTTTATGAATGACTTCTGCTTTGGTAATTCCAAGTGTTTCTGCACACTCTTCTAACGTAGAATAAGTTTCTTCCGATAGTCTTAATTCAAAGCGTTTATCTCTTTTGTCTAACGTTGGTCTACCCATTTTCTTTCTGCCATTTTCACTAATTTTAATCACGTCCTCTCTTGACATTCGGGGCAAAACGTGATATATTAAAAGCTAAGAGGGGCGGCGGCAGAACCGCCTGTCTTAGTTTTGTTGTTTGGAAGCCTTACTTATTTAGTAAGGCTTCTATTTTTTTAATCATTTCTTCTTTATCATCATTGTCTTTGATAATTTGAATGATTGCGTTTATCAGTGCTGTGAACTGCAAATCTGTCATATCTTCCATATTTCCTCCTTTCCCGTTCTGCCCCGATACTCATAAGGTTTTCCCTTACTGTATTTATAGTATAACATATGTACGTACAAAAGTCAAGAGATTTTTGAGGAAATATTGCACAAATTCAGCAACTAATTTTTATTGATTTTTTCCAAATCTTCAATGCGGTGGTTTGCCACCTTTATCTGCTCTGCCACCACCGCATAATCCTGTTCCAACTTGTACGTCCGAGCTATTACGCTGTTGTGCTTGTCCACACGCTCTGACAGCTTGTCTATCTTGTATTCAAGAAGTTTCTGGCTGTCGTACTGCGCCTGACGCATTGATTTTCGGCTGTTGGCGGCGATCACAAGCTGACATATCACCGCAGATGCCGCCGTTATCAGTGCCACGATTATTGCTTCTGTCATTCGTTTTCACCTTTGCCTTTCTGATACTGCGTGCCAAAGTAAAAAGCTATGACCGTTGTAAATATCGTCAAAAACTGCTCCGCCGAAATGGTGTGTCTGAGTGCCAGCACGCAGAACACCGCCGTCAGCAGTATTGTGACGATGGATTTTACGTCGATAAGTTTTGCAAGTTTGTTTTTCATGTTCTCCCTCCTATTATTCGTCTAGCAGCGCATACGCACCGCTGTAAAGATAACTTTTGCCGCCTATGTCAATAATGCCCTCGACCCCTGAATACGGCGACGTGGGGGTGACGTAAAGGTCGGGGCAGTAGTCATCAACGCCTGAGCAGACCACATTTACTATGGACGTGTACGGCAG
>NZ_CAKSNX010000038.1 GCF_934476685.1 uncultured Ruminococcus sp.
GCGGGCGCCCAACGACCCACCAAAATTTCCTGTATTACCAACAGAGAATCCGGTTAACTTGGGACCTATCACAGGTTATTTTCCCGGAGACCGTGAAAATAACCTGTTCCGGGCCGCCTCCGGCTACGGACAGCTGCCTGCCGGCCAGGGGCCGGTCTCCAAGACAGTTGCCGCAAAAGGGAGGGGCGGGGTTTGACGCTTGCGCGTCACGTACAAACGGATATCGCGTATCCGCGCACTCCGGTTGGCTGCCGGAATGCTGAGCACTGAGCTGTCCGTCACGGTGCACGACAGGGGGATGTTACTCCAGACATACGGGCCGCTGCCACGCGGACGAGGTACCTGTCTCCGGAGGTACAAGCGGGTCGCTTTAGGCGGCATGGTGCGGGGAAGGGGCGGCCTGTCATCCTCGGTCCCCGGAGACCGCTGCGGATACAAGCCTTTAGAAAACAAGGAAAGTGGATAAAAGGTGCATCTATTATAAAAAGGCGCCGGGAGGCCGATCATTTCCTCCTGGCGCCTTGAATTTTACTCAGCTAATATAAAAATCCCACTCTCCTGAAAAGGATAGTGGGAAAAATAGATAATGATATGAAACGACACGCAGGCAAATTCTGCCCATGCGTGATAAGAGACTTCCGAACTTTCGTTACGGCAAATGAGAGACTTTACATTATTATAATAACACAAAGACGCTTAGAAAGCAATGTTTTTATAATTTTAATTCTCCATATAGTGCGTATGGTGCAAAAATTACAGCCTTTCCATGTATTTTCGAGCAATGGGGGCCAAAGATCAGTAAAAGCAGATTGCGTGGGAATTGAGCCTTCAACTCATATGAGAGAAATATGCAAATGCAAATATTTCGCATATAACTGGATATATTATTGACATAGTGGCTATAAATATGCTAATTTATAATTGAATTGCAAGAATTTTGCAAATGGAGGCTTTAAAGATGCTACTTGACTTCAAAATCAGCAACTATAAGTCGTTTTTTGAGCAAGCCGACTTCTTTATGATGCCGGCGCCTCGGCAAACAGGTCTTGATTTTAGTATTCAGAAGCAAAAAGTTGGGGCAAAGACCTATCGTGCCCTTTCTTCTGCGGTCATTTACGGTCCAAACGCTTCCGGAAAAACAAACCTGATTGGTGCTATGGACACGATGCGAGCAATTGTCCTCCGGGGCCATATCAAAGATGCTGACCCCACTGTGACAGCAAACCCGGCTTCTGCCATGTTGGAACTGATTCCAAATCAGGGCAATTCCCCGGCACCAACCAGCTTTTACATTCGTTTTCTTGAGAACGGACTTGTGGTGGAGTATTCCTTGTCACTTCAGTTAGGAGAATTTCTTGACAAAGATTTCAAGCGTAAAATTATTGAAGAGAAGCTTTCGGTTAACGAGCACCCTGTCTTTATTCGCACGAATCATTTGAAGTTGGAAACTTCATCCGCTACTGAACAATATCTGAATCCGTCTGTCATGGGCAATTTGAATACCGCGATCAAAATTGCAGAGAGCGGTTTGAATGACGAGGAACTATTCCTATGCAACGGATATAAAACAATATTTTCTAAAGAACTTGTCTCGATGATCCTCAATTGGTTCGAGAATAAGTTTATGGTGATCTACCGCTCTGATTCGCTTAAGGCAATGCGTAAGTTTGCCGATCCGAAGGACAATACTGTTTATGTGGATAAAACGCTGACGTTAGCTGCTAAAGAATTCGGTATTACCGCAAATGCTTTGGGATATCGAATCGATGGAGAACGCGCCGAGCTTTGTTCTATTGTGGATGACCACGGACAAAAAGCGGCTATTCCTGCGGAACTTTTTGAGTCCTATGGCACACTCCGTTTTGTAAATGAATTTCCCCTTATTATTCGTGCGCTGTTAAATGGGGCAACATTGGTTATGGACGAATTTGATGCTTCGATTCATCCCATGGCTCTTATGAACATCATCAGTATCTTTCATAACGATGAGATCAACAAGAAGCATGCACAGTTGATTTTTAACACCCACAACCCTATCTTTCTGGATGCATCTCTATTCCGCAGGGATGAAATCAAATTTGTGGAGAGAGACGAAACGACAAATTGCAGTGTTCATTATGCGCTTTCGGATTTTAAAACGGCAAATGGTGTACGAAAAGGCGAAGCCTATATGAACAATTACTTTGTTAATCGCTACGGCGCTATCAAAGATGTGGACTTTTCTTCTATCCTCAAGGAGATCATCGATGCAAGTGAGGTGAAGAAAGATGGCTGACCGCAAGGAAAATATCTCCTATACGTTTACTGTCGAAGGCGATACCGAAAAGTGGTATCTGGACTGGCTTGAGAAGCAGATCAATGCTTGCGGTGATGCGGCTTATAAAGTCTCTATTGCTTCAAAGAAAGAGCCAAATCCGATGAGCTATGCAAAAACAGTCAACCGTATGACAAAGCCGAAGGTCATCCATCTGTGCGACGTTGAAAGCAATGAGCCAGATGAAGTAAAACGCTTTCAGGCAGTTCTCTCAGAACTAAATGAGGCGAAAAAAGAAAAGAAGATTCAGTATACTTTAGGGTACAGCAATTTCACCTTTGAACTCTGGATGATTCTCCATAAAAGCGACTGCAACCGGGTCTTGACCCATAAAAAGCAGTATCTTGATCTGCTCAATCGGGCATATGGAACGAAATTCGTGTCTTTGAAGCAATATAAAGAAAAGGATGAGTTTTCCAAGTGCCTGAATATGCTGACACTGAAGGATGTTTGTGACGCAGTTCTCCGTGCGGACAAGCTCATGGCCGCAAATGAACGAGATGAAAAAGCAAAGACCAAGTACAAGGGCTTTTCCTACTACACAGACAATCCATCCCTTACGATCTGGGAGCCGATCCGAGACATACTCAAAGATTGCAGACTTCTAGGCTGATTTCCACATCAAAGCGCAGAGAGCAAAAGTCCTCTCGGCGCTTTGATGTTTATACGAGGTTATAGACTCTCTTGTTCCACTGTGTAACGAACCAAATGGTCCCATAGAAGGGCGCGCATATAGCCTATGATTAGCGCCTATTAGGAAAACACACTGTCAAAGGGGTTTGTAGCGGGGGTTAGCCCGCTACTGCGGTATCTTC
>NZ_CAKSNX010000039.1 GCF_934476685.1 uncultured Ruminococcus sp.
TGCCATTTTATTTTCCTCCTTTTTTCTATTATACCACGGCTAAATGTTTTCTGTCTAATTTATTATAGACGATACACTTGTCGGTATCCGACTTCTTGTAGCCGTACACGGGCGGACACAGGTGCTTGCCCGACTGTCCCTTTGCCCTGAACACCGCACGAATTTTCTTACTGCAATCACGGGCGTACCAGTCATTGAAGATATTTTTGAACGCAAGCAGTTCGTTCTCAGATTTTGCCGTATCGACATTATCGTTGACCGCAATGTAACGCACATCGTAGTCAGGGAACACCATTTCGATCAGCTCACCAGTTTTCAGGTAATCACGACCGAGCCTTGAAAGGTCTTTGGTGATAACCGTAGCAACCTTGCCGTCCTCAATGTCAGCCATCATCGCTTTGAAGCCGTCACGCTCCCAAGTCGTTCCGCTCACTCCGTCATCGACGTAGAAAGTCGGATTGGGAAAGCCGTTGTCCTCAGCGAATTTCTGTAAGATAGACTTCTGATTTGTGATACTGTTGCTCTCGCCGTCCAACATATCGTCCTGTGAAAGACGGCAGTATAAAGCTGTTGTCTTGTCTGTCATTTTAACCTCACTTTCCGACAGGATACAGCAAGCTATTATCATTATAGCGCACCAAAGAAAAGAAATCAATGCGCCGATATTCCAAAATCAAACAGCCTGCTTGTCCTGTTCTTGTCCGGATTCACCGAGCATTTTCTCACAGTCCTCTGTGATGAGCCTTGCAAGTATATCGCTCAGGCTTTGCCGAAAAGCTGGGTTAAAAGTTGTTGTCACCCTGTATGTTGTATGCCCGATATGATATTCGGACACACTTCCCGATACCGCAACAGCGGCAGTTGTAGTTTCATTCATAGCGAATTTTTCTCCTTTAGCTTGTCTTTATCTACGCATTTGGATTTGAGGGTTTCGCTTTATCTCTCTTACCCTCATGGTTGTTGTTTGTGATTATAGCCGTGAGGAACGGCATTGCTGCCGCCCCATTCACAGCTATCGTTTTGTTGTCGGAAATATGTTAATCCTTGTAGGAATTATCGCCGAAGAAAGAAGTCTGCCCGACAAATTCATCATCGGCAGAGCCACTGTCGGCATCATCGCCCGACTTGCTGTCTGCACCGTCAGAGCTATCGACCAGCCCCTCAATGTCAGCGTAGGACATACCGCTGTCGGTCAGCTTGCCGATGAGCGTATGCTCCGCAGTCACAGCATCGAGAAGTGCCTGCCCCTCAGCACCGCCGTAAAGCTGTGAGAGCTTATCGTAGGTGTAGAGTTTGCTGTCCGTAATAATCTTACGGCGGCGCTCATAGGCAGTCTGAATAGAACTGTTCAGCTTGTTGAGCTTTGCCTGATTTTCAGACAGCACTCCGTCCATGACGGTATCAGCAGAGTTGTCAGTGACCTCACTCTTAGCTTTCTTGCTCATTCGCATCACCTCTTTTCGGTTTGGAGTATCGCAGGATTTGATTTAACCCCACGATAATATTATAGCAAATTTCGGAGCTATCTGTCTATTCGCAGGGCGCATGAACTTTGTGCGCCATTAGAGTTTTCGAGTTCGTCAAGTTGTTATGGGGAAAATTTTAACGGCAAACTTTTCACCAGATTGCCGCCCTCATTGCGCTGAAACTGCGTCGAGCCAGTTTAGAATATTGACACCGATGATAATTGAGGGCATCACGCAGGAGCGTGAGCGAGATACCGCCGATCGAAGCGGCGGTGAGAGATGTCGCATTCGCTCCACGAATTCGCTGACGGAGCATCGAAAGCCTGAGCAGAGAGATAAACTCAGGCGAAAAAAATATGCGCCATAGCGCAACAATAATAACAAGCATTGTATTTTGCGCCGCACACGGACGAAAATACAAAATGCTTGTTGGGGACACCCCAAGCCCCGAAATGACCGCACAGCGGTCATAAAAAAATCGGCTAACGCCGAAATAAAGATAAAGGAGACACCACAATGGAAACCGAAAAGAAAAAGCATGGCAGACCACGCAAGCAGAAGTTTTTTGAAACCACAGGTATGAGCTATGAGGGAGCTATCAACTATGCACTGGACAAAGAGGTGCAGGCAGACCTTGACAAGAGCCTTGCACACAAGTCCGAGAGCCAGCTTACCGACGATGAACGCAAGTACCTGAAACGCAAGAGGGAGAAGAAGTCCTATACGCTGAATGTTCGCTTTACCGAATCGGAAATGCAGGACATCTTAGCAAAGTGTGAGCAGTATGGGTACAAGAACAAGACCGAGTATATCCGTGATTGTGTTCGGGCGAGGGTTGATCTCACTCCCGACCGTTCCGAAATTGCCGAATGTAATCGCCTGATGAAACGCATCGGAGCGAACATCAACCAGATACTTGTCCGACTTTACAGCACAGGTCACATATATGCCGAGGATATTACCGAGATAAAGAAAGGGGTAAACGAGATTTGGCATACACTTCTATCCATACGATCCGAGCAACAGTCAGCGCAGCGATCGCTTACATCACAAACGGAGATAAGACCATCGACGGTTTATACGTCAACTCTTATGCTTGCCGAGCCGACAGTGCAGGAGCAAGCGAGGACTTCCGAACAGTCCGAGGAACAGGCACAGGGCGAACACAGATCCTTGCCTACCACATGATTCAGAGTTTCGCCCCCGGCGAAGTCACTCCCGAACAGGCTATGCAGATCGGAGAGGAGCTTTGCGACCGTTATCTGAAAGGCGATTATCAGTATGTGATAGCCGTCCACCATGATAAGTCGCACCTGCATTGCCATATCATTTTCAACAATACGAATCTGTATAACGGTCTGAGCTTTACCACCGAGCATAATCAGGGCAGAAGGACTGAAAGAGCGTGGGCAGAGCTGCGTGAAATATCGGACGAGATATGTGCCGAACACGGCTTATCGCTCATTGAACCGAAGGGCAAGGGTATTTCCTATCTTGAACGGTTGAAGCAACAAGAGGGCAAGTCGTGGAAAGAAAAACTCCGTGCCCGTATTGCAGAGGTCATGATTTACAGCCGTGACTTTGCGGACTTCCTCAAAAACTGTACCACCGCAGGAATTGAGTATGTTTATACTCCGAAGAAC
>NZ_CAKSNX010000040.1 GCF_934476685.1 uncultured Ruminococcus sp.
TTCAGCACAGAGACCAGAGCCATGATGCGGAAAAGTGCCCATCAGGAAACAGCGCAGCCGGTGCCGTGCCAGATGATCAACTGCTTCTGCATGTATTCGGATTACACGCCGCTGACGCTGGAAGAGTGGGTGGAGTGTAACCAAAGACGGCGCAACAAAGCTGATTGTGGCTAATGCGGGGAATGGAAATTGAAACATAAACAAGATTATTGAATTTAATATTCGATTTTCAAAATTCGTGTTGCTATTTTCCGAAGAAGTTGGTATACTAAAATCGGAGGTGGTATCTGTGAGCGAAATGCCGATTGTTCGGATTCAACGGGCTGCTATCAGAAATTTCAGAAATGTGGAATCCGGAGAAATTCGTTTCCCCTGCAATTATGGTGAAGATATTTTTGCGCCCAAAGCAGATGTTCTTGGAATTTATGGTCAGAATGGATCGGGTAAGACTACGTTTATTGATGCGCTGGAGATTTTGAAGACGCTGCTGTGCGGTCAGAAAGTAGGAACTGAATTGTCTGACTGCATTTCTTATGGACAGGAGCAGGCAGAGCTGCAATTTGAGTTTAGTATTCTCAAACTGGATAAAGGCAGCGTGTCATACAGACGACGGTTTATCTATTCTGCTATTCTGAGCAGAGACACGATTGATGAATCGGTCAAGTGTGTTACGCCCAGCAGTGCTCCGGAAAAGACCTCTCGAATGAAGACTATTTTTGAGTGTACCCATGAGGCGGAGAACGCCGTGTTTCTGCCGCAGGTTAAATTGGATTCTCTATTTGGTACAAAACAGAGTGCAAAGGTGAATGAACTTCGGGTCACTAAACTGTTGTGCCAAAAGGAGCATCGTTCCTTTTTGTTCTCTCCTGAATTTTTAAAGATGCTCCACGATGCCGCACAGAAAAACGATAACGACGTTGAACCATTATTTGAGATCGCATATTTTGCAAAGACATCTTTCTTTGTTATTCTAAACCGCAATAATGGACTTATTTCGTTAGATGCAGCAATTCCTGTCAATTTCAGAACAGAAACGGCGGGTGGTATGTTTACGCTGCCAATTGACCGACCAGCGACGATTCCGAGTAATCTCTTGGAGATTGTCCAACAGGTTATATCGACTATCAGTATGGTTCTCTGCAAAATCATTCCGGGTGTGAAATTGACACTTGTAGAACTTGGCACTGAGCTGATGGAAGATGGAAATCAGGGTACAAAAATTCAGCTGGCGCGCGAACTTCTCTGTGCGAATGGAGAAACGCATCGACTGCCTTTGAAGTATGAATCTGAAGGCATTAAGAAAATCACGTCCATCTTGCATTTGCTGATTGCGGCATATAATAATCCATCCATCACACTTGCGATTGATGAATTGGACTCTGGTATCTATGAGTATCTGCTTGGAGAATTGCTGCGCATTATCCAGAATTCGGGCAAGGGGCAGTTGATTTTTACTTCCCACAATCTTTATCCTCTGGAAACATTGGATAGCGATTCTATTGTTTTTACAACGACAAAAAATGATGACCGTTATACACGTATCAGAAGTGTGAGAGCCACGAATAATCTTCGTTCTATGTACCTGCGTGAAGTGATCCTTGGGAGCGATAATGACGCAGCACTGTATGAGGAAACCAATGTGTCTGAAATTGCCCACGCGATGAGAGTTGTTGGTAAGCGTATGGAGAATATCTCTATGAAAGAGGAAACGTCCTCAGAGGTATCCCATGGCTAAAAAGAAGGTCATGCTCTTTATTGTAGAGGGTCCAACAGATGAAACCAGCCTCTCCACAGTTCTGAACCGTATTTTTTCATCCTCAACGGTGAAATTTCAAGTTGTTCACGGTGATGTGCTGACTCGTGATTTTACGTCGTCGGATAAAATTGTGGCTGCGGTATGGGATCAAGTCAAAGCCTTTATGGGTGAAATCTATAAGAAGAGCGACATTTGCCGCATCGTTCACCTTACCGATATGGATGGAGTTTTTGTTCCGGATAATGCGCTTGTAGAGGATAATATGATGGCAGATGGTGCTCCACCGCATTACACAGAAACTCAAATTCAAACACCAAACCGTGTGGGCATTTTGGATCGGAATAAGAGAAAGCGGAAGAATGTCGACCGACTTTCTGCTTGCCCTAGAATCGCAGGCATTCCATATAGTATGTACTACTTTTCCTTGAATCTTGATCATGTCCTTCATGGGAAAACGAATATTTCCGCATGGGAAAAGGTTCAGTGTGCCGAGGAATTTGATTTGAAGTACGGGGATGATCCAGATGGCTTTACTCTTTTTATGAAAGGGTCATCTTTCTCAGTATGTGATGATTACCGTAGCTCATGGGCGTTCATTAAAACGGGACTGCACTCATTAGAGAGACACAGTAATTTTGGTATAGAGCTGCCACCTGTAGAAATCAAGGAGGATGAAACCACCGAGTGAATTTCTTGGAATGAGTAAAATTTCAAGCCTGAAACACCTCGTTTAAAATTGGGGCACAGATACCGATTATTAGCAAGTGTTTTGAAAAAACTTGTTTCAGATTGATGATTATGGAACGCTGCGAAAAAGTGCCCATCAGGAAGAAGCCAAGCTGATATCCGATATGATCCCTCTTAAGTTGGGAAGATTTATCTTGGGTGAATAGAAAGGAATGTGAATTTTTTGCATTCTGCTATAACGGCCAGTTCCGGCGTGGAGCAGACGGCACACTGCTGACCTATAAGTGATGGATGCCGCCAATGATGGTGGGAGCCGGAATTTTGTCGCAAGAAGCACTTCAAACGGCCGGAAAATTGTCGCAGCCAAATGCACTGTGGGATAAAGATGAGGGAGAGGAATTCCTTTTGAACAAGCTCTATGAAGATTACATAAGAGAAAAGGTACATGAGCAACTAATATAATTGCGAAGCACCGGAAATGTTGAATGATGGTATATGTTCGAGACTGTATAATCGAAGTGAAAAATGGAATCGCTCGTGTGCGTTCAGAAAGTGCGGTGTATTGTCCGGACTGTGGAATGAAGCTGCTTTTTCATGGCACCTGTAAGAGAAAAGTAAGGGAACAAGAGAAAACAAGGTGCTATGTG
>NZ_CAKSNX010000041.1 GCF_934476685.1 uncultured Ruminococcus sp.
TTATCTCTCTCCTGTTCAATTCAAAGCTTCCCATTCGGCTAAATAATTTCTGTACTATTTGGGGTTGACAATACAATCAATTATATAATTTATTATACCACACCAAACCAAAATTTTCAACCCGGAAAGGAGACATTTAATGCCCTACATCCCATTCACAGACGAACAAAAACAGCTTGCCAACAGCGTAGACTTGGCAGAATATCTGCGTGTGCGAGGTGAAAAGCTTGAGCGTGTCGGCAGAGAATCAAAGCTTATCTATTACGACGGCTCAGGCAAGCACGACAGTATAACTATCCGTGGGTCAAAATGGTTTGACCATAAAAATCAGACGGGCGGCGGAGCAATAAAGTTTATGCAGGAGTTTTATGGTATGGATTTTCAGACAGCCGTTCAGGAACTTCTTGGTCGGAGCATATCGCCGCTTTCTAACATCCCACCGAAAGCGGATAAACAAGAGCAAAAAACAAGAGAATTTAAACTTCCAGAACCTAATAGTGATATGCACAGAGTCTATGCCTACCTCATAAAACAGCGGTTTATCTCGGCTGACATCATCACACACTTTGCAAAACAGCATACCCTCTATGAGGATAAAAACCACCACAACGCCGTATTTGTCGGACTTAATGAAAATGGCGAGCCTAAGCAGACACATAAGCGGTCAACAAACAGCATTGGCAGTACCTTCCGTATCACTTGCGGCGGCTCTGATACCCGTTACAGCTTTGCACATTTCGGAGAAAATGAACGACTTTATGTCTTTGAAGCTCCCATTGATATGCTGAGCTTTCTTACGCTGTATCCGAATGATTGGCAGAAACACTCATATATTGCAATGAACGGAGTCTATGAAAATGCCGTTTTAACGGCTTTAAAGAATCATTCTAACCTCCGTGAAATTGTGCTTTGTGTAGATAACGATGAGGGAGGAATCGAGGCGGTGGACAGGCTTAGAGATATTCTTCATGAGAACGGATACCCAAACGTTAAACGTCTTGCACCTGAGTTTAAGGACTGGAACGAATGTCTGAAATCTCAGAATGGTGTTGAGCCATTGCCTGCTGTTCCGCATAAAAGGAAAGACGAATATCTGAAAGAAGTAAGCGAACTGGGGTATCTAAAATGCCGTCCCGATAAGCTGACCTCGCAGATTTATGCCACATTTAAGAACGGGCAATACAAATATCTCGCTGAGTATGCGCTTGCAGGCTCGGCTTTTTTCATGCCCAAAAGTGAGCGGATAAACAGCGAATTTCAAGCGTTTGAAAGGCTTCATGTAAAGCTCAAAGGCAGTTACAAGCCTTACACCGACAAGGGCAAAAAGGCACAGAAACAAAGGAATTTGCAGGAGTGTGTTCAGACAGTGCTAAAGGACTTGCGACAGACCGCCCGTACCCGTGAGCAGTCGGTAAATACGGCAAAATTGCTGTATCAGCTCGCCGACAGCGCTGTAAGACTGTCGGTTGAGGAAACTTTAAATGCTCCTATGCAAGAGAATATTGAATCAGAAGATATAGTTTCAGAACCCGAACCTTGTATGGAATTCGGGTAATGCTATACCCTCCGCCTCACAGCGCAATACCTTGAAGATAACAAACTAACTATCTTATTAAATACAAAAGATAGAATATTCTATGATTGGAAGTGAAAAATTGAATGAAAAACAAATGATTTTAATAGGCATACTGGTTGTATTTTTTATCGCATTTTTGGTAGTCGTAAATCTGCTTGACAACAAGTCGCTTAACGGAATAAAGGCAAAAAAAGTCGGCAATGGACAGCACGGAACTGCGAGGTGGGCGACAAAAGTTGAGATAAAGCGTACTTTTATCCCTCTGCCATTCGAGCCGGAGATGTGGAGAAAAGGTCAGAACCTGCCGACTGTTCAAGGTACGGTGGTAGGCTGTCGGACACACGGCAAAAAAACTGTGGCTATTGTAGATGACGGCGATGTTCACACGCTTATGATAGGCGCTGCGGGTGTGGGCAAGACCGCATACTTCTTGTACCCTAACATCGAACTTGCCTGTGCAAGCGGAATGTCATTTATCTCAACTGATACAAAAGGCGACGTGGCGCGAAATTATGGAACTATCGCAAGCAAATATTACGGATACAACGTTTCTGTTCTAGACCTGAGAAATCCCACCAGAAGTGATGAAAACAATATTTTGCATCTTGTGAATAAATACATGGATATGTACCTTGAAGACAAATCAAATCTTTCAGCAAAAGCCAAAGCAGAAAAGTATGCAAAGATAACAGCAAAGACAATTATCAATATCGGCGGAGGTGACAGCTCAAACTACGGTCAGAACGCATTTTTCTACGACGCAGCGGAAGGCTTGCTTGCCTCTGTTATCCTGCTTTTAGCGGAGTTTGGCAACAAAAACGAACGCCATATTGTGTCGGCTTTCAAGCTGATACAGGACTTGCTCGCTAAGTATCAGCCAGACCCGAAAGCCAAGCCGAAAATGTATTTTTCAAAGCTTATGGACAAGCTACCGAGCGAACACAAAGCAAAATGGCTTGCCGGAGCGGCTCTGAATGCGTCTGACCAGTCTATGCTGTCGGTAATGTCGACTGCACTTTCAAGGCTCAACAGTTTTCTTGATTCTGAACTTGAACAAATGCTGTGTTTTGGAACGGCGATAGACGCTGAGAAGTTCTGTAATGAAAAGTCTGCTATCTTTATCGTTCTTCCCGAAGAAGATACAAGCAAGTACTTTATGGTAAGCCTGCTTATCCAACAGTTATATCGTGAGATATTAGTCATTGCAGACGAAAACGGCGGAAAACTAAAAAACAGAGTTATGTTTTACTGCGACGAATTTGGAACTTTTCCTAAGATAGAGGGTGCTGAATCTATGTTCTCCGCAGGACGTTCAAGAAAAATATCCATTGTGGC
>NZ_CAKSNX010000042.1 GCF_934476685.1 uncultured Ruminococcus sp.
TTCTTATTTGGTGCCAAACAAGCGGTCGCCTGCGTCGCCAAGCCCCGGTACGATATACGCGTGGTCATTCAGGTATTCATCCAGAGCGGCGGCGTAAATCTCCACATCCGGATGCTCCGCCTGGAGTCTTTCCACACCCTCGGGAGCCGCAACCAGGCAAAGGAGCTTGATCTGCGTGCAGCCGCGCTTTTTCAGCATCTGGATCGCGCCGGAAGCGGAACCGCCGGTCGCCAGCATCGGATCGCACAGGATGATGTAGCGTTCCTCGATGTCGAACGGAAGCTTGCAGTAGTATTCGACCGGCTCATGGGTATCGGGATCGCGGTACAGACCGATATGACCGACCTTGGCAACCGGAACGAGACTGAGCAGTCCGTCCACCATGCCGAGACCCGCGCGCAAAATCGGGATGATGGCAAGCTTTTTACCCATGATCATGCCGCCCTTCATCTTTGCGACAGGCGTTTCGATTTCGACCTCGTGCAGCGGCAGCTCGCGGGTGATCTCGTAACCCATGAGCATGGCGATCTCCTCTACGAGGCTTCTGAATTCGTTAGTTCCCGTTGTTTCGTCTCTGAGTCTTGAGATCTTGTGCTTGAGCAGCGGGTGATCGAGAATAATTACGTTGTCTGACATTTTTTAATTCCTCCGTTTTATGTTTGTTGATAAATCAAGTTTTAATTTTTGCTTTCTGCATGAGCATGGCCCCGGGCCATGCCTGTCCGGCGGTGACGCCGGCTCCCCTTCGGGCTTTTACATAGCATCTGTTTTTTCGCATGAAAAAACGGCTTCCGGCAAAATCGCGCCGGAAACCGCTAACATTACCTTATTGATTTTAGACTAAAAGGTTATGCAAGTCAAATGGTAAAATATTCGGGAGTTTGACAGTCAATTAATAAAAAAATCTTCATGAGCGTTGCAAATGCTTAATTTTTTTGTCAATTTTTTAAAAATAATTGTGGTATTGTGTCGTATTTTGTGATATAATAGAAGCGGGTGATTCTTTTGCGGATCAATATCGTGAAATCTAAAAACGCTGAACAGATATATATCATCAAATCTTTTCGTAAGGATGGCAAGTCTACTTCTAAGATCATGAAGAAACTGGGGACTATGGCATCTCTGCTTCCTGAACATAACAATGACCGCGAGCAGGTCATTGCATGGGCTCAAGAACAGGCACGTATAATGACTGAGGCTGATAAAAATGACTCTCTCTCATTATCTGTTGAATTTTCTGCTTCCAAGCAGATCGCTATGAACGAGAAACTACTTTTCAATGCCGGATACCTTTTCCTTCAAAAGATATTCTATGAACTGGGTCTCGACCGCATCTGTTCTGAAATCTCAGACGCGCGTGATTTTCAGTTCGATCTTACTGACATCCTTGCTAAAATGCTATACAGCAGGATCATACATCCATCATCAAAGCGTTCCTCTTTTTCTCATTCGCTGAACGATCTGGAATCTCCTAAGCACGACCTGCATCAAGTATATCGTGCTTTGGATGTTCTTGCCGAGAATTCTGACTTCATACAGTCTGCGGTCTACTCAAACAGCAAAAAATTAAAAGACAGGAACACCTCTGTCCTCTACTATGATTGCACGAACTACTTTTTCGAAATAGAAGAAGCAGATGGACTCAAACAGTACGGACTCAGCAAGGAGCACCGTCCAAACCCTATCGTACAGATGGGACTGTTCCTTGACGGTGACGGTATACCTTTGGCATTCAACATTTTTTCAGGTAATAAAAATGAACAGCCTACGCTGATCCCTCTTGAAAAACAGATCATTCATGATTTTGGTCTGAGCCGCTTTATCGTATGTACTGATGCAGGTCTTGCTTCCATGAGCAATCGTAGATTCAATACATTGAATGATCGTTCATATGTCGTTACCCAATCGCTTAAACAACTCAAAAATCACCTTAAAGAATGGGCTCTTGACTGCAAAGGTTGGCATATCACCAATGATCCTAAGGTATATGATCTTTCTAAGATAGATGATGAAAAGTACTATGATACGGTATTTTTCAAGGAACGCTGGATAAATGAAAACGGTATGGAGCAAAGACTTATCGTAAATTACTCACCAAAATACAAGGCATATGAACGCAGCATACGCGAACGTCAGATAGAACGTGCACAGAAGATCGTTGATAAGGGAGCATCAGCAAAAACAAGAAATCAAAACAGTCCGACACGATTTGTCATGGAGCATCCGGTAACAAAAGATGGAGAGATAGCCGAACATATATCGCGTATCCTTGATAATGAAAAGATACATGAAGAAGAATGTTACGACGGATTTTCAGCTGTATGCACAACTCTTGATGACCCGGCAAGCATGATCGTAAGCATCAATAAGCGTCGATGGGAGATAGAGGCTGCATTCCGAGTTATGAAGTCAGAGTTCAGGGCTCGCCCTGTATATGTCAGGAAGGATGAAAGGATCAAAGCTCACTTTCTAACATGTTTCCTCGCTCTTTTAATACTCAGAATACTAGAGCATAAACTCGGAGGTGAATACACGACAGAAGAGATAATATCAACTCTGAAAGCACATTCGCTGAGAAAAATAGACGGGATCGGATATATACCGGCATTTGAAAGGACGGCACTTACAGATAAACTACATGATATCTCAGGCTTCAGGACAGATAGTGAGATCATAACTGAAAAAAACATGAAAAAAATTTTGAAAGCGAGTAAAAAGTAGAAAAAATACTACATTTTCAAGAACATTAAAAAAGCGTCAAGCCGAGTTATATCAACGGCTTGGCGCTTTTTACCCTTAATTAACTGTCAAAGACGGGATTTTAGACTAAAAGGTTATGCAAGTCAAATGGTAAAATATTTTTTATGCGTTTATCTGCGATTATTTATCTGTCGCCATAATGGAAC
>NZ_CAKSNX010000043.1 GCF_934476685.1 uncultured Ruminococcus sp.
GTGGGGGTGACGTAAAGGTCGGGGCAGTAGTCATCAACGCCTGAGCAGACCACATTTACTATGGACGTGTACGGCAGTTCAAACGGCAGCACAATCGTTGTCTGAGCGGCGACCTTGCTCATCTCGGTGCTTTCAGATGTGGCGCACCAGCCTGCCTTGTAAATGGTGGTCGAGCCGACTGCAAGTGCGTCGGGATCTATGCAGACCGCTGTCTTGCCCTTGTTGGTCTTGGTGATAAATATGCCGTATGGTCTTGACTTTGCGTTGTTGCTCATCTGCTTTATTTTCAGCGCACAGCCTGCTCCTGCGGTCGTTACTACACTTATCATATAGCTGGATTGAGTGGCAATTTGGAACACCTGCGTTACATTATCACCGCTGAGAGTGACAGACGTTAGTTTTACACCCGAAGATGTCGCCGCTCCGCTGAATGTCAGCAGAGGGTTTTCCCCGTCCATACACCGGAGCGTAAGCTTGTCCTCGCTCAGCACATAGCTTGTGAAATACTCTGCCGCAGTAGTTTCAAGCACCACTTTCAGAGTTTCAAAGTGCGCCGCCGTTGTGTCTGTGACGCTGTATCTTTTTACTGACATATTATTCCTCCTTCATTGTTATCTCACATATTACATAGCAGAATTGGCTTTTACTGCACACAAAGGTGGGCGAAAATGCGTCTGCAAAGTAGATATCCCATATGGTGGCAAGATAGGTCGTGTCGATTATTCCGCAGTCGGGCAGGTCCTTGACCGTCAGAACATTTTTCTCTGCCCCCTGCTGGAGAAAATACAGCCGCCTTTTACCTGCTGTGCCTGCCTCAGCTGTGTATGTATAGCTGCTAGATGATGTGCCTGCATTCTTTATCACCTCTATGGATCCTGCTCCGTAAAGGCAGAAAACATGGGCATAGAACAAGCTGCCTGTTTTGAGCTGCGTTATGGTAACGGTATGCTCACCTGCGCTGACAGGCTTGGTGTATATGTCCATAACGGTGAAATAGTTCATCAGCGACCCCGATCTTGCCGTCCTTGTCCAGCCGTCCCCAGACAAAGAAATTTCGTTGGAATCAAGTGCGCCGTACTGCACCGCCGCCACAAGCAGACCGCTTTTCTGTGCATTGACCGTCAAAGTCGTACCCACTGCGCCCTGCCCCGTATCGTATACCCATTCCTGCGGTGGTATGTAATCAGCCGTTTCGGCAACAGGTGCAGGGGTGGAGATAGTGAGGAGAGTTGGGACGGCGGGGGTGGTTTGGGAACCGCCTGCCGACTGAGCGATAGCAGCGTCTATCATATCCATATTGCCGTTAAAGTCGGCAATGTCGAACCTGTCTGTCCTTGCAGGTTTCTTGAATCCGTAATTTTCTGTGTAATCAGCCAATCTGTCCGCCTCCTGAATTTTTGCCTATTATTAAATAGTATACTTTGAAAGCATACGTTCCGCCCTGATCTGAGGTGTGTTCAAGGTAAGCCTCCCAGTCTATGTCATTGCCGTTCACCTTGTAACCGAAACTCTGTGACTTGAAATGCTTTTTGTTCCAGTCGCAGATCATAAAGACAGTAGGATTTGTCAGTCCCGCAGGGATAACATTTTTCAGCGTGTTATAGCTCCACTGCTGTCCGTTATCCGCATTTACGGTCATATTCAGTGTGAACGAACCCCACTTCATCACCAGTGGGAAAAAGCGTGAGATTATTTTGTTAAGCTCCACCGCCGACTTGTAATTGAACACCGCTCTGCCGCCGTCCAGAAGCGAATCTATATCTTCCCCAGAATATCTCAGCTCATATTCTTCCTCATCTGCAAGAGCCTGCAAAGCGGCTATCTGCTGTGCCATAAGTGCAGTCTGTTCCTGCAATGCCGCAAGCTGTTCTTCTACTGTGGGTGTTTCCGTGTCCTGTGTATCATCTGCATTTATGATATCATTTTCATCTGCCATTTTTATCACCTCTAAAATTATATCTGTTCCTCAACGGAAAGTCCTGCCGCCGAGATATCAGCACTCAGACCGCCGTCAAAATCAAAGCTGAGATCTGTGATAGGTATATCAAAAGTATCTCCGCCGCTGTCATAGGTCACAACATCGCCTATATCAAAACGTGGGTCGCCAAGGCGGTGGAAAAGCTCCGTTGTATACCACGAAAATCCGCCTATCCTGTGCCATAGTGACTGAAGGAGAGAGCTTGTCATATACGGATTTTCAAACTCCAGCACCCGTCCTGTCGTGCCTGAGGTCACGCCCTGTTTAAGCGTCTGATCGCTGTTCACTTTGCATAGTATTCCGACTATCACGTTCTTTCGTTCACTCAGCACAGGCACGTCTATGGTGTTATTATCCAGCAGCTTGACAGAACTGCCGTACCACTTGCGGACGTACTTCCCGAACCTGTTGACGAAGCCGAACTCACCCTGCGCAGAGGCTATATATCCAAGCATTTGCCGCATGGTGGCTTTTTCGGGGATATGGTCTATCATAAAATCAAAGTTCGCTGTTTTAAGTCTGATATGACCTTTGCCGTAGAGCCTTGCACCGCCCTTTGCTCTGAGTTTCGCAGGCTTTGTGTAGTCGTTGCCGTTTTCAAGTCCAAGCTGCTTGCATATATCGTCCTCGACAGCTTTGCTCCACGCAGGCAGGCGGACAGAGGGGGTATATATCCTGTCGGAAAAATACAGCCTGTCTGCGAAAGTCAGCGAAGTGCTGTCCCCCGACTTTTTAGAGCGGACGCATATAAATCTGCCCATTGGTATCTTTTCGCCGCCAAGGATATTTCCGAGCCTGCTTATCTGCTGAGAAGTGAGCTTAGAAAGTTCAGCATAGGTATAGTTTTCGAGGTCGGCATAGGTCGTATCACCGTGTCCGTAGTCTGCTAGATAGAGATACAG
>NZ_CAKSNX010000044.1 GCF_934476685.1 uncultured Ruminococcus sp.
AGCTTTTGCTTATCCGAAATATCCTTTGCATAGTACTCGTTCATGATGTTTTTGAACTGCGTTACCAAGCTGTCAGGATCACTGGATTTCGGTCCGTCATGTACGGAGATAAATTCTACACCGAAACGTGGAAAAATTACTCCAATGTATTGACCAACCTCAATTGTATTTCTGCCAAGACGTGACAGATCTTTTACGATAAAGCGTCCAACACGTCTGTGCTGAATGAGAGCAAAGGCTTCCTGAAAGCCGGGTCTGTTAAAGTTCGTACCTGTATATCCGTCATCTGTGACAATCTTAATGTTATAGTACCCTTTGTCGGCTGCATACTGCTTGAGCAGTGCAACCTGATTTTCAATACTCTCACCGTCTTTGCCGTCCTCACTGGAACGGCGGGCGTAGAGTATATCCAATTTGTCTGTAAAATCCATGTTCAGAACTCCTTCTTGAATCATGAATACCGGTATTCGCAATCATATTTGAACGTTCAATGTTATATCCAATCTTTTCATAAATTTATGCTGCGGATATTGTAGCATATTTGTATTCAGAAAAACCTGTAGTTGAATGTGAAAACGAACGAAAAGTGTAAATATTCAATAAACAATCGGATTTACAGCAGAAAACCGGTTGCGTTTCTCTCTAAAAATTGCGTGATATATGAGAGGAAAAGCGATGCAGAAAAGAGAATGGGCTGACACAGCTGATCTGGAGTAGCAAGCAACGATGATATGGCACGAACGGTCAGAAAATGACCGCCTGCCAATCATCCGCTTGTTAGGGAAGAATCCCTAAGACCCTCTGAATAAACACCTGATGGTGTCAATGATAAGGAGAAATCAAAGCAAAATGAAAACAGAAAAAGTGGATAAGCGGTATGTCATCAGACTGACAGAATCAGAAGCGGAGGTACTTGAAAAACGCTTTGCGTTGTCAGGAATATCCTCTGTCAGTGCATATCTTCGTCAGCAGGTCGTGAATGGAATCTATCTCGAATACGACCATGAGGAACTGAAAAAAACATGGCAGGCGGTTATGCGTGTGGCAAACAACGTCAATCAGATTGCACACAGAGTGAACTCCACAAGCCGTATTTACAAACAGGAACTTTATGAGTTGCAGGAGGGAGTGACTAAGATATGGCAACAACTTCAATCCATCCAATCCGAGTTACAGAAACTAAATCCATCCAGTATATTATGAATCCTGCTAAAGCAGCATATGTTACCCGATACGGCTGCTGGGGAAATGCAGCTGAGATTTCTGACGAGTTCAGCAAGCTGAGAAGCATGGGAAGAAATACAGGGAGTGTTCTGAGTTATCATATCATACAGAGTTTTGCACCGAATGAAGCAACAGCGGAACAGGTGCATCAGGCAGGGTTGATGCTCTGCGACAAACTCTTTCAGGGTAAGCATCAATATGTTCTTACTACGCACACGGACAAAGACCATATCCATAATCACATTATTTTCTGCAAAACCAATATGGAAAATTACAAAACGTTTGGTACACTCATGGATACAAAACATAATCCTGCATGGAAGAAAATCCGTCAGATCTCTGACGAAGTGTGCAAGGAAATGGGATTGTCTGTTGTTGCATATGAGGAAATCGGTAAGGGAATTTCGCACTATGAATGGACAAAACAGCAGCAGGGTTTATCATGGAAGGCAAAACTTCGCTATGAACTGGACTGTATCATTCAGCGTTCTGATACGTTTGAGGACTTTCTTGACAAATGCAGATTAAATGAAATCGAAGCAGTTTACAAACCAGAAAACACGATTTCTCTTAAATTTCGTATGCAGGGACAACAACGTTTTGCCAGAGCAAAAGCACTGGGATATTACTACCTTCCTGAGAATATTCAGCGTAGAATCAGACAGTTTTCATCGCACAGAAAGATGATTCTTGACCGTAGTAAATTTGATAACAGAGGTTTGCAGTATTGGGCAGATATTCAGAATATGAAGAACGTAGCCCAGATGATAAATCTGCTTGAAAGTTACAATGTTCACAGCACATCAGAGTTGAAACCGACTACCATGACCGTTATGGCACGGCGTGGAATGATTACGCAGAGCATTGAAAATCTGGATAAAAAGATAAACACTTTGTCAGAACAGATGGAACTTGTCCGACAATTTCAATACAGTAAACCGTATCATGACAAGTACAAGTCCCTTTCAGCATGGAAACAAAAAGATTATGCAAAGAAAAACGCTCCTGTACTGGAGATGTACAAGAGCGTTGGAAGTCAGTTAAAATTATTGTATCCGGACGGAAGCTTTCCGTCAGAAACGATGCTTGACCGTCAAAGGCAGGCGTTGTATGAGGAACGGGAAAAACTCTATGAAGAATACCGCTACCTCAAAAAAGAGTATGCTGATTTGGATAAGGCAAATCAGACGATTGACGATTATCTTGAAAGTTTGCGTGATGAGCCTGAACAAAAAAGGGAAAAGGGAGAGTTAGAATAGCCATACAAACTGGAATCTGTCGTATTAGAGATACCAAACCAATCCATTTTCTGTTGCCTGAATCATTGCCCCCTTCGGTACCTTTCGCA
>NZ_CAKSNX010000045.1 GCF_934476685.1 uncultured Ruminococcus sp.
CAGTAGTTCGTAAGCGGCATATCGACCGCATGCAGACCTCTAATACTCAGAATTTGCAGGCAGGATTGGTTTACCTCAACCTCTTGCAGGAGAGTCAGCAGCTTCTTAGCAACATGCGTCATCAGCTCAGAGCTGTGAAGAAGTTTGAAGAGAACTAAGAATGGGTTTTTCGTACTATTATTAGATAGATAATTCAGATAGCCAACCGTAGGTTAATGCCTTGTGGTTGGCTATCATTTTTATACCTCCGTCTAAAAATATCTATGAATAAACGGATGTTTCATAGGGACTACAATTATCGTTATAGTTAACGATGTATTAAATTACATTTGACAGCAATCATATTGACATTTGAAAGGAAGCAAAAATAGGTTTGATAGTAAGCAAAGATACATTTGATAGTAAGCAAAGATTGATTGAAGTTTAACTTCGATAGCGAATGAAGTTAGTTAAATCATTGAATGAAAGCTACTTGCTAAACCGTCGCAACTATAATCATTAATTTCTGCTCAAAGATAGGTTTTTTATTTCGAGTATCAAGAAAATACGCTACAAATACATTCGTTTCATGCGGCTATATGTTTTGCTTCACGAGGCTATATGCTTAATTTGAAAGGTGTAATCGAAAAAAATGTTGATTTGCTTGCAACAATTCTCTTGCAAATTACGTCTATAAGGTTATAGAGCTCTTAAAGCAATTGATTTAATAACCATTTAATATATTTATGACTATGAAGCGAATATTTTCTATTATGATGGCTTTGGCATTTGTGTTTGCCTTTGCCGCTTGTAATGCAAGTAATGCTAAAGAAGGATTGGATGCTAAGAATGGCAAGTCGATAAGCTATGATGGTTGCAAGGTTACCAAGCAGTTAAAGAGTCTGCCTTATTTCAATAAGATTGTGCTTGATGGCGCACTCGATGTTGAATTCTCGCAGGCTTCGCGTGGAGGTGTTGCGATAAAGGGTCGCAAGAGTATAGTGGATAATGTAAAGGCTAAGGTGAAAAACCAAACCTTATATCTCTCGTTAGACGAGAAAGACTGGTTTCGCGTAGATCGCTCAGAGAAGGCTGATATCTATGTATCTTCGCCTGATTTGATTTCTGTTGTCATGCGTGGAGCTGGCGACTTTGAAGCAAAGAATCTTCTTGATACCGATACTCTAAACGTTGAGCTTAATGGGGCAGGCAACATTGATTTTGATAGAATTGTGTGTGATGAGGCTTACCTTGTTGTAAAAGGTGCTGGCAACTTGGAAGTTGATAAACTGACAGCCAATCGTACTAAGATAGCTATGCTTGGTGTAGGCAATGCCGATGTAGAATTTAAGAATGCAGGACACGTAGACTGTCTGCTGAGCGGAGTAGGCAATATCGACCTCGAAGGAACTGTTAAATCGTTGAGTAAGAACGTAAGAGGCACAGGTAATATAGATACTACCGAACTTATGGTTCGTGGCAGTAGGAAGTAAAGTTTAGAAAACTAAAAAACTTATAAAAAGTTTTCTTAATCCGTGAAATATTACTACCTTTGTAGAAAACTTTGAAAAAGCATTGGCTCAGGGTTACGACTGCATGATGGGCGTAACCGATTATATAGACGACGAGAAACCTTTGTATGTAGCAACAGATGCTGCTGATGATATTACCGGCTTCTACGATAAGTATGAAGACGGTATTCGTTATATCTCAGGCGGTATATATGGTCTTACTGCCCCTTGCATTCGCATACTCGAAGAGTGTATGCAGAATGGGGTTAGCCGTATGCGCAACTTCCAGCGTGCTTTGGTGGCAGGAGGATTGAAGCTAAAGGCTTATCCTTTCAGCAAGGTGTTGGATGTGGATCATGCTACGGATGTGGAAAAGGCAGAACAGTTTCTTGAGTCGGGAAAGTGATGAAGGTATTGGCTGTTATGCGTGATGTGGTGTTTTCGCCCAATAGCGTTGATAAGGATAGAGCCATACTGCTGGCTGCAGCAAATTGTTTGAGTAGCGATGTTGTAGTGGTCGACGAGAATAATATCCCCGACGATGTTGCCGACTTCGATATTTGTCTAAGTATGGCACGCCAAACCGTCAATCTCGACAAATTGGCTTTGCTTGCTACCCAGGGGCTTAAAGTAATTAACAATCCGCTAAGCACAAAGGCTTGCACGCGCTCAATTATAGAAACCGTGATGCATGGCATCAAAACTCCGCTGGCTCCTACCGTAGGCGATGATGGCTATTGGATTAAGCGTGGCGACATGGCAGCACAAACGAAAGGTGAAGTGCGCTATTGCAAAAACGACGAAGAATTGCAGCAAGCCAAGGCAGACTTCAAGGTTATGGGCATTGACGACTATGTGGTTTCGGCTCATGTAGTAGGCGACTTGGTGAAATGGTATGCTGTGGATGGCGGATTCTTCAGATATTATTATCCTTCAGACGATGGCAACACCAAGTTTGGCGACGAGGCTATCAACGGCAAAGCCA
>NZ_CAKSNX010000046.1 GCF_934476685.1 uncultured Ruminococcus sp.
CGATACGGTCGGTAAAGAACCCGTTTGTGGAAATAACGATACGGTCAGACTTCTTGTACAGTTCGCGCACAATATCTTTCAGGTCGGTGCGGATGAACGGCTCGCCGCCAGTGATGTTGGTAAAGTACATCTTCGGCAGCTTCTTGATGGTTTCGATGCTGATTTCCTCTTCCGGCTTGGAAGGTGCTTTATAACGGTTGCACATGGAGCAACGAGCGTTGCAGCGATAAGTGACGATGACCGTACCATTCAGTTTCTTGTCGTTATTATTATCCATTTTTCTAATACCTCTATCTCTCTTTTTATCTATAAACCTTCATAATTTTCTCGTAATACTCATCAATGGTATCGAAGCTGATGTCCTTGCAGTTCTTGCTATACTGCTCGCACAGCTTCTTATCACCCCAGAGCTTCTCGATCTTCTTCTTCAGATCTTCGGCATTGCCGCTTTCAAACAGCTCGCCGGTCTTGCCGACCTGAATCAGTTCCGGGATACCGCCGATGTTCGCTCCCAGCACCGGTGTGCCATACATCTGGGATTCCATTACGGAGAACGGGCAGTTCTCATACCACTCAGACGGGTAGATGGAGAACCGTGCCTCACGGATGAGCTTTTCCAGTGCCTCGCCTTTCTGGAAGCCAACGTTCTTGATGTTCTTAATACCATTTACCGTCTCTTCCAGAGGACCGGTACCGGCGAAGATGAACTGAACATCCGGCAGTTCCTTGCAGACCTTGATGAGTGTGCCGATGCCTTCATCATCATAAATGCCAACAAACTCCCAGCCGGGCTGTGCCTTAATGTAGTCCGTATAATAATTTTTCTGAAGCTCATACGAGGAGGTCTGTTCATCATTGTCAGTGGAAACACGTACATAGGCAGCGACACGACGAATAGAGGTGCTTTCTCCAAGCCCCTCCACTGCTTTGGCAGGGATAACCTCCAGTTCGGAAGTATCCACGCCTCTATATCGGTCCCTAATCCTCTGCTTACGATCTATCGCTTCTGTTCCACTGCCCATTCTATAGTTCCTCTCATTCTCCCGGTTTTATGCTCCAATACCACTGGCGCATCTTCCGATAACTTCGGATGCCGAGTTCTTTCTTTGTGTTTTCTGCTGTTCTGCGGCTAATACCTTCATCACTCAACCGCATATAGATTTCTCTGGATCTCATATCATCTTCTGAAAGCAGCTTCTTAATCAGGTAGGCTGCTTTTTCAGACTTTGATTCAAATACTGGTGTTTCCGGCTCTGCTACCGGGTCCTGTACTATTTCACATTCCAGCCATTGGAAGCCCTGCTCCGCTGTTATTGAAAATCTGATTTCTCCATCGGATGGAGCCAGACTGTTTTTTATCTGCCGGACGATGCGGACATCTGTGTTCTTTGGATCTCGCTCCACCTGCAGGACACTCCGGGCGGCCGCCACCACATCAATACTGCCAAGGCTCCGATACAAACCTTTTGTCCCCTCTTTTTTGTTGAGGTGACCAATGAGCACAATGGCGCAATCGTATACGGATGCCCACATACCAAGACGCTGCATCAGCTTTCTGGCTCTGCCTGCGATCTGAAGGTCAGAATCACTTCCGAGATATGCCTGTATCGGGTCGATGACTACCAGTTTCGGCCGGAATTCTATAATAGCCTGCCGGATGCGTTCATCATCCAGCGTCAGACCACTGTATGTTTCTTCATTTATAAAAGCCACATTCCCACAATCTGCCCCACACTTTTCCAGCCGGGGCTTGATGGTATCTGACACACCATCTTCTGAACATTGGTAAATGACCCTCTGCGATAATCCAACTACTTTGCCATCCGGCAGCTTTCCGCCTTTGGATAACTCTGCTATCAGATTCATCATCATTGTGGACTTACCATCGCCGGGGTCGCCTTGCAGCAATGTGATCTTCCCAACTGCTATGAACGGATACCACAGCCAACGAACAGAAGTCGCCTGTACATCACTATATAATGTAAGAATCCCTTTTTCTCCTTTGCTCGTCATCATCGTTCCTTTCCATGTGCAGTCTTTTCTACATTTATATTATAAGGATTGCATGACGATTTGACTGCCACCTGTTGGGTGGCACATTATCCTTTTTGCCACCTGATAGGTGGCAAAATAGCCTAAGACCACACAGCAGATAGGGGTGTGATCTTTTGCGGTCTTAAATTCTTCTATAACCAGTTGCTATGTGCATTTTCATGCGGGATAATCGTACTGCCTTATGCGGGATTCATAAGGAGGACCACACATGGCATTAGATTATTCTGCATTAGGAAAACGTATCGGTAATTTCCGTAATGCATCTGGATT
>NZ_CAKSNX010000047.1 GCF_934476685.1 uncultured Ruminococcus sp.
TATGACGTGGAATCCTCGATGCTTACCTTCGAGGAAGCCAAGCACTTCTCCCAGCTCCTCCTTTCTCGCTATGTCAACATCGTTGAGATAGGTGGTGCCCTGGCACCCATCACCATCACTGACATAAACAGTGAAATCTCCGATGCCGACAACGCCACGAACAGCATCAAGTTCAAGTACAAGTACAGCAGCCACCATTTCCCAATCACCATCGACTACGGCAACAACATCTTCGATGATCCTTTCTACCGCACCTTCGATTAATCCACATCGCTATGCAATCCATCCACATCACCACCCTCCGCAAAATCCTCTCCAGTCCCGAGCCCATCGACATCCGTCTATGGACTCGCAGCGGTGAAATCCAGTCCTGGCACCGCTGCATCTCCCTCAAATATGACTTCTACAAAGGCACAAGGCGAATGAAGCTGCTGGACTCCAACGAAATCCGGCAGCTTCGCGATGTGTGTATATTTGAGGTGAATGGGATTGAGGTGTATATGTAAAAGGGATGCTCCTGAACAAGGAACATCCACAAACTTTACCTTAAAGAGGTTTTCCGTAAACTTCGCTTATTTCTCATCTTTAAGTCCTAATTTTGTTATCATAGCTCCTATGATACCTACAAATATCAATATCGGATATAATATGTACTTTAACCAATTGAAGTCATATTTTATATAAATATTTGTTTTGCTATGTCCTGTCCATTCCCATCCAGTCGACCAAACATATATCACGATGCATCCAATTATTATCAATAATCCTAAAACAAACGCTACAGGATTCGGAACAAGTCTGTGCTTTTCAACATTTTTATCAGAACTTTTCACCGTTAGAAACATTACACAACATAACAAAGCAAAAGCACCAATGCCACCTATTAACACTCTACCGATTGACTGAAGCGATGCAAACACTGCTCCTAAAAAACAAGCAATTGCGATAATTGCGAATATCACTCCATACGTTGTGTTTTCACCTTTTGTTCTTTCTGGTACTCCTTGTTGCATTTGTCTTGATTGAATGTTTTGTTTATTTCCTTTTCCAGAAACTTTCTCTCTGTAATATATTCCTGTCCCAGGTATGCCAGCACTTACATGTGTCCCATTTGTACCCATTGTTACCTTAGCTCCACGAGGTCCGACACTAACACTGGTACTTTTCTTTCCGAAATTAATTCTAATCCCTGGAGCTATCTTTATGCTTCTTCTAAATTGCAGTCCCATAGTTTAATCATTTAAAAAAATCATACTCCAAACTCATTTCTGCAGCAAGTCTTCTCACATTGCGTTCATAGGCAACAAACCCGTTTTTTTTCGTGTTCCTCATATATGGTCGCAATGGTCTGCTTTCCCAAGCTACCAAACTTTCTTCATCATCAAGTTCCTCTTCCGTTGCTACTGTTACCTCTATTTCAGAAGGACAATCCACATACACTTTAAATGTATCAATAGGGAAGCTAATTTCTGCTTCTTTGCTATACCCATGATTCTTGACAAAATCGAGCATAGATGTTTCCAAGTCCTTCACAAACTTATCTACTTTCTCATTCGGGAAATAGTGCAACACCACACACTCTATTCCTATTGGGTCTGCCTCAAAAGTAAACGTACCTGACATCTTGATAAGGTCTGACATATCAAAATAGTCATATCCTTTTTCCTGCTCTTTATAGGAGCGTCTACCATGCGACACGGAATAATCAAACTCTTTAACTATAAGTTTGTCTTCAAAGTGAGTGTCATCGCTATAAACATAGCCGATGTATTCTTCAACTTCCTTCAATATATCCTTGCGAAACTGCTCCTTCAAATAATTCGTTTCCATAATCTCTGTTTTTAGTCATTATTGATAACTCTCGACAAGTTGCCACGCTTGAACATCTGTTCTTCGCCGTAGTACAGCACTACA
>NZ_CAKSNX010000048.1 GCF_934476685.1 uncultured Ruminococcus sp.
AGCTGATGCATATTGATATTTCCAAGAAGGATCTACGACTTAGGACTAAGCCACAAGGCGGTGGCTGTGTACTGCTATTTGGCAAACCGTGCGGACAAAAACGGAGAATGTTTTCCCTCTGTAAGAAGGATAGCAGAAGATCTGAGCATACACAAAAGCACGGTGTATCGTGCATTTACGGAACTTGAAAACCGTGGATTGTTAGAACGGATACCTCGCTATCATATCCAAGGCGGACGTCGCAGCTCGCTGTACAGAGTAAAGGGAGAGATAGCAAAGGCAGGAGGTGATGCGGATGTTTGAATGGATCTCAGACGCCATTGACTGGATAAGCGACGGTATCTCATCGCTCTGGGACAACACAGTTGGTGCTGCCGCTGATGCGATAAGCGACGCTATTTGGGATATTATGTTTGAATGGATATTCAATAAGGTGTATGGACTGATAGCGGAACTCTTCACATTTATTAACGAAACTGCAACGGATATTTTTGCTTTGTCCTGGGTACAGGTGTTTGTCGGATTGTTTGGCAGTTTTGCGTGGATGCTTTTTGTCTGCGGACTTATTGTGGCTGTGTTCGATACGGCTGTCGCTTATGAATCGGGGCAGGCAAACATCAAGAACACCTGCATAAATGTACTGAAAGGCTTTATGGCGGCAAGTCTTGTTACGGTCGTTCCGCAAAGGCTTTATTCATTCTGCGTCAATATGCAGGGCACATTTGCAGCTGAACTGCTTGGAAATTTCATATCCGGAACAAGCGACACGATGGCGGACACAGGACTTGCGGTCATATTTGCTCTTGCCTCAGATATTTCGCTGTTCAGTCTCTTTTTTATGATCTTATTCGGTTACTGCACGGTGAAAGTTGTGTTTGCAAACATCAAACGAGGCGGCATAATGCTTTGCCAGATAGCTGTCGGGAGCTTGTATATGTTCGGAGTTCCGAGGGGCTACACAGACGGATTTTACAGCTGGTGCAAGCAGGTCATCGCCACTTGCCTGACGGCTTTTTTGCAGACAACGATATTGTATATCGGACTTCTGACGTACACTCAGCACCCATTGCTTGCGGTGGGGATATGCCTGTCGGCTAACGAAGTGCCGAGGATAGCTCAGATGTACGGGCTTGATACCAGCGTTAGAGTCAATATGATGAGTGTTAGTCATACTGTTTCTATGGGGGCTAAAGCGGTCGGTATGCTGAAAGGAGGAGCAAAATGAAAACCTACATCTACCCCGAAAACCTGAGAGCAAACGTAAAGCTGTGGTTCTGGAGCGTTCGGGATTTTATCATAATCTGCGGCGGAATAATTCTGTCGGTTGTGATTCTGGTGAACTTCTGGAACGTCCTGCCCTTTGCTGCGACCGCCTGCTTTGCGTTTCTCTCTCTTCGGGTCGACGAAACTTCGATCATAGACTATATTTTTAATGCTGTGAAGTTTTTCATAACCTCACAGCAATTATTTTTATGGAGGAAAAATTAATGAAGAATAACAAAAACAGCGTTCAGGGTCTTATCGGTCTTGAACGCTTTTCTAAATACGGAGTAAAATCCGATAAAGCTGAGATAGCATTTTTCAGCGTAGAACCGACCAATATTTCCGTGCTGTCTGCGGCTAACATCGACGTGAAGATACATCATGTATTGTCAACCCCAAATAGTACAGAAATTATTTAGCCGAATGGGAAGCTTTGAATTGAACAGGAGAGAGATAACC
>NZ_CAKSNX010000049.1 GCF_934476685.1 uncultured Ruminococcus sp.
CGCGAGTGGCTCAGCGGTGGAGCACCTCCTTGCCAAGGAGGGGGTCGCGGGTTCGATTCCCGTCTCGCGCTCTTTTTATTTGTAGCAGAAGCTTTGATTTTACAAGGTTTCCGCTATTTTTGTGTCTGCATGAAGCTGTAGACAACCGATTTTACAACGCCTTTCTAATAAATTGGGAAATGGGAAAATGATTAGTGTTTATCACGGTTTGAGAGGGTTTGGGAAAGAAGGATAGCTCGGGGGAATAGTAACCCTGAGCTATAATGCGCCGTGGCACTTGGATGCAACACCATTGATTCTCGGTGGCTCCCCATCCGCTCCGTCCACCTGAACTTCCAACATTTGCATCTGTTGGAGTGTGGGCACATATAGTTACCATATTAAAGGGTAGTATTGCTATTTATACAGTGAAAACTTAGTAAAACCCAAAAAGTAAAAGATAAAGAATTAGAAATTAAAATAACTCATATCACGTTCGAAAGAAATATATAATATCGAAAATCTCTTTAAATAAAATGCGAAATATTTTATAATATATACATTATAAAGAGCAAAGGAGAACAATATGATTGAGTTAAAATGCCCTAATTGTAGTGCTGATATTGAACTTGATGACTCTAGAGAAATAGGATTTTGTAGATATTGCGGAACAAAAATTCTTATTGAATCTTGTAAAAATAAGGTAGATGGAATTGCAAGCGTTGAAAATCTTCTTTTGCGTGCAGAACAGTTTTTTAACGAGAAAGATTATTCCAAGGCAAAAGAATATTTCAATAAAGTATTAGATATTGATATAGAAAATGCAACAGCTAAATTGGGATTAGAAAAAATAGACAATATATTCATGGACAAACAAAAGGTGCCGTTTGTACAAAAATTAAAAGAATATGATGAAAAGCAAGTAAAAGAAAAAGAACAAAAAAAGGCAGAAAAAGAACTTGCTTCAAAAATAGTTGATTGTATTTTGAATGACGTTGCCGGAAAACATCAAAGAGGAATAAGGCATTTGGCGGGTTTTTATGAGGAATATGATAATGACGGGTATATTGCTGATAAAAATTATGGTTGTCGCTATAGAGTTGGGGCATTGGATAGCTCAGTAATATTGGCAACAATTAGAAAAAGATTAACCGAAGAGGGATTTTCAAAATTTGTTGTCAGAGAAGAGATAATTCCAAATTATAAATTTGAGAAAAAATATAATTCATTTTGGGGTACAACAAAGGAAATAAAAATTCCAGATGGACAGGTATTTTCAATATATATCGAAGTAGATTGGTAAGATATATTTCAAGACTATTTCCCACACTGTTTATTTACTTGATTCATGAGTTCAGAACATTGTAATAATAAAATTGACTATCGGGTTAATAAAGATGTCGGAAGATTAGAAATGCGTTGTAGGCTGGTTGTAGACACTTGGTAGGTGGGATGCTTTTCTCCTTGTATTTACTGGGTTTGCGGACAGCGATATAATTCGATTCCCGTCTCGCGCTCTTTTTTATTCCCCGGAAAGTCAGGGAATTTTGTTTTTTTGTGTTACATTTCGACGGAACGAAACGATATCCGGAATGTAGCACTTTTTTTATATGGTGTCAACGGTCAGCCGGATGTGGCTGGCGGGACTTTTGCGTAAACTTCTCCTTGCCCTCCGCCCGTAAAAAAGTTACAATGGAGAAGAACA
>NZ_CAKSNX010000050.1 GCF_934476685.1 uncultured Ruminococcus sp.
GCCATTTTATTTTCCTCCTTTTTTTCTATTATACCACGGCTAAATGTTTTCTGTCTAATTTATTATAGACGATACAATCAATAATGTGACGGAAGAAAATACAGAAGAATCAAATGAAGAAACGGAGTGATGTTAAATGAAAATATATTTAAAAGACGGCAATTACACTTTAGCAAAGGACTTCCCAATGAGTGTATTTGAAATACGTGATACGCTTGACAGGCTGAGAAAGTTTCAGAGCCGCGAGGTTTTGTTCAGACTGTCCGAATTTGGAAACACAGAGCTGCCGCAAAGCCTGTGTGGTAAAGAATTTTCAGCGGATATTTACAAGCTTAACCTGTTCGCCGAAAGGTATGAAAAGCTGGAATATCCGGAGGCAGAGGCGTTTAAAAGTCTGCTGAAAGCCAATCCCGAAAGCAGCTTTGACGATATGCTTTTGATGACATACGGTCTGGATTCTGTTCCTGCTTTCCCTTGCGAAGATTATCACGAACTCGGCGAAATGGCAATTGAGAACGATATGCTGTGTGAATTGGAGGACTGTTCCGATGAGATGTTGGAACTGCTCGACCGTGAGCATATCGGACAAATTATGTGCGAGCGTGACGGCGGTATGTTTGCGGACAGCTATTACTGTGTACCGTCCTGCTATGAGAGACCGGATATGAATATTGAGATCGGCGAGCCGGATAAGTGCTTTTTCCGTCTGCTGATCGCGCCTGCGCCGGCAAATGATGAATCCACCGAGCAGTTTGCCCAATGGCTGTCCCTGCCTTGCGATAAAGAAAATCTGAACGACATTGCAAAAGACCTTTGCATAGGCAGAGTTCAGGACATGGTCTATTATGATTTTCAGTCGGCTATTCCTTCGATCACAGAGGAATCGTTTGGCGATATGCGCAGAATTGACGAACTGAATGTTCTTGCTCAAAGGCTGTCAGAACTTTCAAATCACGATTTTGTAAAACTGAAAGCGGTCACAGAGAGCGAGGAAATATGTGATATTTCCGATACTATGGACTGCATTGAACATCTGTCGGAGTACGAATTTGATATGTTTATTTCCGATGAAAGCGAGTTCGGAAAGGCTTATCTGGCGAAAAATCTTCCTACAAACTTTGATAATTCTGTTCTGGAAGATATAGACTTGCACGACTTTGGTCAAAGTGTTCTGGGACGCAAGGAGGGCGAGATCACTTCCTACGGAGCGATCTCAGGCAGGGGTCAGGAACTGTATTCTGCTATTACTGTTAAGTCGGAACAGCAGCTTACAGAAGATATCAGCGAAGAATTTTCTGATGAAGAACTTGAAGAAGATGAGTCGGGGGATTTTGAGATGGGAGGAATGTTGCTTTGAAGAAGTCAATTTCAATATCGGTCAATGAGGAAAAGCTGTCTGCGATAGAAATGTATCTGGAGCAGAAAAACACAACTCTTGCGGCGGAACTTGAAAAGTATGCGGATCAGCTTTACGGCAAGGTCGTTCCGCAGAATGTGAGAGATTTTATTGATATGATGTCGGA